>DATHOQ010000047.1:0-412970 GCA_035484735.1 Terriglobales bacterium | reverse complement strand
GAGATGAACTCGCGATTCAGATGTGCCGCATGGCAATATCCCGTATTTCGATGTCGCAGCAGATTGGTGTGAATCAGTACAAAATAGAATTGGACGCGGCACAGGAGAATCTGGATCACCTGACCGGCGGGCGGGCGAATTCGAAGAACAAGGAGGACGGCTCCAGTCAGGTTATCCACGAGCGTGTATTTAAGTTACCGAGATTTCTGCCGGGAACCGAGAGCGCTGAGTTTTTTGTGTTGCTCGGGTCGGATGGGAAGAGCAAGGCGTTCAAGGTTGAGGATGTGAAGTTTATCAGCGGGTCGGAGAAGATGAAACTTCAAGGGAAGCAATTGAAAACTATCGACTTCAATTTTCCTCCACCGGATGACGTTCCCACGCGTTTCGTCTGGCGGGGGATTCTGGGCTGCTACCAATATACTGGCTGTTCTTTTGTGCTCATTGATCCAGCGACTGTGAAATCACTTAACTAAGGGCAACTCGGCTCAGTTCTTTTCTCCACCAACTCTGCCCGCACTCAAGTTAAAATAACTTCATGGCTCCAGAACTCAGTTTCGGCCCCTACGTTGACATCGAAAACGGCAAGAAGGTAGTCAAGGAATTGGTCTACGGTGACGGTGTGCCGGAAGGCATCGTCATGACTACGCTTGATTCCACGGTCAACTGGATGCGCAAGAATTCCATTTGGCCGATGACGTTTGGTCTGGCCTGTTGCGCCATCGAAATGATGTCCATGGGTGCTTCACGTTTCGACATTGCCCGCTTCGGCGCCGAAGTTTTTCGCCCATCGCCACGACAATCCGACTTGATCATCATTGCCGGCCGTGTCTCGAACAAAATGGCTCCCGTGATTCGTCAATTGTGGGAGCAGATGCCCGAACCCAAATGGGTGATCTCCATGGGCGCTTGCGCGACCTCAGGTGGCGTTTTCAATAACTATGCCTTGGTGCAAAGCGTAAACCAGGTGATCCCGGTTGATGTGTATGTGCCGGGTTGCCCGCCGCGTCCCGAGCAACTGATTTACGCCATCACTTTACTGCAAGAGAAAATTCAAAAAGAACGCGGTACCATCAAGCGCGCTCTGAATATCAGCTAGTTCGCGATAGCCACCTTCATCCATACAAGACAAGACCTGAGTGCTGGTCTCGCCTGTTATCTGTTATGTGAATTCTTACTTTCCACTTCCAGGCGGTTCTTCTGCTATCCAAATCCAGCGATGTTCCGTCTAGCTACGGCAGACAGCAATCGCTGAAGATCGAACTGATTCGATTTTCAGCAGCCGATCTCACAGTCGAAGGGAGCAATTTCATGCGCCAAAACACTCGTTTTGCATCGATGGTAATGGTTGTGCTCGGCATGGGGGCCAGCCTCGCTTGCAACCAGACACAGACTTCGGTCGCGGCTTCATCGAACAATTCCAAGATTCCCATCACCACAAAATCAGAAGAAGCGAAGAACGAATTCGTGCAAGGACGCGACCTTGCCGATCGCCTGCTGGTCCAGGATTCACTCCAGCATTTCGAAAAAGCCGTCACGCTCGACCCTGAATTTGCCTCGGCAGAACTGGCTTTGGCAAACTCCGCTCCGACCACAAAGGAATTCTTCGAGCATATGAACAAAGCAGTGAGTTTGGCGGACAAGACCTCGGAAGGGGAGCGGCTGCTAATTTTGTCCAGCCAAGCCGGCGCTATTGGAGACGTAACCAAGCAGAAGGAATATTGCGAGAAGCTGGCAGCTGCTTACCCCAACGATGAGCGGGCGCAATTCAACCTGGGCGCTTACTACTTTGGACAGCAGGACTATGCTCCGGCGATCGAATACAACAAGCGGGCGACGGAACTGGCTCCAAACTATTCGACCGCTTATAACCAACTCGGCTACGCCTACCGCCAGGCTGGCGACTACGCGAATGCCGAACAGGCCTTCAAGAAATACATCGACTTGATCCCCAACGATCCCAACCCCTACGATTCCTACGCCGAATTGCTGCTCAAGATGGGTAAGTTCGAAGAATCGGTGGTGCAGTACCGTAAGGCGCTCTCGCTGGATGACAATTTCAATCCGTCACGCTTTGGGGTTGCGGCTGATTTGATGTATCTGGGTAAGGCAACCGAAGCCGAGGCTGAGCTACAGACCATGGCGGGACATGCGCGCAATGACGGCGAACTGCGCACAGCATACTTCGGCATGGCGGTGTTGGCCTCGGACAGCGGAAAATTCGATAAGGCGCAGCAAGTGATGGACAAGGAGTACGGCGTGGCGGAGAAGAAGAACGACGTTGCGTCCATGGCCGCCGACCTTCAGGCCAAGGGCAACATCGCTCTCGCGGCGCAACAATATGCCCCTGCCAAGCAGCATTTCGATCATTCTTTCGAGACGATCCAGACTTCGAACCTCTCGCCAGCAGTCAAGGATAATTCGGCACGCCTTCACCACTTCAATCTGGCGGCCATAGCAATCGAGAAAAAGGACTTCACGACTGCAAAGAACGAAGCCGAGGAATTTCGTAAAGCTGCTGAGGCTTCGAACAATGCGATTCAACTGAAACTCGTCCACGAACTGGCGGGCAGAACTGCCTTAGCTCAAAAGGACTACGACCAGGCTATCACGGAGCTGCAACAAGCCAACGATCAGGACCCGCGCAACCTTCTTCGTCTGGGCCTGGCGTATCAAGCCAAAGGGGACGCGGCAAAGGCGCATGATTACATTTCCCAGGCTGCCGAATTCAATTCGCTTCCGGCGCTGCCCTATGCGTTCATTCGCAGCAAAGCGCAGAAGCTGGCGGCTGCCTCGAAAGCGTAGGGAAAAAGGGGAACGCGGCAAGCGTTCCCCTGAATCTTTCCTCAGCGTCGACGGCATCCTGGGTGCGGGTTTCATGGTACAAACACTGCATGCCAGGACCAGCCGTCGTCAGTATACCCACGATTGTTGCCCATGCCCCATGCCGTGCCGATCTGGCCGGAGGAACCATCGATCTATGGCCGCTCTACTTGTTCCATCCCGGGGCGCTTACGCTTAACTTCGCTCTCAACATTCAAACCAGCTGCCAGATCACGCCGTTGAAAGGGAAGCGCATTCATCTGCGCTCGCTCGACACCCGTAAAGACGAATTGTTCGCCAGCTTCGATGACTTGCGTGCAGCGCGCCGCTTTCGTCTGCCATTGGCCGCGCGTCTTTTGCAGTTTTTTGCTCCAGAAGGGGGACTGCTACTCGAGACCAACTCCGAATCTCCCGCAGGGGCGGGAATCTCCGGTTCGTCGGCTTTGATGATCGCTACCACGGCGGCCTTAGCTCGATTTACCGGCCGCAATCTGACGCTCGAACAGATGCGTGTCATCGCACAAAACGTCGAGGCCCAGATCATCGAGGTGCCCACCGGCTGCCAGGACTATTATCCGGCACTCTACGGGGGCGTCAGTGCCATTCACCTCGACGCCGATGGAATCCACCGCGAGGTTGTCCCAGTCGCTCCCGAAGAAATCGAATCGCGGTTTGTGCTCGCCTACACTGGAGTGCCGCGGCAGTCTGGCATCAACAACTGGGAAGTCTTCAAGGCGCACATCGACGGCGACCGTCGAGTGTTTCGCAACTTTGAGAAGATCAAGGAAATCGCCCGCTCTATGCATCAAGCTTTGCGTAGCCGGAACTGGGGCGAAGTCTCCCGCTTGTTGCGCGAAGAATGGAAGCTGCGCCGCACCAATGCTCCGGGCATCACCACGCCTCTGATTGACAAGCTGATTACCGTAGCCGGAAAACACGGGGGGCGCGCGGCGAAGGTTTGCGGCGCTGGCGGTGGAGGTTGTGTCATCTTTCTGGTCGAGGAAGGAGCCACCAGCAGGGTTGCCAGCGCGATCGTTGAAAATGGCGGTCAAGTGCTGCCGCTGCAGGTGGCGAGAGACGGCCTGACCGTTTCAGAGGCTGGATAGGCGCGATGCAGCTATTTTCAAGCTAGTGGGCTTCCGTCCGGGTTTCTGGCCCTTCAAAAAGCCGCGATCGGCGCTATAATCGGCCCAGAGCCTGTTGGGGTGATCCATGAAGTCACGCCATGTTGTGGTTGTCTTTCTTACATTCCTGTTGCTGAGCGTCGCCAGTGCAAGCGCGTCCGATCAGAAACCTGCCAGCCAACAATCTTCTCCCCCGCCGCACATGACCCCACGCACCCGTATGGAGTTGATCCATGCATTTGAAGCTGAGCTGGTCTACATCCGCACTCAATTTCCGATGGGCAAGAAAGGCTTGACGCTCAAGAACGGCAATATCTCTCCCAGCGGCATTGACCTGCAGAGGCTTATCGTCACCTGGGGACCGTCGGTGAAACCCGGCGACCAGGCGAGGATCACCAGTATTTCGATGAAGGACAACAGTATTCATTTCGAAATCAATGGCGGTCCGGTCAAGAAGCAGAAGTGGTACGAGCGTATCGAAATCGATGGCCCTGGCGGAACCGCGGCCCCAACCGAAGCGAACGCCAACCCACGCGGTTCCTACGTTGACTTGGTTTTCGAACACTACATTCCCGAGATGGACGCGCCGCAGCTTAAAAAGTTGCTTCGACCAGTTTTCGATTTTGATTCGAAATCGGCAGTGGAAGCTTATCTGGAAACTGTCCCTCCTAAGGTCAAAGAGGCCATCAAGAACCATCAGGTGCTGGTGGGGATGAATCGTGAGATGGTGATTTACTCCAAGGGTCGCGCTCCCAAGAAGATTCGCGAAAAAGCAGGAGAAGCGGAATACGAAGATTGGATCTACGGCGAGCCGCCGCAGGACGTGGATTTTGTGCGCTTCGTGGGCGATGAAGTGACGCGAGTTGAAACCATGAAGGTGACGGGCGAGAAAATCGTCCGTGCAGAGAAAGAAGTCGAGCTTAATCAACCGAGTGTGGCCGCGGCTTCGCCAAACGCCCAGCCTGCACATGCTCCCAGCTTGCGTCGTCCGGGAGAAGACCTTCCAGTTCCATCGACGAGGACGTCAACCCAGCCTCTGCCTCCCGCTCCAACGGGACCACCGCCCAGCGACCCGGGTCCCAAGCAGCCCGACTTTGCTCCTTCCGAGATTGCGGAAGCGGACTTGACTCGGTGACTTGGCGGCGCTCGCGCTCGCCGTTACACTGGAAGTGTGAAGATTGCGCTGGGACAGATCAATCCCACGGTCGGGGACTTCAAAGGGAACGGCGGGAAGATCATCGATTTTTCCCATCGTGCCAAATCAGCCGGCGCTGGACTGATTCTTTTTCCTGAACTTTCCGTATGCGGCTACCCTCCGCGCGACTTGGTGGAACGGCCTTCATTCGTCGCGCACAACAGTGAAACCCTTGAACACATCGCCGCCGAAACTCGCGGAATCGCGGTCATCTGCGGAGTCGTAACTCCCGCTCATGCTGAAACCGGCAAGTCGGTCATGAATTCCGCGGCGCTGCTTCAGGACGGCAAAATAGCGTTTCTGCAGTCAAAGATGCTGTTGCCTACCTACGATGTCTTCGACGAAATGCGCAACTTTGCCCCGGCCACTCGCCAGCATCTTTTTCCTTTTTGCGGCAAACAGATGGCGTTGACCATCTGCGAAGATGCCTGGAATGATAAGCACTTCTGGAACAAGCGCCTCTACACCTTCGATCCTGTCGAAGCCCTGGTCAAGTCGGGAGGAAGCTTCGTGCTGAATATTTCTGCCTCACCCTTTTGGCTGGGGAAGCGCGAATTCCGCCGCGAGATGCTGGCCTCGATTGCCCGCACGCAGAATGTTCCTGTGGCCATGGTCAATCAGGTGGGCGGCAATGACAGCCTGGTGTTCGACGGCTCCAGCCTGGTGCTGAACCGCGTAGGCGAAGTCATCGCGCAAGGCAAATCGTTCGAGGAAGACCTGGTCTACTTTGATTCGGACAGCCTCACCGGCGAAGTGCATCCGCAAATCGAAGGTGAGGAAGCTAGCGTCTATGCTGCTCTGGTACTGGGCACGCGGGATTATGTGAGCAAATGTGGCTTCAAGAGAGTAATCGTCGGCCTCAGCGGTGGCATCGACTCCGCGCTTACAGCGGTCATTGCCGCCGACGCGGTCGGCGCCGAAAACGTGATCGGGGTGGGTATGCCGGGGCCTTATTCATCCCAGGGCTCGATCGACGATGCCCGAGAATTGGCCCACAATCTCGGCATCCGCTTTGAGCTGCTTTCCATCAACGATGCTTACTCCAGCTACAGCCAGACGCTAGAGCCGGTGTTTCGAGGTTTGACACCAGACGCGACCGAAGAAAACATTCAATCACGTGCCCGCGGAACGCTGTTAATGGCGCTCTCCAATAAGTTCTGCGCCATCGTGCTCAGCACGGGAAATAAGAGCGAGCTGGGCGTAGGTTATTGCACTCTTTATGGCGACATGGTCGGCGGGTTGGCCGTGATCTCTGACGTGCCCAAGACCATGGTGTACCGATTGAGCCACTATGTGAATTCCCGCCGCCAGGTGATTCCGCAAGCCAGCCTGGAGAAGCCGCCTTCGGCCGAATTGCGGCCCGATCAAAAAGACAGCGATACGCTGCCTCCCTACGAGGTGCTGGACGCGATCCTGGAAGACTTCGTGGAGGACTCTCGCACCGCAGAGCAGATTGCCGCGGCGCGAGGCTTCGATGTTACTCTAGTCCGGCGTGTGATCCGCATGGTAGAGCGGGCAGAGTATAAGCGGCAACAGGCCGCTCCAGGATTGAAAATTTCCGCTAAGGCTTTTGGCTACGGACGCCGTTTCCCGATCGCCGCAAAAGCAGATGTCTAGAAAGGAACTCATGTATCGTCATTTGAGGGTTTGCTCTGTCTTATTGCTGGCGGCGCTCGCAGGAGCCCAGGAAAAGTCTGCGCCTAAAACTACAGCGCCCACCAAGCCGGGTGCTGCTTCCAGCCTGCCTTCGGAAGAGGTGGTGAACGCCTTCATGCAGCAAACTCTGGGTTATGACTCTGCAATCAGCTGGAGAGTTGGCAGCATAAAGCCAGCGGCAGCCGAAGGGCTGGCCGAGGTAAATGTCACGGTCAGCAGTCCGCAAGGATCGCAGGCACAGAAGTTCTACGTTACTCCGGACGGCACCCACGTCATTATCGGGGAGATTCTGCCATTCGGCCCCCATCCCTTCGATGCCGTGCGCGACCGACTGAAGAAGGGAATCAATGGACCTTCACATGGCGCGGCTGACGCCACGGTCACGGTGGTGGAGTTCAGCGATTTACAGTGCCCCCATTGCAGGGATGCCCAGCCCACCCTCGATCGGCTTGCCGCCGAGGATAAAAACGCTCGCGTTGTGTTCCAGAACTATCCCCTGACCATGCACGACTGGGCACTGAAAGCCGCCAGCTACGCCGATTGCGTAGGGCGGTCTTCCCCGGAGGGCTTCTGGAAATTCATTCAGAGCATTTACGGCGCGCAGTCGGACATCACCGCTGCGAATGTGGACGAGAAGCTTACAGGTTTTGCGGAGGCCGCCGGAGTGAAGGGAAGTGACGTGGCGACCTGTGTCGTTAACCCTGAAACTACCACCCGCGTGCAGCGCTCGCTGGATTTGGGCGAATCGCTGGATGTGAACAGCACTCCCACCATCTTCATCAATGGCAGAAAACTCAGTGCAGGAGGGCTCCCTTACGACGTGTTGCAGAAACTGGTGGATTTCGCCGCTAGCAATGCGAAGTAACCGTTATCTTGGCAGCCACAACTCCACATTCTGGTTTGTGCCCAGGTTCATCACATGCGGTGTGATCACCAATAGAATCTCATCGTCTTCCGTGGTCTTATTGTTCATTGTTCCAATCTTGTTCAGCACGGGGATTGAACCCAGTCCGGGGAGTCCCATCATGCTGTCCTGCTCGCTGCGGGTCACCGACGAGGCCACCACTGCTGGCTCCCCATCTTCCAGGTTGATGCTGCCCTTGTATTCACGGTTGGCGATCACGGGTACTCCGTTCACACTGGTTCCCGCCAGGGCTCGCAGCTTCAACTCCAAGTCCAGCCCTATATGGACCCCGCCGGAGACTACCGGCTTGGCCTTTATGTCCAGCCCCAGGTCTTCGTAGCTGATCGAGGGAACCGGCGCCTGAAAGCTTCCGTTTTGCAGCACTTGCGAAATTGCCGCAGTATTGACGATCGGCGAGAAACTGGCATTTACGACGGGGTATCGCTGGCCCAGGCGGAAGGTGACGTCATTGCCCTGCGACGCGCGCAGGGTGGCATGGTCCAGAAGCTTCGCCCAACTTTCGTTGCGGGACAACTGTGCCGACAGCATATCGAGACTCAAGCCACTGAATGTGAGACCGCCACCGAAGGTTGCTAAAGGCTGGCTGAAGATTCCGCTTTGTCCCTGTCCCTGCAGTTGCGCCAGCAGCCCAGAAATGGCGGTCTGATTGGCCTGATTGATGCCACCGCTCGCGATCAACTGGTTAATCAGGCTCTGGATGTTTTGTCCGCTCGCCGCCAGCAACGCCGCAGCTGGAATGTTAAACAGGTTGAAGTTGTCGGGAAGATGCATGCCGATGTTTCGCGCGAACTGGTGATCGATGTCATAGACCTCAATGTCCAATATCACCTGTGGGCGGGCTTCGCCGAAGTCCGCGAGCACCTTGCCGGCGGCGTCGAGCACCGGCATGGGAGCGCGCACGACCAGAGAGCCGCTTTGCGGATGTTGCTGCACGAACCGGACCTCGAACACCGTACGCAATAAACCCAGAATTCCGTTCACATCCTGCGAAGTGGCGGCCGAGCTCAGATAAAAAGTGCGCAAGCCCATGCGGTCATAAAGCCGATGATTGTCTGGCGATTCGCGAGCCAGGAGAATCTGCTTGTCGGAAAGCGAAATCCAGAAAGTCCCGGTCACATCACATGCGGCACGCATCGCGGTTGGAAAGTCCGATTCATCAAGATCGAAATGAACCCGTCGAGACGCGACCGAGTCATCGAATTCCGCGCTTACGCCAAAAGCCTGCGCGACTTCGGTCAAAAGAGCTTTTGAGTCACCGCGAAAATGGAAGGCATGCCGGTCGGGACTGGGCACAGCTTGCAATTGGCCGCCGTCCGCGGAGGCTCGCAATATGGGGGTTGTGGGTGGCGCCCAGCTTTTGAAGGATTCCTGCAAACGTTGCTGCGCAAATTGGTTGTCGGGATCGAGGCTTAAGGCGCCGCGAAACTCCGCCTGCGCCTCAACCTCGCGTCCATTGTTGAGGTCGGCGTCGCCCTGCTGCACGTGGTTGAAGACCAGTTGTTCCCTTGTGATGGCCAGGGCTGTCACGTAGCTGACATTGTTTGGGACCAGGCGAGCCGCCGTGTCGAACTCTTTGTAGGCTTGATCGAGGTGTTTATCCTTTTCCAGCTGCAGCGCCCGGGAAAAAGCGGCGCGGGCTTGCTTGCGATCAGCTTTCGAGGGGCCGCAAGCGACTGTCGCAGTTGCACAAGGCCCCGAGACGAGGAACTGCGGAGTGTCAGTAGCCAAAGCCATTGGACACCACATCACCGCGATAAGAAGCAGCCAGCGCATGCGCATTCTCCGATTGTAACCGGGAAGTCCATGGACGCAGCCCTGCCGGGCATGGCCGTGTACCTTCAGTAACTCTGTGGAACGCTCCCCAAACCAGTTCTTGCCGATAAAGAAAACTAGTGGGGGCACGTCCAGAACGGGAGTTGCCCGCACTTGGACTAGCACTATTGAGCGCCCGGACGGTTGGAAACTTCCGCAATTTTGGCGTATAAAAGTTAGTTGCGGTGCGTTTTCCCCTTCGCGCCTCGACCATCGAAAAATTAAGAAGGTTTGAGCCAGACGCCATGTCCAGCATATCCGCCGCGCACGCCCCGAAAGGTCTAGAAGGAGTGGTTGCCACCACTTCGAGCATTTGTTACATCGACGGTGAACAAGGCGTCCTTGCTTACCGCGGCATTGATATTCATGAGCTTGCCGACAATTCCACCTTCGAAGAAACTTGCTACCTGTTGTGGTTCGGCAAGTTGCCGTTGCGTGATGAGTTGAAGGGGCTACGCGACCGTCTGGCACAGGAGCGTAAGCTCGATCCCGCCATCGTTAACTTGCTGCGTACCGCGCCTAAGACCGCGCTGCCCATGGATGTGCTGCGGACGGCGGTTTCGGCTCTAAGTTTTTACGATCCCGATGACAAGAAAAACGATCACGATGCAAATGTGAACAAGGCCATCCGCCTGACATCGCAAATTGCCATGATCGTCGCCTCCTATGACCGTATCCGCAAAGGGCAACCGGTGGTCGAACCCGACAAGTCGCTTTCACACTCCGGCAATTTTCTTCTTCAGCTAAATGGCGTTAAACCGTCACCGACTGCGGAACGTGCTCTCGACATCGCCCTGATACTGCATGCCGACCACGAACTCAATGCTTCCACATTCGCTGCCCGGGTGACGGCAGCCACGCTTTCCGACATGCATTCCGCTACCACCTCGGCCGTCGGCTGCCTCAAAGGCCCGCTGCACGGAGGCGCCAATGAAGCCGTGTTCCACATCCTCGAAGCAATTGACCGATCCGGCGCCGATCCGGTCGCGCACATTAAGGGGATGTTTGCGCAGAAGCAGAAAGTCCCCGGCTTCGGCCATCGTGTTTACCACACCGAAGATCCGCGAGCTACTCACCTCCGGAAAATGTCCCAGGATCTGGGCAAGTCGAGCGGGCAGAGTAAGTGGTTTGAGATGTCGGAAAAGATTGAGAAGTTCATCAAAGCGGAAAAGAAACTCAACGCCAACGTGGACTTTTATTCGGCTTCGACCTATCACATTCTTGGCATCGGCGTGGACCTCTTTACTCCGGTCTTTGCAGTCTCACGCATTAGCGGTTGGACTGCACACGTAATCGAGCAACTGGATGACAACCGGTTGATCCGCCCGCGCGCCGACTACATCGGCCCCGCCTATCCGCAGCATTACGTCCCCCTGGAACGAAGATAAGTCGGCGTTCCCAAATGTTCCAGGGGCCTGGAGCGCCTAATCCACTGCCAATGAATATTCCACTTTTGGCGTGACTACCTCTCGAAACGCTCCCGGACTCATGCCAGTGATTCGGCGGAATGAGCGGGTGAAGTGGCTCTGGTCGGCGAAGCCTGTGGCCAGACTGATTTCGACCAGCGACGTCCGCGGCACCAGCATCTTTTCGCAAGCCGCCCGGATTCGTAAGCGGTGAACGTATTCACCAATGCCCTCGCCCGCACATCTCCTGAAGACTCTGGAAAGATGCACGGGATGAACTCCTGCTTCCTGCGCCAGGTCTTCCAACGTGAGGCGTTCGCAGTATTCGGCCTCCAACTTGTCCACTACACGGCCGAGCCACTGCGGTGCATCCTTGGTAGCTTCACGGGGCATGTGCGCCACGGCGCCGACCAGCTCGGCCAGCAAACCTTCAATGAGCAAATCGCCGTCTTCCTGTGGCGCATGGGTCGCGCGAAACAACTTCACTGCCAGCCATAACATCCCGCCCCCGGCGCACTCGTCCTGGGCAGTGTCGAGGCTGCCGGAGCATTCTTGTATCCGCCGTCGCCAGCTGGGCCGAATCTCGATCTCGAAGAAACGCACGCCGCGCGGCCCGATTTCATCCTGATGCGGAACCCCGGCCGGGCGATAGGCCAGGGTGAACGGGCCAAACTGCTTATACTCGCGGCCGTAGCGCTCGAGGTAATCGCCTCCCAGCAATAAAGCAAAAAAGGGCAACTCATGAGCGTGTTCGGGGAGCTTGCGGGCGGAGGAATGCCGCAGATCGGTGAAGATGGCGTCGCACCGTTCGGTCCGCTGTTTGACAGCGCCATAGAAACTGCCGCCTTGCATTACGGGCGCGTTTGCTTCAGCCATTCGAGCCTCGACTTCCAAAGTTGTATTTCTTCAAGACAGCTCTTTATAAGACCTTTAGACTGCATCTTTAACAATTCGTTAGTCCTGCGAGGTGTGTTTCATGCGTATTTTGACGCTGGTTTGCTTCTTTCTTCTGCAACAGTACGGGACAGCTCCCTCCACCGCTCCGGCTTCCGACAAGGGTTCCGTGGCGCAGACACCCACCTATACGGCGGATGGCCGTCTGATGTTCCCGTCCAAATACCGGGAGTGGATCTACTTGACCTCGGGCGTGGATATGAGCTACTCACCAAACGCCATGGCAATGGACCACTCCATGTTCGACAACGTCTTCGTAAACCCCGATGCCTACCGGGCGTTTCAGGAAACCGGCACCTGGCCCGATAAGACCATGCTGGTGCTGGAAGTCCGGACGGCGGGAAGCAATGCGTCCATCAATAAGAGTGGACACTTTCAAACCACAGAAACGATGGGTCATGAAGTCCACGTAAAGGATGAGGCACGTTTTCCGGGCAAATGGGCATTCTTCGGTTTCGACGATTCCGATACTGCCAAAATGGTTCCCACGACGGCGGCCTGCTATTCATGCCATTCGCAGCATGCTGCGGTGGATAACACTTTCGTGCAGTTCTACCCCACACTGATCGATTTGGCGAAGAAGAAAGGTACGCTCAGCGCCAATTATCTGAAAGACGAGGCGGAAGCGGCCAAGGCGCCGAAGAAGTAGGAAGACATGGCACAAGGCGTAAAATAGCCTTGATGCACCGCGTCTACCTCGACAACAACGCTACTACCCCGATCCTGCCGGAAGTGTTTGAGGCCATGCGGCATTACTTCGTCGAGCATTTCGGCAATGCGTCTTCTATCCACCATCATGGACAGGAAACGCGGGCGGCGGTGGAGCGTGCACGGGAGTCGGTTGCGATGCTGCTCGGATGCCGGGCCGCCGAGATCGTGTTCACCAGCGGCGGCACCGAGGGCGACAACCTCGCCATTTTTGGGATGGTCCGCGAAGGCGATCACGTCGTCAGTTCGACCATTGAGCATCACGCCGTTCTGAATTCGTGCAAGCACCTCGATGAAGCTGGATGCGAAGTGACCTATGTTCCCGTCGACGGCCGTGGGTTGGTCGATCCCGATGACGTCCGTCGCGCGCTGCGTTCCAACACCAAGCTGATTTCGATCATGATGGCTAACAACGAGACTGGAGTCCTACAGCCGGTCGAAGAGATCGGGAGAATCGCTGCCGAAGCTGACGTGTATTTCCATACCGACGGAGTTCAGGCGGCAGGGAAGGTTTCAATCGACGTGCAACGCATTGGATGTGACCTGCTCTCGATTTCCGGCCACAAGATGCACGCGCCGCAGGGTGTCGGCGCCCTCTATGTCCGCAAGGGAACGATTTTGCAGCCTATGTTGTACGGCGGAAGCCATGAGCGTTCGCGCCGCGCGGGCACGGAAAACGTTCCAGGAATCGTTGGTTTGGGTAAGGCCGCCGAGATTGCGAAAGAGTCGTTAGATCACGGTGATCTGACGCGTATGGCAGCCCTGCGGGACCATTTGCAAGAAAAGATTCTGGATGAAGTGGAGGCCATAGGCGTCAATGGACAGGGTGCACCGCGTGTACCCAACACCACGAATATCCATTTCGACTACATCGAAGGCGAAGCGTTAGTGATTGCGCTAGATCTCAAGGGGCTGGCGGTCTCGACCGGCGCAGCATGCTCGTCCGGAGCGATTGAGCCTTCGCACGTGCTAACCGCGATGGGACTGCCTCCTGAGCAGGCCCGTGCCAGCCTCCGCTTCAGCCTGGGCAAGCAAAACACCCCAGAGGAAGTGGGATTCGCCCTTGGCCTGGTGCCTGAGACCGTCGCGAGATTGCGCGAGTTGTCTCCTGTTTACCAGAGGGTGCATGACTGACAAAAAGGCGCGCGGGCGCCTGGCAGAAATCATGGAGCGGGCTCGAAAGAGGGGGCCTATTCGTCTGCGGTGTCCCCATTGCAGACATTTCTTGACAGGAATTATGTCCCCACGGGGTGACTTCACGTGCCGGACCCGAGAGCGAAGTAACCTCTACTGCACGTGGCCAAGGTGCGCGTATAAGCACGAACGAGTCCGTGTACGAGAGGCGGTCAGAGGGAAACCGCCGCAGGACGGAACATCCTGTTGTACGTAAGGCCGAACCGTGGGCCGGTCAGTGCGCATGTTTCGTTGTTAACTGCGTATAATAACGAACACAATGCTGCGAGCCACGCCTTTGGTAGTTCTTTAGTATCGGGCGTGCCGGAGCTGAACCTTCCCCTGAATGCTGCCTTCTCAAACCATCGCCGTTGCCATGTCTGGGGGGGTTGATTCCTCCACCGTTGCGGCCATGCTGCGCGCTGAGGGTCACCAGGTCATCGGGTTGACCATGCAGTTGTGGAATCAGCGGCGGTTGTCCGGTCATCCAGGAATGCCGGAATCCGTTCAGGGCCGCTGCTGTTCACTCGACGATGTTTACGATGCTCGCCGAGTTGCGGAAACGCTGGGAATTCCGTATTACGTGGTCAATCATGAGGATCGTTTCGAACGCGACGTAGTCCGGCCTTTTGTCGAGGAATATCTTTCGGGGCGCACGCCGATTCCTTGCAGTCTTTGCAATAATCATTTGAAGTTTGACCAGCTATTAATTGTTGCGCAGCAAATTGGCGCGGATGCTCTAGCCACTGGCCACTATGCCCGTACGGCATACGATGAGCGCCGCGGACGCTGGCTGCTGAAGCGCGCCACCGACACTTCCAAGGACCAGACCTACTTTCTTTTCGGCTTGACCCAGGAGCAGCTTAGCCGGACTATCTTTCCGCTAGGAGAAATGACCAAGCCAGCGGTACGCGAGTTGGCGCGAGATCACGGATTGGCTCTAGCGGAGAAGCCAGATTCGCAAGAAATCTGTTTTGTCCCCGGCGGTGACTACAAGAAGTTTCTCGATGCCTACCTGGCCGACCAGGGTGAGACATTACCGGATACCTCCGGCCAACTAGTGACGGCCAGCGGGGAAGTGGTGGGTGAGCACGGCGGTATCCATAATTTCACGGTAGGCCAGCGCAAGGGCCTGGGGGTGGCGACGGGTTCGCCGCTCTACGTCATTCAAATCAACGGAGACACGCACCAGGTAGTGGTCGGCGGGCAGGATGAACTCTATTCGCCCACTCTACGAACGCACCGAACGAATTTGATTTCCGTTGACGATCTGCACCAGCCCATGCGCGTGACGGCCAAGATTCGCCATCGCCACGAAGCCGCACCGGCTACGCTGGAGAAGTCAGGCGCTGACGAACTGCTAGTGACCTTTGACGAACCGCAGCGGGCGATCACCCCTGGCCAGGCTGCCGTGTTTTATGACGGTGAAATTGTGGTGGGCGGCGGCTGGATCATCTAACACCGCAAATAAGAACGGCAGCGCTTCAGCGCTGCCGTTGCTGACAGTCTCTACCAAGTTAGATAAACATTTCGTCTTCTACGCCATTCCGCGATTTGCGCCTTCCTGAAAAGAAGAACTCCAATCCAGCGGTAAGGCCTTGGAGTACGCCCGAAACCTGACGCACCGGAGATACCACGGTTTTGTGGACTAACTCGCCGGTCTCCTCTACTCGATCCAGAGCCTTGCCTACCAGTTCGTCGGCACGAATCACTTGCAGGCGAGCGCGATCCAGTAAATCACTCATGGTGGCATCGAGACGCTCCATCTGGTGCCGTGCCATCACGCTCGACTCATTGAAATTGTTGACGATGCTCTCGACCTTCGGCCGCAGGTCCGCCAGCATTGACTGCGCTAATTCCACGGTCGGCAGAACCTTGCTCCGAACTTCGTTGGCCAGAGCTTCGGTGCGCGCAGTGGTTTGGCGCACAGCCAGATACATGGCGACAAGAATTCCCGCCTGGATCACTACCGCCGCCGAAGTCACGGCAATGAAGATAGTCAAGTTATCCATAAGTTCCCCCGCTGCAGGCGATCTACTCACACTGCGGAGAACCGTCTACTGATTCGGAAGGTCTCCGCTTTCCGGATGCGCCGTTTCCTGATAGGCCTGCCTGCCGGCCTCATACGCAGAGCGGAATTGCTCCTTCTGCTGATTCAACACTTCGCGGCCACGTTCAGCCCATCCGGCCGCTTGCTCGCGGGCCTGGCGGCTTCGATCACGCACAAAATCACGGCCGTCTTCTGCTTTGGCGCGCAAGACTTCGCGAGTCTCGTTACCAGCGCGCGGGGCATACAGAATTCCCGCGATCGCGCCAAATCCCAGCCCTGCCAGAAACCAAAGAAAGCTATTGCTATCGCTGTCTGCCATAATGACCTCCAAACTCTTTCAACCTGTTCGGATGGTAGCACCCAGCATAGGGAATTACAATTCAATGCGGTCTCGGGTGGACCGGCCAAAACTTACTCGGAGACTGAACGAATCTGTGGCGAGCGACTTGCGCCCCAGCCTGCCGCGAGAGACAATGTCTGCCCATCAGGAGGTTCACGGTGGCGAAGTACCGCCAACACGGATATCAAGATTCGGGAGAGAAGCGGGAGAAGCAGGCGTCCTCGGAACGTGTAGAACGGCCCGCCAAGAAAGACACCTTCGGCCCGCGCCCGGTGCAGATGCCGGGCACTCACGAGGTTTCACGATGCGCTCAGTGTGGCACCCTTCTGGCAGCCGGAATTGAATCTGCCGGTCAATGCCCCAAATGTGCCGCCGCCCTGCACTCTTGCCGTCAATGCACGTACTTTGACACCTCCAGCCGTTTCGAATGCAGCCAGCCCATTACGGAGAGAATTCCGCGCAAGGACGAACGCAACGACTGCACATTTTTCTCGATGCGGGTAAGGGTTGAAAAGGAAACATCTACCCCTAAGGCGGCGCGGCCCATGGATGCCCGCCAGGCCTTCGAGAACCTCTTCAAGAAATGATCTTGTGAGATATGGGCATCCATAGTAGGCGGGCCATACTCATGGCTTCTGCGTCGGCCGCAAAAGCACTTCGCTGATGAAAGATTGCTGCGCCTGAGTCACAAGCATGGCTACTGCGTGCGCAACATCGTCCGGCTGAAGCATCTTTGCTGGGTCTTTGCCTTGGTGCGGACTCAGTTCGGTATTTACCGACCCAGGACAAACCACTGAAACCCGTATGTTGTGCGCACGCAATTCCTCCGCGACCGAATAACTCAAGCCGTTGAGTCCCCACTTCGATGCCGCATAAGCCGCACCATTGGGCAGAGGGTTCTTTCCCGCCAGCGAGGAGATGTTCACAATGTGCCCGGCCCGAGCCTTGATCATCATCGGGGCAAAGGCGCGAATACAGTAGAAGACTCCCCGTAGATTCGTGTTCAGCACTTGATCCCACGCTTCCGGGGGCATCTGATGCAGCGGACCGCCAAATCCTCCGATGCCGGCGTTGTTGACCAGAATGTCGGTTCTTCCAAATTTGCGACTGATGTGTGCCGCAAATGCCTCAACCGACGGCAGATCAGTTACATCGCACTCCACTGACTCAGCTTTTCCGCCCGCTGCGGTGATGGCCGCCACAGTCGAATTCAGCGGGGCGCGATTGCGCCCGCAAAGAACGGTCATGGCACCCAAACCGGCCAGCTTTAGCCCGATGGCGGCGCCGATCCCTCGTCCTCCGCCAGTAATCACCGCAACCTGGCTGTTCAGCCCATATCCAGCATTGTTGGTCATAAAAGGCGCTCTCCCCTTTTTGTGGGCCAATCGAACCACCTTGTACGGCTTCCACTGCATCTTAACAAGGCAGGATTGTGCTTTGGGGGTGTAACAGCTTGCCATAGTCGGATTACATACTTATAATCCGGCCACCGGAATATTTTCCTGGCCCGCGGTGTTGCGATGCGGCCCCAGGTCTTCCGGGTATCGACTGGGTGAACAACCAGCGATCTGTATCAACCTGGGTAAGCCGTGCTTGGAGAGCCTGGGGCAAGAGCCGTCGCGTTCTCGAAGTAGCATTTCCCCAAATCCTAAGGAGCCATTTCACATGAAGACGAGTCTAGTGGCGATTGTGCTTACGTTTGCTGGAATAGCCTCAGGTCAGCAGACGGCCGCGCCATCGCCAGCCCAACCTGCGGCCTCACCCCAAGCCGCGCCGCAAGCCCAGCCGCAAAAAAAGGAAATCAAAGACCCTGCAGAATACAACGCGTACGTCGGTGCGGTGCAGCAGCAGGACGCGGGTGCCAAAGTCAGCGGCCTGGAAGCCTTCCTGGCGCAATATCCCAACAGCGTGATGAAAGAGGACGCGCTGGAGGTGTTGATGGGGGCCTACCAACAGGCGGGGAACCAAGCCAAGGTGATAGACACAGCCAACCGGCTGTTGACTGCCAATCCCAATAATGTTCGGGGCTTAGTGCTACTGGCATACAACGAGCGCGCTGCCCAGAAATGGGCGGACGCCAAAGCCCACGCCGAGCATGGCCTCCAGGCCCTGCCTAATATGGCCAAGCCGGATGGCACCTCAGACGCTGATTTCGAAAAGCAGAAGGGCCAGCTGGCAGAACTGTTGGAGAGCGTGGCGGGATTTTCCGCCCTGCAATTGAAGGACAATGCGACTGCCGAGAAGGATTTGCGGATGGCCGTCGAAGCCGATCCCAACAACGCGGAGAACGTCTATCCGCTGGCGCTGGCGTCTCTTACCGCAACGCCTGAGGACGATGTGAATGGGTTGTTCTTCATTGCCCGCGCTGCCAACCTGGTCAAGGATCCCGCCGGCAAGGCCCAAATCACGAAATTCGGACGCAGCAAATATGTGAAGTATCACGGATCTGACGAAGGCTGGAACGATCTTCTGACCCTGACGGCGACTACACAGTTGCCGCCAGCGGGTTTTACCGTGAAGCAATATGTTCCTCCAACTCCGGCTGAACAGGCACACGATCTGGTAAAAGACAAGACTCCAGCTGACCTGAAGAAGCTTAGTTTTGCCGAGTGGGAATTGGTGCTGTCCGCAGGAAGTCCGGAGGATGCCGACAAGGTGTGGAGTGTGATCAAGGGGGTGGCGTTGCAGATGGAAGCTACGGTGCTGAAGTCCGGAGCGACCGAACTGCAGATTGCGGCCAGCCAGGACGACATCGACGCCAAGCGGGCCGACATTGTGCTCACCATGACTGGAACCATTCCCCCCAAGCTGATGCCAGCGGAGGGATCGACGCTCGACTTCGAAGGGACGCCAGTGTCCTTTACCGCGAGCCCATTTGTCATGACCATGGAAAAAGGCGCTTTGCTAACCAAGGCAGCGCCCAAGAAGCCGCCTGTCCACCACAAAGCCACTCAGTAAGGGGATGTAGATGTAGCAGATTAGATTGCAAGAAGGGCAGCGCCAGACGCTGCCCTTGTTTTTTGTCTGCCAAAGGCCTAGCGAACTACTCGTCTCTCGTAGGGAGCAGGCCGTGCGCTGCGCGGAGGCCGCTTGATTCCGGCGCGCAGTTGCCGCACGTCAATCTTCAATTCCGAGATCGTCCGGCTAAGAGTGTTGCGGTGCATTCCCAGTTGGCGGGCGGCACGGCACTGATTGCCCTTGTTCTCCTGCAGCACCGTTAGGATGAACCGTTTCTTGAATTCACGCACTGCCTCGGAATAAAGAATATTACTGCGGTACATCTGCATGATGAGTGCTTCGAGCTGGTCTCTCACGGCATCTCTCTTTCTTGGAAGGGTTTCGAACCCATTTCACCTGTTTGCCAGACTGCTTGCTCGAGGTTGCGGTTTACGGTGCGTTGGGGGCGCGGTGCAGCAAATCCAATCCTTGATAAAAGCGCATCCGCAATTCCGAAGGCGCTACCCACACTGCCGCTCGTCCCACCACCAAAAAGTATGGAGCCCACTTCGACCCCTGCAGCCACTTCGAGGTAGGCGTAAACGCCGCCATGCTGGTAAGAACAATGGCAACTACCAAACATCCTCGCAATAGCCCCAGGGCTGCGCCTAGAACTCGATCCACGACTCTCAGCCCCGCTTCCTTCATGGCCCAGCTGGCGATCCGTCCGGCAATTCCCGCCAGCAACATCACTCCCACGAAAATAATCAGGAAAGCTGCGATGTCCGCCATCCAGACCGACGAAATATTCGGGGAAAACCAAACCGCCAGCCGATGGTAGTTCCACGCGGCCAGTAAGTATCCAAACACCAGACCGCCGATCCCAAAGGCTTCCTGGAAAAAGCCGGCACTGGCTGCCTGCAACACAGACAACAGAATCACCAGCGCGATGACCCAGTCAGTGGCAGTCAATGCCATCTCCAGTTGTTTCCCTACTAAACATCCAGCTCGCGTCCGGTGAGCTGGTGATATGCCTCCACGTATTTTTCACTGGTCTTGCGAGCCACTTCCGGGGGGAGGGCTGGCGCAGGCGGTTGTTTGTTCCAGCGAATTTCTTCCAGATAGTCACGAACATATTGCTTGTCGTACGAATCCTGAGCGCGTCCCGGCTGGTATTTATCGGCTGGCCAGAAGCGCGAGGAATCAGGCGTCAGAACCTCATCCGCCAAGGTGATTCCTTTTGACGTGATTCCGAACTCGAACTTCGTATCCGCGATGATGATGCCCCTCGTCCGGGCGTAATCCGCCGCCT
This sequence comes from Terriglobales bacterium, assembly GCA_035484735.1. Classification (GTDB taxonomy): domain Bacteria; phylum Acidobacteriota; class Terriglobia; order Terriglobales; family Acidobacteriaceae; genus JABCZH01. Next base: position 392,558 of record DATHOQ010000047.1, on the reverse strand, counting down.
TGGTGTAAATCTTCAAAGTGACGTCCCGCAGCTTCTCGCTGCGCTCTCGGCCGACGACGCGAACCATTTCTTCAAAGGAAATATTTTCGTCGTGCCCGGTGGTAGCTTTGGTGGAAGGAGTGAAAATCGGTTCTGGGAGCTTGTCCGATTCCTTCAACCCCTTGGGCAGTTCGATCCCGCAGACCTTGCCGGTAGCTTTGTATTCCTTCCAGGCCGAGCCCGAAATATAGCCTCGCACCACGCATTCCACGGGTACCATTTCAGCTCGCATCACCAGCATGGATCGTCCGCGCAACTGGTCTGCATGGGCGCGCAGGCTTGCGGGATAGCTTTCTACATCCGCAGTCACCAGGTGGTTGGGGGCAACTTCGCGCAGAAACTCAAACCAAAACAGTGAAATCTGCGTGAGCACGCGACCCTTGTGCGGAATGCCGGTAGCCAGTACATAATCGAAAGCGGAAATGCGATCCGTGGCTACGAACAACAACTGCTCACTGCCGAGACGGTACACGTCTCGCACTTTGCCACTGGCATGGAGCTCGAGTTCCGGGAAGTCGGTACGAAGCAGGACGGGATCAAGTAGTTGGGGGCTCATGAAATAATTTTACAGGTTGAAAACGTCGCGTATTCTGAACCCGCCAGATATTTTTGTCAACCGGTTATATACGCATTTGCGGCGTGGGCCGCAAGCTGCTTACAGGAAAAGAGTTGACAAAGAGATAACGCCCGAGAGCGGCTGTCCAATAAGGGTTTCGGCGGGAACGCTTGTGGAAAAACTGAGGACGCCAGAGGATAACTGGAGACTATGAAAATTTCCAAGTCTCGACACAACTACAGAATTTGCCTGCCTCTGGCTAGGCGACCTGGTTTTTCACTTGCTCTGCGGTCGCGCCCAACTGTACCGACACCAACTTTGAAACTCCTGGCTCCTGCATGGTTACTCCATACAGCACGGGCGCGATGCTCATGGTTTTCTTGCTGTGAGTGATGAGCACGAACTGGGTTTGTACGCTCATTTCCTTCACCAGATCTGTGAAACGACCGATGTTGGCCTCATCGAGCGGTGCGTCTACCTCGTCCAGAATGCAGAATGGAGCTGGCTGGTACTGGAAGATGCCAACCAGCAGCGCCAGCGCAGTTAGAGCCTTCTCACCGCCTGACAGCAGTAGCACGTTCTGCAGCTTCTTTCCGGGCGGCGAAGCTACCACGTCGATGCCACTCTCCATGTTGTTCTCTTCGTCGGTCAGGCGCATGAAGGCGTGGCCACCACCAAAGAGTTTCTTGAATGTGGCCTGGAAGTTTTCGTTGATCCGGCCGAAGGCTTCGGCAAACTTCTGTCTCGAGAAAGTGTCGATCTCGGCAATTGTAGCCTGCGTATTGGCGATCGAGTCGAGCAAGTCTTTCCGCTGAGTATCGAGGAAGGCGTGACGCTCGGCGGTCTCTTTGTATTCTTCCAGGGCCATCATGTTGACCGGCCCCATGGCGTCCAGCCGGGTCCGCATCTCGCGTTGGGTCTGGTCTTCCGCCGCCAACTGTTCGCCCGTGACAATGGCAATCGTGGCATCGGCCATCAATTCAGGGTGCTGAATCCCAAGTTCGTTCAGGCAAGTTTCGGCCATGTACTGCGCGTCCGATTGCAGCTTAGCTACCGCTGCGGCCAGCTCGCCTCGGCGATCGCGCGCCTGGTCTAGCAACATCCGCCCGTTGCGCAGGGCCTCGTCGATCTCACCGAGCCGGGCCCTTACTTGGTCCGATTCAAATTGCAAAAGCCCTTCTCGAACTTCACTGGCGTTGCGCTCCGCTGACAAGTCTTCCAGCAGCCCGGCCAGTTGCTGGTTCTCAGCTTCCCGCTGAACGCGCTCCGTGGCCGCAGACCCAATCTCTCTTCGCAGGCTGTTCACGCGCTCGCTCATGTCGGCAATCAGTGATCCGATTCGCTCCAGCACAGCTGCCGCCGCCCGATGCCGCTCCTCTAAGGTTGCCACTCGCGCCAGGTGCTGAGACGCACTCTGCGCCGCCTGATCGCGCTGTTCCCGTAGAGCCGCCAGCTCTTCGTTGGCCGCAGAGGCCAAACGCTCCAGTTCGTCCCTGCGCCGCTGCAACTCCGCCAGCTCGGTTTGACGCAACGTCATCAAGTTGACTTGTTCTTCCCGATCAGCGCGTAGACGCTGCACTTCGGTGCGGCAGATCTCCAGTCGTTCCGACATACGGGTCATTTCCAGCTGCAGTTGTTGCAGCATATGGCCCGAGGTCATGGCGTGCTTTTCTGCTTCGCGTTTCTCGCTCTCAAGACGGTCAAGCAGGGAAGTCAGGTCTTTGATCTCTCGCCCTAACCGAAGTACCCGGGTTTCTTCGTCGCGTAGCGCCGATTCCAGTTCGCCGAGCATACGCATGACGTCCCGGAGTTCGCGCTTCATGGAGAGCGGGCCTTCCGCGCGCTGCTTTCCTCCGGTTACGGTCACGTTATGGAAGCATTCCCCGGACTGTGCCAGGAAAAATGCATCGGGATTCGACAACGCCAGCTCACGGGCAAACGCAGGATCAGATGCGATGTAGCCATCGCGCAGCTTGGGGAGAATGACTTCGAGGGATCGCCCGAAGCCATTGAGCACGCGGATGGCATGTTTTAAAGGCACGACTGACTGGCTGGGCGATAGGGAACGCGAAGCTTCGTCCACAGCGAAAGAAAACTTCGCCTGCGAATCCTCAGGATGCACCAGGAATGTCGCGCGACCATCAACATCGGATCGCAACAGGCGCAACCCCTCATCTGCAGCATCCCACGACTTCACCACGATGTAGTTCAGTTCGTCACGCAGAAAGTCCTCGACCACCCCTTCGTACTGCGGTTCTACCTCGAGGAAGTCGGCCAATATGCCAGCCGGGGCCAACCCTCCATTCATAACACCGGATTGAAATAGCCGGCGCACCGATTCCGTTGAATAACCGTGTTCTGCTACCAACGCGTCGAGGGAGGCTTTCTTACCTATTGCGGTCGCGTACTCGGCGCGCAGACTGTCCAACCGATTCTTGCCGTCGGATTCCTCACGGCGCTTTAATTCCAGCGTCCGGCGCGCCTGGACGATTTCCTCCGCCAGACCGGTCACCCGTTGCGAAACCGTTTCAAACTCCAACCCCAATTGGCCGCGCTGTCCGCCGAAAGCCTCCACCTGCGAGTTGACATTTGTCATCTCCGTGTGAAGACGCTGCGTCTCGCGGTCCATTGCCGTGAGCCGCTCCTCAGTTTGGGTAAGCTGATTGCGCAGATTCGATGCCGCAGCCACTGCTTCCAGAATTGCGCCACGCGACTCCTCTTGCCGCTGCTCGAACTCCGCCAGGGCTTCGGCGGCTGCAGTTGCCCCTTGCTGACGCTCGGCTAGTTCGACTTGCGCGGCAGACAAATCGGCGGCTGCCGAATTCAATACTTGCTGGTTCGAGTCCCGCTCCGCTTCCAGCGCTGCCAGCCGGTTCTGAGCCTGGGCCAGTTCGGTTTCCGAAGCTGCTGCGCGCGCTGTCAGGTCCGCGCAGCGCTCCTCATTGTGACTGCGCTGCGCAACCGCGCGATTGCCCTCGATCTTGATCTGGTTCAATCTTTCGCGGTTCTCTCGAATCTCGCTCTCAATCGCGTATCCGCGCTGGGTGCGGTCGCCGTGCTCCGCTTCCAGTTGTTGCACGCCCTCGCCCTGCTGTCGTATCTCCTCGGAAATGGTGTTGATTTGCCCATCAAGGGATGCGTTTTCCTGGTCCAACTGGGCAAACTTGCTGGCCAGCACCACACGCAGCTTGGCCCGTAATTCTTCCCGCAGCTTGGCATAGCGTTCAGCCTTCGACGCTTGCCGCTTCAGAGAATTCATCTGGCGCGTGACTTCCTCGAAGATGTCGTTCACTCGCGCCAGATTTAGTTTGGCATCTTCCAGGCGAGCTTCCGCCAGACGCTTTTTGGTTTTGAACTTGGTGATTCCAGCCGCTTCTTCAATAATCGCCCGGCGGTCAGTGGGACGGCTGCTCAATATCTGCCCAATACGCCCTTGCTCGATCAGCGCGTAGGATTCCGGTCCCAGGCCCGTGCCCATGAACAATTCCTGAATGTCGCGCAGACGGCACAGCTTGCCATTCAGCAGATACTCGCTATCGCCGGAACGGAATAGACGCCGCGTGACCACGATCTCTCCTGCCCGGAATTGCTGCTGAAACTTCCGCCTCCGGATCTTCAGTACCACTTGCGGGCCAAGATTCGTACCCGCTGATGGGGCCGAAGATTTCACCGGGGGATTCGGGTTCACAAAAACTGCGAACAGCGGCTCATCTTCCGCATCAGCATCGAACTGAGTTCCGACTCTGCCCGGCTGCGCCTCTTCGGTGCGCTGTTCCACCTCTTCGGCAGCTTTGGCCCGAAGTTCCGCCTCATCCCAATCGGACGTCGGCATCTCATCCTGGATTTCGATCTCCGTGGGATTGGCCACATCAGGGCCGCCGTACACTTCGGGATCGATCAGCGTGAGCGCCACTTCGGCCATCCCGGTCGGCTTGCGGTCGCGCGTGCCGGCGAAGATCACGTCCTCCATACGCGAGCCGCGCAGGGTCTTGGCTGACTGCTCGCCCAGCACCCAGGAAATCGCGTCCGCAATATTAGACTTGCCGCAGCCGTTCGGCCCGATGATGGCCGCCACTCCGTCCCCGTGAAACTTGAGTTCGGTGCGGTCGCAAAACGACTTGAACCCCAGAATTTGCAGCCTTTTCAGTTTAAGCAACGTGTACTCCTTGGTCGCGGTTTACTCGGTCATGCCGAGCGAAGCCGAGAGCCCCACTTGTTTACCAATCAGATGCCCGCCGTCTGCGTTGAGCAAAAACTCACCCAGGCCAAACGGCAACGAGCACAAATCAGAGTTAATGTAACGGTGAAATTGCGCCGGGGTCAAGCAAGAAAACACTATATCTTGTATGGGCCTTTGCACAACCACCTCATTTTGCACACACAATGCAGCAATTTGACGGTCAAAGCTGTGGGAAACGAAGAAGGAAGGGAGAACCGCGAGAGCACATTAAGCGTAGCGCAGGTGGAACGCGCGAGCAAGGGAAACCGGATGACCATTTTTCAGGAGGAATGCCGGTTTAGATGCCGTATACGGTTTACAGGCGTCGATCGTTACAAGCATCTCAGGAGTTCCTCGACACTCAGCTCAACATCCCGCAGGATCGATCGCAAAAGACCCGGTCCAATGGTTTCGTTTGCATGCACGGGAACTGTCGTCACCCTACCGTCGGGGTGTTTGAGGAAGACGTGACTGCCGCGAGTGCGGACCGCCACAAAACCGAGCCTCTCCAGGGCCCGAACAATCTCCCTGCCCCTGGCACGGGGAAGGCGTGTCATACCGAAATCTGCTGGATACCTACGAGCTCGAGCTTCGGGCCGCCACGAACATCCTCTGAACAGACTTCAATGACTTCTCGAACGCGCTTCATGAGCGTGTCAAGGTTCTTGGCTTGAGTGTGGCAACCGCGCAGGGCTGGAACGGTAGCCACGTAGTAGCCATCTTCATCGCGCTCAATCACCACCGTAAACTTCCGTGACCGTTTCATAGGTCGATTCTAGCATGTAGGGAAATGGCCCCGACGCGCCGCCGGGGCCATCTAAACTAACCGGAATTAACGAACACGCTAGTTCCCCGAAGGGAAATCTACTCGCCCAGCTTCTCGAAGAATAAGCAGATCGATTCGATCCCGCGATAGAAGTTCGGGATATGGAACTTCTCGTTGGGAGCATGCAGATTGTCGTCAGGCAGGCCGAAGCCCATCATCACGCTGGGAATCTTCAGCACGTCCTGGAAGTCGGTGACAATCGGAATGGAGCCACCGGAGCGAATAAAGACTGTATCTTTGTTGAAAACTTCGTGCATGGCCTCGGTCGAGGCTTTGACGTATTTGTTGTCTGTGCCGACCACGCAGGCAGGGCCTTTGCTCCAGACTTTGATCTTAGTCTCAATCCCCTTGGGCGTTAGCTTCTTTACGAATGCCGTATAGCGCTTGAGAATGTCGTCGGGATCCTGGTTGGGGACCATCCGCATGGAAACTTTGGCTGCCGCCTTTGCCGGAATCACCGTCTTCGCGCCTGGAGCAGTGAACCCGCCCGGCATGCCATGTACTTCCAGCGTCGGACGCGCCCAGGTGCGGTATAGCACCGAAAATCCTGGCTCCCCCGTCAGCACCTTGGAGCCAACTTCGGTCTTGCGGTAGTGCTCTTCGTTGAAGGGCAACCGCTTCCAGGCCTTCAGTTCGTCTTTACTCGGAGCCTTCACGTTCTTGTAGAAGCCCGGGATCAAAACCTTGCCCTTCGAATCTTTCAACTTGCTGATGATCTCAATCAGCGCGAAGAACGGGTTGGGCGCGGCGCCGCCGTACATGCCGGAGTGCAGATCGGTCTTGGCTCCGAAGGCTTCGATCTCGGTATACACCAGACCACGCAGTCCCACACACAGTGTCGGAAGATCGGGCGCAAACAATTCCGTGTCGCATACCAGCGCAAAGTCGGCTTTGAGCTTGCTCTTCTGCTTGCGCACATATTCGGCAATCGACTCGCCGCCCACTTCTTCTTCGCCTTCGATGATGAACTTCACATTCAGCGGCAGCTTGCCGCCATGGCCTTTCATCAGCGCCTCAATCGCTTTGATTTCCATCCACAACTGGCCTTTGTCGTCCACCGCGCCGCGCGCGTAGATATTATTATTGCGCTCTGTCGGCTCGAACGGCGGGCTGATCCATTCATCGAGAGGTTCCGCGGGCTGGACGTCATAGTGCGCGTAACACAGCACGGTCGGCTTGCCGGAAGCATGCAGCCAGTCGGCATAAATCAGCGGATGGCCCTTGGTGGCGATGACTTCGACGTTTTCCATGCCGATTCGCCGCAGCTCATTGGCCACGACGCCAGCGGCTTTCTGTACATCGGATTTGTGTTCGGGAGCGGTGCTGACACTGGGGATACGAAGCAGATCTTTGAGTTCGTTTAAAAAGCGTTGCTGATTCTGCCGGGCATAATCGACTGCGGGTGAAGCCATAGGACGATCCTCATTTCTCGCGCGGGAACGCGATTCCGACTGAGTCTGATGGATGAAACGACTAAGTATACCTGAGCGGCGGGGCTGATTTCCGTGTGAAGCATTACGGGTCGTGGTCTACTCAGCCGCTAGCTGGCAAACCACGCGGCTGCGACTGCGCGAAACTACTTCGCGTACAATTTCATCCAGATTCACCGTACACTGCGGATGAGTCCGGGAATGGCGGCTGGCGTCACAGATCGTCTGTGGAGCGTAGAAGACCTTGTGGCCCTCTGGGAAGCCTACGAGCAGCGGAGGGCGGAAAGAGCGGCGTAATCTGCGAGCATAAGTAGAATGAATTTCGATTCATGGCCAGAACCGAATCGCCTATTGCTCATCGGGTTGTTTTTCTTGGGCTTGGCAGCAGTAGGAACATTCACCGGGAGGGCCTACGGTAAAGGCGGCAGTGCGGATCGCGCCACGGAACCTATCTCATATTGGCTGATACTCCTTATTGAATACGTAGCTGCCAGTTTTTTTATTTGGCGCTGGCTCAACGGGAAACCAAAGTAGCCCACTCCCGAGAAAGGAAGATTCAAAGTAGCCGCCGGGGCCGTCGTGCTAACCTTTTCTGTTGCCTACAGTCATATCTTAAATTTGCCCCTGCGGCCTTTCCGGAGCTTTACTGATGAGATCTATACCCAAGTTCGTTCCATTTGCGCGAATCTGCGCCGTCGTTCTCGCACTCCCCACATTTTGGCTCACTTCCGTTCATGCTCAGGAAGCTGCACAGCCGGCTATTCACGGCATCGCCGTCGCCAACATGGACCGCTCGGTCAAGCCCGGCGATGACTTTTATGAATACGCCAATGGCGATTGGATCAAGCGAACCGAAATTCCGCCAGACCGTGGCCGTATCGGTGTTTTCACGGCCCTGTCTGAGCTCAGCGACAAACGCACGGCTGACCTGATTGAGGAAATGGCCAAAGGCGCCGCCCAGACTGGATCCGGTGCTCGGAAGATAGCAGATCTCTACAACTCATACATGGACGAGGCCGCCATCGAATCCCGTGGCCTTACGCCTCTTGACCCGCATCTCAAAGCTATTGCCGCCATTCGCAACAAGCAGGAACTGGCCCGCGCCCTTGGGGAAAGTCTGCGCGCCGACGTTGACGCACTGAATAACACCAACTTCCACACCGCGAACCTATTCGGCCTATGGGTCGCTCCCGGCTTTAATGATTCGGATCATTACGCGGCTTACCTGCTGCAAGGCGGCCTGCAACTGCCCGATCGCGAGTACTATCTTGCGGACAGCGATCGCATGCGGGATATCCGCAGCAAATATCAAACTCACGTCTCCGCCATGCTCAAGCTGGCCGGATTCACCGAGACAGATGATCGAGCGGCCCGGATTGTGGAACTGGAGCATGCCATCGCGCAAACCCACCTCAGCCTGGCCGATAACGAAGATATCCACAAAGCCAACAATACCTGGAAGCAAGCTGACTTCGCGGCCAAGGCCCCCGGCCTCGACTGGGTCGAATACTTCCGCGGCGCCGGACTCAGCAAGCAAGAGAGTTTCATTGTCTGGCAGCCCGGCGCGTTCACCGGCGAGTCCGCTCTGGTGGCCTCGACCGTGCTGGACACATGGAAAGACTGGCTCGCGTATCACCTGATCGAAGCCTATGCGGGTGTGTTGCCCAAAGCGCTCGCTGACGAACGGTTTGCCTTTTTCGGCAAGATACTCTCCGGCACTCCGGAGCAGCGTCCGCGCTGGAAACGTGGTGTCGAAACTGTGAATCGGCTGCTTGGCGACGAGGTAGGAAAACTCTACGCACAACGCTACTTCCCACCTGAGGCCAAGGCTCAGGCGGACACGATGGTCGGAAACATCATCACCGCCTTTCGCCAGCGTATCGAGTCGCTTTCCTGGATGGATGCTTCCACCAAAGCCGAAGCACAGGCCAAACTAACCACGCTTTACGTGGGCATCGGCTATCCGGAAGCCTGGCGTGACTACTCGGCCTACGTAGTCAAAGCGGATGATATCTTTGGCAACTTCTGGCGCGGTGGCCTGTTTGACTATCGCCGCAACATGTTGCGCTTGGGTGCTCCGGTCGATCGCAAGCAATGGTCGATGACGCCGCAGACCGTCAACGCCGTCAATCTCCCCTTGCAAAATGCGCTTAATTTCCCTGCGGCCATTCTGCAACCTCCGTTCTTTGACCCGCAGGCTCCAGCGGCAGTCAACTATGGCGCCATCGGCTCGGTCATTGGACACGAAATCAGCCACACCTTTGACTCAGAAGGCGCGACGTTCGACTCCAAAGGCAGAGTGCGCAACTGGTGGACGCCTTCCGATCTCGCTCACTTCGAGACGGCTACTGCCAAACTTGCCGCGCAGTACGACACTTATAAGCCTTTTCCCGACCTATCTGTAAACGGAAAACAAACTCTGGCTGAAAACATCGCCGATGTTGCCGGCATCTCGGCTGCGTACGATGGCTACCGGAACTCGCTCGCGGGCCAGGCAGCGCCTATGCAAGGCGGATTTTCTGGCGATCAGCAGTTCTTTATCGCCTTCGCACAGAATTGGGGATCGAAGTCTCGCGAAGCCTCGGCGCGACAACAAGTGATGACGGATCCGCATGCTCCCTCACAGTTCCGTGCAGCCACCGTCCGCAATATCGACGCGTGGTATGCCGCATTCGACGTTCAGGCCGGCGAGAAGCTTTACCTTGCTCCGCCCGACCGCGTGCGGATTTGGTAGGAATTAGAGTCTTTTATTGGGCAGTGAATCGCCGGCTCACGCGTAAGCCATACGTGCGCGCCGAGCCAAGTAAGCGGTGGCGATCAATGCGGCGGCAAGCGTGAGGTAAAGCATAGGCCGGCTCACGGCTGGTATTCCGCCGGTGAAGTCGAATCCCGGAGCATGATTCAACGGCCCCAAATACCACCACACAGTGTAAATCGCCTCGAACGGTTTCGAGGTCCCACTCAATACGCCGAGGGCGAGTGCGAGGCTCGGGATGAAAAGAGCGCCCGCTACCCACGCCAACAATTCATGCCGGTCTCCGCTCAGCAGCAACCGCAATCCATCGCCGCCACCTGCGAGCGTGGAGACGAGAACGCCAGCCATCCACATTGCGGGCAATTGGCGGTTCAGCGTTCGCGCGGAAGAAAAAATAAGGGACTGGGTTGTGAAACGCGATTCGCGTGCGCCCATTTGCGACCACACTAGCACTGGCCAGATCCACGCCGCGGTTAGCACGCCCTGCCGCGCCACTGCGGTAGGAGAAACCGCGCCTGCGATCAATAAGCCGAGCGCCACTACGTACCACCACCACCGCTGCCCTTTCAACATCAGGCGCAGTTCTGACACCACCAGTTGCCAAAACCGAGTCTCGCCGATTCTTCCGCCAAGTGGAGTGAGATGGCCGGCGGAGGGCCGGTTTCCCGGGGAAGTAATGGCGGCCACTGTGTCTACGTTAGCGCCCTCGGCGGTCAGAGATTTCTTCGCTCCTCTGAACGACCACGTACGCGCTGGATCAAATCGCTGAAAGAATAGCGATGCGACTACGGCGATGCCCATGGCAACGAGCACCCACAGCATGCGGTGCAGGACGATCGCGGGAGTCCAATCTACTCCGGTCCAAACGAATCGCTTGTTGATTTCAGCGCTGTCTCCGATGCCGAGCGAGAAACTATTGTTGTATGCCGGGTATACTTTCTTCAGTGCGGCCTGCATACTACGTGCGATCACAAAGAACCCGGCAAAATCATCAACTCCCTTTTGGTCGCTTAACGCCAGGGACATCACCCAGACGAAAAAGAAGACTACGTTTCCCACGCCACCGCGCAAAACCGGCAACGTCTCGAACAGCACAGCTACAGCGGCAGTAATGGCCATGGCCGGCATCGCGACCCAAAGAAACGGCGCCAGCAGCGTAGCCAATTGGTAATGCGTATCTTCCGCGCGAAGGAATTGCATGAAGAGTGCAGCCCCCGCCAGCACTGCGACCATCAAAGCCAGCACGGTGAAATTACTAAGCGTCTTGGCCAGCGTGTAGAACACCCGGCTCATGGGAGTGCTGGCCAGGATTCTGCCTACCCGGGTCTGTTCGTCCCGCAGAATGGCGTTCTTCACGATGTAGAAGCCCACGAGTGAAACAAATAACGTACTCACCAGGGTCATCATGCTGCCTAGCCATGCCGAGTTGAAAACGCCTCGGTACTCACCCAATCGCAGGACGATCAGGCCGGTCGCCGCGCCCCAAGCCAGATAGGCGGCGAAGGCCAGCGTCAGCAGAAAGCTGTAGCGCCGTACTCGCTCCAGAAAGTCCGCCCGCACCATGTGATACAGAACACGCGCGTGATTCATGCCCCAGCTCCGGCGCGATGATGAGCCAGGCAAAACAGGTAAGCGTCCTCCAGATTCGGCGTAATTCGCTGAGCGCCGTTCGGAGGAGCATCCGCCAGCACCCGGGCATGCACGCCGTCGCTTCGACGGGAAGTGTTACTGATCAGATATTTCTGTTTCGCGGGATTCAATTCGGCGCTCGGCAGCACCCACTCCCAAACTTTGCCTTCCACTTGCCGAAGCAGTTCCTCTGGAGAGGCATGCGCTACCAGCGTGCCTTGCGCGATCAGCGCAATGTCGGTGGCGGTGGCTTCGACATCCGACACAATGTGAGTGGAAAGAATCACAACGCGCTCGCCCGAAAGATCAGAGAGCAGATTGCGGAAGCGAACGCGTTCTTCGGGATCAAGCCCCGCGGTTGGTTCGTCGACAATCAATAGCTGAGGATCGTTGAGCAATGCCTGAGCGATCCCTACTCGTTGCTTCATTCCGCCGGAGTAGCCGCCCAGCGGGCGTTTGCGCACGTCAGCCAGATTCACCAGGTTCAATAGTTCATCGATGCGGCGGCGTGAAGTGGCCGCATCCAACCCCTTCACCGCCGCCAGATATTCCAAGAATTCCACTGCATTCAGATTGGGATAAACACCGAAATCCTGCGGCAGAAAGCCGAGCACTGCGCGCAACCCATCGGGATTCGACGCCACATCAGTTCCGTTCCACGTGACTCTACCCTCGGTTGCGCGGGTGATCGTGGCCAGAATGCTCATCAGCGTGGTTTTCCCTGCGCCGTTCGGCCCCAGCAATCCCAGCACGCCGGGGTTGAGCTCCAACGTGAAACCCTTCAGCGCCCAATTTCCGCCCCGGTAGCGTTTGCTGACTTTGTCGATGACCAGCTTCAATCGTTCCTCCGACTCAAAAGCGTACCTGTAGTAACGCTTAACAACCAACAAAAGTTCCAGAACTGCTGTTGAGAAGAGGATGGTTTATGCTGCGAGTGTGGCAGGAGAAGACAAGATCAATGCAGAGCGTCGACTTGTAGGACTCTGCCTCGACTGCCAATACACGCGACGCATCGACTCCTCCCGCGGATCAACTTTCTATCGTTGTGGACTCTCCGACACCGACCCTAACTTTCCCAAGTATCCCCGCCTGCCGATTCTTCAGTGTCCCGGCTACGTGCCGAAGAGTTAATGTAGTTCCCTAATTCTCGAACCGTGCAGGAGAGAACGGCGTCAGATCCAACTCCGGCTTCACTCCCGTCACTACCTGTGCCATCACATGCGCCGTCACCGGCGAAAGCAGAATGCCATCGCGGAAATGCCCGGCCGCGACGAAGTATCCGGATGTGCTGGTCGCTCCAAGAATGGGTAGATCATCCGGCGTTCCCGGCCGCAACCCCGCCCACGACTCCAACACCCGTGCTCGCGCCAACGCCGGGACCAGCGTGATGGCCGTCCGGTGCATACGTTGAATGGTGTCAGCATCGGTGCGCTTGTCGTAGCCGGCTTCTTCAACTGTGGCCCCGATCAGCACTCGCTCGTCGCTCCTGGGTACCAGGTACACTTCCGGCGAGCGTAGCACATGGGTCAACGCGGGTCCGCCCACCACGCACAGCATTTGTCCTTTCACTGGCCGGGTAGGGAACTGATGTGGCGAAATCTGTCCGGCCCATGCTCCCGCGCAATTCACCACGATCGGCGCGTGGTATGTGGTTCTTTCAGTGGTCACGCCCGCGACCCTGCTATCGGAAAGTAGCAGGCCGGTCACGGCAGTTCCGGAGGAAATGTCCACTTCTCGATGCTTCGCAGCTTTGAGAGCTGCCGCCGTCAGTGCCCGCGGATCGACGCTGCGTTCTTTCAAATAAAACGCCGGGTTGGTTGCCTTGGCCAGCGCCGGCTCAAACTCCGCGAGACGCGCCGCGGAAATCTCCTCGGCGTCCAGACCTCGCACACGCTCCGACGAAACAAACAGCAAAGTCCCCTGATCGCGCAGATCAACATTCATCCCGGACTCGTCCTGCAACTCATGCACGAACTCGGGATACATTTGTGCACTTGCCCGCGCCAGAGGCTGCAACGCCGCCGGCGTCTCGAGTGCACAATCACTCAGCATTCCGGCCGCAGCATGGGAAGCTTCACGACCAGGCTCTCCCCGCTCGACTACCAAGACTCTCGCGCCGCGCTTGCGTAGCGCAATCGACAGTGAAAGGCCGATGATGCCGCCGCCAACGATAATGACATCCCAGTTTTTCACTTCTGCATTGTAGAGGAGGGAGCCGTGCAGATGCGCCATGCGGAGTCGAGGGATCTGAATCTAATGGCGGACCCGGAGAGACTTGAACTCCCAACCTCTGCGTTCGAAGCGCATTGCTCTATCCAGTTGAGCTACGGGTCCGCTCTTGCAAAGTATACCTTTCTCTCTTGTCCGGTCGCGCAGACCTGCGTCTTGGTGTCACGAAAGACCGCGCCCTTCGTACCTTACTTTCCAGTATCCTGCCCTTGCCAAGGCGCTTGGTTTTTGTGACGATAGGGTGTCCTTCTTTGGACCGTCCCCCGGCGCAATACCAGGCAGTAAAAAACAAACTGCAAGAAGTCGAACGCGTGCACAAGTCCTCGACAAGACGTTACGCCCGCTACCGTACGGAATTGCCGTTGATCGTCAAGGTCTTAGGGCAGGAAGGATATCTCCGCATTCACGGTCGCTGCTTTGAAATCGCGGAGAATGGGCTGGGAGCCGTTGTGACCAGCGAGTTCCGCCCTGGGGAAATGGTTTCGCTTGAGCTTTCCATCCCCAAAGTGGCCGAGCTTCAGGTTTTACGCGCAGTCGTCCGCCATCGCATGGGATTCCTTCACGGTTTTGAATTCGTCGGCATTTTGCCCGACCAGGCTAGTCAGATTCGAAGTTTCTGCCGTACCCTGCCGCCTGGCTAACGGCGCGGGGATTCCTCTGCATGTCTTATTGTCCTCTGGGTGAACACTTTGGCCACTCGAAGCGTAACCGGTTACCACTGGTGCCTTCAGTAATTTGAAGGGACGCGCTTCCATGCCTATCATCGGTTTCGTACGCGACTAGGCAGGGCAGTCACGATGCCGTCTCCCGCCAATACGCGCCGCTGGAAACGCTACCCCGTCAATCTGCCTGTCAGCGTTCTGTTGTGTGACGGGCCTAAAGCAAAGCAGGTGAGCGGACTCGGAGTAGAGATCAGCGAGGGTGGCATGTCGCTGTACGCCGGAATCCCGTTACAACCCGGCGACCTGACAGAAATCGAATTCAGTCAGCCACAACATGCCCGATTGACCGCCATTGTCCGCAATCGCACCGGCTACTGGTTCGGCCTGGAATTCATCTCTCGTCTGCCATCATAACGAGTGCGGCTAAGCCGCAGTCCGGCTGCGGATGGCTTCCAGCAACTTGGTCGCGGCTTGTCCGGGATCCTGCGCGCCAAAGCCTTCGTCCAGCACCACCAGCGAAACAGCCGGATCGATCTCCTCCATCGCCTTCTTCGTCGATGCGCCGTGTACCGATTGCATATTCGCGCCTAGGACGACAAGTCGTGCCTTGGTCGCTTTCAACAGAATCTGCGCATCGTGTACGTTGCCGGTGGTGACAGCCTTGTAGCCGGCCCGGCAAAGCACTTCTCCTAATAGCGCACGCACGTCGGCAGAATCGTATACGCACAGAATGCGGAGTTGCTGCTCGTTACCCTTATCTTTGGCGTAACGCGGGCCCAGATATGCCGCCACAATGGCTTCGGCCTCGGATTCGTAGATCTCGAACAGCGAAAGCAGATTCGTCACTTCCAAAGTTGTTCGTATCTGTTTCGGCAGGGAACACAGTTTAAGGTCGCTGCCGTTAGCTCGCGCCGTCGCGACCAGACGCACCAGCGCGCCCAGTCCGCTGCTGTCCATGAACTCCACCCGCTCCAGGTGCAGGACGACCTCATGATGTTGCGGCAAGACTTTCCCGAGCAGCATTTGGAGCGAGTGCACGTCCGCGCCGGCGACGATGCGCCCGCTGCATTGCACCACTAAGATGTCGCCCACGGGGCGGCTGTCCAGACGCAGTGCCATGGTCTCTCCTCGGATCTGCCTGGTCTTAACTTTCTTCCCAAGATACCGATCATCTCACGGTCTCACACTATAGTGACCTTATACTCCGGTAACAACACCTGATTTACATGTTATTTCACGAACAGTAACCCATGCGGTACGGCGGAGCGGAAAACATAAGCGTAGAGCATCACGATGACACCGACAATTGAACAGAGAGCAATCGAGTGCCATGCCACGAAACGAAAAATAATTCCTTCGTTGCCCACCTGTTCGGTGGCAGAAGTGGCAATCGTGATGGACTGCGCATCCACCATCTTCCCCATCACTCCTCCAGCGCTGTTGGCCGCGCACATTAGGATTGGGTCGATGCCAAGTTGTTGAGATGTAATTCTCTGCAAACTGCCAAAAAGCGCATTAGAGGAAGTATCGCTCCCGGTCAGCGCAACGCCCAGCCATCCCAGGAATGTGCCGAAGAACGGATACAACCATCCTGTGCGTGTGAATGCCAGACCCAGGACTGCATCCAGGCCCGAGTAGCGCGTCACGTAGCCCAGGCCCAGCATGAATGAGATTGCAATCATGGCGAGTCGCATACGCACCAGTGTCCGCCAAAAGGCCCTCATCAATCGTAGCGGACTCAGGCCCAACAGCAACCCAGAGACGATCGCCGCCAGGAAACAGCCGGTCCCGGTGGCTGAGAGCCAGTTGAAATCATATCGCGCGCCTTCAGGAGTCGGTTTCGTAACCACCGGCACGGCGCGAGAGATCGCATTGTGTAAGTAGGGCACATCCCATCCTGGCGGCCCGGGGCGGACCTTGCCATCGGCGAGCACGACCCGAAAAGCCGGCGTAGTGGCTTGGTTCATGGCTAGTTTTATCGGGGGCAGTCCCCAGAGCAACACAAAAAGTGACAGGATGGCGAAAGGCATCCACGCCTTCAGAACCTGTCGTGTGGTATAGATTCGCACTTTGACAAATCCATCGAATTTCTCCGTCGGCCATTCGCCACCAACCTGGTCGGCGATCTCCGCCGTCGGCGGAGGAAGAGCAGAGGGTTTGTCGTCGTATTCGAAGCGCCAAATCCTTTTCGGCTTCCAGAATCGCAGGAAAATCAGTGTAGCGACAATCGACACCACGCCTCCCATAATGTCGACCAGATTGCTGTCCACATAATTCGACCAAAAGAACTGGGTGAGCGCGAACGAGATGCCAACCACCAGGATGGCGGGAAGCACTTCGAAGGTGTCCTTCCAACTAACCATGGTTTTCACCAGCCAGAAGGCAACGATGACCGCAGTGAAAGGAAGAATGCGGCCGAGCATGGCGTTGAGATCGGACTCGGGCAGTGCCGTCACCGCCGCCAGCGTGTGTACCGGGGTACCGATGGCACCCCACGCTACTGGCGCAGTGTTCGCGATCAAGTTCAACGCAGCCGCATGGAAAGGTTTGAAACCGAGCCCGATCATAAAAGCGCCGGCAATTGCCACCGGTGCGCCAAAGCCCGCCGCGCCTTCGATGAATGCTCCAAAACAGAAAGCGACCAGCAAGACTTGCAACCGGCGGTCGGGAGTGATTCCGGCTACCGACTCTTTCATGACTTCAAATTGTCCGGTCTCGACAGAAATGTCGTAAAGGTATACGGCCGCCAGGACGATCCAGGCAATTTTCAATACGCCGAAGGCAACTCCGTACCCAAAACTAATTGCGGCGAGCGCGGGAGGCATCCCGAAGAAGACGATGGCAACCGCCACCGCCGTTGACGCCCCGGCGATGGCGCACCAATGTGGCCTTACTTTGAACCCGGCCAGTAGTCCGAAGAGAATGATGATGGGAAGAGCAGCAACCAGCGTGGAGAGCCACCAATGACCGAGTGGGTCGTAGATCTGGGTCCACTGCATGACAGTTTCCTGGCGAACGGAGTCGACTGCATAACAGCGTCGAGGATGCTAACACAGGTTGTGTGGATTTCCCTCAGAGAGTTATCTGCGCCGGGGCGCATCCCGCGCCGGAATTGCCTGCCGCGTCGGACTCACGTGCAGGCAAGGCGGCGGGTTGATGGTAGTGTGCGATCCCGAAGGGTGGAGTACAAGTCACTTCGATGTAAGCGACGGAATGTCTCTATTTATCCTTGTCCTGGTTACCGGCGACCGTCTCGTTCTGCTCTTCGGTCTTTTGCCAACTGGAATTGAGCTTGCATTCTTTCATCGACGCGGCGAGAGTATCGGTCTTCTTGCCGAGATCCTTCTCATACACAACTCCATCGTCCGTGACCATGAATGTCATCACGCCCGATGACCTATATTCGGCCGGATAGGCCACGAAAGCGAAGCCCGCGGTCATTTTGCCGTTCACGATATAGCTCTTCGCTCCGCCGGGGGCATCTTTTCCCTGGCGTGTTAAAGTGCGGAAGTAGTATCCCCGGTAAGGCGTAGGGGAGCCGCTTTGGCCCTGTGCATAACCCTCAGCAACGGCCGATGCCACCAGCGGCCCGATGGGACTTTGGGGTTCACTGTCAGCTGCTTTCCAATAAAGGCCGTTGTGTTGCCCTGCATCACTGAAAATTTTCTGGGCGTACTCGTTGTGCTGTGCGGAATATTCTTTCTGCGCCGCTGCTAGCTCCTGACAAACGCGAATGGCGGACATTTCATTCCGGCCGATTCGCCTGAACAGAATTTCTTGCTTGGCTGCCTCGGTGTCGAAATACCACGAATTACCCTTGTTTATGAGCGGTATGGGCGTGGGCCAGTTCTCCGCGCCAATATACAACGTCGTGGTTCCATCCGGCTCTTTCACCAGACGATGCATTTGCTGATATCTCTGCACGAAAATGGCGCGGCCGTTGGCGTCCTCAGTTTCATCTCCCGACGAGACGATTTTCTTTCCGTCTCGTCCGAGGATGTCAACCATCGCTTTTTCGTCGTTGCTCTGAGTTGCCGTGACCAGTGCATTGCTCGCTTCTTCCGCCGATGAAAATGTTCGCTGGCCCGGTTGCTGCGCCAGCGATCGAGGGGCCAAGCACCCCGCCAGGAGAATGGCGACGCCAGCTGATCTGAGAAGGTTGGCCGAATGAGATTTTTCGACGTTTAGCTTCGTTAGCCGCATAGTGCTTCTCTCCATTCCTAATCCTAAAATTCGTTATCTACCAGGAAGAAAATATAAGACTACGGTTACCGACGTCCGCCACCGCCACCGTGAGAGCCTCCGCCACCTCCATGGAAGCCTCCGCCGCCGTAACTGGCGCTTCCGCGCGACGAATAGCTCCTGGCCTGTCCGCCATGATCGTAACCGCTGAAGGCACCCGAACGGACACCGCTCTGACCGCGGGATTCGGCGTATCCCCGAGCCGCCTGCGTGTTTCCGTTAAAAGGCCTGGGGACAGCTCCGGGGCGGTTGTAAACTCCGCCACGTCCGCCAATATTCCCCGCGCGGGCGTTCACGCCGCCGCGGAAACCATTCGCTCCACCTCGGTAGAAATTGCCCCGGTTATAGAATGTTCTACTCCCTGAGTAGTACCGGCCATGGTTGTAGATTGCATATCCACCATGCCAATTAAATCCCCAATGACCCCAGCCCCAGCCAAAACCGCCGTACCAGCCGATTCCAAAGCCGATTCCAAACGAGAGATAAGGACCGCCAAACCAAATTCCAGGATACGGATACCATCCCGGCCATGCCACGATGGGGCCACCATAAACCAACCACGGGTTGTAGGCGGGAACATAAACCACTTCCGGGCTGGCCGGCTGAATTGCGATGTCATCATCGGCGCCATCGGTGGATACAGTCTGCTGTGGTGTGGACTTAAGATTGCCAGCTGATCGTGCACGCCGGCGCATAACCTGCACTGCATTCATTACATCCTGTTGCTGATTGTAGTAAGCGTCGCCGAGCGACGAAGTCCACGAGAGATTCTTGTCCATATTCCCAAGGACAGACGGAAATGCGGCCAGCGCCTTGACGCTCGGGTCCCACGACTGTTGATCGACCGCTTGACCCAAAGCATCGCCCTGCAAATCAGAATGTGCTTGCACCCATCTGTCAGCTTCCACGACCTGCTCGGGAAATGTTGACGCTGCCAAGACCTGCGCCACCAGAGAATCGGGATATAGTGCGATGGGCGCCACCAATTGCTGCAACTGCTCGGGCGTCTGTTGAGTATAGGAAGGTGCCTGCGCGGTCTGAACCGTGGCTTGCGCACCCTGAGGGTCCTGTGCCGGCGCAGTCTGCGCGGGTGCTTGTGGGTCTTGAGAGGCCAGCAAGTTCTGAGGCAAAGACGTCAGTACCATCGCCAATGACAACAGGGTTCCCAAAGTCTGCTTGCCTAATCGAAATCTTGAGTGCCCGGCAGCAGATCCGAAAATGTTCATGTTCTTGAAGCTCCTCTGCACGTTCATGGCGTGAGGCCTCCTAGTAAATTAGATGAGCAATACACAATCTGGGACGCAAGGGACATTTTCCTTTTTTTGCGCCCACTGATTAAGAACACCGTTGGCGAGATTATGTTGCTCCAAGGGATCCGCCACCAATCATAGACCATGCAAGTGAACAAGATACCTGTCTGATCATACGCCTCGCTTTGGGTCGTGATTCAACACGTGCGAACCCACTGGCAAGATTCCAGTACGCGGGCGGAAGGATCGGGAGAATGGGAATATGGTGCGCCCTGAGAGATTCGAACTCCCGACCTTCTGGTTCGTAGCCAGACGCTCTATCCAGCTGAGCTAAGGGCGCATGAGGGGTACTTACGCGGTGCGTCCGATTATAACGGAAACGCGCACTCCGATGAAAACCCCTGAAAAAAATGGACTATGGGTCAGCCACGGTAGCCACTTGTAATTCTTTCCCGCTCCTAGAAATTCCTACCAGGTAATAGCCTCCACCTGATGTCCTATTTTCAGCAGCTTATGATTGGCATCCGGGATGCAACCACTCACAGCAGACGAAGTGGCGCGCAACGGGGCGTTCTTGAAGATAACTTCGGCCAGAGGTTTTCTTGAACGCCCCTTGCTTTTTCTGGTCAAAGCGTTTTAAATTAGTGCTTCAAGTTTGGTTGGCCGAAGGTAGCCCTCCCCCGGCAGCTCTTAGGCCAATGCCAGTTTCGTTCCGATGTCTACTCCCGCCTCACGCAGCAATCCGGCAATCACCGGCTCTTTCATTCGGGACGCATCGAATTCCACGCGTACGATCCGTTCCTTCTCGTCGAATGTGATGCGGCGGATGCCGTAGACCTCTCGCATGCCTGCCAGCGCGCGCATGGTTTTCTCGCCCGGACGACCGTCGTAGTGGTAAGCGACTTCCAATTGGGTCATGAAGAAGTTTCCCTCTCTCCATATAACCATACAACAATCGAACTGCCAGCCGGAGTAATCTATAAAAGCCTATGGCCCAACCGTCCACTGTGGGATCGAAGTATAAGGATCCAGTCTGTGGAATGACCGTTGACCCGGTCACAGCGAAGCACCGGCGTCAGCACGCTGGCCAGACCTATTCCTTCTGCTGCCAAGGCTGTGCGGAGAAATTTCAGACCGATCCCCAGAAGTATCTGGCCCCGCGGCCTGTCACTTCTGTGATCCACATTGCCCCCGCCAAGCCCCAGGCGTCGGCGGCAAACTACGTTTGTCCAATGTGTCCGGAAGTGCGGCAGAGTAAGCCCGGCCCCTGCCCGAGTTGCGGCATGTCACTCGAGCCGGAAATGCCGTTGGCCAGCACCCGTACCGAGTACACATGTCCCATGCACCCCCAGATCGTTCGCCTTGGGCCGGGTACGTGCCCGATCTGCGGCATGGCTCTTGAACCGCGAACCGTCACTGCGAAGGAGGAAGACAATCACGAACTACGTGATATGACGCGCCGCTTCTGGGTCGGAGTGGCACTTACCGTCCCTTTGCTCGTGATTGCCATGGCCGACATGCTTCCCAGCATGCCAGTGCAACATGCGCTGCCTGGTGGCTGGCTGTCATGGATCGAGTTGCTGTTGGCCAGCCCGGTGGTTCTCTGGGGCGGATCGCCGTTCTTCCAGCGGGGATGGGCTTCGATCGTAAATCGTTCTACCAACATGTTCACGCTGATAGCCATGGGCACTGGCGTGGCCTACCTGTTTAGTCTGGTGGCGACACTGACCCCGGGAATATTTCCCGAGGCGTTTCGTGACATGACAGGCAGACCGCCTGTGTATTACGAAGCTGCGGCAGCGATTGTCACCCTGGTGCTGCTGGGACAGGTTCTCGAACTACGCGCCCGTAGCCAGACCGGAGCGGCCATCCGTGCTCTGCTCGGCCTGAGTCCGAAGACTGCCCGAATCCTGCGCGATGGCAAAGAAGAAGACATTCCGCTGGATCAGGTCAAAGTAGACGACCGCATGCGGGTTCGTCCGGGCGAAAAGATTCCCGTGGACGGTGTGGTTCTCGAGGGGAACAGTTCGGTGGACGAGTCGATGATCACCGGTGAGCCGATTCCGGTGGAGAAGTTCCCGGGGAGCCGCATCGTGGGTGCGACTGTTAACGGAACTGGATCATTCGTGATGCGAGCGGAACGCGTCGGCAGTGAAACCTTGCTGGCGCGGATCGTCCAAATGGTGAGTCAGGCACAGCGCAGCCGCGCGCCCATTCAGCGTCTTGCTGATCGAGTGGCCGGATGGTTCGTGCCTGCGGTGATCGGCATCGCCGTCCTGACGTTTATCGCTTGGAGCTTCTTGGGTCCGCAACCACGCTTGGCACATGCGTTGGTGAATGCCGTGGCGGTGCTGATCATCGCCTGCCCGTGTGCCTTGGGACTGGCAACTCCGATGGCGATCATGGTGGCCACGGGCCGCGGCGCGCAGGCTGGAGTGCTGATTCGCAACGCTGAAGCTCTTGAAACTCTCGAGAAAGTTGACACTCTCGTGGTCGACAAAACCGGAACCCTGACCGCCGGCAAACCGACGGTTGAGGCGGTGGTAGCGAGCGCGGGCTTTGACGAATCTGAGATCGTTCGTCTGGTGGCCAGCCTGGAGCAGGGAAGTGAGCACCCGTTGGCTGCTGCGCTAGTGACCGCCGCAACGGCCAACAATATTCCTTTGGCCAGTGTCTCCGAGTTTCAATCGAAAGCTGGCGGCGGTGTGACTGGCAGAGTTGCAGGCAAGGCTGTGGCCGTCGGCAATGAAAAGTTTCTCAGCGAGTCGGGAATCGGAGTGTCGGTCCTGGCGTCGCCAGCCGAAGAACTACGCCGCCAGGGCCAAACCGTAGTCTTCGTGGCCGTGGATGGCCATGCCGCGGGTGTGATCGGCATTGCTGATGCCATTAAACCATCTACCCAGCAGGCTCTTCGCGATCTTCGTGCCGCGGGGTTGCGCATCGTCATGCTGACCGGAGACAGCCAAGGCACCGCGGAAGGCACGGCCCGCGCCTTGGGTATCACCGAATTTCAGGCCGAGGTCCGGCCCGAGCAGAAGGCCGAGGTCGTGCAGCGCCTGCAAAAAGAAGGCCGCATCGTTGCCATGGCGGGCGATGGCATCAACGACGCCCCCGCCCTGGCTCAAGCCGATGTCGGCATTGCCATGGGTACTGGGACGGATGTGGCTATGGAAAGCGGCGGAGTCACGCTAGTAAAAGGCGATCTGTTGGCCATCGTGCGCGCTCGCAAGCTGAGTCAGGCCACCATGCGCAACATCCGGCAGAATCTATTCTTTGCGTTTATTTACAACTCGATCGGGGTGCCGATCGCGGCAGGCGTGCTCTATCCGTTTTTTGGATGGCTACTGAGTCCGATTCTAGCCGCCGCTGCCATGAGCTTCAGCTCAGTTTCTGTCATTGTGAATTCACTGCGGCTGCGGAGGGTGGAACTTTAGGTCTTTGGATCTGGCGTATTGCGAGTCAGACGTCCCGCGCTCGTCCACCTAGAATTTGGCGCGCCCTCTCTAACCGCACGATGCGAAGTGTTCGCTCCAAGGTGAGCGGACGCATCGCCGAGCCCGAGTGGAACCCAGACGCCTTGTTTCTTGCGCATTCAAGGATGCCTTTCTGCTTCTTCATCCCACCTGAGGGTACACTACCTCGACTTGGGAAGCCACGTAACGAGGGGCCCGGTGACCCTCCGTCCTGCATCCGCGCAGAAACTAAAGCATTTGACACTCGCGCCCCGCTGCTCAACAATGGTCAGAACCAAAACCACGCTACACCCAGGAGACCAACCTCATGCCGGACGAAGGCCAACAGATAACTGAAGTCCACACGGAGTCCGAGGGCAACGCCGGAAAGTGGATATTGATGTTGCTGGCGGTGATTTACGTCGCCGGATCGATCTATTACTTTTATACGTTGCGCGGACGGATTGACGATCTGTCCAAGGGGCAGGGCGCCAGCAACGCGCAGATTGCTGAGTTGAGCAAGCGCATGCAGTCCGCTGAATCCGACGCGGAAACTTTGGCCACGCAACTGGGCATGACCAAGAAAGAACTTGCCGAGCGCTCTGCCCAATTGACGCAGCAACAACACGCTGCCGAGCAGCGCTTGTCCGAGGAGCAGAAAAAGGAGGCCAGCCGCATCAGCCAAGTCAGTGGCGACGTAAACAACGTGAAGACCGATGTGGGCGGAGTCAAGACTGACGTTGCTTCGACCAAGGCGGACTTGGCCGCTACTGTCGCCAAGCTGCAAAGCACGATTGGCGACCTCGGCGTGCAGAGTGGCCTGATCGCGAACACTCGCCAGGATCTCGAAGTCCTCAAGCACAAGGGTGATCGCAATTACTACGAATTTACCCTGGTTAAGGGCGCCAGCCCGCAGCCAGTTGGTACCATCAGTCTGCAACTCAAAAAGACTGATCCCAAGAAGGGCAAGTTCACGATCAACGTGAGCGCCGACGACCGTACCATCGAAAAGAAAGATCGTAATATCAGCGAGCCTATCCAGTTCTATACCGGGCGCGACCACATGCTTTACGAACTGGTGGTGTGGTCGGTCGACAAGAAGCAGGCCACTGGCTATCTCAGCACACCGAAGAACGCACCTACACCTGTGACCACCGGCGAATAGCTCGATGTTTCCCGGCGTTCACGTACTTGGCGAAATCGCGTTGCGGACGGGGGTTATCTACCTCGTTGTCCTGACCGGCGTGCGCCTGAGCGGAAAAAGGGAAGTCGGTCAGATGACTCCCTTCGACCTCACGCTTTTACTGCTGATCAGCAATGCAGTGCAGAACGCCATGACGGGCCCGGATACGTCGCTGGCGGGCGGCGTAGTGGCTGCGTCAACCCTGCTAATACTCAACTACTTCGTGGCGGAAGTTTCCGGAGGCAACCGCCGCTTCCGGAAATTCGTTGAGGGCCAGCCCAGCCTCATGGTGCATGACGGGGAGGCAATCACCGCCCACATGGCTAAGGAACATGTCAGCCTGGATGAACTTCAGAGGGCCATGAGAGAACACGGCATCGCCAGCCTTAAGGATGTGGCCCTAGCGGTGCTGGAAGTCGATGGTTCAATCAGCTTTCTGAAGTACGACGAAATCAAGCCGGATGCGAATACCCACCTGGTGCGCCGAAAAGGATTCCTTCAGAAGCATTAGCGCGCACACTACTGTTTCAGCCCTGTCGTCCAGTTTGTCACTACTGTGATCGACTGATTGACCTGCTGGGTCACGAGCGGTAGAAGGACCTTCTTCCCGTCGGGCGTGACATCGAAGAATATGTTCGGTGCCGCTACGGTTGTGGTCAGCTGCTGAGCAGCTCCAAACTGCGGAATACCATTCACTTCTTTCACCGGAACCGCGACCACGGAAAAGGTCTGGCTTGCGAAGTAAAGTTCCTTGCCGTCCTGGCTCCAGGCGGGCTGACTCCCCCCGTTTGCAGAAACCTGCCATCTGCCTTGCCCGCCGCCGAAGGGTATGACGTAAACCTCCGGCTTGCCGGACTCGGTAGAAGCGTAGGCCAGCCAGCGTCCATCAGGAGAAAGGCGTCCATAGCCGCTCGAACCGTTTTCCCTATGGGCTACCACCAGCCGGGGTTTCCGTTCGCCCTCCAGCGGCAGCGCCCAAACATCCCAGTCGGTGTAGCCAGCCGGGCCGTGCCCGTAGATCAGGTACTTGCCATCCTGCGACCAGTCGCTGGGCAGCGCGATCTGATCATTGGTCAGCAGCAGTTCTTCCGCGCCACTGCCGTCGGAGGGTTTGCGGTAGAAATTGGAGTGCCCGTTGCGATCCGAGTTGTAGATGATCCACTTCCCGTCCGGTGACCACACCGGATAGTTGTTGGAGACCGGACCGAAGGTAAGCCGGGTGCGGATGCCACGCGCCAAATCGAGCACCCAGACATCGTTCTGGCCCGTGTCCATAGTGAAAACGATTCGATCACCCTGCGGCGACACGCGGGCGCTTTGCAGGTCAGACAGCTTGTCGGCCGCGACTCCAATCTGCTTTCCACTGCGATCCATCCATACCAGTTGCCAATCCGCGGCCCCGCCGCTTCCCAGGACCAATAGGCCGTTGTTTGAAACTGAAGCATCCATGTGCCAGGTAGAGATGTCGTTGATGATCCCGCTGGCTACGCTCTGTGCGTCTCCTCGCAGGGTTCCACTGGCCGGATCGAACGCTTGTGCCATTAACTGGCTGCCTCGAGCGAATAAAAGAAATCCATTGGCATAGACCGCGTTTGATTGGGAATGAAAGAGCGGGCGGTTCTCTCTCCCATCGAGCGACGCGTAGTACAACGTATTGTTGGACGCCTTGGAGGGGTCATGGACGATGGCCAGGTAGACGAAGTGCTTCCCATCCGGAAGGAAGAACGGCCAACGGTGCGAAGTGTGCTGCGCGGGATCCAGTTTTGTGAGTTCCGTCGCGGTTCCTCCAGCGGCGCTGACGCGCACCAACGCAGCTTGTGTATCAGGCGTAAACACGATCACACTGTTGGGTCCCCACGCACCGCCCCTCCCGAAGTTCGCATCGCAAACGGACAGCGGAGCGCCCCCGTTCAAATCTATGGTTTTCAGTTTGTTATCCGCGAAGAAACCGAGAGAGCGGCCGTCGGGCGACCAGAAGGGAAAAGTGGCACCCTCCGTACCCGCCAGCATTTGCGCCTCCAGCTTATCCATGGAGCGTACCCAGAGCACCGTCTTGCTCTGCAAGCCGTCAGTCGCAGCGGTGAAGGCTACATAGGCGCCATCTGGTGAAAGGATTGGAGGCCCCGCAAAGTCGCCGGTCAGACGAAGAGAAGCGCCCTCCGGAGCATTAATGACCGTGTGGATGAGCGGCGCAGATGGTGCCGGACGGTAGAAAACGATGCCCGCAATCGCACCCAGGAGCGCAGCCGCAATGATGGCTCCGATCCAGCCGAGGTGTCCGCGTTTGTTGCCAGACGACACCGGCGCAGGAGGAACCGCCGATGCCGAGCCGCCCTCCGCGATCCATTTCAGTTGCAGTCTGATGTCGTGCGCCGTCTGAAAACGGTCCTCCGGATTCTTCTGCAAACAGGTTCTCACGACGTGCTCAAACGCTGGAGGAGTGAGAGGTTTCACGGCGCTGAGCGGCTCCGGATCTTTTTCCAAAATGGATGACGCCACCGAGATCTGACTCTTGCCCTCAAAGGCACGCTTTCCCGTAGTCATCTCGTACAGCACGGCACCGAAAGCAAAAATGTCGCTACGCGCATCCGCTTCCTTGCCCTCAATCTGCTCCGGTGCCATGTATTGAATTGTCCCTACAATGCTGCCCGCGGTCGTGAGCGGACTCATCGGGCTCGGTCCGCTCATGGTGGGCGAGGCGGTAAACGAAGGCGCGGTTCCCGACGCCATGGTCTGTGTTCCGAGGGGCTTTGCCAGCCCGAAGTCCATCAGCTTAGCTCCGGCCGGCGTCAGCATGATGTTGCCAGGCTTCAGGTCGCGGTGGACAATGCCACGACGGTGCGCGACGTCGAGTGCCTCTGCAACATCCATCCCGATCTTGAGGACTTCGTTCAGCGGCACCGCACCCTTGCGGATGCGTTCGCCCAAAGTTTCGCCGACCAGGAACTCCATCACCAGGTAGTCGGTGCCATCCTGCGAACCGATGTCATAGAGCTGGCAGATGTGGGGATGGTTCAGCGACGAAATCGCCCGCGCCTCGCGTTCCATTCGCTGCTTCAGCTCAGGCGATGCGGAAAGATGAGAGGCTAACACCTTGATGGCGACGGTGCGGTCGAGGCGGGTATCGCGAGCGCGGTAAACCTCGCCCATCCCGCCCGTGCCCAGGACAGACTGGATTTCGAACGGCCCGAGCTTGGCTCCTGCGTTTAGCAATGCGGTGTTTCCTCAAAAGAATCGCGAAGGCGGATTATAGTCGTCGGTGGTGCTGGGCACCAAACTTCGGACGCATCATGGCCGTTATTTGGTTAGGACTAAAGACACCGGCTGATCGTAGGGTTGAATTGTGACTCGCAGCAGTTTGCGGCTGGCGAAGGCTTCGGGAGTTACAGGAAAGCTCACGATGATCGTTCCCTTCGTCTGACCGCCGACATCGATTTTCGCCTCACGCTGTAGGGGAGAGCCGGCGTATTGCTTCAAGGTAGGAAAAGCCTGATAGTACCGATTCAGATCTACGGTTGATGCGGCATCGGAAGAAAAAGTGTTATCGGTGGTCTGCACCTCGGCCTTGATGGTCTGAATGAAGAACGGCTTGGTTCCAATATTTTGGAAGGCCAGGTTGATCGCGACTATCACAGCATGCTGATTGGGAATCTCAACCGCAACCACCTCATCGATCGTGCCGGTTGCCGAGGGCCGCGGGCGTTGCACAAAGGCCGCGATTGCCCAGCCCATCGCGATGAGGGCGATCCCAATTCCGATAATCTTCACCGGCGGCAGGTTTTTCTTCGCGGTGCCGAACTCCTCGCCGATACGGAAATCAATACGGGGTTGAGCAGGAGTAGCAGCGGGTACCGTAGGTGGGGTCACGGGCGGTTCGGTCATGGCGTTGCTGTGATTCTAGTCGTTTCGTTAGTCTTAAATCCGCAGATTTTTTGAGTGCTGAATGCTGACTGCTGAAGGCCTCCATCACCACCCATGCTTCATCGCTTTGGCGAATTTCTCCACAGGAAAAGTATTCAGCACATCTTCCTTGGTCAGCCATGCGCGGCGTGCTTGCAGAACCCCGAAGCGCATTTTGTCCAAGTGGGATGTATGGTGTGAATCTGTATTAATGACGATCTTCACCCCGTACTGTTTTGCCAGCCGCAAATGCCGGTCGCATAGGTCCAGGCGTTCAGGGAACGAATTCAGCTCCATCGCAACTTTGCGCTGAGCCGCCGCTTTCATCACCGCATCCAGGTCGAACGGGTAAGCATCCCGGCGCAATAACTGGCGGCCAGTGGGATGGCCAATGATCGAAGTATTCGGATTATCGACCGCCTTCAAGAGGCGATCTGTCATCTCGGCTGCGCTCTGATTGAAATGCGAATGCACGCTGGCGATCACCACATCCATGTCTTCCAACACAGAATCGGACAGATCCAGCGTACCGTCGGCCAAAATGTCCACTTCAATTCCGGCAAAGATCCGAATGCCCTCGATTACAGAGTCGGCCGCGCGAATACGCTTCATATGCTCGACTGCCCGTTTATCATCTAGGCCATTGGCAAACGCCAGGTTCTTGGAATGGTCCGTGATCGCCATGTACTTGTAGCCATGCTCGCGCGCCGCCTCAGCCATTTCTTCGATGGTGTTCCGACCGTCGGTCTCGACTGTGTGCATGTGCACATCGCCCTGCAAATCAGGCTGCGCTATCAGCGACGGCAACGCGTGCTTCTCGGCGGCATCAATTTCGCCAAGATTTTCCCGCAGTTCTGGCGGGATGTAATCCAGCTTCAGCTTGCCGTATATGTCTTCTTCACTCTTGCCGGCGACCACTTTCTCGTCATCGAGACGTGCCAGACTGTATTCGCTCAGCGTGTAACCCATCTTGAGCGCCCGCTGACGCAACGCCACGTTGTGCGCCTTGCTGCCGGTGAAGTACTGCATGGCAGCGCCAAAAGACTCAGGTGAGAGGAAGCGTACGTCCACCTGCATGCCTCCTCGGACGCGGAAGCTGACCTTATTTTCGCCCCGCGCGATGATGTCCATAAGTCCTGGCAGCTTGATGATGTGATCGATCAGCTTCTCTCGTTCCGCATCGTTGCAGCAAGCTATGCCCGTGACCAGAATGTCGAGATCGCCCACCGTCTCGCGACCACGCCGCAGCGAGCCAGCGGGGGTAACCTTTTCCACTCCAGGGAATCCGTGCAAATGTTCGATGATCTTTTCCGCTTGCCTTTCCGCGACGTCCAAGAGAAAGCGTCCGGCGATGCGACGATAGTCCTCAATCGCTTTCAGTAGCTTGGCTTCTTGTTTCTCCCCCATCCGCGGGAGTTCGCGAATCTTGCCTTCGCGTGCCAACTTCTCCACGCCTTCCAGATCGCTGACTTGATATGCGCTCCAAATCAAGGCGATTGTCTTCGGCCCTAATCCCTGAATCTTCAGCAGATCAAGCATTGTGGGCCGGTATTTCTTCAACAGATCCGCATGCACCGAGAGCCGCCCATCTTTGAAGATCTCTTGCAGGTTTAACAGCATGCCTTTGCCGATACCCTGGATCGCCAACACTTTCTTTGGTTCGCTGATCAGGTCGGCAATCTGCTGCGGTTGGGCCTCGATTGCCTCGGCGGCATTGCGGTAGGAACGGATGCGGAACGAATCGGCGGCATCGATCTCCAGCAGATCGGCGGTCTCGTACAGGATGCCCGCAATGGCTTTGTTGTCCATGCGCTATCCAGAGTAAACAAGATTGCGCTGGAGAGAAAGCGCGGCGCGCTTTCGCCCGGACACACTACTCCCTTCGCCGGGCAAGCTGCGAAACTTCCACCACGCGCTGGAGGGGAAAACTTTCGCGCGGTGGGCGGGGAGGAAGACGTGACTTCCCGCTGCTTAATGTGTTACTTCAAGAGGCCTTTGTAACATTAGCCGCTTGCGGACCCTTGGGACCTTGGGTTATTTCAAACTCAACCTGGTCCCCTTCCTGCAAGCTCTTGTATCCCTCGCTTGTGATGGCACTGTAATGGACAAAAACGTCTGCTCCATCTTCACGCCCGAGGAATCCATAGCCTTTGGCATTGTTAAACCACTTGACGGTACCTTTCAAACGTTCCACGTACGCCCCCTGGCGCGACCCCTAACGGTTGCGAGGTCACGCTTTCCGATTTGTTGTCATTTTCCGGCTAGAGGTTGGTGCTGTCAAGAGAAGAAGTCTTCAGAAGAGAACTACCTCGAGAGCGGCTACCGGTGGTCTCGTTTCTGGCTTAGCCACAGTACGCCGGATATGGTCTTAGCATCTCGGATGACGCCGCGCATGACCATTCCAACTGCGTCCCGAAGCGGGAAGAACCGGGTTTCAATTACCTCGTCTTCTTCGGGTTGTGCCTGTCCGGCACGCAGTCCGCGGGCCAGGTAGACTGCCATAGTCTCCGCTACGAAACCCGGACTGGCATAAAACTGGAAAATACGCTTCCAATGTTTTGCCCTGAACCCGGTCTCTTCCAACAATTCGCGCTTGGCGGCCGGCAGTGGGCTCTCGCCGGCATCAATGCGACCGGCACAAAGCTCCCACAAATATTGCTGGGCGGCATGGCGGTATTGCCGGAGCAGCAGAACCTTTGGTTCGCGACCAGTATCGTCGACCGCCAGAACCACAACTGAGCCTGTGTGATGCACAATGTCCCGCCGAGCTTTCACCCCGCTAGGTTCAAGGACTTGATCGGTCGTGACCCAAAAAGCCGGCCCACGGTAAGCCACTCGGGATGAAAGTACACGCGCTTTCTTCTTCGCCATGTCAAATAATATAAAGCCTGCGCCGGGTTTACGGCTCGGACACCGTCTTCCCAAATTTGGATCGGGGCCTCAGTCTTCTTTGGAACCTTGTTCACATCTACTTTTGCCGCGAACCAACTGCCCTGTTATGCTGCCCTCAATGCGCGAGAAACCCAGCGTCGCGATTGTCGGGCCAGGAAGGCTGGGCACCGCATTAGCACTGCAATTGGCCACCGCGGGATACCGAATCTCCGAAATTGTTTCGCGGACGCCTGCATCCGCACGCCAGGCCCGCGCGCTCACTCAAACTTTGAAAGCCCGCTCATCCCTCTACCAAAACGCGGGTCTGGACGCGAGTCTCACCTGGCTTTGCGTCCCCGACCGGGAGATTGCAGTTGTCGCCGCGGATCTCGCCGCGCTGAAGATTTGGAAAGGGAAAACCATCTTCCATTCCAGCGGCGCCCTCGACAGCGATATCCTAAACCCCCTCCGCGAACGCGGCGCAAAAGTTGCTTCCGTGCATCCCATGATGACGTTTGTGCGGGGGGCGGTTCCGACCATGAAGGGCATTACCTTTGCTCTGGAGGGCGACGCCGCGGCTGTGCAAATAGCCCGGCGGGTAGTGCGGGACTTCGGAGCGCGGACCTTTCTCATCCGCAAGCAGAACAAGGCGGCCTATCATGCCTGGGGCGCCTTCGCCTCGCCTCTGCTGGTGGCTGCTCTTGTTACCGCCGAGCAGGTGGCACGCTCGGCTGGCTTGAAGACTGCCGAAGCCCGCCGAATGATGCTACCCATTCTGTGCCAGACGTTTGTGAATTACGCTGCTCTCGGCCCGGCCGGGGCGTTTAGCGGTCCCTTGGTGCGTGGCGATGCGGAAGTAGTTGGTAAGCACCTTCAGGCTCTGAAACGAATTCCCAAAGCCAGAGCGGTCTACATCGCGCTAGCCCGTTCCGCTTTGCGTCACCTGCCAGTGGAAAATCGTCGCCAATTAGAGAAAATCCTAAAGCGCTGACTGCCCCTTATTTCGGCTTCCACAATCCTATGGTATTGCCTTCTGGATCGGCGAACCAGGCGAATGTCCCCGTGGGGATTTCTACCGGCGGTACCAGCGTCTTCCCGCCTAGCTTCTGGACCTTGTCGAGGTAAGCCTTCACATCATCCACCTGGACATAGACCGTCACATAATTGTGCGGCTCATGCCCCAAGGCAGAGATGTGTCCGTTGATGCCTCCGCCGCCGGTATCGATCATGGTCGCCGGCCCAGCCTCTTGAGTATTCCAGCCAAACAAATCCGAGAAAAACGCTGCCGTCTTACCGCGATCACGGCAGCCGATTTCGAAGTGCACTACGGGTTGACTCATTTGTCCTCCATCTCAACTCATCATCACCCGCTGAATTGTTCTCGCCCGTCCGGTGGCTTCATCGCAATCCACCACCACGGCACAAAGACGGACATCTCCGGTGGCGGCTTCGAACCTGGTTGGCATATTTTTGAGAAACTTTTCCACGATCAATTCTTTTTTCACGCCGATCACACTGTCGTAAGGGCCGGTCATGCCTACGTCCGTGATGTAAGCGGTTCCATTCGGCAACACTCGCTCGTCCGCTGTCGGAACGTGGGTGTGAGTTCCCACCACTACTGTCACCCGGCCGTCCAGATACCACCCCATGGCCATCTTCTCCGACGTTGCCTCGGCGTGAATATCGACGAAGATCACTTTCGCGGTAATTTCCTTCAACAGTTGGTCGGCAACCCGGAAGGGATCATCGTTCGACGCCATGAACACACGTCCCTGAAGATTGAGCACCGCGTAAGGAATATCACCCTTACGCCCTTGATACATGCCAGTTCCCGGCATGCCCGGCGTATAGTTTGCCGGCCGCAACAAGCGTCTGGCCGGACTGTGCGGGTTTCCATCCGCGGACTCAAAGTAGTCGATGATCTCGCGTTTGTCCCAAACGTGATTGCCGGTGGTGATGACATCGATTCCCAACTCAAACAAATCCTCCGCCAGCGGCGGAGTAATGCCGAACCCAGCTGCGGAGTTCTCTCCATTGGCAATCACCAGATCAACCGCATGATCTTTGACCAGACCGGGCAGGCGTTCTTTGACAATAGTGCGTCCCGGCTTGCCAAAAATGTCACCAATAAAAAGAATGCGCATGAAATCGATGGTACCACGCAGTTTCTACTCCAATTGAGAACCGAGGACTGGGAACTGAGCACTCGATTGTGTTCTGCGTGCGCGTGCAAACCTACTTCTCCAGCTCGACGGTCTTTAAGAAGTCGTAATTTCCCGACGGATCGAGCGTCACGTTTCGCACCCGCCGCGAGTGCACCATCACGTTATCCTGATACCACAGCTCTACGTACGGCTGATCCACAACCAGAATCTGCTGGATTTCCGCGTAAAGCCGTTTGCGGCGTTCCTGGTCGAGTTCGCTGCGTGCTTGGTCGATCAACGCATCAAGACGAGGATTGGAATAGAAAGTCCGGTTGGCGCCATTGGGTGTGAACTTGTGGGAGTGGAACACATATTCGAACATGTCCGGATCCTCATTTCCGCCCGCCCAGCGCAGCGAATGCACCTGATAAGCCCCGCGGGTAACATCGGCGAAGAACGTGGCAGATTCAAATGTCCGTATGTCGAGCGCGATTCCCACTTCTCGTAACTGCTGTTGTAGCACTGCCGCCAGCAGACGCGTGCTTTCCTCGGTCGAGGTCTTCATGGTGAGATGAAACCGCACGCCGTTGACCGCAGGGTATCCGGCCTGTTCCAGCAGTTGCCGTGCCCGCTGCGGATCGTGTTCGTAATGAGTTAGCTCCGGGTCGTAGGCCCAGCTTTCAGGCGGAAGCAGGCTGTCAGCGGGTCGCGCGAAATCGCGCAACAGATAATGGATGATCGGCTGGCGGTCGATGGCGTACGCGACTGCCTGTCGCACTCGCGCATCTTTCAGAATCGGGTCGCGCGTGTTGAACGCAAAATAGGACAGCACCGTACCATGAGCGTGGAGTACTTCCAGGTTGGGCTCCTTCGCGAGCGTCAGAACCAGGTCTCCGGTCAGGGCATTGATGGCGATGTCTGCGCTCCCTTTCCGCAGTTCCAGCGCGCGCGTCGTTGTATCGGGGACAACCGTAAAACGAACCTGCTGCAACTTTGGTTTCTGGCCCCAATAGTCATCGTTGCGTTCGATGACGACTTCCTTATCTTGCTCGGCGCTAACGAAACGAAATGGCCCTGATCCAACGGGGTGACCGGAGATTTCACTGCCTGAGCCGTAGGGTACGACGCCAATCGCTCCGTCGGATAGGTTCCACAGGAGTGGGGTAAACGGTTCCTTTAGATGAAAGACGACAGTAAAGTCGTCCGGTGCGTCTATGCGATCCACCCAGCGGTAAGCCGCGGCTTTAGTGCTGCGAATCTTGCCTTCGAGCAGGGAATCGAATGTCCACTTCACGTCCCGCG
Source organism: Terriglobales bacterium (assembly GCA_035484735.1). Lineage (GTDB taxonomy): Bacteria > Acidobacteriota > Terriglobia > Terriglobales > Acidobacteriaceae > JABCZH01. Next base: position 357,869 of record DATHOQ010000047.1, on the reverse strand, counting down.
AAGTGAGCGGTCGCCCGTCGTGAAACCTCACTCCGTGATGAAGATGAAATATATAGGTCTTGGGATCGGGAATGTCCCAGCTTTCCGCCAACTGCGGCTGCACGTTCAGGTGCTCATCACGAGTGAGCAGATCGTCGAACAGCAGTGTGTCGATGCGTTCTGAATACGCATCCAGCCCCACTCGCGGATCGAGATTGGTGGGGCTGCTCTCGATGATCATGACTAGCGTATTCGGATCAGGCCTCGCAGAACACGCGGTGAGCAGCGCGAGACAAGCAGCAAGACTCGCGGTTCGAATCAGAAAAGACCGCGTGGGCGCAGCCGCCCTCGGCTGTGCCTCCCCCGCGTAGCGGCGAAAGTGCCTACGCATAGGAAATCTTTCCAAGAATTGCTGGCCTCTTTGCCCCCGTTGCTGACGGCATATTGGATGGCCGGCGATGCCAGGACTCGTATGCCAGAACCGCGAACGCCACCGCTTCTTTAGCTTCCGAAGGCAGACCAAATTCATCGGACAAGCGAATCTCAAGACCCAGTGGCCACAGCTCGGTGGCCAACATCGCCATCAAAGTTGGATTCTTCGCTCCCCCGCCGGAGACGATGAATTCCCCGTAACCGCGCCGCCTGCCTAGAACCAAACGCTGGATAGAATCGGCAATCGACCTAGCAGTTAACGCTGTCGCCGTGGCCACAATGTCGCGGGAAACGGCGCGTCCGCACCGCCGCACAAACTTCTCTGCAAACTCGCGTCCGAATTCTTCGCGCCCAGCGGTTTTGGGCGGTTTCCGCCGAAAGAAAGGCTGCTGCAGGATTTCTGCGACCGCACGATCCAGCACCTTACCAGACGCCGCCACGCGTCCGTCGCAATCATACGGCTTATGAAAAAGACGCTCTGTCACTGCGTCTATCAGCATGTTGCCTGGACCAGTATCGAAAGCGATCACCTGCGCGCTCGAAGCTCCAGCCGGGATGGCGGTCAGGTTGGCAATGCCACCAATGTTCTGAACGATTCGTCCAACATGGGCATCACGATAAAGCAGAAAATCGAGGAAGGGAACCAGCGGCGCGCCTTTCCCGCCAACCGCCATGTCTGCCGGACGAAAGTCACTCACCACTGGCACGCCCACACGCGTTGCGATCACGGCGCCTTCGCCAGTCTGCCAAGTCACTGCCAGTTTCCGCCCAAAAAACGACGCGGCCTCGCCCTGGTGGTAAATCGTCTGTCCATGGCAGCCGACCAATTCAGCCTTCACGCGAAAACGTCGCTGGGTGGTGAGTATTGCCTCCGCGTAAAGCTCCCCCAGCAGAAAGTTCAGCCGCGCGAGATCTGCGACGCCGGCCTGCTGCGAATTCATGACCGCCAGAACAAACTTGCGAACTGTTTGTGGGTATGGATATTCCGCGTGTCCAATCAGTTCAAACCTTATTCGTTGGAGGCCGCGCGTCTTCGTCCGGCGCGCATCTTCCAGACGCACCAATGCGACGTTGATTCCATCGGCGGAAGTCCCGCTCATGACCCCGGCGACGATCATGCCTCTTCCTGCCGCTTGATGGCCGCCAGCCGTACTTGCTCTCCAAATTCCCGCAAGCGTCGTGAGAGATCCCGAACCTTTTCTGGGGAAGGAGTAGATTTTCTTCGCTTCACCTCTTTCGATTTCTTCTTGAATCTCTGCACTTGCGCCAACGACTGCTGGCAGCGCCGCGCAAACTTGCGATCACGCTCCACTTCTTGAACCAGCGCTTCGTATGCTCGCTCTACATGTTCGGCAACGTGACACACCAGGCACAAATCTCCACCGGCTCGAATATGACCGACCGCAGCCTGCCCGATCGAAGCGGCTTTTAGAACGCCACCCATCTCGAGATCGTCTGACACTATCAGGCCGTGATAGCCGATCTTCTTGCGCAGCGTATCCGTAATCCACTTCTTCGACAACGACGCCGGAATGCGATCCGGCGTTACCGCCGGATATGCCGCATGTCCCACTAGCACCATAGGAGCATTCCGGCGTAAGGCGCGATACGGAGCCATATCCTGCTTCCAAAGTTGTTTCCATGATTTCTCCACGCTCGGCAGTTCAAGATGTGTGTCCAGATTCGCTTCGCCTAAGCCGGGGAAGTGCTTGATTGCACCCAATACACCCGCTGAGCGCAGCCCGGAAAGAAATTCGCGAGCGTAGACAACCGCTTCTTTTGGATCCGCCGAGACGGCCCTCGAACTCATCACGGTGCGCGATGCCTCGAATGCCAGATCCACCACGGGGGCAAAGTCGGTGTTGAATCCCATCGCCCGGCAAGAGTCTCCGATCACCTTGCCGTGCTTGCGGAAGAGTTGCCGGTCGCTCGTCGCGTACACTTCCGCCGCGGACGGTGCCGGTCCGGTTACATTCCGAAACCGGTCAACCCTTCCGCCTTCCATATCGACGCAAGTGAATAATGGAGTGGAAACGCAGGTCTGGCAGTCCTGGAGGAGTTTGTGTGTCTGTTCCGCGCTGACAATATTGCGGGCGAAAAGGATCACGCCCGCCGGTTGAATTCGAGTCAGAAGGGAGCGCACTGACGGCGATATTTCAGTGCCCTCAAAGCCTAAAATAATTAACTGGCCGATGGGCAGACTTGAGTTCTTACTCACCTCCGTGTCCCCTTTTTTCCTGTGGTTAGATTTCTTTCTTTAGCTCGGCCAGCAAATTCAGTGCTTCCAGCGGCGTTAGCCGATTCAAGTCCACTTCACGCAGGCGGTCGAGAACCGGTTGTGACAAGGGCGTGAAAATGGTCAACTGTGCCGGCGGACGCGGCTGCCGTTCATCACTCGCCAGTTGCGCGGTCAGCCGCTGCTCTGCACTCTCATGCTCGGCCAGCACCTCGCGTGCTCGTTCCACTACCTCATTCGGCAATCCGGCCAGCTTCGCCACTTCGATCCCATAACTACGATCCGCGGGCCCAGGTTCGACCTTGCGCAGAAACACAATCCCGCTGCCAGTTTCTTTGACCGACACGTGGTAGTTCTTCACCCCGGAGAGCTGATCGGCCAGTTCCGTCAGCTCAAAATAATGGGTCGCAAATAGCGTCTTCGCCCGCGTGCGGGCATGAATGTATTCGACGGATGCCCACGCAATGGCCAGCCCGTCGTATGTGGAGGTGCCACGCCCGACCTCATCCAGCAGAATCAGTGACCGCTGCGTCGCAGTGTGTAGAATCGCTGCCGTCTCCGTCATCTCGACCATAAACGTGGACCGGCCTCGCGCCAGGTTGTCGCTGGCCCCGATGCGAGTGAATACTCGATCCACGATTCCCATCCGTGCAGAACTAGCCGGCACGAACGACCCCATCTGCGCCAAAATGACCGCCAGCGCCGTCTGTCGTAGATAAGTCGACTTGCCTCCCATGTTCGGCCCGGTTAGCACCAGCACGGTATGAGTCGTTGAGTTGAGATACAGGTCATTGGGAACGAAGCGCTCGCCGGCGAAATCCTGCAGCTCAATCACCGGATGCCGTCCCCCGACAACCTCGATGTCCGCAGACTCGTCGAACTTCGGTCGACAATAATTGCGCAGGGCTGCGATATGGGCCAGCGCCGCCAGCACGTCCACTTCGGCCAAAGCCAATGCTGTTTGCCGGATGCGCCGTGCTTCTCCCGCAATCGCCGAACGCAGTTCCGCAAATAGCCGCCTCTCGATCTCGACGATCTTCTCCTGCGCGTCCAGAATCTTCGATTCGTATTCTTTAAGCTCGGGCGTGGTATATCGTTCCGCATTCACCAACGTCTGCTTGCGCTCGTACTCTATAGGCGTCAGGTGAAGATTGGCCTTCGATATCTCAATGTAGTACCCAAAGATCGAATTGAATTTCACCTTCAACGACGCGATTCCGGTACGCTGGCGTTCTCGCGATTCAATCTGCGCCAGGTATTGCTTGCTGTTGCGGCTGAGACCGCGTAGTTCGTCCAACTCCTGTTCCACTCCCGGCTGAATAACGCCGCCGTCGCTCAGTGAAAGCGGCGGCTCAGGCACGACAGTCGCTTCGATCCGGCCACGCAAATCACCCAGTTCGTCGATGGCCCCATGAAGCGTCTTCATTCGTTCGGCATCGAACCGCGCCAAGGCACTTCTCACTGCTGGAATCTTTGCGAGTGATGCCGCCAGCGCCAGCACATCACGCGGGTTGGCCGTTTCCAGCGTCACCCGGCTAAGAAGCCGTTCCAGATCAAGAATCCCGTCTAGTGCCCGCCGCAGTTCCTCCCGCATCATCAGCTCTTTGACCTGGCTGTGCACCGTATCGAGTCGAGAGTTGATTTCCACTGGCTCAATCGACGGCCGCAGCATCCACGACCGCAGCAGGCGTTTGCCCATCGGTGTGACCGTGGCGTCAATTGAGCGGAATAGCGTTACCCCGTCGTCGGTTCCCGTAAACAGCGGTTCGATCAACTCAAGATTGCGCACAGTAACCGCATCCAGCACCAGGCAATTTTGCCGTTCGTAGAATCCGATGCGGTCCACATGATCGAGAGTGCCACGCTGCGTGGAACGCACGTAGTAGAGAATCGCTCCCGCGGCCGAAGCCGCCGCCGGCTTGCCCGCCAACCCAAAGCCTTCTAGCGATAACACTCCAAAATGATTTTCGAGCAGAGGAATGGCATGGTCCGGGGCAAAAATCCAATCGTCCAAAGGCGTTTCAGACCACATAGCTCCCGCAGACCTTGGCTGGGGGGCCGATCCCGGAGCAGCGGCTTTTTCTCGTGCCTCAAACAACGGCGCCGCCGAACCGTACAAAATCTCTCTCGGCCTTAGCTGTTGCAACTCATCCTGGATTCTCTGGGCCGCATCTTCGCCTCGAAACTCGGTCGCTCGAAATTCGCCAGTCGAAAGGTCCAACGCCGCAAAACCCGCCCGATCACCGGTTTGCGCCACTGCCGCCAGAAAATTGTTCTCCTCGGAATTCAACGACGAATCGGCGGCGGTTCCCGGCGTGACCACTCGCGTCACTTCGCGCCGCACCAATTTCTTCGCCAGCCGCGGATCCTCCACTTGCTCACAGACTGCGACTTTGAATCCTTTGCGAATGAGCTTGGATATATAACCTTCTGCCGCGTGATACGGCACACCGCACATCGGGACCGCGACACCTTTCTCCTTGTTGCGAGAAGTTAAGGTGATCTGCAGCTCCCGCGACGCCATCACCGCATCGTCAAAGAAAAGCTCGTAGAAGTCGCCCAGGCGGAAAAATAGCAAGGCGGTGGGATGCTGCTTTTTTATAGCGGCATATTGCCGCATCAGCGGAGTGGACGGCTCGGTCATGGCAAGTAGAGAGCGGGTCTTACCGGCAAAGAACAGTCTTCGGGGGTTCGGGCGGATTATAACAAACCGCGGCTGCCATTCCTGTGTCTTAGATCACAGTTGACGCCACTCACCCGCAGGTGTTTTCCTTATTCGACATGGAGCTTCGCAAAGATCCCATCACTCGCTCTTGGGTCATCACCGGTGACGACGTCCCCGATATCGCTCCCCGGTCGGAATCGTCGTGCAGTTTGTGCCCAGATTCGGACCAACCGCCGCAACTGATCGCCAGCATGTCGGGCGGGCAGCGAGCTGTGGTGCATCCAACCGCTTTGTATCACATTGAGGGTGAGGCGTCCCGACGCGCCGATGGTATCTACGACCGCATGCGTCCCGTTGGCGCCCATGAGGTGCTAATCGAGAATCCCCGTCACGACGGGCATCTCTGGAACGCCAGCGACGCCGAGATTGGCCAGTTTCTGCTGCTGGCGGCACAGCGCATCCAGGATCTGAAGCGCGATGGGCGCTTCAAGTACGTCAGCATCTACAAAGACCACGGCAGCAGCGCTGGGCAGGAGTTTGAGCATCCCTCGTCCCAGCTCACGGCGACTACATTTGTGCCGCGCCGCGTTCTATACGAACTACGTGCCAGCCGCGAATACTTTGCGCAAAAGGAGCGCTGCGTTTTCTGCGATATTATTTCCCAGGAGACCAGGCAGGAACTGCGTGTGCTTGAGTCTCGTGGTGATTTCATCGCCCTTTTGCCGTACGCGCCGCGCGTGCCCTACGAAACCTGGATTCTGCCCCGTACCCACGAGGCCGCCTTCGAACGCATGGGACTCAACCGCTCGAATATGCTGCCGGACTTGGGCGCGCTCATTCGCCGGACGTTGCAGCGCATTCGCACCATCACCGAATCATTCCACCTGGTTCTACACACCTCGCCGAACAGCCTGCATCGTTCCGGGAGTCTGGGCTACTGGAAAACTATCGATGAGGACTATCACTGGCACATCGAGATCATGCCTATCCTTTCGGCAAAGTCGAAATCATATACGTTTAAAGAGGTGTACTACTCGCCGCTGACCTCGGAGACGGCCATCAAGCGCCTGCGCGACGCGCGGATCGATTAGGAGTTATGACCATCCGCCGCATGAAGACTTACACCGGGGGGCAAGGTTACGTTTATCAGTACTATTTCGTCGGCGATCGGCCGGTTCCCGCCCAGGGCATTCAGGAAGCCACGAAGGAATACATTTTCGATGTGACCTCCGACCGCAAGACCACCTTTTCTGTAAGTGTTTTCCTCCCCGGCAAAGCAGTGCAGGCGTGGGGAGCGCGTCATGGCCGCCCGCTGACCGATGCCGAACAATACGGCGTCGTCAAGCTGCGCCTCTTCCAGGCCTTTGATGAAGTCGAAGACTTGATGTCCCACGGACGCCAGCTTTGGGTGGACTCCGCGATTTTGGAAAAGGCCATGACTACGCTCGGCGTAGATTGACCCTCCCTGGCACTTCCGACCTGTGCCCCTCTGCTCCAGCGCAGCTATAATCCCATAGAGGATTTCCATCCCCATGCCTGCCCTTTGGTTGCGAGTCGCGCTGGGTTGTTACGCGGTCGGTTTGCTCTATGCTTTGGTGGCGTTGACCCGCACCAGCGACTTGCTGAACCGTATCGCTCTGCACGCGTCTTACCTGGGGATGGTGTTTCATTTTGTCTCGCTGACCGAAGCTTTCCTGGTTTCCGGCCAGGCGACACTGACTTCGGTTCAAAATGCCGAGTCGGTACTGGGTTTTCTGGTAATGGTCGTCTTCCTGCTCGTGTACATGGTCTATCACACCACTTCTCCCGGCATCATCGTCTTCCCGTTGGTGTTTTTGCTGACGTTTCTCTCTGCCACTAGCCAGACTCCGTTCCTGATTACCTCACCGGGAGTGCGTACGGGATGGTTGTTTGCTCACATCGCCCTGATCTTCACCGGCTATGCCGCGCTCATTTTGAGCTTCGGCGCCAGCCTCCTATACCTGATTCAAGAACGGTCGCTTAAGGCCAAGCGTCCAGGAATCCTTTCCCGCTTGCCGGCACTCGAAGTCATCGATGAAATCGGTTTTCGCTCGTTGCTTCTCGGGTTTCCGTTCATGACCCTGGGCTTGATTGCCGGATCTGTCGTCGCACAATCCACTTATGGACGCATTGATCTGCTTGATCCGAAAATTCTGCTGTCCATCCTGATGTGGACTGTGTATCTGCTTCTACTGTTCACTCGCTGGAGCGCAGGCTGGCGCGGCCGCCGGGCCGCGTACCTGGCGGCCGGCGCCTTTATCGCTGCGGTAGTCGCATGGGTGGCAAATTACTTCAGCGCCATTCACAGGTTTGCCCAGTCATGAGCTTTCACCTCATCGGCGTTAATCATAAGAGCGCGCCGGTCGAGGTTCGCGAGCGCCTCGCGATTTCCGATTCGCGCCTGCCTGAGGCCCTGAAACGCTTCACTCACCACCCGGGCGTAGATGAAGGCCTCATTCTCAGCACCTGCAATCGTGTTGAGTTGCTGGCCCAGACTCGAAACGGCGGAGCCGACTTGCGCGCTTTTCTGCGGGATTACTTTCAGCTCGACGATTCCATTCTCGATCCACACTTGTACGAATACCGCGAGCAGGATGCGGTCCGCCATTTGTTCCGTGTAGCTTCTAGCCTTGATTCGATGGTGCTTGGCGAAGCTCAGATCCTGGGGCAAGTGAAGGAGGCCTACGCTACCGCACGGGCGGTCGGTGCTGTCCAGTCACACCTCAATCAGCTGCTCACTCGTGCTTTCGCGGTGGCGAAACGAGTACGCTCCGAAACCGAGGTGGGATCGTCAGCAGTGTCAGTGGCGTCGGTGGCCGTCGAGCTAGCCAAGAAGATTTTCGGATCGCTCAACGGTAAGCACGTCTATCTGGTCGGCGCAGGGAAGATGAGTGAGTTGGCAGCGCGTCATCTTTTGGCCCATGGTGCGGAGTCTATCTTCGTTTCCAATCGCACCTACGACCGAGCCATTCGTCTGGCGCACCAATTCAATGGCCAAGCCATTGAGTTCAGCCAGCTGCACGATACCTGTGACCGAGGGGACATTGTCATCACCTCGACCGGCTCTCCACATGCAATTTTTCGCCGTGAGCACGGCGAGATCTTCCTCAGCCGCCGCAAAAACCGTCCCATGTTCTTTATCGACATTGCTGTCCCGCGCGATGTCGATCCGGAAATGAACAAGCTCGACGGTATCTTCGTCTACGACATCGACGACTTGCAGCAAGCTGTGGCTTCACACGTCGCCGATCGCCAAAAGGAAGCCGAACTCGCCGACAACATTATCAATACCGAAGTCGAGCGCTTCCATGCTCGCCTGCAAGCCCTCGAGGTTGTTCCCACTATTGTTTCGTTGCAAGATCATTTGGAAACCATCCGGCAAGCGGAAATCGATCGTGTCCGCGGCCGCCTGGGACCGCTTTCTCCTGAGCAGGAATTGGCGGTTGACGCGCTTACCCGAGGTATCGTCAACAAGATCATGCACACGCCGATTAGCACGCTCAAGACCGCTGCGCGCGAGTCCGAAGCTACGACGATCATCGAAGTCGTCCGCCGCCTGTTCAACCTGGAAAGCAAGAAAGCTGCGAAGTCCGGAGACGGATCTGGAGGCGGCGCCTAATGGCGCGTCTCCGCATCGGCTCTCGCGGATCGCAACTCGCGCTCTGGCAAGCCAACCACATCGCCGCACTGCTGCGCGGACGCGGCCATGAAGTCGAAATCGAAATCATCAAGACCACCGGCGACAAGATCACAGATGTGCCACTGGCCAAAGTCGGCACCAAGGGCATGTTCACCAAGGAAATTGAAGAAGCGCTGGCCGCTGGGCGTGTAGATCTCGCCGTGCATAGCTTGAAGGATTTGCCAACCGAGCTTCCGCCCGGGTACGAGATTGCGGCCGTGCCCAGGAGAGACGATCCGCGCGACGTGTTCTGCTCGCGCAAGTATGCAAGCATCGAAAAGCTGCCGAGACCCGCGCGCGTCGGGACCAGCAGCCTGCGGCGGCAGGCGCAGCTGAAAGTCCTTCGCCCCGATTTGGAAATCCAACCTTTACGTGGAAACGTGGACACGCGCCTCGCCAAGCTTGAAGCTGGCGAATATGACGCCATCATTCTCGCCGCCGCTGGCCTCAATCGTCTGGGCAAAACCGAACTGATCAAACAATACATATCCCCGGACGTGATGTGCCCCGCCGCCGGCCAGGGTGCGCTGGCGGTCGAGGTACGCGCGGGAGACGCCGCTGCTTTGCAACTGCTGACATTCCTCGACGACTCTGAAGCCCGTGCCAGTACGACCTGCGAACGTGCCCTGTTGGGCAGACTCGGAGGTGGTTGCCAAGTCCCCATTGGCGCATTAGCAGTAATGCGGGGCGGGCGTTTGCACCTTCAGGCGGTCGTGGCCAGCCCTGATGGTTCGCAAGTTCTGCGCGAATCAGCCGACGGTAACGATCCGGTTCAGCTTGGCGAGTCTGTCGGTGATACGTTGCTCCGGAGCGGAGGCAAGGCGATTCTCGAGGCAGTGTATGGGCAGGAGATGGCCCTACCGCAACCCCCGTAGCTCTTCTTCGCGAACTCGCGGTAGTTCTCTGCGATCTTTGCGTTAAGCTTTTGATCTTTTAGGGAAGAAAATACTTGACCAATCATCGGCCTCTCGCTGGCATTCGCATTCTCGTCGGCCGCGCCCGCCATCAGGCCGGCGCACTTTCATCGGGCCTGCGCAAGCTCGGCGCTGAAGTCGTCGAGATTCCGTTCATCGAAATTCGCCCGCCGAGATCCTACAAGCTGCTGGACGCTGCTCTAAAGAATATCGACACCTACGACTGGCTCATCCTCACCAGCGTGAACGGAGTCGAAGCTCTCTGGGGCCGGCTCAAGAAGAGACACCTCACCAAGAGGCACCTACAACATCTGAAAATTGCGGCCATCGGGCCCGCCACGAAGCATGCCATTGAGAAGCATGGTGTGAAAGTCCACGTCGTTCCTAAGGAATACGTAGCCGAGGCGGTCGTCAAGAGTTTGCGACGGAGAGTAGCAGGGAAGCGCGTGCTGCTTGCTCGCGCCAGTGTGGCTCGCGACGTGATTCCCCGTGAACTCCGCGAGCTGGGTGCGAAGGTCAATGTAGTCGAGGCATACGAAACCGTGATTCCGCGGTCTTCTCGTGCGCGTCTACTCGCAGTTCTTAAAGACCCAAATCGCTGTCCTCACACGATTACATTTACCAGTTCATCCACGGTACGGAATTTTGTGGCGCTACTGGAAGGGAACCATCATGGACAGGATGCCCGCGCCTACATTAGAGAAACCCAACTAGCCTCAATCGGTCCCGTGACTTCATCGACTCTGCGCGATCTTAGCCTCTCGGTCGACATCGAAGCCAGGGAATACACCATCCCCGGCCTTATTGACGCGATCACCAAAGCAGTCGAGTAGAGTCGCCGCTTACGCGTCTTCTAATCCTTGATCGTGCAGCCGCAATCTGCCGGAGGCACGTGCGCCTTCAGGAAATCCGACACTCGCTTGTAAGCATCAATCTGGTTCTCCACCCGCGCGAACCCGTGCCCCTCATTCTCGTAGACTTTCAATTCCACCGTTCCACCGCGCTTTTTCACTGCATCTATGACTTGCTGCGACTCTTCTTTAGGACATCGCGGATCGTTCCCGCCTGCCAGCAACAGCAATGGCGCTTTAATCTTATCGACAAAGAAAATCGGCGAGCGATCATGAAACAAATCTTTGTTCTTTTCCAGATCGCCCATAGTTGCCAAATCCGACTGTTGCAGTACCGGATCTTCGTTCCGAATTTCAGTGAACCAGTTCACAAACGGCACAATGGGCACGCCGGCTGCCCAAACTTCGGGAGCTTTGGTCACTCCCATCATCGTCAGATAGCCGCCATAACTGCCCCCCACGAGCGCAATCTTCTTGGGATCGAGATAGCCGGTCTGTTTGATGAAGTCGGCCGCTGCCATCACATCCTGCAAATCTCCGCCGCCCATGTCAAACAAATTTGCCTGCTGGAATTCCTTTCCATAGCCCGTCGACCCGCGATAGTTGGGCGCGATTACCATGTATCCCTGATTGACCATGTGCTGAATGAAGCGGTTGAACGAATTGACAGTTTGCGATGTCGGTCCACCATGCACATAGACCAAGGCTGCGTTCTGGCCGTTACGCACCATGTTGTAGGGGACGTAAACAAATGCCGAAATCGTCCACTTGCCGTCGCGGCTGGGAAAGTGCACCAGAAACGGCTCAACCATGTCCTCCGCACGCACGCCCGCTACAAGGGAGTTAGTAATCTGCTGTGACTTGCCGGAAGCCAGTCCGTAGGTCCAGAGATCCCCAGGGGCATTCGGCCCATTGTGGTTGTAGAGGAGCCGCGAACCGTCGTGATCGAAAGCTGATTGCGCTCCCACTGGGTAGTTCACGCCTTTGGGAAGCGGCAGTACCTTCGTCGTCCCCGCATCCAGACCGTGCAGATAGATTTCGGTGTTTCCGTCCACGTTCGCGGTCCATGTCACTGACTTGCCGTCAGGAGAGAAGTTGCCCCCGCTGATCTCCCACTTGTCTTTCGTCAACCAGGAGATTTTCTTGTCGGCAATGTCGAGCAGTCCAACGTTCTCATAGCCATTGGCTGCATTCGAGGTCATCAGCAGCTTGGTGCCATCGGGGGAGATGTCCTCCGCTTCGTAAAGCCGTTCGCCTTGGTGCGGCGTTAGCAGAGTGCTCTCTCCGCTGGCCACATCGGCAATGAAGATATTGGAGTCCGTGCCCTTAGCCTGCGACTGGGTGTACACAATCGATTTGCCGTCATGCGACCAGATGGGATTGTCGTTGATCTTGTCCGCGGCAGTCCCGGTAGTGACGTGTTTCACCGAGCGCATCAGCTTGTCGAACACGTCGATTTCATATACCGATGAAGTTTTTGGCTTCACGCTATAGGCTAGGTATCGCCCATCCGGCGACCAGCGCGGATTCTCTTCGGAAATCTCGCGTGTATGAGTGAGATTAACCACTTGTCCGGTCTTGGGCGAGACCATGAACACGTCCCATTGCTCATCGCCGTCGTAGTCCGAAATGTAGGCGATCCACTTTCCATCCGGCGACCAGGTTGGGCTGGTCTGCCGCTGGTCGCTCACCGTGAGTTGCGTCGGCCAGCCACCATCGGAATCTACCAGCCAAAGATTATTGCGGCCGCTGATATTCGCGACAAAAACTAACTGTTTGCCGTCGGGCGACCACGACGCCGGCCCAATCTGCCGCGTCATGTACAGCTTTTCGATCGCCAGACTTTGCTGGAATTGTTCAACGTTCGCGTTCGGCTTACTGGTGATCTGCTTGGGATCAGTGATGGCCTGGGGCACGGGCAGAGTCTGGGCGGATGCAACAGTACTCATGAATATGACGATAGCAAACAAAGGGAAGACTGGAGTGCGCATATATGGTGGGGAAAGTCTAACATTCACTACTTTGCGTTCTTATGGATCTCCACCGTACTCCAGGTCTTGTCCGCCGCATGGCAGAGGTTCTCTAGCGGGCACTCCATACACTTCGGACGCCGCGCGATGCACAGCTTGCGTCCATGCCAGATGATTTGATGCGCGAATAATATCCACTTCTCCCGCGGAATCACCTTCATCAGATCTTGCTCAATCTTGGGCGCATCCGTGTTTTTGGTCAGCTCCAACCGCCGCGAGATTCTGGTAACGTGGGTGTCCACTACCACGCCCTCGGCTTTGCGGAACCATGTTCCCAGAACAACATTAGCCGTTTTACGCGCCACGCCAGGTAGGGTGAGCAACTGGTCCATCTCTGCGGGTACTTCGCCGCCGAAATCAGCGACAATCATCTTCGCGGCTCCCACCACTGACTTCGCTTTATTGCGGAAAAAGCCGGTAGACCGGACATCCGGTTGAAGCTGCTCCGGAGTCAGCGCGGCAAAATCCTGCACTGTGGGATATTTGCGAAACAGGTCGGGCGTGACCCGGTTGACATTTGCGTCGGTCGACTGCGCCGACAGAATCGTTGCCACCAGCAGCTCCCATGCGCTTTTGTGAGTCAGCGCACAGGTAACACCGGGATAAAGTTGGTCCAGCCGATTGAGGATTTCCGCGATGCGCTCTGGCGCGAGCGGATTGTACTTCGATTTTGTAGAGATAGCCGACCCCGTTCGTGCGGGCCGGCGCGGGGTCGCGGCCTTGTTTCGGGAAGGCTTTGCCGGGGGCGTAACTCGCGCTCTTTCGTGGCGTCCGGTCTTGGCTGGTTGTCTCGTCATGACACCGCGTGGCATGGAAGTCTTTACTCCTGACAAAAATGAGACTAAATGGTAGCAGAACGAACGATGCTATATGCGTCTCGCGGTAATTTGACGCGGACGCGCCGCCTAGGTAGTCTGAGTTGACCCAAGCAAGATCAAGGAAGGCACCGTGGCGGTTAAGTCAATCAAGCTCGGCCAAGTCTGGCGCAAAGACGACGACGGAAAAGACTATCTCGTCACCAAGGTTTACAGCGAAGTCTTCGCCCAATACGCCGTCTTGCGTCCCGCCGAAGTCACAGCACCAGACGCCAACACTACGCGCGTCAAAGTCGCCAAGACTGCCGAGGGCGCCTCGTTGCCCGGATTTACCTTTACCCAGGAAGGCTCGTTCTAGCTACCTGCGACGGGTATCCCAGCCTGTCGATAGCGCATTCTGATTCCCTATGACTGAAAAAATCCTCGGCATACTGTTCCTGTTTATCAAGTCGGTGATTGCCGCAACTAGCTACGGCGGCGTTGCCCTGTTGATGGCGATCGAGTCCGCATGCATTCCACTGCCTTCGGAATTGATCATGCCTTTCGCCGGTTACCTCGTCTACGAAGGGACACTGAAGCTGTTATTGGTGGCTACTGCGGGCGCGATCGGCTGCAATCTAGGTTCGCTGGTTGCGTATGAAATTGGCTACTACGGTGGCCGTCCGCTGGTAGAAAAATACGGTCGCTGGATTCTACTAAGCCGCCGCGAACTGGGCTGGGCCGACCGTTTCTTTGCGCACTGGGGATATCTTGCCGTGTTCATCGCCCGGCTGCTGCCCGTGGTCCGGACGTTTATCGCCCTGCCTGCCGGCATTGCCCGCATGCCGCGTGGACGCTTCCATCTCTATACTTTTCTTGGCTCTTGGTTGTGGTGTTTTGTTTTGGCTTGGGTCGGCATGAAGCTGGGCGAAAACTGGCGCGAGCTGGGCAAATATTTTCACCAATTCGATGCTGTCATCGGAATAGTCATTGTCGCGGGCGTAGTCTGGTTCGCCTGGTCGCACTGGCAGAATAGAATCGGCGCCCGAGTGTAATTCTCGAATTCAGTTGCGCCTGTATGTTCGTGTTTCGGACTTTCTGCGAGCCCAGAGTGCAGGAATGATTCCCCAGGCTGTAGCTCCGTCGAGCGGAGGGATGGGTAGCAAGTTGAAGATAGCGACCCCCACACTGTAGAACCCCAAGATCGCAAACAACATGTTCACAGCTTCGAAGCGCGTATACCCGAAAACTGCGACCAAGCTATCAACGGAATCGCGACCAAAGCCTGAGCTAGTACCCCACTCCACGCGATTATGCAGTGGTCCACTCGGGACCATGGTGTACTGAAATGTGTAACGCCGAAAACCGGATACAAATTGATTGAAAACACTGTGCACCCTAGGCGTTGAGCAGCAATAAGGTGACCTGCCTCATGGATCACCATGACAGCGAAATAGGCCGATAACCCGAGTAGAGATAGTCCAGGATGTCGCAGGACTCCGGCCAAAATCAGGGCTGCCACTGCGAAAACGGACCAGTGTACATAAGTTTCCGCACCCAAGGTGTGCCCGATCATCGTCTGTTTGTCGATCCGAATGGGATTTGTAAACTTGAATAAAGCGGCCACGCCTGTCCTTTCTAAGAGACCTTCTGCTAGTTCCTATCCCGCATGATAATTTAAGTCGATTGATTTCGCTTCTAGTGGGAGAGATTATCGTGATCGTTTTTGTGAGAGTCACGGCAATTCTGCTTTTCTGCGCAGTGGCAGCGCCACTGGCAACTAGTGATCAGTCCGTATCCCCGTCCTCCGGCCAACCCTTCGTCATCGAGTACTACTACAAAGCCAAATGGGGACACGCCGACGAATTCCTGCGCCTTTTCAAGAAAAATCACTACCCCTTGCTCAAGAAAGAAGTCGAGATGGGTCGCATGCTCAAAGTATGGATGGACCAGCCCCGCTATCACACCACCGAAGACGGCCGCTGGGACTATCGTGTCACCATCGTCTTCAAGAATGCGACCGTCGCCAACGAACCCTTCGACGAAGACGCACTTAAGAAACAACTATTCCCTGACCAGGAAATCTATGCCAAGGAAGAGCAGCAACGCTTCGAAATCCTCGATGCGCATTGGGACTTGCCGATCAAGACCGTCGATCTGGAAGGGAAGTAGTCTCTTCACCGTCGAGTGCGCTTCAACCACAATCTAGCAAGTTGGGTCGTTCCACTCAATCCCTCCTCCACCCGTTCGAACTCTCATCTTCCACCTTCCGCGTCTCTTGGTTGCAATTCTCCTAGCAAGTACGAGAACATATCTGTTTGCCTTAATCCCAAAATTCTCATAAGGACGTGGCCACCCCATGGCGACTCAGCGGAAGCACGCAAAAATCGCAAACGAAAAATATAGCGGCAGCGAGATCCAGCCTGCCAAGGGCAAGCTCGGCGTCATGATCCCCGGCATGGGCGCAGTCGCCACAACTTTCGTGGCCGGCGTCGAAGCCGTGCGCAAGGGAATCGCCAAGCCCATCGGTTCGCTCACTCAGATGGGCACCATTCGACTGGGCAAGCGCACCGACGCCCGTTCCCCAAAGATCAAAGAATTCGTTCCGCTCGCCGGCCTCGACGACCTGGTCTTCACCGGTTGGGACATTTTCGAAGACGACATGTACACTGCGGCCACCAAAGCCGGCGTGCTGGAACGCGATCTGCTCGAAAAAGTGAAGCCGTTGCTCAAGTCGATAAAGCCACAGAAAGCCGTCTTTGATCACAACTACGTCAAGAAAATCGACGGGCCCAACGTCAAGAAGGGCAAGAACAAGATGGACCTGGCCGAGCAGGTCCGCGCCGACATGCGCGCCTTCAAGAAAAGTTCTGGCGCCACACGCCTCATCACTATCTGGTGCGGTTCCACCGAGAGTTACATCGAGCCCAGTGCTGCCCACCAATCGCTGAAAGCTTTCGAGAAGGCTCTGCTCAAGAACGACCCGAACATCGCGCCCTCAATGATTTACGCCTATGCGTCTCTCATGGAAGGTGTACCCTTCGCCAACGGTGCCCCTAACCTGACTGTCGATATTCCGGTGATGCACGAGCTCTCGCGGCAGAACGAAGCCCCCATCTGCGGCAAGGACTTCAAGACCGGTCAGACGCTGATCAAGACCATCCTCGCCCCCGGATTCAAGGCTCGCATGATCGGCCTTAGCGGCTGGTTCTCGACCAACATTTTGGGCAACCGCGACGGGGAAGTGCTGGAAGATCCGGGGTCATTCAAAACGAAAGAAGAGTCCAAACTTTCGGTACTGGAGCACATTCTTCAGCCCGAACTCTATCCCGATCTCTACGGCAATTTTACCCACAAGGTGCGGATTAACTATTACCCACCACGTGGTGATAACAAAGAGGGTTGGGACAATATCGACATCTTCGGATGGCTCGGCTATCCCATGCAGATCAAAGTCGATTTCCTCTGCCGCGACTCGATTCTCGCGGCACCGATTGTTCTCGATCTGGTGTTATTCATGGATCTGGCAAAACGGAGCACAGCGCTGCGCGGCCTCGGCATTCAGGAGTGGATCAGCTTCTATTTCAAGTCACCAATGACTGCACCTGGGCTCTACCCCGAGCACGATCTGTTCATCCAACTCATGAAGCTGAAAAACACTCTTCGCCATCTGCGTGGGGAAGAACTGATCACGCACTTGGGTCTGGAATATTACGACTAGAGCGCGCATGCTTCTAGGTGCTCGGGACTTGCCGTATTTCCTAGGTTGTGATGCCGCGAACCAGTTCGCTGGCGAAAAGCTCTCCGTCCCAATACTCAACGTGGGCTGCAAGTGGCGTACGCGCGTCTGGGTCACGCAGGTTGTTCACCGGCTTCCGCATGGCAGGAGGAACAGGAGGAACCGGAATCAGCGCGTTTCCTTTCTTATCGTGCTTGTCAGGGGTGTCGTAATAATCCAGAGCACCGCTGATGATGTCGGATTTAGAGTAGAGATTGACCCATTCCTCAGGTCGATGGTCGTAATCCTGAATCATCGGCTGTACCGCTGCTGCTGCCACTTCCCGGACCGGCGAACACATATCCGCCTGAGTGCGAAACAGGAACGCAGTCTTATCCAGGGGCGATCCAAAGGTAAGAAACATGCGAGTGCGAGAAACAACTTTCAGAGGATCTTTTGAGAATTCATCTTCCAGCAGCAATCCATTGAGGACGTCGTACCCGATCACCGAGCCCAGTGAGTGGCCGACCACGATGATCTTGTCGTAAAGAAATCGCGAATTCTGGGTACTCCCTGACTCCTGCTCCTCTTTGGCGCGATAGACCGCTCGAGCGACTTTCATGGCTGTCTTCCATATCTGTTGGCGTAGCTCATAGAACTTGCTCGCCGTATGCGCTGCAATGTAGGCGGTAACATCGCCGACAAATTCGACTAGAAACCATCGTGCGCCATAGGCTGCCGCCAGTTCTAGTCCCCAGAACAGGGTAACCAAAAACTCATGACCGCCCCCTGACATCGCCGCCCAGGTGACGATCGCCGGCCACAAATTGTCCTCTGGATGGCAACCGCTCAATTGAAGAGGCATGAGGAAAGCAGCCAGTAGGATGAGCCCCGCGCCTAGCACGACCAGCAGCCAACACAACCAGCACAGCCAGTGCGGCAGGGCTTTCTGTGTCGCTTTCTTGTAGAGAGATGGCAATAAGACTGTGGCCAGGATAATCAGAAGCGCAGCAAAATCGGCTACCATCAAGTCAGAGGTGAGCGCCGCGGTGGCGTCTCCAGGAAACGTTTTACTTGCACCGATAGCATGCGAGGAGGCCGCGGCTGCGAGTACAGCATTTACGATGACCAATGCCAGCAATAAAAGCATCAGCACTGTGAGAATCGCAAGAAGTTTGAACTTCGGCAGCTTGAAGATTTGCTCATTGCGAAACATCCATCGCCGGAATTTTCTTGCTCCTGTGTTCCAGAAGCCGTTCCACCCCGCGTTAAACAGAAACTGCATGACGTCGGTGAGTGAAACCCTCCCTTCGGTGAGTGGCGCCCAATACGCTTCATAAATGTGAACGTTGTAATTCTGTTCTTCCCTGGCTATCAGGACCTCCGCCCGAACCAGTTCGCTCTCGACGTCGTCCTCCCCCTTAATACCTAGCCGCACCCGACGAATCAAGGGATGGGAAGCCGTGGTCCCGCCATGCTCCTTGACTCCACGCCACACCGCCTTAGCCACGCCTTCGATGGTCTGGTACGGAACTTGCTCACCCATGCCATGGTTGACGATGACTGCGACCCGCTGAGCCTTGGAGTCGTCCCCGATCTTTTGCGCGTATTCGGGTTCGAGAATCCCGCGGGCATCTGGCCGGCCCAGGTCAGGATCGAACTCGGAGGTGATTTTGGCAGTCATGGGTTCGGCAAAGCGCATACCCTCTTTCGGCAAAGCGCATACCCTCTATGGTTTCTTGGGCGTAGAGACCGCACCCACTGGCTGCGCCTCCGCTTTGGGAGCGGGAGTCACTTTTGCGGATTCCGCATCCGCGGCGGCATCGGGTTTTGGCAATGTTAGGATCGTGTAATTCTTAGTTGCGCTGGTCAAAGTGGAGCCATCAGACTTCTTCGATACTTGGAAGGTCAGCTCGGTGGTTGCCTTCGGCAGGTCTTCGCTTAACTTTATGGAGAAATGCAGTTGCGTGTCGTTTGAGCCCTCGGAGACGGATGTGAGTTGAAGTACACCCTTCTGAAGGTTCGTGATCGCAGCAGTACCACCTCCGAGGAAGCTGCCTCGCACTACTCCAGTCAGGGGTGCGCTATCTTTTTTCCAGGTTGCGGAACCGTCTTTATCCTGATCGATCTCAACATCGGTGATCTGCGGCGGGACCTTGTTGACATCAACTGTCATAGTGCCGCCAACAATCACGCGAACCGTGTTCAAACTGGTGCGGTCCAGCAGCCTGGCGATGTTGCAAACTTCCTCAAGGCTGTTGTCGTTAGAGGGCGTCGGTTTGTCGCAAGCACCATTTGCGATCTCTGGTAGGTGCTGGAAAAACGCCTTTTTCATGTCATCCCCTCCAGCGGGACTTCCTGCTGTGAGTACCGGATCCAGAATGTCATCTGCCAGCTTAGGCCGCTTGGGATCCAGAAGCGCCTCATAGGGAGAAAAGAATATCGCGGGTGCCTCGAGAAATAGCTTGCGAAAACCTGGCGTTAGGAACCGATCAATCGGGAAAAAGGCCACCACGATATCGGAACTCTGTTTCGCGATAGCTTTATTCACCTGGAAGCCGTAGTCGCTGATTTGGTTCATCTGCCCCACCGTGGCATCAGGCCAGAATGCCTGCGCCGAAGGAATAAAGTGTGCATTATAGGCTCCGATACCTCGAATCCACGACTGATCGGCGGTCGCAAAAGTGAATCCTGCGGCGATCGAGCCGGTGTCTTGCAGGAGACGCAGCACCCAATTCCGGGTCGTCCACGGCTGCCGTGCCAGCAGCTCACCGCGGACGATTCTGGTTTCGACGCTGTCAATCTGATTTGGGAAAGTCTGCGATTGCCACGGTTGAAGCACGTTCCCTTTACACTTCGAGGGGTTGGCCTTGCTGTTGTCGGACGGACCCGCTGGGTTCTGGGAATTCTGGTTCGTTTGGGCCTCCTCATTGTTGGCCGCCGCTGTCGTCGCCTGAGAACTTTGGCCCGTTTGGATCTTGTTCTTATCTGACGCCGACGCTGCCGCGTCAGCCTGGGAACTCTGGTCCGCAGTACATAGCGTGTTGTGATCGGTGGAATAAACAGAACTGCCGCTCAAAAGCCATTGGCTGTAATCAATGAAGATGCTGTGCACGATGAACGAGTCATTTGAACTACCGTTGGATATGGTCAACGCGATGATCGCGTAGTTGTTCGAGATTTCCTTCCCAAATATGGTTTTGCCGATCTTGGCCGGGATAAGCGTAGCCTCGACAGAAATATTGTTGGTCACGTCTGTGCTGCTACAGCGTAGAGGGAATCCTTTTTTGGCTGCATCCTCCACCTTCGAAGATGCCGCTTTGGCATTCTTCTGTGCCGCCGCACGGACGGGTCCAACCGCCACCAAGACCATATTGAAACAAAACAAAACCACCATACCGCGTAGTCTGCGATCCAGGGGTGTCATCGCGCATCCTTCCTTTCGGTCAGACAAAAAAGATCGGCCATCATCCGATAGTTGACGCGCTTGTCAACAGAAAAAATGGTTTTGTTACGAAATCAGAACAAGATGGCGGTTCCATGCGACAGTCACCCCGAATGGGAGCCGCTTTTCGCTTTCCGGTACTCGTCGAACTTCTCCAGGAACCGGTCGATATCCTTTTTTGATAAATAGTATGGCGACGACAAACGCAACTTCGACGGCTCTCCGCCCCGAATGCGAATCTTGTGCTGCTTCCACAGTGAGTTCTCCAGATCGATTCGATTGATCGGCGGCACATTCACAGTCGCAATTCCGCAGCGCATGGCCGGATCGGGCGAAGTCCACGATTCAGCGCCGCGTTTTATCATCTCCGCCAGAATGTAGTCGCAGAGCTGGCGGTGCCGCCGCTCAATTTTGTCGATGCCGATATCATTGGCCAGCTTGATGGCCGCACGCAGCCCCCATAGCGCTGGTACATTCGAGGATCCAATTCTCTGGAATCGCTCGGCGCGAATCTTGACCTCGTCCCAGCCTTCGGTAGCAATCGTGTTCCACACCCGGTCAATAACCTCGTCCCGCACGAACAAAAAGCCCGAACCTTTGGTCGCTTGCAGCCATTTGTGCGGACTCGACGAATACATGTCGCATCCCAACTCATGCAGATTGAAACGCATCATACCGGGCACGTGCGCCCCGTCCACTGCCGACAAGATTCCTTTCGATCGCGCCAGCCCGCACAACTCCTTCGCCGGCAAAACCACTCCGGTCACTGTCGTGATATGACTAAAAAAGATCACCCGCGTGCGAGATGTGACAGCATCATTGAAAAGATTCAACACCTGACTCGGATCCTTCACCGGCTTAGGCAGCGTGACTTTCTTCACCACGATCCCGTAGCGCTTTGCTCGCAGATTCCACGGGTGCTCGCCGCCGGGATGCTCCTGGTCGGTCATCAGCACTTCGTCGCCGGCCTTCAAGTCGATGCCGTTGGCGATGTAGCTGTTGGCTTCGGTGGCATTGCGCAGCAGCGCAATCTCGTCGCGAGTGCATCCCACGAACGCCGCCAGCGGATCGCGAAACTCGTTCCACGCCGCATAGCCCCAAATCGGATAATCCTCGGGATCTTGCTGGTCCAGCTTCTCCGTGGTGTTGTAGCCGTCAAAGATCGCTCGCAGCACCGGCGCGGGACTTGAGCCGACCGTCCCATTGTTCAGATAAACCTCGTCCTCAGGGATGAGGAACTGCTTTCGCAACGCCGCCCAATAGCCGTCTTCATTCGTGCCAAATGACGCCGGATCGGGCAGGGAAGCAGGCGTTTTCTCCAACTGAGCCAACAAGGTGGAAGGGAGCGCGAATGCGGCAAGCCCGGTAGTGGTAGCAGTCAGGAAACGGCGGCGGTCGAGCATGGTATCTCCTATTTATCGGGAACACGGTTAGCGGGACGCGCAATATTACGTCCGTGTGCTAGGAGAAGGCAAGCAAAGTAGGCGCCTCGGGAGGTATATAATCCCGTTGCGCGCGATGGCGTTGTCTCCTTGCGCTGACGAGCCCTCCGTAGAGACGTTATTTGTGTTTTCAAGAGGTGTCCTTATGATTCGCAACAGAGCGTTCTCAACAGTCTGTCAACTTTTGGTCCTCGGACTAGCTCTCCTGTTCTCAGCTTCCGCATGGGCCGTCAGAGAAACGGTCCTCTATGCGTTCGCCGTGAACGGTAGCACCGGTGACTATCCTAGCGGCGGATTGGTTGTGGACAAGGCCGGCAATCTTTACGGTACGACCCAATTCGGTGGCGTCTTCAACTCGAACTGCAGCTCTGCAGGCTGCGGAACCGTCTACGAATTGATGCCCCCGTTGCAGCAGGGAGGATCTTGGACGGAAGCTGTGCTTTACGCGTTCCAAGGTGGCAGTGATGGTTTCGCGCCTACCTGCACCTTGGTGATCGACGACGCGGGAAATCTTTATGGCAGGTCTGGATACGACTTATCGAAGGGGGACTACGGTTTGGTGGTGTGGGAACTGTCACCACCATCTCGGCCCGGGGACTCATGGACTGAAAGCAATCTCTACAGTTTCCCAAGTTTGGGCGGAGGTATTGAACCGGGCATGCTGCTGACGGATCCCTCCGGGAATTTCTATGGCACATCGGACTCGGGGGGACAAAGTACGAATTGCGGGACGTACGGCTGTGGTGCCGTGTTTGAGGTCTCGCCGCCATCTCAGGTCGGGGGGGCGTGGAGTGGCGCCATTCTGTATAGCTTCCAATGTGGGGCGGACGGCAGTGACCCCGTCGGCAGCCTTATCTTCGATAACGAAGGTGCGCTTTATGGTGCGACGACAGGTAACGACAACCCTTGCGGGTATGGCACGGTTTTCAAGTTAGCGCCGCCTTCCCAAGGCGGCGAGCCTTGGACCGAGACTGTGCTTTACTCGTTCCATGGCCTTGACGGACAAAATCCCTATGCCGGCCTAATTTTCGACCGGAAAGGGAACCTTTATGGGACAACCGGTTACGGTGGACCGCTTGACTGCGCCGGCGGTCGGCAGGGCTGCGGAAATGTTTTCGAACTCAGCCCCCCCTTGCTGCCAGGAGGAGCTTGGACGGAAACCGTCCTCTACAACTTTTCGGATCCGAAGACTGGCGACGGACAATATCCGTTTTCCAACCTCATCGTGGATGAGCAGGGCGATCTATATGGTACGACCCTCCAAGGTGGCTACCGTGCCGCCGGAACCATTTTTGAACTCATGCCGCCGGGCGCTTCGGGCGGTTCCTGGAGCGAGATGCGATTCTCTCTGGGGCGCGACCCAAACGGGGATGCGTATCGTCCCATTGCGGGCCTTATTTTCGGCGCTGGCAAAGCGGTTTTGGGCACTGGCACCGGCTATTACGCAGGTGGCGGGGTCTTCGCTATCAGCCGATGACCCAAATGACGCCATAGTTCGGATAACCTTCCATGGTCAGCTTGCGTCCTACTCCTAGGGGGCGGTGTCTCGACGGCGTATAATCTTGGAAACAGCCCGCCCAGTCGCATCAAGGGAGTTCGGTTATGAAGCTTCGCATTTTGGCCATCAGCGCAGCCCTTCTGGCGTTTAGCGCCAGCGCTGCTTTCGCGCAGACACAAAGCACTACCGATCAAACCGTGTCCACCGGGACGCCGCAAAGCGGTCAAAGTACGAATGGCCAAAGCGCGCCGAATGCTCAAACCGGTGCCGCCAGCAGTTCCGCCCAAACTCCGGCTCAAAACACCCCTCCGCCCGTGGCCGAGCCCGACCCCAGCAAGGTGAAGCATGACGGCGGTAAGGATGACGTCGATGCCGTCGGCAATCGCAAAAGCGTTGGTGGCCGCGGCTTGGGCGACTGGTATTCGCTTGAGAGCGAGATTCGCATGGGCAAACAGTACTCCATGATGATTGAATCCAGTTCCAAGATGGTCACAGATCCCGTGGTGACCGAATACGTGAACCGCATTGGACAGAACCTGGTGCGCAATTCCGACGCCCAGGTACCGTTCACCATCAAAGTCATCGACTCCGATGTCGTGAACGCCTTCGCCCTCCCCGGCGGATTCTTCTACGTGAATAGCGGATTGATCCTGGCCGCGGACGAAGAGGCCGAACTGGCCGGTGTCATGGCCCACGAGATCGCGCACGTGTGTGCCCGCCACGCCATGCGCCAAATGACCCGGGGGAATTGGGCCAATATCGGCACCATTCCGTTGATCTTCGTGGGTGGCGGCATTGGATACGCAGTACGCTCCGCGGCTGGCATCGGATTGCCGCTGACCTTTGTTAGTTTCCAGCGCGGCTTTGAGGCGGAAGCCGATTATCTCGGCCTCCAGTACATGTATAAAACAGGATACGATCCTCAAGCATTTGTTGCGTTTTTTGAGAAGATCGAAGCGCTGGAGAAAAAGAAGCCCGGCACGCTGGACAAAGCCTTCGCCACTCATCCCCAGACTCCGGACCGTATTGAGGCCTCGCAGAAAGAGATTGCAACCATCCTGCCCGCCCGGGCTGAATACACGGTGACTACGTCCGAATTCGACGAGGTCAAGGCCCGTCTGGCAGCCATCGAGAATCGCCGCAAGATGGTCGATCACAAGGACGCGAGCAAGCCCAGTCTGCGGCGTGCCTCAGGCACTGACAAAAACGGTACCGACGACAAGAGCAGTGACGACGACCGCCCCACCCTCAAACGGCGCGACGACAGCAGCAGCAATTAATATTTCGTCCGCAAGACAACAAAGCCGCGACTCCAGTCGCGGCTTTTTCTTGCTTTCGAAGCCAGTTTACGCGGCGTGTTTCGTGGCCAACGACTGTGCATATTGCCGCTGGTCCGCCTGGGTTCCAATGATCTTCATGTCCTGCCAGTCGTAGGGCATCTCTTTGCCACAATCGAGGCACACCACGTAGGTTCCAGTGAGCGAGGCCGCTGAGTTGCGGCGTGAACCGGAGCGAGTGCTGATAGGAAAACTATAATTTCCATGCCAACAGCCAAAAAAAGCGTCGAACAATTTGTCGACCATTTCTTACCTCCCACAAGCCCTGCCACTACTAGGCTCTACCTAAATACTTAGATTCAGTTTCCCTATAAAGGGTTCCGTATGCTACGCAGGTAGAAACCCAGAAGTAGGGAAGGAGTTTCTAAATCCATCAAAGGCTTGCGCAGCAAGGAATTACACCTTGCCGCAAGTACATTGTAGGCATATGCGGAAAGCCGACTGCGCTTCAGGCGAGTAAGCGAGCCTTCAGACTTTCTCCGGCCCTGCTTTTTTCTGGGCGTGACATTTCGAGATTATGGCTGTACGCAGTCGGGTGCGCAGGTCCCCAGGCAGTTCGTAAAGTTGTGAGTCACGATAGATTTCGATGGTCTTCTTGGTGGTATCGCAGACTACGTAGCAATTGTGGCACCAGGCGAGATGGTCTTCCAATTCAGCCTTTGTACGGGCGTCAATGACTCCATCCAGGTAGTCGGTTAACTCATGCAAAAATTCAGAACACTTCACTGGTTACCATCTCCGCTCGCGTTTGTCTGTTTCCCATTGCCACCCTCGCGCCTTTGAAAGAAACGGCTCAGCCGTTCCCGCAACTGCAACCGCGCGCGCAGCAACCTCGACTTCACCGCCGGAATGCTCAAATCCAGAGCCTCGGCAGTTTCCTCGGTCGAAAGACCTTCCACGTCACGCAAAACAAAAACCGTGCGAAAACTCGCCGGCAAACCCTGGATGGTGCGAGTTAAAATCTCCCGCAACTCCGCTTGGTTATACTGCTGCTCTGGATTCGGACTCCAGTCCGCAACTTCCCGGGGCAGCGAGTCTTCTTCCGTCTTAACTTCTTCGTCCAGCGAAACCATGCGTTCCGGTCGACGGCGCCGCAACTTCATCAACGCTTCGTTGACTGCGATCCGCACCAGCCAGGTATAAAACTTCGACTGCCCCTGGAACTGTTTCAGGTTTCCATAAGCCTTCAGGAACGCGTCCTGCACCACGTCTTCCGCGTCTTCGCGGTTTTGCGTGATGTGCTGGGCGATGCGGAACACGTTCCGGTCGTACCGCTTGACCAGTTCCTCAAAGGCCCCGACGTCGCCGCCCTTGGCCGCCTGCACCAGTGACATTTCGTCACTGACAGGTTCACTCACTTTGGGTTGGATGGTGCTCATTCTAAGTCCGATGCAACTATTTTCACGCTGGGCCGTAAAAGGAAACCTCTATTTTACTTGTGAATCGGCCTCCGCGGGCAACTGTTTTGACGTTTTTTGGCAGCCTCGAATAACGCTAAATCCCGTTTTCCTAGTGAACCTCGCTCCGGCCGTTACTTCCGTCACCCCGAAGCTCACTCCCATCTCCCTATAATCAGGGCTTTGCGGGACAATAACCGAGGAAAGCCGCACCTGTCGGCCAAAGCGATCACGAAAAATGGCAGAGAACATCCCTATCGAGCAGATTGTCGAACGAGCTGTTGCCCGAGCTTTGGAAAGCCAACTTCCGCAGTTGCGCGAGAAACTTGTCCATCAGGTATTGGAAGACGCGCTGCCATTCCTGGGAGGCGACGCCGGCAGTGGTGCGGGCGATCTGCTGAAAGCTGTTTCTGCCATCCACGGCGGTTCCTCGCAAAAGGAAATTCTTCGCGCGCTCCTGGAAGGCACCTCTGGCTACTGCGGACGGGCTGCGCTTTTCGTGGTCAAGGCGGGATCGGCCACCGGCTGGCAAGGCCGCGCCTTTGATACTGAAGGCATCAAGGATTTTGCTTTGGACGTAAGTAGCCCAGCGCCTGCTAGGGTTCTGCGCGACCGTATTGCGGTCAACGCCAGCGTTTCCGAAATGGATCCCAAATTCATCTCGCAATTTGGCGCCCCAGTCGTTGATCAGGTTCTGCTGTTGCCGCTGCATCTGAAGGACAAGGTCGCGGCCGTTGTATATGCCGATACCGGCACCGACGTTGCTGGCAAGCTTGACGCCTCCGCGTTGGAACTACTGGTTGCCACTGCCAGCGCCTGGCTGGAAGTCGCCTCGCTTCGCAAACAAGCCGCGAAAGAGGCTAATAACGAATCCACAAACAACGAAAGAGTCGAGAGCCTACCACCGCCTCCACAGGCTGCACCAAGTTTTTCGGATCCCTTTGCCAGCCACGCTCCAAGGCATGTTCAGTCCGCTCCGGCGGAAATAGAGGAGCCAGTTGCCGCCGTCGCCGTCATCCAAGCGGCCGCCGCACTGCCTGCCGCACCCGCAGCCATGGCGGCTGCTGCAGCTGCGGCTCCAGCCCCAGACGCATTTGCCCAAATGTCAGTGGCGGACGCCGACGTGCATCGCAAAGCCCAACGCTTCGCCCGCCTGCTGATGGATGAGGTTAAGCTCTACAACCAGGCCAAAGTCGCTGAAGGCCGCAAGAATAAAGATCTGTACGACCGCTTGAAAGAAGACATCGATAAGAGCCGCAGCACCTACAACAAACGCTACGGCAACACTGCCGCCGCCGGCGCCGACTACTTCAACCAGGAAGTAATCCGCAGCCTGGCCGAAGATGACGTTACGCTCTTGGGTCCGAACTTCCACCGCTAATCGAAAATAGAAGATAATTAAAAGAGTGGCTGGTCATCGTGGACAAGTAGTCGCCATTCTGGCTTGGTCGCTTCTGTGCGGCCCGGGGGGATTCACTTCGTTCGCAGTTTCCCAATCCACAACTCAGTCTTCACCGGCTGCTCCTAAAAAGAAAAGTCCCAACACAACCGCAGCCCACAAGAAGCCCACGCACTCCTCGCCGCGGCTTCGCCGCATGCGCCAGGCCTTCGTAGCGTCAGCGACGCTCAGACCCATGGCAGGGCAACTTCTTCGAGATCGCACTCCCGCCGCCTATGTCGGCGTTCAGGCTTTTGCGGCACGCCATGCCAAGGAAGACGCTGGATCCCTTGCTTGGCTCGTGATCGGATACGCCCACATCCTCGATCACGAGTACGCCAAAGCGATCGATCCCTTGAATCGCGCTAAGCCCCAAGCCGGCGATCTGGGAGACTATGTCAATTTCTATCTAGGCAGCTCTTATCAGCAAACTGGACGCCTGCCCGAGGCGATTGCGACGTTCAGTGTTTTCGACAAGACCTATCCCGAGTCGCTGTTGATTCGCGATGCCCACGTGGTCTACGCCAACGCGCTGGTGGCCGACGGCCGGCCGCAAGAAGCTGTAGCGTTACTTGAGGCCGATCGTCAACCTATTCGGGCTGATCTCGAACTCGCTCTCGGTCGCGCTTATGAAGCCGCCGACCAGCCGGCCAAGGCATTAACCATTTTTCGCAATCTCTTCTACACCATGCCCACCAGTTGGGAGGCGAGTCAGGTTCTGGGAGATATGAACAAGCTCGCAGCCCTGACTCAAACTCCGCCGGTCGGATTGGAGGCCCGCCGCACCCGCGCTGATCTCCTGATGAAAGGCAAACAATTCAGCGATGCTGCCAGCGAGTACCGCATTCTGCTCGACTCATCCCCACCCTCCGACCGCCCTGTTGCAGAAATCACTCTGGCTGAAGCATTGCGCCGGGCCGGACAAAGTCGCGAAGCCAAGAAAATTCTGGAGCAGGTGCCCAGTTCGCCGCTGGAGCTTAATGCCCAGCGCATCTTTAATCTGGGAGAAATTGCCCGCAGCGCCAATGACGACGATAATTTCCTGCGCGTCGTTGACCAATTGCGACAGCTTGCCCCCACCAGTACGTGGCTGGAGCAGGCGCTGTTCGAGGCAGGAAACATCTATCTTCTTCGTCGAGATTACGATCACGCCATCGATTCCTTTCGCGAGCTGCAACAACGTTTTCCCAACGGCGCGCGCTCTTCTTACGCTCATTGGAAAGCGGCGTGGCTGAGCCTGCGCCAGGGGCGAATGGTCGAAGCCAAGACTAGCTTCGATGAGCAGATTGCTCGCTATCCTTCTTCGCCGGAAGTCCCCGCTGCACTCTATTGGCGCGCCCGGCTGGCTGAGGAGGACAACGAGGGTGCCCTGGCTCGTGCGTTTTACGTGAAGCTGTCGCAACGCTATCGCAACTACTATTACGGCGAGCAGGCGCGTCAGAGGCTTGCCAAACTTAAGAGTGATGAACCACCGGCGCACTACGCTTTGCTGGACCGCGTGCCGCCCATAAGTATTTCTGAAAAACTCACCAGTGAGGAAGCCCCGAGCGATAATCTGCGCGTGCAGAAAGCAGAATTGCTGGCCAACGGCGCCCTTCTCGATTTTGCAATTCGTGAGCTACGCGCCGCCGCTGCTGAGCAAGAAAAAGAACAGGGAAAAGCGCAAGAAAAAGGCAACTGGCTGCCCGTCGAAATCGCCCGTCTCTACGAGGATGCAGGACGCTACGACGCCGCCATCGAAACCCTGAAACACGCGGTGCCCAACTATTTCGCTCTCGATCTTTCCAGCCTGCCGCGGCCCTTCTGGGAAGGACTTTTTCCCAAGCCGTTTTGGGCCGATCTGAAGAAATACTCTTCCAGCAACGCGCTCGATCCCTATCTGGTGGCTTCGCTGATTCGCCAGGAGTCCGCCTTCAACCCTAACGCCGTTTCTCGCGCCAATGCAGTCGGCCTCATGCAACTGCTGCCCAAAGTTGGCAAGAGTGTGGCGAAGCAGGAGAAGCTGAAGAAATTCAGTCCCCAGGAACTCTTTACTCCTGCCGTCAACATGCAACTGGGCACGCGCTACTTCCGTATCATGGTCGATAAATTCGACAGTTTCGAATATGCGTTGGCCGCCTACAACGCCGGATCAGATCGGGTGCAGGACTGGATGGGACAAGGCAAATACCGTGACCCACAGGAATTCGTGGAATCGATTCCGTTTACCGAAACCCGCGAATACGTGCAAAACATCATGCGTAACGCCAATGTCTATCGGCAGTTATATGGGGCGCCGTAGGACTCCGATGGTTTCCTCTGTGTACCTCGGTGTCCTCTGTGGTTGAGGATCGGATTTTTACAACTTTTAACACTTCCGCACCCTTCGCCAGCGTAAGATTTCCGGGTTCGAACGTTGTCGCCGACTGAACTCCAAGGAGCTTTCCATGAAAAGCAACCATCCCGTTCCCCCCGGATACCATACGGTTACCGCATCTCTCATTGTGCGCGACGCCGCAGCCGCCATCGAGTTCTACAAGAAAGCATTAGGAGCCGAGGAGCGCATGCGAATGGCCACGCCCGACGGCCGCATCGGCCACGCCGAGTTGAAAATTGGAGACTCGCTAATTTTCTTGGCTGACGAAATGCCGGGTATGAGCTGCAAATCACCGCAGAGCTTGGGCGGGACCGCGAATAATCTATTTCTTTATGTCGAGGACGTCGACACCTCTTTTCAGCGCGCGACCGACGCCGGCGTTCAGGTCGTAATGCCGGTTGCAGATATGTTCTGGGGCGACCGTTTCGGCAGCTTCATGGATCCCTTCGGCCACAGCTGGAGCATGGCCACTCACGTGGAAGACCTGAGCCCACAGGAAATCGAAGAGCGCGCCAAAGCGTTCCACGCGAAGATGGCAGAGCAAGCGCAGAAGAAATCGGCCTAGCTCGACTAGCCAAAGACGACACCGGGGGGCGCTACCAAGCGCCTCTGTGTGCTTTGTGGTGGGTTACGCGGATTTCTCAGCTGCTGGGGTTTTCGCGAACAGAATCTCAATCACCAGCAACCCCGCGCCACACACGATCGCGCTATCGGCGACGTTGAAAGCCGGCCACTGATACTGTCCTACATAAAAAAGCAGAAAATCCACGACTCGACCGTTGAGCAACCGGTCCCACAGATTGCCTACCGCGCCCCCAAGAATCAGCGCCAGACCGATTCCAGTGCTCGTCATAGCATGACTGTTACGCCAGAGTAGGGCCAAAACCACAATCAGAGCCACAATAGAAAACAACACCAGCATGGCAATCTTCCATTGCGCTGGAGAATCCGCGAACAAGCCGAATGCCGCCCCGCGGTTCTCCACATGCGTAAGACGAAAGAAACCGGGGACGACCTGAATGCTGTCGTGCAGCGAAATGTCTTTGGCCACCATCAACTTCGTCACCCGGTCCAGACACACAATCAGCAGGGCGATCACGAAGTGGAACCGGCGCATCACGTGAGGTGCATTTATTGGCAAATCTCGAAACACCTTTCTGTTCTTCTGCGATCTCTGCGGATGTCTCCGCGAACTATTTGTGTAAGCTCTTTATGTCTTAGATTACTCCACTGCCGCTTTCGATCTCTTTCAACACAGCGCTGCAACGCTCACAGACCGTGGGATACACCGGATCCTCCCCGACCCGCGTCGAATAATTCCAACACCGATCACACTTCCGGCCGCCGGCCTTTCCTACTTGGACGGCGACGTTACCAGTTCCGTTCCCAGAGGCTGCTTTCTCAAGCGCGACCGTCGACACAATGAACAAGTAACGCAATTGCTCCCGCTGTCGTTCCAGTATTCCATACACTGGTTCCGTTGCCGAAATGGTGACCTCGGCCTCTAGACTCTTACCGATCAGTTTGTTATTCCGCGCTGTTTCCAGTGCTTTCAATACTTGGTCCCGCACCAATAGAAGCGTGCTCCAGTCTTCGAGTTGCTTCGCATCATCGACAACGTTGTCACTGCCGAGCACCTCGGCACGACCCGGAAATTGGGCTGCATGCACAGTTTGCGCCCGGCTTCCCGGCAAATATCCCCAAACTTCTTCGCAAGTGAAACTCATTACCGGCGCCAGCAACCTGACAAGAGCTTCACCAATTCGCCAGATTGCTGTCTGGGCCGCCCGGCGCCCCGGCGAATTGGGCGCATAGGTGTACAACCGGTCTTTGATGACGTCGAAGTAGAACGCGCTCAACTCCACGGTGCAGAAATTCAACACTCGCTGATAGACCTTATGGAACGCGAACTCGCCATACCAGCGCTGGACGTCAACCGCCATCGCCGCGGTCTGACGCAGTATGTATTGATCGAGCGCCTCCAGTCTCTCGAACGGCAGCGAGTCTTTCCCTGGATCAAAGTCATACAGGTTGCCTAGCACATACCGGAACAGATTGTTGCGAATTGTTCGATAGTTTTCCGCGATGCGCAGCATCAACTGCTCTGATCCAACCACATCCTCGCGGAAATCCACCGACGCAACCCACAAACGCACAATTTCCCCGCCCAGGCGACCCGCGATATCGACTGGATCGACGTCATTCCCTCGCGACTTCGACATCGCCTGGCCATTTTCATCAAGGGTCCAGCCTACCGTTGCCACGCCTTTGTAGGGAGCATGATTCTGCGTCCCCACTACGCACAGCAGGGAAGAGTGAAACCATCCCCGATGTTGATCTCCACCTTCCAGATAAAGATCAGCCGCCGGCGGGTATTGCGGCTCCGCCGAGCGCAATGCTAGATAGCTGCACCCGGACTCAAACCACACATCGAGAATGTCCATCTCCTTCTCGAAGGTGGTGCCCGCGCATTTCTGGCATTTCGTTCCGGGCGGCACAATCCCGTCCGCTTCAGAGGTGTACCACGCGTCGGCCCCCGCCCGGGCAAATAGTTCCACGATCTTACGGCTGGTCACAGGATCGTTGAGCGGCTTGCCGCATCCGGCGCACAGAAACACCGCGATGGGTACCCCCCAAATACGCTGCCGCGAGATGCACCAGTCCGGTCGGGTGGCGATCATATTCGAAATGCGCTCCTCGCCCCACGCCGGATCCCACTTCACTTTTTTGATCTCATCCAGCGCTCGGCTGCGTAGCGTCCCACCATCCATCGGAGTTTCCATCGAAATGAACCACTGCTCCGTCGCCCGAAAAATGATCGGATTGTGGCAGCGCCAACAGTGCGGATACGAGTGCTCGATCCTGTCCTCATGCATGAGTGCACCGCGCTGCTTCAGCAGATCGATGATCGGCGCATTTGCCGCGAAAACCTTCAACCCGTCATATTCCGGCAGGCCGTTGCGAATAATCCCGGCTTCATCGACATTGCTGGTGAGCTCGAGTTTGTACTTCACTCCGGTGTTGAAGTCGTCAGCGCCGTGGGAGGGCGCAGTGTGGACCACTCCGGTGCCGGTGTCCATGGTGACGTAATCCGCCAGCACGCCCAGAATGTTTCGATCCAAAAACGGGTGCGCGAAGTTCTTGCGCTCCAGTTTTTCTCCTGCAAAGCGAGCCACTTCGCGGGGCGCGCTAAGTCCCGCGTGCTTAATGAATTCTTCCGCCAGCTTCGCCGCAACCAGATAAACCTCACCTCCGGCTTCCAGCGCCACGTACTGCTCGTGCGGATGAAACGCTACTGCCATCGAAGCCGGAAGTGTCCACGGGGTTGTCGTCCAGATCACGGTGAAGACTTTCTTCCCTTTAAGCGCAGCATCCACCGTCGCCGGATCGTCCTTCAGCGCATACTTCACCCAGATCGCGGGACTGCTGTCGTTCTCATATTCAACTTCGGCTTCCGCCAGCGCCGTCTTGTCGTGGATGCACCAGTACACCGAACGCAGGCCTTTATAGATGAACCCTTTTTCGAGAAACGCATGGAACGTGGCCAGTACCACCGACTCGTACTGCGGAGTCATGGTGGAATACGGCCGTTCCCAGCGTCCAAACACCCCTATGCGCTTGAATTGTGAAGTTTGCAGATCGAGAAACTTTTGGGCATACTTGCGGCATTCCAGCCGCACATCCGTGGCCTTCATCTGCAACTTCTTGCCACCCAGCGCCTGATCGACTTTGATCTCAATGGGCAATCCGTGGCAGTCAAAGCCGGGCACGTAAGGAGAATCAAATCCCGCCATGCTTTTCGACTTGACGATGAAGTCTTTTAGACATTTATTGAGCGCTGTGCCCAAATGGATCGGTCCGCTGGTATACGGAGGCCCGTCGTGCATCACGTACATCGGCTCTCCCGCCCGTGCCTCACGAATTCGCTGGTAGATGCCCATCTCTTCCCAGCGGGCGAGCATTTTGGGCTCGTTCTGCGGCAAATTGGCCTTCATGGGAAAGTCCGTTTTGGGCAGATTGATCGTAGATTTGAGCTCTAGCGGCACTCGCTTTAATTCCTCCAAATGATTGATTTTTTTCATTATAGGGAGCATCGGGAGCAACGTCCATTGACTCCCGGAAGTAACCGCGACGGGGTGGGAATACACTGGGGAAAAGGGGGCAATGAGAGTACAATTTTTAACAACAGTTACGTTTCCTGAATCTCGGCATCTAAATGGGAGTCGGCGTGCAACTTAGCGCCCTTTGCGGTCATCAAGTTTAGGTGTAGTGGGTTACTGGGAACGCGGGCCTTGGGTCGATTATGGCGACATTGGACATCAAAACGCGCACTGAACCGGAGCCGGAATTAAACCTGCTGCTGTCCAAGTCTTCGCTTGAAGAGCCGCTGTGGAAATCCCTGTTTCAGAGCCTCGATGACTACTTCTTTCCCAAGAAACAGGCGCCCCTTGTCCTGACCTCAAAGCCCATCCCGGTCAAGGATATTTGGGGCTTTTATGACTACAAAAAGAACGGTGCGATGTTCTCCACCGTAGTGCACCTTATCGCTATAGCCCTGATTATTACTGGCACCCTTCTGGGTCGCCGTGTAGTGCAGCAAATCACCAAACCCAGTACCACGATAACTTTGTTGGCGCCCGGTGACATTCCACCCTTGCCACCCTCCAAGACTGCTGCTGGTGGTGGCGGTGGTGGCGGCGATCGCGACATTTTGCAGGCTTCGAAGGGCAAACTTCCCAAGTTTGCCATGCAACAGATCGTGCCGCCCACGGTGGTGGTACGCAACGATAATCCGAAGTTGACCGCTGAGCCCACGGTCGTGGTTCCTCCGCAAATCCACTTGGCCAGCACCATGCCCAACATCGGTGACCCAATGTCGATGCCGGCCCCACCCTCTAACGGCACTGGGTTTGGCAGTGGCATTGGTTCTGGAAGCGGCGGCGGCGTAGGCTCAGGAAAAGGCCCAGGAGTAGGCCCCGGCGAAGGTGGTGGTATCGGCGGTGGCGTATTCCACGTCGGTGGCGGAGTTTCAGCTCCCAAAGCGGTTTACTCGCCAGATCCGGAATACTCCGAAGAAGCTCGTAAAGCCAAGTACCAGGGAACCTGTGTACTCTGGATGATCGTGGGGCCGGATGGCAGGGCACGCGAAATCCGGGTTTCCCGCACGCTGGGTCTGGGCTTGGATGAGAAGGCCATCGAGGCCGTAAAAAACTGGAAATTTGAGCCCGCCATGAAGGACGGGAAGCCAGTGGCGGTTGAGATCAGCGTACAGGTCGATTTCCACCTCTACTGAGATCATTTGACGACTTTTTCACCGGTTTCTGCCACTTACCTCTGCGATACGGTTCTTTCCTCGCATTTCCCCGGAACTAAACCCTTGCCACCAGCGTAACAACTGCAAGTGGGGTGTGTATGAGGCGTTCCGTTTTGCTGCTATTCCTGCTGATCGCGCCAGCAGTTCTTCACGCCGAAGACCACCGTCCCGAGGCCACGGCGCAAAAGAAGTTCGTCTCCGGTGGTACTATTCGCCTGCACCTGGAATCTGGCGGCTATACCATCAGCCCTTCAGACTCCGAGAACATCGTGGTCACCTACCGCGCGAACTCCCAGTCGCAGCTCCAGCAGGTGAGGGTCGATATTCAGCCCTCCGCTTCGAGCGCTGAGGTCTATATCGCAGACACTCCCAACAACAAGTTTGAAGCCACGATCGAGGTACCTCGTCGCTCGAACTTATGGGTGCGACTCACCGCCGGTGAGTTGGACGTGGAAGCTGTGGAGGGTGACAAGAATCTGGAGATCAGAGCAGGAGCTATGCAGGTGGACGTTCCTCACCCCGAGCAATATGGCCACCGCGAAGCTTCGGTCACCATGGGCAGCCTGGAGTCCACCGCCTTCGACGTCTCCAAAGGTGGCATGTTTCGTTCCTTCGAGCAACAAGGCCCTGGCAAATACCGCCTGCACGCCCACGTGTTCACCGGGGACATCAACCTGCGTGGAACTAACTAGAAGTCTTATCGGCGTTCATGAGGGCCTGGGCGGATTGTTTTGCTAAGCAACGCATACTTCACCGACACGCGGCTCTCGAATCCCATCCGTTCGTACAACTCCACCGCCCGGGTATTGTCCTGGCGCACGTGTAGGAACGCCTGCTCGTTTCGCCCTTGAATTCGCCCCAGCAATAGAGCGATCAGCCGCCGTGCATGGCCCTGTCCCAAATGATCCGGGTGCGTGCAAACCGCACTAATCTCGGTAAAGCCTGGCAGGCGCAATCTCTCGCCCGCCATCGCTACCAACGCTCCATCCTTGCGAATGCCGAAGTAGTCCCCCATTTCGCGCGTGCGAGTTGCGAAGGGACCTGGCTTCGTCAACTTGGTCAGAGCCAACATTTCCGGAACATCGGTCTTGCCGAGCGGATGGAACACCGGCAGTGTGATCTCCACCGCCTGGGAACTGCTCTCGTGGAGCATCTGCAACAGCGGCATGGAAGCCACAATCTTCCAGGTGGAAGGTGGCTTCGGATCTTCTTCCAGGAACAGTCCCACTCGCTCTCCATCGTCAAGAAGATCCGCGAGCGAATCGTAGGCCTCATTGTTAGGCTTTGCGAAACCTCCCAGCAGACTGACATCTTTATGGAACTTTCGCGCCACTCCTTGGCCCACTCCCAGGTGTATCTGCGACGTGTTCAGGGCGTTCCAAATAACATTGTCGAGAGGATGCATGGGGGCTTGCTCAGAATAGGTCGAGAAGTGAGTGTCCGTCCATCCGGGTCTTGCGGTCAAATTTGAGTTCTGGAGAGGTTACTCCTTCAGATCCACGTGCTGTACATCTTCCACCGGAAGGCCAAGAAACTTGGGTCCGAGACGGCGGAATTTCTCCACTGAATCGGTAGCGAAAAACGTTATTCGCGGCGGCTGGCTTCGCTCAGCTCCCAAGGAGCCGGACAGCGGCAAGCGGTGCAACAGGCCTCCCACTGCGTCGGCGGTTGCCTCCGCAGAGTCCACAATCTTGACGTGTGCCGGAGCGACCCGGTGCAGTATTGGCTTGATCAGCGGATAGTGAGTACAACCCAGCAGTAGCACGTCGGCGTCTTCAAATCCCTCGGCAAAAGCTTCCTTCAAATAAATCCTTGCCACTTCTTCCGTGACCCGGTGCTCGTTCCATCCCTCCTCGACCAGCGGTACGAACAACGGGCACGCCTTTTCAAAGGCTTGCACTCCGCGCGCGTGCAACGCTTTCTGGTATGCATGACTGCTCACCGTAGCTTCGGTTCCAATCACGACAACTTTCTTTTTTGCGCTGCTTGCAGCAGAGCGTTCCGCACCCGGTTCCACCACTCCAATAACTGGAACCTTTGCGGCTGCGGTGATCTGGTCCAGTGCGAGCGCCGTCGCCGTGTTGCAGGCAATCACCAACATATGCGCCTGCTTCTGTTCCAGAAAGCGCGCTGCCTCCACCGCATATTTGGCTACAGTCTGTACCGACTTCGATCCGTACGGCAGCCGAGCCGTGTCCCCGAAATACAGATAGTCGGCATCAGGGATGAGCTTCAGCAGAGCTTTGAGGACAGTCAATCCCCCAAAGCCGGAGTCGAAAACGCCGATGCAAGGTCTGCGCGGGATCATAGACGTTTGTGTGTTCCATCATAACTAAGTCTGCCAGCACTCGCCTGGAACTCGGCCGTTTCGTCGCCGTTTAAGTCGCCTTAATGTCGAGGTTTAATGACACCGCAGGTAAGCTTAAGAAAGCGTTGGTTGAAGCTACATGATCTTTTTGACTTTCTCAATCTCCGGGTTCATCCCGGCCGCTCTCCCACAGCACGCTCCTTCTGGAATCGGCGCCCCATGCGGACACGTCCTCGGATGCCCCAGGAATGCACAAATCTTGTCCGTCGCTTGAGGCGACAGGATGTGCTCGAACTTGCAGGCCTGCTGCTCGATCTCAGTCTCGCTGTCCATCGCCAGACTGTCGGTGAACAGCCGCTCGGCCAATCGATGTCGCCGGACAATGTCGGCCGCGCGCTGTTGACCTCTTGGAGTGAACTCCACAATCATGCTGCCGTCGCCGACGGAGACGCCGTCCGGCTTCAGCGCATCGTGACACGGGTTCACAAACGGCTTGTGATTGTGCGCCAGCGGCGGATGCGGCGAAGTTCGCACCAACCCCAGTTCAATCATTTTCTCGACTGCAATGCTCACCGGTAGCGCGCCGTGCACTTCCATGAGTCCGATTTCCGCTATCTCGCCCTGTTCGCCAAGCGCCCAAAGTTCTTCGAGAATTTCGTCGAACTGCTCCTCGTCGGCCATCGAGAACACTACCTGCGCGCTGATCTTACCGTGATGCAATTCAATCCGCCGGTCAGCCAGGCGCGCAACCACAGGATCGTGCGTGACCATCACAATGGTGCGTCCTTGATCGTGCAACTCGCGCAGCAATCGCAGCACGATCTCTTCATTGACTGCATCCAGATTTCCCGTAGGCTCATCTGCCAGCACGATCTTGGGGTCGTTAATTAAGGCCCGCGCAATGCACACCCGCTGCTGCTCGCCGCCCGAGAGCTGGGAAGGAAGATGCTGGGCGCGATCCTTTAGACCTACGCGCTGCAGCGCATCCAGCGCTTCCTGCTCGTCGGTCATGCTGTGGAAGTATTGCGCCAACATTACATTCTCGACCGCGGTCAGATAGGGAATCAGGTGAAATTGCTGGAACACAAAGCCGATTTTCTCCGCTCGAACGCGATTCAATTCCGCGGTCGAAAGCATGGCAACATTCTCACCATCAAGCCAGGTCTCACCGGAGCTGGGACGGTCCAGACAACCAATCAGGTTCACCAGGGTGGATTTGCCCGAACCCGAAGGCCCCATGATGGCAATCCATTCCCCCGGCTCGACGTTCAGAGAAAAATCGTCAAGCGCGCGAACTGCACCGCCACCCGCTCCAGCATTAGCAGGGTAGAGACGGCTGACCTGATTCAACTTGATCAATTCATTCTCCCCTCAAGATCGTAGCAGGTTGCACACGCCTTAGCAGAAACATTGGAACAACCGCGGCCATCAACGCAACCGCAATGCCGCCGGCCAGCACCTCGGGCAATATTACGAAGCGTGGGACCACCGGGGCGTGAAAGTTCACCCGGCCAATCCAGGCAGCGATTGCGACTCCGATCCCAAAACCAGCGACTGCCCCGACCGCTCCCAACACCGCGGCCTCGGCGACAAAGAACCCGCCTATCAGGCGCTCCGACGCGCCCAGAGCCTTCATGATGGCAAAGTCGCGGCGCCGATCAAATACCCAGCCCATGAGTGTGGAAAGCACGCACAACGCCACCGTCATGATAATGAGCAGCGCACACACCAGCAGGGTGCTGCGCGTTTTCCCCAATACTCGCGCTTCGCCCTCCATGATCTGGCGAACTGGTCGGATTTCAGCTTCTGGCAAAGCCAGCGCCAACTTAGAGACGATTGCCGCGACCGCTTCTGGTGACCCCGATGCCGCGATCTCGATCGTCGAAGGTTGCACATCGGTCCAACTTTCAAACTCTCTCAGCGAAAGATAGATCCGGCTGTCTTCTGCGGAACCAGTCCGCAAAATACCCGCGGCATTCACGCGAACCTTCCGCCCTTGAAAACTCAGGTCGAATGTCTGACCTTCGGGAGCCACTAACGTCGCGGCTCTAATTCCAACCAAAGCATCTTGCGCGCCGGTAGGCCAGGCGGTGACCGACCACCATCGGTCCAGCTTGCGTACTTCATCCAGATCAGTCCCAGAAACCACCACCGGCAGTTCGTTTGCTGTGCGCGCCACCACGTAAGCGAAGGGCACAGCAATACCATTTCCGTCCAACACAAATTCGATCTTCTGCAAAGCATCGCCAGGAAGCGATTGCCCATCCTTCGCCACTACCACTACATTCGCACCGTAGTTGCGAAACTCGGTGTGCAGTTTAGCCTGGACATCCACGTAGAGATTCAGCATCGCAGTTGCCGCTGCCGTTCCTACCACCATCGCCAGCAAGGCCGCTGCCGCACGGCCCCGGCGTAGCACCGCCGCCCTCACCAGCATGCGCAGGAACATCGAGCGGCGTGGCGATTGGGCCCGCCGAGTTACCAAGTCTGGAGTGAGGTCGGAACTCATGCTTCACCCCGCAACGCGTACACCGGATCAAACTGCACCGCCCGCCTGATAGCCAAAGCGCTGCCGGCGAAAGTCACGAGCACGGCAATCGCAATGACAATGGGAAACAGCACCAGGTCAACCGCGATCTGCGAGTCAAAGATTGATCGTCCGATCACATGCGCCAACATCGCTCCGCCCGCGAAGCCTAAACTGCCTCCGAGCACCGCCAGTAGAAGCGCCTCGGCGAAGAAGATTGCCGCCACCGAGATGCGGCCCGCCCCCAAGGCTCTCATCAACCCGACCTCACTCCGGCGCTCAAACATTGCCGTGGCCATTGCGGCCGAGACCGCCAGCGCCGCAGCCAACAGAGCCGCCAGCGTGATCAGCAGCATCAATCCCTTAATCTTCGTCAGCACTGTGCCCTCGTTCTGTGCCACCTGACGAATCTGCTCGGCGTGGGAATGTGGAATCACCTCCTGCAATTGGTAGGCGATCGACTGCACATACGGTGAACAGTACCAGCGGTCAAACTCCGGTCCGCGCAAACTCTTCGGATCGCGTCGTGCGAAGGCATCCTCTGGCTTGGTCACCGCGCTCACATATAGCCGTCGCACCGCTCCCGGCCGTCCCAAAGTGCTTTGTGCCACAGCCAGTGGGGCCACAATCTCATCCTCCTCCGCGCCACCCGTGGAAAGTACTCCGGCCACCCGATGCCCTTGACCTGCAATCTCGATCTGGTCTCCCGTCTTGAGCGCAAGACTCGTAGCCAGCTTCTCCCCTAACAGCATGTCCTGGGAATCGTCCTCCGGCCATGTGCCGCTTACTTTCCACCACGGATAGATGGCGCGCACACCGGTCCGAAATTCTTCTTTGCCGAATGTGAGCCGCTTGGAAAAATATGTACCCAGCAAAGCGACATTCTTCCCGCCAACATTTACCGCCACCGGCAGCACTGGCGCAAATCCCACAATATTGTTGTGCCAGAACATGCCGCGAATCTTGGGCAGATCAGCTTCATTGAGATACGCCCCATCGCTCGGCGGCTTTAAGTCAACCCCTGCAATTTGAAGATCGAGCGAGTCTTCCTGCGGTGTGACGACTATGTTTGCCCCGAAAGAGCGGAGTTCACGGCTGACTTTATCGCCAATATCGGTGGCGACGGCGATCATGGCGGTCGCGACGCCTACACCCAAAGTGATGGCAGTTCCGGCCAACAGTTTTCGCCGCTTCTGCCGCCGGAACGATTCGTAGACCAGGCGGAGGAACATGGATTAGGGTTGAAACATCCGGCGGTGCGCCGCGATGTCTGCCTCTCGAATGATGACCGAGTCCGCTGTAATCTGCGCCTGCAAGGGAATAGGGTTGCAACCGCCGGGCATGCCGATTGATTGTGGATTAACCGGCGACGCGCAGTTCTTGCAGACCACCCCGTTCTGCCGCTTGTAGAAGCCCATGGCGCCGCAGATTTCGCAGGCATCCAACACGGTGGCAATTTTGCCGTCCGGCTTCTGATACAGCCAGAAGCGGATCTCCGTTCCGTTTTCGTTGGCCTCAAAGCGGTGCAGGTCGCCGTCGTAAAGCTGTTGCAACGGAATCGCCACTTGGCCGTTGACGAATGCGACTTCAGTCGCTGGCGACAACGCACTCACACTCTTTGCATAAATGAACTCGGCCGTTACCAGCATGATGAACACGAATGAACTGGCGTACACCGACGCCATCCACAGGCGTTCCCGCCGCGCGCTCCATTTGGCCTTGCGACGTGCCGCCGGAGAATCGGCCACGGGCAACGGCTCACGCCGCTTCATTTCGAACAACACCATCAGCGCCGCCAGCGCGACGATAGTCACGAAAAAGAAAAGATCGTTGCGAACAATCGGCCCAATAATTGCCATCTCTTGTTTGGAGGAGGGAAGCACTCCGTTCTCAGAAAGCTCATGCAGCCCAGAGATAATGAGTTGCGCCGCTACAAAGAACAGAATCGCCGTGGTAATGCGGAAAAACTTTTGTAGATTGATGCGGACACTGCCTTTTACAAACATCACCCCAAACAAAACCGCCGCTCCCACCCCCAGCAGAGTACCCAGAAAACTCATCAACTCGGTCGAGTTGAGCGAGACCGCTGACAGAATCAACACCGTCTCAACGCCTTCCCGCAACACCATCAAGAACACGAAGAGAAAGAGCCCAAACCACGCGTTCCGGCCCGCCAGCAAACCCACCTTACCTTCGATTTCTCCCTTGAGCTTGCGGCCAGTTTTCATCATGAAGACGATCATGGTGACTACGAAGAACGCAGCGGCCAGCATG
Source organism: Terriglobales bacterium (assembly GCA_035484735.1). GTDB lineage: Bacteria > Acidobacteriota > Terriglobia > Terriglobales > Acidobacteriaceae > JABCZH01. Next base: position 315,214 of record DATHOQ010000047.1, on the reverse strand, counting down.
ATCCAACCTTCAAAGATGTCCTGGTTCCACTGCATGCGGGAAAGCAGGACAGCTACCCCAATGCTGCCCAAAAAAGCTGAAACCAAGGCGGCATAAACCGGCTTCTTCAGCTCAGGGCGGCCAATCTTGGCCAAATAGGCCAGCGTGATCCCTATGATCAGGGCAGCTTCCACACCCTCACGCAAGGTGACAATAAACGCTTGCAACATTCAGAGACGGACCTCGACGATCTTGAAAATGAATTTCAATTTCACTTTGTATAGGATAGCTGTTCGCCGACAGCAGCGTCAACGCTTTGCGGCTCCTAAAGCCGCTTCAACATCGCCTTAGCTTCTTCGAAGCGTGGAAATAATCTCTCCTCTGCCTGAAACTCTCCGGAGTGCACACACCGCCGGGTCCCGCGCAACTTCACTGGATGCTTCAAGTGCAGCATCTCGTGATACACGATGTACTCCACTGCATAGCGCGGCACTCGAAAATCATCAAACACCCGGCTCACGACGATCGCGTTGTGCGCCGGATCGTAGTGCCCTAAACGGTTGCGTGCGTCGACCCGGCTCCATGTCATGCGCGGGCGCGCTAACAATCCGTGAAAGAAGCGCGTGTTCAACTCGTCGAAAATTGCCTCCAGGTCATAGGCGCGTCCGCGAGCGCTATCAATGCGCTTGCGGCCCCTGATCTGGCGCAGCAGAGTTGCCTTATCTCTGATGGCGTGGCTCGAAATATATCGCCGATAGCGCGTGGCTTGCTCCCGTTCGATCGGCTTACGGTACATCTTGGCCAATAGGATATGAGCGATCGCGTGGAGTATGTTCTCCGGCGCTCCTTCAAGCATGTCCGAAAGCCGCACGAACAGCTTGCCCTCGCGCATACGGATATTGTTGTTAATGCTGGCAAAAGGGTAAAACTCAACCGCCAACTCGGGCATTGGCGCTCGCGGCCGCAGCTCACGGTAGCTTTCTTCAAACACACTCAGAAGCTTGGGATTCACGTTCAGGAAAGATTATCAGGGTAGGGGGACTTGCGTTGCTACTTTCCTTTTCCACGATGCTTCGCCGCCTCGTCCTGTTCCGCTAGCAACTGTTTATGGTCCTGCACGCCAGTTGCAATCGCATCCAATGCGTTATCTAGAAGGAACCGGTATTGTTCAACCTCCTTAGACCCGGCATCCCCAACATTCTTTAACGCCAGCAGCTTTGTCTGAAACACGTTATCCGCCTCAATTACTGACTTCAGCGGCTTTCGCACGTCTTCTTTTCGATCGATAAAGTTGTCAATGTTCTCGTTCAGTTCGTCATAGATGTCAACAAACTCCTGCAAGCGATCATGGGTCAGATGGCCCCGGTCTGTCGCTTTAGGATCGTTACGGATCTGCTCTACTGACACCAGACGTTCGCGGGCAAAGCGCGTGAACAGCTTCAGGCGCTCGCCGGGATCCATGGCGGCATCACGCAGTTGGTCGATTTCCTCAGGCGTAAGTGGCTCGCGTCGGCGGAGTTGTGCCCCCGTCGTTGCTACCCAGCAGAACAGCACCACCAATGTGACCGTGACCTGGACGCTTCTCATTTTCCCTTACCAAACATTTTTGATAACAAGTCGGTGCGCAAGGCCTCCAGACGATCCGCGGCAGCCTGAACCGGGGCTTGATCCTCGAAGCTCAAGGTGCGCTTGATATCACGCAGCTTGGCCGCCATTTTTCGGAAAGCAATCTCGGTGGCTTTAAGTCGATTGCGAGAATCGATTGCGGCATCGTGCGCTTTTTCCGAATACGTCACCACATCCTTGACCGCAGCTACGGCCTCATCGTCCTTGCCCGTGCCAAAAAGTTCGGCCACAGCTTTCAGTTGGCGCTCAGCAATCTCGATATATAACCCCGGGCGATCTTCTGGCCGCCCAGCCTCTGCCCGCGCCGCTAGTTGTTGCACGGTTTCCTTCTCAGCCACGCAGTTAAGCACCGTGGCCACCAGAATGACGGCAATAGTCAGGGAACGACGCATAGCATCACTTCTTAGGCTCGATGGCAATCAAGCGGTGACGGGCCTGCCACTCCTGGTCCGGAAACTGCCCGTTCGCCACTTCCAGAAACTTGTGGTAATTCTCCGCCGCCGGCTTGTATGCGCGCAAGTGGTCATAGGCACTCGCACGCAGAAAATAGCCAATGGGAATTTCGGGCAAGAACTTGGCCCGCGCATCGGCCGCTTTAATTGCTAGTGGGTAATCTTTATTTTCAACCGCGGCCACGGCCAGGTCGCCATACGCCTCGCCCATATCCGGCTTCAGCTTCACCGCAACCAGAAACTCCTGCTCGGCCTCAGGAAACTTTCGCTGTTTGAGTAGTGCCACTCCAATCAGGTAGTGCAACTCCGCCAGATCGGGCGATTTCCCATTGAGCAGGGAACGATAGGTCGCCTCAGCTTGATCGTATTTCTTCGCGCTCATGTAGAGATCAGCCAGCTCGCGTTGAATCTTCGGATTGCCGGGATCCAGTTTGATCGCCGCCTGCACGCTCGCCATCGCCTCGTCGTTCTTCCCCAGCCGGACCAGCACTCGGCCCAACTCGAGTCGCGCCTGAACATTTTCTGGATGAAGTGCGACGATCTTTCCCAGGATTTGCTCTGCATCTAGAAAGCGATTACCGCGCGTGTAGATGTTCGCCAGGCCGATCAATGCTTCACTCGAACCCGGGTCAATCGCCAACGCTTGCTTATATTCTTGTTCTGCATCAGCGAAGCGGTTCCCCTTTTCCAGTAGCGCCCCTGCCGCCAGATGCGGTTCCGGGTCCTTCGGTGTGAGTACGGCAGCTCGCTGATACGCTTCAATCGCCTGGTCTGGTTTGTTGGTCTCCAACAGGGCCGCCAAAGAAAGCCACGCCCGCGCGTGCCCTTCGTCCACGTTAACCGTAGGTTTGAGTGTGGTTGCCGCACGCAAATATTGTTCGGCATCGGTCTGACCGGCCTTGGCCAGGCTGATGCCAAGATTCAAATTCGATTCGAAAACGTCCGGCTTAGCCGCCACCGACTTGCGATATGCGGCAATCGACTCGGTTAAGTTCCCGAGCCCGTTGTAAACGAACCCCAGATCGAACCACGCCCGATAGTTCTTTGGATCTGCTGCGACAACTTTCTGCAGCAGGGGTTCGGCAGCCGCATAATCCTTCTTTTCGATGTCACTCTCAGCCTGGGTCAGTTCAGGAGGGAACGCCGGATCTGTCTCCGCAATCTTCTGATGGCGCACGGTCTGCCCAGTGGCGCTCATAGAGCAGCCAACGAGCACCGCTAGTAGCAGTGCAACTCGCGTTCGCCTATTGGTGTGCATCCCCAGACGATCCGTTTCCGTTCAAAACTCCGGCCAGGAACTGTCCCGTGTGTGACTTCGGCAGTCGGGCGATTGTTTCCGGCGTTCCCGCGCCCACCAGGTATCCGCCGCGCTCGCCGCCTTCTGGGCCCAGATCGATTACCCAGTCTGCGGTCTTAATTACCTCCAAATTGTGCTCGATGACCAGAATCGATCCCCCTGCCTCGATTAGACGGCGAAATGCCGCCAGTAGTTTACTGATGTCATCGAAATGTAGGCCGGTAGTGGGCTCGTCAAAGATGTATAGCATGCGTCGCTTCAGGTCCGCCCGCGCCGTGGTCTGCAAGTGCGCTGCCAACTTCATGCGCTGCGCTTCGCCGCCCGACAACGTCGTTGCCGACTGCCCCAGACGCAGGTATCCCAGCCCCACTTCTTCCAGCACCCGCAGTTTCTGCACAATCTTGGGGGCGCCGGCGAAAAAGTGTAACGCATCCTGCACGGTTAGGTTCAATACTTCGTGGATGTTCTTGCCACGATACCGAACCTCCAACACTTGCGGTTTGTAGCGCATCCCTTTGCACTCTTCGCAAATCAGCTCCACATCTGCGAGGAACTGCATTTCGACGGTCACTGTCCCGTCGCCCTGGCAGGTTTCGCAGCGCCCACCCGGAATGTTGAAGGAGAAATGTCCCGAACTAAATCCTCGTTTATGCGATTCGGGGAGTGCCGCGAATAGGTCGCGGATCCCGTCAAACGTCTTGATATAAGTCACCGGATTCGATCGTGGCGTGCGGCCAATAGGCGACTGATCGACCAAAACAACTTCATCGATGTACTCGGCGCCTTCCACGCGATTCCATGCCGTGGTCACCGGACCAGAGCCGTCGGGCGTCTGCTTGGCCTGGGCCAACGCGCGGGTCAACACATCATGCAGCAGCGTGGATTTGCCCGAGCCTGAAACTCCGGTAATCGCGACCAGCATCCTCAGCGGCAACACCAGATCTATATTTTTCAGATTATGCGCCCGCGCCCCGAATATCTTGATCTGCTGACTCCCCGGTTTGCGGCGCGCGCCTGGTATCTGGATGCGTAGGTCGTTTGCCAGATACCGGCCTGTGAGCGATGTCGGCGAGTTCCTGATCTGTTCGTAATTTCCAGTTGCGATCACCTTGCCACCGTTTTCTCCTGCCCCCGGCCCGAGATCGAGTATGTTGTCCGAAGCTCGCATTACGTCTGGATCGTGCTCCACCACTAGAATCGTGTTCCCCAGATCGCGCAATCCGTGCAGGATTTTGATCAGTCGCTGTGTATCGCGGCTGTGCAGTCCGATCGAAGGCTCATCCAGCACATACAGAGTGCCCACCAGCCGCGATCCCAGCGAAGTCGCCAGTTGAATGCGCTGCGCCTCGCCGCCAGACAAGGTCGACGACAATCGGTCCAGCGTCAGATACTCCAGCCCAACTTCGTTCAGGAATCCTAGCCGCTCCCGGATTTCCTGCAAGAGCCGGTCGGCGATCCCTGCTTCCTGTTCCGTCAATTGAACCTGGGTAAAGAACTGTAAGGCCTCTTCTACCGTCATGCCACAGACATCGCAGATGTTCTTATCGTTGATCCTGACCTGCTGCGCTTCCATCCGCAGCCGAGCACCCTTACAGGTGGAGCAGAGCGAATACCCGCGATAGCGGCTCAGAAACACTCGCACATGAAGTTTATATTTCTTGCGTTCCAGGTGATTGAAGAATCCACGCACTCCCAGAAACTTTCCTTCGCCGTCAACTATCAGGCGCCGCTGCTCAGCGTCCAGCTCGGCCCATGGAACGTCCAGCGGAATATCCTTCAGGCGCGCGAAGCGCTTCATATCAGTGGCCAAGGTGCGGTACTTCGGCTTGGTCCAAGGATCGATAGCACCTTCGTTCAAAGTCTTCGATTTGTCCGGAATCACCAGGTCAAGATCGAAATCAATCGTGTTCCCAAAGCCCTGGCAGCGCGGACATGCGCCATACGGGTTGTTGAACGAAAACAGCCGAGGCTCAGGCTCCTCGTAACGGATATTGCAAACCTTACACTCGAACCGCTGGGAGAAACGCAGACGCTCCATCGTTTGTCCCTCGCGGGGGACGGTCTCGAAAATCACCTCGCCCGATTCGCGATAGCCGATTTCAACCGCATCCACAATACGCGCCCGCGCTTCTGGTGAAACCACCAGCCGGTCCACCAGCAGAAAAACCGGTTCCGTGAAATCGACGTCAAGTAATGACTCCGGCGTCGAGAACTCGAAAATCTGGCCGTGTTGATAAAGCCGGTTAAAACCTCGCGTACGCAAGTCAAGCAAACGTGCTTTCAACTGATCCGAAATCGCCGCCGCCGCGACGACCTTGCGTTTGCTGCTCTTCGCCCGCGTCTTACCAGTCGCCGGAACCATCGTCTGTGCTTGCAACGGAAAGATCACATGCAACCGCGTTCCTTCCTCTAGCCCCATCACTACATCCGCAACTTCATCAACCGTGTCTTTCTTGACTTCCTGACCACACTGGATGCAATAAGTGCGTCCCACCCGGGCAAACAATAACCGCAGATAGTCATAAATCTCGGTTGCCGTGCCTACGGTCGAGCGCGGATTGCGGGTGCTGCTCTTCTGCCGTATAGCGACCGCTGGGGCAATGCCGTCAATGACGTCGACATCCGGCTTCTCGATCCTCTCCAGGAACTGCCGCGCATACGCCGACAGCGACTCCACATAGCGCCGTTGGCCTTCGGCATAGATGGTGTCGAACGCCAGCGACGACTTTCCTGATCCCGAAACGCCAGTGACCACCGTCAGCGAATTATGGGGAATATCAACGTCAATGTTCTTGAGGTTGTGGACTCGCGCCCCGCGAACGACAATAGTTTCCGTGGACATCTTTAGGGATTCCTTGCCGCTCTCCGGTGTCAATCGGCACGTGGTCGGGCACACAGACCGCCCGGAAAGGGGTAGGGAATCTTCTATTATAAAGCACGCGCCACTCGATGGGATCGGCGGTGTCAAGCAACCCGTCCGGCGGTTTGGACTTCTGATGGAAAATGGAACGTCACCTAGCTAAGAACGCAATCACGGAACCGCTCGAAGCCCTGTTCGCCGGTCTCAGCGAGAGCATCGGCGCGACCAATGCCGGTCTAGTCCTGCCCACCAGCGATGAACTTTTTGAACCGATGCCGAAGGTTAGGGTCGTGGATAAGCGAATGTTCCCGGAAGTCGAAGTGACGTGCCAATCCCCCAATTGTTACCGGATCACGTGGAACGGCACATTGCTAGTCAGCGTGCCGGTGGGCGTGGTCACGGTAACATAACCCGTCGTCGCTCCCGCCGGAACCGTGGCGCGTATGTACGTATCGGAAACAACCGTGAAGCTCGCCGGGATTCCGTTGAGCGAGACGCTGGTGGTTCCAGTGAATCCCTGACCAAGAATCGGGCCAGCCTGCCCTACCTTGCCTGCCGGGCGAAGGAAACTGACAAACGGTTCAAGACCCGTAGCGAGACTAAAGAGCGTACCATCTTGGTACCCGCCGCCACCGCTAGTCGCGCCGTAAAAGAGTCCATTGGTAGCTTGGAACAGTCCGTTATCCGGAGGCAGGCCGGTCTGATAGTTAAAGACTTGCAGGGTTGTGAAAGAACCGCTCGGGCTGAGCGTGAAGAGGTTTCCTCCCCCAATTGTTGTTCCGTAGAGATTGCCATCCGTCCCCTGAATTACTCCCTGCTCAGGGTAATAGCCATCGCTGCAGTTGGGCTGAGAGCAAAAGTCGTACACCGTTCTTAAGTGGCCATCAAGGGACATTCGAAATATTGTGCCGCAACCGCTGGTAATAAGGACGAGGTCGCACATTTGATTTTCATTTCCGCCACCATAGGTCGTTCCATAGAGGCGTCCATCGCTTGCCTGAACAAGAGGAGCGAACGGATTAGCACCGTCGGGGCCGGTGAAGTAGTGCATCGTGGTGAATGCACCACCCGGAGTCATCCTGAAGACTGTTCCAGAACCCGTCGGGCAGTTGGGGCAATCGTTATAGTCGCTGGTCGTGCCGTAGAAGTTGCCATCAATTGCCTGAATCACGCCCGCCCATGGCGCATATCCATCACTGTAGTCAAAAGCGTGGAGCGTTGTTAGAACACCTTCAGGGCTGACTTTGAAAATCGTACCGCATCCTAATGGGCACTGACTATCAACCGTGCCCCCTTGGGTTGTCGTCCCGTAAAGATTGCCGTCGACAGCTTGAATGAGCGAACCTAGAGGAGCATCGCCGTCAGAGCAGTTGGGTTGAGCGCAGAAGGTGTAGAGCGTCGTCAGCTTCCCAGCCGGAGTAAGTTTGAAGACGGTACCACAGCCGGTTCGTCGAGGAACACAGGTGCTGTCATTTCCGCCATTGTACGTTGTCCCATAAAAATCACCGTTTGTCGCCAACACTGGCGCTCCAGTTGGGAAGACCCCGTCCTGACAGTCTGTTTCGGCGCAAAAGCTATACAGTGTCGTCAGGGCTCCGTCGAGGGTCATTTTGAAAACCGTTCCGTAGCCGAAGTCTCCACCATCGTATGTGACTCCGTAGAGATTACCGTCAGTACTCTGAATCAGAGACATAAGATCGGGAGCTTCACCATTCGGTCCATTGAAATTAACCAACACCTTAAGAGTCTGTGCAGGCGCTGCAATCGCTGTCGCGGCGCAAAGCAGAAACACGGCGAAGCTTCTTTTCCACGCGCTCAGTTTCGTCATTGGGAGCCTCCGTGGTGCGAAATCGGATCGCGGCCTACTCACGCGAGAACACTGGGAACAAACCCGGCTCTGCTACCGCGAAGTGGGGGAACGAAGCGGCCCTGCCAGGCGCACCCATTGTCCTCCACCAGTGAGGAAAAAGCTACTGCACAATCCACTGCACAAACATTCCCACTTGCAAAGAAAACGGCCCGCCAGTACCGCCTGCGGGCCGTGCTATCCGCTTGAAAACTCAGTCTCCGCTTTCGCGTCGCCCATTTCCGTGGACATTTGCTAGGCATCCCTAGCCGCTCTCCTGTCTCAATCGGCACGTGGCTGGACACACAGACCGCCCGGCAAGGGGTAGGGAATCTTTTATTAATAAATCACTCGCAATTCGGTGTGATACGGCTGCGCCAATCAACCCAGCCGCTCGTTCGCCTCATCCCTGACGCTCGCTTCCGAAAAGAGGTAATATCGTATCTCCATACCCGGCTCATGCACCTATCCCTGACCAAAACTCTTCTTAGAAATAGTTCGCGGCTCGTCTCGACGCATCACGCGTTCGCCCTACTGCTTCTATTCCAGTTCTCAGAACTTTCCGGGTTTTATGAGGAGAAGAAGGCCAGCGTTTACAACGTCCTGTGGGTGCTGGTGTTTGGTTTTGCCACTCTAAACATTTTGGGTTTGGTGCTGCGCCGGTTTGAGCCACGCCGTAGCGGGCTCAACTTTGGCGAGATTCTGGCCATCACGGTAGTCTTTTTCTCCATTCTCTTGCTGGGACTCGAAATGCTCAATCTGTTCCACATCTTCCCCATCAAGCTGGAGCCTCGCTGAACCCCCATTTTGGGGTATCATTCTTGCTATGGCACGGCGTTCCCCAGTTGCATTCGAAGTAACCTGCCCATGTTGCAGCGCGGTGTTGAAAGTTGATTCTGACTCCCAGGCCGTAATTGCGCATACTGCTGCAGTCAAGCCCAAGATGTTCAATGACATCGAAGATGCCGCCCGAGCCATGAAAGAACAGGACAGCCGCCGCGACTCCATCTTTCGCCAATCTGTCGAAAACCAGAAGCACGCCTCCGACCTGTTGGAAAAGAAGTTTCAAGAGGCAGTCAAGAAGGCAAAAGAGTCGCCCGATACCGGCAAGCCCATCCGCGATTTCGACCTCGACTAACTATCAGTGTTAGGAGATAACGGAAAGTTTTCCAAGGGCTGTGGATTTTTTGGCCATTCACCTCCACCATTCTGGATTTACAATCAGCCGCGATGTCCGGTCATCCCCTCCTCCTCGGTCATCGCGGTATACGTGTCTCTGACGCGCCGCCAGAGAACACGCTCGCTGCTTTCGACTTGGCGCTGAAGTTCGGTTGTGATGGTTTTGAATTTGACGTGCGCCATACCGCTTGTGGACGCGCCGTCATTTGTCACGACGAGAAGGCGGAGGGAATCAGCATCGCCGCAGCTTCCTGCGGTCAACTGGAGTCGCTGCCTTGCCTCGATGATGTTTTGTCCCGCTATGCCACGTCTGCCTTCCTCGACATTGAACTCAAAGTCCCCGGCCTGGAGTCAGATGTCCTCGTCGCCCTGCGCGAACATCCGCCGGAACGCGGGTATGTCGTCTCGTCTTTCCTACCTGAAGTCCTGCTTGACCTGAGAGCGCGCAGCACTGCCATCTGCCTCGGCTTCATTTGCGATCGGAGGAAGAACCTGGATCGTTGGCGGGAATTACCCGTGGAGTACGTGATCCCCAAGCACACACTGATCACTTCACAACTCGTGCAAGCCGTCCATTCCGCTGACAGAACTATGCTCACTTGGACTGTAAATGACAAGAAGGCGATGCAACGCTTGGCGGGCTGGGAGGTTGACGGAATCATCTCCGACGATCCCCGGTTGCTGGTCCAAACTTTTCCCGGCGGAGCCTCAGCCATCAGCGGGCGCTAACCGAGCTCATCGCGCCGAAGGCTTCCGCAAGAAAGCTTCGCGCTCCGCTTCGAAGGCTTCGAACCACATTGCGACTTGGTCCTCATGCCATCCCATCGCCGCACCCAATCTCTTGCTCGCCTCACGGCCGCACTCCGGCGACCAGCAAGCCCCCAGGGCAACTGGCACCCGGCGCAACAACACATCGCCCAGAGTGACGGCGTATTCATTTGTTAGCGCATGAACAGCTTCAGCAACTATATGATCACTATGCGGACACAAAGTCTCCCGCAACTCCGCCCGATTCCGCGCCATCCCGGCAATCGCCGCCGACTGTTCTCCATACCACTCCACCAGCCCGCGGGCTGATTCGCGGTTGATCCCGCCTTCCTCGGCCACTTCAGAGATTCTCCGCTCGACTAGTCTTTCTGCTCGATCTCCATCTACCAGTGCAATTTGCTGGGGGGAAGATGCTGCGCCGATCTTCGCCCCGCCGATGCTGGCCATGCACTCTCGTGCCAGGCTCGCTGCCGTCGTCAGCTTCCCGCCGATCACCGAAATCATTCCCGCAGCTCCTTCCGTCGAATGATCATGCAGATAATGCCGCCGGCTCAACCCCGAGAGTGTCGCTCCCGGCGAGTAGGGAAGTGGACGCACGCCGGCAAATGTGCAGCGCACATCGCCCGCTGTCACTCGCGCCCGCGGATATAGCTCCTGCACTGAACGCAGCAGGTACTCGATCTCCTCGGCTGACGCCTTGACCTTTCCCGGATCGCCTGTATCTCCCACTTCAGTCGTTCCCACCAGAAGCTGCCCGTTCCAGGGGATGACAAAGAACGGCCGCCCGTCCACCGCCTCGGTGTAAACTGCTGCCTCCGGTTCACCGGTAAATTTTGGCACCACAATGTGAGATCCGCGAACTCCCCCAACCATGGGATGTGCTGTCCGAATGTCAGATTGCCGGCAGATCTGGTCAGCCCAAGGTCCAGTAGCATTGATAATCCAGTTCGCTGAAACCGACTCTTCAATTCCACTCAGTTGGTCGCGTAGCCTCAGACTCGTGACCTTTCCCCCCGTAACCTCGACTGTGCCCACCCTAGTGTGGTTTCGCACCACACAGCCCGCCCGGCCTGCTTCCACTAACCACTCCGCCACCAGGCGCTCGGGGAATTCACACTGCGCATCGTCAAAACTGAAGACCGAAAACCGCCTACCGCTATCGAGCATCTGTTCCAAACGATGTTGCTCGCTGCGGCCGTTGGTTGCACCCTGACCGCCCATCTGCCGGTAGAGCCACAATCCCGCCCGCACCGCCAGTGCACTGCGTGGGCTGTTCTCCGGCAGCGCCAAAAGAAACTCCAGACGATGCACCAAATATGGATACTGTTGCAACAACTGCTTCCGTTCCCGAAGCGACTCCCTGACCTGCGCCAGATCACCGTGTTCGAGATAGCGCAGACCGCCATGAATGATTCGCGTCGAGCGGCTGGTCGTGCCCGATGCAAAATCGTTCTGCTCCACCAGAAGCGTCCGCCGTCCGGCGCGAGCGCATTCCCGAGCAATGGCGACGCCGTTGATCCCGCCGCCGATGACGACGACATCAAAGCGCTCATTATTGAGCGGAGGCCGGAGATTCGGGTGTGTAACCATCTGAATCAACCCAGTGTCGCGCATCTCGCCCGTATTGCGAAAGATGACATAAGTTTCCGCAGTTTCCGCGCCAAGGTTTTCTTCGCGCTCTTCGCGAACCCTTTGCGTCCTTTGTGGTCAAAAGCTTTGACTAGGGATTCGGAAAGTAAGCCAGCATTGCCCGCGCCCGCTCCCCTCATTTACAGTGATTCCTCCATGCCTACCACTGGAGATCGCTTCGAGCGTGTCGTGTCCATCATGGCCCGGTTGCGCGCTCCAGGCGGCTGCCCCTGGGACCGTGAACAGACCTTTGATTCCATCAAGCCTTACACCGTGGAGGAGACCTACGAGGTTCTGGAAGCCATCGACAACCGAGATTGGCCGGAACTCGCCGCTGAACTCGGTGATCTGCTGTTGCAGGTCTTGTTCTACTCCCAGATGGCAAAGGAGGAGAAAACCTTTTCTATTGATGACGTCTTAGACTGTCTGGCGGATAAGTTAATCGGCCGTCATCCTCACGTCTTCGGCGACGTTAAAGCCGACACTCCCGCTGAAGTCCTGCGTAATTGGGAAGCGCTGAAAGCCGAAGAAAAGAAAAAGCGGGATGCAGGTAAAGCTGAAAAACCTCCCGACTCGATTCTAGCCGCTGTATCTTCTGCCATGCCGGCATTGCTCGAAGCTCACAAACTCAGTTTGCGGGCCGCCAATGTTGGCTTCGACTGGCCCAATGTCGAAGGCCTGTTTGACAAGCTTCGTGAGGAGACCGTAGAACTTCAGCAACACCTCAAGGAATTTCCTGTCAAGGAATTTCCTGCACCCGGCCCGCAACCCCAAGGCCGCGGCGTAGCAGGGTCCGGCCAGCCCCAGATCTCCGACGATCTCCGGCTGCGCCTCGAAGGTGAACTGGGGGATCTCTTCTTCGTTCTGGTGAATATCGCGCGCTATCTCTCGCTCGATTCGGAATCGGCGCTGCGAAAGACCAACCGAAAGTTCCGCAGGCGCTTTCAGTGGATGGAAGATCAACTCCGCACCTCCGGGCGTACTCCGCAGCAAGTCCCCATGCAAGAACTGGAAGCCTTGTGGCAGCAGGCAAAACAACAGGAGTTGCACAGCCAGTGAACCCCGGCTCGCTCCTGATTCGCAAATGCCAGTCTCTCGACGAAATGCGTGCCTGTGTAGCTTTACAAAAAGAGGTTTGGGGATTCACCGACATTGAGTTGGTTCCCTTGCGCATGTTCGTGGTTGCCGATAAGATTGGCGGCCAGGTCATCGGCGCCTTCGACCATGACGCCCTGGTAGGTTTTGCTTTCGCGGTCCCCGGTGTGCGTGATCAACGTGTATACCTGTACTCTCACATGCTGGCCGTGCGCCAGCCGTATCGCGACACCGGACTCGGCCGCCGCTTGAAACTGGCCCAACGTGACGATGCCCTCAGTCGGGGCTTTGACTTGATGGAGTGGACTTTCGATCCCCTGGAGATCAAGAATGCCTACTTTAATCTCGATAGGTTGGGGGCGATTACGCACCGCTACAACGTGAACCAATACGGAATTACCTCATCGCCGCTACAAGGTGGCTTGCCCACCGATCGCCTGGTAGCCGAGTGGTGGCTGAAGTCGAAGCGGGTAGAACACTTGCTGACAACCGGAAAGAATCCGGAATTCACCGTCATGAAGACGATCTCCGTTCCCGCGCAGATCTACGAATGGAAAGCCACTCCTGCGGCCCGGGATCAGGCGCAGCAGATTCAAGAGCGCAATCGTGACGAGTTTCAAAAAGCTTTTGCCAACGGCCTAACCGTGCTAGGCTATCGGCGCGATTCGCAGGGGAACGGCGAGTTCCTGTTGGGTGCATCGGACCTACCGTCGAGCTAAGGTTTTCTCTGTGCATTCTGTGTCCTCTGTGGTTAAGTGACGAATTCGCAACTATGAAAATCGAAGCTCTCACCCTTCGTGAAATCAAAATGCCGCTCGTCGATTTCTTTGAGACCAGCTTTGGCCGGATCTATGATCGCCGTATTCTGCTGATCAGCGCCCAATGCGATGGCATCACCGGTTGGGCCGAATGTGTTGCCGACGGCGCTCCCTTCTACAGTTCCGAATGGATCGATTCCGCTTGGCTCACCATCCAACACTGGCTCGCCCCGGCTGTTCTAGGCCAAGTTATCGAGCACCCAGGTGAGAGTGTCCGTCTTATGGCCAGAGTCCGCGGTCATCGCATGGCCAAAGCTGCGGTTGAAAACGCACTCTGGGATGTTGCTGCCCGACAACAGCAGCAGCCTCTCTGGAAATTGCTGGGCGGCAAATTGCGAGAAATTCCTTGCGGAGTTTCCATCGGCATTCAGGATTCCATCGAACAACTGCTGGAAAAGATCGAGCGCGAACTTGCCTCCGGCTATCGCCGCATTAAGGTGAAGGTGAAACCCGGCTGGGACCTCAATGTTCTGGAACGCATTCGTTCGCGCTGGGCTGACATCACTTTGAGTTGCGATGCCAATTCCGCCTACACTCTCGACCAGGTCGAGCACTTGCGCAAGTTCGACCAGTTCAATCTGCTGATGATCGAACAGCCGCTCTGGGACGACGACATCTACAACCATTCCCGCCTCCAGCCGCAGCTGCGTACCGCTATCTGCCTGGACGAGTCCATCCATAACGCCCGCGATGCCGCTCAAGCCGTCGAGATTGGCGCTTGCCGCATCATCAACATCAAGGTTGGCCGCGTGGGAGGGTTCAGCGAAGCGCGCAAAGTCCATGATGTGTGTGCCGCTCACAAAATTCCAGTGTGGTGTGGAGGAATGCTCGAGTCCGGCGTGGGACGCGCTCATAACATCGCCCTCTCCACCCTGGAAAATTTCCGGCTGCCGGGAGACGTCTCTGCCAGCAAACGCTATTGGAAGGAAGACATCATCGAACCTGAAGTCCAAGTTAGCGCTCATGGCATGATCGCGATATCTGACCAGTCTGGCACGGGCTACAGCGTCCTGGAAGACCGGATTGAGAAGTTAACTGTCCGCAAAGAAACAATTAAAGCCAGTTGATCTGCGAACACGATCTGACGAGGGTTGAATCGCGTTCGTCTATCTCTGGCTTCGCTCTGCGCCTGCCGTCTCCGGTCGGTTCTCCGCCAGTTCCTGTGCCTGCTTCTTCAGCAGTTCCACGCCCTGCGCGAAAGTAAGATTTGGTGGGGCCTGGTGGAAGTCACTAAATGTCTGCGTGGATTTGATAACCAGCTTCTTGAAGAACAATATTTTGCCAGTCAAATCTAGCTGCATACGGGTGAGCTGCCATTCTCCCGTTTCCATTGTGCCTTGTTGCACTACGAAGCGCCCGCCCTTATCGAGGCGGCCAAGAATGCCCCAACCGAACCCAACTTCCTTCTCCAGCGTGCCATCGATCTTCGCAATGCGCCGCTGGCTCTTGTCGATCAGCATATAGCCCACCATTCCCGTCAGTACCTGCTCAACGTGAGATGGAGCGCTGTAATCTGGGTTAGGGCGAAACTTCAGGCGCACCAACTCATCGCCCGGATTGCCCATTTCTTTTGTTCCCACCTGGACGCCATCCGGCTCATAGAGGAACGCGTCCGGTAACGCCCTCATGATTCGGTTGGTATGCTCCGTGTCTTCCTTGTCGGCCTTTTCTTTTTTCTTCAGTTCCTCTGGGTTGTTGACCAATCCGTCCAAACGCCCTTGTTCTTTCTGTCGTTCTTCTACCGTGAGCGGCTTGTCGTTGATAGCCACCAACATGCCCGCCGCAACTTCCTTGGTCTGTACGATCACCTTGGTTTGCGTGCCATGTTCGGTCTGCTCGCGCTCCCGGAACATGAACTTAATGGGATTGCTGGAGTTGATTTCGTTCTGGACCGTTTCCCGCACCAATTCAACCGGGGCCGCACTCATCGTCTGCGCGGGGAGCCGGGCCGCAGCGACACTCACCAGTACCATGGCGAATCCGAGCAATCCCGTTCTTTGGCCAAATAACCTCATAAATCGCTCCCTAGTTTAGACGAAGCCATCGCAGTTGCCGTTGCATCGCCATTTTCAGCAGCCGAAACATGCCCACTTTCGTCCATTCTAAACCGTCTGGGAAGCCCCTTTGCCCCTTCGTGCACCGCAAAGTCGCCAAATGGTTTAGAATCCGTTAGTCCCAGTTGCATGTGGTGCTATGGACGTGAAGGAGGTTGGGCTATGGACACTCCAAAGACCAACGAGTTTGCTCATATAGGCAAGTCGGTCATCATCAAGGGAGAACTTTCCGGTAGCGAGGATCTATTCGTTGATGGTGTAGTCGAAGGCACGATCGAGTTGCACAGCAACAATCTGGTGATTGGTCCTAACGGCCAGGTCAAAGGTAGTGTCCACGCCAAAGGTGTAACTGTTCAAGGCAAACTAGACGGCAACATTCGAGCCACCCTGCGAGCCGAGTTGCGGAAGTCCGCGGTTGTGCTCGGCGACATTTTCACTCAGCGCATCGCCATCGAAGAGGGCGCTTATTTTAAGGGGAAAGTCGATATTCAACAGGAGGCCGCGAAGCCAGTTTCAGCTTCGCCGGCGAAATCTGAGTCTCAACCGGAGCCCAAGAGTACAGCCGCCGCTCAGAGTTCCGGCGGACCAGCAGCAATGGTGGGCAGCGGGAGCGGTTCCATGTCACCAAACACCTCGGTAACCAAGAATTGAAAGTTTTTGCCCGGTTCGGCTTAGTGCCCCGCGATATAGTTAGTCTAGGAAAGCACTCTGAACCGGAAGCCAGAAAGAAGTCGCAATGGCATCCGTCACCAATAGCTTCATGAAGCTTTTTCGAGGTCCATCCGAGCCCGGCCAGGAACACGGCCAGAGTATGCGGCCGCATCTGTCTACCCAGCGGCTCACCCGCCGCTCCAGTGGTCTGGTCGAGTTGACCCGCCTTTTTCAGTCT
The DNA here is from genome assembly GCA_035484735.1 of Terriglobales bacterium. Taxonomy (GTDB): domain Bacteria; phylum Acidobacteriota; class Terriglobia; order Terriglobales; family Acidobacteriaceae; genus JABCZH01. The sequence continues at coordinate 298,722 of DATHOQ010000047.1, read as the reverse complement.
GAAGAGCCGCTTTGCATTTTGGATATCGGTTCCACCTCGGCCTCTAACATTCGTTATTTGATCGAGCGCGGCCACAAGATTTACAGCGAAGACATTTTGGAAGCTTCCACCGACCCGGCCTTGGTGATGCGCGATGCGCAGGGTCAAACCGCCCTCGATCACAAACGTTTCCTGGCGGAAAACCTGGTATTCGGCAATGCCCATTTCGACGTCATTCTGTGTTGGAACCTGGCTGATTATTTGGATGAGGAACTGGTAAAGCCTTTGGTGGCCCGCTTATGGTCGATGATCCGTCCCGGCGGCATGATGCTGGCGTTCTTCCATACCCAGGAAGCCGGACCGGACGCCCCCTGCTATCGCTACCACATTACCGGTAACGACACACTCGAAATGCAGCATGTTGAGGCGCGTGGCGACCTGCGCAAAGGTCCGGGCGCACAATCAGCCCGAGGCGCTTTCCGGTTGCAGCGCGTTTTTAACAATCGCCACATCGAGAACCTGTTTCGCGATTTCACTTCCATCAAATTCTTCCTCACCCGTGACAACATTCGCGAAGTCCTCGTGGTCCGCTAGTTACCGCGTCTTCCTCACCAAATACTTTGTGACCGCCGGCACTCTCGTAAGTAAAGCCACTACTGGACGCCGCACCGCCCGTGGGAGGCGCAACATCCGCCGGATCTTCGACGAGTTCTGAAACACAGCTCCAAACCGCCCGGCGTATTCGTCGCGATATCGTTTCACAGCTTCACCGAGCGGCACCTGTCCGTGAAAAAAAGGAATCAGGCATTCCGCCGCCAAAGCGCCGCTGCGCAACGCCAGCGAAATGCCGTCACCGACGAATGGATCCACAAAGCAGGCAGCATCGCCCACCATCAGAACACCATCCCGCTCCGGCTGCGGATCGCGGAACACCAGCGGGGAAGTGCTCACCGGATCGCCCAACGGCCTCCATTGCCGGCTCCTCTCGCGAAGCGCGGGATGACACTGCAACACTCCCGCCAGCGCGCTGGCCACATCTGCACGCACCATCGCACAAGCATTGATTCGTCCACGCTCAGGGTCTTCCTTGAGATCGACCGGTTGCACCCCACAATATCCGCCATCAAAGAAGTACAAGTCCACCGAAGCCGGTGGCGACGCTTCTTCAAAATGCCCTTTGACACCGATCCACCTGGGCTGACCGTCTTCCGGCGGCGCAGTATTTAGATTTGACCACCTGCCCGAAGCGTTCACCACTGCCCGCGTTTCGAAATCTCCAGCCGAGGTGCTGACCACGAACGGCCCCGAGCCCCGAACTCGCAGAACCGTCGTTTGTTGCCGAGTTTCAGTGCCCACAGCTTCCGCGGAACTCCAAAGCGCATCATCTAGCTCAAGCCGCGCCATGCTGGCAGCCGCGGGCTGAACCGGCGCTTGGAGTATCCGGCCATCGAGGAACACTCGCGTCCGCTGAATCCGAATCGCATCACTCAACCGGGCGCGATGCTTCGCGTCAAAAAGATCTTTCAGCAGCTCCAACGACTCCGCCGAAACGAATTCACCACATACTTTTTGGCGGGGAAACCGTCCGCGTTCAAGCAGCAGAACCCGCGCCCCTTTCCGGGCTGCTCTAATCGCCGCCGCAGATCCCGCTGGACCGCCGCCGATAACAATCAAGTCGTAGATCGCCATCACTTGTTCACCGCCGCGCTCTTCCATGCGATCACGCCCATGCGAAACAAGAAGTGCTGCGTTATCTCTACCCGGGCCGCTTTCGATTCCTGCAGCATGTCCTTCATCTCATTCACCGTGTAGGCCTGCCGCACCGAAGCTGGCGCGTCATGCCGGGTAAGCCGGCTGCCGTACAGTGGCATCCCCGCATACACCAGCCCCAAATGCGCCGGATGACGAACCAGATCGTTAATGACCACAGCGGCGCGGCACACCCGTAAGCTTTCGTTGACGAATCGCACCACCTCGTCCGGCGACAGGTGATGAACGAATAGACTGCAGCTCACCAGATCGAAGCTGTTATCGGAGAAGGGAAGTGCGAGAGCATCTCCTGCGACCGCCCGTCGACTCCCATTCTTCAGATGCGAAGCGGCGCGATCCAGTAGGGTGATTTCAATATGAATGTCCGAGTGCGCCAGCTCCGCCGCGACGGCAGCAGGCACCGCGCCAGCTCCTGCAGCCACTTCAAGCAGAGAAAGAGACCTCGCTCCCAGTTCTCGTGCGACCCGTTCAACCAGGAACCGTGTGGTTGCAATTCCGCCAAACCAGCGATTGATGCGGTTCAAATCAAAAAGGGAAGTCGCGATTTCGGACGGCGTACCGGCGTCAGAGTCAAGCAGTTCGGGGATAATCTTCCTTTTCATGGAGACCCCTCTCCGGCAAGAGGCTATTTCAATAAACCTGTGTGATCCTCAGTGTCCTCTGTGGTGAGTGGTCGCGCTCTTACACTTCGGCCAGTTCTTCTTCCAGCATCTGCTTGTTGTAAAGATCCGTGTAATAACCGTTTCTTTCGATCAATTCCGCATGCGTGCCCAACTCCACCACGCGGCCGGTGTGCAGCACCGCAATTAAATCCGCATTGCGAACGGTCGAAACCCGGTGCGAAATGAAGATCGTGGTCCTGCCATGCATGACTTCGCGTAGATGATTCAATATCTTGTCTTCAGTGTGCGTATCGACGCTGGAGAGCGCATCGTCCAGTACTAGAATGCGCGGGTTTCGAATGATGGCGCGTGCTATCGCCGTCCGTTGCTTTTGCCCGCCGGAGAGCGTAATGCCGCGTTCTCCCACCAGCGTCCGATATTTCTCAGGGAATCCTTCGATATCCTCCGCAATGCTAGCCGCTTCCGCGACCGACCTCACCTCGGTATCCGTAGCGTCTGCCTTTCCAAACGCGATATTTCCCCGCACACTCTCGCTGAATAGAAACGTCTCTTGCGGAATAAAGCCGATATTTGCGCGCAGGAACTCGAGGGAATACTCGCGCACCGGCCTGCCGTCGATCAGCACACTTCCCGCCGCTGCGTCGTAAATCCGAGGAATCAGACTCACCAGCGTGGTTTTGCCCGATCCCGTCGGGCCCACAATTGCCAGACTGCTTCCCGCCGGGATCCGCAAATTCACATCATGCAGCACTGGTTTACCGTTATATGCAAAGTCCAGGTTGCGGAACTCAATCTCTCCCTCAAACTCTTTAACGCCGGGGCCGCTGCCAGCGACTTTCACTTCCGGCCCGTCAGCAATCCCCGGTTTCTCAACCAGAATCTCGTTGATTCGCGCCATCGACGCAGTCCCGCGCTGGAAAATGTTTATCACCCAACCCAGCGCGATAATCGGCCAGGTCAACTGCACCATGTAGGTATTGAAGGCTACAAAATCTCCAACATTGATGTGGCCTTGCAAGACCTCTTTTCCGCCCAGCCACAGCACCAGCACGATGGCAAAACCCAGCATGGTCTCTAGCGTCGGCCATAACATTCCCATCAAGCGAACCAGTTTCAAACTACGCGCAATGTATTCCCGATTGGAAATTTCAAACCCCGCGATCTCGGCTTCCTCCTGCACATAGGCCCGGATCACCCGGGCGCCGGAAAAATTCTCCTGCGCCCTCGCCGAAATTTCCGAGAACATCGCCTGAATTCTTTCGAACCGTTCATGGATCCGCTTTCCGAAATATTGAATGGTGATACTTACGACAGGCAACGGTAGAAATGCGTAAAGCGTGAGCCGTGGGCTGATGGAAAGCATGAAGGCCAACGCACCCGCCGTGAACACGACCGTATTCGCCGAATACATAATCGCCGGTCCCAGCAGCATGCGCACCGCATTCAAGTCATTAGTGGCGCGCGCCATAATGTCGCCGGTACGGGTGCGCTGGTAATAGGAATAGGAAAGGCTTTCCAGATGCTCAAACAGATCATTGCGTAGATCGAATTCAATTTCACGAGAGATGCCAATAAGGATCCAGCGGGTCAGAAACTGAAAAATGCCTTTCGCGCCGGCTACTGCCAGCAGCAGCAAGGCGTACGTGCCCAGCTTCTGGCGGGTAACTCCCAGATGAAGATCATTCACCGCCCGCCGGATGATTTGCGGAAACAGGATCCAGATTCCGTTGTTGAGGAAAACGCACACCGTCCCCACGGCAAAGCTGCCACGGTACTTCTTCAGGTAGGGGAATAAGGGACGAAGGCTCTTGGGCAGCATGTGCTTCCAGTAGATGAGATTCTACCAGCCCAGGCTTCAGTTTTCCCCGCGCCTAACTCTTCCGGGAAGGCGTGTCGCCGCCGAATACTCGGGCATACGCTGCCAGCAGAAACACCACCCAACTTCCCAGAAAAACGATGGCGGAGTCGATCAGATAGGAATAAACAATTTCAACACTCATGCCATTCCAGGCTCCTACGCCCTGCGAGCTTCCAATTCTGTTTTACCCGTCAATTCTCTGTACCGCTCCACGACGTCCTTGACCGCATACAACCGCCCCAGCGACGTCAATTCTCTGTCTGCGAGCGCGTGTTCAATCTGCGACATCCAGTACTCCACCGCCCGCTCCACTCCCCACGCCATTTCGTCTGCAATTACGTCCACGATCTCTCGGGGAACAGTCGCGATTGTGGCCATGGCTTTCCCACCTTTCCCTTGAAAACTGGGGGAGGGCCATTTCCCTTAACCCTCCCCCCTCGTACACCCTTGTGCGCTGGTTATTGATTCGGTGCTTGCTCCGGCGGAGCCTGATGTTGGCTCATCCGCTCCTGCATCCTCTGCTCGTGCTTGGCCATAATTTCATTGAGCTCGGTTTTCTGTTCCGCCGTCAGCACCTGATAAGCCTGCGACACGACCTTTGCATGCTCCACTTCAAGTTGCACGTGGGTCTGTGCTTCTTGACTAGCGATGGCCTGCGCCTTGGCCTCCTCGAAGTTGCCGCCAGTGATGAGTTGCATCATTGCCTGATGGCTTTGATGTTCCTGCAGCATCAGGGGCTTGGTTGCCGTTCTCGAGCTCTGGAAGATCTGTTTGATTTGAGTGCGCTGTGCGTCCGTCAAATCGTGAAGGGCAAAGAATGGCAACTCGTGTCCCATCCCTGCCCGATGATGCATATCCACCCTTTGCAGGGTCTGTGACTTCGCCACTGTCGTTACCAAGGTAAGCACCAGTCCTGCCGCCAAAAGCCTGTATCCACCAAGTTTCATAAACTCTCCTCGTCTCCCGATGTGGAGCGCTGATTTGCTTTCTCTGATAAGAACACTTTTTTGTCGGTTAGGGTAGTAAAGAGTCGGTCAACCAGCGTAAAGTTTTGTAAATAGGGATGTCTGCGGGTTTGACAATTCTTTACTGCCACCGCCGCGGGCTTGTTATAGAACTGATATGAGGAAAATGGATCGTATCCTGGTCATCGACGACGATGCCGAGCTTTGTGGTTTAGTCGGAGAATATCTCGAGCCTGAAGGTTTTCAGATCGAGTCCGTTCACGACGGAGCTCGCGGACTGGAACGCGCCCTGGATGGCGACCACTTGCTCATTGTACTCGACGTGATGCTGCCCGGCCTCAACGGCTTCGATGTGCTGCGCCGGCTGCGCGTCGCTTCCAAGACACCGGTTCTGCTACTCACTGCGCGCGGCGAAGATGTGGACCGCATTGTCGGCCTGGAAATCGGGGCGGACGATTATCTCCCCAAACCCTTCAATCCCCGCGAACTCGTAGCCCGCATTCGGGCCATTCTCCGCCGCACCCAAGGCAGCGGCAAGTCGGAGGCCATCCCTGAAGTTATTCGAGTGGGAGACATCGAACTCGATCCCGCCACCCGGATCGTCCTCAGGGACGGTGTACCCGTCGATCTGACCTCGGTGGAATTTAATCTGCTCCACGCACTGCTGCGCGATGCAGGGCGGGTCGTGACCCGCGAGCATCTGGTCGACACTGTTCTCAGCCGCAAATTCTCTCCCTTCGATCGCAGCATTGATATGCACGTTAGTAAGGTGCGCAAGAAACTCGGCGATTCCGATACCGGCCCTGACCATATCAAGACGGTGCGCGGCGTGGGATACATCTTCGCCCATCCCCGTGAACATGCCAGGAGCGAAGAGCAATGAAGAGTCTGTTCCTGCGGATGTTTCTTTCCTACTGGCTGGCTCAGGCGCTCTTCATGGTGCTGGCCATCATCATCGTTACTGCCCTGCGGCCTTCGCGCGAAATCTCGAACTTGCAGTCTGAGGAAGCAACCCTGCTCAACAATGCGGTGCAGGCGTATCAAGCCGGTGGCGAGGACGGCGCCTGGAAATATCTTCGCGGCGTGCACGAACTCCACCACGTCCGGCTTTTTATCGCGGACGAACAAGGAAAAGATATAGTCGGCCGCAAACCGCCGGAGTGGGTTCGTCGCGCCCAACTAGGCGAAATGCGCACCGCTGAAAGTTTTTGGGGTCGCCTCAACCGGCAGCAGTTTCTTCGCTCCTCCATGAGCACTCCCGATGGACATCACTACACCTTGGTGATTGAGCTTCCTCCGCCTCCCGAAGGCATGTTTGGACCGCACGGCATGCCCATCTTTATCGGGATCCTTTCCTCGGGATTGGTCTGTTACCTCCTGGCTCGCTATCTGACTTCGCCTATCGCTCGCTTGCGCGCTGCCACCCAGAAACTGGCGGAAGGCGATTTAGCCGCCCGTGCCGATGTTCCCCAATCCCGCCGCCACGACGAAATGGCTGAACTCATGCGTGATTTTAACCGCATGGCGGAACGGCTTGAGAAGTTAGTCAATGCCCAAAGGCGTTTGCTGACTGATATTTCCCACGAATTACGCTCGCCGCTTGCCCGCTTGAACGTTGCTTTGGAACTCGCCCGCCAGCGCAGCGGATCCGAGGCCGGCAGCGCCCTCGACCGCATCGATCGTGAGACCTACCGGCTCAACCAGCTCATTCAGAAGCTGCTCACCATTGCCCGGCTCGATGGCGGCGACGAATTCATCCAGAAATCATCTCTGCACCTGGAACATCTGATCACCGAAATCGCCAAGGACGCCGCCTTCGAAGCCCAGGACCGCCGTTGCGAGGTCGAAGTCGACGTGGTGGACGATTGCATCGTCACCGGCAACGCGCGGCTGCTGCAGAGCGCGATCGAGAACGTGGTGCGCAACGCCGTCCGCTACACCGAGCCCGGGACCAGCGTCCAGGTCCGGCTGGAGCAGGGCATGGGAGCCAAAGGGCCGGAAGCCGTGGTGCGCGTCACCGACTCCGGGCCCGGCGTACCGGAGGAGGCGCTCGACAAACTGTTTCTCCCCTTCTACCGCATCGACGATGCCCGCGGCCGCCAGACTGGCGGCGTGGGACTGGGCCTCGCGATCACCGAACGGGCAGTCGCCCTCCATGGCGGCGTTATCCGCGCCGTGAACCGCCCACAAGGCGGTCTCATGGTCGAGATTCGCTTGCCTCTGGCCACTGAAGCAAGCGACGATGGCAACCCTCGCATCGCCGACACTGTCTCCCTCGCCGAACGCGGCTAGTCGCCGGGCCCAAATGCAACTTTTCCCCTCTTTTGCGGTTCCTACTCCCTGTTGGGGGTTTGCTCTTTCCCCCGTATTCCTGATACACCTTTGAAGGAACTTTCCAGCGCCATGCGGTCACTGAGTTAAGCTCACACCACGCCAGAACGGGAGAAACAATACGGATGAAGTTCCGCTTGTCTGCTTGTCTCCTTTCCATTTCGCTGTGCGGATTACTCGCCTGCAGCAGCAACACCAGCTTTGTCGCCACGAATGGCACGGGCGTGGTCTACATCGCAGCCCAGGGTGACAACACGCTGACCGCTTATACCGCGACGCTCGCGAACGGATCGCTCACAATCTTAGGAACTGCGCAAACCACCGGAGCTTCTCCCTTTGCTATCGCTATTTCGCCCCTCCTGAACGCGGTCTTTGTAGACAACATCGGGTCCCAGACCATCTCTACCTACACCCTCAATTCCGATACCTCCCTGACTGCCGTTGCAAGCACTGCAAAAACTGGGACTATGCCGATGGGAATGGCCATCGATCCTTTTGGAAAATTCTTGTTCGTGGCCAATCAAGGATCGAGCACAATTTCAGTCTTCTCGATCAGTGGTACCAGCTTGACCGAAGTTGCCGACTCCCCGTTCACCACCATACCCGCAGGAACTACCGTCCCGACCGGCCCTACCTCGGTCGTGGTCAGTGCCAGCGGAAACTTCTTGTACGTCTCCAATACTTTCACCAACACGGTTTCCGCTTATTCCATCTCCGGCACAGGCAGCCTGACCGCGTTAGGTAATTCGCCTTACACAGTCGGACTGTCGCCGTCCGGATTGGCAATCCCGCCCAATGGGTCTTCACTGTTTGTCGCAAACACCGGAAGCAATACCATCTCCGCGTTCAGTGTTTGTGACAAGATCGTGACCAGTTGTACCGACGTCAACCACCCGGACGGTACTTTGAAGGCGGTTGCTGGTTCACCCTTCTCGAACGGGGTTGGCCCGGTTGCAATTGCGATCGACCCCGCCTTCGATTTTCTCTACGTGCTCGATAAGACATCGAATCAGATCTCATCATTCTCCTACGGTACCGGTAGCGGAGTGTTGACCCCACTTTCCGTTACTCCCACAGTTTCCACCGGCCAAGCTCCAGCCTCCTTTGTCATCGTATCTGGCACCACCGGGATTAACGTCGGCAACACCCAGACCAATCCCACTGATTTCGTATATGTTGTCAACAACGAGTCGTCCACGCTCTCCGTTTTCACTCTCAATACCACTACCGGAGTCCTTACTACATTAGGCTTGGCCGCTCAGACCTCGGTAAACCCTACCGCGGTGGCCGCCGACTGAATCGCGAGCGTCCTTTCTCGCGCATAAACTGGCCATCACTCGACAAATCGTTGGAAAATCGGCGGGAGCGCTTACGCGGAGGGCATGGCTTCAGCTATGCCATTCAGATCTGAAATCCGACGGTTTAGCCTCTGAGACAGTTTTTGTCACCTACGTCGGGACTTTCAAAATCATGTATCCGCCCAACAATGCGAAAATCAAATCCGGAGACCACGCCGCCAGAAACGGGGGCAATTGACTGATGTTTCCCATGGCCTCGAACAATCCCGAAACCGTCCAATAGACCACTGCAATTCCCACCGCGACCGCCACTCCCGCAATGGTCCCGCGCCGGCCGGCCGAGAGCGCAAAGGGAATCGCCAGTACTGCCATCACCAAAGCAATCATAGGGAAGGCGAACTTCTTTTCAAGTTGAACCCGCAGCCGCACCACTTCAAATCCGCTCTGCTGCAAGTCAAGAATGTACCGCCGCAACTCCTTGTAGCTCATCTCTGAAGACTGTTTGACTTCCTTCTTGAAATACGTCGGCGGCTCGCTGACCCCAGCGAACGTCGCTACATCGAAGGTATGGAAACCCTCGATAGCGGATCCACGCAGGTCGCGCTCCCACCCCTGCGTGCACACCCAGCGTTGCAGCGAGTCTTCCCAGTGCGCCCGCTCAGCGTAGATTCGCTGCGTCAGTCGAAACGTCTTGGCATCGAACTGAAACACCGCCAGCCGCCCAAACTGATCGCGTTCCGGATCGAATAGTTGGTAGTAGTAAATATTGGAATGCTGTCCGAAAATCCACTTCCGGTCTGGATTCAGATAAGTCTGCGTTGGCTTCCCCTTGATCTGATTTCGCAGCGCGTCTTGCCGTTTGTTGGCATGCGGCAAATAGAATTGATCGAAGAAAAACAGCGCGCAGGCCAGCACCGCGCACGCCACCAGCAACGGGGTCACGATCCGGTAAATGCTGATCCCTGTCGCTTTGATGGCCGTAACTTCATTGGTGCGCTGCATCAGACCCAGGGTGATGAGCACTGCCAGCAAAATACTCAACGGCGTAATGTTGTAAAGGAAATAAGGCGACACATTCAGCAAGTATTCTCCCACCACTAAAGGCGACACCTGATTGCGCAAAATGTCTCCCAACAACTCGAACAGGGTGAACACCAGCAGCAGCATCAGGAAAGTCGAGAGCACCAGGGCCAGATTCACTGCGAAATCCCGCAGCACATAATCATCCAGAATCATAGGAAAGCTGGCTCTGAACACTCGCCGCCGCGTCGAGACTCGCTCGAAAACATCTTGTACCCGATTTGCCCGTAGGCTTCCCGTGCCATTCACCTTCAGTCGTCCTTTGAAGGGATTTAGCCGGTCGCGCCATGCCGACACATCGAACGGCCTGCGTTCGGCGCGCCATAACAAGAAAGCTCCGCCCAAAAAGAACACCAGATCGGCCAGCCACACCCCGAAACCTGGCGAAACCTTCCCCTGCCGCGCCAGGGATATTCCCACCAACGACACGAAGTAGTAGGCAAACACCAGCAAAATCGCGAGAACAAAGCCGGTCGATTTCCCGCCCTTCTTTGACGACAGACCCAGCGGGATTCCCACCAGCGCCAAAACCAGGCAGGAAGTGGGCAGCGCGAAGCGGCGATGAAGTTCAATCCAGTCCCAACGCGCCATGGGGTTGCTCTTGTCGTGCGCCTGCCGCCACAGTTCCGTAGTCTTCAGTTGTGAAACCGGCGCCGGCTCCTGCTCTTTGCCGTTTTCCGCCTGCGGCATCGGAATCGGCATGTCGGTATGCTCAAACGTTGAGATCTGATAGTTGCCCGGAGTTTTCGGGTCCATCTCGTGCGTCGAACCGTTGGTCAGTCGAAGATGCAGCGTGTTCGTGCCTTCACTCACCAAAATTCCTTGCTCGGCCAGAGTGATGCGGGGCGACGCCGGAGTGCTGGTGTCGGCGATAAACACCCCTTTCCACACCGCCGCTCCCTGAGCGGCCTGCACGTTCTCTACATAGAGCACGAGTTGCGGAAAGCCTTCGTAAAATACTCGTGGCTGAACTTCAAATGAGATCTGTGAGGACTTTAGTTGGTCCTGCAATCGTGCCATGGCCGCCTGCGAGCGCGGCGCCACATAAACACCATTCGCCAATGCCAGAAACCACGACGCTACCGCAAAAATGCAGATGATTCGCAAAAAGCTCCAAACCCCAAGGCCGCTCGCCCGCATCGCGGTGATCTCGCTGTCGGCGGCCAAACGGCCCAATCCGATCAGGATTCCGACCAGAACTCCCGCTGGAATGCTGATGGTGAGCGTCACCGGGACAATCAGGAAGAAAACCTGCGCCACGCTGGGCAAAGGAGCGCTGTTGCGTACCACCAATTCCAGGATTTGCCCCAGATCGCGGGTGAACAGCACAAAAGTGAAGACCCCCACTCCGATCAAAGCGTGAGTCGTTACTTCGCGCAGAATGTAGCGGGTCAGAATCCGCATGAGGCGCCGATGCCTGAGTCTAGCATGCACTTCGAGAATGGCATTCCATCTGCATACCAAACCCGCAGAGGATCTCGCCTTACCCCTCAGGCGAGTGGAAGGAAAGGACCCTCCCCCGTGAGATGCCCAGTGGTGTTATGCGTGGACGATGCTGAGGAGATTCTTGGTTTCTACCAGAATCTCCTCAGCAAATACGGCTATGCAATAATTCCGGCAGAGGATGGCACTGAAGCTCTGGAACTGTTTCAATCCACCCCGCAAATCGATGCCGCCATCCTTGACTACCACATGCCTGGCATGACTGGCCTGGAGCTGGCTTTCCGGTTGAAAGGTCTTGATCCTGACTTACCCATCGTGATGGTGGCAGGAAATGGTCCACGGCTGGAAGAAATGGCTCCGTTTGTCGATGCCGCGATTCCCAAAGGCGTTTCTATTCGCGAGATCACCGATCAGCTTGAACTCTTGCTGGAGCAACGCGCGGCTCGCACCCAACTGATCAGTTAGCGATTGACAATAGTCCTGCGGCAAGCAACGGATGGCGATATTTCGGCAACTGTGCCGATTATTCGGCTTTCAGATACAGCGCGGACAACGGCGGCAGCGTTAGATTCAGCGAGTGCGACCGTCCGTGCGAGGGTTGATCCTCAGCCTGCACCCCGCCCATATTGCCCATACCGCTGCCTCCGTATTCCGTGGCGTCACTGTTCAGCAACTCCCGCCAAAAACCGCCGCTAGGAACTCCCAACCGGTAGCCAACCCGCGGGACCGGAGTAAAGTTACACACCACAACAACGTTTCCTGTCGCCTTACCCTTCCGCAGTAGAGAAATCGTGCTCGACAAGCTGTCGTTGCAGTCAATCCACTCGAAACCGCCCGGTTCATTGTCCATCTTGTGCAGCTCGGGATATTTCCGGTAAAGCCGGTTCAACTGCTCCACCCAGCTCTGCAAGCCACGATGCAAGGGAAATTGCAGGACATGCCATTCCAGGCTAGCGTCGTGCGCCCACTCACTCACCTGGCCGAATTCGTCTCCCATGAAGAGCATTTTCTTGCCGGGCTGCGCGTACATGTATCCGAAAAGCAGACGCAGGTTGGCGAATTTCTGCCATTCATCGCCCGGCATCTTTCCTATCAGCGATCCCTTGCCGTGCACCACTTCGTCATGAGACAGGGGTAACACAAAATTCTCAGTGAAGCCGTATAACATACGGAACGTCAACTGGTTGTGATGGAATCTGCGATGTATGGGGTCGTTGGCAAAATATTTCAAAGTGTCATGCATCCATCCCATGTCCCACTTCAAACCGAAGCCCAGCCCGCCCACATAAATAGGCCGTGAAACCATCGGCCACGAAGTCGACTCCTCGGCAATCGTCTGAATTCCGGGATGCTCTCCGAATGCCTCTTGATTAAATTGCCGCAAGAATTCAATGGCCTCCAGGTTCTCTCTTCCGCCGTACTGGTTCGGCAGCCACTCGCCTTCCTTACGTGAGTAGTCGAGATAGAGCATCGAGGCCACGGCGTCCACCCTCAGCCCATCGGCATGGTATTTCTCCAGCCAAAACATTGCGCTCGACAGCAAGAAGCTGCGTACTTCATTCCGTCCATAGTTGAAGATCAGCGTCTTCCAGTCGGGATGAAAGCCTTGCCGTGAATCGGAATGTTCAAACAAATGTGTCCCGTCGAAATACGCCAGCCCATGTCCGTCAGAAGGGAAGTGCGAAGGCACCCAATCGAGGATTACTCCAATGCCATGTTGATGCAGGAAGTCCACCAGATACATGAAATCCTGGGGATCGCCGTAGCGTGCGGTAGGAGCAAAATACCCGGTCGTCTGATATCCCCAGGAACCGTAGAACGGATGTTCCATCACCGGCAACAGCTGCACGTGAGTAAACCCCATGCGAGTGACATAATCCGCCAAACGCGGCGCCAATTCGCGATAGGACAAAGACCGGTTATGGTCTTCCGGAACCCGCATCCAGGATCCAAGATGCACTTCATAAATGGCCATCGGGGCCTGCAGCGAATTCTTCTCTTTGCGCTGCGCCATCCACGCATCATCCGCCCAGTCATACTCCAGGTCCCACACCACTGACGCGGTTCGCGGCGGCTTCTCATGCAACAATCCAAACGGATCGGCTTTGTCGCCCACGTACCCGTTGTGTCGCGAAACAATATGAAACTTATATAACGCCCCTTTGGTCACTCCAGGGACAAATCCCTCCCATACGCCCGAGTTCCCGCGGGCCTGCAGTTGATGCGTTTGCGCATCCCAGCGGTTGAAGCTCCCAATCACCGACACTTCGCGTGCATTTGGCGCCCATACACTGAAACAGACGCCCGGTTCATCCCCAGCGTCGGTTAGGTGCGCGCCCAGCTTGTTGTAAGCGCGATAATGCCGGCCCTCGTTGAAAAGATGGAGGTCCGCCGCGCTCAGCAAACTAACGTCGCCGCGAACGCTTGCTCCCGAGCTTTCAATCGTCTTCGCCATGTTCGGTCATTTCTAGTTTACAGGATGCTCTCGGAGGCGAGTCTATCCGTGGTAATCTGCGGCTGGCAGTCGATTGATCCGCCTTGATCCGTGAGAATACCTGGCCAACAGATTTTTCTGGTGCTGATCTTGTCGTCCCTCGCGTGGACGCAATCTGCAGCTCCAACTGAGAAGAAAATCTCTCCCAAAGACGCCGAAGAACTCTTCCATGACGTTGACAAGATCCTGGAATTTGTCAGCAAAGATTCGGGTTTGCCGATCAAACACGAGGTTAAACGCCAGCTTGTCAGCCGCGATCAGGTGGTCAGCTACCTGGAAAAGTCCATGGCCGAGGACAAAGACGCGCAACGCTTGCGCCGCTCCGAGTTGGTGTTGAAGAAGTTCGGCCTTATCCCCCGGGACTTCGATCTCCAGGGTTTCCTGCTGACCCTGCTGCGCGAACAAGTGGCGGGGTACTACGACGCCAAAACCAAAACCGTGAACCTGCTCGATTGGCTCGATGCCGAACAGCAGCGTCCGGTGCTCGCACATGAACTGACTCACGCCTTGCAAGACCAGTCCTTCGACTTGGACAAATGGCTCAAGGACACTGACATCAACGATCAGAAAGAGCCAACCGCCGCCGACATCGAAGAAGACGAAGTCAGCGAAGCCCGGCAGGCGGTCGTCGAAGGCCAGGCCACGCTCACCCTGGTCGACTACATGCTTGAGCCCACCGGGCAGTCGCTGTTGGGTTCGCCTCAGATCGCCAAAGCGTTAGAAGAGGGAATGCTGGTCGGTACAGCCGATTCGGTTCAGTACAAGAATGCCCCGATTTATCTCAAGGAATCGCTGACCTTCCCCTATCGCTACGGTTTGGACTTCGAAGCCGAACTGCTGCGTAGCGGCGGTAAGCAAAAAGCATTTGCGGAGACTTTCACCAATCCACCGCGAAGCACGCGTCAGATCATGGAGCCGAAGACATACCTTTCCGGCGAGCGGCTCGAACCCATGCGCCTGCCGGATTTCGATCGCGACTTCAAGAACTATGATCGTTTCGATATTGGCGCTGTCGGAGAATTCGACGTTGCCCTACTCGCGGACGAGTACGCCGGAGTCGCAGCATCGCACGCAATCTATCCCCATTGGCGAGGCGGTTATTACTACGCCGCCCGGCCAAAAGGCGATGCGACGGCGCCTTTGGACGTGCTCTATTTTTCCCGCTGGTCGGATGCAGAAAATGCATCGAAGTTCGCGGCCATTTACGCGGGAGGGTTGGAGAAAAGATACAAACATGTACACCAGGTCGAAGAAAACGCGACGAAAGATGTTACCGAGTTGCCGAAGCTCGAAACTCTCACCGGTACTCATACCTGGCTAACCGAAGAGGGCCCGGTAGTGATGGTCGTGCAAGCAAATAACATCCTGATCACCGAGAGTTTCGACCAGGCTACCACCGAGCGCCTGGAACAGGAGTTGCTGGGGATTAGTGCTCTGGCGAAATAGCGATCACGTGATAATCAATTCCTACTTGGATGAAAGTTTCGATAAAAGGCCGTCCGGCGCATATGTTGTAGGAGGATTCCTAGGCCGAAGCGTCTCAACTTTTGAACTTGAACGTCGGTGGGAGGACCTTCTACAACGTCCGGACATCGGCATCAAATACTTCAAAGCGTCAGATTGCAACAGCGGGACAGGAGAATTTGCTAAGTTTGTTGCCGATCCCAAGAACATTACCCAAGCGGAACGTACCCGCCTCGACTCCATCAGTCATGAATTCCTGGATTTGATCGCGCACCCGGTGCCTTATGACGAACAGACTTACTTGTGCGTACACGGAGTAGGCGTCGTACAACACGAGTTCTATGAAGTCATCAAAGATCCAAGAGCCCTCGCTGTTCTTGGGCCCAGCCCGTATAGGCTAGCCTATGATTTTGCAATGGTGCAATGTGCCTGGGCGATGAAAGAACTGGGGGAAGGAACACATTACGGGGTATCTTTCACATGCGACAAGGACCAAGAACACAGCCCCTTCGCCAACGAAACGTTTCTGAGTATGAAGAGCGCAAATCCGGATCGCAATCGCGCGCCTTGAGAAACCACTTAAACCGGTCCCGTTTGGCAGGATTGCGAGAAAGCTGAATTTGGATCACTAGTCCACGTGAGTTGCCACTGTATAATCTCCAGTTTGCATTCATAAGAAAGTTCGTAGAGGACACTCTTGTCACAAGCGGAAATCGGCATTATCGGCGGCAGTGGGCTTTATTCCATGCCGGGATTCACCGACGCCCATGAACTGCGTCAGCAAACTCCCTTCGGTGATCCCTCCGACGCCTACATTCTCGGTACGCTCGCCGGACGCAAAGTCGCATTTCTGGCACGTCACGGTCGTGGTCACCTTATTTCCCCCAGCGAACTCAACTTCCGCGCCAACATATACGGATTCAAACAACTCGGCGTCGAACGGATCGTCTCGGTCTCGGCGGTTGGGTCGTTGAAGGAAGAGCATAAGCCGCTCGACTTCGTCATCCCCGACCAATTCTTCGACCGAACTCGCCACCGTATTGACACTTTTTTCGGCGGCGGAGTGGTCGCCCACATCGCTTTTGCCGATCCCATTTGCGCCGAGATGGCAGCAGTCGTGCAATCAGCTTGTAAGAAGGCCAACGTGACCGCCAAACGCGGCGGTACCTATGTCTGCATGGAAGGGCCGCAGTTCTCCACCAAAGCCGAATCGAATGTCTACCGCGGTTGGGGCATGGATGTCATCGGCATGACCAACTTGCAGGAAGCCAAACTCGCCCGCGAAGCCGAGATCTGCTACGTGACCATCGCCATGGTCACTGATTATGACTGCTGGCATCCGCATCATGACTCGGTAACTGTAGACCAGATCGTAGCAGTCCTTCTTAAGAACGCAGAGAATGCCAGCACCGTGGTTCGCGAAACTATAGCCGCATTGCCGGCAGGACGAAGCTGCAAGTGTGGATCGGCATTGGCCCACGCCATCCTGACCGACCGTACCAAGATCCCCACCGCTACGCGGGAAAGATTGAAACTAATCCTTGGAAAATACCTGGAGAGCAAAACTGCATGAGTATTGTCGTCGCTGGTTCGGTTGCTTTTGACTCTATCGCTACGCCTTCGGGCCGCGTGCAGGACATCCTCGGCGGGTCCGGCACCTACTTCGCCCTCGCTGCGAGCTACTTCACCGAGGTGCGAGTCGTCGCCGTGGTCGGCGAAGACTTCACCGCCGAGCACGAAAAAGTCTTCAAGAAACGTAATATCGACATCCGTGGAATTGAACATGCCAAAGGCAAGACCTTCCGCTGGGGCGGCCAATATCTCGAGAACCTGAACGAGGCCAAAACCGATTTCACCGAGCTGAACGTTTTCCAGGAATTCAGGCCGCGCATTCCCTCGGAATATATGGATTCGAAATTTCTGTTCCTGGGCAACATTCAGCCCACCCTGCAAGCCGAAGTCCGCCGCAAAATGAGCCACGTCCTACTGACCGGCTGCGACACCATGAACTTCTGGATCGAGGGTGCACGTGCCGAACTGCTGGAGACTTTAAAGCTCATCGACGTGTTGCTGATCAATGACGGCGAGGCCAAAATGTTGGCAGCGGAGCGCAATCTGCCGCGCGCTGCGCAGAAGGTGCTGGCCATGGGACCAAAGGCGCTGGTGATCAAGCACGGAGAGTACGGTGCGACCATTTTCTTCCGCGAAGGTGCATTCGGCATCGGACGCCATCCCTTTCGCGCTCCCGCCCTGCCTATTGACGAAGTAAAAGATCCCACCGGTGCCGGCGACTCCTTTGCCGGAGGCTTCATGGGTTACATCGCCTCTCAGGAAACTCTCAATCGCGAAGTGCTCAAGCGAGCCCTGTTTTACGGTGGAGTGATGGGATCATTCGCCGTCGAGCGTTTCGGCACCGAGCGTTTGCAGAACCTGAATCGCGAAGAAATCGAATCCCGCTTTGAAATATTCCGCGAACTCACTCACCTGGAATGAAGCTCCAGTCCACAGGTCGCTGGGATCGTGAAACCACACTCGTAGGCCAGCTTGTCGCCGCTGTGTCGCTGATGGCGTTTCTGTTCTACTTCCGCCACGGCGACCTGCTCCTCTATGGTGACGCCGTCGCCCACATCAATATCGCGCGCCGCGTGATCGACTCCAGAACTCCCGGCCTCCTGCAACTGGGCACGGTCTGGCTACCTCTGCCTCATCTACTGATGATCCCATTCCTTTTTTCCGACGCCGCGTGGCAAACCGGAGTCGGTGGTGCGATCCCGTCCATGGCGGCCTACGTATTGGGCACGGTGGGTATCTTCCGGTTGGTGCTCGGATCCTTGAGCCACGCTGCGACGCCAAGCCAGGCTGCCCGATTCTCGGCCTGGCTCGCAGCCGTGATCTACGCCGTCAATCCCAACCTGCTCTACCTGCAAACCACGGCAATGACCGAGCCGTTGTATCTAGCCTTGTTCATCTGGGCCTTGGTGCACTTCAGCGAGTTCGCGCGATCTACGACCACCGCAGCAACAAACTCCCGGGTACCCTCCTCATCACTGACCAAATGCGCGCTATGCCTCATAGCCGCTTGCCTCACCCGCTACGACGGATGGTTCCTCGCCGTCGTGATGTGCATTGCAGCCGTCGCCGTGGTAATTCGTTCTGGCCAAGCTCGCAGCCTTGCCCCGGCACTGGCGCGCTTCGTCCTGCTGGCTGCGGTAGCGCCGCTATTGTGGCTGGGCTACAACGCGATTGTTTACCGCAATCCACTCGAGTTCGCCAACGGACCCTACTCCGCCCGGGCTATCGAGCAAAAAACAATGCAAAGCCACCCCGGTGCTCACGATCTGCCAGTTGCCCTCAGCTATTTCATCAAGTCAGCTGAGCTGAACATGACAGAAGCAGGTTGGCAGAAGGTGTGGGTGGGTATAGTTTTTGCTGGCTCGTTGATGATCTTCATCTTTGATCTCCGCCTCTGGCCTCTACTCCTGCTCTGGGCGCCACTGATCTTCTACACACTGTCGATCGGCTACAGCGGCGTACCCATTTATCTCCCACCTTGGTGGCCGTTCTCTCTGTATAACGTCCGCTATGGAGTACAGTTGCTTCCCGCCTTCGCGGTCTTTGCCGCTCTGCTTTTATATTTCATGTCGCAACTAGTACGCGGCCGCTGGATGAAAACCGCAACCGGCGTTGCCATTGTTGGCTTGGTCGCCGCCAGCTATGCTGTCGTCTGGCGTCAGCAACCCATCTGCTACCGCGAAGCCTGGGTCAACTCGCGCACTCGCATCACGCTAGAAACCGAACTGGCGACCAACTTAAGATTGCTACCGCACCATGCCACGCTGCTCATGTATCTCGGCGATCATGTCGGCGCCCTCCAACGAGCGGGCATCCCGCTGCGCCAAACCATCAACGAAGGCAACCATCGCCCCTGGTTCGTACCATCCGATCCCGAGGGCCTGTGGGAGCGCGCTCTCGACGATCCTCACCAGTACGCCGACTATGTCATTGCCCTGGACGGTGATCCCGTCGCTACCGCCGTGCAGAAAGACGCCCAGAAACACGACCTCACTTCCATGGTCGTCATTCATACCGCAGGCAAGCCCCCGGCCACCATCTACTGGACCGGCCGTGTCAACCGGTAATCACGCCGGTTAACTGGGCTGCCGACTAAGCGGTTCCAGCACGGTTTTCCGGTGATAGAATCCACCCAAACTCAGCTTCATGCCCACACCTCATCACATTTACGAGATCTTGCAGACGGAGATGACCTCGATGGTCGGGGTCTCCATGGTGCGGTTGGTGGTGGCGGCAGTCTTGGGAGGCTTGATCGGACTGGAACGTGAACTCAAACACCGTCCCGCCGGCCTTCGTACCAATCTGTTCATCTGCCTCGGAGCTGCCATGTATACCCTCCTCTCCGATGCTCTGGCAGTCGAACATATCGGAGATCACACTCGCATCGCAGCCCAGATCATTCCCGGCATAGGTTTCATTGGCGCGGGAACGATCATCCATGCTGGCCGCGACCTGGTAACCGGCATTACCTCTGCCGCAACTCTTTTCGTAGTGGCTTCGGTGGGCATGGCCGTTGGCGGCGGTTTCTATCTCACTGCCACCTTCGCCACCGCGCTTATTCTGATTTGTCTGTTTCTCCTCGGCAGTGCAGAAGAACGATTGAGTCTCAAGCTGGCGGTCCATACCTATGAAGTCACCGGAGCAAGTGCCGAGGAAATCAGTAAAGAGGTGAATCGTATTCTGGAAAGCGTCCACTCCATGACCCAGAACGTCGAGATTGCCGCTACACCCCAGCATGTGCGATTTCAGTTCGACGTTGAAGGCACTCGCAAGGAGCAACAGCAGGTTTTCCAAGGGCTCAAACAGTCGACGGTTCTCGCCAGTGCCGTCCCGCTGGGGCAAGCGCAGGATTGAATGAATCCGCCCGTCACCGTCATTCCTTTCGTGAAAGCCAGCGCCTGCGGCAATGATTTCCTGATGATTGACGGCACCCATGCGCCCGACGACCCAAGCGAACTAACGAAGCGTCTCTGTGACCGCCATCAAGGCGTCGGAGCCGACGGCGTAGAGTGGCTTTTCCCCGCCTCCGATGCCGACATCAGCGCCCGCCTGTTTAATGCCGACGGCTCGGAGGCGGAGATCTCCGGCAACGGTACTCGCTGTGTCGCTGCCTATCTGTGTGCGGAGCGCGCCAAGGAAAAAATCGTTGTCCGGACCGGCGCAGGCCTGAAAACTTGCACCCTAACTTCACGTAACGAAACGCTGTATGAATTCGAGACCGCCATGGGTGAACCGGAAGTCAGCAGTGAATTGCTGGTGAAACTCGCCTCTCGAGAAGTTCGCGGGATTCCCGTCTCCATGGGTAACCCCCACTATGTGGTTTTTGTGAAAGAATTCGCTCCCGATTGGCAGACAGAAGCAGCTGAGATCGGACGACACCGCGACTTCAAGCAGGGGATTAACATTGAGCTTGTAACCATCGACAACGCGAACAGTATAAGTGCGCGCTTCTTCGAGCGCGGTGTTGGCGAGACCCAGTCTTCCGGCACCGGCTCCTGCGCTGCGGCAGTCGCATCTATCGCCACCAAGAAAGCCGAATCGCCGGTACGCGTGCATGCCCCAGGCGGTACGCAGACAGTACGCTGGCAAGGCCATGTTTTTCTCCGCGGACCCGCTCAGCTAATCTGTCGCGGAGAGTTTTTCCTTTAAAATCTGACATCACATGCCGCCCACGCCACCCAGCTCGCGCGTCAAACCACCCGCCCTTCAACCTGGGGACACGGTCGGCATCATCGCTCCCGCCAGCAACATTAAGCGCGAACTGCTCGATGCCGGATGCCAAGCCTTGCGAGCACTGGGATACCAGCCCTTCTACTTCGACTCCATTCTCGATCAGGACCTGTACTTCGCCGGATCAGTGAAGCGCCGTGCTCAGGAACTTGAAGAAATGTTCGTGCGGCCCGAAGTGCGCGCCATCGTTTGTGCCCGCGGTGGATACGGTGCGAACTATCTACTCGACGCCATCGATCTGCAAAAGATAAAGTCCAATCCCAAGATTTTCGTCGGCTACAGTGACATCACGACGCTCCTGACGTACTTCACCGACGCCGCAGGCCTGATTACGTTCCACGGGCCCATGGTGGCCAAAGACTTCGCCCACTCAGACGGAGTGGAACTAGCGTCATGGAAAGCCGTGCTAGGCGGCAGTTCCGAGTGGACATTCGATCTCGTGGGCGTGAAGCCTCTAGTCGAAGGCTTAGCCCAAGGTATTCTTTACGGCGGATGTCTGTCCCTTTTGGTGGCGTCATTGGGCACACCTTACGAAATCCAAACCGCCGGAACCATTTTATTTATCGAAGACGTTGCCGCTCGTCCCTACCAGATCGACCGCATGTTAATGCAGCTGAAGCTGGCCGGCAAACTGAAAGGAATTCGCGCCATCGTCTTTGGCGAAATGTTGGACTGCGTGCAGCATCAGAATCAGAGTTACACGTTAGAGGACGTTGTGTTGCGTGTCGTCGGCGATTTGCACGTGCCTATCGCATACGGTCTGCGCTCCGGCCACGTCTCACGCAGCAACATAACTCTGCCCATCGGCGTTAGCGCGGCATTAGATGTCAAGCACGGGGAAGTAAGCCTCAGAATTCTGGAGCCGGCAACAGTCGCCATCAGCAAGAAGAACGTACAGGCAGGCAACTAGACCGGGGTTCCTCTGTGTTCCCTGTGTCCTCTGTGGTCAAGTTTTTGACTTATGAGCAAGGCCAAACACATTCACCTGATCGGCATCTGCGGCACCGCGATGGCCTCGCTCGCCGGAATGCTAGAGAAGCGTGGATTCCGCGTCACCGGATCCGATGCCGCCGCCTATCCTCCCATGTCCGACTTTCTGACATCGCTGGGAATCTCGGTTCACCAGCCCTTCGCCGTCAAGAATCTCGAACCCCGGCCCGATCTGGTCGTCGTCGGCAACGTCATCTCTCGTGGAAATGTCGAGCTTGAGCAAATCCTCGACCAGCACATCCCCTTCGCATCGCTACCACAAGTTCTGCACGACGAGTTCCTGCGCGGCAAAGAAGTCCTGGTCGTTGCCGGCACTCACGGCAAGACCACTACCACCTCAATTCTCGCGTGGATATTTCAATCCGCCGGATTGCAACCATCGTTTCTTATCGGTGGCATCGCCGAGAACTTCGGCAGTAGCTTTCAACTGGGTGAAGGCAAGCACTTCATCCTCGAAGGCGACGAATACGATACCGCCTTCTTCGATAAGGGCCCCAAATTCCTGCACTACTTTCCCGACGCCGTTATCCTTACCTCAGTCGAGTTCGATCATGCCGACATCTACAAAGATCTCGACGCCGTAGAAACCGCCTTTAAGCGCCTGGTAAATCTGATCCCCAAGCGTGGCCGTATCATTGGCTTCGACAACGGGGAGAGCATTGACCATTGCCTGGCTCACGCCTTCTGTCCCATCGAGCGCTACGGTTCGAGCCCTCAGGCAACCTGGCAAATCGTCGATCTACGTCTGGATCCCGCCCGCACCTCATGGACAGTCCTGCGCGACGGCAAGCCCTGGGCCAACTTCGACTTTCCCCTGGCTGGCGAATACAACGTCTGGAACGCGACCGCCGCCGCTGCTCTGGCCGCAAGTTGCGGTATCGACACAGTAGAAATCTCCGCCGCGCTCAAGACATTTAAGAGCGTAAAGCGCCGCCTGGAAATTCGCGCCACCATAAACGGCGTCACCATCATTGACGATTTCGCTCATCATCCTACTGCGATCGCGGGAACACTGAAGGCACTGCGATCGCGCTATCCAGACTCTCGCCTCTGGGTGATTCTCGAACCGCGTTCAAATACTCTCCGCCGCAATGTTTTTCAACATGATCTGGCCCGAAGCCTGGCACTTGCGGACGAAGTTGTCGTCGCCGAAGTATTCAAATCGGAAGCCATTCCGGCGGCCGAACGGCTTGACCTCGCCGCCGTCGCCAGTGACATTAAAAAGCACGGGCGCCGGGCGCGCATCGTGCCAACCGTCGATGGCATCGTGCAACTTGTTGCCCCTGAGTTGCGCGCAGGAGACGTTGTCGCCATTCTTTCCAACGGAGGTTTCGGCGGGATTTACGAAAAGCTGCCAGAGCGCCTTCAGTCACTCGCAGCCAGCCAGGCCAAAGCCGGACAATGATTATGGAGACTCGACCCAAACCGTGATCCGCACTGTTCTCATGCTGACGTTCTGGGCACTAGCGCTGATTCCCGTCGCGCTCTTTTTCATCCCGTGGTCGTTTTGCGTCGGCAATGTCAACCTCATGTACCGGATGTTCATGTGGGGCGCGGCCACCGGTGTGCGCCTTACCGGTGTGCGCACCCGCGTCATCGGCCTCGACCGACTAGATCCCAACCGCACTTATGTATTCATGTCGAACCATGTTTCGAACCTCGACCCGCCGATTACCATCCCTCTCATTCCCCGCCGTACTTCGGTACTGGTGAAAAAGGAACTATTCGATATTCCGTTCTTCGGCAAAGCCATGCGCATGGGATCGCTGGTTCCTGTCGACCGCGGTGACCGAGGAGCAGGCATCGCCGCCGTGCAGGCTGCCGCGGAAGTCGTCCGCCAGGGTGTCAATATGACCATCTACGTGGAGGGCCATCGCTCTTTCGACGGCAAGCTGATCCCTTTCAAAAAAGGTCCGTTCTATTTGGCCGAGGGCTGCAAAGTTCCGGTAGTGCCCATCACCATCGTGGGAACCCACAACGTCATGCCCAAGACGCGATTCGCCATCAAGCCCGGCCTGGTCGATGTGATCTTCCATGATCCCATCGAGCCCAAAGACTTCGGCACCCGCGACGAATTGATGGAGAAAGTACGCAGAGTAATCGACAGTGGCCTACCGGCAGAATTCCAAAGCAACAAAAGCACCGCGTCAGCCTGAAGGTTTTCCTCTGTGAGTCTCTGTGCCCTCTGTGGTTAAGGTTTTGCCTCTCACCGCCCGCGCAATCTCCGGCAGCTTGCTCAACAACGCCGAATACTTCAGCCACAGCTTGTGATCCACCGCCGGCGCCCCGCTGACAATCGCTCCCGCCTCAATGTCCCCAGCCACGCCACTCTGCGGTGTCACAATCGCGTCATCTCCCACTTTGCAATGCCCCACCACGCCAACTTGCCCGGTCAGAATCACCCGATTTCCGATCTCGGTCGATCCCGCGAGGCCAACCTGCGATGCCAATAGCGCATCTTGGCCAATGCGTGATCCGTGGCCGACCTGCACCAGGTTGTCAATCTTCGTCCCCCGGCCAATACGAGTTTCGCCGACGCTCGCCCGGTCAATGCATGAGTTCGCTTGGATCTCCACGTCGTCCTCAATGACCACCGGCTGCGGCTGTGGAATCTTGTGCCAGTGTCCGACGTCATCCTTGGCGAAACCAAATCCATCCGCGCCGATCACCACGCCGTTTTGCAGCAGCACGTTATTCCCCACCCGACAACCCTCGCGAACAACGGCATGTGCATGAGCAAAAAAGTTGTCGCCAATCTTCGCCCCACGATAGATCACCACATGCGCCAGTAAAACTGTATTCTTGCCGATCACAACATCTTCACCAATCACCACATAAGGCCCCACGTGCGCGCCCGCCCCGATCCGCGACGAAGCATGCACCACCGCCGTCGGATGCACTCCCGCCGCATACGTCGCTGCCTGATGAAACAGTCCAATCGCCTTCGCAAATGCCAAATAAGGATTCCCGCTGCGCAGCATGGCCGCCGGAATGGCAGGGAAGTCCTCAGCCACAATCACCGCGGCTGCCTTGGTAGTGCGCGCCGCCGCCCCATACTTGGGATTAGCGACGAAGCTGATCTGTCCCGGCCCGGCTTCTTCAATGCCAGCCACGCCGGTGATTTCGGTCTCAGGCGAGCCGTTTTCCAGCCGCGCGCCCAAAGTCGAGGCGATCTTTCCAAGTTTCATGGTGGTATCCCGTGGTGAGAATCGGAAGGGTGATTGTAATTCAGCGAACGGGGATGTGGTTCTGAATCGGGAGGGTGCGGGATCCAGTCACTGGAACTGACCACGATTTGCGTTGACATGCTTCCGACCGGGTTCTAGCCTGAAATTGCTTGGCTAGCGTGCCCAACCTTTCGGGCACGAGAGTTTTCGAGGCCCCGCAACCGCGGGGCTTTTGCTTGCTCCGACTCATCTACTCTGACAACTCGAATACAAACTCTGGACTTTCATTGACCCAGACCTCCCGAAAGAGTAGTCTCCCCCAGTCAGCGTTCTGCCCCGAGACAGCTCGCACATCCAGGAGGCAACCATCCGGCGTCCGAATCTTCTTGGAATACTTTTACTTGCCCTGTCTACAGTTCCGTTTGCACAGGCCGCCGAGAGCCCATCTCTGCCTGTGGTCATGGCGAACGACAACCGCACCCCCGCCGGACATCTCAAGAACGGCGTCCTCGAGCTACATCTCGAATTACGCCAGGGCCGTTGGTATCCAGAAGATGACGCCGGCGCTTATCGAGATATCTATGCCTTCGCCGAAGCAGGTCGCGCGCCACAAGTTGCTGGCCCGCTGGTCCGGGTTCCACAAGGAACCCAGATCCATGCCACCATCCTCAATACGCTCGCCGTGCCAGCCAAAATCTACGGCCTGCATCGCCATCCCGCAGGCGAGAAGGATGCTACGAAAGATGCTGCAACCGACGCCCTGAGCCTTGCGCCGGGTGAGACGCGCGCCGTGGAATTTCTCGCCGGAGATCGCGGCACTTACTTTTACTGGGCCACCACCTCCAACGCGGTCACACTTGACCTTCGCACCGATGCCGAAACATTGCTCTCCGGCGCTTTCATCGTCGACCCTCCCGGAACCAAACCTGACGACCGCATCTTCGTCATCGGCATCTGGTGGAAAGGAGACGGCGCGGACTTCCAGGAAATCGATTCCATCAACGGAAAGAGTTGGCCCCACACCGAACGGCTGACTTATAAACTAGGCGAAACCATCCATTGGCGTGTAATCAATACGACTTTCTCCGATCATGCCATGCATCTCCACGGTTTCTTCTACACCGTGGATGGCGAAGGCGACGGCGAACGCTACCAGAGCTATTCGCCCGAGCAAAGGTCGCGTGTCGTGACCCAGCATGTCGAAGTAGCGCGAGTATTCGACATGACTTGGACCAGCGAGCGGGCCGGCAACTGGCTCTTCCACTGCCACATGATGTTCCACATGTCGCCACAAAAGTCGCTGGCGCTCAAGGAAACCGCCTCCAAGGAGCCCCAGCCCGCCGCCTCGACATCTCCGTCACCGCACGATCACGGTATGGGCATGGCCGGCTTGGTAATGGGCATCACCGTACTCCCTGCCACGACGCTAACGCCAACGTCGGTCCCGGCTTCTACGGCCCCGGCTCGCAAGCTACAACTTGTGATCTCCGATAATCCCAGCAAGATCCCGCTCTACAACCTTGAGCTCAACGATCCCTTAATTCCGCCTGCGCCGGATAAGAAGAAGTCGCCCAGTCTGCTGGGACCGCCAATCATTCTTACTCGCGGCGAGGCCACTGAGATCGATGTCAAGAATCAAAGCGTCAATCCCACCGCCATTCACTGGCACGGGCTCGAACTCGAGAGTTACTTCGACGGCGTTGCCGGCTGGACTGGATCGAGCGCCCAGACCACTCCGCCGATCGCGCCCGGCACATCCTTCATCGCTCACATGACTCCGCCGCGCGCCGGCACCTTCATCTATCACACCCACTGGCACGATGCCTTGCAGATACGCAATGGAGTGTATGGGCCGCTGATCGTTCTTGATCCCGGACAAAAGTACGACCCCGAGCATGACCGCACTTTTGTTGTCAGCATCGGCAAGTACGATCCTTTCGGTTTTCTGCTGCTGCTAAACGGCACTCCCCAGCCCGATGGCATGGAATTGCACACCGCAACCCGCTATCGCATGCGCCTGATCAACATCACTTCCAATGCCGTCGATCTGCGGGTGCGTCTCATGAGCAAAGGCGTGCCGGTGCAGTGGAAAGTAATCGCCAGAGACGGAGCCGATCTCCCGCCATCACAATTGAAATCGTCTACTGCCGATATGGGCGTCACCGTCGGCGGCACCTGCGACGTGGAGTACCAATCCGACACCCCCATCCAAGCCGACCTCGAAATACGCGAGCCCTTTCCCCCCACCACGCTGCTTACGCTGCCGCTGAAGTTTGTGGATTCCAAGTAGCCCCGCAGCCGATTGTCTGTCATCCTCTGAAAGACCGTCGCGCAGCGAGGTGTGCAAATTCTTTCATCTTGACCGCCTCGCCAATCTAAATCAGAATGTCTTGCCTCAATGTGCGGTTCCCCCGCCGCCGATGCGTACGTACGAACCAGATGTGACCTTGGTCCGCTGGAGTACAGGATTGATCCCAAGGACATAACGCGAGGAGGAATCATGAAAGTCATCCGCTCTTCCGCCGGAAACATAGTCGCCTATCGCCGGAGTCTTACTTCCATACTGCTGGTGCTGCTGTTTGCGCTACTGAGCCCGTCACAAGGTTTGGCTCAGGCCATGAAAGTCCTCCAGATCACCGCTCCGGGAGCCGTCAACACCTATCCCAACGGCGTGAACAAGAGCAACATCGTCGTAGGCGACTTCATCAACTCCAGCGGCGACACCGTGGGCTTCGCCTATCTCGGAGGCGCCAAGTTCAAGACCTTTTCCGCCCCCAAATCGAACAACTTCACCCGCATCCTGGGGATCAACGACGCCAACGTAGTGGTCGGAGACTTCTTCGGAACTGACAATTTTTACCACGGCTTTGTGATCACCAACGACGGCAAGAAATTCACTCAGTACGACGTCGCCAAAGGAACCGCATCAACTTCGATTTTTGCCATCAACAAGGCGGGAAACTTTGCCGGCGCAACCGGGGCCGGCAGCACGAACCAGGGATTTGTAAATATCAGCGGGAAAGTCACTACCTTCTACGGCAGCGGCGCCGATAACACTTTTGCTCTGGGGATGAACAACTCCAACCTGGTCGTGGGCCAGTTCTATGATTCCGGCGGCAACTCTCACGGCTTCTCTCGTACCTCCGGCGGGAGCATCACGGAAATTATCTTTCCCGGAGCATTGCAGACTGCCTGCACCGGCCTCAACGACGCGGGTGAGATTACCGGCTGGTACGAGGACAGCGCCCTCACATTCCACGGCTTCACCGACATCGCAGGCCAGTTCCAAACCAACGACTTCATCTTCACCGGGGGCGTCAGCAGCACCGGAGCTTACGTCGGCTACTATTACGGTCCCGGATCGGCTAACTGCAACGGCGTGACCGGTACAACTTGCTACGGCTATCTTGCCACACCGCAAAGCGATACTCTCTCGACCGTGCAGGTGCCCAATGCGGAGAACACCAGCATTTACGCCGTGAACACCGCGAACGTAATGGCTGGCTACTACACCGATTCCACCGGCACCGTTCACGGCCTGATGCTTTCAGGCGACACCGTAACCAATATCGACGACCCCAAGGCCCAGCCTCAAACCACGACCTGCCTCGGAATTAATAATCCCGGTCAGATCGTTGGCGCCTACACCACCTCAACCAATACCGAGGAGGGCTTCCTCTACACCAACGGGGCCTTCACCGATATTGGCTTCCCCGGCGCTACCAGCAGCTACGCTTATGGCATTAACGACGCCGGTGTGATTACCGGCACCTACTTCGATGCCAGCAACGTAGAACATGGATTCGTCTTCGATAACAACACCTACACCACCATCGACGTCCCTGGTGGGACGAACACAATCGTCTGGTCAATCAACGCCAGTGGTTTGATGACTGCGGATTGGGTTGATGCCAACGGCCTCTCCGAGGCTTCGCTCTACAACGGATCAAAATTTACCACTCTCGCCATCCCCGGCGCACTGGACAACTTCGCCCACACCATTAACAAGTCGGGGAACATAGTAATGGGCTGGTATGACTTCTACGGCAACGAACATGGCGCGTTCCTGGAGAATGGAACCTACTACATCTTCGACGACCCCAATGGAACCAGCGTTCGCGGCGACGGCCTCAACGACGGTAACCTGATGGTCGGCCGCTTCCTGCTGAACAGTAACGGCCAGTTCGCCGGGTTCCAGGGAACCATCCCGTAAGACGCCTGTCATCCTGAGCGGAGGGACTGCTTCGCAACGCGAAGCAGTCCCGCAGTCGAAGAGCCTGCCCTGAGCGAAGCCGAAGGGACCCCTACCCAGCTGATCCCTACCCTGCAGCGGCTGGGCATTCTCCCCATACAGCCTACTTCTTCCGTTTGTGAATTTGGGTGGCGCAGCGGTTCACCGCTGCGGTAACTGGCCTCGTATCAGGGTACGCCTTCAGGCGTACCGCATCGTCACGTTCAGATGACGCCTTTAGGCGCTGTGGTGCAGTGGCAGTTGCGCCTCATCGGCGCGCTGCCAGATTTATCGTTCCGTGGCGGCACGCCTGAAAGGCGTGCCCTGATACATCATCGAGATGCTAGCGGCCGGCAACCTACCTCGACGAAATGAAGCGGCGATTCAATAATCGCAAGAACCCGTTCCGTGACATCATGCTCCGGCTCATAATCTCTAAAGAAGGAACTGACTATGGGTGCTCGACACTTGGCGCTGGAGGGTGTTGACGATACCACTCCGCCATTTGATCTGCACCATAGTCGAGCATCCCCCTGAATTGAACGTCATAACCCTTTGCTCTGTAGTTTTCGACTAGGGCGGCTTTCTGTGTAATGGAAAGTTGTCCTTCGTGATATATGAATATTCTGCCGGAGAACACCAGATCTGCGCTCTTGGTACCTTGTCCTTTATATCCGCCCCATGCCTGAGG
This sequence comes from Terriglobales bacterium, assembly GCA_035484735.1. GTDB lineage: Bacteria > Acidobacteriota > Terriglobia > Terriglobales > Acidobacteriaceae > JABCZH01. The sequence continues at coordinate 268,536 of DATHOQ010000047.1, read as the reverse complement.
ACCCTTACCCTCCTTCACCGACAAGATTGTCGGTTGGACAACATCTATCAAGGCTCGACAAAGCTGGAACGTCTCGTCTGAAAACTGATCAGATGACGGAACATAGAATCCAATGAAGTCAGTTTTGGCGTCAAAGTCCATATACACGTGTCGCTGAATTGGGATTTGTACAAGGTCTTTTTCACGCGTGAGCATAAGCGTGCTGGACATCTTGAGTACATTCGGAAAATCATTCTTGAACAGATCGCTAAGCGTTGGAGGTTCGTCTATATCTCTTTTCTCCGGCGCTGGCGGTGCTGGTTGCATTTGTGACTTCGGCACTCCGAGTGGAGGCAGTTCGGCAGGTTTAGAATCAGTTCCAAGTTGTGAACGTGGTTCATCCTTAGAAACCGAAACAGGCTGCACTAGCCTCCACAGAGATACGGCAAGACAACCACCAATAATGAACACGGCGACAGTGCTAAGCACCGGATAGTGCACGCGTATTTTAGGTAAGCCTGCGCCAAACTCCAACCATCCCCAACCGAGAAGTAACAGCACCGCGCAAGAGAATGACAGCCAACCAATCCATTTCTTGTCGGGCCATAGATATGGAGCTGCAAGGGCGATTAGTGACAAGATGATCCCCGCCAATCCCAAGCGGTCACCGAAAACCATATGCACCTCTACAGTGAAAGCATCATTGTAATCCTTTCCCAGTATGAGATGCGTAATTCCGTTTATTTACTTCTTGTTTACAATGACTTGCGTGGCATCGCTGTGATAATTAGTACACTCTGCCCCGCAGTTTGTGGCATAATGTCCCTATGCAACCGCAACCAACCACCTCACTCTCCACCGCCCATCAAATCTCCAATTTCCTCCGCGAATGGCTTGGCGGACGCATCTCCACGGAACTCGAATTAGCCTCGCTCGCCGAGCGCGGCCTGCCGCTCACCACAGTCAACCGTATGACCCGCCACGGCCTCACTCGCGACGAAGTTCACGCCTTGGTCATTCATCGAAGGACATTCAAGCATCGCAAGGCCAGCCACCAGAAGTTATCGAAAGAAGAGTCCGATCGCGCCATCCGCACCGCGCGAATTCTCGCCCGCGCGCAAGCCACGTTAGGCGATGCGGCATCAGCCCTAACCTGGGTGCGCGAACCTAAGTCGCGCTTCGAAGGCAAGACGCCGATTCAGATGATGTCCACCGAAACCGGTGGCCGCTTAGTGGAAGAAATGTTGGTGCAGATCGACGAAGGAATGTTTGCCTGAGTGTTTCTCTGGAGAATCAGCAATCACGACACACTCGACGGACGCGGCGGCCTTCTCGCCTCCGCTCGCTGGCACACCCGCGGACGGCCAATCGTTTATCTAGCCACCACGCCTGCCGGAGCGCTGGTCGAAGCGCTGGTCCATTTAGAACTCAAACCCAATCAGCTGCCCAAGAGTTATCGGCTGTTAAAAGCCGAGGCGCCCGATGACTTACCCAAAATGCATTTCTCCGCGCTCACCGACGATTGGCAGCAGAACGAAATAGCATCCCGAACCCTAGGCGATGAATGGCTATCGCTGAATCAAACCCCGCTCCTCGAAGTCCCCTCCGCAATTCTCCCGGAGACAATGAATATCTTGCTGAATCCCATGCACGCCGACGCAGCACGAATCAGCGTGTTATGGCACGAAGCCTATCCCTTCGATAAGAGGTTGTTCAAGGGGATAGCCCGGTAGCGCGGAAAATCGCTCACTGCGCAAGAAGGTTTTAGGGAAGGGCACGAGTTCCACTCGTGCCGTAAGAGCATTAAAGATTCAGGCTTTAGCCTCTGAGGGCGTTCTCTCTCACTGCTCTCCAAACATCGGCACCTGCAACGTATCGCTAGGCAGTCCACGCCGCCTCCGCCTGGTCGCCCCAATCACCGCCAGCACTGTAAGCGATTCCAGCGCACTCCGCGGCACAAACATCCGCTGCGTATTCGATCGCAAGTCCGGAGGATTAATCAAATAACCCTCCGCCGACGCTTGCAGCAGGTCGTTCGGCATCATTCCTTCCAGAACATCACCATCTTTGAAGCGCAACCGTACCCATAGTCCCTCGGTACGTGGGCGAGTCGTGAAAGTCTTACGGCTAGGCGATTCCGCCTCGCCGAACTCCCGCACGAAGTAAACCACCTTGACCTCGCGCAGCTCAATCGCGATCACATTCCCGGCGGTGTTCAGCAGTTCCAGTTTGCCTTCGTGGACGAAGTTCGCGGGCGCGACGTGGCCATTCACCGTGTCGCGGTCAATTTTGCGAACCACTACCTTCTTATGAGTCGAGGGCATTCGCTTCTTGCCAAACCCGCCTGGGTTGCGGTTTCCTGCGGTTCGGCGTAGTCACATTCTCACACTTTTGCTCCGAACATAGTCAGTCATCTCGTTCGTAGTAGCCAAATCGTTAACCTTGTGGTATTTTGTGTAGTTTACCGAGGCCACGCCTGAATCGCCTAAAGCTAGTCTATAGAGCAGTTTACGTGGTAGTGGGCGGGCCTGCCCCTGACTCCCCGGTGTGCCCTGTGGAAAATCTTTACACCACTTCGTGCGCACACCGAATCCCGAAATTCAGGACGACGCATGGCTGATTACATCTACACCATGGAAATTCGTCTGACGCCCGACCAGCAGCGGGGCATTACGCTGGTTCAAGACATCGCCCGCGCCGCCGAGATGAACATCTATCTTACCGGCGGTGCCGTGCGTGACATCATCAGCGGATTTCCCATTCGCGATCTCGATTTCACCGTCCAGGGCAATCCCCTCAAGCTGCAAAAAGATTTGGAACGCGCCGGGGCCATCGTCTCCTCGACCGACGAAGATCTGAAGGCGATCTACCTGGTCTTGCCGGGCAAAGTCCGTGCTGAGATTAGTCCCGCTCGCACCGAGCGCTATGAAAAAGTAGGCAAGCCGCCCATCGTAGCGCCCTCCACCATTATTGAAGACTTGCGCCGCCGCGATTTTACTGTCAACGCCATGGCGTTGTCGCTCAACCCCGGTTCCCGTGGCCTGCTCATGGATCCCTTCAACGGATCTGCGGACATCGAATCCAAGCTGCTGCGCACGCTGCACAATTACGCTTTTGTCGAAGATCCCTCGCGGCTGATTCGCGCCACCCGCTTTGCCGCGCGCTTCCACTGGCCCCTCGAGGAACGCACCGAGGCCCGCTACCGGTCCGCCAAAGAAAACAACTATATCGACCACATCAACCACCGGGCAATTGGAGTCGAAATCGAACAACTCGCCTACGAAGACGACCCGCTCCACATCGTGCGCTCGCTGGAGAAAGAAGATTGGCTCAAGGTACTAAACCCGCACTGGACCACCGCCAAGGTGGACACTGTCGGACTAAGCCAGTTGGTGAAAACCCGCCAGCAAATGAATGAACTGGGCTACACGCCCGATCCCTCGCCCGCGGTGCTATATTTCCTGACCTCAAAGCTGAACGATAAAGATGTCGCCGATATCCGCAAGGCGATCCCACGCAAGGATTTGGTCGAGGCCTGGAAAGATCTCGAAGACAACGCCAAAGACCTGGCCAAACGGCTCGCTGGCAAAGAGGCCGCGACTCCTTCGCGCACCTGGAAGTTGCTCTCCGAGGCGCGCCCGGAGATGACTCTGTTCCTCGCCGTGACCTCCAAGCAGCAAGCCGTAGAACAGAAGATCAAGAACTTCTTCACCAAGTGGCGGCAAGTGCAGCAGAAGATCCCGCTGCCCGAGATGACAGAGTTGTACATCACGCCGCAACTGCCCGAATATTCCAAGATTGCCAACGATGTATTCATGCTATTGCTCGATGGCCGCCTGCGTTCGCGCACCGAGACGTTGAAGTTCTTGAAGCCGCTCGCGCCACCGCCGCCGCCTCCGCCTCCGCCACCGAAACGCGGCCGCGCCGCCAAAGCCGCCGCCGGAGCCCAAGCAACGCCAGCGCCAACTGCCGTCGCTGGAAAAGCTGGAAAGAAGGGCAAGGCCGTGCCCGCAGCTGCGCCGGTCGTCGTACCACCACCGCCGAAGCCGTCCAAGCCGCCAGCAGTCGCCAAGCCTGCGAAATCAGTTCCTAGGAAGCCTGCCCCTAAGAAGAAACCTGCCAAACCCGCGCCCAAGTCCAAAGCCAAGAAGCGAAAACGCTAGGCCGGCACTGAGTCCTCTGTGTACCCTGTGTCTCTGTGGTTAAGGCTTCTTCCTGAATATGCGAAGCCTTTGTGAACCTCGTGGTCTGAGTTTTTGACCGCCAGAAATCCACTGCCTGTGCATAACTCCGCCTGAAGTTTCTAGCCACCTTCCGCTTACAATGACGCCACAGTAAAATCACTACAGCCCCCATGTCCCAATTCGTCCACCTCCACCTTCATACCGACTACTCCATGCTCGACGGCGCGTGCGACGTCGAGAAGCTCTGTGAGCGTGCCAAGCAGTTAGGCATGCCCGCCGTGGCCATGACTGACCACGGCAATATCTTCGGCGCAGTGCATTTCGTGAATGCCGCGAAACATGAGGGCATCAAGCCCATCGTCGGCTGCGAGCTTTACATCTGCAAGAAAGACGATCACAACATCGAGCGCACGCCTCCCGACAACGACACTTACAACCACCTGCTGGTGCTGGCCGAGAACGAAGAAGGCTACCGCAATCTCGCCAAGATCACTTCTGAAGCCTCGCTCCACGGCTTTTATTACAAACCCCGCGTGAGCAAGAAATTCCTTGCCGAACACTCCAAGGGGCTGATCGGTCTCTCGGGCTGTCTCAAGGGTGAAGTAGCCGAATTTCTCATGGAAGGGAAGTACGAAGCCGCTCGCAGCGCTGCGGTCTCCTATCGTGACATTTTCGGCAAAGACAATTTCTTCCTCGAGATTCAGGACCAGGGTCTGGAGATGGAACATCGCATCCATCCCGACCTGTTCCGCTTGGAAAGAGAACTCGGCCTGCCAATGGTCGCCACCAACGACAGCCACTACCTGTGCGAAGAAGACGCCCACGCCCAGGACGTGATGGTCTGCATTCAGACCGGCAAGTCGATTCAAGACACCAACCGCATGAAGTTTCAGGGCACCGGCTTTTACGTCAAGAGCCACGACGAAATGTTCCAGGTGTTTAAAGACGCGCCCGACGTGCTTTCCCGGACCCTCGCCATCGCCGAACGCTGCAATCTGCGCCTAGAAAAAGTAAGCAATCCCTTTCCGCATTTCGATGTTCCCGCCGGCTATACCCTCGACAGTTATTTCGAGCACGTAAGCCGCGAAGGCTTCGCCCGTCGCCTTGAGGTAATCAGGAATTTACAGGAGCAAGGCCGCATCAAGCACAGCGTGGCCGAATACGAGCAGCGTCTTGCCCGCGAACTCGCCATCATCCAGCAAATGCAGTTCTCCGGATATTTCCTGATCGTCTGGGACTTCGTTCGTTACGCGCGGGAACACCATATTCCAGTCGGCCCGGGCCGAGGCTCAGCGGCGGGTTCGCTGGTCTCGTACTCGCTCGGCATCACCGACCTCGATCCACTTCAGCAAGAGTTGCTGTTCGAGCGCTTCTTGAATCCCGAACGTATTTCCATGCCCGACATCGACATGGATTTCTGCATGAACCGCCGTGGCGAAGTCATCGACTACGTCACTCGCAAGTACGGCCGTGACAATGTCGCTCAGATCATCACCTTCGGCACCATGGCCGCTAAGGCCGCGATCAAAGACGTCGGCCGTGCCATGGATATTCCCTACGCCGACGTAGACCGTATCGCCAAGATGGTGCCGACCACGCTGAATATCAAGCTGGAGCAGGCAATCAAAGATTCACCTGCGCTGCAGCAGGCCTACGAAAGCGAGCCCCAGGTACGCCAACTGCTCGATACTGCCCGAAAACTCGAAGGCCTGGTGCGCAACGCCGGGGTTCATGCCGCCGGTGTCGTCATCTCTCCCCGTCCACTGACGGAACTGGTGCCGCTGCACAAAACCAAGAACGACGAAATCGTTACTGCCTTCGACATGGTCGCCATCGAAAAGATGGGCCTGTTGAAGATGGATTTTCTCGGCTTAACCACGCTGACCATCCTTGACGACACCGTCAAGCTGATTGCGCAGACCCGAGGCGAACAGCTGGTCCTGGAAAACATTCCTCTCAACGACCAGACGACTTACGAAAAAGTCTTTCACAAAGCCTTGACCACCGGCGTGTTCCAGTTTGAATCGCATGGCATGCGCGACGTCCTCCGGCGCTATCAGCCCTCGACCATCGGCGACCTTACCGCGCTCAACGCGCTTTACCGTCCCGGTCCGATTCAAGGCGGTATGATCGACTATTTCATCGACCGCAAACATGGCCGCAAGAAGATCGAATACGAATTGCCAGAACTGAAAGAAATGTTGGAAGACACCTGGGGCGTCATCGTCTACCAGGAGCAGGTCATGCAAATCGCGAACCGCTTGGCAGGCTATTCACTCGGTGAAGCCGATGTGCTTCGCCGCGCCATGGGCAAGAAGAAGCCGGAAGAAATGGCCCAGCAGCGCGACCGATTTGTAGAGGGCGCGGTACAGCGGGGTTATCCTCCAAAGAAAGTCGAGAAGATTTTCGACCTTCTGGCAAAGTTCGCGGAATACGGCTTTCCTAAGGCGCACTCCGCTGCCTACGCGCTACTCGCCTACCAGACGGCCTATCTGAAGACACACTATCCCGTGGAGTTTATGGCGGCGATGCTGACCTCAGTGACCGGCAGCACGGACGATGTGGTCAAGTACATCAACGAATGCCGCGAGATGGGCATCGGTGTCGAGCCGCCCGATATCAACGTCAGCACCGCCAACTTCACTCCGCATGGGCCCGCCATTCGCTTCGGCCTCGCGGCCGTAAAGAACGTCGGCCATAACGCCATTGAATCCATCGTCGCCGGACGCAAAGAAAATGGACGCTATAACTCGATCTACGAATTCTGCGAAAAAGTCGACCTGCGCCTGCTCAACAAGCGCGTGCTCGAATCCTTAGTAAAGAGCGGCGCTATGGATTCACTCGGTCGCCGTGCCCAACTGATGGCCGTCCTCGACAAAGCCATCGACCGCGCCGCCAAAACCCAGCGTGATGCCGAGTCCGGCCAGCACGGCTTATTCGGAGTATTTCAGCAGGAAGAAAATCAATCCGACAACGACCGCCTTCCCGACACGCCCGACTGGGATGAACACACCCGTCTCGCCGCCGAAAAAGAAATTCTCGGATTCTTCATCACCGGACACCCGCTCGAAAAGTATCGCGACAAACTAGAAAACCTGCGCGCCCTAAGCACCGGCGACATTGCCGCCATGAAGTCTTCTACCGGCAAAGACGAGAACATCACTACCGCCGGAATCATCACCGGCATCAAAGTCCTGAAATCCAAAAAAGGTGATTTCTACGCCCAAGGCACCCTCGAAGATATGGAAGGCTCCGTCGAAATGATCGTCTTCCCCGAGGCCTATCGTAAGCTCGGTGACAAAGTGAAGCTCGAAGTCCCCGTCCTGGTGCGTGGCGGCCTGCGAATCGAAGAAGGAGCCAACCCCAAGCTCACCGCCAACGAGATCATGCCGCTCGAAGATGCCAAGGTCCCGTTGCCGCGTTCGCTGCGCATTCGCATACCCGTCGAAACCGCCAGTGAATCTACTGTCGACGACCTGCATCTGCTTTGTTCTCAGTCCAAAGGCGAGGCCAAGGTGCTATTTGACGTGGAACGCCAGGGCGATTTCATGGTGGTGATGGAGGCGGAAGGCTATAATGTGCTACCGGACCGTAATTTTATGGCGCGTGTGGAAGAACTCTGCGGTCGCGGTGCAGTTCGAGTCATTAACTGAAATCAACAGCGGATGAGAGCTTCCCCCCACGGCGCATTCGGCCTGCAAGTGACCAGCGGTTCCAGAGTTGTCAACGTCGGGCTGGTGGTGACCGGAACCGATTTTCTGCTGTCGATGGTTGAGTCGCGCTGGGCCGCAAGGAACGGTGACGCCCGTAAGATGGACATACAACTTAAAGCCAGACTGGAACTGGAGAGAATCGAGCAACAGCTTTCCCGGCTGCAAGCCGCGCCGGGACAAAACGACGACCTCCGCACCCAAATCAAGCAACTGAATGATCGCATCGACTCTCTTCGTATCGAGGTCTCGGCGAATCACGACGCCTGGCAGAGGACAGAATTGGCCCGACATCCCCAACGCCCCTATGCACTGGATTACATCGAGAGGATCTTCGCCGACTTCAGTGAGATCCACGGCGACCGGGGCTTTGGCGACGATCCCGCCATCGTCGCCGGCATGGCCCGCTTCCAGGGCCAGGAAGTCATGGTCATCGGCCACCAGAAAGCCCGCGATACCAAGCAAAAGGTCTACCGCAATTTCGGGATGCCGAATCCTGAGGGCTACAGAAAAGCCTTGCGCGTGATGAAGATCGCGGAGAAGTTCCGCCGCCCGCTTTTCACCTTTGTAGATACGCCCGGAGCCTATCCCGGTCTCGGAGCCGAAGAACGCGGCCAGGCCGAAGCCATTGCCCGCAATCTCCGCGAGATGGCCCGCCTGCAAGTTCCAATTATCACGACTATCACCGGAGAAGGTGGCAGCGGCGGAGCGTTAGCCATCGCCATAGCCGACCGCGTTCTAATGATGGAGAACTCCATCTACTCGGTGATTTCGCCCGAGGGTTGTGCGTCCATCATGTGGCGCGACGCCACCAAGAAAGAACTAGCCGCCCAGGCCCTGCACATTACCGCCAAAGATTTGAGCGAGCTAGGCTGTGTGGACTCAATCGTCCCCGAACCCGACGGTGGCGCCCACACCGACCACGCCGCCGCCGCCGATCTGCTGGCCGAATCCCTTAAGGCCAACCTCGCGCAACTGGTCAAAATGCCAATCCCCGAACTAGTCGACGCCCGCTACAACAAATTCCGCAAGATGGCCCAGTTTTTCCGAGTCGAAGTCTAACCTGTCATCCTGAGCGAAGGGAACGCTTCGCAACGCGAAGCATTCCCGCAGTCGAAGGACCCCTACCAAGCTTGGATCGTCCAATGGCGTCAAGGCATTCTCCCCATGCACCCGTATTTCCCAACCAGGTACACCAACACTTCCGTTCCACCCCACCCACCATCCTGCCGTATAATGAAAGGTTGCTCTCATCATTCTTCATTACATCGAGCGGCTCAAAACCCGCTCCAGCCAAAGGAAGGAACAGGCAATGGCCACCACAGATGTAACTCCTCGCGGTGCCTCAGGGCCCGCCGGGCAGACGCGCGTCGTCAACGACATGACAATTCAGGTTGCGACGGTGAATGGATCGGGTTCGCAAAGCTCGAACTCGGTGCTTTTGCGCAGCATTTTTCAAATGGGAGTTCCCGTCTCCGGCAAGAACATGTTTCCCTCAAACATTGCCGGATTGCCCACCTGGTTCACCATCCGCGCCAACAAAAATGGATATATCGCGCGCAAAAAAGAAATCGATTTTCTGGTGGCCATGAATGCCGAGACCGCCCAGGATGATGTAAAGTCGCTCGCGCCGGGGGCAGTCGTGCTCTATGACGAACCGCTAAACCTTAATCAAGTTCGCACTGATCTGATCTTTTACTCCGTCCCCTTCGACAAGATCGTCGCTCCCGTTTGCCCCGAGGCCAAGCTGCGCAAGCTGGTCAAGAACATGGTTTACGTGGGCGTAGTGGCCAAGCTGCTGTCCATCGATATGGCTGAAGTTGAAAAAGCCATCCGCAAACAGTTTGCCAGCAAACCGAAAGCCGCAAATCTGAACTTCGCCGCCGCCAAGGCCGGCTTCGATTACGCCACCACTTCACTCACCAAACTCGGCCCCTACGTCATCGAGCGCATGGACAAGACTGCCGGCAAGATCATCATCGACGGCAACTCCGCCGCCGCCCTCGGCTGCATGTTTGCCGGAGTCACGGTCGTGACCTGGTATCCCATCACGCCTTCGTCCTCGCTCGTCGAAACCCTGATCGAATACATGAAGGACTATCGCATCGGCCCCGATGGCAAAGCGACTTTCGCCATCGTTCAGGCAGAAGACGAACTCGCCGCCATCGGCATGGTGCTGGGCGCAGGCTGGGCGGGAGCACGCTCCATGACTTCTACCGCCGGCCCCGGCATTTCGCTCATGTCAGAATTTGCCGGCCTGTCTTATTACGCCGAAGTCCCGGGCGTCATCTGGGACATCCAACGTGTAGGCCCATCCACCGGCCTTCCCACGCGCACCTCACAGGGTGACATTCTCTCGACCGCGTTTCTCTCCCACGGTGACACCAAGCACATCATGCTGATTCCTTGTTCGGTGACCGAATGTTTCGACATGGCCGCCGACGCTTTCAACTTGGCAGAACAGTTCCAAACTCTCGTATTCGTCATGTCGGATCTCGATCTCGGCATGAACAACTGGATGTCCGATCCCTTCACTTACCCGACCGCGCCACTGCAACGCGGCAAGGTTCTCTCCAAAGAAGACCTCGACCGCCTCGGCGGATTCAATCGTTATAAAGATGTTGACGGCGACGCCATCGGCTACCGCACCTTGCCCGGGACCGAGCATTCCGCAGCTGCATATTTTGCCCGCGGCAGCGGCCACAACGAGAAAGCGCAATACAGTGAGCGTCCCGACGATTTCGAGCGCAATATGGAGCGCCTGAATCGCAAGTTCGAGACCGCCCGCTCTTTTGTGCCGCGGCCAGTAATCATGAACGGAAAGTCCGTCCCCGGCAAGAAAAACATTGGCATCATCGCCTACGGCACTTCCCACTGGGGAATCATCGAAGCCCGCGACCAGATGCGCGACGAATACCAGATGGAAACCGACTACCTGCGCATCAAAGCGTATCCGTTTACCCGCGAAGTCCACGAATTCATCGAGAATCACGACCGCATCTATGTGGTCGAACAAAATCGCGACGCGCAAATGCTCAGCCTGCTCAAACTCGACATCAAACCTGAACTCGTAACCCGGCTGCGCAGTATCGCGCACGTTCACGGGCTGCCGCTCGACGCCCGCTCAGTCACCGACGAACTTACCAGCATGGAGGGGAAGTAACATGGCAACCACAACCACCACGCCTACACCGACGCCCGCACCGAAGACAAATCGCATCGGCCTGACCGTGCTCGACTATCGCGGCGGCAAGACCACACTCTGCGCCGGCTGTGGTCACAATGCTATCTCCGAACGCATCATTGACGCCATGTACGAAATGGGTGTCCAGCCCGAGCGTGTCATCAAACCGAGCGGCATCGGATGCTCTTCCAAGACTCCCGCTTACTTCATGAGCCGCTCGCACAGCTTCAACGCCGTCCACGGTCGCATGCCATCCGTCGCCACCGGCGCAGTCCTCGCCAACCACAAACTCATCGCTCTCGGTGTCAGCGGCGACGGCGACACTGCCTCCATCGGCATCGGCCAATTTGTTCACTTAATGCGCCGCAATCTGCCGATCATCTACATCATCGAAGACAACGGCGTCTATGGACTCACCAAGGGCCAGTTCTCCGCCACCGCCGACGTAGGATCCAAGTTGAAGAGCGGAGTCCTCAACGATCTCCCCGCCATCGACACCTGCGCTATGGCCATCACCCTCGGCGCGACTTTTGTCGGACGATCCTTCTCCGGCGACAAGAAACAGCTGCACGCTATGTTGAAGGCCGCCATTGCGCACAAAGGCACGGTTATGATCGACGTAGTCTCGCCTTGCGTGACTTTCAACGATCACGAAGGCTCCACAAAATCCTACAAATACATGAAAGAGCATGAGGAGCCGCTGCAAACCCTCGACTTTGTTCCCGTGTTCCAGGAAATCAACGTCGAGTACGATCCCGGTACCACCGTCGAAGTGACCATGCATGACGGCTCCCGCCTTCGCCTCACCAAGTTAGAAGAAGACTACGACGCAACCAATCGCATCCGCGCCATCAGCCGCCTGCATGAGGCACACGAAAAAGGCGAAGTCCTCACCGGGATGTTCTACGTGAACCCCAAAGCTCCCAGCTTCATCGACATGCTCAACGTCACCGACCATCCTCTAGCCACGCTGCCCGAGTCGGTCATTCGTCCCGGCAAAGAAGCGCTAGACGAGGTCATGCAATCGCTCCAATAGGACCTAAATATTCTCGTGTGGGGCGGACACTCTTGTCCGCCCCTCGCCAGGTTAAAATAATTGTCGGACGACACGGTTACGACTCCACCATGATCGTATCCATCTTCATCGGCACCAGCCTCGACGGCTTCATAGCCCGCCCCAACGGGGCACTCGACTTTCTCCCGGTAGACGGCGGCGAACCCCACGGCTACAACGAATTCATAGCCAGTGTTGACGCACTGGTGATAGGCCGGAACACGTTCGAAACCGTTCTAGCTTTTCCGACATGGCCCTACGGCAAAAAGCGCGTAGTCGTTCTCAGCAGCAAGCCCCTCGACTTCTCAAAAGTGCGAGGAGGCACAGTCGAACAAATGTCCGGCACTCCAGCTGACATCGTTGCGAAACTTGCCGCCACCGGCGCTCATCACCTCTACGTCGACGGCGGCATCACCATCCAACGATTCCTCCGCGCCGGCCAAGTTCACCGTCTCATCATCACGCGTGTGCCAGTTCTCATCGGAGAAGGCATTCCCCTCTTCGGCAGCCTGCCGCACGACATCCGTCTGAAGCACGTCTCCACGCAGCCCTATCCCAGCGGATTAGTAAAAAGCGAATACGAAGTACTCACCTGAACAACCTCGAGTTTCCTCTGTGTACCGGAGCCTGCCCTGAGCGAAGTCGAAGGGTGCCCTCTGTGGTTAAGGTTTTGCACGACCCACGACGAACACGGGCCAACCCCCGAATCCACTTGACCCCCGCCCACCCCGAAAGTCATAATTCCCACACTCACCAACTCCAGCCTGTATGTAACTTTGCTGTACACAGGGGGTCTTCCGATGTCCGAAGCCATCAACAAGCGCATTGGCGACTACGAAATCCTCAACGAGCTCGGCGCCGGAGGCATGGGCAAAGTCTACAAAGTCCGCAACGTCATCTCCGACCGCATTGAGGCCATGAAGATCCTCCTCCCCGACCTCGCCGGCCGCCAGGAACTAGCCGCCCGCTTCCAACGTGAGATCAAAGTTCTAGCCGCCCTCGACCATCCCAACATCGCCGCCCTGCGCACCGCCCTAACCCTCGACAACCAACTCGTCATGATCATGGAGTATGTCGAGGGCACCACTCTCACTCAGCGCATGCAGCAAGGTCCCGTCCCGGTTGCCGACGCCGTGAATTACATCAGCCAGGTGCTTGACGCGCTCGGCTACGCGCACCAGCAGCACGTCGTCCATCGCGACATCAAGCCCGCCAACATGATGCTCACGCCCCAGGGCATCGTGAAGCTGATGGACTTCGGCATCGCCCGCTCCGGCGATGAATCCACACTTACCATGACCGGCACCACGCTCGGTTCACTCGGCTACATGTCGCCCGAGCAGGTGAAAGGCGAGCCCACCGACGCGCGTTCCGACCTTTACTCTGTCGGCATTTCGTTATATGAAATGGTGACCGGACGCCGTCCCTTCCGCGAATCCAGCGACTACTCGATCATGGCCGCGCAGGTCAACCAGCCGCCAACTCCTCCCATCGAGATCAAGCCAGGCCTGCCCCCCGCGCTCAACGAAATCATCTTGCTCGCCATCGCCAAAGATCCCGCTGCCCGCTTCCAGTCCGCCGAAGCTTTTAGAAACGCTTTAAGTCGCGTGGTTCCTGGGTCGGAACAAGGCGTCGCCGCCGCGCATGCCGACACCGACCGCACCGTCACCAGCATCAACCCGCTGCCTCCGACTGCAACTATGTTGCCGGTGCAGACTGTGACCGCTTCCACTATTTCCGTCAGGCAACCCCAGGCCGCGCCCACCGCGTCGCAACCAAATATGGCTGCCACCGTCGCGCCTCCACCTCCCGCCAGTCATCGCGGACTTTACATGGCTGTGGGAGCTTTGCTGCTATTGATGGTTCTGGCGGCTGCTGGAATGTACAGCCGCAACGCCGATGCCCGCCGCGAGGCCTCACATGCATCCGCCCCCACAACTCAGGATGCAGCCTCGCCCGCGGCACCGGCGCCGCAAACCGCCGCGCCCACGCCGGATACTTCCACACAACCAGCCGCCGAAACGCCCGCTCCACCGCCCGCGACTCCTCCAGTGAAAGTAAAAGCAGCCCACGCTGCCCCGGCGCAAGCCACGCCTGATCCCAACGCTCCACCGCCCATCGATCTCGATGCACTCGAGCATGAAATCGATCAGATCTCCGCGCGCGCCGGCTCCGTCAACAGCGGGCTCGACGGTCTGCGCGCCCAGCAAGCCCGCGACGGCTACGGACTCCGCGGCGACATCGCACAGCGTCAGGAAAGCATGAAGCTCAACGTCCAGAAGGCGCAAGATGCGATTACCCACGGCGACGGCGTCCGCGCCAAACGCTATTCCGATCTCGCCACCGCCGACATCGAAGCCCTGGAAAAGTTCCTAGGGCGCTAATCAGCTCACGTGGGGACAGCCGCCCTCGGCTGTTTCGCTGAGCGAATCTCGAAAGATGTAACTGCGAGCGTATCGCTCGTGCTGGTTTTGAGTGCAGCAGCACCTTGACGCCTGAGGGAAAGAAAGCTAAATAGGGCAGCCGTGTTCGATGAAATTCCACCCCGACCAGCACCACCTAGTCACCGACTCACGATTGTAGGTTTCAGTATATTTTTCGCGTCTTTTCTAGGCGGGTTGGTACTCGACTGGTTTCTTTGGTCAGGCCCGATGTCGCTGAATGGCAAAATCATCACCGCAGCATATATCGTGGGTAGTGTCCTTTCTGCAGTGTTTCTCTTGACGGCAAAGTCTGTCACGCCAGAAAGCAATCAAAAGCGCATGTGGGCGCTTATCATAGCTATTTCTATAGTTCAGGTAGTCATCTATGTTCGTCAATAGCCTTTGGATGGGTATGTCAAAACCCTTGCTCCGCCCACCATTCCTGCGCTATACTCCGCGCCGCGCAGAAGAACCTGTCAAAGCTCTCCTGCGCATTCCTAGGAGGCCCCAGTGCCAAACCAGTTCGTGCCCGTCCGCCGCACACTTGCCACTACTCTCTTTACTATTTTCATCCTGCTCAATCTAGCCTGGGCGGCTCCCAAAGAATCACTCCTCTACAACTTCAACGGGGGCAGCAATGACGGCTCCGCGCCAATCGGCGGCGTGGTCGCTGATCAAGCCGGCAACCTATACGGCACCACTGGCACCGGCGGCAGCTATACCGACTGCAGTCCGTTTGGCCAGACCTGCGGAGTAGTTTTCGAACTCAGTCCCAACGGCGGTAGCTGGACAGAAAGCGTTCTCTACACTTTCACCGGCGGCGCGGACGGCGGCGAACCTCTGGCCGGTCTCGCCATCGATGCCCAGGGCAATCTCTATGGCACTACCGCAATCGGCGGTTCTTTCGGCAACGGCACCGTCTTTATGCTGGCTTTCGCCTCCGGCAGTTGGACCGAGTCCGTGCTCTACAGCTTCCGCGGAGGCAGCGACGGCTCCTATCCGCAAGCTGCTGTCACTCTCCATAACGGCAGCATCTACGGCACCACTTACGCCGGCGGAGGAAACTCTTGTTTGGGCGCTCCTTCGGGCTGTGGCACGATCTTTCAGTTGCAACCGGGAAACAATGGCTGGACTGAAACTGTCCTATATCGCTTCACCAACGGCGCCGATGGAGCGTTTCCTTATGCCAGCCTCATTCTTGATCCCGCTGGCAATCTCTATGGCGCCACCACCCAGGGCGGATATCTCTTAAAAAACTGCGCTCCCTATGGTTGTGGCAATGTCTTTCAATTGAAGCATGGCTCGTCCGGCTGGACCCTGAATTCACTCTATGCTTTCACCTATGACACCGATGGCTCCGCTCCCATTGGCGGACTGCTCGCGGGCCCAAATGAAACTCTGTACGGCACGGCCTCCGGCGGAGGTGCCAGTTTCGACGGTACCGTCTTCCAACTGACGTACGCCAAGGGCGCGTGGACCTTCAGTCTGCTACATACATTTTCCGGTGCCGACGGCTCCGCACCCGAGGGCACGCTGGTAGGCAAAGGAAAATATTTGTTCGGGACAACCTACAGCGGTGGCACCGGCTCGGGATGCTTTTTCGGCGGTCCCTGCGGCACCGTTTTCATGCTCACCGCGTCGGCCAATAGCTGGAAGGAAACCGTGCTGCACAGCTTCTCCGACAATGGCACCGACGGAACTTACCCCGAGGCCGGCCTGATTCTCGGCAAAGATGCGCTCTACGGCACCACCAGTGCCGGCGGCCCCGCCGACAAGGGCACCGTGTTTGCCATCACGCCGTGATCAATGAAGCTATCTCGGCCAAAGCCATCCAAAAGTCCCAGCCGTCAGCAACCCATAAACCAATCCGTCGATGACTTCTTTGATCACACTCGACCACGGCTGCCCCTTCCAGATTCCATTACTCAGAGTCCCCACACCGTAGCCCAGAAAAGCTGCCAGTCCGACCACGTGAAACACTAGCTTATACGGTGTACCGGGACCAAGCACACGCCCCGCGAGGCAGGCGGCAACCGTGCCAACCACCAGGCAAAACACGAACCATTGCCCCAGGAATTTCCCCATCGCCACCGGCCCGCTCGGACGAATAGTCAGGAATCCGACTGGTCCCTGCTTGAACTTCTCCGTCATTGCCGGCGACTTCATCTCTTGGTGGGTGCAGTGGGGAAAGACATAAAGGCCGGGCTGAATATTGGCCGGGCGCATCGCGGCGAGAATCTTGTCCTCGTCGGGAAGTTTGCGATAATCGCTGTTGTGGTACTTCAGCAGCATGTGAATGAGTGAACTGGCGACGAAGACAATGACCGCCGACAGCAATATGGGCAGCCACAGAGCAGTGATAGGAACCATGGGTCTCCCTCGAGTGAGAAGATGACAACTGGAATTTGCATGTGAAGCTACGCCTCTGAAAGGCCGTGGTCAAGAGGGTGTGGCGCGGGCAGCCTGCCCTGAGCGAGGCCGAAGGGCCCTCGCCCGTGCCTGCCGATAAGATACAATTGGCCGTCTGTGGTAACGAGGGGCACGTCCACAGCCAAGATCAAGGACAAATCATGTTCAAGGGTCACTCCACGCCCCACTGGCTTTCCGTCTGTCTCTGTTTCTCACTCGCAGCCGTTTCATCGCCACTGTCCGCGCAATCTCCCCAGGAACCGGAGCCGGAGCCGATACCGAGCCTTACCATCCGCGTCAGTAGCCGCCTGGTATTGGTGGACGTAGTTGTGACCGATAAGCACGGCCAGCCCGTGCTCGGATTGCAGCCCACCGACTTTACTGTCACAGAAAAAGGCAAGCCGCAGAAGATATCTGTCTTCACTCCTCCCAACCCGACCCCGGCACAACCAGCAGCTCCCGCGCTGCCACCGGGCGAATATTCAAATCGCCCCGAGTATCGCGCGCCCGGCGGTCCGCCCACCGTTATTCTCCTCGACGCCGCCAATACTTCCTTTCCCGACCAGACTTACGCGCGCACGCAGATGTTGAAGTGGGTAGTCGACGAATACCGACCCGGCGATCGCGTAGCCGTCTTCGCCCTCACCAACGGTCTGGTAGCGCTTTCGGACTTCACCGACGACCCGCAGATCCTGCTCGACGTGTTGCGGCACTACGTCGCGCAAATCCCGGCAGGAACAGGCAGGCCTGCGCCTCCCGACCTGCCCGCATCGGTTTCCGGTGCTGCCAGCCAGTCGATGATGATGCTGACCCAACAACTCGCCAATTTCCACTCCGCCGAACTCCAGTTCATTGCCAATCGCCGCGCCGACGTCACCATCGCCGCCATGCGCAGCCTGATTCGCATTCTGGGCGGCATCCCCGGACGCAAGAATATCGTCTGGCTGACTGCCGGTTTTCCTTTCAGCCTGATCCCGCAGCAAGCCACTGGCCTCGATCCCACTGGCTCCCGTTGGACTAACGCAGAACTCGCAGGCTCCGGAGGCCGCGGCTCATTTCAGACCGGCCTCGATCCCGGACAGCAACGCCTCTATGCCGATAAAGTCCGCGATATTGCAGCTGAGTTTGCCAGTTCGCAGGTGGCTATATATCCCGTCGATGTCACCGGCCTCGACACCGCCCGTTTCGGAGAGGCCTCGTTCCAACGTCAGGAAACTATGAAGGAAATCGCGCGCGAAACTGGCGGACAGGCCTTTGTCAATGAGAACGACCTTCACCGCGGCGTTGAACTCGCCTTCGCCGATCGCGCCGCTTCCTACACCGTTGGTTATTATCCCGAAGACAAGAAGTGGGACGGTAACTATCGCAAGATCTCAGTCAAGGTAAACCGCGATGGAGTGGAGGTTAGGAATCGTCGTGGCTACTTCGCCGTTGATCCCGCAAAAGAAAAAGAAAACGAAAAGAAGCTCCAGCAGGACCTTTCCGATGCCGTTCAGGATAGGATCTCATCCACCCAGATCGCTTTTGACGCCAAAGTCTCCGCCATTGACAGCGGCAAGACGCGCGTCGAGTTCATAGTCGATGGCAGTTCTCTTTCTGTAGAAGATGCCGACAAAGGCAAACATGTGAACGTGAACTTCGCGGTGGTGGTCTTTGGCCCCAACGGCAAAACCGTCAGCAATCAGGTCATGAAGCTCGACAAAGTTCTGCCCCTTCAGATCTACCAGGAAATAGTGCAGCAAGGCTTGACTGTGCATCTCGACCTCGCCACGCCTCCCGGAAGAAACTTGGCATGGCTGGCCGTGCGTGACAATCACAACGGCTACGTCGGAACCCTCCAGGCCCCCGTCGGCCAATAAAGTCGCCACACATTCCTTCACTGCTCCGAGGAAAGCTGTGATATAAGTTCTGGGCCGTGCTTTCGCTCAAAGAAGGAGTCTTGGGCATACCCCAAACGGCTTGCCCAGCGCCTCTTTTCAGCTTTGCGACATCTGTCAGTTGACGGCTGGAATAAGTTCCCAAGGAGATCGAAATGAAACTTTGCTTCCGAACTCTGCTTACCTTCGTGGCTGTGTTGTCCGCGCTTTCACCTTGTGCATTACAGGCGCAACAATACGTGTACGCCAATAACGACGACGACTCCGGCGGCGACCATAACCTGGTGACCGCATTCAAGGTAAGCAACACCGGGCAGATGAGCGTAATCAACACTTATCCCACCGGCGGCCTTGGCACCGGCGGATTCAACGCCGAGAATACTATCGTGGCCGCCAAAGTCGGCTCGACCGACTGCCTCTTCGTTTCCAATGGCGGAAGCAACAACGTCTCTGCATTTACCCTCGACCCAACCAATGGCACTCTGACCGCTGTCAGCGGATCTCCTTTTGCCAGTGGAGGCCAGGGTAACAACTACGGCATCGGTCTGGCCGTCGCCGACAACAAGCTCCTGTTTGCAGGCAATACTGTCTCCGGCAACATCTCGGTTTTTATCATCAAGTCCAACTGTGCGCTCAAGCTCGGTAACTCCTACAACGTTCCCGGCTCTCCCGATGGTATGAAAGTTACGCCCAACGGCAAGTTCCTTATCGAGGCTAACATCGGAAACCCCGACTCCTGGCAAATCAATTCCAACGGAACTCTGACCGAACTTGGCCCATTCTCCTCCCACGGCGCCACTGCCGGCGTCGACCTCAGTTGCGACGGCACCACTGCCTATTTCGGCGACGCTGGAACCAATACCGAAGTCGAGGTTTATAGCATCAGCGCAACCGGCCAACTCACCGAGATCAACGATTACACCAATACCAACGGCCAGAACTCCAACAACGTCATGCTCAGCGCCGATGGAGAACTTCTGTACGTCAGCGAAACCGCTTCCAACCAAGT
This sequence comes from Terriglobales bacterium, assembly GCA_035484735.1. Lineage (GTDB taxonomy): Bacteria > Acidobacteriota > Terriglobia > Terriglobales > Acidobacteriaceae > JABCZH01. The sequence continues at coordinate 248,707 of DATHOQ010000047.1, read as the reverse complement.
GGAAACTCTGACCACCGGCGCCAACGGCGCGCTCACCTATGACAGCGTGGTCTCACTCAATGTCATGCAATTCAATTCCACACTAGGGATGGCCACGGTCCAGAGCGGGAAGGGAATTTTCGTCGCCGAAGACGGCCCGGCTCAGATTGCCGTCCTGGGGGCGCACGGAACGTCTTTGAAGGAAGTGCCTAATTCGCCGTTTTCGTTGAACGACAATTTCGCCTTCGTGATTGCTATCACGGCGGTTCCCGGCAAGTCTTGTCAATGAAATTGATCGCGGTGGCCCATCCTAACGTCGTGCTCTCGACGCTAACCTGGGAAAATCGCCACTATACGTGCTCTTAATTCGTTCTCACTGGGTCTGCAGTAATACCGTACCTTGATAGGCTCCGCTGACGGAGAAATCGAGTAGCCCATCGTTGTTGAAATCGGCTATTCCCAGGGTGAAAAAGTCGGTGGGAGGAAGATTAAAGGTGATCGGCGTTTGGAAAGTTCCGTTGCCAGTCCCCAGCAGGACGTACAACATCTGATTGTTATTAATATTGACGGCGGCGGGCGTAACTATATCCACCTTCCCGTCACCATTGACATCCACGATCTGAATAGGAGAATTCCAGTCAGCTTGCAGGCTGAATGATGTGCCCACGGTGAACGTTCCATCGCCATTTCCGAGCAGCACCGAGAACCCACTCGTGACGATGTCCAGCTTCCCATCCCCGTTTACGTCTGCAACCGCGGCATAGCCTCCACCCCACGGAATCTGATAGTCAACTTCGTTCCCGACCGTCCCATCGCCGTTCCCAAGAAATACCGCAACCGTGCCCGGGCCTGGCTCCGAACTGCCGACAGTGGACATCGCAACATCCAGCTTACCGTCTCCGTTGAAATCACCAACCACCGGTATGCCACCAACCGAAACCGGCAGATAGGTCACATTGCGATACGTACCATCGCCATTCCCTAAATTGATCGCCAGGTAAGCTCCATAACCATCAGGATCTTCGACCGCCACATTGTCTAGAATGCCATCGCCGTTTATGTCTACCATTACCCCCGTGTATACCTGCTGGCTCAAACTGCCTTGCTTCAACCCCCCTTTTCCATCTCCAAAATAAATCGTGCAGGTAAGGCCGGGGCCGCCATCGCCACCGCACGGTGCAATATCCAGGTTGCCGTCATTGTTGAAATCCGCAACCATAACCGGAGGCCACGAGCTAGGCGCGCTGAACACTGGCCCGCCAATGTCGTTGAAATTTCCCATCCCCTGGTTCAGATAGACCTCCACATTCCGGCTCACAATCGCTATATCAGGCTTATGATCGCCATTGAAATCCCCCATCCCCATAAAGCCACCGTCGAGGACCGCCGGATCTGCCGCCACCGTCACCCCGGACGATGGATTGCGAACTGAGAAATAAATCACGTTGGAAGCAATGCTCCCGGGATTCACGACCGTGATCGCGCCCGTCCCAGCTTTGGCCACCGCCTTCGCCGGCACTTCTGCTTTCAACCTGCTCCCGCTGATAAACTTCGTCTTCAGTGAAATTCCGTTCGCTTTCACCACGGCTCCCGGCACAAAGCCGGTGCCCCCAACCGTCAATATGAACGCCGCATGGCCGGGCGTAACCCCCGAGGGACTCAATGGCGTATAGATAAGGGGAACGGGATTCGACTGCGCCAACAAAACTCCGCCGGCAAGTAGGACAAACAGGAGGACGAGCGAGGTATGCTTCATGGGGATTCCCCTCAAATCTGCGGATTCTTCTCGAGCGAAGAACGGCGACCAAATTCTATATTCACCTGACAGCCGCGTCAATCAGGGGTTTTTGAGGATGGCGAATGTCCAAAGATTCAGCGCCTGATTTAGTTCTGTAAGTGCGGGCGTCTCGCTCCAGCCGAACGAAGCTCGGCTGCCTTCGAAACGAAAACGTCCGGCATAGCTTTACAGCCATGCCGGACAACTGAAACCAGAACAAACAACAGGCTTAACCCCAACTTCAGAAACTAACCTGGAACACTGTCCCTTCGAGATCGGTACCGTCCTCGAGCATGGTGCCGTAGAAGTTCCCCGATGAATCCATGACGACACCTTGTGGCATGATTCCCCATTCCCTGTTTACATCCGAAGGAAAACTAGCAACGATACTGAATCCACTGGACGAGACTTTGAATATGAATCCAATATTGTTGGCACCACCAATTCCATTTGACCCGTACAGGCTGTCTTCGGGGCCCAGCAGTAAGTGACTGTTAAAGTCAGGCTGCGTGATCGCGGTGGTGAAGCGATATAGCACGCTGAACTTCCCTTGGCGATCTACTTTGAAAATGGTTCCGCAGCCATAAGGATCCTCATCGCAGGTGGTGCCCCCGCCGTAAGAAGCGATCCCGTAAAGATTGCCCTTCGCATCCTGAATCAGCCCCAGGGGAGCACTGCCATCTAACCCTCCGGTGAAGCTATACAGCACGGTGAACTTACCGCTGCGATTGATCTTATAGATGGTCCCGCAACCTTGCGTGATGCGGTAGCGTTGTCCACCCGGGGTGTAACAGCTCAAGATGCCTCCGTTAATCGCAGTGCCATAAAGGCTGCCATCGACGTCCACCACCAAACCGCCTTCGGGATCGATGCCGTCCTGGCCGGTGAAAGTGTGTAGCACAGTAATTTCGCCTGCTTGGGTCAGCCGGTACAGTGAACCGCAGCCGATGTTCTGATAGCCGCAGTTATAATCTCCGCCGTAGGGTGACATGCCGTAGAGATTGCCTGCCTTATCAATCGCCAACGGCGAATCCTGGCAGCATCCAGTGTCGCTGGTAAAGTCATACAGCGTGGTCTCATTGCCATTAGTGTCAATTTTGAAAACAGTGGAGGGCGCGTCTAGGAAGCCGTTGCCTTCCGTGTTGCCGTAGAGATTTCCCGCCGCATCCTGTATTAGAGGAGCGACCGGATTGGCGCCATCATTACCTTCTGTGAAGCGGAAGAGCACATTCTCGTTGCCGCTGCTGTCAATCTTGTAAACCGTACCGCAACCACCTGAATCGCAATGGTTGCCGCCTCCCTGGGTGGTGCCATACATAACGCCATCTGCGCCCATCATAAGCGCGTTAGGAACTGCGCCGTCGGGCCAATTGCTGAAATCGTGCAGCACAGTATAGGTTTGTGCGTGCGCCGAGGGGGGTGCAATCGCCGTCAAAATCAGCAGTGCGACGCCTGCTGCGCTATATGTCCTGCGAACTGCCGCAAGAAAAGCTGTGCCGGGTTTCATGGGGTTCTCCAGACTTCAGAATTTCTGCAACGCCATTCGATGCGATGAACTAGGACTTTCACCCCCTAGTAGGGGATCAGTTCTATGTGGTTATTCAATTCCGGTAACGGAGCACGGTTGTAGTTTCCGTTCACGGTTTCGGAATCAAACGAAAGGTACAAGTGACTCTGCCCAACCGTTCCCGTGCCGTGGGCTATTATTCCCATTCTGTAGTCGGAGGTCCCCAAAACTGCTTCATCGCCTGGGTCGTCATCAATCGGAGTGAACACCGTGGCAGGCTGGGCTGCGCCTGACGTCGTGCTACCCGGGGCTATCTGACTCACGAACACGCGCGTATTGCGGAAATACGGATCGCCTTCGGTGCTGTAGTACGCGATACTCACGGTTTCCGTCGAGGCGTCATTGGTAATGGTGGAAAAGAAGTGCAAAGCGGGTTTCGGCGTCAGGACAACCGGCGTGGACCAGGTTTGTCCGCCATCCTGAGAGAGAGTCAGATTGACCTGTGTATTCAAGCAAACACTAGTCGAATTGGGCGGAGGCGGAGCGCTGAGCGAGTGGACACATTGATCGTAGACCAAGAAGGTGGTGAACTGACCATTGCTCTCCAGACGGTTGGCATGCTTCGGATAGAGAGGGTCTCCAACGAGGAGATTGATATTGGCGAATCCAAAGCCGTCCGCTTCGAAAAGCGCTAGAGTGGTCACGTTTACGGGCGCTTGGCAGGTTGGCGGATTGGGCGCACCGGCCGGAGTACAGGTGACGAATGTAATAGGCGCGTAGGGATACGGATTAAAGTCCCCTACGGAGGAAATCGTAATGATCCCGTCGGACCGCACCTGGATAGACGGGTAAATGTTAGCGTTGAGCTGATTTGTGGCAACTGTCACCGTAGTCGAGCAAGCTAATGTGGCGTTTGTGCAAGCGTTAAGGATTATACTTCCCCCAAGAGTGCCCACGAGGTAGACATCTCCAGCGCCGGTGCCAGTGGAACGTTGGTCAACCGCAAGTCCAATGGGCCCGCCAAACGACTCTTGTGGATTTAGGAACACGGGCGGCGTCTGCGCCCAGCAGGACATAGCCTGCGCGGTTGTATGTGTCCCAGGCGGACATATCTGAGGGTTCAACAAATCGGCCACCGACGCCCGGAATATCCCATAGTTGCCCTCTCCTCCGATATATTGGTCCTCCGCAATAAAGAAGGCTTGACGAGTGGCGTCGGCTACCACAACGCCTTCGCCTAGACCTTGGTCAAAGCCAGCAGTGTTCGGGAGGCCACCTTCGAATTGCACACTGCAGTCGGCCGTGCTGGAAGTGTGAACATAATAACCCGACATGCTGCCGTCCCAAGTGCTGCTGGGATAAGCTCCGCGCCAATCGGTTGCGGTCTGCACAATCAGGTCGTCCCCGGGCCCAGCGCCGTTCAATATGAAATCGGCGGAAGGGGTGTTCTGAAAGACGGCGTTTTGTCTGGGCTCAAGGTTGAATCGCGCTCCGCCGTTTTTGCTGCATGGCACCGCCTGGGCGCTCAGGCCAATCGTGCATAAGCACATTACCAGCAGGGAAAAAACGTGGATGATAGTGGTTTTCATATCGGCATTTCTCCTCGGAATTTTCATCTTCGCCAGACTCATCAGTAATCAAAACGCGTCAACATGTTGGTGTAGATAGGGAAGGCCTGGCCGTTGAAACTCCCGTCGGTGCCTCCCGTGAAGTGGATGTAAACGCGGCTCTGCCCCTTTTGCCCGGTTCCTGCTGCGGCCACTCCGATGTAGTCACAGTTGCAGGAGATGGTGTCGCCGTTGTAGGTAGAGAGGCCGGAGAAACCGGTAGGCCCGTCATACAGGGTTTCGGTGACCTGCTTGATTGCACTCACCGCGGTCTGGCCTCCTGGAACCTGAGCCAGGTAGACCTGAGTGCGCGTTTTAAGCTTGTCATTCTGTGAGGAGTAATACGCGATGTTCACCGTCCCCGTGGATTGATCCAAGGCAATCGCACTCAGAAATTGTTGCCCTGGCGTTTTTGGTGAGACTACCGCTAAGGGCGACCATGTATTCCCACTGTTCGTCGAAAAAGCCATCACAACTTGCGTCTTCGGGCAGACTTGTATGAACGTGGTGTGGTCGTTGTCATAGGTCTGGACCGCGCATTGGTCGTAGATCAGAAATGTGGTTATGGTCTTGCCGTCGCCTTCGAGACGGTTCACGTGCTGGGGATAAGCAGCGTCGCCAGAACTCAACCGATCGCCCGCAGCCACCACCCCGGGGTGCATCTCGTTCACCACTGCGATGGGGGCGCTGCACTTGGGAGGGTTGGGAGCACCTTGAGGAGTGCAGTTCACGAACCGGACCTGATTTTCGGAGATGTCGCGACCTGAGAGCAGGCGATTTGCATAGGAGATGGTGATCACGCCATCGGGACGCACTTGCACGTCGGACCACAGAGCGCTGAGGTCGGCACCGCTGACGATCACTGACGCACTGCAAGTGATCGTCGCATTGGTGCATGCCGTCAGCGAGATTTGATAATTTCCGGTCCCCGGCTGCTGCTGGCTCACGGTGACGTACACGTCACCGGCCCCGGCCCCTTTGGTTCGTTGATCTACGCTGATCGAGGGACTGAACAGGGTGTTGTTAAGCGGCACGATGTTTGCCACCCCGCCGGTATTCCAGCAGAGAGCGGTCCCGCTTTGAGTACCGTTTGGACAATTCGCGGCGTTCAGCAAATTCGCCGCTGTGCTTTTTATGATGCCGACACCCTGACCATCGCTGCTAAGTCTGGTGTCGGCAATGAAGAAGGCATCGTGTGCGACGTCGGCGACCACATGCGGGTACCCTGTAAATGCCCCGAACTCTCCAATCGCGGGAGGTGCCCCTTCGAAATCAGGTGCGCAGTTGGTTTCGTCACGCTCCACGTAGTACGCTTCGCCGGGGAACAAGGCGTTGAAGCGATAGTCGAGCGCTGCGCCGACCACCAGGTCATTGCCATTGCCGCCACGTCCTAGCATGAACCCGACTGACTCATTTGCCTGTCCATGAAGCGAAGCGTTGACCAGCGGGGCGAAGTTGAAAGTAGCGCCGTTCGGGTTACATCTGGAGCTGGGTTTCTTGGCTTCTTGGGCGACAGCGATTAATTGCAGGCCGAGTAACATCGCGCAAATCGTAAAAACGTTGATTGTGTGGTTAGTTTTCATCTCTACCCCCCGGAACTCTGTGTGCGAGCTGGACAATCGGAGGCTCGCGTCCGATCTTTCAAGATGGGATTGAAAGCCTTCGCGAGGGATTTTACAAATCACATGTCACTCACATCCACATCACAGGCTAAACATCTGATGAATAAATACTTAACGCCTGCTTACGATGGTGTTGACAACTGCGGTCGGCGGGTTGACTTTGCCGATACACTACTAGGCAGACGGTTTACAAGGATGTACCGTTAAACGCCTTTCCCGCGGTTTTGGATATGTCACCAGTGGAGCCAGGTAATTCGGAAACTGAGCGCCTGAATGAGAGTTCGCCAGCCTTCGGCGAACTGCCAGCAGCGCCTCACTTGCATGTGATCTTTGGGCTTTATGAGTTCAACTTGCAAACCCACGAACTTCGTAAGGGAGGCCTGAGGCTTAAGGTTCCGAAGCAGTCATTTCAGATTCTGGCCATGCTCCTCGAAAGACCGGGCGAAGTTGTTTCCCGCGAGGATCTGAGACGGAAGTTGTGGCCGAGCGATGTCTTCGTCAATTTTGAAGCCAGCCTCAACAGTGCCGTGCAAAGATTACGAAGCGCGCTACAGGATACTTCACTCGAGCCTCGCTACATCGAAACCTTGCCCAGGGTAGGCTATCGCTTTGTAGCCAGCGTTGAATCTCTGATCCCACCCTCTGATGACGCGCCGCCAAGTATTGCAACAATCGATTCCGCTGATCTTCCATTGCTCGACACACCAGCCGATGAAGTGTTGACCGCGCCACCCCTACAGACTCGCAAATGGCCATACTCGATTGCAGCTGTCTTATTATTCATTCTGCTCGTCGCATATTTTGGATATCGGTATAGCCTCCGAACCCCGCATGTGCCGGAAGCTCAAGTTCAACCATCTCCGGCAATTTCTTCCAGCCCAATCCGTCGCTCGGTTGCGGTCATGGGTTTTACCAATGTTTCGGGAAATGCCAGAAACTTATGGTTGTCGACCGCCTTCACCGAGATGCTCTCCACCGAGTTAGCTGCGGGTGACCATCTCCGAACCGTCGCTGCGGAGGATGTTGCCCGAGCGCAACACGAACTCTCCTTAACCAATAAAGACAGCTATGGCAGCAATACTCTGAGTAAGATTCACAAGGATCTCGGTTGCGACTATGTCGTCGCCGGCTCCTACCTCGCCATTGGTGAAGCAGCCAGCGGACGGGTCCGCCTCGACGCCCGTGTGCAGGACACCGTAACCGGCGATACGGTTGCAAGCTTTGCCGTGGTCGGTTCCCAGTCCGACCTCTTCGATCTCGCCTCTCGCGCTGGCGAGCAATTGCGGACAAAACTAGGTGTCGGAACCCTGACCTCGACCGAGGCGGAAGAAGTTAAACTCGCCCTGCCTTCTAATTCCGAGGCGGCCAGACTCTACTCCGACGGACTCGCCAAATTCCGTGTCTACGACGATGTCGTGGCCAGCGATCTCTTCGAAAAAGTCATACTTGTGCAGCCTGAATATTCGCCCGCGTATTCGGCCCTGGCAGGCGCACGTTTTGCTCTCGGGTACGATGCTGAGGCCGCAGCTGCCGCTCGAAAAGCCGTGGATCTATCGCAGAATCTGCCCGAACAAGCGCGCCTGCAAACCGAGGCGCGTTATCACAAGATCAATGGAGACTGGACCCAGGCAGTCGAAATCTATACTCACCTCCAGCGATCTTATCCTGACAATCCTGACTACGGTTTAGACCTCGCACTGGCGCAAAACGCAATGGGCAAAAGCGCCGACGCCGCGGCGACGATTGCTGCTCTGCGAAAGTCGCCCTCCGCCGGACGCGGTGATCTGAGAATCGATCTTACCGAAGCCGGCATCGCGGGCGAACTCGGCGACTACAAACGAGAACAGACCTTAGCCGAGACCGCCGCCACCAAAGCCGACGCTACCGGAGAACGCCTGCTGCTCGCCCGCGCCAAGATGATTGTCGGATATGCCTCGAATAATCTCGCGGATTTCAGTCAGGCCAAAGATGCCTTCACCGTAGCCCGGCAAATGTGCGCTGAATCAGGCGATGTCGTCGGCGCAGCCCTCGCCGACATGAACATCGGTATCACCTTGATCTACCAGGGCGATCTCGCCGGAGCCAAGCGCATCATGGAGCAAGCGCAAACTGTGTTCCGGAATAAAGGTGACCAGGCTAGTCTGGCCGCCGCTCTCACCAACCTTTCCGAGGTCTATGGCAGAGAAGGCGACCTGCCCAAACAGGAGCATCTTCTACGCGAAACTCTGGCAATTTCCAACAAGCTGAATCGGATCGGAAAACGCAACATTGAGTTAGGCAATCTTTCCGAGGTGCTCCGGCGACAGGGCAGGTTTAGCGAAGCAAAAACTATGGCGGAGCCGTTGGTGGAACAGCTTCGCATTAGTGGAAACAAATCCGTTCTCGCAGCTGCCATTCAAACCCTCGGCTCCATCGCGGAAGATCAGGGAGACCTGTCAACCGCGCTGCGCATGTATCAAGAGGCTGCTTCAATCTTTAAAGACACGGGCGACAAAACCGACTCTGCCGCCGCTGAGCGCTCTTTAGGCAAAGCATTTCTCAGAAAGGGAGATTTCGCCGGCGCCAACCAGACCCTTTCTGAATCGCTTTCTCTCGACCGCGAGATTGGCGCCAAAGCCGACGCCGCCTTGAGCCAGATTGATCTCGCGGAATTGGCATTGGCACAAGCCGGAGCATCGCTAGACCTGGCCACCCTGCGCTCCGCCATCGACGAGCTTCGCCAGCAGAAACTGACCGATGACGAGATCGAAGCCAACATCATTTTGGCGCGAGCACTCATTCACCAGAACAAAACTGCCGAAGCTGCAACCCTGCTGAACCAAACCGCCACTCTCTCCGCTAGGAGTTACGATCCGCTCGTCCATTTCGATGTCGCACTCGCCACCGCTAACCTCCGAGCTGCACAGCATCGTCTCGACGCCGCCAGGCTTTCGATCCGGCCCGCATTTCAGAAAGCCACAGCAGTCGGTTGCGTCCGCTGTCAACTCGAAGCCCGACTTGAGCTAGGCGAAATCGAGATCCAGGCTGGACACGCCGAGCGAGGTCGCGCTGAGTTACACGACCTTGCCAACGATGCAGCCAGCAGAGGATTCCACCTCATCGCCGATCACGCCGCCGCCGATAGCAAGTAACCCGTGCCATCACGTTCCATTCCAAACTTATTCAACCGCCGAGAAATCTAATCTTAATTTGCAGAATCTTCCCAAAACAGGAATTTCTTCCCAATGTCCCATTATTTCCCGACTCGACCGCCAACCTTGTCAAGCCCCCTAACTCATCACTTTCCTCTCAACCACCTGATTCCAACCCTACAATAAACTTCAAAACCGTGTCTCACTTACCTTCTGCATTTGCTATTCTGAACTTATAGAGATCGATACAAGAAAGTACAGGCGTGGGCCATCAGCCCGCGCCTTTTGTTTTGCCCTATGACAATAATAATGACAAAGACAATGCCCAATCTCACCACCAAGCGTCGCGGCGAGGTCGCCGAAGCCGCTTTTCTGCACAAGGCAGCCAGCCTCGGCTTCAGCGTCGCCAAACCCTGGGGCGAAAGCGACCGCTACGACTTCATCGTCGAAACCGGAGACCGTTTCCTCCGCGTGCAAGTCAAATCCGCCTACTCCGGTACCAAGGACGGCGGCTACACCATCCACGCCCACGGCAATCAGCCCACCGACGTCTACACTTCCTGCGACATCGACTTCCTGGTCGCCTACATCGTCCCCGTAAATGTCTGGTACGTTCTCCCCATCCACGTATTTCTCAGGATCGCCGGCGCCAAATTATTCCCGTCAAGCCGCCGCCGCATGTCCCGCTTCGAAAAATACCGCGAAGCCTGGTCCCTAATGACCGACCCTGCAAAATGAATTGTCATCCTGAGCGAAGCGAAGGACCCAAAAATTAGCCGCCCGCTAAGACCAGCTAACGGGCGGCTTATCGCCGAAACCTGTTCTACTCGCCGTTGCCCGGCTTCACTTCGATCTCATTCACCAACTCTTTCACATTAGGGATTTTCCTTGCCAGATCGCCGGCTTCTTTCTTTTCCCTGGTCGTATGTACAGTGCCGCTCAGGGTCAACGTTCCGTTCTTCGATTTATACGATATGCTCTGCTCATCGAGCTTCTTGTGCGCCTTTAACGCGGCCTTGTAATTGTTTTCAATTCCGTCGTCGAGGGCGGAATCCACCGCTTTGGCCTGGCTCTCGTCGCCGATCGGACGCACGCCAATCTGGTTCGCAATCGTGTAATCCGGCGCTGCCTGCTTCGCGACGGTTTCGGCTTGCTGCTTCTTGTCGGCGGTTTCAACATCGCCGGTCAGTGTCATCACGCCCTTGTCGCGGTCTTGACTTACCGAGACCACGCCGAGTTGATTCGCAGTCAACGCATTATTGACTGCGTCTTTTTCATCCGGATGCGCCGAACTGCAACCTGTTAGCGCCAGCGCTCCGCCCAAAACCAAACTCAGAATCACCGCCCCACCACGCCGCAATATAAACTCCGCGCTTCTGATTTTCATGATTCCTGCTTCTCCTTTGAGGTCATAGCTTTGCCTTTGCACTTTCACTTGATCGTACTTTCGTCTCGCGCGGCTAGGATGGTTTCGCCATAGGCGGGGATGTCCACTTGTCGCTATCTACAGAACCTTCGGTGGTCATCTCGATGGATATGTGTAGCCGGGGTGCCCCACCCCTTGCGTGTTCTCTGCGCGAGGAGTGGGAGGCAGCGATGTGGTCGCAAAGGTCCTCGCCCGTAACAAGAAACGGGACGGCATAGCTTCAGCCATGCGAAGAATTTAATCTCCTAAAACGAATTGTCATCCTGAGCGAAGCGAAGGACCTATGCAACTTGCCGCAGAAGGCATGATCTCAACCCGTAGCCGGGCCATTGCACAATTGGGCATTTACTACCACCGGTGCTGGGTGGGAGCCAGCAATGCCCAAGCGAGCCCTGGCCCGAAACGACAAGAAACGGGAGGCCATGGCTTCAGCCGTGCCAAGAACTACATCTCATAAAATGAATTGTCATCCTGAGCGAAGCGAAGGACCTATGCAACTTGCCGCAGAAGGCAAGACCTCAACCCGCAACTGGGCCATTGCAAAAATTGGGCATTTACTACCACCGGCGCGGGTTGGAAGTCAGAAATGCGGAAGCGCGCCCGACTAGAAGCGGGAGGCACGGCTTCAGCCGCGAGGGATATCGCCACCGGGAAGGGAACTACGCCGCGGTGCGGGACCTGACCTCTTTCAATTTCACTTCCGCCTGTGCTCCTAACAGATCCGCATAAAGCAACAACCGCGCCACACTCAAAATAGAGAGCTTGCCGCGCATCAATTCGCTGACCCGTGGCTGCTGTATTCGTAGGACTCGTTCTAAATCACGCGCTCGATAGCCACGGCGTTTTGCCAATTGCAGAATCCTCTGATGCAACGCCGCTTTGAGCTTAAGTTCCAGAGCCGCTTGCCGGTCCAAGCCGAGTTCATCCAATACACTCCCTGTGACTCTGTATTCATTTTCTACGGAGCGCTTGTTTGGCATTTCTCTTCTCCTCACGTTCGGCTTCCAGTACTCGCTTTAGGCGTGTTTTAGCGGTCTCAATGTCTTTCTGCTCTATGCTATTGGTCCGCTTCTCGAAGCAGTGGAGAACCTGGATTGCATTCTCCCTGCGTACGTACAGAACTCGATACCACGCCCTTTCATCCTGCTCGCGCAGTTCATAAACCCCGGCACCCACCGCCCGAACCGCTTTCCTGTCGGGAGGAATCTGACCAAGCTGCAATCGGTGCAAAGCATATCCGAGATCGTGCCTGACTCCGCCCGGAAATCCTCGCAACGCCCGTATCGAGTCGCGCTGAAAAACAACAGGGATCAGGGACAGGGCGTCCGACGGATCATCGGACTTCGTATTACTTGTATACACGTTACGCGTATGTCTTGTCACCATAACTCCGGTAACCGGCAGTCACATGGCTGAACAGACCACGTTACAGATCAGAATCTATGCGAGACAGAGAGGTGGCCGACCAAGAAAATGAAGAAAGGAGAGGCGAAGGGTTCAAATCGGGAAAGGAGTAACCTCCCCACTCAGGCCAAAAGAGGGCTTGGGTAGGCCACCTGCCAGGCCCTCCGTTCAATCAACCGCCCTGCAAACGAAGGCATCACTCTCTCGCCGACACTTCCAATTAGAAATGGTGCTTCTATCGACGCCTCCCCAAAACTTGACTGGAATATTGTGATCCCGGTGCGATCCGCTGGTCTCGCAGGCCACCACTGCCACCTGACCCTGGCCGTTAGGATACGTTTGGCACGTCCGCTCCTCGTTATTGAGCCAGAATGAGTTCATATCCGTGTCTACTCGGAGAGTTGTAGGCCAATAGCTGTAGAGCTCGGCATCCGCATCTCGGTTCCTCTGTTCATTCGCACGTTGCTGCTGCTGCACCCTTTCCTTTGCTTCGCGCTCTTCTTCTTGTGCCGACGCACAGCGACCATCATCTGCCCACCAATAGCGCCCATAGTCGAACGAGATGATTGGGGTGTTTGCTGTGGACGTACCGCACGTAAAACTGTCATGTGCTTCTCCCGCGATATTCACCCGCATCTGTTCTCTCGATTCCTCCTCGGTCTGGTTAGTGAGTCGGTCATGTTCGGCCTTCTTTTGTGGCGATGCTTTCTCTGCGGCGATTTGAAGCGCCCGCTTCCACTCCCGGATGGCCAAAAGCATTTTGGAACCCTCTTCATATTCAGGCGCATCAGATGAGATGTTCTGTAAGTGCGAGATGGCGCTGTCCGCGCCGCTTCCGTAGCAGGCGAAGGTCGCCGTCCCTGATTTCGGACAGAGGCTCTGAGCGGTTCGTAGGTTCTCCGCTGCTGAGAGGTGATTGTCCTTGTAAGTGTCGTATGATTCGGACGCCACCTCAAACAAAAGCGAGCCAAAGATACACAACGAGAATGCGGCGAAAACCTTCATGCTGACGGAGGTCGCTTTATTGAACCGCGAGATCCCTCTTTTCAACACATCGAGACGCATGACGCTCTCCGCACGCGATCACACGGATTGTACATTACCAATCGTCTGCTTGATTCACTTTAGGCCCGGACAGCAGCGGGTTATCACCGCCTTAGCAACAGGAGGAATAGCGGGTGCCTAGCGAAGCTCTGGGGACACCGTTGCGGTCTTGTGAATATGCCTTCCTGCATGAAGGAAAGGCTCCGTACAGTCCGCCATGAACAACAGCTTCTTCGCCGACCGGACACAGCAAAGGTCCCTTAAACCCAGGGGATTTTCGTCAGTCGTAATAACCCTGAACCAGAGGCCACGCACCAAGAGTGAATATGTCGGGTATGTGGATCCGACAGACTTGGACGGAGCAAAGTTCATTCCCTGAGAGCCGCGATCAACGCATGCTGTTACATTGACATAAGCACCATCCGGGAAACCGGCCTCGCCGAGCAGGTAACGGCGGATCGGTCCTTGGTATTTCCCCAGCCAAACTGAACTCTTTTGCCCCTTGAGCGTCGTCCACCTGTGTACCGAACCCTTCCAAAGGACGCTGAGCGCATAAAAGGCGAGCGGTTCGGTGTTAATTCCCATCGCCGCCCCCGAATAGATGATGGCCTTCTGTTCTCTCTTGAATGGGAGCGCAAGGCTCATGCGGGTTAGGAGCGGGAAGTTGTCGGCTGCTCCGTTGAAAAGTGCGAGAGTAGGCTTTTCGCCACGGTCGTTGAGCAGTTGCTCACAAGACGCGCACAGTAGATGTGCCCATAGTTGCTTCGGAGTGGTCTTGACTAGCTTTGGTGTCATGACTACCGGGTGCGTCTTTCCCGTTCGACTGAGGGCATGTAACACACGGCTCATGTAGTGGCTCTTACAAAGCTTTGCGGGCTTTCGGCATAGCTTACAGACGCCGTTAACATTCTTATGGGCCATCTAGCCATTGTAAGACGGAATTCTCCGTCGCGTGCTCAAAGTCTGAGACTGACGGCAAATTGTTCGCATCTAACTAGGCAAGTGTCACAGCCTTGACACCAAAAGGAGGCGGGTTTTCACATGAGCAAGAAAACAGTGGAATTTGACGCTCACAAAATCGAAAAACAGGAGACTGATATTAAGTTCACAAAAAAGGATGGGACGCCGGTCAAGTTTGAAGCGAAGGTTCCGGTGAAGGTTCCCGTCCACGTGAAGTTCAAAGCGGATACTGACAAGAAGCGTTAAGCTGCAGTCAGAAGCCAAGCCAAGCGTCCCCGCCCTAGTAGGTCCTTTGGGGGCGAAAGGCAGTTTGTTGCCTGCATTTCTACCAATACCTCTCCCTAACCACCGCCACATGATGCGCAAAATGTCCCGGAACGATATAAGCCAAAGCTCGCACGGTAACCCGATTGCCGCTGGCGATGCCGCCGCGCGTCCATCCCTCCGCAGGCATATTCCTGAATAGTGAAATGGTCGCAAGGCGTACCCGGCGAAACTCCTCGACATGCGCTGCCCAGGAAGTCCGGTCGGCCTCAGCGCCGGCGGCCGCCAGGTTCTGGTCATAGCTCTCCAGGGGAGTCTCGAATCCTCGCGCGAACCAGAGCATACGATACGCGAAGGCACGCTCGGTGTCGGTGACGTGGTTCAGCGCTTGTCGGATGCTCCACTTGTCCGGAGCGTAGCGATACAACGATTTTTCCTCAGAGATGGACGTGAGCAGCGGCTCATCGAGTTGATGCTCGATCGCGGCCAGGGGGTCGTCCCCGATGACCTGGTTAATGTATTTGAAAAAGTGGGGCGCGTATTCGTTGGCGTCAGGGCGGGGAATCATAAGGCCATTTTATCGAATACAAGCCCTGACGGTGAGGCAGAGCCTTTGATTTTGCTGATTGCTGAATGCTGAGTGCTGATTGCTTCCGGAAACAAAAAGCCCCACCTCGCGGCAGGGCTTTTGATCTAGCTAAATGCCAATTGCTAAGTGCTAAATGCTGCTTCTTAGTACATTCCTTCCATGCCGCCGCCGTGTCCGCCACCACCCATGGGAGCGCCCTTTTTCTCTTCCGGGATCTCCGCAACCAGGGCTTCGGTGGTCAGCATCAGCGACGCGATCGAGCCGGCATTCTGTAGTGCAGTGCGCACTACTTTCGTCGGATCGAGCACGCCCGCCTTGACCAGGTCCTCGTACTCGCCAGTCAGGGCGTTGTACCCGAAGTTATTGTCCTTCGAGTCGATCACCTTGCCCAACACGATCGCGCCTTCTTCGCCGGCGTTCTCGGCGATCATGCGCAAGGGTTCGGCAATGGCGCGCTTCACGATGTTGACACCGATCTGCTCATCGCCTTCGAGCTTCAGCTTGTCCAGAGCACTGACGCAGCGCGCCAGCGCGACGCCTCCGCCCGGAACAATGCCTTCCTCGACTGCGGCGCGAGTGGCGTGCATGGCATCCTCGACGCGAGCCTTCTTCTCTTTCATTTCGGTCTCGGTCGCGGCCCCTACCTTGATTACAGCCACACCGCCGACCAGCTTCGCCAACCGCTCCTGCAACTTCTCGCGGTCGTAGTCGCTGGTGGTCTTGTCGATCTGGCTGCGAATCTCTTTCACCCGGCCTTGAATGTCGCCCGGCTTGCCTTTGCCTTCGACAATGGTGGTGTTGTCCTTGTCGATGGTGATCTTCTTGGCCTGGCCGAGATCGCTGATCTGCACGTTCTCGAGCTTGATGCCCAGGTCTTCGGTGATGGCTTTGCCGCCGGTGATGGTTGCGATATCCTGCAACATCGCCTTGCGGCGATCGCCGAAGCCAGGAGCCTTGACGGCCGCGACTTGCAGCGTGCCACGCAGTTTGTTGACTACGAGTGTCGCCAGCGCTTCGCCTTCAACATCCTCAGCGATGATGACCAACGGCTTTCCGCCCTTGGCAATCTGCTCAAGCAAGGGAAGAAGATCCTTCATACTGGAAATCTTCTTTTCGTTGATCAGGATGTAAGCGTTCTCGAGAGCAACTTCCATGCGCTCGGGATCGGTAACGAAGTAAGGAGACAAATATCCGCGATCGAATTGCATGCCTTCGACCACTTCCAGCTGGGTCTCAAGCGTGCGCGACTCTTCCACGGTGATGACGCCATCCTTGCCGACCTTCTTCATAGCTTCGGCGATAATGTGTCCAATGGTCTCATCGTTGTTAGCCGAGATCGTACCAACTTGGCCAATCATATCGCCGGTTACTGGCTTGGAGAACTTGTCTAGTTCGCCTTTGGCGCGTTCGCCGGTCTTTTTGTCGATCTCGCCGCAGATGGTGTTGACGGCTTTCTCGATGCCACGTTTCATGGCCATTGGATTGGCACCGGCCGCGACGGTCTTTACGCCTTCGCGGTAGATGGCCTGGGCCAGAACAGTGGCGGTGGTGGTGCCGTCGCCGGCAACGTCGGAAGTCTTCGAAGCCACTTCACGCACCATTTGTGCGCCCATGTTTTCGAGACTGTCTTTCAATTCGATTTCTTTGGCTACGGTGACGCCGTCCTTGGTGATGGTCGGCGAACCGAATTTCTTTTCAATGACAACGTTGCGGCCCTTGGGGCCGAGGGTGACCTTCACGGCATCAGCCAGAAGGTTCACGCCGCGGAGAATCGCTTGTCGCGATTCCTCTCCGTGTACGATTTGTTTTGCCATAATTTGTTTTCTCCTAATCTATGAAGTTCTAATTTGGATGCTCGCGTCGCGCTTTATTGTCCAGTTCGCTGCGCTCACTGGACGCGCGGTCGCTTCACTCGGATCCTTCGTTCGGCAAAGTGCGCCTCACTCAGGATGACAAATAGTTACCGTCGCGAACCGGCGGTTTCTTTCTTGGCTGCGCCGCTGAGGATGCCGAGGACTTCCTCTTCGCGCATGATGATGTAGTCTTCGCCGTCCAGCTTGATCTCGGTGCCGGAGTACTTGCCGAACAGGATGCGGTCGCCCTCTTTTACATCGAGCGGACGAACCTTGCCGTCTTCGTTAACTTTGCCTTTGCCGGCGGAGATGACTTCGCCCTCCTGCGGCTTGTCTTTGGCTGAATCAGGGATAATGATTCCGCCACGGGTGGTTTCAGCTTCTTCCACACGACGGACCAGAATGCGGTCGTGCAATGGGGTAAACTTTGCCATGGTTATTGCTCCTTTCGTTCTGTTCTTATGAGTTGGAATTGGGTTAAATGCGAGGTCATGAGAGCATCCGCCAACCTATAAGGAAGCTCGCGTCGCGCTTTATTGTCCGGTTCGCTTCGCTCACCGGACGCGCGGTCGCTTCGCCTAGATCCTTCGCTCGGCAAAGTGCGCCTCGCTCAGGATGACATCTGTTGTTAGCACTCATTGTTGGCGAGTGCTAATCATAGCAGAGGTGTGGGTTGGGTTGTCAAGGGGCTTAGGGAACACGTCAAAAGCCTTTACCGCAAAGTGCGCTAAGGGGGATCGCTAAGGACGCCAAGAAAAGCGCTGTTGGTGTGACAATATAGGACGGTAACTCTATGAATATACGATATAAACTGCTTGTTTTATTTCTCGTTACTGGGATGGTTGCCGCAGGGAAAGTGGCTCCAGCGGCGGATCTGGTGTTGGCTGGCGGCACGGTCTATCCTTCGCCGGGGGCTAAGCCCATCAAGAACGCGGTGGTGGTGGTTCGGCAGGGAAAGATCGTTTATGTCGGGAAGGGTGGCAAGCGGCATACTCCGCGTTCGGCGCAGCTTTTGGAGTGTTCGGGCAAGGTCATCGTCGCTGGATTCTGGAACAGCCACGTCCACTTCACTGAGGATGCCTGGAAAGATTCCGCTGCGGCCCCTGCCGACAAGCTCGAAGCCCACATGCAGGAGATGCTCACGCGCTGGGGCTTTACCACGGTTTGGGACCTGGGATCGGACCCGCGAAACACGCTGGCACTGCGGAAACGGGTGGAAGCGGGCGAAGTGCCGGGATCGAAGATTCTGATGGCGGGAAGCATCTTCCCAGAGCATGGGCATCCGGTTTATTTGCCTGCGGAGATGCAATTGCCGGAAGCAGCGACTCCGGAAGACGCTATACGCATGGCGCACGGCTATATGGCTATGGGTCTGGATGGCATCAAGCTATTTACCGGCGCGTATATGGGCGACAAGCCGGTGATCAATATGGATACGGCGATCGTGAAAGCTGCGGTTGGAATTGCGCATGAGTTGGGCAAGCCGGTGTTTACTCATCCGCAGAACTATGCGGGAGTGGACAACGCGTTAGCCGGCGGAGTGGACATTCTGGCCCACACGATTCCGGTCGAGTGGCATTACACACCGGCAGAGTTGGCGATCATGAAGCAGCAACATACGGCGCTGATTCCGACTTTGACGCTGTGGACTACGGTAACGCCGAATCCAGAGGTACAGAAGCAGATGGTGCAAGCCGGAGTTGACGAGTTGAAATCGCTTGCGGCGGAGGGTGGGACGATTCTGTTTGGCACCGACGTGGGGTTCATAACTAAGTACGATACTGGTGAAGAATTCGAATACATGGGGCGGGCGATGACTTGGAGTGAAATATTAGCGTCGCTGACGACTAATCCCAGTGAGTTATTCAAGGCTTCGACTAAGGGCCGGGTTGAAAAAGATATGGATGCGGATTTGGTGGTGTTGGAGGGTGATCCGGCGACGGATGTCAGGAATTTTGCGAAGGTGGCTTGGACGGTGCGGGCAGGGAAGGTGATTTATCAGAAGCCGTGAGCGTAGTTCTAGGAGAGAAGATCAACAGACTTGATCCCGTCCTTCTCTTCAAGGAGTGATAAGCGGATCCGCGCCCTGGCGGCTAGTTCCAGTGGCGTGATTTTCTCTACGAACCAAGCGTGAGCAATTCGATCCATGCCCGCACCCACGAGTGGTGCGATCGTGCGCACGCAGGCCCGGAGTGCGACGGCGCTGGTCTTGCCGCCGTGGAGGACCAGATTACGTTGTCGGTACAGGCGACGAAAAGCAGCCTCCAGATGTGACTCGATGTCTTTGAGCTTGATGTGAGGGGCCGCCAAAAGGGTCCGTAGCCTGCCGAGCGCAGCTGTGTCAGAGTCGTCGTCAAACGAAAGCTGGTCTCCGTTAGCGATTGCTGCGGCAACCAGTTCGCAGCGATCTCGGTTCTTGGTAAGTCCGTGGAGGCGCGCCGATAGCGGGCCCCCTGCTTCTTCTAGTTTATAGGACAGGGGAGTCAATTCCGCCCGCGGGAATGAGCAGGCCACAAGAGACGCCATTCGAGATGCCGCGGAGGCACGGTCATTTGGCTCGCTCAACAGCGCCTCCACCGCTGCCCAGCCTCCCGACACGGCGGCACTCGGCGAGCTGAAAGCAAGTGGCGCTAATAGTTCTATTGCGGCGTCGACTTTGCTGGGTTCCGCGTCGGAATAAATCTGGTCTTCTCGATGCAAGGAGTGAATTTGAATCGCTCGTCGACGAGGGCTTATTTTGATTGGGGATTTCCCTCCAGCTACCCAAGCGGTGTCGACAGGTTTGAAGTTGCCTCTCACGCCAAGAGCGACACGTGCGGCAAGCCTATCCAGCGTTTCTTGAGCTGCCTCTATGGCCGATATGGCATCTCTCGCCTCCTCGGTAACCAGCATTCCGCCTTTTTGCCTCACCCCTGAGGTCTCAAACCCTTGCTTCCGCAGCCAGCCGGACACACTAGGTGCGTCGAGCCATCGTGGCGGGAGCTCCTTTGTCCTGGGTATCTCCTCGAACGCCAGCAAGACCTCGAACTTTGGCTTTGGACTGGTTGCCAGCTGGTGTGCGTCGGAGACGAGATCATGCAGGTTGCGGCTCCCGCCTTCGTGCTTTACTTTGTACGTCCACCATCGATGCAAGTAATCCGAACTGAAGCCTAGATCGAGAAGGTGTGCTGCAATCGACCGCGCTGTGCGCTCGGGACCGGGACAAGACTGGGTATTGTTCAAGGTGCTAGCCCAACGTTCGAGATAATGTGCCTCGATGTCTCCCTGAAGATCCCTTACAGTGAGATAGTCCAACCCGGAGAACCTTAGATCCGGTCTCATTGCCTGTTGGAGCAACTGCTTCTGCGATGTGCCCCCGGTTCCAGGGTCTACGCCGGCGGCCGCCATTGCGGAGCCAGAGAGTGCTCTAAGGGAGTCCATGCTGAGCAGCCCTTGCCGAGTGGCTTCGCTACCTTCAAGCACCTCTGCGATGGTGAGCGAGACGCCCACGCACCACAGCCTTCTGTGCCATTGAGTCGCCGCGTTGAAAAAGTCGAATATCCGCGCTGCAACGTGGCTGCTGAAAGGATTGACGGCCAGCATGTTCGCGTGTATATTATCAGCAGGACGATAGTCCGAGATCTAAAAGGCCACGTCCCTTCCATGACCGGAACTTAGCCGCAAGGCTTAGCGCCTGATTAGGGAAGGCACAAGGCCTTTTTCATTTTGGGCGGGACCGGCCCTCCAGTGAACCTAGCCCCGGCCCCTTGGTCCTGTGAAGCCGATCGGCCCGTTGCCGCCAGCGAAATAGCCGAGGACTGCATCAATTTTCGTCAGGAATAGCGAACGTTCAACTGAACGTGTCTTAGCCCGTACCGTGCCGCGAGGGCCTGTCATTATGACCCTATGTGCAAGCCATGCTTCCGGCACCCCGAACTCGGCGATGTCATAACCCGCCTCCTCAAGATGACGCAGCGCGGCAGAATATTCCTGGACGTGTGTTTCCTCAATATTGTGGTGGCTCGGAAGGTTCTCTCGGACGCTACGGATTCGCACTAATGCCCGTCTGATCTTATCCCCCGCACCGGCATCTTGGTCCGCCATTCGGTCCTCCCATCCCTCCCCGATGTGTCCAGTATAACTATGTTGCGATTCCCTGTGTGCGTGAGGGAGAATCAGATCATGCCGGAACCTTTTACGACGCTGGGGCTTGCCAAGACTACCTTCGACACGATCAAGGAAGCGATGGATTTCGCTCGCAAGACTAAGAATGCAGATCTCGCGATGAAATTGGTGGACGCCTACCGGGACATGCTTGGCATGATGGAGGCGAACTCACAGCTTCGCTCCGAAATATCGAAACTCAAAGATCAAGGTGAGCTTGAGCGAAGCCTCAAGTTCGATCGGACCCAAGGCTCCTACACTCTCCTCCGCGATGGCAAGGAAGAAGGCCCCTTCTGTAGCACGTGTTGGGATATAGACCGTCGACTGGTTCGCAAGACGTTCGGTACGGCGGGGTACTACTTCTGCGATTGGTGTGACTACAAGCGTCCGAGACGCTGACACGGTCAATCCGGGTAGCCACACTCACTCGTATTTTGTGAATGAGGAGGTGCCGTCACTACCAGACCCTAGAAAGATCACACTGAGAAGTGGGCCAGCGGGCGCTCTTACGGTAGACTGTTCCCCCAAGAACGGTTGCCCCTCCATGACCAAAGAAGAGAAGAAACGCCTGTCGTCCGTCCTGCGTGCGACGGAATATTTGTTTCTCTAAAACATTGCGTTGAAGCTGGTGCTTGAGCATCGTGAGGTCCCGAACTGGCAGAAACTTGTGGAGCATCTACTGTCGGACAAAGAGATGCTTGCGGGGGTGCGCCTGAAATTTCGAGACCTCAACAGGGAGATTGAGGGATCAAGTGATCCGTCGGCGGCTCTGGAGGTACTGTTGGGGGAGCTTCCGGCGGCTAAAAAGACACACTAAGCCGTTACCTGGTGCCCCCACGTTCACGCCTCGCCAGTGGACGTTAACGTGGTGACGGATCGCGGTCCGAAATAGTTGCGCCTCATCGGCGCTTGGATTGGGGGTCGGTGCTTTTCGGCATGGCTGAAGCCATGCCCTCCCGTTCTTGTCGCACGAGCGAGGACGCTCGCGCCCGCACTGCCACCAGCATCGCTCGGCGGACAGCGCCTTCGGACTTCGCTCAGGGCAGGGTGAGGGCGGTTGTCCCCACGTGGTTCGTGATGATTCATACGTTGGCGGACAGGAGTGTCCGCCCCACATGGGTTGTGGTGCGGGTAGGGATCTTTCGACTGCGCGGGATCGGTCGTGAGCGACCGATCCCACTTCGCTCAAGATGACAAGGATACTAGGCTGTGGCGGTTCGTACATTCGCGGGCGAGGGCGCCCGCGCCACATGCGGTAATGTGGTTCGTCGGCGACGATGCGGATGAGTCTGAGGGCTCGGAAACTTTCGACTCCATGCGACTTAGAATGACATACTGTGTCGTTGACAACGGCTCCGACAGATGAGAAGTTGAGTTTGTAAGACGCCCTTCCCCCTCCCATTTCTTCCTGTGAACGGAGATATCATGAACAAGCCGCTTTTACTCTTGCTGACTGTGCTGGTTGCGCCCTTCGCCGCAGCGCAGACGTCCGCCAGTTTAACTTCAACCTACCAGCCCGCCGGTCACGCGCAAGCTGCGAGCCACCAGTCGCTGCAGAGCGAGCGCGCTTTAGTTTCAGACAGCGTGGTCACGGCACAGGGCGAGATGCCGCTCGCCGATGTGCATTTGCCGGTGGCGCACGAAGAGCCTCTGGGCGATGTGGCGCGGCGGTACCGTCACATGTCGAGTGATGCGCAGGCGTCGGCGACCCAGCCTATTCTCAAGCGTAGCACCGGAGCTTTTCCTGGGTGGTGGTTGGCGGACTAAGTCAGTTTTGCTCACGCACCGGGGATGATAGGTGCTCTGGCGCTGGTCTTCCTTTTTTCGGCAGTGCCATTCGAATTCGTCGTGGTTCACACGTTGGCGGACAGGAGTGTCCGCCCCACACGGGTCGTGGTGCGGTAGGGATCTTTCGACTGCGCGGGATCGGTCGTGAACGACCGATCCCACTTCGCTCAAGATGACGAGGATACGGGGCTGGTGGCGGTCCGTACGTTCGCGGGCGAGGGCGCCCGCGCCACACGCGGTAATTTAGTCCGTCGGCGCGCCCGCCTCTTGCGCAAAGAGCGCGCAAGAAGCGGGGCACCCCTGTTCCAAATTCTGACGAAGACATTAGTTGGGCAGGACTACGCTGTCGATTACGTGGATCACGCCGTTGGATTGGAAGACGTTGGGGATAGTCACTATGGCGGTGCCACCCTTTTCGTCTTTCAGGACGATGTGATTGCCATCTTGCAGTGATGCCCAGAGTTTGCCGCCTTCGACGGTGGTGAGTTCCGCCGTGCCGTTGCCGGCTTTGATCTGCTTTTTGAGATCAGACGCGCTCAGCCTTCCGGAAACTACGTGGTAAGTGAGCACCTTGGTTAGCATGGCTTTGTTTTCGGGCTTCAAGAGAGTGTCCACGGTGCCGGCGGGCAACTTGGCGAAGGCCTCGTTGGTGGGCGCGAAAACGGTGAATGGTCCGGGACTTTCGAGGGTTTCAACCAAGCCGGCGGCCTTTACGGCAGCCACCAGAGTGGTGTGATCGGCGGAATTCACCGCGTTCTCGACGATGTTTTTGGTGGGATACATCTCCTGGCCACCAACTGTGGGATTCTTCATGCCGGCCACGGCTGAAGTTACTGCGATTGCAACTAGCGCGATTAAAACTGCAAGTTTCTTGTTCATGGTGTTTATCCTCTTAGGGTTGAATTTCGGTCTCATTACAAGTACGGGGTAGTTGCGAAATCGGATTTGATGGTTGAGGGCAGAGGATGGGGCTGGATTCGCGGGCGAGGGCGCCCGCGCCACACACCATTTGGTTTGTTAGAATTGGGGCGCTATGGGGAAATTGGGGCTGGTAGGGTTGCTGCTGCTGGTTAGCGTTCCGGTTTTTGCGGGAAAGAATGATGACATTGGGCCGACTTGCAACTTGAGCTTTGTGATCGTCAAAGACTTTAGCGGAAAGCCGCTGCGCAATGCCAGCGTGGTGCTGCATCTGGTGAGCGAAAAAGGCAAGCAGGAGAAGGGCGGGATCGAACTGAAGACCGATCTCGATGGCAAGGCGAACTACGACACCATTCCTTATGGCAAGCTGCGAGTGCAAGTGCTGATGACGGGATTCCAGACTTATGGGGCGGATTACGACATCAACCAGGCGCGGATGGAAATCACAATTCGGATGAAGCGGCCGGAGGAACAGTTTTCTACTTACGGGCCGAACGGGGAAGAGAAGAAATAAGAGCGGCGAAGTATCACCCAGGTCCTTCGTTCGGCAAAGAACGCCTCGCTCAGGATGACAAATACTATGGATTATTTACTTAAGACGGAACCATCGGAATATTCGTTTGCCGATTTGCAGCGCGACAAGGAGACGGTGTGGGATGGGGTGGCGAATCCGGTGGCGTTGAAGAATTTGCGTGGGATGAAGCCGGGCGAGCATTTGGTGATCTATGAGACGGGAGATTACAAGAGCGCGGTGGGTACGGCGACGGTGGTTTCGGTGGACGCGTCGGATGAGAAGAATCCGCGAGTGAAGATTAAAGCCGGCAAAGGGCTGGCGAAGCCGGTGACGCTGGCTGAAGTGAAAGCGAATAAGTTGTTTGCGGAGTCGCCTCTGGTGCGGCAAGGACGGCTAAGTGTGGTGCCGTTGAGTGGGGCGCAGTATAAGTTCTTGACAGGGGAGTGAGTTTAATCCCCACCCTAACGTCGAAAAGCGCGACGTCAGGATGGGGCAACCCTCGGTTCGGTAATGCCTCGAATTACTTCTTTTCTTCAGGCTTCTCAGGCGCCTTCTCAGGCGGTTTGATGGACAAGAGTTCGACTTCAAAGATCAGAGTTGCGTTGGGAGCAATGTCGGCGCCTGCGCCGCGTTCTCCGTAGGCAAGATCGGCGGGGATGAAGAGTTGCCACTTGGATCCGACGGGCATGAGTTGGAGGGCCTCGGTCCAACCCTTGATCACGCCGGTGACGCCGAAGGTGGCGGGCTGGCCGCGTTTGTAGGAGCTGTCGAATTCGGTGCCGTTGATCAGGGTGCCACGATAGTTGACGGAGACCGTGTCGGTTGCGGCGGGCTTGGGGCCAGTGCCGGCCTTGAGGATTTTGTATTGCAGGCCGCTGGGCAGAGTGACGACGCCGTCTTTAGCTTTGTTAGCCGCGAGGAAGGTCGCACCTTCTTTCTTATTGGCTTCACCTTGCTGTTTCAGCCTCTCCATCTGCTGTTGGCGGTATTCGGCTTGCACGGCCATCATTACGGCCTTGGCTTCGTCCTCGGAGAGCAGGGTCTTGCCGCCGGCGATGCTGTCTTTCAGTCCGCGCGCGATGAGATCGACGTTCACCGTGATGGACTGTTTTCTCAGGTTGGTGCCGATATTCATTCCCAAGGCGTAGCTGAACTTGTCTTTCTGGAGGGCAAGAGTTGGAGTGGTGGAGCTTTTGGCCGCTGGCGTCTGGCTGGTCTTTGCCGGAGGAGTGGCGGGTTTGGTAGTGGCGGCAGGAGTTTGGGCGACCGCATTGCCCAGGAACATCAGGCCTGCGAGTAGAAGTAGTAAGAGATTTGAGGGTTTTGACATGCGGATATTGTTACATCGACTGGCCGGGACGGCAAATCGACGGGTTAGGGACGACCATGGTTTTGCATGGATATTTGCTTGATCTGGGGCCGCTGGACGAAGGTAATTTGCCGGGAAGCGGACGACTCGCTAGGGTCGTAATAGTTACTCACAGGCTATGAACACCCAACCTAGCGTCGTGCATCCGCGATTTCCTGTCGCTATCACGGTAATGCTGCGTGAGGCGACAGGCGAGTCGGTTCTGGCGCAGCTAAAAAATATCAGCCTAAGTGGATGCTATCTGGAAACTCCGCGGGAGATTAAAGAAGACACGCGAGTGCGGGTGGTGCTGCAGACTGCCAATCTTCAAGCTGAAGTCTGGGGAGTAGTTCGGCGTCGCGATGGCGCCGGAGTGGGCCTGCGTTTCACCAACGGCGCCACGGTCGAAGACTGGAAACGGCTGGAAGCAATGATTGACGACCTGCAGGCTTCGGTGCCGGCGCGGGCGGCGGCAGCGTCACAAACCTAGTCGCAGCCGCAGATTTCCGCAGATTGCGCTGATCGAACAGCAACCGCAAAACCAGCCACGGATTCTCACGGATCATACTAATTGCTTTAGTTCACGGCGGAGGATCTTTCCTGAGGCGGTTTTGGGGATAGTTTCCACGAAGCGGATGGCGCGCGGCTGCTTGTAGCGGGTTAGCCGGTCGGCGACGAATTGGCAGAGTTCTTCTTTCATCTTCTCGGAAGCGATGGAAGCGTCGCGCAGGACCACAAACGCGACTGGAATCTCGCCGGCGGAGGGGTCGGGACAACCGACGACGCCGCAATCACGGACGGCAGGATGCTCGAGCAGCACGGCCTCGACTTCGGCGGGGGCCACGGGAAATCCTTTGTACTTGATCATTTCTTTGCGGCGATCGACGACGCGGAAAAAGTCGTCAGCGTCACGGGTGACGACGTCACCCGACCAGAACCAGCCATCGCGCAGGGCAGCGGCAGTTGCCTGCGGCTCTTTCCAGTATCCCAGCATGAATTGCGGGCCGCGCATGACCAACTCGCCGGGCTGACCGGCGGGAAGCTCGTTGCCGAGTTCGTCCATGACACGGCATTCGGTTTGGACCAGGGGTTGGCCGATGGAGTCGGGGCGGTAGAGCGTGGGATCGAGATATCCGACGTGGGTGACAGGAGAAGCTTCGGTCATGCCGTATCCCTGGCAGACGAGGATTCCGGTGAGAGAAGTGAAACGCCGCGCCAGGTCAGCTGCGAGCGGGGCTGCGCCGGATTTGACCCAGCGCACACGATGGTTCCTGGGGAATTCGCCGGCTTCCGCGGTCTGGCACATGGCCAGGAGAGCGGGAGGGACGGTTGGGATCATGGTGATGTTTTCCTGCACCAGCAATGCCGGGACTTGTTGAGGGTGGAAGCGAGGGATTAGAACCAGGGCTGCGCCGAGCGTCAGTACGGGGTTCAATATAACGTTCAGGCCGTAGATGTGATAAAGCGGCAGGAAGCAGAGGACGATGTCGTCAGGACACAAGGGGGTGGCATTGGGTCCGATGAACTGAAACACGTTGGCCACGAGGTTGTGATGCGAGAGCATGACGCCTTTGGGCAGACCGGTGGTGCCACTAGAGTAGGGAAGCGCGGCTAGAGTCTGGTCGGAGGGCTTATCGGGTGCCGGAAAGTTGGCAGTGACCGGGCGCAAGAGACTGGCAAAAGGCTCGGTCCCGGCTGCGGGCTGGCGGGTGGTGTAAACGCGGCGAAGATTGGGAAGACCGCTGAGGTTGATGCCCTTCAAACTGGAGCCGTCACTAATCAGGAAGGTTGCACCTGAGTTTTCTAATTGATAACGAGCTTCGCGTTCGCGGTAGGTGGGATTGAGGAGCGTGGGTATGGCTCCGGCGAGCGTGGCGGCATGATACGTGGCGCAGAATTCCCAGCAGTTGGCTAGAAAGATGGCGACGACTTCTCCGGGATGGAGGCCGGCGGCGATGAATCCGCTGGCCAGGGCTTGGATTATGTCTCCGTATTCGGCATAGGAGATGCGGCGGTCGCAGGAAGTGTCGAGGATGGCGGTCTTAGTGGGGAAGCGGCGACAGCTCTCGAGAACTAGATCATGGACGAAACGGCCGTGCGGATCGGCGTAAAGCTGGGTGCGGAGCATGCGAGGGAGATTGTAGCGGAAGTAGAAGCCGCAGATTTGCGCAGATTTCGCTGATAAGAACCAACCCCAAGATCTTGGCCACGGATTAACACGGACAAAACCGAGACCTAGCTGGCGAGTTTGCGGAGGAATTCGTGTTCGTCCACGCGGTATTTGAAGGCTTTGCGGCCGTCGATGAAGACGACGGGGACTTCGTCGGTGAATTGGCGGCGGAGTTGGTCGTCGGAGTCAACGTCGATTTCCTGCAAGTTGAATCCGCCTCGGCGATGGAGTTTGGTCAGCGTCTCCTTTACAACTTCGCACAGGTGGCAGCCTTTGCGAGAGTAAATCACAACCTGACGGGGGGCTGACATGTGGCGAGTTTAGCAGAGATGCGGAAAAAGCTGAACCACAGAGGGACACAGAGGAATTTCACGTACAATCCGATCATGCGAGAGCGGAAACCACTCGATGGAAAAGTGGCTTTGATCACCGGCGGCGCGAAACGGCTGGGACGGGCGTCGGCACTGGCCCTGGCAAAAGCAGGGGCGGACGTGGCCATCACGTTTCGCGAGTCGGCGCGTGAGGCGCAGCATACGGTGATCGATATCGGCAGTTTCGGAGTGCGAGCGGTGGCGGTACGATGCGACGTGACTGACGAGAAAAGCGTGAAGGCGGCGATCAAAGAGACGAAAAGGGAACTGGGCGGGATCGACATTCTGGTGAACAATGCCGGGAATTACGAGACGGTGGAGTTCGAGAAGATAACGCTGAAGCAATGGGACACGATTTTCGCTTCGAACACGCGTGGGCCGTTTCTAGTTTCGCGGGAGGCGGTGAAGTCGCTGCGGGAGAGGCGGGGAAAGATCATCAATATGGGGTCGCTGGGTGGACTGCGGCCGTGGGCTACACATGCGCATTACTGTTCGTCGAAAGCGGCGTTGCATATGCTGACTAAAGTCATGGCAAAGGCGCTGGCTCCCGAGATTGCGGTGAATTGTGTGGCGCCGGGGATGATTGATCTAGGGGAAAAGGCGGCAGCGGCGTTTATGCGACGGCAGGCTAAGCTGACTCCAATGCGGCGGAATGGCACGGGCGAGGAGATTGCTGCGGCGGTGCTGTTCTTTGCCACCGCGCCGCATTTCATTACTGGCCAGATTATGGCTGTGGACGGCGGATTGGGATTGTAGGCTTACTCTGCGGTGGTAGGGTCGATGATTTGTTTGACTTCGGAGATGCGGTTGGCGGGGAAGCCTGCCTGGGTGGCGTGGTCGCGGATCAGTTTTTCGTTGGGAGCGCTGTAGATGCAGTAGATCTTGTCATCGGTGACGTAGCTGTGGATCCATTGAATGGTGGTGCCAAGGTTGCGTAAGACGCTGCATGACTTTTGTGATACTGCCTGAAGTTCTTGCGGAGAAAGCTTTCCCGCGCCCGGGAGTTCACGTTCGATGACATATTTGGGCATAAGCAAAGTGTGCCCGTTTTGAGGGTCGAAGCAAGAGGTGCAACTTAGCCTTGACGCAGTGCCTCAGCGGCTAAAGCCAGTCATTTTACCCTTTGAATCGCTGCGGTGAACCGCTGCGCCACCAAGATCGCAGAGTGCGATTGTTTTCGAAGGTGGTCTCGACTCTGGCAGTTCGTGAAGTTTCCTGTTATCTTGCCAGCTTCATGAAAAACCTACTGGTTGCGGTGGTGTTGTTGCTGGGTTCGCTGAGCTGGGCGCAGGCGCGTCCGGAGGAAGGCGGAAACGAGTTTCAGGTATGGACAGGCGGTGGGCACTCAGTCCCGGGAGGCACGGCCGATACTGGAGTGTGGAACGTGGGTGTGAGATATGGATGGATTCTGACGCAGCCGCATGGGCCAGGATTTTTGAATGGAAGATTCGAGTATGTGCTGGATGCCACTCCGGTGTTTGTGGTGTTTCAGAAATCGGACACGGCGTATGGCGGGGGATTCAGTCCGCTGGGATTGAAGTGGGACTTTGCCACGCGAGGAACGGTGGCGCCGTATCTGGAGTTGAACGGGGGAACGCTCTTCACGAACAAGGATGTTCCTGCGGGTAGCAACGATGTGAATTTTACTTCGGCTGCGGCGTTTGGAGTGCATGTATTCAGGAAATATGCATGGAGTGTGGAAGCGCGCTATTTGCATATTTCGAATGCAGGATTGGCGACACCGAATCGCGGGGTTAATACGGTGCAGGTGAGGTTGGGAGTGGGGAAGTTTTGGCATCGGTAGGGATTGAAAAGCTTAACCACAGAGGGCACAGGGTACACAGAGTAATCGATTCAGGGCAACGTCCCCGCCTCTCACAGTCAAGAGCTTTTCACCGCTAAGGTCGCAAAGTTGTCGCTAAGGTCGCCAAGAAACTCCCGGTCGAGATTGGGCCTTGTCATCCTAGTTGCGGCGTAATGTCCTACCCAGCTATTCTTCTGGCTTATGTCAACACTTGTGGAATGTGTTCCCAACTTTTCTGAGGGCCGTGACAAAACCAAGGTAGATGCTATCGTCGACGCGATGAAGATGGATGGCGTGTACCTGCTGGATCGTGAGATGGACGCCGATCATAACCGCTGCGTGATTACGCTGGTGGGGGAGCGCGAGCCGATTCAGGAAGCGGCGATTCGCGGGGTGGGGAAGGCGGCGGAGTTGATTGATCTGACGGTGCATCAAGGGGCGCATCCGAGGATGGGCGCGGCGGATGTGGTTCCGTTTATCCCGATTGAAGGTGTGACGGTTGAAGACTGCGTGGCCATGGCGCGGCACGTGGGCGGGGAGATTTGGAAGCGTCACAAGATTCCGGTGTACCTGTATGAGGCCGCGGCTACTACGCCGGAGCGTACGAATTTGGAAAACATTCGGCGCGGGCAGTTCGAGGGCATCCGGGCGGAGATTGGCACTAATCCGGCACGCAAGCCGGATTTCGGGGAAGCGAAGGTGCATCCGACGGCGGGGGCGACAGTGGTGGGGGCGCGGAAGTTTCTTATCGCGTACAACGTATTTTTGAACACACCGGATGTGGACATCGCCAAGAAGATCGCGAAGGCGGTGCGGGCATCGAGTGGAGGATTCAGGTTCGTCAAGGGCGCGGGATTTCTGGTGCGTGGATTGGCACAGGTTTCGATGAATCTTACGGACTTTGAGCAGACGCCGGTGCATCGCGTGTTTGAGGTGGTGAAGCGGGAAGCGGCGCGATATGGGGTGACGCCGGTCAGCAGCGAGATTGTGGGGTTGATTCCGAAGAAGGCTTTGGAATCGGCGGCGGAGTGGTTTTTGCAGGTGGAGAATTTCGATTCGTCGCTGATTCTGGAGAATCGGCTGACGGCGGTGATGAGTGGAAAGACGGCGGTTGGCGGGTTGCGGGCGGGAGTTGAGCCGTTTGTGGAGCAATTGGCTGCGCCGACGGCGACTCCTGGTGGCGGCAGTGCGGCGGCGGCCAGTGGTGCCATGGCGGCGGGATTGGCGACGATGGTGGCGTCGATGTCGCGAGGTAAGAAGGCGTATCTGCAACATGAGCGTGAGTTGAGCGAGGCGATCGCGCGGCTTTCGCAATTACGCGAGGAATTGAAGGCTGCGATCGATGCGGATGCGGAGTCGTTCAATGTGGTCATGAAAGCTTACAAGCAGGCGAAAGAGTCGGCGGATGGGGACAAGGGGATTGAGTCTGCTTTGAAGCAGGCGACCAGTGTGCCGCTGGGCGTAGCGGAGAAAGCTCGGGAAGTGGCGTCGATCGCGGAGAAGCTGGGGGCGATCTCGAATCCCAATATGAAGTCTGATCTGACGACGGCGAAGGCGCTGGCGCGGGCGGCGATTGAGGGGGCGCTGGCGAATGTGGAGATTAATCTGGAGTCGATTAAGGATGCGGGGTTTGTGGCGGAAGTTCGGAAACGAGCCGCAGATTTTCGCTGATTTGCGCAGATTAAAGACAACAGCTTTTATCGCCGAGTTCGCGGAGGAATTCTTCGAGAACGCGGAGAAAACCGTCAGACTCATGGAGATCGCCGAACCCCCGTACCTCCGACGGCACAGGCGATGTACTTTGGTTTGTGATTGGGGCGTTGCCGCTGGCATACAATAAGGTTAACGATGCAAGGTTACGGTTCAGGGCCGTTCTGCATCTAAAGAAGCTAGATTCCATAAAGGTGTTCTATCTATGAAATTAGCAAGAGTTAGTATGTGCGCTTTCTTGTTTTGCCTTCCGGCAGCGTGGGGTGCGGCGATGCCGAGTTCGGCGCGCAATGCCATCCCTTCAACCGTGCAGCAGATCATCAGCGTGGATTACCGCACGCTGAAGAACTCCGATACCGCGATGGCGTTGAAGGCGCAGGTGCTGCCTCCCAGCCTGAAAGAATTCGAAGATCAGATGAAGACGGTTGGCATTGACCCTGACAAGAATGCCGACCAGCTGACCTTCGCGTCTTATCGAGGCGCCAAGAACGAAGTACGGGTGGTGGGAGTGGCACAAGGGTCTTTTTCCAGCAAGGTGGTTTTGAAGAAGATGCGGCTGAATAAGATCAAAGGGGTGAAGTATCACGACAGCGATGTTTATCCCATGTCGAACGGTATGGAGATGACTTTCCTCGACGACAACACTTTGCTGTTTGGCGATGGCGGCGCGCTTCGAGGGGCTCTGGACACACGCGACGGCTATGCCTCGGGCCTCGACTCTAACCCACAGGTGGCGGATATGATTGGGCCGGTGGAATCGGGAACGGTGTGGAGCGTGCTGGATCAGCAGGGAACCCAGAACATGCTGATTTCGGCCTTGGGCGATGCCGGCAAGCTGGCCGATTTCGATATGGTGAAGAAGCGGGTGCAGGGTTCGCGCTACAGCATGAACTTTACCAACGGAGTGACGTTTGATCTGGACGTGGCGACGGGGGATTCGGTGACGGCGGGAACGCTGTCTTCGCTGGTTAAGGCGGGGGTTATTTATCGCAAGATGACGGCGTCGCCGGTGGAGAAAGTGGCACTGCAGAATGTAGTGGTAGACTCCGACGGGTCCGACTTGCAGATGCACTTTAAGGCGGACGACAAGCAGTTCCAGTCGCTGCTGCATTCGGATTTGTTTGCGGCGGTATCGAAGTAAGTAAGTAAGGTCGCCTCGCGCTTTATTGCAATCGCGCTCAGGCGCGATTGCGCGCGGTGGCTCCCTCAGGTCCTTCGTTCGGCAAAGTGCGCCTCTCTCAGGATGACAATCGGCCCGGTTTAGCCGCGGGTCGTGTAAAATCGGAGGCGGACGTTATTTTTGGCGGCTGTGGACCGAGCCTTTAGAATTAATCCCGAAATCTTCTTTATTTGAAGCCCAGGGCCGGGGCCAGCGGCGGCATGGTCAGGAGACCGAGATGAAGATCGCAAAGACAGCAGATCGCAAGAAG
The DNA here is from genome assembly GCA_035484735.1 of Terriglobales bacterium. GTDB lineage: Bacteria > Acidobacteriota > Terriglobia > Terriglobales > Acidobacteriaceae > JABCZH01. The sequence continues at coordinate 215,348 of DATHOQ010000047.1, read as the reverse complement.
GTAATGGATACTACCAAGAGCACGGATTGCCCGAAGTGCGGCAAGCCGACTCGCATTGTGAAGCGAGTGAAGGACCGCGAACGGGGAGTTCCGGGTGGAGTGTTTATTTCGTGCTCGGGATGTGAGTTTTACGAGAAGTTGTAGGAAGCAGTGTTTTGGATTCCGTGGCCTGATATCCTTCTAGCCAGTTGCCTGCCATGGCACCGTATTTAGAACTCGCTCCGCCGCCGCATTTGGCCGATAGCGTCGAATGTTTCTGGGCTATGGAGTCTGATGAATCCTGCCATCGTGTGCTGCCCGATGGGTGCGCCGATATTATCTTCAGGCGTGATTCGGGCAAAGTGTCGCTGATGGTTGTGGGGACGATGACCCGGTTCGCGGACTTCCAGATGCCGTGCAAACAGTTGTCCGTGGGCATGCGTTTCCGGCCGGGGATGTGGCGGGAACATTTTGGTGTTCCCGGGCCTGAGCTTACCGATGTGCTGTTGCCGCTCGACGAAGTTTGGGGAGCGCGTGGCCGGATCCTGGTGGAGCAAATGGCTGATTCTGTCTCCCCGCAGCAATGCGCTGACTTGCTTGGCCGGGCGCTGCGCACCCTTCATTCCCGGACGCCTGTACAGCGCGCTCTGGCTTGGATGGAATCAAATCCAGGCTGCGTCTCACTTGATGACGTTGCCTTCCAGACGGGTTTGAGCGTTCGCCAGTTCCGGAGGGTTTGTCTGGAGCAGACCGGAGTGTCGCCTAAGCTTTTGGCGCGCGTACTGCGGTTTCGTAAGGCGCTTGCCCAGGTACAGGCGCAAGCCGGCGAACATGCCGGGCTGGCCGCCGACTGCGGATACTTCGACCAGTCCCACTTCATTGCGGAGTTCCAGCGCTTCTCTGGACAGACTCCGGCAGCCTACCTGCGCGCCGCGCGGTGACCGTTTTTTCCTATTCCATTGGTTCTCGGCTTCGTATTATGGCGTTCATGTCGGTATGGAGCTCTTCGGTATCCGTGCCGCGGGATGGGAAATATGCGAACGCTTTGGATCGCTGTGATTTTGGTCGCAAGCGCGATCGCATTCGCACAACAGGAGCAAAAGACCGTGGACAATAAAGCCAACAACGGAAGGATCGACTACATCGAGTTTCACGCCACCGACGTGGCTAAAACCAAAGCTTTTTACGAGCGCGTCTTCGGATGGAAGTTCACCGATTACGGCCCGGACTACACCAGCTTTGAAGACGGCCGCATCGCGGGCGGGTTCAGCAAAGAGGGTAAAGCTGTTCGCGGAGGGCCACTGGTCGTGCTTTATGCCAGTGACCTAGCTGCTACTGAAAAGAAAGTTCGTGACGCTGGGTGCGTTATCACTAAAGATGCGTTTCCGTTTCCTGGGGGACGGCGGTTTCATTTTGCCGATCCTAGCGGGAATGAGTTGGCGGTTTGGTCGGAGAAATAGGGGCAGCTAACAGATGTGGCTTCCCATTTCTCGCACAAGAAGCGCGCGAAAAATGGTGCATTCTTCGGATGTGAGCTTTATAGCTCAGACGGTCAACTCCTAACCGAGTAAAGTGGCTTTTCCCCCGGGGTAGTTCAATCTCAGAAAGCCAAGGAGGTACCATGCGTCTCACCAGTTTCCGATGTCCTAGACGGTTCGCCATGCTTCTACTTTCGGTCGGCCTTGCAGCACCCGCCTTTTCAGCCACCACCGTTGAAGTGGGCAGCTGCATTACCGGATTAGTACAATTTTCGACTATTCAGAGCGCAGTTAACTCGTCTCCGGCAGGAACCGTCATTGACGTGTGCCCCGGCTCCTATCCAGAGCAAGTTTCGATCAACAAGAGCCTCACCCTGAAAGGGGTGGCCGACCCCAACTCCAATCAGGATGCCGCCACCATTGTTTCGCCGACGGATGGCGTGGTTGCAAACGCCGTTAGCCTGAGCAGCGGGAATCCGATTGCCGCACAGATCCTGGTGATCAGTCCGGCCACGTCGGTTATTCTCAGCAGCCTTACCGTCGATGGGGCGGGAAACGATCTTACCGATTGCAGCATCAATCTGATCGGGATTTATTATCAAAATGCCTCCGGCTCGGTGACCACGTCAGCCTTGCGCAATCAGGCGCTTGCGCCGGCTCTCAGTGGCTGCCAGGATGGCCTGGGATTGTTTGTGCAAAGCGGAGGAGGAGGCACTTCGACGGTGACGGTGCAAGAGACTTCCGTACACAATTATGACAAGAACGGCATTACCGGCAACGAACCCGGGACTACCCTGAACGCGCTTCACAACGCGGTGCAGGGCGCCGGCGTGGTCAACCCTCCCGGCTCCGCCCAAAACGGTATTCAAATCGGCTTCGGCGCCAACGGCAAGGTAACGGGGAACACCGTCATTGACCAAGTCTACGGCGATATTACGATTGCCAGTTCCGTGGGCGTTCTGCTCTACGACGCGGCGGAAAGTAGTAATATCAAGATCTCTTCCAATAACATCCACGACACCCAGACGGCCGTGGGCATTTACACCGACAGTTCGGATGCCACTGAGTATGGCGATGGTGTAACTGTGCAGTCCAACACTATTTTCGAAACTCTGAACTTTGATGCGATTGATGTATGCACCAATAACAATACGATTCAGGGCAACACCATTGCGAACACCACGGAATCCGGCGTTCACCTGGACGCGTCCTGCTCTGGGAGCGGCAATAGCACTGGCAACAGCAACTCGGTCAGCGGAAATATCATGCTGGAAAGTGCCTGCGCTGGAATTCTCGAGGATAGTGGCACCTCTAATACGGTGGGAACGAACACCTTCATAGATATTCCATTCACCGTCGTCAGTGGTTCTTGTCCGAATCTTCCTGGGGCCAAGTCCGGCAAGGGAACCGGGAAACGAACACGCTTTCAACCCGTTCGATAGCCAACTGCTCAAAATGAAAGGTGGCAGAGACGAAATGTTCTCTGCCACCGACGCCTACTGAGGCATCGTCTCGATCTTAGCCGCCCGCTGGAAGTAGAATGGTGTGTCCTTAACGACGGCAACGGACGATTCGAGGACCGAGGGGGAAACATGAACAGACCGATCAGATTGGCAGTAGTGTTTTTCGCAAGCTTGCTGGCAGCATCGTTGGTGAGCGCGCAGGACGGGCAGATCAGGCATGAGCGGCGGCCCGCCGCATCGGCCGAAGCCACGCCAGAGAACTACCCTGGCCCCAACTATGAATTCTTCTCCATCCTCAATGGCACGCCCAGGAGCTTCGTAGTTCATCACGACACCCAGGTGGGCACGGGCAGGCCGGTTGATGTCTATATGTTCGCGATTGAACTCCAGGTTATGAATTCCGACGGAGACCTGGAACCGGAGGGTTTGATCTTAGACAATTTCTTCACTGCGAAAGCGGTGCAGCCACAAAAGGCGCCGAATCCGCATAACGCGCGTGATTGTGGAATCTGGAATACCCTGATATTGAATGAAATACCGCACGACCCTGTATTGTCTACTTGGTCATATGTTGAGTTCACGGTTGCGCAAGGCGCCCGGGTAGTACAGACCAATGAGGACGGAGCAGTCTGGTGGAGCGATGACGTGGAATGCTGGGGAGCGAGAGATCGCTTTTCACCGTTCTGAATCTTGCCGCTTCGCGTTGTCCCCCTAACGCGGTGCCGCCCACCCTTCGAAGACCGCGAAGGGTGGGGCAACCGCACATCAAACGCGTTCTCTTCGGGACGCGACCTTGCGCATCTGAGAACGAAGCTCTACGCGTGCTAGACTGGGCGGTAAATATCGACATACATGCCTGTTCTGCGCGTCATCGTGTTGTGGCACCAGCATCAGCCGTATTACAAGGACCTGGTTACGGGGGAATACCGCCTGCCCTGGGTGCGCCTGCACGCCCTTAAAGACTATTACGGCATGGTCAAGTTGCTGGATGAGTTCCCCAACGTACACCAGACGTTCAATCTGGTGCCGTCGTTGATGACGCAGATCCAAGATTACGTGGATGGCACGGCGCATGATCCATTCTTTGATGTAGCGGCCAAGCCGGCCCGCGATCTGACTTCGGACGAGCGGCGCTTTGCGTTGCAATATCTGTTTCAGGCCAATCCGGTGCATATGATTGGGCGGTATCCGCGGTACCGGGAATTGTGGGAGCGCTTTCGGGCGGCGGGAGATTCGGCGGAGCGCGCGGAGAAATACTTTCAAGCACAAGACTTCACGGACTTGCAGGTGCTCTCGCAGATCGCGTGGTTCGATGAGTTCTTTCTTGACGAGCCGGAGATTGCAGGGCTTATCAAAAAAGAAAGAGGCTATTCGCTCGATGATCAGAGTCTGGTAATCGGCCGCGAACGCGAACTGCTGGGCCGGGTGTTGCCGGCTCATGCTGCGGCGGCGCAGCAGGGAAGAATCGAGCTTTCGACTTCGCCTTTTTATCATCCGATACTGCCGCTGGTTTGTGATACCAACATGGGTGGAGTTTCGACTCCGGGGTTGCCGCTGCCGCAAAACCGCTTTCGCCATCCTGAAGATGCGCGTGAGCAACTGGTGCGCGGTCTGGATCTGCATGAGAAAGTGTTTGGGCTTCGTCCAGTGGGGGTGTGGCCGTCGGAGGGCAGTGTTTCCGAAGAGGTGCTGACCATCGCCCAAGGGCTGGGCGTGAAATGGATGGCGACCGATGAAGGCGTGCTTGGCCGCACTCTGGGCATCAATCCGCGGGAGAATGCGGAAAAGTTGTACACCATTCATCGGTATGAGAATGCGCAGACGCAGATGCATCTGGTGTTTCGCGATCATACGATCTCGGATTTGGTGGGATTTGTGTACTCGGGAATGGCTCCGTCGGAGGCCGCGGGGCACCTCATGGACAACATTAAGCGGGCGGCGCAACCTGTTCTAGATCAAGGGAAAGACGCGGTTGTCCCGGTGATTCTTGATGGGGAGAATGCATGGGAATATTATCCGCGGTCGGGGCGGGAGTTTCTGCGGCGCTTTTACGACACTTTGCAGCGGGAGCCGGGGGTTGAGGCGGTTACGATTTCGGAAGCCATCGCACGCCACAAGCATTTCTATGCGCTGAACTCGCTGGTGCCGGGTTCATGGATTCATGCGAACTTCAATGTATGGATTGGCGCCCCTGAGGACAACAAATCCTGGGATTATCTTTACCACGCTCGAACCTTGTACAAGGAGACTGGCTCGCGGGTGAGCGAGGCGCAACGCAAATTGGCGTACGAAGAATTGCTGATTGCCGAGGGTAGCGACTGGAATTGGTGGTACGGGCCGGAGCACCATTCGGCAAATGACCGCGAATTCGATGAGTTGTATCGCAAGCACTTGTCGAATGTTTATCAGGCGCTGGGAGCGACACCGCCGGACTATCTTGCGCAGCCGATCGCCGGGATGACGGGGCGGCCTGCGTTTACTCCGCAGACGCATTACATCCATCCGCGGATTGAGGGCGACATGGTGCGCTATTTCGAGTGGATGGGCGCGGCGGTCTACACCGCAGACCGGCGTGCGGGCGCCATGCACGGCAAGCAGTTTCTGGTGGATTCGGTGCAGGCGGGGATTGACGAAGAAAATGTTTATGGACGGCTCGACTTTGCAGGCGAGTCTACGGAGGCGGACTTCGATCTGGTGGTCAATCTGGAGTCCTGGGCGAGCGATGAAACTCAACCTCGGCGTGTGCTGCGTTTAGATGTGAAGATTGTTGACGGGAGTATGCAGTCGTGGCAGGTGACTGCGCCGGGCGAAGAACAGCCGCTGGCCCGGATGGGACAGTTCTCCGAGGATGCAGTGGTAGCCTTCGCGCGAAACTTTGAGTTCAAAGTTCCACTGGCGTGGCTGATGGCGGTGCCAGGGGCGCCGACAGGGACAGCGGCTGCTGCGGCCAATCTCCGGCTGCGTTTTAGTTTGTGGCAGGATCGGCTGCCAGTGGATGCATTGCCGGTGGAAGGCTGGATCGAGCTACAGTTGTTGAGGGAGGAAGATTTGATGTCGGCGGGGATGTAGGTGAAGAAAGCCGGAGGCGTTGCCTCCGGCTTTCGGTGATATGAGAAACCCAGTAGGGACCTTACTGACCCGGGGTTGTGGCGGTCATCTCCAGCGGCCGGCTAAGTTCCATCACCAGTTCCGTTCCCGCCAGTAAGGTCGCTGATTTCTTTTTGCCCAGCCAATGCACCACAGTGGCGGTGGCCCCGATGGCTCCGCCGATCACGACGCCTTTGCCACCGCCGGCGAGACCGCCAATTACCATGCCGCCGCCGGTGGCCATGCCAATCTCGGTTAGGTCCTGGCTGTCGTGTCCGCTGCCCTTAAACTCACCTTCGTTGCTGACGCTAGTGCCATGGTGTGCATCGGTCTGCACCAGCGACGCGCTCAGCACGAACTTCTGCCCGTCAGGCATGACTAGGGCTTCGGGGAACATTCCGATGGTGGGCCGGCCAGAAATCCGCCGCGGTTCACTAACCTGGGCGACTTTACCTTGCACGGTCGCGCCTACCGGAATCACGGTCTTACCGTCGAGCAATACCGCATCGGTGACTCGCGCTGAAAATGGATCACCAGTCTTGCTGGAATAAGTGGCGAGATTGTTTTCCAGCTTGACGGTCAATGATGTACCGGTCGGCAGCGAAATATTATTTTGTGCCATTGCCACCAGCGACAGCACCATTACACACAGCAGTAATTCGAGTTTCTTCATTGGGCCTCCTTGAGATCAAACTGTAATCTTCAATCTGAAACTTTCAGTTTCCTGACTGCGTCCAGAATGTCTATTATCGGTACGCGGTCGGTTTGGTTGTCACCGCGATAGATGTAACGGACGGTTGCGCCGCGATCGACCACCAAGCTTGCGGGATGAGCGATGTTGATGGCGTCATGTCCGAAGCGGTGGTACAGCCCGTAGGCTTTGGTCACGGAGCGGTCCTGGTCGAACAGGAAAGGGAATGAAAACGGGTGCTTTGCCAGATACTTGGCCGGCTTGAACATTCCCCCACCTTTTTCAGCAGCGATATAAACTAGTTGCGCTCCTGCCTGCTTAATCTCGTTTCGGTATGGCTCGAACTGGGCCATGCGTTTGACGCAGTTTGGTCACCAGGTTCCACGCAAGAATTCCACGATCACCGACCCTTGTTCGAGCATGGTGGAGAGGGTGAAGATGCCGCCCACTGGGTTGGCCGAAGGCAGCGAGAAGTCCGGCGCCAGGGAGCCAATTTCGAGGGTTTCGGTGCGATTCTTCATCCTCAGTTGACTGTAAGTTAGTGGCGGGTGCGGAACAAGCGGGGAACGGCGGCGTGAACCAACAGAGGTACGGGCGGTTGGTGTGAGCGCTTACATTTTGGTTGAGTCATCACAGACGTTTTACTTGCCGTGATTTATAATCCCGGCTTTCCATGAAGTGAGGAGAATTTCATGATCGCTATCTCCAAGATCCACGCCCGCGAAGTTCTGGATTCTCGCGGAAATCCCACGGTCGAAGCCGAAGTCACGATTGCCGATGGAACCCAGGGGCGGGCCATTGTTCCGAGCGGCGCCTCGACCGGTGAACACGAAGCAGTCGAGTTGCGCGACGTCGATAAGCAGCGCTATATGGGCAAGGGTGTTCTCAAAGCGGTTGAGAATGTGAACACGCAGATTGCCAAGGCTCTGGCTGGGATGGACGCAAGCGATCAGCGTGCGCTCGACCAGAAGATGATCGAACTCGATGGTACCGACAACAAAAGCCGCCTCGGGGCGAATGCGATTCTGGCGGTGTCGATGGCTGCGGCCCGGGTGGCGGCCGCTAGTTCGAAGCAGCCGCTTTATCAATATTTGGGAGGGGCTGGGGCGAACCTACTGCCACTGCCGATGATGAACATCCTAAATGGGGGCGCACATGCGGATAACAATGTGGACTTCCAGGAGTTCATGGTGATGCCGGTGGGCGCGAAGACATTTTCTGAAGCGCTGCGCTGGGGGGTTGAAGTCTTTCATACGCTTAAGGGCGTGCTCAAGAAACGCGGATATAACACCGCAGTCGGCGATGAGGGTGGATTTGCGCCTTCAGTGAAATCGAACGTGGAGGCGATTGAGGTGGTACTGGAGGCGATTCAGCAGGCGGGATACAAGCCTGGGAAAGAGATTGCGATTGCCTTGGATCCGGCGGCCAGCGAGTTTTATCAGGATGGGAAATACGTTTTTAAGAAATCCGATAAGTCGGCGAAGAGCTCTGACGAGATGATCGGGTTCTGGGCGCAGTGGGTGAAGGATTATCCGATTGTTTCGCTGGAGGATGGTTTGTCGGAGGAAGATTGGGAGGGATGGGCGGCGCTGACTAAAGAGGTTGGTGGCAAGATTCAGTTGGTGGGCGACGATATTTTCGTGACTAACATTGAGTTTCTGCAGAAGGGAATCGACAAGCATGTGGCGAATTCGATTTTGATCAAGGTGAATCAGATTGGTACGGTGAGCGAGACGTTGGATGCGATTGATTTGGCGCGGCGGAATGGATATACCTCGGTGATTTCGCATCGTTCAGGAGAGACGGAGGACACGTTCATTGCCGATTTAGCTGTGGCTACGGGAGCGGGGCAGATCAAGACGGGCTCGGCGTCACGGACGGATCGGATCGCGAAATACAATCAGCTGCTGCGGATTGAGGAAGAGTTGGGCGGGGCAGCCAGGTTTTTGGGAGTGAAGGCGCTGAATTATGAGGGATGAAGCACAGAGAGGCGAGGGATATAGATGATAACCACAGTCGTAGCCCTTCTAATCGCCGTAATCCCCGCAATCTTCGTTGCGGAGTCTGTCGCCAAACGTCGAAGGGTGGCGAAGTGGAAGCACAGCCACGTAAATATTGGGGACGACGAATTCGTTGCATCGGTTGGGTCCGTTTCCGTGCCACGGGATGCCGTGATTCGGGTTCGGCAGGAGATTGCCCGCGCGACAAGGTTGCCTGTAAATCTGATTTCTGCGAGCGCCCCGATTCGTGAGCTGGAGATGGTTAGCAACGGTTCGCACCGGGAGATTCTGGATTACTTTACCGATCTTCTGCCTGTCGCGCCGCCTAAGGATGACTCGGCGCTCATGACCGTCCAGGATTTCGTCATTGAGTTTGGACCTCAGTTGACTTAGTCTACGACTTAGCTATAATCAGCTTATGGAAGTCAACATCCATGAGGCTAAGACTCACCCGGTACTGGTGATGTCGCTCCGACCACAATGGGTCTTCCCGACTCTGCCGTCCAAACCTTCTGGGGCAATCAAGGGATACAAGACAATCTGGTATGGATGTTGAATGGCAGCGGTATGAGTGCTCCTTCCACGCTCTTGCCTTGCGGTCATAGCTTTGCGTGCGAGTTTAACAGTCCACAAGTCCCGAAACCGCGAGGGCGGTGCGCTGGGCATTAGAGTGGCAAGACTTTTGTTCATCATCTCCGGAGTTTCTTATGAAAAGTATCATGACCTTTGTGCTGCACACACTGATCGCGATGGTTATCAGCGTTATGCTCGCGGGTGTGCTCGCCGCAGTCCTTGGCCTTCTGCTGAGTCCGGTAGGGCCACGGAACTGGGTGCTTTATAACTTAGCGACCGGAGCCCCTTATAGTCCACTTCTGTGGGGACTAGGGTTTCTCTTTGGGTTCTTTGTGAATCGCAGAATGCGAAACACTTCAGCCCAATGGGTGTGGATTGCTGGAATGTGCTGGTTCAGCCTGTGGATTTGGGACGCCGTTCACACCTATGACCCCCGCTGGTGTCAAGGGTGTACGGTTCTGCAGAACGTGTGGCGAAGCCTTTTTACAGTTGGCTACAATTCGTGTATGCAGGATTGTCGGGGAGAGCTATTGGGGACAACTCCGATGTTGAACTCGATAGCATATTCCCTTGGTGCCTGCGTCGGCTTGAGATCGAACCGCGCAGGGCTGCAAACAGGTTCGTCGAATCGGTGACAATGTTAAGAACAGCACCTAAACTGTTCAGCTTTTTTCCCACGAGAGGTCGGAAGAATCAGCCTGGTTGTGCGCTCTAAGCCTTGCTCTGACTGCCACGAGATCGTGTGACCAAGCCCTGTTTTCTAGCGCGGTGCAACCACAGCCGAAATGCTTGGGGGTCTTCGGGAAGTTCCGCTCCGGCTGCCTGGAGCGCGGCGTAACAAGGTAAGCGAAGCCGGACCGGCCGTCGCTTCTGGGCACGAGTACCAAGCAGCCCCTCAGCTTACCGCCTGGAAACAAGTCGATCTCGGAGAGCTGATCGAGGGGATATTTGTGTCTCCGGCTGCGAAACCTTGGTTCCTCGAGCTCGTTAGGAAGGTTCTTCGTCGCTACGGTCTGGCGTTGCCCGTGCGCCAGTTCGATCTGGCTGCTGAGCCCCTATTCTGACTTAGCTGAAACTTCGAAGGGCAGTTTCCAATGCTTGACTTAGTCCATGACTTAGTTATAATGGGCCAATGGAAGTTAATATCCATGAGGCCAAGACTCATCTGTCCCGCTTGTTGGAGCGTGTTTCGATGGGCGAAGAGGTCGTCATTGCCAAGGCCGGGAAACCGGTGGCGAAGCTGGTACCGGTAGGCGCCCGCCCCAAGAAGCGAGTACTTGGCTCGGCCCAGGGCGAGTTCACTGTTCCCGATGACTTCAACGATCCGCTGCCCAAGGAGATCGAGGATCTCTTCTGGAAATGAAGGCGCTTCTCGACACTCACACTTTTCTATGGGCGATTGCGGGGGAGGGAAAAAAGTTATCTCGCCGGGCTGAGCAGATCTATACCGGTTCGAACGATTTGTGGTTGAGCGTAGCTAGTCTGTGGGAAATCCTGATCAAGGTGCAGACCGGTAAACTTCCCTTGCCTGTGCCGACCGGTTCCTATGTGGTTAGAAACCTGGCCGCAAATCATATCGAAGTCCTGCCAATCACTCTGGATCACGTTCTAAAGCTAGAATCACTGCCCCATTACCACCGTGACCCCTTCGACCGTATTTTGATTGCGCAAAGTATTGAAGAGAACCTTCCGTTAATCACGTCCGATCCGCTCTTTGAGAAATATCCTGTCAAGCTGCTCTGGTAGTTCAGAACCCCATTCTGTCATCCGCTGAAGGGCCATAGGTCGCCGGCAGAGGCTTTTCATTTAGTCGCAGATACACACCTAGTTGAGCGCGGTGGTGCACCAGATGGTTCAAGAACATGGTGCGATAGGCCATGAAACGTGAGCCGCTGAAGATGGGCTTGCCTTGAAAGCTCAGCTTCCAGGGCTGGGTCCAGGCGTCGTCTTTCAGGCTGGCTAGTGCGGCCCGTGCCTTAGCTGCGTTCTCGTCGAAGGACTTCAATAGTCCGGCCAACTCGAAGGGCGGACGCTGGCGTGGACTGCCGCTGCCGAAATCGAGTTCTGGAGTCGTCAATACCGTGGCGCCAAATCCGGCCAGTTCGGCCACGTGCGGGGCCAGGTTGCCCAAGGGCATCGACTTGGGATGAGGGACGAAATCTTTCTTGTCGAAGGGAACGCGCTCTAGCGTAATCCGCGTGGTTTGCATTTCGTGGTCGAATTCCGGCAGTAAGAGTTCGCTGATGGGCATGATTTCCTCCGGGGTCAGTATAAATAAATTCGGGGAGTCTGGGGTCGTGGCTGAAAGGCTTTTTCACCACAGAGACACGGAGACACAGAGAAATCTGGTCTAGAGCTGCTAGAATCCTGCTGATCGCGTAAATCTGTGTTGATCCTCAAGATTCGTGGCTGGTGTCGAATTAGCTAGAAGGCCAGTAGCTAAGAGCCAGGAGCTGCCTTTGCGTCCTAAACCTCTCGTTCTTGTCATCCTCGATGGCTGGGGATACCGCGCCGAAACTCAGGCCAACGCCATCGCACTTGCGCGCAAGCCGACTTATGACCGGCTGCTGCGTGAGTATCCCAACACGCTGATTCATACCAGCGGCAAATACGTCGGCCTGCCCGACGGCCAGATGGGCAACAGCGAGGTCGGTCATCTCAATATTGGCGCAGGACGCATTGTGCACATGGACAGCACGCGCATCGAGCTGATGATTCAGAACGGCGAGTTTTTCTCCCATCCTGTGCTGGTTGCGGCCATGAAGAATGCCCGGAACGGAGACCGGCGGTTGCATCTTTTCGGCCTGGTTTCAGATGGTGGCGTGCATTCTTATCAGACGCATCTTTATGCGCTGCTGAAGATGGCCAAGCAGCAAGGAGTTGAGCGCGTCTTTGTCCATGCCTTTATGGATGGCCGCGATACTCTGCCTACCAACGGCGCTGGCTACCTCGAGCAACTACAGCAGAAGATGCGCGAGTACAACACCGGCAAGATTGCCAGCGTGAATGGCCGCTACTACGCCATGGACCGCGACCGCCGCTGGGAACGCATTGCCAAAGCCTATAACGCCATGGTCAACGGAGACGGCGAAGGGGGGAAGTTCGTCGACGCCGTACAGGGAGTGAAAGCATCTTACAACAAAGACGTAACCGACGAATTCATTGTTCCGTTTGTGTGCGTGGATGACCGCGGTGAGCCGTTGGCCACCATTCGCGACGACGATTCCTGCATCTGCTTTAACTTCCGGGCTGACCGGGTGCGCCAGATCACTCGTGCTCTCGCACGGAACAGCGGTCTAAACGAAAAAGGCGGACGAGACCTTCCTGGGGCTGACGATCTTGATGCGACGATCCCGCGCGAGCGCGTGCCGAAGAACTTGTCCTATGTTTGCATGACCCGGTATGACAAGAATTTCAGTTTGCCGGTGGTCATCCCACCGGAGTCGATGAATAACATTTTGGCCAACGTGATGGCGCAAATGAATATGCGCAACCTACGAGTAGCGGAGACGGAGAAGTATGCTCACGTCACATATTTCTTCAATGGGGGCATCGAGCAGCCCTTTCCCGGCGAAGATCGGGTTTTGGTGCCATCACCTAAAGTTGCGACTTACGATCTGAAGCCGGAGATGTCAGCGGCCGGGATCGCTGATGCGGTTATCAAGGCCGTCAATGACAGCGCGTTCGATGTGATTATTGTGAACTTCGCCAACGCGGATATGGTTGGCCACTCGGGGAAGATTGAACCAACGATCAGAGCGGTGGAAGTTGTGGACGCGTGTCTCGGACGCATCGAACCGGCGGTTCGGGCAAAAGGTGGAGCGATGCTGATCACCGCCGACCACGGTAATGCTGAAATGATGATTGATCCGGTGACCGGCGGACCGCACACGGCGCACACGACCAATCCGGTGCCGTTTATTGTGATCGCGGAAGATAGCAAGCGATTCACGCTGAAGCCGGATGGGGCGTTGCGGGATATCTCGCCGACTATCTTGGGAATGCTGGCCCTTGATGAACCCAAAGAAATGACAGGAATTGACCTCAGATTGATGAAGAAGAGCTAAACCACAGAGGAAGTCCTTGGATGGGTTCGAATCTTGCCAATCCTGCGTGCCTTCAATGGTTATGATTGTTTGAGCTAGGGTTACTGAGACCGAGCACGAATGGCACTTCGGGCAGTTACTTCCGTTTCGCCTGCGCTCGTGCTTCTTATCGCCAGAAGAGTGCAAAAACACTAAACTCTACTCAGGTTATGAAACGCCAGTTCATGCTCTATGTTTTCCAGGCCACGGCTTTATTCTGGGCGCTTGCGGTTTGCCTGCGAACCGTGGACCTGGGCTGGAACCCGTTTGCCGGCATTGGTCTGGGCATGTTCGGCGCTTTGCCGATTTCTTTCCTTGGCATCCGCATCCATTCCAAGCAGACACAACCGCAAGAACAGATTCCAGCTTCCTGAATCGCGCGGCTAGTTCTTGCATCCCACGGTCATTTTGGACATCTGATCTAGAGCACGCCTGTACAATGGGCGTTGACTTTCCATGTCTCGCACCGTCCAAAGCTGTCAGGAGAACTGCCAGTGAAGTCGGAGTGTTTAGCGTTCAGCCAGATTCCGCATACCACGCCGCTTTTCTCCGATTTCCTTTCTGACCATTCCAAAGTGCAACAGTTTTATCGGCGCTCGGCATACTTCAAGCAATGGATGAAGGATGAAGTTGCTAGCGTTGACTACGATTCCGCGCGGCGGGAGCGGGTGGCGGCGATTCTGATGCGCCAGAATGAGGCTTGGGGCGCATCTGCCAAGACCTTGGAGAACATTCGCCGCCTACGCGCTGGGGCTGTGGCGGTGGTTACGGGGCAGCAAGTCGGACTGTTTGGTGGACCGTTGTTTACGATTTTCAAAGCGTTGACGGCGGTGAAGTTGGCTGACGAGGCGAAACAAAGCGGCATCGATTGTGTTCCGGTTTTCTGGCTGGCGACGGAAGATCACGATCTGGAAGAAGTCAGTCACGTTTCGCTGCTGGGGCCGGATGGGTCTCTACAGACTATTACGACGGCCACGCAAGGGCTGCCCGGCGCACCCGTCGGAGCTGTCAGATTTGGCACTGAGATTCAGTTTGCAGTGGATGCGGTAGGAACTTTGCTCGGGGAATCGGAAGCGGTGTCGAGCCTGCGCGCTTGCTATCGCCCTGGCGAAGACTTTGGAACGTCCTTCGCGCGGCTGTTCACCCAATGGTTTGCGGAATGGGGAGTGATTCTACTGGATGCGTCGGACCCAGAGCTTCATCAAATCGCCGCGCCGATCTATCGCGCCGCGCTGGAACGTTCGGGAGAGATCGAAGAGGCTTTGCTGGCGCGCGGGCGCGAACTGGAGACTGCTGGCTATCATCAGCAGGTCAAGATCACGCCGTCGTCGTCTTTATTATTCAGCCTACATAATGGTGCGCGTACGCCGGTGCAGCGCCGAGGGAAAGACTTTGTCATCGATGAGGAGACCTTTTCTTCAGCAGAGTTGCTGAACCGGTTGGCTTCTTCGCCGCAGGATTTCAGCGGCAATGTGCTGCTGCGTCCGGTGGTACAGGATTATCTACTGCCGACGCTGGCTTATGCAGGCGGCCCGGCTGAGGTCGCCTACTTCGCGCAGGCTGCGGTAGTCTACAAGGCGCTGCTGGGACGGATTACGCCGGTGGTGCCGCGTTTTTCTGGGACATTGATCGAAGCCAAGCCCAAGATGATATTAGAGCGCTACGGGCTCGCGTTTACTGATTTCTTCCGTCCTGAGCCAGTGCGTGAACAACTGGCGGCGCGTGCCTTGTCCAAAGACTTGCAAGTGGCTTTTGAGCGAGCTCAGGCTTCAACCAGTGAGACCCTCGCGGCAATCCGCGGAGCGTTGGAGGGCTTGGACAAGACATTAGTGGAGGCGGCGAACAACGCGGAAGCGAAGATGCTGCATCAACTGGAGAGCTTGCAGGCGCGAGCTGCCCGCGCCGAGCTACTGCAGAGCGAGATCCTCGATCGCAAAGCGGTCTGGCTCAGTAATCTGCTTTACCCGAACAAGGTGCTTCAGGAGCGTGAAATTGGCGGAGTGTTTTTTCTGGCGCGTCATGAGGCTGACCTGCTACGCGGCGTTTATGAGGCGATCCATCCTGATTGCGTTGATCACCAGTTGATTTGGTTGTAGGTCTACTGGGTGATTGTCAGCCGGTCTTCCAATTCTTCCAGCGACTCGACTCTGGGTACATTCATCTCGCGATATGCCCCGGAAACATCAATCAGGATTGCCTGCATACCCGCTTTCGTCGCACCTAGATAGTCGACCGAATAGACGTCGCCAACGTACAAGGTTTCCTGGGGCTTTGCGGCAGTCGTCTTTAGCGCCGCCTCAAAGATCGCTGGGTGGGGCTTTTCGTATCCCACTAGTCCTGAGTCGGTGATGGTCGCAAAGCAGTCGGCGATTCCGCAGCGTTTCAGCACTTCCTCGATCTTGCCGTCAGCATTGGAGATCACGGCCAAAGGATAGCGCTGGCCCAGCCGCTTTAGTAACTCCCGCGTTCCCGGACGAATCACACGCCAGTTAGCTGACTGCCGAGTGAACTCGACTAGCGTGTCGCGCACCTGGTTATTATTCACTTCGAGCTCTTCCAGCAAGCGTTCATAGAACATAAACCAGAAGTTGAAGTCGGCGGGATCGCCGTGCTGTATTGCGTCGTCGAACTTCTGCTTGGTCGAACGTTCGATGGCATGCCACTGTTCGAGACTGGGTGAGTGTCCCAGCTTCGTGAGAGGCGCCAAGATGTGGTTGCGGTCAGGGAAGAGCAGGGTGTTGCCTACGTCGAAGAAGATGGTTTTAAGTTGAGCGGACATCTCCTTCCATGTTGCCACGCGAAGCCGGGAATGGCCAGTTATGGCTTGGCCCACTGTGAATAGAATCCGAGAAGTCCGAACAGTGGACCCGGCAATAAGACCCAGACGACGTCCGCTCCCCAGCGATCAAAGAGGTTGGTTGTGGTTGCGATAGAAATGATGGTGATGGCGAAGCCGGCAGAGATCTGAATTGCCAGCGCGGCCCCAACCAGGTTCGGAGGGCACGCCCGCGCAGACAGGGCGGAGAATTGAGGAGAATCGGCGACTACGGTAGCTCCCCACACCAATAGCACCAGGAGAAGCGTGGCAGGCGGGAATACTCGCCAACCAAGTCCGAAGGTGAGACAGCATAATCCTGAAAGCGCAAGTGACACAGCTGCGACGCGCGCGCTGCCCAACTTGCGGCTTAACATTCCACCGATAATGCAACCTACCGCACCCGCCGAGATGATGGCGAAAGCGAGTCCCGAAACGCTGGATCCGCGTAGTTTCAAATTCAGTGACGTGCGAACAATGAGTAGGGGAACGATTGTCCAAAATGCGTACAGCTCCCACATATGACCGAAATAGCCAATAGCTGCTGCCCGGAAGTCTCGGGATGCGAATGCTCCAAGAACCCCCTTTGTGTTGACTCCTGCTCCTCTTCGAAGCGGCAGGTGAGGGCCATCTCCCAAAGCGTAGATAACGAAAGCGGCCAAAACCGCTAAGGCAGAGGAAGTGGTAATGACGGCTTGCCACTTCCAAGTGGCTCCAACCAGTCGCAGCGCGTGAGGAAGCGCGGTTCCGAGTGTAAGCATGGCGACAAGATATGCCAGCGCTGATCCGGTCCGCTCGGGGGCCCACGTGACAATCAACTTCATACCGATCGGGTAAATTCCGGCGAGACAAATACCAACCAAGAAGCGGAACACGGCGCCACTGGCAACGCCGGTGGAAAACCATGCGAAGCAAGCATTGGACGCCGCACCCAGAAGGGCACAAACGGCGAATATTCTGCTGGCAGGGAAGCGATCGGCAAGGCCGCCAAGAGCAAAGACCAGGGTTGCCAGGATGAAACCTAACTGGACGGCAACGGTGAGAACGCCAAGGTCGGCAACGCTCAAGCCCCAGACCCTTCTCAAATCGTCCGCTGCGCTGTTTGCGCTGAACCAGAGTGAGGTGCCCAACAGTTGGGCAATGGCAATGGTCGCGACAGGATTGAAGCGGGAGGTTGACTGGTGGAGCGAGTTCTCGAAGGCTATATCCATACTTCGAAAGATTCTACGTGCTTCGCGTGTGCCGCCGTACCCATGCGTACGCCACCGGCCCGGAGACCAGGCTCAGCGTTCCCCAGAGGCGCGTCGTGGAGTCGCTATTGAACATGGCCCACGCGAACAGCAACACGGGCAGGATCACGATGGCGAGGGCGCCCAGGGTTCCACCACCGACGCGAAAGCTGCGGGGCAGCTCGGGATACTTGCGGCGCATTTGCCAGAATGAGATCAGGGTCAGCGTAGACGTGGCGATCCGGGACCAGGCATAGACCGCGATGAGTTGCGGGACGGTGAATATTGCCAACCCAGCGCAGAACGCGGTAGTCAGCAGAATGGAGCGGGTGGGAGTTCCGAAGCGTGGACTGATCTTGGCCAGTGCCGGATAGAAATAGCCGTCCTCGGACATGGTGAGCGGTATGCGAGTGACCGAGAGCATGGTGCTCTCGAGCAAAATGAAGTTGGCGATGGCAGCGGCTGCGAACATGGCTGTACCAAGACCTGCGCCACCCACCAGACGGGCAGCTGTGACCATGTATCCGGTCTCCCACACTTGCCAGTTGCCCAGAGCTGTTAAACCGGCGGACAGGGCGCAGACATAGGTGGCGATGGTGAGCGGAATCACGATGGCCAGTCCCAGTGGGAAATTGCGGCGGGGATTATCCACTTCTTCAATCACGGTGGAGAGTTGTTCGTATCCGGCGTAGGACCACAGGGCCAAAGAGAGTCCGACACCGTAAGCTTCTCGCCAGGGTTTCCCGGCTGGAAAGAAGGGATGAAACGGGTTGAAATGGGCTTGGTGGTAGCCGAGAACGATGAAGGCGATTACCGGGATGAAAGACGCCACCAGCAAGAGCAACGTGAGCTGGCCAACGAGTCGAATGCCAAGGACATTAATAAGCGCTACCAAGCCCAAGAACAAGACTGCGACTACCCAATGCTGCAATTGGGAGTGCAGTGGGATCCAGGCGTTAAGGTAATCGGCCATGGCCACGCCGTAAGAGGCGCTCATGAGGAAAGTGCCGGTCCAGTTCCACCAGCCGCTTTGAAAGCCCCAGAAATCACCGAGAGCGGCGCGGCTCCAGCGATAAAAGCCGCCCTCGACCGGCATGGCCGTAGTCATTTCGGCGGCCGCGAGTGAGATGGGGACAGCAAAGATTAGAGGGACAATCAGCAGGAAAGTGAGCGCCAGTCCGGGGCCGGAAGCGGAAACCATCGATTCGAATCCGAAAGGACCGCCGGTGCAATAGGCAAACAACACGGCTACGAACGGCAACAGGCCGATGCGACGTAGATTGTGGGTAGGGACGGGGAGAGATGTGGGAGTCGGGGATGGAGAAGGCATCGTTCCTTCGTTCCCACTCAAGCTGTCAGAAACTTAGTCTTGCTGCTCGGCATCGCGTTTCTTGCCGTATCGGTATGCCAGACCCGCTCCAATGGTCATGAAGCCAACCGGGGGCACGAGCAGCACCAAAATGCCGCGGCTGATGGCACGCTGCCCATCTTTGGTAGTGCCGGTGGTATTGCTGTAGCACATGGCGCAACCCTGGCCCACGGCGGGGGCTGCCCACAAGAAACTTAGAAACGCGAGCATGAGCAGTCGCTGTTTCATTTCACTCCCAGGTGGACGATGCGGAATGCGTCCGCGAAAAAGATGCACATTAAGCATAAGCAGATGATGACCGCAGTCATCATCACCCATTTCATAGCGGCGATTTCGTACTTCAAGTGCATGAACCAGCCGATGATGAGCACCGATTTGATGACGGACAAGACCATCAGAACTTCCAGCATCTGGACGGGCTGAAACACCTGGTTGTAGGCCAGCGCGACTTCGGCTGCGGTCAGGACGAGCAGGAATCCCCAAACCCAGAAATATTGACTCTTGTCTTCATCGTGATGGGTATCGACAGTGTGCATCGTTAAGCTTCTCCGTTCTTGTGATACAGCGCTATCCGGTGATGCGTGTGGACATCAGATATACCAGCGGGAAGATGAACATCCACACCAAGTCCACGAAGTGCCAGTACAGCCCAGCGATTTCCACGTCGTGAGCATCATAATCTTTAGGTTTGAGGAACATGATCATTCCCGCTACGATGGCGCCGATCAGCAATACATGCGAGGCGTTGTGAAACACGCTGTCAGCTGGAGTTCCCAGCCACGCGGCCAGCCAGAAAATCAGCAAGATCGGCAGGAATTTCTTGCGCAGCGCCACTACTCCCAGATAAATCACGCCGATGGTCACATGCAGCATGTGCATGCCAGTGAGGGTAAAGAACGTCCCGCCAAATTGCTGGACGGTGGACGACCAGGGATTTTTTGATGGGGTCATTCCCTCGGCGATCAGCTTGGTCCATTCCATGCCGTGCAGCACGATGAACGCGATGCCGAAAAACATGGTGAACAGGATCCAATTGCGGGTCCAACTGCGGTCGCCGCGCCGGGCCGCCATCACTCCCAGAACCATGGTCAGGGAACTGGATAGCAGGCAGCCGGTCATGATGGTGGCATTGATGATGCTTTCTTTATGAAATGGAGTGGGCCAGTCGGGATTGGAGATGCGCCCGTAGCTGTAGGCAAATAGCAACGCCCCGAAGGTCAGCGTGTCAGAGAGCAGGAACAGCCACATCCCGATCTTTTTCGAATAGGTGCCAAACAGAGACGGCTCGAATTCGCCAGCCATCCCATGTGACACCGCCATATCGGACATTTTTCAGTCTCCTAAAAAGTCTGTTGTGGCGCGGACATTGCCGTCCGCGAGTTAACGCACAAACCACAGCAAAGCGAAAATTCCCAGCCACAGCACGAACATGAAATGCCAATACCATGCGGTCACATCGACGACGATTCGCCGTCCCTCGACCGGCTTGTGCAAGAGCGACACGGTTGCTGCATACAAAAGAACGAGAATGCCGCCGAGCAGGTGTACTCCGTGTACCGCTGTCAGCAAATAGACAAAGGAACTGCTGGCGCTGGTGGCCAGATAGAATCCGCGTTCGGCTAGCTCCCGCCAAGCCAGCCATTGTCCGGTCAGGAATCCCAGACCCAGAACGACTGTGAGCGCCAGCCAGGGAAAACCACTTTCCTGCCCTAAAGACACGCCGGGGATTGACCGCACGGGAGCCAAAGCTGCTTGCCGGGTAATCTGTCGCCGCGCAAACTCAGCGGTCAAACTGCTGGCAGCGAGGAGTGCGGTATTGATGAGCAGCAACGCGAGCGGCAACTGGACCGGAATCCAGTCCTGGATATAGGTGCCAGTGTGATCGTCAAAAGTCGGCAATCCGCGACGCACGATGTAGGCGCTGGTCAGCGAAACAAAGATCATGACGACCGAAGTCAGCCCGATTGCCAGGCCGACGCGAACCCGGCGCAGGCGTCGCCCGTAGTCGGGATCGCCATCACCGCGGCCGCCGTCTCCACCGCCGCGAACCGGTGGAGGAGTTCCTCCTCCACCTTTGCTCGTCTGCGGAACCCGAATTGTTGAACTGAAGGTTGCCATAACTGACTTGTGAAGGCGAACACTCTTGTCCGCCCAAGACTTTAATGCGTTGGCACTCCTGCCGGATCGGTCTGCATAATGTAATCTTTCGCGGCTCCGGGCACGCTGTATTCGTAAGGTCCGTGATAGACGACGGGCGTATGTCCGCCAAAATTGTCGTGCGGAGGCGGAGTGGCGGTCGTCCATTCAAGGGTCGTCGCTTCCCAAGGATTGTCAGTCGCCTTAGGACCCTTGAACATGCTCCAGAACAGATTGATCACAAAGATGAGCTGCGCCGCAACGGTCACGATAGCTGCGTAGGTGATGAACCGGTTCAGCGGCATCAGATTCTGGAGATAGGCCAATTCGGTGAACTGAGAGTAGCGCCGGGGCTGTCCCGCCATGCCCAGATAGTGCATGGGCATGAAGATGCAATAGGTGCCGATCAGAGTGATCACGAAATGAATTCTGCCCAAACTCTCGTTCATCATGCGGCCGAACATTTTGGGGAACCAGTAGTAGGTTCCAGCGAACATGCCGAAGATGGCCGCCACGCCCATGATCAAGTGGAAATGGCCGACCACGAAAGCTGTGTCGTGCAGCGGGATATCCAGAACTGGCTGAGCCAGGAATGGGCCGCTCAATCCGCCGGAGACGAACAGGGAAACGAAGCCGATGGCGTAGAGCATCGGCGTCTGGAAGCGAATCTTGGCTTTGTAGAGCGTTCCCAGCCAGTTAAACGTCTTGATGGCCGAGGGTACTCCGATGGCCATGGTCATGATGGAAAAGGCGAAGGCCGAATATGGGCTCATGCCGCTCATGAACATGTGGTGTCCCCAGACTCCGAAGCCGAGGACGCCGATGGCCATCAACGCATACACCATGGCCTTGTAACCGAAGATAGGCTTGCGGGCGAAGGTAGAGAGCAACTGCGAGGCGACGCCCATGCCCGGCAGAATGGCGATGTAAACCTCGGGATGTCCGAAGAACCAGAACAGATGTTGCCAGAGCAGCGGCGATCCGCCTTTGTGGCCCATGATCTGGCCGTTTACGACAACGAGAGGAACGTAGAAGCTGGTTCCCAGGTTGCGATCAAGCAGTAAAAGAATACCTGCCGATAGCAGTACGCCGAAGGCCAGTAGTCCAAGGATCGCAGTGATGAACCATGACCAGCAGGTTAGCGGCATACGCATCATGGTCATACCCTTGCACCGTAAATCCAGCACAGTGGTGATGAAGTTCAGGGCGCCCATGAGCGACGCGATACAGAAGATTGCAATGCTGGTGATCCAGAGATCCGCGCCTAGCTGTTCACCGGGGCCGGAATTGGTTAATGCACTGAGCGGAGCGTAGCCGGTCCAGCCATGCAGAGGAGCGCCGCCGGTCACGAAGAACGCCGCCAGCAGGACCATGTAAGCGACAAATGTGGTCCAGAATGAAAGCATGTTAAGGACGGGGAACGCCATGTCCGGTGCGCCGATCTGGATGGGCAGAAAGTAATTGCCGAACCCGCTCTGCGGCGCCGTGGTGAGCACGAAGAACACCATAATGGTGCCGTGCATGGTCAGCAGTTGGAGATAGGTTTCAGGCTTGATCTCGCCGATGATCGGCAAAATGGCGGTCGGCCAGATCATGTGAATACGCATCAGCAGCGATAGAAACATCCCCACGAACACCGCCGACAACGCGAGGAAATAATATTGCAGGCCGATGACCTTATGATCCAAGCTGAAAACGTACTTACGGATGAAGCCCTGAGGGCCAGCGTGCGCGTGAGCATCCTGGGCAACCATTATTGTTTCTCCGCCTCCCGTGCGGCCAACCATTTGTCGAAGTCTTCCTGGCTCACAACGTGCACCATACCGTGCATCTTGTAGTGACCGAGACCGCAGAGTTCAGCGCAGGCGATCTCGTATTCTCCGATTTCCGTCGGGGTGAAGTGCATGTGGATGATAAGTCCCGGCACCGCATCCTGTTTGAAGCGGAACGATGGCACAAAGAAACTATGAATCACATCCACGGCGCGCAGGGTGAGGTCGACCTCGCGGTTCACGGGCAGGTACATGGTGCCGGTGACGATGTCGTCTTTAGCGGCGGGGTCAGTTGTATCCAGGCCGACCGCAGCTTCGCTGCCCGCCGAGGGATCCATGAGCTTGGGCTCGGTACGACCGTATTTTCCATCCGCGCCGGGATAGCGGAAGTACCAGGCAAACTGCATCCCGGTAACTTCTACTGGGACTGAGCCTGGGCCAGCGGGATCGAAGCGCTCGCTTGCCCACACGTGGCTGCCCATCAGATTGAGACCGATAAAAAGAATTGCAGTGAGCGTGGTCCAGATGAGCTCCAGCTTGGTGTTGCCGTGGGAGTAGCCGACGGGGCCGTTGTTGGCGCTGGCGCGATACTTCCACACCAGGTAGCCGAGCGCGCCCTGCGCGGCGACGAAGACGATCCCCATTAAGATGTAGGTAAGGGCGAACTGGCCGTCGATAAAAGCCGCCGCTTTGGCTGCGCCGTGCGGAAGCCACCAAGTTTGCGCCACAAAGAAATAAGTACTAAAGAAGGTGATCAACCAGATGATGACGAGCAGTGCCAGCCCCATCTACAGGACCTCCGAAGATCTGGGTGTGTGCATATCGGTGCGCCCCGAAAGAAGAAAGTGTTGATGGCCCGGAAGTTTATCACAGGTGGAAGGAACCTGAGCAAGTTGCGATTGTGAATTTGGTTCCTCGACCGGTTTGAGTTTCACAATGGCAAGCCGGCGCCGCGATACAATCCCTTTTATATATGCACCGGAAGCCTTCCGCTCACGGCCACAACACTCGCTACGTACGTATACAGAAGAATTATTGTTTCGGATGTGGCAAGAACAATCCTGACGGCATGCGCTTGAAGTTCGCCTACGACGAAAAAGCTGGTGGTTTCGTCGGCCGTTTTCGTCTGGCGAAGCGTTTCTCAGGGCCGCCGGGCCATGCTCACGGCGGCATCATTGCGACGATTCTCGACGAGGCCATGGGCAAGGTGAACAAACTGCGTCAAGTCGTCGCTCTGACTTCTCAAATGACGGTGAACTATTTGAGGCCGGTGCCGCTCAATCAGCCGTTGCGGGTGGAGTCACGGGAACTGAGCGTCCGGGGACGAAAGCATGTCAACGTGGCGGAGATCCTCAATGCCAAAGGCGAGGTTCTGGCTCGCGGCAAGGCGCTGTTCATTGCCATCGATCCTCACAAGATGTTCGCCAAATTCGTGGATCGCTAATGCCCGTCGGGGAACAGGTACCCGCCAGAAACTGTGGCCGGAAACAAGCAGCGGCTTACGGTTGGGCGTAGTAGCCGCTACGGGTGCGAACTTTGACATCAGGCCTGTCAACCTTGACCACGAGCGAGTGGTACTCATTCGCCTGGTCTGCCCGGCTGGCATTGAATGAAAGGACGTAAAATGCACTGGCATCGGAGGCACAATCTGCGATTTCCGCGGCGAGGTTATTACTCGAATTGGCCACGCGTCCGCCACTCTGAACTGCAAGCACCTGCAAGCTTAGATCGGCGGGTACAGCTCTCGAAGGTGAGGCGACTCCTTTCAAGAACTCCTCATAGTAGCTAGTCCGGATCTCAGCTGTATCTTCCACGCCGAGTGGGTCAACGCTATAAAGTGTGACGCGGGCCTGCCGGAGCAAAGCCGAAGCTGACACGATCGAGTTGAAAATCTGTTTCGCATCTCTATGTGAGAGTTCGGTGTCCGGTCCCGTGAGTAGCGGCCATCCCGGACTGATCCAAATCACCAGCTTCCTGCCGGGCCGGGTTCGCGCGTCCTCCGCAATCTCCGTAAGGGTTTTGAGCGACATGTCAAGGCGTTCCGCCGCTCCGTAGTAGCCTTGAGAGCGGTTGATGGACCGGACGCCAGTTTCGTACTGGTCATATAAAGATGCCAGAGCATTTCCGTCGCGCGAGGAGCCATTCTGAACCTTGGTTCCGGCGTCAGCAAAGACGACGAGCGAAACGGGCTGCGGCAGCTTGCCGCCATTGCGCAGCAGAAATTTCTTAACTTCTCCTCGTTCGTAAGAGACCGATTGCGGAGAAGCGTTCACCGCGTCGACCACCATAACGATCTCGACCGGCGGATCGGCCGCCGAGACGGCTTCGCTGTCGACGGCCTGAAAGGAGACAATATTTTGCGGCTGCTTATCGTCCAGAAGAGTAAAGTCTTGCTTTTGCAACTCGCGAATCGCCGCTCCAGACTTGGCCGTCACCTGCACATCGAGGATGATTTGCTGGTTCGCGGTCGCTGCCGGAACTGACGGGGTTGCGGGCCGGGGTTGGAGCTGCGGCGGAGGAGTGTTCTGCGCCGATACAGTAGAGAGTGGTAGTAGCAGGACAAGCAGCAACCGAAGAAACCTCATGGGGATTCACCTCGGAATTCCCGCAACATGCGGAAATAGCACTTAGTAAAGTCTAGGCCCGTGCGCATCCACAAATCAATGACATCACACCATATACGGTTATATGTGAAAACGCCTTATCCGCACTCTTCCAACACTCGTGCCAACTCTTCCACTCCCGACCGCGGCAAAACCCAGCACCCACCCATTCGGACGAGCCGAGCGCGTTCTGTTTGCCCGACCAAACGCATTGGGTTGAATGGTGGCTATCTTTATTGAGCGCACTTCGTCCAAGCCACCTAGGCCCAACGAAGGAGGAGATCATGTTGGTCCGAGCGATTCTGGTCGCCTTAACCACCCTGACAATACCCGCCGCCGCACAGACCCAGCCGGAAGCCACGCGGTCACCTGACCCAGTTCGCGACTCCATCATCCGCATTGTGAGCCAAATTCAGCGTGCCGACTACGAAGGCGACCGTCCCGCCCTGAAGCGCCTTCACGACGAACTTACGCCCATACCAGAAGATAACAAGCTGGCATCGCGTGTGCTTTACTGGCGTGGGTTTGCGATGTGGCGCCGAGCGATTAACGGCTTTAACGAAACCCCGACTCCCACTGATTTGGAAACCGACCTGACCCAGGCAATCGAGGATTTCAAAGACGCGATCGCTCGCGACCCCACGTTTGTGGAGTCCAAGATTGGAGCAGGATCCAGTTTCGGCTACTTGATGTACCTACACCGCAAGGACCAAGCCCGTGTGCAGGAACTTTTCCAACAGTCGAGTCCGCTTTTGAAAGAAGCTCTGGCGGCAGCCCCTGACAATCCGCGGTTGCTATGGGTGCTGGGCCCCGTTCGTTGGTCGTCGCCGCCCGAGCGAGGAGGTGGGCAGGATAAGGCGTTCGAGCTCTACAACCGGGGGTTGCTGGAGATCCGCAAGCAGAAGCCCTCGAGTGATCCGCTGGAGCCATCCTGGGGGGAACCCGAACTGTTGATGAATCTCGCGTGGTCGAATCTCAACCGAACCGTACCTGATCTGAAGGCCGCCGAGGAGGATGCGCAGGCTGCGCTCAAACTGGTGCCTTACTGGCATTACGTTCGCGACATTTTGATGCCGCAGATTCAGGCAGCCCAGCTCAAATCCCACTGAGAAGGTTGGGCGGTTTAGGAAAGACGAAGTCTAGAGAGCTTCGGAGAGTGCGGTGTGCCCGCCTGAACAACCCCACCCGCGTCTCGATTCGGTGGTGCAACTAATCTCCGATCGCTCGAAAACGCCCGGTTACCGACGTAACCGGGGAAAGCCTGTAACGAGCCGTTCATCATTCCGCATTTGTGCTATGCCTAAGAAGGACTTCCGGATGGATGCCTTCAATGATCGACGCTTCGGGCGATACGAGATCCTCGACGAAATCGGGCGAGGCGCGATGGGCGTTGTGTACAAGGCCCGGGATCCAAAGATTAACCGCACCGTCGCAATCAAAAGCATTTCCCTTGCCCGCCAACCTCGGGAGGCAGTTTACGAGTTTCGCGAGCGCTTTTTGCGTGAGGCTGAAGCTGCCGGGCGCCTCTCGCACCCAGGTATCGTTACCATTTTCGACGTGGGCGAGGAACCCGAAACGCACGATCCTTATCTGGTCATGGAGTACATCAGAGGCAAGTCGCTGGACAGAGAGTTTCAGGAGAAAGGCAAGTTAGCGTCCGAGTTGGCGGTTACTTTGTTGATCGAGATCGCGGAAGCACTGGATTGTGCGCACGGGCAAGGCGTGATTCACCGGGACCTTAAGCCTGCTAACATTCTGTTGACCGAGGATGGCCACGCGAAAGTAGCCGATTTTGGCGTCGCCAAGCTGAACCTCGACAATAACTTGACACTCCACGGTCAGGTTTTGGGAACGCCATCGTTCATGTCGCCGGAGCAGTTAAACGGCGAACCGGTTGACGGTCGTTCCGATCTTTTTTCTCTCGGCGTGATCCTCTACATGCTTCTCACCGGTCACCGGCCATTTCAAGGGAACAGTCCCCTCACGATCTCCCTGAAGGTGATCAACCATAAGCCGGTGCCAGCCGCGGCCTTCGATCTAGACCTGCCCGCCGGAGTCGATCATGTTCTCTCTCGGGCTTTGGCAAAGGACCCCGCCCAACGTTATCAGCGAGGGATGGAAATGTCTCTCGATCTGCAGAATATACTCGCCGGGTATGAGCCCTGGAGTAAAGCCAAGCATCCGACCGGACCGTCAGCATCTCTCGATACGTTCAGGCGTCCGCGAAGAGGATTCGGTGTCGAGGAAGGACCGAGGACACATGCGGCTGCAATTCTTCTCCGGAAGTTTGGCGAGGCTTGCAAGAGTTGTATTTCCAAGATGCCGAAGAGATGGGCCGCTTTCGCATCCTGGGCCTTCGCTCTTCTAGTTTTAGGAGTCGGGTTGTTCGGTCTAGAGTGGCGCTCGCTTTCCGCAGCTTTTGATCGAGTCCCATCGCTAATTGAGGCCCCGAGCACGAGACCTGTTGCAGCAAGTGACGCTGCCACCCATACGGATCCAGAGCCGTTGCCAATTGCGCCTCGGGACACCAGGTCTGCCACGAAAAAAGACTCAAAAGCCCCGTCAATCGCTGCGGCGGCTCGATCTTCCAGGGTTCGTCCTCCGAGTGTATCGGAAGTACCAGGTCGCACCGCAATTGTCTCCATTCAAGTTGAGAGTCGATTCGAACAGGGCACGGTTACAGTTTGGGTTGATGATCAAGCCGTGTTTCATCGAGAACTGGAGCAGGCGGAGAAGAAGACGCTCGGATTGTTTCGCAGAGTGCATACCACAGACTCTCCGAGGGTGCAGATTGTGCCCGGAGAGCACCAGGTGCGGGTACGGATTCAGGCGAGCAACCCCACCTACGACCAATCTCACATACTCCGAGGCACCTTCCCGGCGGGCGCCGAGCGTGTCCTCCGAGTAAGTTTCGGTAGGCATGACGAAATGAAAGCGTCTCTGAAATGATGGCCACCAGAGTGGTCCACGCCTCTGCCACTGTGTAATTCCGAGGATTCCGTTACAATGTCCGGCGTCTGAATCATTGAGGTGGACGCAGTGGATACCTTCCAGCGAGTCTCCAGAAACTTAGCTGTTGTCTTGCTGTTCGCCATGGCCGGCGTGAGCCTGGCCAACGCTCAAGGCGCACTCACGACCATCGAAAACCCAAAGGGTGGGCGGATTGTCTATGGGCAGGTGGATAGTCAGAGCACCGAAGCTGGAGCCATGGGTGCGGTGTTGCGGTCGCTGCACAATCAGTATGGCGACAAGCCGCAAGTGGGCAAACTCTTTCAGGTGCGCGGCACAAATTCAGTGGCCGTCTTCTTTACCATGGTGAACCGGAACCAGGGAAACATGCAACTGGCAGGAATGATTATCGCGTCGAAGACCTCGGGTGGTCACGTGGAAGCTGCCCTGATGACCGACCAAGCAGCACGCTTTGGTTCAACTATCAATCCCATGATGACCAAACTTTTCAGCGTGTGGCGGCCAAATGGTAATGCGCCTTCTTCCCAGGCCGCGGGTCAAGTGGCTGCGCTGAAGCTGTACACACTCCCTGATCGTTCTGCCTCGGTCGCGCTGCCCGAGGGTTGGAATGTGCTGCCGTCGAGCGGTGGGGGAACCATCATGGCGCAAGGCCCCGACGGCTCGGCAGTTGCGCTGGGCTATCCCTATCTGGCTAGTGACACCAACAATCCGAGCGTGAGACAGACTCTCGCCATGTTGCAACGCGGAGGCTTGCGCAACACCTCGTACGCTCGCGCTCTTTATTATCCTTACGGTGGAGATTTGGGCAAGACCTTCGAGGATTTGCTGCAGATGGCGCGCAAGAATCAGGGGGAGGCGCCGGTTGCGATCAAGATTTCGAGCGAAACTCCGATGCCGGTCTCTGGGGCTTTGCGCTGCGCCCATCTGCATGGGCAAATCGATGCTCAGGACGGAAAGGGTATGCGAGAAATGAATACGGTATTTTGTAGCTCGCCACCTGGGCCTCATGGCAGCTATATGAATCTTGCTTATCACACTGCAGTCCCTCTGCAATTTGCCGAACGGGAACGTGGAACCATGGAAGCAATTCTGGCGAGCTTCAACGTCAACCAGGCGGCTGTTCAATCGGAGGCGAACGCCATCGCCGCGCCAGCGATTGCGGCCATTCATGAGATTGGCAGGCGGTCGGCGCAGCAGGCCGCCGATGCCCATGCCGCTGAAGATGCGCACAACGCTGCCGTCGAAAAGCGATGGGATTCCCAGGACAAGAGCAACCAGGCCTTCAGTAACTATTTGCTCGATCAAACTGTTATTCAAGACAACCAGTTGAATGCTCATGGCACGGTTTGGAACCAGACCGCCGATGCCATGGTGAAAAACGATCCGCAGCGCTACGAGTATGTGAACACACCGAATTTCTGGAAGGGGGTTGATTATTGAAGAATGGAAGTGCGGCAGTCTCGCTATTTGTATTTCTCCAAGACGGTTGCCAATTCGTCTACCCCCCGCCGTAGTTCTCGGCCATCGACTGCCGCAAATCCCAATACCAACCCATTCGGACGCGAACGCCCATAGGCATATCTGCCCAGCGGCACTACTTCCACGTCGCGTTCAGCCGCCGCCTTAGCGACTCGCTCAGCGGAAATTCCTCGCCGCAACCAGCCGACCGTTCGTAGTCCCGCTTCGACGTCGGAGATCTCGAGCAGCCCGGCCAGTCGCACGCGCGCTGCGTCCACCAGCACTCCCAGGCGTTCCGCATACAGCTCGCGCATTCGGCGGACATGGCGGGCAAAGTGTCCTTCAACAATGAAGTCACAGAGAATGGCCTGATCGATCAGCGGCGGATGGTGAGTACTTACCGATGCTGCCGCACCGAAGATGTCCACCATATCCGGTGGCGCGACGACGTATCCCAGGCGCAGGGCGGGGAAGAGCGCATCGGTGAAGCTGCCGGCATAAATCACGACGCCAGCGCGGTCAAGACCCTGCAACGCCGGAACCGGCCGGCCCGAGTAGCGATATTCGCTGTCGTAGTCGTCTTCGAAAATGACGGTGCCGGCTTTCCGCGCCCATTCCAACAACGACAAGCGCCTCGGCAGGCTCATGGTCACGCCGAGAGGGAACTGGTGGGCAGGAGTCACATAAACCAGCCGCGGACGCGGCCAGCGCTGCTGCCCGGCAGCAAGGTCTAGACCTTCAGCGTCCACGGGAACGGGGCAAATCTTCGCTCCTACGGAAAAGAAACTGGACGCGGCTCTGGGATATCCCGGCTCTTCCATCCAGACGGGATCGCCGGGATCGAGCAGCAAGTGAGCGGTTCGATCCAGAGCCTCCTGGACGCCGGAGATGACCAGCACCTGATCCGGCGAACAGTTCACGCCGCGCGAGGTGTTCAAATACTCGGCGACTGCATCGCGGAGCGGGCGATATCCCAAGGCTTCGCCGCCCGCGAGGAGGTTGGTCGAAACCCGCCGCAAGCGGCGCGTCGCCACCTGCGCCCATAGATCAGCGGGAAAGGCATCGAGCGCAGGCTGGCCAGCTCGGAAGGCCCGCGGGGCTGAGTTACGACCGTGGGCTCGGCTGGGGAGAATGTTTCTTGCGACTTCTCGCGGAGATTGTTGCAATCTCTTGGCATAGGCGGACAGCGCAATCCGGCGGCGACTTTTTGTGCGTGCAGATCCCGCGCGTGGTGCTTGTAGTAGTGCATCGGGCAAAGTCTGGCTGACATAGGTGCCCGAACCTACTTTGCCTTCGACGTATCCCTCGGATCGTAACTGCTCGAAGGCAGTCACGATGGTGGGACGAGAGAGCCCGTACTGTGCCGCCAGATCGCGCGTTGCGGGAAGCCGAACACCCGGACGTAGCTGCCCAGACAGAATCCGCGCCCGTAACTCTTCATACAACCAGCGATAGAGGGGGATACCGGCCTTTGGTCCGCGCAGGCTTAGGGGTAATGTGCTCAGCTTTTTTGCCATTAGGTTGTCTTTGCGTACTTTGCGCGATCACTTTGCGACCTTTGCGGTTAAAGGCCTTTTCACACCGCCGGAAAAAGTGGTATGCACAGATTATACAAAATGGACGTATCCAGCTAGCCATTCGCTGCCTATGATGAAACTAGCTTCCCGAACCAGAAAGAGGACTCATGTCGCACAATAACGGAAATTCCACCAGCCTTCGCCTTAAAACCGGCTTGGCCGAGATGTTGAAGGGCGGCGTCATTATGGACGTCACTAACGCCGAACAGGCAGTTATCGCTGAACGCGCCGGCGCGGTCGCAGTCATGGCGCTCGAACGCGTTCCTGCACAGATTCGTGCGGAAGGCGGTGTCGCCCGCATGGCCTCGCCGAAGAAGATTCGCGAGATCATGGCCGAGGTTTCGATTCCGGTGATGGCCAAGTGCCGCATCGGTCACTTTGCCGAGGCGCAAATCTTGCAGGAACTTGGCGTCGACTACATTGACGAGTCGGAAGTTCTGACTCCTGCTGACGAAGCGCATCACGTGGACAAGCACGCGTTCAAGGTTCCGTTCGTCTGTGGCGCGCGCAATCTGGGCGAGGCGCTACGGCGCATTGCCGAGGGTGCATGCATGATCCGCACCAAGGGAGAAGCCGGCACCGGCGACGTTGTTCATGCGGTGAAGCACATCCGGCAGATTGTGCAGGAGATGAAGATTTTGACGGTGCTGGGCGAGGAAGAACTCTACGCTAAAGCCAAAGAGCATGGAGCGCCGTACGAGTTGATCAGGATGGTGGCGAAAGAAGGGAAGCTGCCGGTGCCGAATTTCTCCGCTGGAGGCATTGCGACACCTGCCGATGCTTCGCTGGTGATGCAACTTGGCGCCGAAGCGGTGTTCGTCGGTTCTGGCATCTTCATGAAAGATTCCACTACTTTTGCCGATCCTCAGGAAGCCGAGAAGCGGGCTAAAGCCATTGTGCAGGCGGCTACGCACTATCAGGACCCTAAAGTATTACTTGAAGTTAGTGAGGATCTTGTCGGGGCAATGAAGGGCTTGGCGGTGGCGGGGCTGGATGAGGCGCAGATGCTGCAAACGAGGGGTTGGTAAAAGGCTTTACCACAGAGGACACAGAGTCGCACAGAGGACTTTGTGCCGATGTCTCTATGCTCCTCTGTGTCCTTTGTGGTTGAGGTCTTTGTCAGGGATCCCATGACCATTGGCGTACTTGCCCTTCAGGGCGACTTTGACGCGCACCGCAAGCGGCTCGAGGAGTTGGGCGTGGACGTTGTGCTGGTCAGGAAGCCGGAGCAACTCGATGAAATCGACGGTCTGGTGATTCCCGGCGGCGAGTCTTCAACTTTTCTGAAACTCCTTGGCGCCGAGGGATTCGAGAAGCTTAAGGAGTTCGTCCGCGTGAAACCGACTTTCGGGACCTGCGCGGGCGCAATTCTTCTGGCCAAAGAAGTCGAGAATCCGAAACAAGAGGGCCTGGGCGTTCTTGATGTCCGTATCCGGCGCAATGCTTATGGACGTCAGCTGGAGAGCTCGATCCGCGAGGGCAAGCTTGGCACATCGCCGATAGAGATGGTATTCATTCGCGCTCCTAAGTTTGAACGCCTCGGCCCGGGTGTCGAAGTCGTCGCTACCGAGGGCAACGATCCCGTGGCTGTGCGGCAGGGAAGAGTTATGGCGGCGACGTTTCATCCGGAGCTGAGCGACGACACGCGGGTGCATAAAGCTTTCTTGGATTTAGTCAACGCTACTTTCTAGATATATAATCCGTCCGAAAATCTTCACCGCGAGGTAAATGTTTATGAGGCTGCGTTGGTGCGCAATGGCCGCTATTTTCCTATACTCGGCATGGGTAATCGCTTGGCCACAGGACGTACTAACCGGACCACAATTGCCCAAAGGGTTGCGAATCCCAGCGATCCTGAGGACGAGCATCTCGTCAAACAAATCGAAAGTGGGAGACTCGGTGCGGTTGGAAGTCATAGCGGATGTTCACGACAAGGCTGGAAACGTCGTAATACATCGTCACGCCGATCTGTTCGGAAAAGTGACGTACGCAGTGTCCTATGAAAGGAAGAACCAGCCCGCAAGCCTTTCCTTCGAAGTAGACCGCGGCGAATGGAAGCACCAGTCATTCAAGCTGGATGCCGCGATCTTCGGGATATATGCGGAGGCCAGTGACTCTCCTAAAGGAGAAAAGGTAGAAGGGATACCGATGGCGACCTTGCGTAACAGCGATGCGATCAATATTATCAACTCGACTGTTATGTACGACCTTGGGGGCGGTGGCTTCCCCCTCGGACCCGCCCACGATATCAGCGTAAGTTCTGTGATCATGCAACTGAGAATTGTTCCCAATCCAGTTGTACGCACGGCCTTCGTGAATGACAAAGACAATATTGAATTCCACTCTTTTCTGGTTCTTCTGCTCAATGGTATGAAAGTGATTCAGTAGCCCCCTCTGGGTGGCGGGCCTACCGTACTGGCCTGGATGCAGGCGTACGTCGAGACGGGGGAGACTGTGGAAACGCGGAAACCGGGAGCGTAAGTGTCGGATTCGTGACCTTCTGCCCGTCCTCGCGTCTAACAGGACATGCCGATGCTTAGCAGCGACCTGGCGCGCACTCACTGCCGTGGGGTTTTTATAGCGGTCTTGCTGGCGCTGATCATCCCTATGCCTTCGCAGCTTTATGCTGCGGACGCGGTGTCGCCCTTTCACACCACGACGCAGTGGGACTTGCAACCTTCGCTCAAGTTCGACGCTATTTGTGCTTTGAACATGTTGAGTGGCGATCCTTATTATCTTGAGTATTACCAGGCTGATTATGATCGTCTCGCCAAACAGTTTCGTCCTGAGGAACTCGCCGCTTTTGCGAATTTGAAACGACGGATCAAAGACCAGAATGGTGGAATCATTTCTGCTTCGCTGGCGCTTTATTTCTCGGCCTCTGAGGCTGAGTCGCTGGACGACCTGATTCGCACCGTCCAAGACAGCAGCGTCATGCGACGCAATTTGCAAGCGACACCTTACTACAGCGATGACGGATGGAAACTGTACGAAGCCAACCGGCCCGACCTGGAAGCCGCATTCCGCGCACTCAAGCGCATTCGGTTCGATGAGGATTGGGAGAAGAATGTCAAGCCGAAGATTGAGCAGTCTCGTGCTGCCATCGCTGCCAAGCTGCCGGAGTACAACGTGATTCCCGCAGTTGAAGCGGTGCTGGGTAGCCCGCGCATGACGAATAAGATCACGGTTTATCTACTTTATTATTCGCAACCGCACGGTATTAAGATCACCGGCACGCGTTTTCTGACGCACTACTCGTATCCATTTCGCATCGTGTTGCGCAATGCCATTCACGAAATGATGCATCCGCCGTACGATCTGGCACATGATGCCGAACTGCGCTCGGGCCTGGAGTCATTGAAATCCGACGCCTTTTTGATGAACAAAGTCGAGCATCACGACACTTCCTTTGGCTACAACACGCTTGCGGGTTTGGAGGAAGAAGACTGCGTGCAGGCACTGGAGCAGATTGTGGCCGAGCGTTTCGGGATGGGCGGAGACCCGCGCAGATACTGGCGTGAGCAGGACGGCGGCATTCATGTGCTGGCGGTGGCGCTTTATAGCCTGATGAAAGAGCAGAAGTTTGACGGTTCCCAGGAATCGTTCCCCGTGTTCCTGAAGCGGCAGATCCGCACGGGGACGCTGGCTCACGGGCAGATCGAGAAGTCAAACCGGGAGTTCTTTGGCGGCTGAAGCTGACTGGCTGCGCTATACTGACCCTAGTATGCTGGCGGAGCCCCAGAAGACGTTTTACCTCGAAACCTTTGGCTGCCAGATGAATGCCCATGACTCGGAAAAGGTCATTGGGACGCTGGTTTCCGAGGGTTACTTGCAGGTTCCGACGGTTGAAGAGGCTGGGCTGGTTCTCTACAACACCTGCTCCATCCGCGACAAAGCTGAGCAGAAAGTTTTCAACCGGTTGAACGACTACAAGAAGCTGCAGAAGCAAGGCAAGAAGTTTGGTGTTCTGGGTTGCGTGGCCCAGCAGGAAGGCGAGAAGATTTTCGAGCGCGCGCCGTATGTTTCGTTGGTGTGCGGATCAGCGTCGTACCGCAAGCTGCCTGAGATGCTGATTCAGATCGAAGCAGGGAAGCGGGCGACCGGGCTCGACGACCGCGAAACCGACGAATGTTTCGAGACCGAGTTCACCGCCCGCACCAACCCACATCGCGGCTACATCACCATCATCGAAGGTTGTGACAAGTTCTGCGCTTACTGCGTGGTGCCGTTCACTCGCGGCAAAGAACGCAGCCGGGGTTCAGACTCCGTCCTCGCGGAGGCGCGCCAGATGGCCGATCTGGGCTATACGGAAATTCAGTTGCTGGGCCAGAACGTGAATTCCTACAAGGATCCAGCAGGAAAAAAGACCTTCGCAGAATTGCTGGCTACGGTGGGAGAAACTGCGGGCATCCGGCGAGTGCGCTTTACCACTTCGCATCCGCGCGATTTCGGCCGCGACATCATTGAAGCGATCGACGCCGTCCCTACGCTCTGCGACCACGTGCATCTGCCTGTACAAAGTGGATCGAATAGCGTGCTTGATGCCATGCAACGGCTTTACAGCCTTGAGCAGTATCTCGAACGCATCACATGGATGAAGGCGGCCAGCCGTGAGATCAGCATTACCAGCGACATGATTGTCGGATTCCCGGGAGAGACGGAGGCCGATTTCGAGGCGACGCTGGCCTTGCTCGATGAAGTTGGCTACGACAGCGTTTTCGGGTTCAAATATTCTCCGCGACCGAATACGCCCTCGCTGAAGCTGGATGATGCCATTCCCGATGAAGAGAAGGTTCGGCGCCTTTCCGTCCTGAACGAAAGGCAACGGGAAATTCAGAAGAAGGGCAATCAGCGGCACCTCGGCAAGACAATTGAAGTGATGGTTGAAGGGAAGAACTCGGTACGCGGGCAGTGGGTCGGGCGGACTTCGCAGAATAAGGTGTTCAATTTCACCGCCCCGGAAGGCGTGGCGCCCACGATTGGGAGCTATACTTCCGCGCTTACTACCGTATGTCTTCCGAACAGCTTGGTCGGTGAAATGGTGGTATAAGAAGTTTGGCAGGAGATGACGATGGAAGTTGAAATGAAGATCCGCGGGCTTTTGATGGATCCAGTCACGAACATGCCGATCGTGATTCTGAAGGACTCTGTCAGTGATGCGGTGCTGCCGATCTGGGTGGGGATTTACGAGGCCAATGCCATCGCGCTGGAGATCGAAAAGGTCAGCACTCCCCGGCCTATGACCCATGATCTGATCAAGAATGTGCTGACCGGCCTGGAGACGCATGTACACAAGGTCGTGGTAACCGAACTCAAGGAAGACACGTTCTTCGCGGTCATCTGGCTGGAGCGCAACGGGCATGTCATCAGCATCGATTCGCGGCCCTCGGATGCGCTGGCACTGGCATTACGAGTCGATTGTCCGATCTTCGTGGATGATGAAGTTTTGAAGAATTCCAAACAGGCGACAACTGCGTCGGACCGTGTCACCAGCGAAGAACTGCGCAAGTGGCTGGAAGGCCTGAACGACGAAGATTTGGGACGATACAAGATGTAGGAATTGAGCGATTGAATCATTGAGCGAATTGAATCAATGAATCAACGACGCAATGGTTCAATCCCTTCATGACTGATCCCGCCTCCCAACTGCAACAAATCTACCTGGCAGGATTTGAACTCAAGACCTTTGCACGATTTCCCAAATGCGTGGGAGTGGTGCGCGACGACTGCGTCGCGCTACTGGTTCCCGGACCGGACGGTTTGCAGATGCTGGGGACGCCGGGCTGGCAAATCGGGGAAGTCATTGGCGTGCTGACCGAAGTCGGCGGGCGACAGGTGTTTCAGGCCAAGGCAGAAATCATTGAGGCCACTCCGGAGCGACTGGAGAGGCTGAGAGGCTTCAGGGAAGACCTTCAAAATCTGATCCGTACGGCCAAGTAAGACAAGTTTCTTCCTCGGCTTTTCGTGGAACCTCTTGCCGGGAATTCGCGTATCCTGATGCAACACTGCGGGGATCAATTCGTTCGCGGTCGATCCGTTGGAAACGAGGAGAATATTCCATGAACGAGAGAACTTGCCGGCTGGGTTTGTGCATTCTGTTGGGATCGGCTCTGTTTGCAGGCGTTGCCTGGGGTCAGGAGCAAGGACGCGAGTTTCACTGGAGGGGCAAGCTGGCTGCGGACCAACTCGTCCAAGTCAAGAATGTAAACGGGATCATTGTTGCCGAGGGCAGCAGCGGAAATCAAATTGAGGTGACTGCCGATAAGAGCGGCCCGGATGCCGACAAAGTGAAGATCGAAGTGGCCAATAGTAGCGACGGCGTCGTTATCTGTGCCATCTACCCCGGCTCCTCGGAGTCATGTTCGCCCACTTGGCACGCAAGCCATGTAAGAGGGGACGACACCAGGGTGCACTTCATGATCCGCATGCCGAAAAACCTGCGTTTTTCTGGAGAAAACATAAATGGCGATGTGAATGCCACGGGCATGGGACGATTCGTGCGCGGGTATACGGTAAATGGGGCGGTGCGAATCTCGACCAGTGCCTGGGCCGACGCGGAGACGGTGAATGGCTCGATTGAGGCGAAGATGGAAAATGCCGATTGGAGCGGCACACTGAAGTTTAAGAGTGTCAATGGATCGGTGAAAGTGGAAGTGCCCGACGACTTCAGCGCCGATGTCAGTTTCAAGTCGCTGAACGGCCGTATCAATTCCGATTTCCCCATTACGATCAGTGGCGGCTTCGTGGGGCACACGGCCACGGGCCGGGTGGGCAACGGCGGACGGGAACTCTCGATCGAGACGGTGAACGGGAGCGTGGAACTGAAGAAGGCGAAGGGCGGCGTCTGAAGGGGGAAGTGTGAATTGGCGGCACCACTATGTCCGCAGTATATGTGGGTCGGAGCCAGGACACCGAGTATTTCTTATCGTATCATAATGCGCAAGTGATGTCTGTATGTGATTATTGACATCACTATCAGGATATGACATCATTAGGAAATGAGAACGACTCTCAATCTGGATGATGAGGTGTTCCAGTTGGCGCGCGGTTATGCAGAAAGCCGCTCTCTGGCACTGGGCAAGGCGGTTTCCGAACTAGTCCGTAAGGGATTGCGAGCACCAACCCCGGTGCGCATGGTGAATGGCCTTGCGGTTTTCGACGTTCCTCAGGACCCGAGCATCACCTCCAAGCGCGTTAAAGAGCTAGAGTCGGAAATGGAATGACTGCCTTCCTGCTAGACGTTAACGTGCTCATCGCGTTGGGTTGGAAGGGGCATCCGGACCATATACGCGCGCAGCATTGGTTTGCCAAAAATTGCGAGGCGGGGTGGGCCACCTGTCCCTTCACTCAAGCGGCTTTCGTGCGGATCGTCTCGAACCCCGCTTTTTCCGCGGATGCAGTCTTGCCTACCGAGGCTTTGGGCTTGCTCGCCACCAATCTTGGCCATCCTTCACACCAATTCTGGACAGACAATATTTCGTTGCAGGATGCCGTTCGCCACTTTGAGGGGCGTCTGGTCGGCCACCAGCAAATTACGGACGCATATCTGCTGGGGTTGGCGATCCACAAGAAGGGAAGACTTGCCACCCTGGATCGAAGCGTGATCGAGCTATTCAATCGTGGGGATTCCAGGGCGAATGTTGTCGAGCTGATCCGAGTCTAAGCAGAAGGATGTCCCGGGTTCTGTAGTTTACATAATACATATTATCGGACGTTGTAACTTATACGCTGGGCGGGTTGGCCGTCCGCCACATTTCCACAATTGGGGTGCGTTCTTAGTACACAGCCTTTTTCGCCTCTCCCTCATCTACTATTGCACTTAGTACTACTTCATTTAGGACATCGCTGGGAACGTTATGCACGTTCATTCCAGAATCGTGGTGCTTTCTCTATGTCTATTGATGGCTCCGCTGCCTTCGCTTGCGCAAGCCGGTAACAACTCACCCGCCGTCGCGCCTCAGAACCAAACCACAGCTTCTCCCGGCCAAGACAAACCCGCGGAGCAACTTCCAAATGCCCCTTCAAGCACTACGTCGGTGCCTTCTTTGACTGATCTGGGCTTTCCTCCGGAGGCGACGCAGAGCAATGCGAAGGAACAGGCCTTGCTGGACAAGCGAACGCACATGCTCAAAGTTCATCAACGCATGGGGCTAATTACGACCATTCCCATGATGGCTGCCATTTTCTCCTCCGCGGGGGCGGCTGGCAAAGGCTCGGACCCGACCGGACGCG
This sequence comes from Terriglobales bacterium, assembly GCA_035484735.1. Classification (GTDB taxonomy): domain Bacteria; phylum Acidobacteriota; class Terriglobia; order Terriglobales; family Acidobacteriaceae; genus JABCZH01. The sequence goes on along the minus strand of DATHOQ010000047.1, from coordinate 175,831 downwards.
ACTTGCACTTGGCTCTGGGCGCGGTGGCGGGGGACCTCTATTTCATCACGGCCTACTATGCCATCCGGGCGCCTAAGCCACCGGGAACCGAAACCCGGGGGCCGATTCGCTTTCACAAGGCGATGGCCTGGATTCATGGCCCAGGAATGATTCTGACGCCCATCCTTGGAGCGATGGCCTACGATCAGAAAAACAACGGTGAGAAGGTTCACGGGATTGCGTCCGCGCACGTGCCGGTGGCCATCGTGACTGCAGGGGCGTTTGGGGCTGCTCTTTTGTCGGTCTCGATTAAATTCTAGGAGAGTGATGGATAAGAAGATCCTGGTAGCGCTGTTGTTTGTGACTCTGCCGAGCCTGGCTCTGGCCGATAGCCAGTGGGTGCTGGAACAATCGACTCTTACCTATCGCGTATCGCACCCGCTGCACCTGAGTGAGGGAGTCAGCCATGCAGCGCGCGGCAAGGGCGTTTGCCATGCTGGACAATGCGATTTTCTGATCGCAGTGCCGGTGAAGTCGTTTGATTCGGGCGACAGCAATCGCGATCTTCACATGCTGCAGGTGACGCGGGGTGCCGAGTTCCCCATGGTGACCGTCCGCACCCGAATACCCGAATCGGCACGCACGGCTACAACCGTCCTCGTAGATCTGGACATCGAATTCGCCGGTCAGACAGCTCACTACAAGCAGGTGCAGCTGCAACTGCTGACGCAAGGTAATGAGACTCGCATTTCAGGAACTATCCCGGCGACGTTGTCGGATTTCAAGATTGAACCGCCGTCGCTTCTGACAATTCCCGTCAAGAACGATATTCCGGTGCGAATGGAGATGGTCTGGCATCCGTTGTGAGTTGTTGACTCTGGGCAGGTCATTTGACCGTGTGTGCCGCTTCATTCCCTACCAGCACAATCTTGGAATGAAATAATGTCCCTGCGACCCGGGTGGCGATGGCGATCAATTCCCTTTGCCCAGAGAACACTTTCACTTGCTGTGCCTTGGAGAATTCAGGCAGGTTTACGGTGCGTCCGCTTCGGATCTGGCCAGCCATTTCGTCGTTGGCGGTGACTGAAGGCATACGCGGCAAAAGCTTGCGGGGATGAACGAAAAGATCTTCGAGAACGTCGGTTCGCGCGGCTGTCTCCAGTTCCTCGAGCGTGTGGGCGTCGATCAGGTCAAATTCTGCAACGGCGGTACGCCGCAGCGATTGCAGGTGGGCGCCACATCCCATCTGCTGGCCGATATCGTGGGCGACGGAGCGCAGGTAGGTGCCTGAAGCTACGCGGGCCTGGAAGCTGGCGCGGTCCCCATCGACACCTAGAATCTCGAACTCTTTGATCTCGACCCGCACGGGTTTGAGGATGACTTCTTTCTGTTTCCGGGCCAGCTTGTATGCTGGGACTCCTTGAATTTTCTTGGCTGAAAACGAAGGTGGCATCTGCTCAATGAATCCGCGAAAAGCGGCGGCGAAGTGGCGCAATTCATCCAGCGTTGGCGCCACGTTCTGAGGAATGCCTACCGCTTCGCCGTCGGCGTCATAGGTATCGGTGGCAAAGCCGAAGCGGATTACGCCTTCGTAGGCCTTCTCGGAGGCGGTGTAGAACTGGGCCAGTCGGGTAAGACTGCCAACTACCAGCGGCAATACGCCGGTGGCAGAGGGATCGAGCGTACCGAGATGCCCTACCGACCGCTCATGCAGAATGCGGCGTACCCGGTTGACGACGTCGTGTGAGGTCAGTCCGGCGGGCTTATCGATGATGAGAACAGCGTTCATAAGAATTGAGCAATTGGGTAATTTGTAATTGGGTAATTTGTAATTGGGTAATTTAGAATCCAGATTGGTGCACTGGTTTTCAGTTACTCAATTACCCGATTGCTCAACTACCAATCCTAGATGATTCCCATCCGCGACGATACGCCCCGCTTCAGCACGCCCTACATTACCTATTTCATTATCGCCCTGAATGTGGTGGTGTTTCTGTTTGAATTGTCGGTGGGGGCGCAGAGTCACCGTGCGCTGAACGGCTTGATGTATCAGTTTGGCGTGGTTCCGCTGCACTTTGAAAGGGCGTTGGCCGGCACGTCGAACACTTCCCTGCCGGCGGTTTCGTTGACCATCCTGACATCGATGTTTCTGCACGCGTCCTGGCTGCACATCATTGGCAACATGTGGTTCCTGTGGATCTTTGGCGACAACATTGAGGACTATCTCGGCCACTTCTCCTACCTGATGTTCTATCTGGTCAGCGGGTTCGCTGCCATGGCCACGCACATTCTTCTGAATGCTGGCTCCAATGTGCCCGCTCTGGGGGCGAGTGGAGCGATTGCGGGAGTGATGGGTGGTTATTTTGTGCTCTATCCCAGGGCCCGCGTGATGATGTGGTTTCCTCCGATCTTCTTCTTCTACCTTCCCGCCTGGCTGGTACTGGGATATTGGTTCTTGACACAGTTCCTAAGCGGGGCTGTGACTTCGATTGCGGGCTCCGGTGCTACGGGCGGCATTGCGGTTTGGGCGCACGTAGGAGGGTTTGTGGCCGGCATTGTGCTGATCAAACTCCTTCCGGAACGGCGCGGACGGAATCGTTATGCGGCATGGTGACGGTTTCGCAGTTGCACGGGCGGGGACGCCCGCGCCTACATCTATAATGTTGTTGTGGCCCCTCACTCGGTTCAGCAAGTCGCGTCCGCCGACTTCCCTACTCGCTGGGGCAAGTTTCGCATCTTCGGTTTCCAGGGCGATTTTGACGGTCGCAAGGAAGAAGCTGTCGCTCTGATGATGGGCGATATTCTATCTTCACCACCACTGGTGCGCATTCATTCCCAGTGCCTCACTGGCGATGTCTTCGGATCGCTACGCTGCGATTGCCGCCAGCAATTGGAAATGGCGCTGGCTATGATCGCTGAGCGCGGCGCCGGCGTGCTGATTTACGAACAGCAGGAAGGCCGGGGGATCGGCCTGATGGCCAAGTTGAAAGCTTACGAGTTGCAGGATGACGGCTTGGACACGGTCGAGGCAAACGAACGCCTCGGTTTCAAGGCCGATCAGCGCGAGTTTGCGTTACCGGCAGAGATTCTGAAGGCGCTGGGGGTCTCCCAGGTTCGCCTCCTGTCGAATAATCCTGAGAAAGTTGCAGCGCTTGAACGCGGAGGGATCAAGGTTGTTGAGCGAGTTCCCTGCGAAGTGTCCGTCAACGCACACTCCGAAGATTATTTGAAGACCAAGAAAGAAAAGATGGGACACCTGTTCACCAGCCGCTAGTTCCCTGCCGCAGCCAGCACCGCACGTTTGGTGAATACTCGAATCATTTCCCGGCGGTATTCCGGCGTGAGCGCTGATGTAGTCAACGGCTTTGCGGTCTTTGCCGCTAGGATTCCGACGGCATCAGCGACGGCTTCGTCCACTGCCATGCCATGCAGCGCTTCGCTTGCGCCTTTCACCAGCAGCGGCGCGGGATTCACCGCAGTGATAGCCACGCGGGCGTCGGACACATGCCCGTTCGACCGCATGATGACAACGGCGACACCGGCCAGAGGGTAATCGATCGATCCGCGAATTCGCAGCTTGCGGTATACGCCGCGATAGTCGGCTGCGGCTTCGGGCAAGAACACTCGCGTTAGCAACTCGTCCGGCTGTAGCTTGCGGTAGTCGTCTCCGAGGCCCGTGTAAAACTCATGCAGGGGAATGCGGCGCGCGCCTCGCGGGCTGACAATTTCCACCTCTGCATTCAGGCATAGCAGCGCGGCAGGAGTATCTCCAGAAAACGCTGCCCAGCACTTGGTGCCTCCGGGAGCAACGTGGCAAAGGTCGCCATCTTTCTTGATACAGAAGCCGCACCCCTTGCGCCAGGTGAGGGACTGGTTGTACCAGAGGCAGCGCGTGTCCAAGCAAATGTTGCCGCCGATTGTGCCCATATTGCGTAGAACGGGCGATGCAACGGTTGCGGCCGCTTCGGTCAGCACCGAGTAGCGGCGACGCAAGAGATCCGAGTGTTCGATTGCCGTGAGGGAGGTCAAGGCGCCAATTTCAACGCCACTTCCCTTCTGCTCGCGAATTCCCTGCAGCCCGGCGATGTGGCGAAGATCGAGCACGTATTCCGGCTCGAACAGCTTTTGCCGCATGGAGGGGATGAGGTCGGTGCCGCCGGCAACGATACGCAGCCGGTTGGAGGATTGGTTCGCATGCTTGGCGAGGAAGCCGACTGCGTCATCCAGCGAGCGCGGCCGCAACAGCTTGAAATCGGGAAGACTCAATCGTCACCTGCCGCAGCTGCTGGCGTTTCTCTACGCGACGGATCCAGCGGATGCCGCTCTGGGCCCTTGCCGCGAAACCACAGCGATCCGCCATGCTCGCGGAAGGTCGCGGGCGAGGTGGGATCGACGCCTTCGGTCAGGTTGATGTGCTTGAGCTGCTTTTTCGCGCGCAGGGCCGACAGCACGCGCTCCGGGGTGAAGGGAGATTCGTGCAGGCGTACCCCGACGGCATCGTAGATGGCGTTCGAGATCGCGGGTATCGTCGCGGCCAAAGAGCCTTCGCTGCATTCCTTCGCGCCGAACGGTCCTTCGGGGTCGATGCTCTCGACAATAATTGCTTCGACTTCCGGCGATTCCACCGATGACGGGCTGCGATATTCAAGCAGGCCGGGATTCATCAGCATGCCATCTTTCCAAATCATTTCTTCAGTCAGTGCCTGGCCCATGCCCATCCATACCGAGCCGATGATTTGTCCTTCTACTGAAACTGGATTCAGGGCTCGGCCGCAGTCATGCGATGCCCAGACTTTGTGGACCGTTACTTCGCCGGTTTCTTCGTCCACCGAGACTTCAGCAACCTGGGCTGAGTAGGAATAGGCAGGTGACGGTCCTACGCCAGCGCCTTTGTGCTTGCCGCCGCGAGCGTCGGGCGGGGGCGCGTAGGAACCGGTTCCACTGAGCGCGCCGTGGAAGTCGATGGCTGCGACTACAGCTTCTTCGAACGAGAGCTGATCTTTGGGACCTTCGTCCTTGCGCTTTTGTTGCAGTGAACCGCGCAGGATTTGGCCTACGACGCGGCCGGAGACGGAAGCCGTCGAGCTTTGCTCGACCGGACGGCCGAGGGCGGACGTCCCCACATGGCCGTTCTTGCGGGTGACTATGTCATTGCGGAAAACCAGTTCTTCCACTTCGCAACCCATCTTGCGCGCGGCGGCGGAGGCAATTTGTTTCTTCACATCCTGCGCCGCTCGCAAAGTGGCATTGCCGTTCATAAAAGTCACACGGCTCGAGTACGACCCGATGTCGATGGGGGTGAGGTCGGTGTCCGCCGAAATCACTCTTACGCGCGCGATGGTACAGCCCAGGGTTTCAGCGGTGATTTGGGCGACCATGGTATCTGATCCCTGGCCGATGTCAGACGCGCCGGTGTATACAACCACGCCGCCATCACGATCAATTTTGATGTTGACAGTAGAGTGCGGCATGTCGGAGCGGATGATCGAGTTGGCCGCGCCGCTGACGTAGTGGCTGCACGCGACACCCAGGCCGCGGCCCTTCGGCATTTTCCCTTTACGTTGTTTCCAACCGGAGCGCTCGACCACTTTCTCGATACACTCGGGCAGGCCGTAGCTCTGCACGCGTAAGCCGTTCACCGTGACACAGGGCGGCTTGAGCAGATTGTGCTGACGGATCTCAGCGGGATCCATTCCGATGGCTGCGGCCAGTTCGTCGAGTTGCGTTTCAAACGCGAAGCGGACGTTGACGGTGCCGTGGCCGCGCATGGCGCCGCAGACGGGTTTATTGGTGAGCACGCGATAACCGTCGTACTGAATATTAGGAATGTCGTAAAGCGCGCCCAACAGCGCGCCAGAGTAAAGAATCGTGACCACGCCGTACGAGCAATAAGCGCCGCCATCCTGTATTACGCGGGCTTTGACGGCAGTGATGCTGCCGTCGTTCTTGACCCCGGTCTTGAGATCGACGATGGTACGCGGACGGCCGCGATGCGCCCAGAAGACTTCTTCGCGCGTGTAGGTGATCTTCACTGGTGCTTTCGCTTTGCGCGCTGCGATGGCAGCGATGATTTCCAGAGGAATCACTTCACTTTTGCCGCCGAATCCGCCGCCTACCAACGGCTTGATGACGCGAATTTGCGACATCTGCATTTCGAGTACAAGCGACAATTTGTGCTGCAAGTAATAAGGAACCTGGGTAGAGGATTGCACGATCAAGCGGCCGGGATTGCCGGTTTGCGGGTCGATCTCAAAAGCGGCCAGCGTGGCGTGCGGTTCCATGGCGGCGTGCGTGACTTCATTGGCGATGAAGCGAGCTTCGGCAATTTGATCAGCCTCGGCAAAGCCCTTGTCAGGATCGCCGAAGACATGGTGGTAATCTTTCTCGATATTATTAGGCTTATTGTCGTGGATGAGGTTGGTCTCAGCCTTCATTGAGTCTTCGGGGTCGAAATAAGCCGGCAGAACTTCATATTCAACGTCGATTAATTCAAGCGCCTTCTCGGCTGTGAACTCATCGACGGCGGCCACGCAGGCTACGTTGTCGCCGACGTAACGAACTTTGTCGAGCGCCAGCGCGTATTCGTCGTGACCGACGGGGAGAATACCGTAGGGATTGGGTGCGTCTTTGCCGACGACGACAGTGACCACACCGTCGAGTTTCTCGGCACGGCTGGTGTCGATGCGCTTGATGCGGGCATGCGGATATGGCGAGTGCAGAATCTTGCCGACCAACATGCCGGGGGCGCTCAGGTCGTCCGTGTATTTGCCGGAGCCGGTCGTCTTACCCGCGGCATCAACCATGGCGATGGACTTACCGATGATGGAGAAGTCAGTCATTTCGCTAGCACCATTGCCTTCTGTTCCGCATCGATTGCTGCTTTGATTGCCTGGTACATCTGGGTGTAGCCGGTGCAGCGGCACAGATTACTGCTCAGCCCATTGCGAATTTCTGCTTCCGTCGGGTTGGGGTTCTGCGCCAGCAGATGCCTTACTGTCATCATGAAGCCCGGTGTGCAATAGCCGCATTGTGATCCGCCCCAGTCGCCATAGGCTTTTTGAATCGCCGCCAGGCTCCCGTGTTCGCTGACGCCCTCGACCGTGGTGATCTCCTGGCCTTCGCAGCTCGCTGCCAGCATGGTGCAGGAAAGCATGGGGATTCCATCAACCTGCACGGTACATGCCCCGCAGGAAGAATCGTCACAGCCGCGCTTCGAGCCAGTCAGATCGAGGTCCTGGCGCAGCGCATCGAGCAGCAGTTTGCTGGGCTCGATGGCGATCTCGTGCGAGCGGCCGTTGACGCGCAGTTCGATGAGTTCTTTTTTCATAGTGCAGCTTCTAGCTTCTGGCCCCTAGCTGCTCGTGAAACTCTAGCTAGGAGCCAGGAGCTAGCGGTTTAATATCCAAAATCCGCCTGTGCCGCGTAGGCGTGCTGCTTTACCCCGAGGTCATCCACTCGGCAGGCGCCTAGTTGGTTCATATATGCTCTTCGATCGGCTACGCTGTACACCCAGCGCGAGAGCCAGGCCTCCGTGTCCTGTTTCGCTTTAGTTTGTTCGTGATATTGACGGAAGAAGGCGTCGTCGCGTTTGTAGTATCCCTGCACAGGCGAAGGATGCGCTCCATACGGGCACTCGACGACGGCATTTACCAGGAATCCCGGAATCACGGTGCGGTTAGGATCGCTGGCGATAACTTCCGGTTCGACGATTTCTTCCGCCGCAACGATGACGCGCTTGGCCGCGCGAATGCCTTCGATCATTACGCCGAAGTTGCCCCAGCAATGGGCGTTGCCTTCGCTGTCGGCCCGCTGCACATGGACAATAGTGACATCCGGAGTCAGGGCACGAACCGCCCACAGAGGCTCTTTTCCCTCAAAGGGAGAAAATATCTGATAGAAGAAATGATTGCCCTTCGTGGTGTCGCTGCCCAGGGCTGTTCGCGTTGGCAAGAACGGTACACCCATCGCTCCCGCTTGCAGCGCAAGAGCCACGGTGAAGTTGGTCATGTTGAAAACCTTCATACCGTCGTCTTCTACTGCGCGGCGAAAGTTGTAGGCAGAGCCCATCATCACGTTGCCTACCCAGGCGGCGATGACTTTCTCTACACATCCCGCGCCAATGAGCTGATCGAAGAGAATGTCCGAGATTGGCCCGATCAGCGTGAGGCCGCGCTTCTTCTGACGAATGATTTCGTGACCAGCGGCAAAGGGGATCATCTGCTCCATCTGGAGGCCGAGCGCAACCGAAGCGCCGTCGGGGACAAGACCGGCAATCGCTTCGCGCATGGTGAGGAGTTTAGACATCACTTCCCTTTCCACATCGGCGTCCGCTTTTCAAGGAATGCGTTGATGCCTTCTTGCGCGTCTTCCGTCTTCATCAGCTCGTCCAGATAAATACTCTCAGCGCGCGCCAGTCCCTTGTGAAAATGCATGGCATCCCACACGTAGATTGCTTTCTTGCTCAAGGACAACGCCGCAGGGCTGAGCTTTGCCAAACGATCCAGTGACTCCTGTGCCGCTGCATCCACCTCTGCATCTGGTACAGCTCGATTGGCCAGCCCGATGTCCGCCGCTTCCCTGCCTGTGATAGCGCGGCCGGTGAGAATCAGTTCGGACGCTCGCTTCTGGCCCACGACGGCCGAAAGTACCGTGGCTGCAACCGGCGGATAGCAGCCCAGCTTGATTTCCGGAAAGCCCCAGGTGGCGGACTCGGAGGTGTAAACCAGATCGCAAACCGCAGCCAGTTCCGCGCCTCCGCCCAGACAGTTGCCGTGAACACAGGCAACGGTCACTTTTCTGCTGTTGATCAGGGCGTGAATCACTCCGTGGAACTTCGACAGCATCTCGCGAACTTTGTCGGGTGTATGAGCGGCGACATCGACACCGGCGGAGAAAACCTTTTGCGAGCCTGATAGGACAACGGTGGCGATATCAGCGTTCGATTCGATCAGGGCCAGCGCCGCGGTCAAATCCTCCATCATGGGAATGTCGATGACGTTTACGGGCGGGTTGGTCAGACGCAGGCAGGCAACCGGTTTCTGTAGCACGAGTTCGAGGCGCGATTGTGTGGTTGCCGCTGTAGGCATGGCTCAGCTCAACTCGTCCAAAATCCTTCTCTGTCGTATTCACGAACTGCTTGTAACTCGGAGGCACTCGGCTCCGGCGTTGACGGTACTTCCCTGCCGCAGCGCAACGGCCAGCCGGTATTGTCGAGCACATCTTCTACTTCGATCCCAGGATGCACGGAAGCGAGGAAGGCTTCTCCATCTTCGCCAAAGCGCAAGACAGCTTTCGTTGTGATCACGGCTGACGGACCCCCGCGGGGTAGCCCGATATGCTGACGCCAGGCATGACCATCACCATTCCCTGGGCTGGTAAGAAATGAAACGCGCTCCGGCAAACGCCGCTTGCTATGCTCCAGCAGAGCAACGAAACGTTGAGCCAGCGAAGCGATGTCGCAAGCTCCGCCCGATCCCGGCAAGCGAACTACACCTTTCGGGCCCTTCACTTCAGTCGAGTTGAGATTGCCGAAGCGGTCGACTTCCGCTGCTCCCAGAAACCCGAGGTGCACCCGCCCGGATTGCAGCAGGCTCATCACGCCCAGCATGTCCAGGCACTGTGTTGCTCCCAGAATGTTCGGGGGATCGGCCATGGTGTAGATCAACTCCGGTGCAGGGGTTGAGCGGATCACGCCATTTTCAAAAAGGCCAATCGCATTGGGCGCATGGGTTTTCTTTGCGACCACGAAGGCAATCAACGGCAGCCTCATGCCGACGAACACCACCTCGCGATCTCGAATCTCGCGGGCTGCGGTCGTCACCATGAGTTCGCCCATGGTGTAAGCCTGCGAGGTTGGAGTCGGAATGGTGGTCGAGGTAATCATGGGTAAACGGGACAGCCGAGTCGCCTGTCCCCACGGGTTCGTCTACAGGTTGATCGCTGACTTTCTGACTTCGCCGATCGACGCCAGGGGATCGCGCGCGCCTTCTTTCGGCGCAATCCATTTCTTTTCATTGGCAATGATGTCGAGCAGAAGCTTCTTGTCTTCTGCTGTCGGCATGTACTCTTTTACGTGCTGGTCGTAGGCTTTATCGTCCAATGGCTCGCCGGTCTGAGCGTGGAACTTCTGTCCTGCCCAACGGCCAATGTTACGGTTAAACTTGATGTGTGGCGCGTAAAGTCTTGGTTCTCCTGCTTTTAATCCACCATTGAAACGCTCCACCAAACCTGCAACTTCATCCCGGTAGAGTTGGCGGTTGTAGTCGTTCAAGTCGTCGACTTGGGCCGGTTGTTCGTTCTTCGGCTCGTCGTAGCGGCCCTTGATGCCCCACACGTAAGACCAATGCGCGGATGAGGAATGGTCGGTACCGAACAAATCGTAGGAGCTTGAAATCCATTTGTTGAGGTAACGCTGAATCAGCCATGCGGGAATAACGCCCGCTTCCACAATGCGGCGCAGACCGTCGTTGCCCGTGCCCATGTGGAAAGCTTCCTCGCGCAGCATGTAAGACATCGATCGGCCAAGCGGAGCGAACGCCGAATACTTCAACATCTGCAACTGGAATTTGCCGTCGCGATCGACGAAGTCAGTGTAGGTGAAAAAGTCCATCCAGTTATCGACGTCCACATTGAAGGCGCCGAGCAGACGCTTGTTGTCGAAGGCACGGCGCTCCAGCATCTTTTGCGCTTCGACCTTTCCGGAGTAGCCGAAATGGGTGATGAGCAAGGCACACATCTGCCAGCCATGGCGCATTTCTTCGATCATTACGCGGGTGATGGCGCGACGGTCCCAGTCGGTCGGCGCGCTTTCGAACAGATTGCGCTGCTGCTCGACGCTGGCAAATTCGGTGTCGCCTTGATAGACAATCAGATTGATGAGCGCATCGCGCATCTGCTGCGTCGGCACTTGCCGCAGGTTTTCCCACTTCTTGTTGCCCTTGAATGCGCCAAACTGGATTTCTTCGGTCTCGATGGCGCCGTAGAGAGTGTCGAATTTGAAGTCGGAAATTTCCTTGTGATTGACGCCGATGTCTTTCCGCCAATCGTCAAACAAGCCGACCCAGTCGCTGAAGGTTCCGATTTTTGCTACTTTTCCAGGCATGATTAGAATTCCTTTTTAACCACAGAGGACACCGAGAGCTTTCTAAATTCCAACCTGTGTGTGCTCTGTGACTTCAGTGGTTGATGATTCATCCTAAGTTCATCCAAACTGTTTTGCTTTCCGTATAGTGTTCGAGCGCTTTTTCCCCGAGTTCACGCCCCAGACCCGAACTCTTGTATCCACCGAAGGGCATGGCCGCGTCCATCAAACCGTAGGTGTTGATCCAGACCGTACCGGCTTTGAGCTGTCGCGAGACAAGATGCGCTTTCTTTAGGTCTTTCGTCCACACTGCCGACGCTAATCCGTACGGATTCTGATTGGCCTGCGCGACGGCTTGATCAATATCATCGAAGCTGATGGTCGCCAGCACCGGCCCGAAGATTTCTTCTTGCGCGATCTTCATGTCGTTACTCACGCCACTGAAGATCGTCGGCTCGATAAAGTATCCTTTACCGCCATCGACCGAAACTCGGCTTCCTCCGGCAATCAATTTGGCGCCTTCTTTCTTGCCGGCCTCGATGTATCCCAGCACTGTCTGCATCTGCTCCTGGCTGACGATCGCGCCCATGCGGGTCTTGGGATCGAGCGGATCGGCAGGTCGCATCTTATTGGCACGAGCGACCAACTTCTCCAGGAATTCGTCCTGTACTTTACTTTCGACGAACAGTCGCGAGCCGGCATTGCAGACTTCGCCCTTCCCGTAGAAGATTCCGGTAATGGCCCCTTTCACAGCGTTGTCGATGTCGGCGTCGGCAAATACGATATTGGGTGATTTGCCGCCAAGTTCCAGCGTGATGCGCTTCATGGTATCGGCCGCGCCGCGCATGATCTCTTTGCCGACTTCGGTCGATCCGGTAAAAGCGATCTTGTCGATGCCGGGATGGCGAACCATGGTTCGGCCCACCTCAGAGTTGCCGGTAATGACGTTGATCACGCCAGCGGGAACTCCCGCTTCCATGGCCAACTCACCAAAGCGTAATGCAGTCAACGGAGTCAGGCTGGCGGGTTTCCAGACGACGGTATTTCCGCATGCCAATGCCGGACCCAGCTTCCACGAAGACAGCAGCAGCGGAAAGTTCCACGGCACAATCATGCCGACCACACCCACCGGTTCACGCAGCGTGTAGGTAAATGCTGTCTCGAACGTATTGACAGTTTCCCCATGGATCTTGGTCGCCCAGCCCGCGTAATAGCGCAGGACGTCGATCACCATTGGCATATCGACATAGCGGGATTCGAAGATCGGTTTGCCGTTGTCGAGGGTTTCGAGTTCAGCGAACTCGTCGATGTTCTTTTCGAGAAGATCAGCGAGGCGCCAGATCAGGCGTCCACGCTCGCTGGCCGACATTTTGCACCAGGGGCCGCTGCGGTCTTCGAATGCCTTGCGAGCTGCGGCAACGGCGCGGTCGACGTCTTCGGATGACGCCGAGGCAACCTGGGTCAAGACTTCCCCAGTTGCAGGATTCGAGGTGTCGAATTTCTTGGCGGTCTCCAACCACTGTCCATCAATCAACAGACGGCCGGGGGAGAGCTTAGTTTTTGTCGCTGCAATCATTCTGGTTTCCAATCGAAGTTCGGTAAAGGACGGCCGAGGGCGGCCGTCCCCACACGAGCTGTTATTTCGCTTTAAACACTGCCGGCCGCTTTTCCACGTAAGCCGCTAGGCCTTCTTTGGCGTCTTCGCTTTGGAAAAGAATCTGCTGGTTCTCGCGTTCCACTGCGAGCGCTGATTCCATGGGAATCTCCCATCCGGTTTGTACTGCGCGCTTGATTCGTCCTACTGCCTTGGCCGCCTTGTTGGGCGGGCAGAACTGACGGGCATACTCCAGAACGTTGTCCATGAAACCATCGCGCTCGAAGATGTCGTTGACGATTCCGAGCTCTTTGGCTTCCTCGAAAGAGAAGGTGTTGCCGGTAACCATCAACTCAATCGCCTTGCTCTTGCCTACCATGCGCGACAAGCGTTGCGTGCCACCGGTTCCAGGTAGCACGCCGAGATTCACTTCCGGCAGGCCAATCTTTCCCGCTTCCTGGCGGGCAATGCGGATGTCGGCAGCCATCGCGATTTCGAGTCCGCCACCGACGCAGTGGCCGTTGATGGCCGCTATCACCAGCTTGGGCGTGTGCTCGAGACGCAGCAGCATTTCGTTGGCGTGCAGGCAGAAATAGTACTTAAATGTGGGATCGACGCTCGACAGCATTTTGATGTTGGCGCCGGCGGAGAAGAACTTATCCCCCGATCCGGTGAGAACGATGACGTAGACGTCATTATCCATGCGTGCCTTGAGAATGCTCTCATCGAGCTGGCGGTTCATTTCGTAGGTGTAGGTGTTGGCGGGCGGGTCGAACATCTCGATGACCGCCACGCCGCGGTCGGTGCGATAGTTGACCAGCGTCTTGGTGGTTTCGCCGGTTGCGGGCGACATTGTAGTAGCCATGTCAAAACTCCTTTTCGCGATCCATAGAATTTGAGTTCAGTTTACCGATTTCTTCTTGCGATTCTTCTTGCGCGAAGCCGCCGATCCAACGCCGCGAAGAAAAATGTCGCCCATTTTGCCGGCGATCTCTTCGGCGTCGGCGTCCACGCGCGGGTTGTACCAGGTATAAATCCAATTCATCATGCCAAACAGGCTCAAAACAGCGAGACGGCTAGATCCTTCCAGTTTACGCTCGCGCCTGAAGTCGTCGAGCAGCCCCACGCAAATTCGATAGTAAGCGCGCTTGATTGCGGCGACTTCCGCGGCAAACCCGTTGGTAAGCGCGTCATCCTCATGAGAGAGGACCTTCATCGCTTTGCGGTTGACCAGAAAATATTCCAGGTGGTTCAGGATAAAGATGCGAATGCGCTGCTCGGGATCTGAGACGGCGTCCAGGCGCTCTCGAAGCCGTTCGACGATGGTGGTGAAGGTTTCTTTCTGGATGAGATAGAGCAGTTTCTCTTTCGACTCGAAGTAGTAGTAGAGCCCCGAGAGCGACATGCCGCTGGCGCGTGCAAGATCGCGCATGGACGCGCCGGCGTAGCCCTTTTCGTAGAACACTTCGGCAGCGTGAAGCAAAATCTTGCTTAGCCTGCGGTCAAAACGCGTCTCGTTCGAGGAAGACGCGTCTGCCGGCGTGCGGCGGCGTGGGTTGACCGGGGACGTGACCGAAGCAGAGGAGGCCATAAAGTTCGAACGTTCGTTCAAATAGTATATCAGGCGGGCCGCTCGTCACAAACGGAGTTTGTCCACAGGTAGTTTTCACCGCGCTGCTTCGTAGGCTTGGGCCAGCCAGTCAAGTGCGTCGTGGAGATCGGCGTCACAGCTTAGTTCAAATGTGAACCAACGGGCTTTCTGCATTTCGGTGAAAGCGATGCGTGAATCCTTGCGAATGCGGACCAGTAGACGGGCACTTGCGGATGGCAGTTTGAAAGCGAGAGCGTTGGGTGAATCCATTCCTCGAGTTTTGGGGAGCACCGCGAAAATCTTGTCCCGCCGGTACCACGCGATGAGACCGAACATGGGGCGAGTTTTCACTAGCGGCCATGATTCGAGATCAGCCGCCAGAGCCGCAGTCCATGCCTTCATTTGTTCGGAGATCGCCGGCAAGCGCGGGCGGGACTGGGCAGGCGACTTCGGCTTCCTTGACGCGAGAGGTGCTCGCCGTTTCATGGAGGATCTAGTTACGAATATCGGACAGCAGACGCTCGACTTCTTTTTTCACATCCGCCGTGATGGGCAGTAGCGGTAGACGAGCGGGGCCGCCGTAATAGCCATTGAAGTCCATCGCATACTTGATTGCAGAGATGCCCAGCTCGCTTACGATCCGCTGCGCGGCTTTGACGATGCGCTGCTGTTTGAGACGGGCAAGGTCGGCGTCGCCTTCTTTCCAGGCGGCATAAACTTCGTAGCATGCAGTGGGAGCGGGATCTGCGAAGCCGAGAATCGCACCCGCCGCGCCGATTTGCAGCGACGGCTCCAGCGTTTGCGCCGCGCCCACCAACACCTGAAAGCCGACTTCTTTCTGGCGTGTCTTCAGGCCGCCGACCACGCTGACTGCGGCAGATGAAGGCTTCGACATTTCTCGCGATCCCGAGAGCGCGGCAATTGATACCAGTTCCCCATTGCCTTTGGTGGCTGCGCTCAACATGCGCGGCGTGATCGCCTCGAAGGTTTCCGTGACCGTGGCACTGCGCTTCACGTGGCGAGTCCCCTCAACCATGCGACGGACTTTGTCCACATCACCGCCGGATTCTTTGATTCCGATGATGTTGGGATGTCCCGCCAACTCAATTACCAGTTCCACAGGAAGGTCGTAAGCGGTAAATCCCGGCACGTTATAGAGCAGCACCGGAAGCGGTGACCGGTCGGCAACAAAACGGTAGAACGCCAGCAGATTTGCGGGCGCCATTTGCTTGCGATAAAAGTGCGGCGTGCGGACCAGAACAACGTCGTAGCCGACCTTGGCTGCGTACTCGGTGAGTTGAAGCGTCTCATCGGCGGACTCCATGCCGGTTCCGGCGATCAAGACTTTATTCGGAGCGGCCGCGTCGCGCACGGCCTGTAGAACGTCTCGCCGCTCGAGGTCGGACAGCAGGATAGCTTCGCCCGTCGACCCCAGTGCAACGATGCCGGCGACCGGAGTCTTCGAATAGCGCTCGACGTTGGCCTCGAGTTTTTTGAAATACACGTTGCCCTGCGGGTAGAACGGGGTCGTGATGGGAGGAAAGATGCCGGAAAGTAGCATAAAAACCGCTCCTAGCTTCTGGCTTCTAGCTTACCAGCTTGGGGACGGTTGGGACGTGGTCACCGCCGGACTCTTGTGGATCGCTCGGCGTGCAATTTTTGTAGCGCAAACACGTTCACTTCTCCGCGTTGCAGGGCGGCGATGCCTTCGGCGGCAGCGCGGGCGGCGGCGAGGGTGGTGATGGTTGGAATACGCGCATTAACCGCGGCGCGGCGGATGGCTTGCTCATCAAACCAAGGCTCGAGCCCGTGGGGTGTGTTGATGACCAATTGCATGCGCTCGCCCTTGATCAGATCGACCACGTTCGGCCGGCCTTCTTTTACTTTGTAAACGCGCTCGACTGTCATCCCCGCGCGCTCGATAAGGTCGGCTGTTCCGGCTGTTGCCACGATGTGGAAACCCATGTCGGCGAACTTGCGGGCGACGTCGGCCACCTGTGGCTTGTCATGATCGGTGACGCTGATGAAGACCGTGCCCTTGGTGGGCAGCTTTTGTCCGGCGGCAATCTGCGCTTTGGCGAAGGCTTCGCCGAAGTTGTCGGCCACGCCCATGACTTCTCCGGTGGACTTCATCTCTGGGCCCAGCACGGTGTCCACGCCGGGAAATTTATTCCAGGGGAACACGGGCGATTTCACGTAGTAGCAGTTGCCGGTATCCAAGTCGGCGCGGCGCTCGATGAATTCCGGCAGGAATTCGCGCAGCTTGCGGCCAGTCATCAGGCGGGCTGCGATCTTAGCCATTGGCACGCCTGTGGCTTTCGAGACATACGGCACGGTGCGTGATGCACGCGGGTTTACTTCGAGCACATAGACTTTGTCGCCGCCCCCATTGCCATTGCCGCGCGGAATGGCAAATTGAATGTTCATTAGCCCGACTACTTTCAATGCACGCGCGAGTTTAAAGGTGTAGTCTCGCATCTGATCCATCAACTTCTGGGGAATATCGACCGCCGGGAGCACGCAGGAAGAATCGCCGGAGTGGATGCCGGCTTCTTCGATGTGTTGCATGATGCCGCCGATGACGACATCTTCCCCATCGGAAAGCGCGTCTACGTCGACTTCGATAGCGTCTTCGAGGAAGTGATCGATCAGGATGGGACGGTCATGCGAATATTCGACCGCCTCTTTCATGTATCGGATGACGCTCTCTTCGTCGTAGGCGATCACCATGGCGCGCCCGCCCAGCACATAGGATGGCCGTACTAACACGGGATAACCCACCTTCGTAGCGCCCGCAATCGCTTCTTCAAGCGACGCGGCCATGACGCCGGGCGACTGTGGGATCTGTAGCTCTTCGAGCAGTCGGTTGAAGCGTTTGCGGTCTTCGGCAAGGTCAATCGACTCAGGCGAAGTTCCGATGATGTTGACTCCGGCCGCCTTCAAAGGCAGCGCAAGATTCAGCGGCGTCTGGCCGCCGAACTGCACGATTACTCCCACCGGTGCGCCTGTCGAACTTTCATGCTCGCAGATCGCGAGTACGTCTTCGAGCGTAAGCGGCTCGAAGTAGAGGCGGTCGCTGGTATCGTAATCGGTCGAGACCGTCTCGGGATTGCAATTGATCATGATGGTCTCATAGCCATCGTCGCGCAGCGCGAAGGAAGCGTGGCAGCAGCAGTAATCGAATTCAATTCCCTGCCCGATGCGATTGGGCCCGCTGCCCAGAATGATGACTTTCTTCTTGTCGGTGGGCGCGGCTTCATCTTCGTCTTCGTAGGTGGAGTACAGGTACGGCGTGAAGCTTTCAAATTCTGCAGCGCAGGTGTCCACTCGTTTGTAGACGGGTTTAATGCCGTGCTTCTTGCGCAGATGGCGGACCTTTTCCTGTCCGTTCAGCCGCCACGCACCGGCCAGACGGCCGTCGGAGAAGCCGTAGCGCTTGACCTCGCGCAACACCTCGACCGGAATCGATTCCATGGGATGTTTTTCCAGCTCCAGCTGCATGTCGTTAATTTCTTTGAGCTGGTAGAGGAACCAGGGATCGATGGAGGTCATCTTGTAAAGTTGCTTCACCGTGTGGCCCTGGCGCAACGCATATTGCACGTACGCCAGCCGCTCGGGATGCGGCGTGACCAGGCGCTGAGTCATGATCTTAGGTTCGATCTTCGATCCGCCGATGCGTTTGCCGGTATCAAGCGAGCGAATGCCCTTCATCAGTGCTTCTTTGAAGGTGCGGCCAATGGCCATGACTTCGCCTACAGATTTCATCTGCGGACCAAGGTTTTCGTCGGCGCCGGGAAACTTCTCGAACTGCCACTTGGGAATCTTGACCACAACGTAGTCAAGCGTGGGCTCGAAGCAGGCAGGAGTCTTGCGGGTGATGTCGTTACGAATTTCATCGAGGGTGTAGCCGACAGCAAGTTTGGCGGCAATCTTGGCGATGGGGAAACCGGTGGCTTTCGACGCCAGCGCGGAAGATCGTGACACTCGAGGATTCATCTCGATGACCACCATCCGTCCGGTTTGGGGATGGATGCCGAACTGAATGTTCGATCCGCCGGTCTCGACTCCGATCTCGCGGATCACCGCGATGGCCGCATCACGCATGGCTTGGTATTCGCGGTCGGTGAGAGTTTGAGCGGGAGCGACGGTGATGGAATCGCCGGTGTGCACGCCCATGGGATCGAAATTCTCGATAGAGCAAATGATGATGACGTTGTCCGCCGTGTCGCGCATCACCTCAAGCTCGAATTCTTTCCAGCCGAGGACCGATTCTTCAATCAGCGCTTCGTGGACGGGAGAAAAGTCTAGGCCGCGCGCCAGGAGTTCCATCAGCTCTTCGCGGTTATAAGCGATGCCGCCGCCAGATCCGCCAAGCGTAAACGACGGGCGAATGATGACCGGGAAGCCAATCTTGCCAGCGAACTCCAGGCCATCTTTAATGTTATTCACCAAGGCTGACTTGGGGACGTCGAGCCCGATGCGCTGCATCGCGTCTTTGAACACCAGCCGGTCTTCAGCCTTCTTGATGGCGGTGACGTTGGCACCGATGAGTTGAACATTGTATTTATCTAGTACGCCGCTGTCGGAAAGTTCGATGGCAAGATTCAGCGCAGTCTGTCCGCCGACTGTCGGCAGAATGGCGAAGCCGGCGCCGGGCGACATCTGGCGCTCAATGCGGATGATCTCTTCCAAATACTCGCGCGTAAGCGGCTCGATGTAGGTGCGGTCAGCCGACTCGGGATCGGTCATGATGGTCGCCGGATTGGAATTGGCGAGCACGACTTCGAAACCCTCGGACTTGAGGGCCTTGCAAGCCTGGGTGCCGGAGTAATCGAACTCCGCCGACTGGCCGATAATGATGGGGCCAGAGCCGAGGATCAGGATCTTCGAGAGGTCAGTGCGTTTGGGCATTGAGAATTCGTCGTTGGTCGTTCGTCGTCGGTCGTTCGCGTTCCATTGCGCGCAGTTTCAAAGCAATCCTCACCCTTTCCACTCCTCCATCATCTTGGTAAATTCCTTGAACAGATAATGCGAGTCGTGGGGGCCGGGCGAAGCTTCCGGGTGATACTGTACGCTGAACAGCGGCAGGTTCTTGTGCCGCATGCCTTCCAGCGTGTTGTCATTCAAGTCCATGTGTGTGAGTTCGACTTCGCTCATGGGCAGCGAATCGGGATCGACCGCGAAATTATGGTTGTGGGCGGTAATTTCGATCTTGCCATTCTTCAACTGCTTCACAGGATGATTTCCGCCGTGGTGTCCGAACTTGAGCTTGTAGGTCTTGCCGCCGACGGCAATCCCCGTGAGCTGATGGCCGAGACAAATCCCGAAGATGGGCAGGCGGCCCATGAGGCGGCGAATGTTGTCCACCGCGTAGGTGCAGGGTTCGGGATCGCCGGGGCCATTTGAAAGAAACACGCCGTTCGGCTTCATGGCGAGTACATCTTCCGCCGGAGTCTGTGCTGGGACCACGGTCACCTTGCAGCCTTCGCCGCGCAGTTTGCGGAGGATGTTTTGCTTGATGCCGTAATCGTAAGCAACGACGTGGAATCGCTCCGGCTGGTCTTTCACCCCGACAACCGCCACCGGCTCGTGGGAGCGCTCACCGACTTCCCACACATAAGGATGTTTGGTGGTCACCACTTTCGCTAGATCTGTCCCGTCCATCTTCGGAATCGACCGGGCTTTGGCAATCAGCTTCTGTGCGTCGGTTTCTAGTGTCGAGATCACGCCGCGCATCACGCCGTGGTCGCGCAGATGGCGCACCAGAGCGCGAGTGTCAATGTCGGCCAGCACCGGGATCTTGAAGCCTTCGAGGAATTCGTCGGTGACCTGCTGCGAGCGCCAGTTGGAACTCACGCGCGAGAACTCGCGCACGATCAGGCCTTCGATGTACGGGCGGGTGGCCTCGTTGTCGTCAGGGTTGGTGCCGTAATTGCCGATTTCGGGATTGGTGAGAACGACAATCTGCCCGGCGTAGGAAGGATCAGTGAAAATTTCCTGATAGCCGGTGATGGAAGTATTAAAAACTACTTCGCCGTAACATTCGCCCTTTGCTCCGTAGCCTTTGCCTCGGAAGACTTTGCCGTCTTCCAGCGCAAGGATTGCTTGCATTGCGTCTCCGGGGAGAGTGGATTTTATAGATTTTAGCAGGGATGGTCGGAATCGGCGAAGAAATTCGTGTGGAAATCAGGGCTACTTTGAAAATCTCAGAGGCTGCACCGCGACAAACTCCTCTTCTGTGCTCGGTTCCGGTATAGCCATTGCGCCGGAGAGTGGACGAGGCTTGGGTTTAAGCGGAGCGTAAACTGAGGCGTCCGGTTCGTCGGGAATGGACGGGTCGGAACGTGAAGGCTTCGTCACCGCCAGCGTGGGAGTTGCATCTCTCTTTGGAGATTTCTGCTGTCGAGATTTACGTCTGCGCTTATCGCGTCCTTTTCCCATCCTGTCTGCACCTGCGATTTTCCGCTCTGCCGCCGCCTTGCTCTATCGCACTCTTCCCATCTTATCCATCGGCCAGTACCCAAACACGGCTTTGCCGTAAATATAACTCTCGCCCACCGGACCAAAATCGCGGCTGTCGTTCGAGAGGCTGCGATGATCGCCCAGCACGAAGTAGCTTCCCGGCGGTACCACCATTTCAGAATACGAACGCATATCTTCGTAGGCGCGGGGAACGTAGTCCTCGTTCAATCGCTTGCCGTTTACCCACACCTGGCCGGTGATGATGCGGATGCGGTCCCCGGCAACGCCGATGACGCGCTTGATGAAGCTTTTCGAAGGATCGCGAGGATAGCGGAATACCACCACGTCGCCGCGCTCGATGGGCTCGATGCGATAGACAAACTTGTTCACGAAGATGCGTTCCTGGTCTTCGAGCGACGGCATCATGCTCGTGCCTTCGACTTTCACCGGCTGGTAAACAAAAATTATGATGAAGCCGGAAATCGCCAGCGATATGAGCAGATCACGTAGCCAGACGGAAATCGCCAACCCGCGCGAACGTGCAGGGGCGTGTTGCTCGCTTCCGGCCTGGATTGGATCTTCAGAACCGATTTGCTGAGACATGAGCTTCATAGATTTTATACGGATTGTGGCTTACAGGTGCAGGCCGTTTGTTGCACCATCAAATTCTCCGTCTTAACAATTCGGGTACAATACCAAGACTGAGGACCCCTATGCGGCGTCGTGCATTAAGCGTAGTTTTTCTTTTTCTGGCGACCTTGGTGGCTACAACCCCTTGGGCAGCGTCTCAGCAAGCGGATGTAGTTCCGGCCTACAATACGGCTCCGCCTCCGAAGGATGTGAAACTCCCCCCGATCCTAGGACGGGACGAACTATGGGGCGCCGACAGCCAGCAGCCTTATCAGATTCATGCCTACGAACTGGCGGCCAAGATTCCGGCCATATTGCACCAGCAACCTTGCTATTGCTATTGCGATCGTATGGGACACAACAGCCTGCACAGTTGTTTTGAAAACACACACGGGGCGCGTTGCGATGTTTGCCTGAAAGAGCTTTACTATTCGTACACGCAACACCAGAAGGGCAAAACTGCGGCTCAGATTCGCAAAGGAATCATCGCGGGAGATTGGCGGCAAGTTAACCTGGAAACCGCGGCTTCCATTAACTAGGCCGGGCCGTGCGAGTTGACGCCGCTGGCTGGGGCGGGTAACCTGCTCAGGTCGCTTCTGGGGGAGGGTTTTCCACAGACTCTTTTTGAGCCTCCCCGGACGGTATGACGCATCTTCCGAGCGGACGACTCGAAGAATGGCAGTAAAGGTTAATCAGTAACCATCTAAGTATTTGATAAAAGGAGTATTTACGAAGAGTACTGGAAGAGTATTGCACATGGCCCAGAAGACCACACCCAAGAAAGCAGTCGCGGAAGACCCGCGTTTTACACAGGCTGTGCAGAACTACGAGTCAGGTTTGCGCGCCATGCAGGAGCACAAATTCGACAAGGCCAAGGGCTTGCTACAGAAGGTTCTCGCCGGCCCCATGAAGGAACTGGCGGATCGGGCCAACGTGCATCTCAGCGCCTGCAACCAGCAACTGGAAAAGGTCACCACCCAGTTCAAAAGTGCCGAAGAGCACTACGACTTCGCGGTTTCCTTAATGAACGTCGGCGACTACGTGGGAGCGCGCGAACATCTCGACAAGCTTTCCAAGCAAGCGCCCAAAGCCGACTTCGTTGCCTATGGATTGGCCGCGCTCGACTGCCTGACCGGCCACATGGAGGATTCCTTGCGCCATCTTGACGAGGCCATTCACGTCAATCCCTCGTTGCGTTTTCAGGCGCGCAACGATTCCGATTTCCAGAATCTGGCGGAAGATCCCCGCTTCACCGAAATGTTGTATCCCGATCCTGGCGCTGAGGCTGCCTCCGAAGAATCCGGCGAGGAGCGCTAAAACGCCTCATGGGCTCTTCTCGCCAGCCCCTCGAGCGTGGCCCCGGTGAAAGACGAAGCAGTCTGCGAGTAGTGGCCATCGGCGGCGGTACCGGCCTTTCTACTCTATTGAAGGGCCTGCGGCATTACGTGACTTCGCCTGGAGAACGACGGCGGCAGCGGGCGGATGAACCCAGCATCCACGATCTCTGCGCGGTTGTGACGGTCAGCGATGACGGCGGCTCCAGCGGCCGCCTCCGCAAAGAACTCAACATGTTGCCGCCGGGCGACATTCGCAACTGCATCGTGGCGCTTTCCGAAGACGAACCCCTGCTCTCAAAGTTGTTTCAGCATCGCTTCGACAAAGGTTCAGGCCTCGAAGGCCACAGCTTCGGCAATCTTTTTCTGGCGGCGCTGACTGCGATCACCAAAGACTTCGGCGAGGCAGTCCGGCTGTCTTCTGAAATTCTGGCCACTCGCGGCCATATTCATCCCGCCACGACTTCTCACGTCGAATTGGAAGCCTTGATGGAGGATGGAACCCGGGTCCGAGGCGAAACCAAGATTACCGCTAGCAAGGGCCGCATCCATGAGTTGTTTCTGGTGCCGCCAGATGTCAAGCCTGAGCCCCAAACGCTGCAGGCCATTGCGGCGGCGGATCTGATCACCGTGGGGCCTGGATCTTTGTTCACCAGCCTGATCCCCAATTTGCTGGTGCGAGGTATCCCGCAAGCCATTGCGGCTTCGTCCGCCATCAAGGTGTACGTTTGCAATCTGATGACCCAGGCGAATGAGAGCCTGGGCCGCACCGCTGCCGATCACATTCGCGCCCTCAACCGGCATGCCGGCGGCCAGGTGTTTGATTACGCAATTATTAACCAGAAGCAGATGTCGTCCGAACTGAAGGCGAAGTATGCGCTGGAAGGTGCAACCCAAGTAGTAGTTGACCGCGAGGCGATTGAGGAGCTCGGGGTCACGCCGTTACTCGGCGACTATCTTGAAGAAGGCGAAGTCGCTCGCCACGCCACCGACCGGGTTGCGCGGGATATGTTGCAATTGGTAAAGCAGAAACAAATCGCACGGATGGGTGCGGCAAGGGCCACGTAGATCTCGTCTCCTTTCTGGTTAACCTCCAATTCATCCCAGCATCGCCTTCTCGCGGTATATTGAATTGAATGCCGAAGGTTAGAGGTAACAATTCGCAGGCGCGACGGCTTGCCATTGCCATCATGGCCGCGGGCAAGGGCACGCGA
Organism: Terriglobales bacterium; assembly: GCA_035484735.1. Taxonomy (GTDB): domain Bacteria; phylum Acidobacteriota; class Terriglobia; order Terriglobales; family Acidobacteriaceae; genus JABCZH01. The sequence continues at coordinate 151,947 of DATHOQ010000047.1, read as the reverse complement.
CTGAAATCCAAACATCCCAAGGTGCTGCACGAAGTCGGCGGCAAGCCGCTACTGGCGCATGTGATTGCGGCGGCGACCCAAGTCGTTCCTGCGCAGGATGTTTTCGTCATCGTCGGTCATCAGGCCGATCAAGTGCGCCAGGCAGTGGCATCGAGCGGCGCGAAGTTTGTGGAGCAGAAACCGCAGAAAGGCACCGGCCACGCGCTGATGGTCGCTCGCGATAGCCTGTCCGGCTACGACCAGGTGATTGTGCTTTCGGGTGATGCTCCGTTGATTACTCCTGCCACCATCACGCGGCTAGGAGATTCTCATTTCTCCAACAAAGCGGCGATGACCATCCTCACCGCGTGCTTGCAGGATCCATCGGGCTATGGCCGCGTCGTGCGCAAAAGTTCCAGGAGCGACGAGGTCCAAGCCATTGTCGAAGACAAGGCAACGACGTCCGCCCAGAAAAAAATCCACGAGATCAACTCCGGCATCTATGCCTTCGCGGTCGAGCCCCTATTCCGCCACATCGATAAACTGGGCGCCGACAACGCTCACGCGGAGTTCTATCTCACCGACATGGCCGCGATCCTTAGGAAAGCCAAGGAGCGTGTGGTGGCGTTGGTGGCTGATGACGCGAATGGAGTGCTGGGCGGAAACACTCGCGCCGATCTGGTGGAAATCGATCGGCATATTCGTTTCGCCAGATGCCAGCAGCTTATGCAAGATGGCGTAACTATTTTTTATCCCGAAACCTGTGTGATTGACGCCGACGTTGAAATCGGCGAGGACAGCGTTATTGAGCCGTTCGTCCAGATCCTGGGCAGTTCAAGGATAGGCAGCGATTGCCGCATTCGTTCCTACAGCGTGATCCGCAACACGCTGATTGATGACGGTGTCATGGTTCTTCCCGGCTGCGTGATGGATGACTCTCATGTGGAAAAGAACGCGGTGATTGGTCCCTACTCACGCTTACGTCCGGGCAGCGAGATCGGGGAAGGTGCGCACGTAGGAAATTTTGTCGAGACTAAGAAAACCCGCTTGGGCAAAGGCTCCAAGGCGAATCACCTGAGCTACCTGGGCGATGCTGAGATCGGCGAGGGCGTGAACGTTGGAGCGGGCACTATCACTTGTAACTACGATGGCGCACACAAGCACGCAACGGTGATCGAAGATGGAGTATTCGTGGGTAGTGACACGACCTTAGTCGCGCCGCTTCGCGTGGCCAAGGGCGCATATATCGGTGCGGGATCATGCATTACCGACGACGTTCCCGAAGACTCATTGGCAATTGGCCGGGCGCGTCAGATTGTTAAAGCTGGATGGGTAAAGCAGAAGCGCGAGGCGCGAGCCAAAGCTGGGAAGACGTAAGCCTTACGCCTGAGCTGCCCCGCTCAACGCGGCCACTGCGTCATCGAGGGTTTCGAACATAAGGAACAGCGACTCGGTCTTGGTGATTTCGAACAGCCGGAACACTCGTTCGTTCACGCCGCTCAAGGCCACGCTACGTCCGGTTTTCTGGCGGGAGATATAGGCACTCACCAGCGACCCGAGTCCGGAAGAATCGATGTAAGGAACTTCGCTGAGGTCGAGGATCACGCTCTCTTCTTTTTCTTCCCTCCGGATCGCGTTCTGAAAGGGCAATACGTTCTCCATAGTGAGTGGGCCGCGCAGGCACAACACACCCTGTCCTCCAATTGCGCCCAACCGCTCGACCGTCAAAGGGATCGCGACCATCGGCAGATTCTATGGCAGATGCCTCTCTGCCGCAAGGGCCGGATGTACATGGTAGTTCTCATCGCAAGGCGTCGTACGCGGCGCACGCCCTGTCGGTGGTCACCGGCGGCCCGTTGAGGGTCGGGGTGTAGCGCAGCACTCCGTCTTCATTGGAGCAGAACCCGCGCACCCCAGTGCGATTGAAAGCCGCGGGTGCGGCCCCGACGGTGTAACCGACATTGGCGCCGTTGGTGGTGACCACTCCCATGGCGAAGTAATAGCCACTCTTGGCGGTAGCTGGGGTGGTAGCATGCGAAACCACCCAGTCGATCAGGCAAGCGTTAGCTGAGCTCGGCGTAGTACAGCCGGTGGCGGCAGCCGGCCCGAGTGCGCCGACGGTCGGGGCGTAGCCAACCGCCGGAAACATCGATGCATAGGTAACTTGAGCCGTGTTGATGGTGCGGAGCGAGCCGACTGCGGAGCCGTCGTCGGCCGCAATTTTGGCACTAATCAGATTGGGAATTGCAATGGCGGCGATGATCAGGATGATCGCCACCACAATCAGCAATTCAATCAGCGAAAAGCCTCGGTCCTTCCGCATGACAATGTCCTCCCTTTAAACCTCCCGCAGAAGCGGGATGCAACTTAGGGAAGGAACGCAGATGTGATTCCGGCTTGCAGGAGGCTTTTGAGCATCAGAAGTTCTCCAGCAGCCAGGCGTTACTCTCCCAGGTTAGTTGGCTGAAGGCGAGATGGTAGCCATCTGGGGAAGGACGCAGAAGTTGAACCAGGTGATCCTTCCCCTGGTTCATCAGGACTCGCGTTTGCCCATTCAACTCAATCTGTAGAACGAAGCAATCAGGGTCCCTCGACCCGGCGGCGAAAAGTGATTTGCCGTCAGCCGCCCAGGCAACATCCCAGACGCGCCAGCTGGGAACGAGGGCAATAACGTGATCGGTGGAATCACGCAGGTCTAGAACTTGCACCTGCCCAGCAACTCTGCGCGACTCCGTCACTGCCAAGCTCAGGCCGTCAGGAGAAACACTCCAGGACGAGTCATTCGCAAGCGCCGAACTGACTTCGCCGACTTGCTTCCCCAAGCCCCGCCACGGATCCAGATGGTAAAAAACCAGACGGTCGTGTTCCCTCCGGGCGAGCACACAAAGACTCGATGGCGAATACGGACAACCAAATTCCGCTCCGTCGTCGACCGGTTCGTCCAGAATCTTGACGGGTGGCCCCCCAGATGAGGGAATTCGCATCAATTGCTTGGTTGTGGGTGAAGCGACACCACCGCCCGGCGTGGACCAATAGATGATCCAAGCACCATCTGGACTTGACTGGGGACTTTGTTGGTCATCAGTACCGGGGATTAGTCGCTCAGGGGATTCTCGCCCCAGTTCTTGCCTGAATATCTGGCTCTTGCCGGAACGACTTGAATCAAAAAGAACAGCCTTGCCGTCGTGTATCCAACCGGATACGTGATCGTCGGTTCGAGTCAAGGAAATAGATTGTAGGGAAGTCAAAGAGGATTTATCGCCTTTCAGCTCGCCGGAGTAAATGTCGACCCAACTTCGGACCTTGACAACGGCCAGGCGAGCGCCGTCGCTGGTGGCGCTCGGCCAGAGTGGGCCCTCGCCATGCCAATTAGTCAACTTGGCCATCTTCCCTCTGATCACACCAGTGCTGGGATCCACGGGAATTTGCCAGAGATTGGAAAAGTCGCTATGAATCTCCGGCATCGGGAAAAGCAACCGGCCGTCCCGAAGCCATAACAACTGGGAGACGGGGGGAGGGCCGAACGCCAATCCAGGATTGGAGATGACGCTACTAGGTACACCTCCGTTGGCAGAGATGGTTCCAACCTCTCCTCCCTGTTCTGTCCCCTTCCAGTAGGCGATAAGTTCACCCGTAGGGGACCATGTCAGACAGTTATAAACCTCGTCCTTGCTTTCTGTAAGTCTCCTGAGATTCTCGCCGTCTGGCCCGGCCAGCCACAATTCGTGGCCGGCTCCGGTCACGTAGGCGATGGAGGAATCCTTCGGAGAAATCGCCGGCGAGTAACTCTGCGGCCACAGCTTATGAGGAGCGCCTCCGAATATCGAGATCTTTGAAATCACGGTGTCTTCTGCATCAGACCGAGTGACGAGCAGCAATTTCTGGCCGTCGGGGAACCAGGCAACTTCCCAAAGATGCATCCGCATTTCATCAGGAAGAGAGATGTCGTGGGCTTCACCAGTGTCAACGGAGATCATGTGAAGGCCACGAGTGTCCCCAGAAGCCAACAGTTTTCCGTCGGGCGAAATGGCGCTGCCGAAGGTTCGGTTCTCAGGAGGGTTGTAGGTCAGTTGCCGCTCGATTAACGACTTGGGAGCACTGGTCTGCTGGCCTGTGAACCAGCGTAGTCCAAGCCCCAACGCAAGCAGCACAATCACCAGAGCAGAACCATAAAGCAGTTGACGGAGATGTCGCGACGGCTGCTGCACAGCTCGAACTTCAGCCGCGGACGTGCCAGACACGGTGTCGCGCTTCAGACGCTGAAGATCGGTACGAATGTCGGAGGCGTGCTGATAACGCAGCTCACGATCTTTCTCCAGGCATTTGGCGATGATCCGTTCCAGTTCGTTAGGCAGGTCAGGGTTTAGACGCACCGCAGGCGTCGGCGTCCCGTCGAGAATGGCCTTGAAGATCACGCCGGTAGTGTCGCCTCGAAACGGCAGAGTTCCGGTCACCATCTCATAAAGGACAGCCCCGAAGGAGAACAGGTCAGTGCGGGCATCGAGTTCCTTTCCCTTGACCTGCTCGGGGGACATGTAGGCGACGGTGCCCAGAGCGGAGCCCGGACTGGTGAGATGTTCTTTTGAGTCAATGGTCGCCGCGGTGGCGTCAGTACTCGACCCTGGCTTTCCCGAAATTTTGGCCAAGCCGAAATCCAGAACTTTGGCGCTTCCGCGGGTTGTAACAAAGATGTTGCCGGGTTTGATGTCGCGATGGACGATCCCCTTGGCGTGGGCGGCATCGAGCGCGTCGGCGATTTCGATGCCAAGCGACAGCAGAGTCTCGATTTCCAGCGGATGGCCTGCGATGCGGTGTTTCAGCGTCATCCCTTCCAGAAACTCCATGGCGATAAAAGCGTGGCCGTCCTGCTCGCCGATGTCGTAAATGGTGCAGATGTTGGGATGATTCAACGCCGATGCGGCCTGCGCTTCACGTTGAAAACGGGCGAGCGCATGCGGGTCGCGGGCAACATCTTCAGGCAGAAACTTGAGGGCTACGAAACGTCTAAGGCGGGCGTCCTCGGCTTTGTAAACGACGCCCATGCCGCCGCCACCAAGTTTCTCGATAATGCGGTAATGCGAGATAGTTTTGCCGAGCACCGAAGGATCCGCCCCAGGGCAGCAATCTTAGGAGGGCCGCAGAAGCAAGTCAACGTAGCGGCGAATGTTACAGAGCCGCTACTTCCTGCGCTGGCGGAATCTAACCTCGAAGCTCACCACTCCGTTGTAATCGCGGAGACCGACGATGGAGACATTTTTACTGATGTTGTATACACCCTGAATGATCTGCTGAGACGTCTGATTCACGTTACTGGTGTAGGCGAGGGTCAGGTTGTCCCTTACCTGTTGCTCGATAGTCACAGCGGGGTAGGGATTGTTCTGCGTGGGGGTGGTCTCAGTTGCGATTCCCTGGGGGTTAATCTTGATGTGGCTGATGCCAAACAGGTGCTGGGCGCGGTTGCTGATGGCCGAGTTCAAAGCCTCACCGAGCACCAGGTTCGATGCCTGCCCGGAAAAAGGCGATTGGCCATTCTGCTGCATCTGCGCGGACTGTTCCTGCGTCTGTCCCAATGCCAGCAAGCTGATAATGTCCGCGGGCGGCAAGGGGGGCTCCGAGTGATAACTCAAGTTGAGCTTGTCGGTTCCGCCATTCAAGTTCACGGTGATGTCGTAGTCCTGGACGCGCGTGGTGGCCTGTAAATCCAGCACGGCGGTGGTGGTCACCGGGTTCGCAAAGGTCACGTCCCCTCGCTCCATGCGGTATTTGGTACCACTGAAGTACACCTCGCCTTCGGACACGTCGACCCGTCCCAGCAGAACGGGCTTGGCTGCCGTGCCCCGCAGGCGCAAGTCGGCGTCGCCGGAGAGGCGGGCAACAGCCGTTTGCATCTCCAATTCTGGCGTACTCACAATGCGTACATCCATGTGGATGCGGTTCAGCACAGGATTGGTTTGGGGCAACACCGAACCTTGCGCGCTGCGCTGGAGATAAGAAGCGAAATCGAATCCCGGCGTTATCCCCAGCTTGGTGACGGTCATGTCCCCGGAGAGCGTAGAACCAGCCGAGGTTCCTGACCAACGCAGCTGCTCGTTGGTTACGGAACTGATGCCGGGCGGGTAGCGCAGGCGCACATCCTGACCCTTGAGGGTGAGATCAAAAGCCAGTTGTTGATTGTAAGCAGTCGCGTAGCCGCCAAACGAGACCAATCCGCCACCCACGTGCGCCGTCAGTGTCTCGATCTGCAAGCGGTTGGTGTTGAATACGAACGATCCGTTGATGTCGCTCAGCGCACTGGGCAGATCGCTGTATTGAATCGAGCCACCGGTCACCTGCAACCGTCCCTGAATCGCAGGCCGGGCAACTGTACCCGCCATGGTCACGTTCACGGCCACGGTTCCTTTGGACGTGAATTCGGGGTCGAAGCTTTGAATCAGCTGGAGGTCGGCATTGCCGTCAGCCCGCAGATCGAGTTGGCGATCCCCGTCGAGTTGGACGGTCCCCGCGATGCCGAGGTCGGTGCCCTGGCCGGCAAGGCGCAATTGCTGAATATCAAGAACGTTGCCGGAGATCGCGAACCGCACCGGCCCGTTGTTGCGGACCTGAATGTGTTCCACGTCGGCGAAGAAGTCGCTAATGTTTCCGTTGACCTGCAACTCTCGCGGGTTCCGCCACGGTCCAACTAATTGCAAATCACCCGCCGCCGACGAGTGTCCTGTAACCCGTCCACGCAAGTAGTTCCGTAAGACCGGATCCACATCGAGGTGTTTGAAATGGAGATTCACATTGGAGGGCCAGTCACCGCTCAGGTTAACGGTTCCGTCGATGTTGAGCTGACTGTCTTTGAATTCGGAAAGTCCGGTCAAGCGCAATTCACGCCCGCGGGTTGCCGCATCGAATTGGTAGTCTCCCATGCGCTCATGATCCAGGGTGAGGTCGTGTAAACGTATCTTGGCGTTGATGATGGGCTCGTCCAGGGTTCCGGAACTTTGGGCTTCGAAGTCCATGCTGCCCTCCACCGCGATCCGCGTGGACTGGAGAGAGGGAAAGCTGGCCAGATCAAACTTGCTGCCGAACAGGTGGAAGTGGAACCCGCGGGTCAGGAAATCATAGGTACCGTCGCCTGTCACCTGGGCCTGGTAATGCGCCAGCTGAATTTCCTCCAGCGAGAGCTGCTCATGGTTGAGCGAAAACTTCGAATCGAATCGCTGAATGGCTTGTCCCTGCACGACCCCGTCCGTCAAATGGATGGTGCCATCCGCGCGGGGCTGTGCCCGGGTCCCCGAAGCATGTACAAAGAGATCGATTTTTCCGCTGGCAGGAAATTCCTCACCCGCGATAGCCAGAATCTCTGCGACATCGGCGTTATGCATTTGCACACTTGCCGTGAAGGCGCTGGATTCGACAAAACGCCGTTCGGCGAGCTGGGTTTCCAGGTCGAATCCCACGCTGGTTTCGCCGTGGCGCAATGTGCCATTGTGAGCAATAAAGGTGTTGGGTGAAAGTTCGATCTCTGCCGCGAGATAGTCCCAGCGAATTTGTTGCCTGGGAGATCTCGAGGTGGCTGGTATTAGGACCTCGAAGTCCTGAGATTGTAGTTTGCCTTCAAAATCAATTTCCGACAAGCGTCCGCTGGCAGAGCCTGTAAAGGAAGCTTGACCCCGCATGTCAACCAGGCCGTGCTGCTGGTATCCCGACGAAAGTAGCACCCGCTCCCACTCTGCCAGGTCACTGGTGTTGAACGATACTTTCATGGCCGCACGGGTCGAGAGTGTACCCGAGGCGCGGACCTGACTGGATCGAGTGTTGGCGTTGAACTCGGACACTTCCAATTCTGCGGGGGCAGTCCGATAAATGGCGTGGCCGCGCGCGCTGATGGGCAATTGCTGGGGAGAGACCTGGGCCGGAGGAACGACTTCCAATGTAATCTCGGTTTCCGCATTATGCGGCGAGCCTCGCCAGCGGCCCTCGAGCGTTCCGCTGCCCAACCCGGCCAGGTTCATGCCCTGCAACGGCCTCGCCTCCGAGGATAGTGCCGCCACGATCTCCTGGGCGGAAAGGCCTTTCGCCCGCAAGCGTACGCTTCCCTTCTGTTCAGCAGCTTTCTGTTTACGGTCCTTGCCCGTCGACGCCGGCAGCAGCCAGTTGCTGACTTCCGCGTCGCCGCTAACATCTCCACCCAGCACTCTCGCGCTGATCCCGCTGAGCCCCAGGCGCTGCGGATCCAAGTTGTATTGCGCACTAAGACTGTCGGCACGAAACTTCAAAAGCTCGGTGCGCCAGTCGAGATCCTTGACCAACAACTTGCCTGCTGACACAAATTGCGCTCTCGACCACGAACCCTTGCCCGTAGCCTGCAATGTTCCAGAACGGATTTCGGGATGGCGTGAAACCGCGCCCGCTTCCCCAAGATCCAAGGTTAGGTTGTACTCCCCAGTGATCTCTGGATTGTCGAGGTGCGACACCCGCCCGCTCGCCTGAAGATGCGAACGACCTGAAGTCGCCTTCAACGATTGCACCTCCAGGCCGGCATGACTCAGGGTGAAATGTGCTTCCGTCATCCACGATATTGGCCGGTAACCTTCAAACTGAGTATTGATCTTGCCGACCAGAAGATTGCCATCGTAGCGCCGGTGTAACAGAGAGTAGTTCAGATCGGCGGAAACGTCGTCCGCGGCAAGGTCGAGCGGGAGTGTCTGGTCGTCCCAGAAAAGCGCACCATGGCGTATCTCCAAGTGGCCAATCGACAAGGAAGCGAGTTTTGCGATCGGGCTATCGCCACTCGCTTTTACCTGTGGCTCAGGTTGATTGGTGGTTCCATCCGGGTAAAAAATAATGTGAGCTATTGGACGATCCAGTACCAGGGAGTCAAATCCGAGTTCAAACCCGACCGCCGTGGTAAGACGAATCTTGGCGACCACTCGGTCAACGTGGGCGTAAGGAACTTCAGTGGCCGCCTCGCGGCCGTGAATAGTCAGGTCACGAACATCAACCACGAATCGGAAGGGGATGGTGTGGATGCCGCCGAGTTCGACGCGGCCACCGGTGATTCGCTCCAACTCTGCCACCACACGGCGGCGTATCAAGGCTTGAAATGAATCGGTGGTTGCATACCAGGCGAAGCCACCCAAGCCCAACAGTATGACAAGCGCCGCAATTAGCAGACGCTTTCCCCACTTGCGCCGATCCGGCTTGGCGCCGGCATCGGTCATTGCAACTCGCCCTTGGAATCGGACGTCTCCCGGCGAATCTCGCTGCCCGAGCGCAGGTTATCCAGCCAGGCAAGCAGTAACTGGTTCATCTGTTGTTGCGTGAGCAACTCTTTGATCTTAGGAGTCACCTCGGCGAGCGGGACTTCTTTCTCTCCCGACTGCCGGAGTTGGGGCAGGAGCTGCTGGTTGTAGTAACTCTCAATACTCTTGGAATCGATGCTGACATTGGGACGTAAGCGGGCGTCCACTAAGCTCATCAAGTCGAGCTGCTGTGAAACGTGCTGTTTCAACTCATCTTCTGTTAGTCCGCGACGGCGAAGCAGCGCCTGCCAGCCCTGGGTCGTCGCCGCTTCCGGATATTGGCGGCGAATGTCTTGTATCCGCTGCGTCACTTCTTGGTTGCTGGCATGCTGAAAGTCCGAGGAGTGCATTTGCTCCCGCAAGAGTTCCTGGTCAATGAGGCGGTCCAGCGCGGCTTTGTGCTCGGCGGGGGGCAACTGGTCCAGCGAGCGGCCATCCTCGAACGCCTGGCAGCGCAGCGCGTCATCCCAGTCGCTCTGAAGAATTATGTGGCCGTTCACGGTTGCCACAATGCGATCCAATACTTCTCCGGCCCACGAAGTTGACGGGCCAACCACCAATGCTAAGGCGCAAACGAAGCTGCAAAAACGGTTCATCAAAAGGTCTGTCCGATACTGAAATAAACGTTAAAGTGCGACTCGTGCTGCGGCACGAAGTAGGGGAGGCTGTCCGTACTGTTCTTTACACAGTACGAGGATTGCCCCTGCCCACTGACACTGGCCGTCGCCTGACAACTTGGAAACGCTGGTGGATTTAAATTGTACCCGAAATCGAAGCGCACCGGTCCAATCGGAGTCCTGTACCGTAGTCCGATTCCCAGCGCGTGGCTCATATAGCTGAAGTCGCACTGGTTCGCGGTGCTTTCCTGTAAGCACATCTGGGGATTTTTCTGCCGCCAGCGCAGCAGGTTGTCCAGCATACTGCGGCCGTCAACAAAAACATTGCCTGTATCCCAAAACAGAGCGAAGCTTATGTTGTCATGGACATAAGGCAGGGTGCTCGGCGGGAAACGCAATTCCAGGTTGTTCAGAAATAACGCGCTCCCGCCCAGCGGAAACCCGGTGACGGGATCGCGCGGGCCAGCCTGGTTCAGCCCGAATCCGCGGTGCGAGTTTCCTCCGCCGGCGAGGAAACGCTCGGCCAGCGGAATGACGGTGGCGTCGGGACAATTGGTCTGCGTCGGATCTGGACAGCCCTGCCCCGGCGGTAGTATCGAAGTGTTGCCAAAAGCGTTCTCCAACCCAACGCGAGTCGAGCGCGCAAGCACCCATTGTTTTTCCGGCCTACGGTTCTTGCCGAATCCGTGGTAGGTAGAGTTCTGAACCAGGATTCGGCTGAAATCGGCTTGCGAACCGAAATAGCTGGATGCCACCCCTGCGATCACGGCATTGTAGCTGCCCTTGGTGCTTTCCAGATCGCTGTCGCGCGTATTGCGGATATAGGTTATTCCCGGCTCACCCACGCGCACCGGCAGCGAGAGCAGGGGAATTTCTGCCGGGCTGATCTCGAGGTTGTTGGCCTTTACACGGCGATAAGTAAAACTGTAATCCAGAGTGCTGGTTTTGTTGACGATCTGGCGGAACTGCACTGATCCTTCCAGGCGTTGCGACGTAAATGTAGTAACGTCGAGGGTGTTGTCGTAAAACCCGGTCAAGGAAAAGTTCCACCTGGGATTTCCGAACAAGCGCGGCGCGCTATAACTGATCAGCCCACGTTGCTGCAAGCTGCCTACATCCGCTTTGAACGTGATGGTTTGGTTCCTGCCCCAAAGATTCAGACGGGTTACGGTGAGAGAGGCGCGAGGACTGACCCCGGTTTGACCTTTGGCTTGATCGGTGCCGATGGCGGTTGGTTGACCGGTTTGGAATTCCAGACCTATGCCATAGGTGAACGTGTACCGCTTGGCTTCCTGCACATCCAGCAGCACGTTCTTGGCCGGTTCGCTTCCGGCCGGGTTTTGCACGGCGACATCCACCTGATTGAAGATGCCCAGGTCGTACAACTTCTGTTGCGTCTTCAGCATATTGATCTGGCTGAGGGAATCGCCCGGGGCCACCTGAAGTTCGCGATTGACGATGTAAGGCTTGGTGTGTCCCAGACCGGTGACCAGCACCCGGTCCACGAATACCTGCTTACCTTCGTGGATGGTGAATGCAACGTCCATGCGGTTACTCCGCCCAGGGATCGGATTCGCGGCTACTTCGAATGTGGCATCCGGGAACCCACGGTTGAAGTAATAGTTCAAAATAGTGTCACGGTCTTCGGCGATGTAGTACTCGGAGAATGGCTCCCCCTCAGCCGTGTTGAGATGCGGGGCAAGCTCGGGTTTGGAAAAGCTGGTATCGCCCACCATGCGAAAGGCTCCGACCCGCATCTGGGGACCTTCGTCGATCACGAACCGGACTGCAATTTCATTCTCGTGGCCTTCGTAGTTGTCCAACACGGTAAACGTAACCGCAACTTGCGGGAAGCCGTTGGCGCGATAAATGTTTTCCAGACTACGGACGTCGTCAGCCAGCAAACGCTGGTTGTAGCGTCCATGGGCAAGCAACCGTCCAGCCGGCTGTACCTGTAAAAGTGGGCGCAGCGTCGTATTCGTGAGAAAGTATTGGTTTCCCGTGATTTCCACTTTCACTAGCTTGTGCCGAGAGCCAGCGTTAATGGTGTAGACAATATGCAGTTGTCCGGCAGCATCGTCAGTGTGTTTCTGCAAGTCCACCGCAGCCTCAAAATATCCCAGGCTCTGCAGATAATTCACCAGATTGCGGCGACCTTCGTTTAACAGGTCCTCGTCCACGGCATTCTCTTCGAAGACGGGAACGTTCTGTTTGAGAATCTTGTTCCGTAGTTTGAAGCCTTCGGCGGAGACGTCCACCTGGGGGCCGGGTACGATGTTGAGCGTGTAGTCCACTACATTGGCTTCCGGACGATACGTTTTTTGGGCGACGGAAACCTGGACCAGCAGACGTTTCTGCTTTTGATATCGTTTGCGCAGGCGCTGTAACGCGCTACTGGTGCGTTGCGTCGAAACCCGGTCCCCAGGCCGAAGCTTGGCAATTTTGGGGACGTCGGCAGGGACACATCCGGAATTACAATTCACAATCACCGTGCCTACCCGTGCCTGCTCGCCAGGAGTCACGGTGAACACGATGGCGATCAGCTGGGTATTTGCGTCCTCGGACTGCTGCGGAGCGATGGTGGACCGGTAATAACCGTTCTCCACCAGAAGCTCCTTGATATTGGCCAGAGCAGTGTCCATGCGCTCGCTGGAAAATGGACTTCCCAGTGTCAGCTTCGAGGCATTCACAATCTGCCCCGCCGTGGGACGAGTGGGCGCGCCTTCCACGCGCACTTCACCTACGAAGTAGCTAAGCGTGGTCAGGAACGACAGCGTGACCTGGTTGTCGGCAGCAGGTTCTGCCTCCACACGTATGTCGGTAAATCGTCCAGTATCAAAGAGCACATGGATGCTTCGGCGCAGACCGTCGCGTTCCAGAGGTTGGCCTTGTTTCTGCGGAAGCAGATCGCGAAGGTGTTGCTGTCCCACAGCGGATGAGATTGCGGGGAAGCGGATTCCCGCGACTTTGAGGCCCTCGTACTTTGCCAGGTTGTCCGGCGTGGGCGGCGACTCCTGAACGTCCTCACTTTGCTGAGAAGATTCGCCGGCTGCCGCATACAGAATGCACGCGGGCAGGAACGCCATTACCAGCAAAGTTGTGAGCAAAGCTCTCCCTACGCGCAAACCGGCCCCTCTGTTTGGTTGGACCTTAACAGTTTCGATGAAGTCTTATGAATCAATGTTGTCTGCCGAGATTTCTCTGAAACGACTTCTTCGCTGCCGACCGCTACGCAAACCCAGCGGCCACTATAATAAAGGTTTGTTAAGGCTGTGAACGGTGATCTCTTTGGAACTGGGCGACCGCTATTCGCGACAGGTGTTATTTCGCGGCATCGGCACGGAGGGTCAGTGCCGCCTTGCCGCCTCCCGCATCGTAATCGCCGGATGCGGCGCTACCGGCTCGGTGCTCGCTTCCCTGCTGGCACGCGCCGGAGTCGGCACCATTCGCATCATCGACCGCGACTACGTTGAACCCAGCAACTTGCAGCGCCAGTCGTTATTCGACGAAGGTGATGCCGCTGAGTCGCTGCCCAAGGCCATCGCTGCCGCGCGAAAGATCGCTGCCTTCAATTCCCAGATCGTTGTCGAACCTCAGGTCGCCGATCTGATTCCTTCCAACATCGATTCCCTACTGGCGGGCGCCCAACTCATTCTCGATGGTACAGACAATTTCGAGACCCGGTACTTGATCAACGACTTCGCGGTCAAGCATTCCTTGCCTTGGATTTATACCGCGACAGTCGGCAGCTATGGCGTGACGCTCAATGTCATACCTGGCCAAACCGCCTGTCTGGCCTGCGTATTCCCCCGGCCTCCACAAGGAGCGCTCGAAACCTGCGAGACTGCGGGAATTCTGAATTCCGCGGTCAATCTGGCGGCCTCCATCGCCGCCACCGAAGCTCTCAAATTACTGGTGGGAGCGACAGAACACCTGCGTCGTACTCTGCTGTCCTTTGATGTCTGGCAAAACGACCGGGCGGAAATCATCGCCGACAAGCCCCGCCCCGGCTGCCCCACCTGCGGCCTGCACGAATTTCCCCACCTGGCGGGCGAAGGCCGGCCCCACATTACACTGTGTGGCCGCAACTCCGTCCAAATCCATGAACGTCGCCGCCCGCTGGACTTGGCCGAGATGAGCGAACGCCTGCGCCCTCATGGGAAGGTCCGCCATAGTGACTTTGTTCTCAAGTTCTGGCGCGAACCCTATGAGTTGACATTGTTTCCTGACGGCCGGGCGATTATTAAAGGCACCACCGATCCGGCAGTGGCCAGAAGTCTCTACGCCCGCTTCATCGGGACCTAACAAAAGCCGCGCCCAGAGCGGCATTTCGGGTGTATCATCGTTCAGCTTTACATCGCGCCGGCCGCTCCGAAAAAGCATCCCAGGAAGCCGTCTCGCGAATCTGATTACTCAGGAAGTGGAGGATTTCTATGCGTAAGCTCTCAGTTCTTTGCCTGCTTCTCCTGCTCTCCGGATTAGCCGCAGCTCAAAATATCGTCATCGGAGGAACCGCCGGCAATTGGGTTCCAGCATACGGTGTGTATGCAGCGCCGTTTGTTCCACTGATCGTGACTCCGTCCGTGACCCTGTCCACCGTTTCGCCGTCTCCGGTGGGGGCCAGCAATGCCACTTGGGGGAACGTCGCCGGCGCCACCAACGCGACGCTGTCGGATGAGTTCATCGCCGAACCCCCGGTTGGCGTTTTCACCCAACCCACATGGTATGGACCGTCAGCCGCAACTGCACCTGCCGAATCCATGTCCGAACCGATGCATGGACACATGCGTGGGCAGAAGGAGCGCGGCGGTTCTGAGTTCGTCGGTGGGGTGAGCGAAGGCAGTTGGAGTGTCGCTCGGATGATGACCGGATCAAGCCCGGCCCGAAGGGCGTCCCGCACCTACACCAACCAGGATGTGGATCGCGTGAACCAGAGCAATGGCACGGTCAAATATGATGGCAAGACCGAGCACATCTAAATATGGTCATTAGGAACGGTCTCCTTCCGCGCGGGGGAGACCGCTCTATTTCACGAATTCCCCTCCCCCACCAATGTCCCAGGGGTTATAGGTCAAGCAAAAACTCACTCGATCAGAAATCGGCGGATGATCATAGAACAGGAATACATTGATCGGATTCGGAGCGGGATCCGATAAATCCACTTCACCCAGAACCTGAAAAGCTTGCGCCGCAACCTGACCGGAATTAGGTGTGAGGCCATGCGTCACTTCCAGTCCGTACTGATCGGCCTGATGTTCCAGGTATCTGCTGAAAGCGCTTCCGACTGGGTTGGTTATGAAGAACAGCAGCGACAGCAAGAATAGCAGCGCGGGCAACGACGCCCAATCGTCCAGACCGCGAACTCCCCAGCTTGCTCCCCAGCGCGCCAGCACCCATCCGATCAGGCGGTGGACCAGATAGAAGAAAAGCAGCAGTAGAACGGCAAAGAAAGCAATGCCTTTGGGAATGTGCTGCAACACATAGTGTCCGGTTTCGTGCCCCGCGACAAAAACTATCTGGCGGTCGTTCATCTTGGCGATGGTCGTGTCCCAAACCACCATTCGTTTAGAGGCGCCGATGCCAGTGACGTAGGCGTTCAAGCCTGTGGTCTTTTCCCCGGCGCCCATCCAGAACATGCGCTCGGGAGGAATGTTTTCGCCTGCTCGTTGCACCATCTTTTCCAGACTAGCCGTGAGTGCTGGATCTTTCTGCTGCAGCGGTTCGAACTTGTGAAACATTGGGTCGATGACCCAAGGCCCTAGAAAAAAGATGAACACGCCAATGGGTAACGCGATCAACCAGAAATAAAACCACGCGCGGCGCGGGCTGCGGTGAATCACCACGTAGAGCAGCCAGATCAGGATGGTTCCGATGACCACAGCGATCAGTTGTCCCTTGATCCAATCCCAACTCCACGAGCCCCATCCCTGAATCGAGATTCCGTACCTTTTCTCGACGACTTCGCCGTAAATGTCCAAAGGCAACGTGAAAACTGCAATGGTCAGCAATAGCAAGGGGCAAAAGACGAGACTCTGCACAAAACGACGGGAACTCGAGCGCTCAGCCCAGTCGCGGAATTTTGCCCCCAGCCTCCAGCGCAGGATTAGCCAAAGAACCACCAAACCATAGGCAAAACCGATCAGCGCCAGGTGGAAATGGATGCGATTGCGGTCGTGGGCTTTGTGATAAAGATCTGGCGGCAGTGTGTAAGCCGTGATGGTTTTCTCTGACGCCGTTGTCGTGGGCTGCGAGGCTGACGCTGGCGGTTGATCTTGTCCCGGCAGCCATTGCAACATGCAAACCGCAAAAACTCCGACCAAGATCGCAAACCGGAATCTGTTCATGCTCGCTCCTTGAGTGAATCCGGCAAGTCTGCTCTCGTAGGAACAGTTCGTCAACTAAGAACCGAGGCTCTGACAAACTGGCCGTGTATCAATCAACGCCCGGCCCTTTACCGCTGCACCACACTTGCCAGCACTTCAAAGAATTCAGGGAAAGAAATCACCGCCGCATCGGCTCCCTTGATCAGCGTCTCTCCCTCAACCCGCAACGCCGCTACCGAAAATGCCATAGCGATACGGTGATCGCCGAGGGAATCGACCTCTGCCCCGTGCAGGTTCTGTTTGCCTGGAATTTTCAGTCCGTCCTCGCGTTCTTCGACGTCTGCGCCCAAGGCACGTAAATTAGCGGCGAGGGCTGCGATCCGGTCCGACTCTTTCACCCGCAGCTCGCGCGCATCGCGGATTTCAATCCCAGTATCGGTGTAAGGCGCAATTGCCGCCAGCACGGGGATTTCGTCGATCAGCTTTTCCGTATATGGGCTCTGAATTACCGTGCCTCTTAATTCCCCACCCTGCACTTGCACCGTCCCGGTCAATTCTCCGTAGTGCTCCTCGAGTTGCGTGATGGAAATCCGCACACCCATGCCGGCAAGCAGGTCGAGCAAAGTGCTTCTCGTCGGATTCAATCCGAAGCCAGTGATGGTCAGTTGCGATCCGGGAAACAACGCCGCCGCACATAAGAAGAACGCCGCGCTCGAAAGATCGCCGGGAATGTTGGCCTCGATTCCGTGGAGTTGCTGACCGCCAAGAATGCTGACGCTTTTGGCATGCTGGCGCACTTCTGCGCCGAACGCCCGCAGCGCCAACTCACCATGATCGCGGGTGCGCACCGGCTCCTCGACTCGAGTTTCGCCATTCGCGAACAACCCGGCGAATAGTACCGCAGATTTCACCTGCGCACTGGCAACCGGCATCTTGTAGTCAATCGCGTGGAGATTGCCGCCGCTGATCCGCAGCGGCGCATGGGATGCATCGGAGGCACTGATCTTTGCCCCCATGGCTTGCAGAGGCGTCATTACGCGGGCCATGGGCCGCCGTGAGAGAGATGGATCGCCCAGCAGTTCGCTGCTGAAATCCTGCCCCGCGAGAATTCCGCTTAGCATGCGCATGGTCGAGCCGGAGTTGCCACAGTCAAGCGGCGTGGTTGGCACTTGTAGCTTTGGTCCGCGCCCTTGAATCGTTACCACATCTCCGGCACGTTCCCATTCGGCACCGAGTGTGCGTAGGCAATTCAGGGTGCTGGAGCAATCGGCCCCGGTAGAAAAGTTATCGAGGCGTGTACTGCCTTCGGCAATCGCCGCCAGCATGGCGTAACGGTGGGAGATAGATTTGTCTCCGGGCAGGCGGATGCTGCCGGAAATATTTCGCGCGGGACGAATGACTTTTTGCTCCGCCATGGGGTCAATTCAATATAGCGGAAGCGGGGAAACTCGGATAATGCAGGCCGGGCGCCCCGCCCGGCTAAGTATTATTTTGTCTTTTTCTTGGCGATGTTCAGTTCCACAATCTGTCCATTCTTGTTCTTCACCAGCAGGACATTGCCATTTTCCTTCGCCGGAAATTCTTTCCCCCGGGTCCAGTCCATGAAACCTGCGGCAGGAGCGCTGGCCTTGCACAGATAGAGCGTACTTCCCATGCTCATGGATATCTTGAATTGATCCCCCTTTTCCATATGCTGCGCGTCAGCGGCAAGTTTTTCGATGGACACCACTGTCGCCGTCTGAAAGCCATCGTCCGCGCTTTGCGTATAGGCGAGCATGCACGTCATTGTGATGCAGCACAATATGGCAGCCACGTGTCTCTTCATTTGTTGTTCCTCTCTGAGGATGGAAAAGTATAGACCAAGTGCCACGTACAGCACGCAAACTAAGCCAGCGCCTGCGCTTCCGAAGTAGCTTCTTTCAGAATGTCCGCCGGCACTTCGCGGATGCTCACCCCAAATTTGAACATGGGGATCTCGGTGCCTCGGCCCCAGCGGGCCACTTCCCAGTGAGCGCGTAAAAACTTCATTTCGGGCCGGCCCGTCAAATCCAACAGCATGGGGTGCTCGGCCGTATAGAACTTTTGCGGGAAATAGGTTATTGGCTTTGGGCTCCATGCGGCGCCATCGGCCGATCCGAAGATGCTTACGTCGAGCGATTCCTGCTCGACGATTTCCGTGATATTCAGACTCAACAGGAACACGCGGTTGGCGGCGCTGCTGACGTCAACCGTCGCGCCATCGCCTTTGGCGTTGACCACGGTATTTTCTGGAACTAAGTAAGTATCAATCATGGCGAGAGAATTGTAACTCACTCAGCGTTATCGATCAGAATGGCAATGCTGCCGGCAATCCCCTAGGAGCTGATCTGCGCAAGGACAGCGCGAGCTTCGCTGCCCGGGTCGGCTGCCGCGGTGATCGGCCGTCCGACGACGATATGGCTGGCTCCGGCTGCAATGGCCTCGGCAGGAGTGACAACTCTGGCTTGATCAGCAACGTCGGAACCAGCGGGCCGCACGCCTGGAGTCACGATGGCAAAGTCAGTTCCTAATTCGCTGCGCAGAGCCGGAGCTTCGCGCGCCGATGCCACAATTCCCCGACAACCGCAGGTCAATGCCAAGGCTCCCAGCCGCAATACCTGGTCGCGTACTTGGCCGTGAATCCCGAGCTTGTCGAGATCGTTATCGTCCAGACTGGTGAGCACAGTGACCGCCAGAACCATCAACGAAGGGTTGGCGGAAGTAGCTGCCTCGGTGGCAGCTGCAAGCATCTTCCCGCCGCCTGCGGCGTGCACGGTCAACATGCTTACCTTGAGCCTGGCGGCCTCACGCACGGCTGAGGCTACGGTATTTGGGATGTCGTGATACTTGAGATCGAGAAATACTTTACGTCCCGAGGCGACCAGATCCCGCACCACTTGAGGACCTTCGGCAGTATAGAGCTGCATCCCGACCTTGTAGCAGAAGGCGGAATCGCCCACAGCCGCCACAATCTTGTGGGCGGCGGCTGCGGACGATACATCTAAAGCAACGATCAAACGCTGACGCGGATCGTGCATCTTCATGAAGTATAAAATGATTACGGTTAGTACGCCACCGGCTGGACCATGGCGATTTGTTGCGGCTGAAGTTCCCGAGCGGAAACCAGATCCAGTCGCACTTGCTGCAAACCCTTTTCCCGGAAGGCGAGCGCCTGAGCAGCGCTGTAGGAAAGGTCGATGATGCGGCCTGGAATAATAGGCCCGCGATCGTTGATGCGGACAAGAATCCGGCGGCCGTTGCCTAGATTTGTAACTCGAACCCAGCTAC
Organism: Terriglobales bacterium; assembly: GCA_035484735.1. GTDB lineage: Bacteria > Acidobacteriota > Terriglobia > Terriglobales > Acidobacteriaceae > JABCZH01. The sequence continues at coordinate 132,432 of DATHOQ010000047.1, read as the reverse complement.
CTAGAGGCAATGTGGGGTGGGCAGCCGTTAGATCGTACATGTTAAAGGGTTCACCGCTGGCGGTGGCCCGGCCTTCAAAATACTCCCCGTACCAGGACGCCGTCCCTACTTGATAGGGCGAACGATGCTTTGGCTTGGCCGTGGCATTGGCTTGAACCGCCGGTGCCGCCGGTTTTGTTTCAGTGTCTTTGGGCCCGGAGCCTTTTGGCCCCGGCGAAGCTCCTAAACTGACGACCGCTAAAACGCTCACTAGTCCGTGAGCTAAGAATCCACGCATGCAATCACCTCATTTCCAAAAGTCGTATCCCGAGCAATTTTTCTGTGTGTTTGAGAATGCTATCGGCCTCCAGGTTGGCCTGTCAACGCGAAAATACATGAAAGAATGTAACCAGGCAGTTATGGATATCTCACGTAACTCACTGTATATCTTAGGTAATTCGAGTAATGTACCTTTGATAGCCATCACTTACGTGTTTATATATTAGTAAATAACCTAAGTTTGGTGCAGCAGGAAATATTTGCGTGCCATGTGTTTTCAATCAGTTAGGATGAAATGAGCACTTTATGTTTTGAATTCAGCAAGTTACGGCGTTCGGAAGAGCGTCGATTCGCTAATCTCCCGTTAAATACTTTTGGCGAGCATCGGGTTTTCGGTACATTTCGTTTATGGCCACTGCGCCACCTGTGGTTCTGACTATCGCCGGTTTCGACCCCTCATCCGGGGCCGGCGTAACGGCTGACATCAAGACGATTGCCGCTCATGGGTGCTATGGAGTGGCCTGCATTTCGGCTCTGACCGTTCAATCCACTTCCGGCGTGCGTCGAGTAGAGCCAGTTGCCGCCGACCTGCTGAGCGAAACTCTTGAGGAATTGGCTAGCGACTTGGAGATTTCGGCGGTTCGGTTAGGAATGCTGGGTTCGGCCAAGGTGGTTTGGGCAGTGGCGGAATTCCTAGCCAAACATCGGCCGCGAAATGTGGTGCTGGATCCGATCCTCAGAAGCTCTTCGGGCGCTGCTCTGCTGGCACATGCCGGGGCCAGTTTGTTGGCCGAAAAACTCATCCCGCTGGCGACGGTGGTGACGCCGAATGTGGATGAAGCCTCCGCCCTGACCGGCCTTGCGGTTACGAACCTCGAGCAAATGCGCGCTGCGGCCCACAAGATGCATGAGCTGGGGGCATTGGCGGTGGTGATTACCGGCGGGCATCTCGACCAAGCCATTGATCTGCTAAGCTTCACCGGCCGCGCTGGCATTGAGCAGGAAACCTTCAAATCAGCGCGACTGCGGTCGAACTCAACCCACGGGACCGGCTGCGCCTTTGCCACTTCAGTGGCATGCCACCTCGCCTTAGGGCGGGGCCTGCCGGAAGCGGTTCTGCTGACCAAGGCCTATGTGGCAGCGGCAATTGTGAATGCTCACCCACTAGGCAGGGGGATCGGGCCGGTGCATCATCTTTATCGCATGAATCAACAACGGCGGACGAGCACCAGTGGAGATCCGGAACCGGTGAATTAGGCTTAGCGGGCGCCGGCGTGCTTCAGCAGAATTCCAGCGACAAAAGCTACCAAGGCTGCCAATAACCACTCCAGGCGCCAGAGCTGGATAGCTTGGAAGTCCGCCAGACTTTGCACCGAGTAGATGAGACCGACGGCCATCGCAGCCAAGACGCATCCCATCCCCACAAAGAAGGCGACCAGCGATGCGGGGGAGAGGCCCAACCAATCTTTGACGCTTTGGAACTCTAAAGCCTTAAGGAACTCGAGTGGCTGCATCCAGACAGGAATCGGGCCGGCCGTCGCTTTAGTAGCACGCGAACCACCGCAGACATGGCAAAAACGTGCCCCTACCATGAACTCCGAGCCGCAGCCCGCACAGACGTTCTCGAGGGCAGGTAACGACTGGGGATGGGCAACCGGGGGCTGCCAAAACTCTTGGGTTGGGTTATGGACGGCTTGCGACATGGCAATCCTTTCCCGCTTCAGCCGCAAACCACGGGCCAAAGCTAAGCTCTCGTAAGTTGTTGCAAAAATACCCCAACTTTCGAACTTAGATTTGCCACCCATCCCTATCCCCGAGCAGGATTTACCTGTTCCCGGCAAAGATTATCGGGATGAATCCCTATTTGTGTAGAGTTTGCACCCGTAGAGTGTTTACCTGTGAGTAACCGTCTTGGTTCGCAGGAAGTCACGCGACCAACCGGCTGGAGCGCTGTTTTGTTGGGAACCGGTGTATCCTGAAGTTCGTACCATGGTTCAGGAGGTGGCTTATGTATTGCAACTACTGCGGGAAAGTCATCCAGGATGACGCCAATGTCTGCGCCTACTGCGGCACTCGCGTAGGATCGGTGCTGGCCCGAAAGCGGTTGCTTCGCCCGCGGGCTGATCGCCGAATCGCCGGGGTTTGCGCCGGTTTCGCCGAGTACTTTGATCTGGATGTGACGCTGGTTCGGCTGGTTTGGTTCTTCACCGCTTTCCTGACTGGAGTGGGCCTGATAGCGTATCCGATTGCGTGGATCGTGATGCCGGAAGAGCCGCTGCGGCTCTCCGCCCCGATGGGTCAGCAAGCGACATCCAGCTAGAAAAGGTTCGCCGTCGTCAACGCGATCGGTGTTTATCCTTGGGCAACCCTATTCGCCACCCACTCCCCTGCTTCTCGCGTTCCCAAACTCCCGCCGACGTCCTGAGTTGTTTTCTTCTGACGCACCGCTTCCAGCACTGCAGACTCGATCTTCTCGGCCTCTTTCGTCAGTCCCAAATGCGAAAGCATCATCGCCGCTGTCAAAATCGCGCCAAAAGGATTGGCAATATTCTTTCCAGCGATCGGCGGCGCTGAACCGTGCACCGGCTCGAACATCGAAGTCTTGCCGGGGTGAATGTTACCGCTCGCGGCCATGCCCAGCCCGCCCTGTAGTCCAGCCGCAAGGTCAGTGATAATGTCGCCAAACATATTGTTGGTGGCGATCACATCAAACTGCCGCGGATCGCGCACCATTTGCATACAGAGCGCGTCCACATACATGTGTTCGGCCTTGATTTGCGGATTCTCGCCCGCCACTTCCTTGAACACACGTTGCCACAAGCCTCCGGCGTGGGTCATGGCGTTGGATTTGTCGCACATGAGCACGCGGCTGCGCTTGGTGCCGTCGAGCTTCGTATGCCGTTCACAGTATTCGAAGGCGTAACGAATGATGCGCTCGACTCCCTTGCGAGTGTTGATGTCTTCCTGGACCGCAATCTCGTCGGGTGTTCCCTGCTTGAACACGCCCCCGGCATCGGTATACACGCCTTCGGTGTTCTCGCGGATCACGACGAAGTCGATGTCTTTCGGTTCGATTCCCTTCAGAGGGCATAGGATCGCATCCAGCAGCCGCACCGGGCGCACGTTGGCGTAAAGATCCATCTTGAAACGCATGCCCAGCAGGATTTCTTTGGCATGGATGTTGGTTCGCACCCGGGGATCGCCAAACGCGCCTACCAAGATGGCATCGAAGTCGCGCTCCAACATGGTAAAGCCGTCAGGAGGCACCGTCACACCATCGCTAAGATAGCGGTCGGCGCCCCAATCGAACTGCGCGGTTTCTACTTCAACGCCGGTGGCGGCAATGACGTTGACGGCCTGAGGAATCACTTCTTTCCCGATACCGTCGCCGGGGATGATGGCAATTCGCTTTTTCTGGCCCACGGGTGAAAAAGTAACACACTCGGAGCCAGGAAAAGCCTTTAACCGCAGAGTTCGCAAAGAAGAGCCGCAAAGGACGCGGGGGGCGCCTGCGCTTGGCTTGTATAATTCAAACATCGGATATGACTCCCTCTGCCGTTCAAAGTGACGCTGTTCCGCCGTCTACTAACCTCGGAACCCTGCCCTCCGAGTTCGCGGAGCTGTTGTCTGGCTGCGGTCTTCTGGACCTCAGCAGCCGCGCCAAGATTGCGCTCACCGGCAGCGACCGGGTGCGCTGGCTGAATGGCATGGTCACAAATAACATTCGTGACCTGGCCGTAGGCAAGGGCGTTTACGCCTTTCTGCTCAATCCGCAGGGCCACATTCTCGGCGATATGTACGCCTACTATCGGGGCGAGTCACTGACGCTGGACACTGATCATTCTGAACTGGAAAAGCTGCTGGCAATCTTCGATCGTTACATCATCATGGACGACGTTGAAGTCGCCAACCTCAGCGATCAAGTGCAGTCCATAGGGATCGCAGGTCCAAGGGCATCCGACGTATTGCATAAGGCGGGGTTCGAGTTTCCACAACTGGAGTCTTTGCAGTTGGCCGATTTGATTTGGCAAAATGCGGCCGTTACGATGATCCGGGGGGACCACCCCGGCGTCGAATGGTACGAATTATGGCTCGCGCCCGAGCACGCATCGGCACTGCGGAACGCACTAACCCAGGCCGGAGCCAGACCGGTTAGTGCCACTGCTCAGGAGTTGCTTCGCATTGCCGAAGGAATCCCGCGCTACAGTCAGGACATTCGCGAGCGCGATTTACCGCAGGAAACCAGCCAGGAGCGCTCCTTGCATTTCAGCAAGGGATGCTACGTCGGCCAGGAAATCGTGGAGCGCATTCGCTCCCGTGGCGCGGTACACCGCAAGTTTGCCGGCTTCGAAGTGGAGGGTGCGCTGCCCACGCCCGGCACCAAGATTCAATCCGATGCCAAAGACGTGGGTGAGATCACAAGCGTAGCCGCTCTACCGATTAAAGGCGGAGAACGCCATGTAGCCATCGGTTACATTCGTCGCGAATTTGCTTCCGGCAAGCAAGTGCAAGCGGGCGGCGCGCAGCTTACCGTAAGCAATTTGCCGTTTAGCGGTATCTTTTCGCCTAGAGAATAGAGATTTGAAGGGAAAATCCATGCCTGAGAAAAAGCAGGAAAGCTTTACCGTAACCGACCGGCGGCTGTTTACTCCGGAAGGCGAGGCTCGCACCGAGGTTACACAAGAAGAAGTTTCGAGTTCCAGCCCGAAGCCAGATGTGACATCGGAGGCGCAGCCAACATCCGCGGCTCCGCCACCAATGGTTGACATGCCACCCACGCCGACGGCGGCTGAGCAGCAGCAGCAAGCTGACGCCTACCGCAAATCTGCCAAGGATCTGGACACGCGCGTTGAATTGAGCGGCCATTCCGCTAAAGAGCTGGAGATGACCTTCGAACGCTTCATGGCTTCGCTATACATGAATGCCATGCTGCAACTCGGACTGATGCACGAACAGGGTGGACAGCCGCGTGTTGACCTGATCGGCGCGCGCCAGACGATTGACACGCTCAGTCTGCTAACAGAAAAAACCCAGGGCAACCTCACCAACGCCGAAGAAGTTTTTCTGCAGAACTGTCTTTACGAACTGCGCATGGCCTACGTGGAAGTCACCAACGCGTTGGCGCGCCCACCGCAGGCAGCGGGTACAGTTTCCAGCAAGCCATGAAAGCAACGTTGACGGTCTTGGGCAGCGGGACCTCGATGGGCGTGCCTACCATCGGGTGCGATTGCGCGGTGTGTTGCTCGTCCGATCCGCGTGACCGCCGTACCCGGCCCTCCGTCTTGATCGAGTACAACGATCGAGCTGTGCTCATCGATACCACCCCAGACTTCCGCGAGCAGGCGATCCGCGAAAAGATTCACCGGCTCGATGCTGTACTTTATACCCACACTCACGCCGATCACATTCTCGGCATCGATGATCTTCGGCCTCTCACTTACCGGCTGCGGCCCAACAAGCTGCCGCTCTACGCTCGTCCGGAGGCCGCGGAGTTCATCCGCAACATGTTCCGTTACATCTTCGACGCCGACTACAAGTTTGGTGGACTACCCCAGGTAGAACTGAAACCTATTGATGGGCCTTTGCCGCTTTTCGGCGCGAACTTCGAACCGATAGAGGTCATTCATGGCGAAACCGAGATCTACGGCTTTCGCGCCGGCAGTGCGGCTTATTTGACCGACCATAGTGAAATTCCCGCGGCATCACTGGCCAAGCTCCAGGGCCTCGACATTCTTTTTCTGGATGCGCTGCGTCACAAGCCGCATCCCACGCACTCCACCGTGGACAACTCGCTCCGGATTGTAGAGAGGCTCAAACCGAAGCGTGCTTTCTTTACGCACATTTGCCATGATCTGCCACACGCGGCGACCAACGCATCCCTGCCGCCCAACGTACAGCTTTCTTACGATGGCATGAAACTGGAATTTGAAATCTGAGCTTTTTGCCCGATTTCTTGCCGCAGATCAACGCGGATCAACGCAGATCGACGATGCAAGTTTTCCACAAACTCGAAGACATTCCCGCCAGTTTCGGGCCGACCGTCGTCAGTGTGGGCAACTTTGATGGCGTGCATCGGGCCCACCGTCAAGTCATTTCCAATATCGTCCTGCGTGCAAGAGAGTTGGGAGCCAAGGCCGTCGCGGTGAGCTTTGAGCCTCATCCGTTGCGCATTCTGCGACCAGACTTGGCCTTGAAACTCATCACTCCGTCGGTAGAAAAGATTCGCCTCTTCCAGACCAACAGTCTCGATGCCGTGCTACTGCTTCCCTTTACTCGCGACTTATCTTTGCTGACGCCGCAACAGTTTGCCGAAGACATCCTTAAGCAACGCTTGAACGCGCGCGAAGTGCATGAAGGCTTTAATTTTCACTTTGGCCACAAAGCCGCCGGAGACGTCACACTACTCTCTGAACTAGGAAAGCAACTGGGGTTTGGCGTCCATGTCTATTCCGAGATGCGGCTGCGTGGAGAGTCCGTCTCCAGCAGCCACATTCGTAAGTTAATCGGGGAAGGCCGGGTGAGCCGGGCGCGCTACCTGCTGGCTCGTCCCTTCAGCGTGCTCTCTACGCCCGGACGGGGACGAGGTTACGGCACCAAACACACGGTTCCTACCATCAACCTAAACCGCTACGAAGAGTTACTTCCGAAAGATGGTGTGTACATCACCCGCACCCGCGTGGTTGAGGAGTGTTTCGATTCCGTTACCAACATCGGCAATCGACCTACGTTTGGCGCCGATTCCTTCGCGGTGGAAACTCATCTATTAAACTTTCATCCGATTGAACTGACACCGGAGACTGAAGTCGAAATCTATTTTCTGCGAAGGCTGCGCGACGAAATCAAGTTTCCGTCCATCGACGCTCTTCGCGCTCAGATCGCCAAAGACGTCAAACACGCCCGGCGTTATTTTCATCTGCTCAACCAGTTTGTCTGATGGACGGGTATTTTGCTGGTCTTCAACTAGTGGGAGAGGTAGCCGTCTTCCATCGGTAGCTTTCCGCCCACCCTCAACACATTGACCTGATCGTTAATGGAGCGGACATCCACCAATCCCACCGCGCCAGGCGTGGTCTCCACGATGCGCAATACATCGGCTTCAGAATCGGCCAGAGTGAGGGAGTCTTTATGCGACAGCACGAAGGCCTTAAACTCGCTGTCGGACATGTGCGTCAGATGCTCAAGCGTGGCTAGTTCTCCGGGCGAATCCTTGTGCAACACCACGGTGACGTCTTTTCCGTCCGGCCATTTCCTGGCTTCGAGACGGCAAATGCGAGCCAGTTGGGCGGGGGCAACGTCGGCCACGTGATTGTCCTTGTTTACGACTACAGCCATGTGGTGCGCGAAACACGGGACAACCGCGATTATCAAAAAGAACAGCACTAGCATTCGAGAAGGTTTCATGACTACTGACCTCAGTTAGATACCATAGAATCTCATTGCTTCAGGGGAGAATGGCCGCAAAAAGTGGGGAGAGTGGTTACGTTGGTGCTGTTCCAAGCGCCGATTATTCGATGGGTTCAACCTGGGTAATCGCCTGCGCGAATTTCCGGTCCGGCCATTGCACCACCACAATGGCCACCAATACCAGCACAATTCCCAGAGTTTGTCGGGGTCGCAAGACCTCGCCCAAAACGAACGCCGCAATCAAAATAGAGAATACCGGTTCCAGACAACTAACTACTATGGCTCGAGTCGGTTCCAGGTGCTGCAAGCCGGCAAAGTAAAAGGAAAATGGCCCGAGCACGGAAATCAGCGAGAACACCAACAGGAACAGCCATTGGCTTCCCCCATAGTGCGCGGCTACGATCTTCCACGGTGGATTTACTACCATCCAAAATAATGACGCGGAAACGAGGGTATAGAGAAGCACTGTCCAGCGGTCATAGCGCGCAAGAATGCTATGGCCGCCGACGTTGTAAAACGCGAAAGACAATGCAGCGAACAATGCAGCCGCCACGCCAATGGCATCGAGGCGGAAACCGCCTGCACCAAAGATGCCAATCACCAGAATAATTCCCGTTACTGCCAGTCCGACTGCCGCGACCCGCTGCAGTGTTGGCTTTTGCAGTCCACGTGCCACCGTATAAAGCAGAACCCAAGCCGGCGCGGTGTATTGCAGAGTGATGGCTGTCGCCACGTTCGTACGCTGAATGGCCACGTAGTAGAGATAATTCGACGCGGCTACGCCCAGCACTCCCAGTAGAAACATTCGCCGAACGTCGGCCACCGGTATTTGTAACCGACGCGGTCCACGAACTGCCAGCAACACAACCGACAATATCAATAACGAAAACGTCGCCCGGCTCTGCGACAGTATCAGTGGATCGATCGCACCTAGCGACTGTCCGTTCGGCAGCAGCCGCCCGGTGAATGCTGCCCGACCCAGCGTGGCCGCGACTCCCCAAAGAAATGCTGCGGTGGCGATGTAGAAGTATCCCCGCAGAGGATGGGGTCGAGTCGGCAAGCCAGTAGATTACAGGATAAACTCGTGGGCTAGCCCCTTCCACTACTCGTCCGCGTACTCAATCCGATAACTGATCTTGGCCGTCTTGTTCAGCATGGCTGCCACCGAACAATACTTCTCTTCCGAAAGCCGTACTGCGTCCTCAACTGCCTTGTGGGAAACTTTGCCGCCGACTCGATAGATCAGCTTTATCTCCGTATACACCGTCGGCGGGTTGGCCGCCCGCTCCGCCTCAGCTCGCACTTCCAGACTGGTAAACGCCTCACGCTTTTTGGTTAGAATGCTGACGACGTCATAGCCAGTGCATCCGCAAAGACCAATTAGCACCAGTTCCATGGGGCTATTGCCGGCCTTTTTATCGCCATCGACAATGATCGTATGGCCGCTGCTGGCAGCCGCCTCGAACTCTTGATTGTGTTTCCACCTGGCGTGGGCCTCTGTCATGAATTCTCACCTTCGATTATCAGTCTGGGGCTCAGGATGAATCAGCACTCGGAACAACTCCGGCGCTTCCTGTTTGAAACGAATTTCCAGCTCGGTCTGGATTTCATGCACACGCGAAAGCGGCAAGTCGTCGGAAAACGTGCAGTGGCACGATACGTAAATTCGCCCGCGCACCCGTTTCACCTCGACGTCGTGAACATCCAGCACCTCGGGAAACTCCTTCACAATTGTCTTCAGTTTCTTCTCCAAAGCCGCATCCCGCACAATTTCATCGCCGGGCTCGATGGTGGCGGGCTCGCTTTCAATATGGGTCAGGATCGATGAGATCTCTGGAACGTCGCTTCGAATCTCGGATTCCAGCAGACTTACCTGGTTATGAGCATCTTTCAAACTCAGCTCTTCATGCAGCTCAAGGTGCTGTTCCACATGCAAGCGTCCTTGTAGGTCCTGGACGCTGACGTCATGAACATTCAGATTGTGGCGCGTCGCCACTGCCCGCACCCGGTCGAAAATATTCTCCTTGCGATCAGCCCGGGGGATAGGATGCACCACTACATCAGCATCCGGCAGAACCTCGCGCACCGCAGCCGTGACTGCATCAGACACTTGCTCCGAGCGCTGGAACGTCACGTTGCGCGCCAGACTTACCGATAAATCCGCAAAATAGCGGTTGCCCGCGCGCCGGATTCGCACCCGATCCACTTCCAGCAGACCTTCCACTCCCCTGAGAGCTGACAGAATCTTGTTGCGCACATCCGAGGGCGCAGCATCGAGCAAAGCGTCGATGGTCTTCCGCGCCAACCGCGAGCTTACATACACCACTACCCCCGCAACAAACAACGCCGCCACTGGATCCGCAGCCCGTAGCCATGCCACACCGTACTTGCGGCCCATTGCCACCAGCAGCAGACCCAGCACCACCATTCCGCTTGACCAGATATCGGTGGAAAAGTGCAGCGCGTCCGCCTCCAGCGCCTGGCTGTCATACTTAGTGGCAATTCTTCCCAATGCCCGTGAGCGCCAGAAATCGATTGCCATGGAAACGAACAGCACGGCGAAAGCCGCCAGGCTAGGCTCAATCTCCACTCGATGAAAGAAGAGCCGCTTGACGGCTTCGTAGACGATCCATACGCAGGTCAGGAGCAGCAGCCCGGTCTCGATGAAGGCGGAAAAGTTTTCCACCTTGCCATGACCGTACTGGTGATCGGCATCGGCGGGCTTGTCCGATACTCGCACCGAAAGCAGAGTGACGATTGCAGCCACCAGGTCGAGCCCGGAGTGGGCGGCTTCCGACAGAATACCCAAGCTGCCAGTGGTGATCCCGACCACGACTTTCAGCGTAGTAATGGCAATCGCCGCCAGTACCGAGCTGCCGGCAACGGCGCGCTTTTCCGCACGCATGGAGTCGGGACTGTAACCTGCCAGCGATCCTGCCATGAGGCATTATCGCCGCTCGTACCCCTGCCGCCAAGCCGGAACTCGCTCAATTTTCCGGGTACATGCCGACTCAGCGCCCACTTTGTGCTAGGATTTTTACTCGTACTTTGATCGTTTCTGGAGGAATCCCTAAAATGTCTAAATACTGCTTAGTATGTCTATTGCTGGGTGCGATGGCCTGGAGCCAGGCAGCCAGCCCAAAACCTGCGCCCCCTGGGCAACAACCAGCGGCTACCACTGCTCCGCCACCGGCGACACCTGCGCCCGCGGCTGCCGATGTTCCACCCGACGCGCCGGTGATCACCATCACTGGGATGTGCGACCACCCAACGGCTGACAAGATCGCGGGAGCGGCTTGCAAGACGGTGATTACGCGGGCCCAGTTCGAAAAGGTGGTCGACGCTGTACAACCCTCAATGCCGGGACGTGCCCGGCGGTCTTTCGCTGACCGTTACGCCCGAGCCTTAGTTATGGCCCATAAGGCGGAAGAAATGGGCCTGGACAAAAGCCCGAGTTACGAAGAACGCATGAGGCTGCAGCGCATCCAGGTCTTGTCGCAGGAATTGAGTAGAGCCCTTCAGGATGAGGCATCGAAGATTCCTGATAAGGATATTGAGGACTACTATCATGCCAACCTGGCCAAGTTCGAGCAAGCGGAACTAGAGCGCATCTATATTCCAAAAGCTGAGCAGCCGCTCGTCTTCGACGACAAGGATGATAAGGACGAGAAGAGTGGAAAGAAGCAAAGCGCCGCCGACGAGGAAAAGGACAAAGCGAAAGCCGAGCAGGACATGAAGGACGAAGCTGCCAAGCTGCAAAAGCGCGCGGCGGCCGGTGAGGACTTCGCCAAGCTACAGGCGGAAGCCTATACCACGGCCGGACTCAAAGGCGCCACACCGACCGTCGATATGGGAAAAACCCGGCGCGCTACCTTGCCTCCCACGCAGGCTTCAGTGATGGATATGAAGCCGGGAGAAGTATCCGCCGTCATCGCCGACCAGAACGGATACTTCATTTTCAAGCTCAAGTCCAAAGACACCCTGTCGCTGGACCAGGCAAGGGATGAAGTCAAGGGAACCCTGCGGTCGCAGCGCCTGCAGGAGGAAACCGCAGCCGCACAGCAATCGGCGACACCTACGCTGAATGACGCTTACTTCGGGCCAGAGCCGCCTTCGCGGGCCCCCATGCCAGGCATGCAACCCAGGCCAATTCCTCCTGGACCGAAATAATGGACGGTCTGAAGCCAGCCGTGGTGGTCACGGGGGTTTCTGGCAATCTAGGATCGCGACTATTGCCGCTGTTGGCGGATTATCAGGTCATCGGAGTGGACCTGAATCCGCCGGCAGCCTTTCCGTCCCTCTCCTTTGAACGCATAGACCTCGCGCTTGAGGAATCCTGTCGCGAATTATTCCTGCTTCTGAAAAAGGTTCGGCCGTTTGCCGTGGTCCATTTGGCGTTCGTGATCGACCCGTTGCGGACCGGCGTGCTTGATCTTGATCGCATGTGGCAGATCAACGTTGCGGGCACAGCGCGAGTGATGGAGGCGATCACCGAGGCTAATCGCACCGACCCAATTGTTAAGAAATTTATTTTCCCCAGCAGCGTGTCAGCCTACGGTTCCGATTTGCCCGCACCCGCAACTGAAGATTCTCCACTCGCCGCTCATACCCTTCCCTACGCCATTCACAAGATGGAAGCTGACCGTGTGGTGCAGCAGCGTGCGCCGGCGTTGCGGGGTTGCAGCGTTTACTTGTTGCGTCCCCACATTTTCTCCGGGGCCAGCATGCAGAACTACTTAATGGGCGCGTTTCGGGGTACGCCCAACGGACACGGAAAGCGGGCTGTCGAGATGCGATCCCAAGGCAAACGTCTGCCTTGCATGCTTCCGTATGGAAAAAAGTATCTCGAAAACAAGATTCAGTTTGTCCACGTGGACGACGTCGCCCGTCTGCTGGCGGCAATCGTTAGCAAGACCGAACCAGAAGCCCAGCGCCTGACTATTCTCAATGTCGCTGGACGGGGCGAAGCGCTTACCTTTGGCCAGTGCATCGAAATTGCCCAAGCTAAACTGGTTCGCGTCCCGGGAAAGTGGGCTTTCTACCAGGTCCTGCAGTTCATGTGGAAGTTTGGCATCTCTGCGATTCCACCCGAAGCCATGCCCTACATGACCGGCGAATACATTATGAATACCGACCGCCTGCACCGTTTCCTGGGCGAGGACCATGAGAACGTGATTCGCTATACCGTCCGAGATGCGTTCGCCGATTCCTTTTCCACCACGCCAACCGCCGAACACAATTCCGTGACGGCGTCTTAAGGCGCAAGAGTCTCATCTTCGCCCTCGGCCCTGTCACAAACTATTTTCGAGCCTTTTGGAATAAATCTATAAACTTCCGGTTTACTCTATGGAGGTGCAATCAGGGCGAGTAACGGCTGCGACGTTCGAAGAGCTGGCGATGCCGCTTTTCGATCAGCTCTACAATTTCGCCTGCTGGCTCACTCAGGATCGCACGGAAGCTGAAGACTTGGTGCAAGAGACCTACGCCAAGGCGTTGCGGGGATTCTCATCGTTTCAAGCCGGCACGAATTTCCGGGCTTGGATCTACCGCATACTGCGCAACACTTTCCTCACATCACGCACTGGGTTGAAAGCAACTGCCATGATCCCACTGGATGCCGAAGATGCCGACGAAATTCCGGCCGGACCGGAGACGCCGGAAACCGTTCTCATCTCCAATTCCGAACACAAGGTAGTCCAGGAGGCACTCGAGACGCTTCCAGTCCACTTCCGTGAAATCCTTCTACTGTGCGAAACCGAGGAGATGTCATACCAGGAGATCTCTGAAACCTTGTCCATCCCCATAGGAACCGTGATGTCCCGCCTCTCTCGTGCCCGCAAAGCGCTTCGCAAGATCCTGCAACAGAAGTTGGTGAGGGTCTGACCATGGACAAATGGACAGGACAAATCGAAACTTACGTGGACGGCGAGCTCTCCTCCGCTGAGATGAAGGAAATGGACGCTCACCTGCGTACTTGTACCGCTTGCACTGCCGATGCACTCCGGCAGGTCCAGTCCAAGCGCGCGTTACAGTTTGCTGGGCGCCGTTACACTCCAAGCGCAGATTTCCGCCAGAAGGTCCGACAAAGCATCGCAGCCCGTCCCCGCCGTCCGGCAGTTTGGTTCTGGCTTCCTGCCACGGCCGTGGTTCTGGCAATGTTTGTCGGAGCTGTAGCCCTGTCCATCAGAGAGCAGCGGCTTGCGCTACAGAATACCTACAGCGAACTTGCCGACCTGCATGTAACCGCGCTCGCCAGTCCGAATCCTGTCGATGTTGTCTCTTCGGATCGCCACACCGTGAAGCCCTGGTTCGAGGGTAAGATTCCGTTCGCGTTCAATCTGCCGGAATTGCAGAATCCCGAAATCACTTTGGTCGGCGGCCGTATTGCGTATCTCGGACAATCGCCCGGGGCGGAGTTGCTCTATCTGATTCGCAAACACCAGGTATCAGTTTTCATTTTCCAGGAACGCGCGGTGGGTCATTTGCCCAGGTCAGACTCCACGCTGCAACGGCAACAGGAGACTTTCAACTTCCGCAGTTGGAGCCAGAATGGGCTGCACTATTTTGTGATTGGGGGCGTGGCTGGCGACGACTTGTCGAAGATCGCAGACTTATTCAGAAATGCCGGACGTTCGTAGGAGTTTACTTTCTGCCCCAATACAGCCCGGCGATGCCGAACGTGTAGGGCGTCCACGAAACCTCGCGAAACCCGGCAGCTTGCATGCGCTCCAGCATTTCCGCCGGCTCGGGAAAGCGTTCCACCGACGACGGCAGATAGGCATACGGTCCGCGCACGCCGGAAATTATCGTTCCAATTACCGGCAGCACTTGGTTGAAGTAAATGCGGTAGAGCTTTCCGACCATCCCTCGCGGTTCAGCGAAATCCAGAATGCCGCACTCGCCCCCTGGCCGCAGTATCCGCGCAATCTCCCGCAACCCGGCATTGTAATCGGCCAGATTGCGGAAGCCGAAAGCGGTCGTTACTAGATCAAACTGTTCGTCGGCGAACGGCAGGCGCAAAGCGTCAGCCTCGATCCACCGTAGCGCCGTTCCTGCTGATTTCGCGTTGGCGCGTTGCAACATGGCGTGGGAGAAATCCGCGCCTAAAATTCGTCCTGATTTCCCCGCTTGCCGTAGTAAAGCGAACGTCATGTCGCCAGTGCCGCAACATAAGTCGAGCACATTGGCTTCCGGCCGCGACAAGACCGCAGCAAAACGCCGCGCCGTCTTTCGCCACCACATCCGGTCCACATTGAACGAAAGCAGATGATTGAGCAGGTCATAACGCGGAGCAATCGAACTGAACATCTCACGCACTGCCCGCGCTGCAGCTTGCGGGTCGCTCGCGCCCTCCGTTACCGCTCCGATTACTGTGTTGTCAGTTGATTTACTCAATGTGGTTACTGCTTCTTCGATAACAGCTTTATCTCTTCCACCGCCGCAATCACGACATCCTCAGGAACATCGCCGACGATCTCCACCTTCCCGATCTCCCGTGGCAGGACAAAATGCACCACTCCCCTGCGCGTCTTCTTGTCTCCTTGAATCGCTTTCAGAATCTCTCGGCCACGTACTTCCACTTTCGGCAGCGGGCCTAAAGCGAGCGTCGCTTGCGTGATCCTCCGCGCGGTCTGTTCATTGCACCTGCCCATGGCTCGTGAAATATGGGTAGCCGCAATCATCCCCCACCCTACCGCTTCTCCATGCAGAAACCGCCGGTACTCCGAAGCTGCCTCAAGCGCATGGCCGATGGTATGGCCAAAGTTCAGCACTCGCCGTAGGCCACCTTCGCGTTCATCCGCGGCGACGATCTCCGCCTTCAGCTTCACCGCCTCCGCAATAAACCATTCCAAGGCAGCGGCGTCGTTCCTTAATTGCTGAACTTCCAATTTCTCCAGACGGTTGAACAACTCCGGTCTGCCAATCACTCCGCACTTCATCACTTCGTATAGCCCAGCGCGGAATTCACGCTCCGGCAACGTCGAAAGCACTTGCGGATCGATCAGCACCACCTGCGGCTGATGAAACGTTCCCAGCAGGTTCTTTCCCGCTCGAAGATTAACTCCGGTCTTTCCACCGATCGAAGCATCCACTTGGGCCAGGACCGTCGTAGGGATTTGCACCATGTCCAGACCGCGCATGTACAACGATGCCAGCAGTCCGGCCACATCCCCAACTACACCGCCACCGAAAGCCACCACTACAGCGTCGCGATCCGCGCCCAGCCGTACCAACTTCTCCGCCAGTTGCTCAACTGTCGCTAGTCGCTTGCTGCGCTCTCCGTCCGGCATTTCCACGAACTGCGCCTTAAAGCCCGCCCCGGCCAACGGCGCAATCAATTTCTTGCCCCACCTGCGGCGCACCGGAGCCACCGTGATCACGAACAACTGGTTGCGGACGCCTAACACTTCCCGGAGACGTGCCCCGACCCTCGCCATCAGACCGGCTTCAATGATGGCCTCGTAAGGACGGGGCGATACCGCAATGGTCACGCGAGACATGAAACGTCATCATAACTTACGGCTGGGCGCATCCGCCGCGCAGTAGGTGATACCATTTTTGTATGCCGCCCGCGCAGTCCCAAGCCGATTTTTTGGTCGTCGGCGCCGGAGTTGCCGGCCTGCGTGCCGCCATCGCTCTCGCGGCTGCCGGTTCGGTGACAGTCCTGGCCAAGCGCGAGGTCTCTGACTCCAATACCCAATGGGCTCAAGGCGGCATCGCGGCCGCCCTGAGCGATGAAGACGAAATCAGCCTCCACCTGCAAGACACGCTGCAAGCCGGCGACGGACTCTGCAATCCCGAGGCCGCCAAGGTGCTCGTAGAAGACGCGCCCGAGCGCATCGAGGAGTTGATTCAATGGGGAACGGAATTTGACCGGCAAGGCACCAAACTAACTTTCGGCCGCGAAGGCGCGCACAGTCGAAACCGCATTCTGCACGCGCACGGCGACTCCACCGGTCGCGAAATTCTTCGCGCCCTCTATGCCAAAGCCAAGTCGCTGAAAAACATTTCCGTCATGGAGTTCGAATTCTCCACTGACCTAATTGTCGAAGCCGGACGGGTCTGCGGCATTCACTTGATCACCGAGACCGGCCAACAGGAACAGATGAACGCATCCGCCGTGCTCCTCGCCACCGGCGGCCTGGGACAGCTTTATCGCAACACCACCAACCCCAGCGTCGCCACCGGCGATGGAATTGCCATGGCATTCCGCGCCGGTGCCGAGGTCAGCGACATGGAGTTCATGCAGTTTCACCCCACAGCGTTGTATCTAAAAAAGGCTCCACGCTTTCTTCTCTCCGAGGCCTTGCGCGGCGAAGGCGCGTACTTGCGCAATCTAGAGATCGATCGCTTCATGCCCAAGTATCACCCCATGGCCGAACTGGCTCCGCGCGACGTCGTTGCGCGAGCCATCGTTCACGAACTTGAGGTCAGTCGCGCCAAGGATCCAGTCGTCTATCTCGATCTCACCCATCTCGACGCTGAACACGTGAAAGCGCGCTTCCCGCGCATTTACGCCACCTGCCTCCAGTACAACATTGACATCACCACGGAACTGATTCCCATCCGTCCGGCTGCGCATTACTCCATGGGTGGCATACGCTCCGACCTCGATGGCCGCAGTGCGCTGCCCGGCCTATACGTCGCAGGAGAAGCCGCTGCCACCGGCGTTCACGGCGCCAACCGGCTGGCCAGTAATTCTCTGCTAGAAGGGTTAGTCTTCGGCGCCCGGGCGGGTCAGGCCATGCGCAAAGAGTTGGGCAAGGCTCCCGGAGCCATTCGCCCCGTTCGGCCCCTTGCGTCAAACGGCCCCATGGACGCGCCCATCGAACAAGTCATGGGCGAGATTCAGGATCTGATGTGGCGCGATGTGGGGATTGTTCGCACTGGTGCGGCCTTGAAACGAGCTCTCGACCAACTCAGCCAGATTTGCGCCCGCGTCGCTCATCCCCAAACCCGGCGGGCTTTCGAAGCTCGCAATATTCATCTGGTCGGAACCCTGGTCGCCCGCGCCGCTTTGGCTCGCGAAGAAAGCCGCGGGGCGCATTATCGCCTCGATTTTCCCGCCCACAACGATGCCAAGTTCCTGAAGCATTCCGTTATTAAGGGCAATTCCATTCGGTTTGAGTAGAAAATTCGGTAGTATCCTATTCGGTAGCATCCTATAGGTGAGGGATATTTCGATGAGAGCGGCAAAGAGTCGGTCACGCAAGCACTTTCAGTTGGACCCAGTGAAGATCAAACGTGCGCAAAAAGCTTTGCGAGCCAAGACCGAAACCGAGACCATCGACCGTGCCTTGGACTTAGTGATTGCCGAATACGAAAGGAATTGTTTGGTGATTGAAGCCAATGAGCGTTTCCTCGATAGCGGCATTCGGGTCAACGGCGTTCGCACTATTATCTAGCCCTGTGTCTTCGGCTTCACCACCGAAGCCACCATTGAAATCAGCAATACTCCTCCCACGGCAGCCAACGCCCAAACTGTCGGAATCTCGTAATAATCCGACGCCAGCATTTTCCCGCCAATAAAAATCAGTACCACTGCCAGTCCGTAATGCAGATAGTGGAAGACGTCCATCATCCCGGCCAGCACGAAGTACAGGGACCGCAGACCAAGAATCGCAAATACATTTGAGGTATAAACGACGAACGGCTTGAGAGTAATGGCCAACACTGCTGGGATAGAATCGGTGGCAAAGAGCAGATCTGTCACCTCCACAAGAACCAGCACCACTAGCAATGGTGTGGCGTGGAGCTTCGGACGCCGTACCAGAAACTTGTCTCCCTCGTAGTCAGCGGTGACCGGGATCAGGCGGCGAAACAGCCGCACCGCTGGATTCTTCTCGGGATCAATTCCCGCTTCTTTCTCGCCCAGCAACCGGATGCCGCTATAAACCAGAAACGCGCCGAACACGAAGATGATCCAGTGAAATTGCCGGATCAATCCGATTCCGACCACAATAAACACTCCGCGCATCACTAGCGCGCCCACAATCCCCCAAAACAACACTTTGTGCTGGTAGTCAGAGGGAACGCGAAAGTAACGGAAGATCAGAAGGAAGATGAAAAGATTATCGACGCTAAGCGACAACTCAATAATGTAGCCGGTAGTGAACTCGACCGCGGTCTGCCGTCCATGCCAGAAATAGACCAGTGCCGCAAACGCGATCGCCAGCAGCACCCAGCCAATACTCCAAGCCAGAGCTTCGCGAAACTTTACCGTGTGCCCGGGCCGATGAAAAACCCACAGGTCCGCGGCCAGCATGGCCAGCACGAAAAGATTGAATAGAACCCAGAACAGAAGTTG
The DNA here is from genome assembly GCA_035484735.1 of Terriglobales bacterium. Lineage (GTDB taxonomy): Bacteria > Acidobacteriota > Terriglobia > Terriglobales > Acidobacteriaceae > JABCZH01. The sequence goes on along the minus strand of DATHOQ010000047.1, from coordinate 113,462 downwards.
GTTCACTCACTTCCTCCGGCGTGCGCCGCAATCTAGCTAGCAAAGCGAGTTTATTCTGTCCTTCCCAACTTTCCCTTCTCCCAGTCGTCCCACATGCCGAAAGTCTTCATCAGATCGTCCGCATGGGTTTCATGCATGGCTTGTTCAATCTGAGCGCGGGTATATCGCGGTCCCACTCTTTCCGCGCCATTCGCCAGTGCGAAACTCAAGTAGGCGGCTTCGGCGACGTGCTTCTTGAGTTGCTGCATGTCTACTTTGTCGAAAGTGTCCGACATGGCGTGGTAATTGATCAGATAATTCGCTACTTCTTGATTGGCCATGAAGGTCGGTACGCCTTCCAGCATGAAGTCAAAGTGGTCGGTACCCCACGACATGTCAGTCGTCAGGGTGGTGGCGCCGAACTGCTGAAGCGGCGCGACTAGCGCGGTCACGACATTCACTAAGTCCTTCCGTCCTCCGAGCGAAAACCCGGTGGTAGCTCCACTTCCCGAATCGAAGACCACCATCCCCGCAGCTTTGTCGAGTTCGCTGCGGTGAGCGCGAACGTAGGCGTGTGATCCCAGCAGCCCTTCTTCTTCTCCGGAAAACAAAATGAACCGTATGGTGCGCCGCGGCTGCAAGCCCGAAGCCTTGATCGCCCGCAGCGCATCGATCACCAGCGCCGCGTTGCATCCGTTATCAAGTGCGCCCGTGCCCAGTTCCCAGGAATCCAAATGTGCGCCCAGCACCACGAACTCGTCCGGCTTCTCGCTGCCGCGCAACTCTGCGACTACATTCGTCGCCGTAATTGGACCACCGATGTGGTTAGGGATCGCCAGGTCGGCATAGAGCTTCTGTCCTGACTCCAGCAGCCGCGCCATCCGTCCTGCGTCCTCGCGCGCCACCTGCACCATGGGCAGGTGGTCAATCTCTCCCGCGAAAGAATCTGTGTGACGATAGAGCAGGTCATGCGGCCGCGTGGACTGGAACGCAATGGCCAGCGCTTTCCCCTTCACCGCGCGATCGATGATGCCGGGAGCGTTCAGGTATTCGGCAAACAAGTCATCCCAGGTGTGCATCTCGTTGGTACTTACCAGTAGGATGTCGCCGGCAAAATTGCCAGCGTTGGCGAACTCCTCAGCCGAACCATGGCCGATAGAGATGATCCGCGCGTGCTGCTGCGGCGCTAGTGCCGGCGCCCATGACAAAGACACCAGGCGCACTGCAAACGATTCCGGAGCAACTACTGTCATCTTCGTCGCACCCTCTGCCCACGACGCTTGAATCGTGAAGTCCTCGGTGTGCACGCTATCGGCGCCCGCCACTTTGAAAGCATTGACGCCCCAAGCGACGGCTCGTTGCATGGCGGGAGTTCCCGGAACCCGTCCGCCGATCTCGTCAGTCAGCCGGCGCAGGTTGGTCTCAAGAGGAGAGGGTTTAAGCGCTTCAGCAATTACTTTGCCGCCAGGTTGCTGGGCAAAAGCGGCAGTTACAACCAGGAGAAGACAGCATATTTTCGTGGTTCGCATAGAGCCGCATTAGAAATGAGAATGGGAAAAAAGAAAAGAGAGAGATTTTCTGCGCGGCCTCCACGGCCTTTCTCTTCGTTCTTTGCGTTAAGGCTTCTTATCCAGCGCCTGCACCGTTTCCAGCGTCACTTCGCCCACAATCTGGAGGCTCTTCGGACTCAGTTTATCCACCGTATCATCCGTGGTATGCCAGAAAACATTGTTGTAGCCGTAGCTAAAATCGATCAGGTCGGCGCTGGGTACCCCTTGCTCCAGAAGAGGCTTGTGATCGTCCTCGATGGGGATGGCACGCCTGAAAAAATGAGACTGGTAGCCCAGCCGCTTGGCCGCTTGATAAATCATGTCCTCCAGCCACGGTGTCGAGTACTGTTCGTGCTCGATGTTAAGATCGGCGTCGCCAATCATGTCTTCCAGCAAGAAAACCTTGATGTTCTTTAGCGTCCCATCCCCCTTCCACTTGTCCACCAAATGGCGCACTCCGTACACACTATTTGTATCCGTCCAGGGAAGTTGAATGGCTTCTTCCGCGTCGTCCCACAGCAGCCACACACTGTATCCGTCCAGCGTTTTGCCGCGTAGCTGGTTGGCAATTTCCAAAAGCAACGCACTGGACGATGCGCCATCATTCGCGCCAACATATGCCGTGCTACGCAATGGCCAATTCGTGTCGTAGTGACTGGCAATCACAATGATTCCATCACGCGTGCCGGAATATTTCGCAATGATGTTGTGGACGGGAAGCTTTCCTTCTGAGGTGCCAACCATGAAGTCGTCATCTTCGACCAAGTCGCCTTTCAACTGGGCGTGGATGTAGTCCTCCACTTTCTTATGATTCGCGCTCCCGAGAGGACGAGGGCCGAAGGCCACGATTTCTTTCACATATTGCATGGCGCGAGCCGAATCGAATGAAGGCGCAGGGCCTGTGTCAGCAGCCCCTACTGAATCCGCGGCGACCGGTGCGGAGGCGTTGTCTGGGGGAGCCGCAGCGTCCGCTTCCTTCTGCTTCGAGCACGCAACCAGGCTCAGAAGGCACATCAAGCCGATAATCCTGAAAACTCTCATGCGCCCTTTCTCTCACGCCGCGCCTTGCGCTGCTTAGGATGAACCAGGTACGCGATGCCAATGCTCAGCAGATACAGCACGACCATGGGAGCGGCAAAGATGCACATATTCAGAATGTCGGTCGTAGGTGTGATGATCGCCGCGATGATGAAAATCACCAGGATCGAATACCGCACGTTGCGCCACATCCAGCCCGCGCTCACCACACCCATCAAAGCCAGGAAGAAGACCAGAATGGGCAATTCGAATACTAAACCCAGCCCGAGAATCACGGTCAGAAACAGATCCGTGTACTCATGAATCGTGATCATGGGCTGAAACTGCTTGCCGTAGCCAATCAAGAATTCCAGCGCTGCCGGATATACCAGTTTGTAGCCGAAGTATCCCCCCGACAAAAACAAGCCAATGGTCGAAACCATGAAGGGTAGAACGTAGCGCTTTTCGTTGCGATAAAGCCCCGGCGAGATGAACATCCACACCTGATACAGAACGAAGGGACAGGTGACGAATACGCCGGCCATCGCACCGATTTTCAAGTAAAGATTAAAAGGGTCGGTGGGATTCAAGTACACCAGCGTCTGCGGCATGCCGTTGTGCTTGAGCGCGTCCATGATGGGCTGCTGCATCCAGCCCACGATTCTGTCGGCATAGCCCCAGCAGGCGAAAAACCCCACCGCGATCGCAATGATGGAATAGACGATCCGCTTCCGCAGTTCCTCGAGGTGCTCGAGAAAGCTCATCGCCGGCATGGCGTCGGGAATCTGTTCTTGCGGAGGCGCTTCTGCTGTTAGTTCAGGCATCGGGGACCTTTGCCATAGCAGATTGATCGGGCTGACCCGAGGAAGAAGATTCGCCTGAAGGCAGTGCAGCTACCGTATTCCTGGGCTTTTCCGAAGCCGGCAGCGCATTCCGCTGCTGCTCCCGTTCCAGGTGAGAAATCTCAGACTCGATCTGGGACTTGAACTCGTTCGAGGCGCGCCTTAACTCGTTCAGTACCTTACCCACCTGGCGCGCGATCTCCGGCAGCTTCTTCGGCCCAAAGATCAGCAGAGCCAGAAAAAACAGGAAGATGGTCTCTGAAAACCCCATGCGTTTCATCATACTGCCCACCGGGTAAGAGCAGCAACGCGACGCCGAACCAATTGCCGGGTTGGCGCATCTTACCTGTTTGAGGTAGATAGCTTTTTGGTTACCTCTGGGATGGAAGGCTCTATTTAAGAGCGAAAGCTGCATGTTATACTGCGCTCAGACGCGGTAGCCGGGCTGATTTATCCCCGGACCAAAGGAAATAATAATGGTTCGCAGTTCTCGTCGGACATTCTTCCTCGTAGTCATCATTCTTGTGAGTTGCGGCTTTTTCGGCCTGGTATTTGGCCAGAAGATCAACCCGTCGGCAGCCCCCGGCGGCGATTCCGACGTGCGCGACAGCCTGCACACGTTCACCGATGTCTACAGCGTCGTTGAACAGAACTATGCCGAGCCGGTCAATCCGGACAAAGCCATCTACAACGGTGCTATTCCCGGCATGCTGCATGTTCTGGATCCGCACTCGAATTTTTTTGATCCCAAAGCTTACTCGCTGCTGCGCGAGGACCAGCGCGGCAAGTACTACGGCGTCGGCATGACGGTCGGCCCCCGCAACAATAAAGTAATTGTGATTGCGCCCTTCGTGGGTACGCCTGCCTATCGTGCCGGCATTCGTCCGGGAGACATTATTGTCGCGGTGGATGGAAAGCCGACTGACAACATGAGTACCGGCGATGTGGCCGATCTGCTGAAGGGCCCCAAGGGGACGACGGTTCACATCACCATTGTGCGCGAAGGCGCGGACAAGCCAATTGAATTTGCCGTAGTGCGCGATGAGATTCCGCGTTACAGCGTTGATCTGCACTTCCTGATTCGTCCCGGTGTCGGCTACATGCACGTCAGCGGGTTCAATGAAACTACCGAAAAAGAAGTCGGCGACGCGCTCGATCAGATGGGCGACCTGAAAGGCTTGATCCTTGACCTGCGCCAGAATCCCGGCGGCTTGCTGAGTGAAGGCGTGGGCGTAGCGGACAAGTTCCTGCGCAAGGGTCAGTTGATTGTTTCGCACCACGGCCGGTCATCTCCGGAAAAGCGTTACACGGCGACTCATGGCGATGGCGGGAAAGAATATCCCATCGTAGTATTGGTGAACCGGGGCACGGCTTCGGCAGCAGAGATCGTTGCGGGCGCGATTCAAGACCACGACCGCGGCCTGATTGTGGGCGAAACCACTTTCGGCAAAGGGCTGGTGCAGACTGTCTATCCACTATCAGAAAACACCGGACTGGCCTTGACCACCGCCAAGTACTACACCCCGAGCGGCCGCCTGATTCAGCGCGACTATTCGAATGTCTCGCTCTACGATTATTACTTTGATCGCGATACCGACAACAAGACAGCCAGCCGCGAGGTTAAGCTCACCGACAGCGGCCGCACCATGTACGGCGGCGGCGGCATTACGCCGGACGTGAAGTTGGACCCGGTCAAAAGCAATCATTTCCAGGACACGCTCCTACAGCACTATGCCTTCTTCAACTTTGCCAAGCACTACATGCTGAGCCATCATCCCACTAAAAATTTCGAGGTTGATGACAATGTGGTGCAGGACTTCCGCAAGTTCCTCGACAGCGAAAAGGTTCCTTACTCCGAAGCCGACCTGCTCCAAAACAATGACTGGGTACGTTCCAGTCTCAAGAGCGAGATTTTTGTGGACGCTTTCGGCCAGGAAGAGGGTTTGAAGGTAAGAGCGGAATCCGATCCCGAGGTTGTTAAGGCGCTGGAACTGCTGCCTCAGGCCAAGGCTTTGGCAGAAAATGCCAAGCGGATCGTCGCCGAACGTACCAGTGCGCAGCCCTTAAGCCGATAGCGCCGATGGTTCGGCGGATACGCAGCGGAGGATCGCCCAAGAATTGTGCGGTGCTCTTTTTCGCCCAATGCCCTCATGGGCCTTCCTAAACAAGTGGTATGGCTGTTACTGGCGTTGTTCGCCGCCATCGCCGGATTCACCGATTGGCGCTCGCGACGCATCCCCAACTGGTTGACTATATGCGGATTGGGGTTGGGCATTTTGATAAATTCGCTGGCTCGCGGATGGGCTGGGACCAAGGATTCCCTTCTGGGCGCGGGTCTCGGGCTGGTGCTCTTGTTGCCCTTTGTTCTGATGCGCAGCCTGGGAGCGGGAGACTGGAAACTTGTGGGTGCTCTGGGAGCGTTCTTGGGGCCGTCTTCGCTGATTACGGTGTTGTTTGCCACGGTGTTGGTGGCAGGTCTGATGGCGCTGTTGCTGGTGATCTGGAAACGGCGTCTGGGACAGACTTTGCGCAATATCGCGCGCATGCTGGCTGCGGTCTTCACCTTCCACCTGCCGGGAGCGGAGGTTTCTCTCGACAACCCCGAGGCGCTCAAGATACCGTTCGGGGTAGCAGCCGCCGTCGCAGTTTTTCTGTACACCATCGGGCGCTTCTGGGGTGTGGCTTAATGGATCTCCAAAATCAGTGTCAGCCCGCGAAAAACAAAGGTATCCGCGATCTTCTGTCCAGCGGCCTAGCCTCGCAGGTCGCCGAAGCCGCTCTGGTACTGCCTTTGGCTTTCATGATGCTGCTGGGGATTTACTGGTTTGGACGCGCCTTCAATATTTACGCCACCATCAACCATGCCACACAAGAAGGAGTCCGCGCCGGTGTAGCACAAACTTGCGCCACTTGTAACAACCAACATCTCACCGCCGCCCAGGGCGCTGCGATAATCACGCAAGCGATGCAGGTTTCCAGCGTGGATCCTGGCCAGATTCAAGCCTGGGGCACAACCACTCCGACTTTTTGCACTGCCACCGGAAGCCTATCGGGCATTTGCACCGTCGACGCTACCAAAATCACCATGTGCAACTACGTCCAGCTCAGCTCACCTACGGCCGCTGGCCCCCCGGTTTGCGGCGTCACTGCCAGCTTCCAGTATCCCTATCAGTTCTGGCTCCCTTTCACCTCGCTGAATAATCAGCAGATCATGCTCACGGTCAACGTGCAAATGAAAGGAGAGTACTAATGTGAGCGGGTCCGGACTCCGCAAGCGCTTGGGAAATCTGGCTGGTCTCGTGACTCTGCTGAACGCAGCCGGAGCTTCGTCACTGGCGGAGTTCGCCATTTGCCTACCCCTGCTGATCGTTCTGGTGGTTGGCATCTTCGATTTCGGCGGCGCATTCAATCAAAAACAGCAACTGAGCAACGCCATGCGCGAAGGGGCGCGTTTCGGCGCGAGTGAGGCGACGAACGACTTGGCCAGCGGTTCGGCACCGCCCTCGGTGGATGCTATTCGGTATCTGGTGGATTCCTACCTGGTGGCGGCAAGAATGAACGACTGCGGGCTGGGGACGGTTACTCCACCTAGTGGAGGTCCCCCCTGGGTTTACCAAACTACCGGAACCTGTGTTGGTCAGCTGATGCTGACCATCGCGCGCGACCCGCCATCTGGGGCCTCGGCAACTCTTCCCACCTGCGCCCTGACGGCAACAAACTACGGAGGGAGCAACCCCATCACCATCAACATCCCGTGCACTCAGGTCACGATTTCCTACCCTTATCAATGGCACTTCAACAGTGTCATCCAATTGCTGGTGCCCGGAGCCAGCTTGGGGCTAACCCAGATTGCGGCGAAGGCAACTGCGGCGAACATGAATTGAAAGCTGCACAACAACTCCTGCTATTTTGTCTGGACTTTCGCCTCGCTATTCGCCGGGGGAGAGAGCTTGGCGATCTCAGCCAGCTGTTTGTTAGCCGCTTCCAGTTCGGCAGTTTCAGTTGTCGACTGCATGTACTGGTGGAAGAAAAGCTCGGCTTGCTGGTAGTTCTGCTTCTTGAGCAGAATTATGCCGAGCACATAATACAGCTTGGTAATTTGATGCTCCGAATCTATCTTGATTCCCTGCCGTGCGCTTTTTTCCGCAGCATCGAGATTGGTCAGATAATAGTTTGCCACGGCGTTGAAAAAGTAAGCCGCCGGAAAACTTACCGGATTCAACGCCAGCATTTGTTCGGTGATACGCACCACCTCCGGCCACTGCTTAGACTGAAAAGCCAGCTCCGCCAGACCGCGATAAGAGGGCACATATTTGGGATCTGCCGCCAGCGCTTGCTGGAAAGAAACTTTCGCAGCGGACGCCTCGTTTTTCACCATCTGTACCCGGCCTAACTCAAACCAGGCAGCCGCGTATTTGGGATAAATCTGAACTGCTTTCTGCAAGGCTTTCACGGCGTGGTCCCAGTTTTTCTTTCTTTCCGCCTCGCGTCCTTTCTCCAACTCCTTCCTTGCCCCACTCGGCGCCAACGCGCTGGTAACGCTGACGCTCGTTCCTTCCACGTGTTCCAGCCGGTGCAATACGATCCTCCCCACATCGGTGCTTTCCAGCGCGTTCATACGGCCGGTCAGGTCGATGATTTGAGAAGAGAAACCGCCAAGCACGGCCTGGACTTCGCAATCGCGCCAGTTGTGCTCGTCCCGCTGGATGGTCGAGCGTGTAACCATGGCGCTGCTGGCATCGCTGAGGTCGCCCGTGGAATTTTGGCTGGGATCTCCAAATTCAAAGCTGAAGCTGCCATGGTGGTCGGTGTAGGTGCGGGTGTGCCGGTCGCCCCGGCAAATGGTCTGGATGGCGGCTGGCTCCGTCAGTTCGGTTCCGTCATCTAGTGTCACCTTGCCGGAAATGAACGCAGTGGGGGTTGTTGATTCAGGGGAGATCGAAGGATCCGGAATCCTGCCAATGCCGGAGCCGGCACCGGTAGTCCTCGATCCGGGGCGCGTCTGCGCATTCGCGCACGGACCGAATGCCAGGCAAGCGCCAAGCATAAATGCCAGAAACAAAGACGCACGACCCAAGCCTGGGGCTTTCATGTTCGCACCCCCGGAGCACAGTGCAATTAAGCGGATTATATGCCCGCACGAAACCGCTAATGCAACAAAAATCCGGTCACAAGTTGTGATTTGAGCAAGATTTTACATATGGGAATCCGTATCTCTTTGGGGACATTCAACCTCGTACTACACTGGTCGGATAGCCGTGACCGAGACTCGCAAAATTGTCAGAGGACTGCTGTTGACGGCAGCTCTGTTATCGGCTGGCTGGGCAATTCAACCCCACCCCAGGACTCCCGCCTTGCGCTGGATCGAAGGTCAACCAGGTTGCACTTTCAGCGCCGACGACGATGGCCGCTACCGCTATGGCCTCTGGACCCAGGATTTCGGCATCGTGCTGGCCGTCGATTCCCTGGAACTGCAAAAGGCCGGTCGCCGCACCGAGCCTATCCTCACTCTGCTCTTGACCCTGCGCTATCGAGGCAAGGATTCCTTTTCACTGGAACCGAGTGCCATCACGCTGGAATTCGTGAAGCATGCGCACGATCTGCATCTTGCGCTTGATGCAGGCGAAGTCGCCAATAAGTTCCGTATAGATTCTGACCAACTGGCGAAGACTACCGAGCGCGAGATTCAAAAATATCCCGAAAAGAAAACTGACCTGGAGTCCCAGCTAAAAGAGCATCAAGAAAATATCGCCCAGATGCTCACCTTCCTGGATTCGCGCAGCTTGCGGACGCTCAAGCTCGACCCCGTCCATCCGGAGGCCTCGGGATGGGTGTACTTCAGCGCCAGCAGTAAGTGGATTGGCGACTGGAAGAAGCAGGAAGAATTCGTATTGAGGATACCGCTGGCAGATCAGGTCGTCGAGTTTCCATTTGCCTTGCCGCCCAGCGAAGGAGATCTACTGTTACGCCGCAGATAGGCTGGGTACCGGTCTAGCTAGCTTTTCTGCCTTCAGCTTCCTTTTGCGCCACGTAACGCAGCAGCAGATCGCGCAGCGAAACCAGACCTTTCAATTGCTTGCCATCGACGATGGGAAGATGCCGGAATCCGAACTCGCGCATCAGGAACAGGCCGTTTTCCACGGTTTCTTCCATACTGATCGACTTGGGATTGGCGGTCATGATCTCGGACACCAACGTGGTCCCAGGCATGCGCCCCACGGCCACAACGCGGTTCATGATGTCGCGCTCGGAAACGATTCCCGACAGCTCTCCGTTGCGCATTACCGGCAACGCTCCGATGTTGTGCTCCATCATGAAACGGGCCGCTTCCAGCACCGACTTCCCGGCCTCGATCGAATAAATGCGCCGGTCCTTTACCAGATCGTAGACTGATGCCATAGATGGCTCCTTGCGTATCACGAACCGCACGCGGTGGCCCCGCGAGCACATTACTTTATCACACTGGGCCGATGCCATGTCCGGCTCACCGCGGCAGGTTTTCTTTGCGATCTTTGCGATGAAAGTCACGGGCCAACTCAGAAATGGCAAGCACTCGCCTCTTCTGCTATCTTTTTGGCTTCGCTTCCGGTCAAACTAAACCGCCCCTCACCAAGGAGCCTTGATGTCAGAAACTGTGCGCCCCGAGCCGTCCAGAGTTTATCGCTGGATGGTGCTCATCATCGTCAGCATCGCCATGTTCGGCAACTACTACGTGTATGACGCGCTCAGCCCTCTGGCCGATGTGCTCAAACAACAACTCGGTTTCTCCGATTCGAACATCGGGCTGTTGCAAGCCATTTACAGTTTTCCCAACATTTTTACGGTGGTCATCGGGGGTTTCATTATCGATCGCATCGGCTTGCGGAGATCGCTGATGATTTTCGGTGTGCTCTGCCTCATCGGTCCCGCCATCACCGCGATGGCTGGACACCTCTGGCTCATGGCCACCGGACGCTTGATCTTTGGCATGGGCGCTGAATCCCTGATCGTGGCCGTCACCGCCGCGCTGGCACGGTGGTTCAAAGGGAAAGAACTGAGCTTCGCGTTTGGCATCAATCTGACCATCGCCCGCCTGGGTTCGTTCACCGCCCTGAACTCTCCCACCTGGGCACGATCGGCATACGCCAACTGGCGTTGGCCGTTCCTGATCATGCTGGCCTTCTCGACCCTGTGCGTGTTTGGCGCGGTGGTTTACTGGATCATGGAAGTCTACGCCGAGAAAAATTACCAATTGGGCGCGGCCTCGACTGACAAAGTCGTATTTGCCGATCTGTTCAAATTCGGTGTTAGCTACTGGTACATCGTTGCTCTCTGCATTACGTTCTATTCCGCCATCTTCCCCTTCCAGACTTTCGCTGTGAAGTTCTTCATGGAAGCCCACGGAACTTCAAGAGAGACCGGAGGGTTTCTATCCAGCATGTTGACCCTGTTTGCCATGTTTGCGACTCCACTTTTTGGTCTGATGGTTGACCGCATCGGCAAACGCGCTGTGCTGATGATGTTCGGCTCCATGCTGCTGATTCCCGTTTACCTGATGATGGCCTATACCCATGTGAATTTGTATGTGCCGATGGCAATGATGGGGATTGCTTTCTCCCTGATCCCGGCCGTGATGTGGCCTTCAGTGGCTTACATCGTGGATCAGGCCAAGCTGGGTACCGCCTACGGATTAATGACCATGATCCAGAATATCGGTCTGTTCGGCTTCAACCTGCTGATCGGATGGGCCAACGATTACAGCAATGCCAGCGCCGCGAACCCGGCGGGGTACCGTCTGGGGATGTGGATATTTTCCGTCCTGGGTTTCCTGGGTGTGTTCTTTGCGTTCCTGCTCCGTCAAAGGGAGAACGGTCCTCACGGCCACGGGTTAGAGACTATTACCACGGCCTCGGCCAAGACCTAAGGGAGGCGGCGGGGGAGCGGCTTGACGCTTTCTGCGTCCTTGCTGCTAACCGTTGAATCTATTAGGAAAATGTCTTCGTGATCGGGTGATCTTGGCATTTTTTGGGGGTTGGCGGGTTGAGTGGTGTCCAAAGAATTGGCTGGATTCATTAACCCGCCCGATGTTTCGGGGGTTACTTTGGGGTCGGCTGCCCGGCCCGCAAGCGGTACAACGAAAAGCTATTTACGCCGCATCACACTGGGTGCGGCCGGAACAGGCAACTTGACGGACGCGAAAAAACTACAGGGCGGCAAGCTTTCTGAAGCCGCGGCCATTGAGCGGGCGAAGCAGGGCGATGCGCAAGCGTTTGAGACGCTGTATCATCTGCATAAGCGGCGTGTCTATTCGCTTTGCCTGCGCATGACCGCCAACACCGCGGCTGCCGAAGACCTCACCCAGGAAGCCTTCCTGCAGTTGTTCCGTAAGATTGGGACCTTTCGCGGCGAGTCGGCCTTCTCCACTTGGCTGCATCGCATGGCGGTAAACGTCGTGCTCATGCAGCTACGCAAGAAGGGCCTGGCGGTGGTTCCGCTGGAGGATACTCTTGAAACTGAAGAGGAATCTCCGCGTAGAGAACCGGGCGGCGACGATGTAAGATTGTCCGGTGCAGTCGACCGTTTGCAATTGCAGCGTGCGGTGGCGGACTTGCCTCCGGGCTATCGAAAAGTTTTTCTGTTGCACGACGTCGAGGGATACGAACATAACGAGATAGCCAGTTTGGTGGGATGTTCCATCGGCAACAGCAAATCGCAGTTGCACAAAGCGCGAATGAAGCTACGGGACCTCCTCAAAACGAGCAGAGCTGAAAAAGCCACCAAGCCGTGAGGGGTCCAACAAATGCGGTATCGGGAGAGAGGTAGTTATGACCTGTCAGGAATTTCAACGGGTCTTGCCGGAGCTTGAGGGCGGCCGTAGTTACGAAGCGGATGAGCATTTGCGATTGTGCTCCCGCTGCTGGGATTTGGTTTCCGATTTGGACGCCATCTCTCAACAGGCACGGCTTCTACAAGCCAGCGAGGATCCCAGTCCACGAGTTTGGAACGCGATTGAAATCGCTTTGCGGCAAGAAGGACTGATTCGTGAGCCCTTAGTGGATCGTGCCGCTCCGCAAGGGACGGGCTGGCGGTTGCGATGGCTGGCACCGGCGGCAGCTGTGCTGCTGCTGATTACCGGGTTTGCCCTGCGTCAATACCGAACCGGTGCATCGGGGCCGGTGGCCAGAAACGCTTCAACCAGCTCTCTTCCGGCGGCGGACCAAACTCGTCGCGATGCCGGCGGTGATGAAGATCAGTTGCTCAGCATGGTGGCCGCGCGCACGCCAGGCCTACGAGCTGGTTACGCCAGCAATCTGCAGGCGGTGGATGCTTACATCCGCGATGCGGAATCGTCGGCACACGATAACCCTAACGATGAGATTGCTCAGCAGTACCTTACCAACGCTTACGAACAGAGAGCGATGGTTTACGAGATCGGCATGGCGCGATCTTTGCCATAATTACGTGCACAGGGGCCGGCACGCCAACGCGTGCCCGGGATCGGGGAGATGTCAGGTATGCGTAGAAGTCGTGGTTCCACAGGATCGCTTGTCATACTGTTCATGGTCACAGCTGCTTTGGCCAGCGAGGTACACCAGCAATACCACTTCAAGGTGCGCCGCCATTCCAGCATTTCCATCGTAAATCCCTACGGTCTCATCTCAGTCAAGCCTGCCATCGGAAACCACGTACAAGTGAATGCCACTCTGTATTCGGACAAGGTGGAAGTTGACCAGAACCAGGGCGGCAATCACGTTTCCGTCGTCTCCCATTTGCTGCCTGGAGCAGACACAACTACCGGACGGGTTGACTATGAAGTGCTGGTGCCGGCCGATGCCAGCGTGACTCTGCGCTCTACCAGCGGCCCCCTGCGCGCCGAGAAGCTTCATGGGGATATCGTCCTGGAAGGCAATACTGCGACTGTGGACGTGCGCGATGTGAGCGAGGGCCACGTGCACGTGAAGACCCTCAACGGCCCCGTAACCCTGACCAACGTTAGTGACGGGCATGTCGAAATCACCTCTGTAAGCGGCGATGTGGCCTTGAACTCAGTAAATGGGCCCTTGGTTTCCGTAAACTCAACCAGCGGCTGGATCCATTACGATGGCGACTTCGGGGGTGGAGGAGAATACTCGCTGATGACCCATACTGGAGACATCGAAGCCATAGCCCCGTCCTATGCCTCAATCGACGTGGTCGCCAGCTCAGCTCAGGGCAAAGTCGAGAACGATTTCCCCTTGCAACCCCCGCATTCCTCTTTCGTCTCCCGCGCAGGGAGTGCCTTCGCAGGTACCATGGGAAAGGCCGCATCTACCGTTAAGTTGCTTTCCTTCAGTGGTAAAATTCACCTCAAGAAACGCTAACAGCTAGAAAAATGCTCCTTGCAACTGCGGTCTGATCGGGTTCGCCATAGGATTAGGCGCTCCAGACGCGCAATTTGCGGGATAGTGTATCCATGCCCCATGCCCCAAGCCGGTAACCACAAGGCAGTGTGTTTAGTGGGTTTTATGGGCGCCGGCAAGACCAGCGTGGGCCGTAGCCTGGCTCGCCGGTTGGGATGGAGTTTCGAGGATTTGGATGATCGCATCCAGGCCCGAGCAGGGCGTTCGATTCCGGAGATTTTTCGTGATTTAGGCGAGGGGGAGTTTCGTCGCTTGGAGAATACGTCCCTCCGTGAGCTGTTGAGTGAGTTGGATACTGGGCCACGCGTGGTAGCGTTAGGCGGAGGAGCATTCGCGCAGCCTGAAAACGCAACCTTGCTCAAGAGTGCAGGCATAGAAGTGATTTTTCTGGATGGTCTGGCGGAAGAGCTTTTTCACCGTTGCCAGCAAGAACAACGGGAGCGTCCGCTGTTGCAGAATGCGAAACAGTTTCGCGAACTTTATGAGCAACGCCGGTCTTCTTATCTGATGGCTTCGTGCCGCATTGACACGACCGGCAAGGATGTCGATGGGGTTGCAGTGGAGGTAGCATGCAGTATCGGTTTGGCATGAAAACATCGAAACGCGGCCGATGGCTCACTGTCGGACTGTTGTTCACGCTATTGGCAGCGAGCGCCTGGGCCACTCCTGGGAAAGACTTACCCAACCAAAACGTGGACTCGGGCTCCTTCGGTGTCTTCATGAATGGGAAGCGGGTGGCCACCGAGACCTTTTCCATCCGCCAAAGCAACACTGGAAGCTCCATAACCTCGCGGTTCAAGACCGAGGCAGGCCCCGATCAGGCGGAACAGTCCTCAGAACTGCAACTGACCGCGGGTGGCGAGCTGAAGAGTTACGAGTGGAAGGAGGTTAGTCCCGGCCAGTCCCAGGCCACGGTCCTTCCCAACCAGGACTTCCTCACCGAACGCTCCACCGACAGCCCGACGGCCAAACCGCACGAGCAACCCTTTCTGCTGCCGGCCTCCACCAGTGTTCTGGACGACTACTTCTTCATTCAACGCGAGGTTCTTGCCTGGAAATACCTTCAGACCAGTTGCAAGCAGGAAAAAGGCGTCCTCAGTTGCCCGCTAAAAGTGAAGGCGCAACTGGGGACACTCAATGCCCACGCCCGCGCTTCCGCCCTGGTCAATATTCAGTTCGCCGGCAGAGAGAAGATTCCCCTGCACGGGGTTGAACACGAACTCATCCGCCTGGATCTGAGCAGTGAATCCGGCGATTGGAGCCTATGGCTGGATGATCAGTTGAAGGTACAACGGATTGTGGACTCGGGGAATACTACCGAAGTGGTGCGAGACTAAGTGGCCCTCACAGACGCACGCGCGGCGCGGGTTCTAACCACGGCGCTGTTGTTCGCGCTGGGGCTCGGCTTTTTATACATCACTCGCCGGACCCTGATTGCCTTTCTCTTTGCTGTATTCTTCGCCTATCTGGTCGACCCCGCAGTATCGCGGGTGGAAAAGTGGACCCATAACCGCGGAGTGGCGGTGGGCACCATCTATTTTCTGCTTCTGCTGCTGGTGATCACCTTTTTCTTCTTCGTTGGTCCGCGCATCGGCCACCAGGCGCAACGTCTGGGTGACGCCATGCCCCAACTGCTTGATCAGGTTAGTTCCGGAAGCATCGCCGTGACTATCGGACAGGAACGGGGCTGGAGCGCCGGCACCATTCATCAGGCCCAGGCTTTTCTCACCCGGCATCGGGATGATCTTCTCGCCATCGCGCAGCGAGTTGGAGTCCGCGTGGCCGCCGCAGCTCAAGAGTCCTGGCTGCTCATCGTAGTCCCCATCCTGGCGATTTTCTTGCTCAAGGATGGTCGCGCTTTTGGTGAAGTCGGACTGGCATTCGTGCAGACCCGTCCACAACGCGAGTTTTGGGAAGGCGTGCGTGAGGACCTGAACCGCATGCTGGCCCATTTCATCCGCGCTCAACTTACCTTGGCGGCCTTTTCACTTGTGGTCTACAGCGCGGTCATGGCCATCATGCAGGTTCCTTACGCGCTGGTGCTGGGCACAGCCGGCGGCATCATGGAATTTATTCCCGTAGTCGGACCGCTGGTGGCGGCCGTGGTCATCCTTGGCGTAGCGCTTTTGATGAGCTACCCCCACTGGGTTGCATTACTGATTTTCCTCGCGGTCTGGCGGGTAGTTCAAGATTATGTCGTCTCGCCGCGCATCATGGGCGAAAGCATGGAACTGCATCCGCTAGCCGCTATTTTTGGCGTTCTGGCAGGCGGCGAGATCGCAGGAGTGCTGGGCGTTTATCTTTCCATTCCCGTCATGGCCAGCCTGCGCATCGTCTGGCGCCGTTGGCGAATGTACGCGGAAAAGAGGCGCTTTGGCCCGTTGAACGAGTATGCCTTCGGCGCCGAAATCTCTCCCCGCGAGTAAGGCCAGTTACCTGCCTGCGCCTACGCCCAACTCTACTTTCACATCGCGCAGAAACTCCGCAGCTGCCTCTGGCACTACGGTATTGATAAACATCCCTGAGCCCAACTCGAATCCCGCCGTGCGGGTCATCCGCGGAATAATGCTCAAATACCAGTGAAAGTGCTTCACGCCTACATACTCCGCCGGCGCGCTTCGAATCGTGAAGTTGAAGTCAGGATTCTCCAGACCGTGATACAGCTTCGCCAGCACCGTCTTCAGCACCCTTGCCAAGTCAGCGATCTCAACTGCACTGATGTCACCAAAGCTAGCCATATGCCGCCGGGGGTAAATAGGTGTGCAGAACGGTGTGGGTGAGGCAAATAACTCCAAAGCCACGAAGTGGTCGGTAGCCAGGACGATGCGGCTCTGCTCTGCCATCTCTTCTTCCAACGACTGGCAGAACATGCACTCGCCGTATTCGTCATAGTGGTTCAAGGCCTGTTGAAACCGCTCACGCACCTGGTGAGAAATCACCGGGGTCGCAATCAACTGCGAGTGCGGATGCTCCAGGCTTGCTCCGGCATCGGCCCCGTGGTTCTTGAAAATAGTGATATGAGCAATCCGCGGGTCCAGGCTCAAGGTGTCGTAGCGCGACTTGTAAACGCGCAACACATTGGCAAGGTGCGCCTCCGGCATCAGAGCCATGCAGTGCGAATGGTCAGGCGTATCAATGATCACATCGTGTACACCAAATCCCCCCATGGTGCGCCGCGATCTATGGATGGTGCGGATAGGCTGCGCCTCCGGCGACAGCGCGGCAAACTTGTTAGGCACCACGCGCACTTGCCAGGGATCGTTTCCGTTTGCCGGGACCCGCATGACCTCCGGCGGAGTCTTGGCTTCATTGCCAGTGCAAAAAACACAATTCTCCACACGAGTAGAAATGATGGGGGCAGGGCGATGCTTGACCATCTCTTCCGGACGCTTGGCCCGCTCAGTGGCAATGATGACCCATTCCTTGGTGAAGTAGTTTTGGCGTAGTTCGGGCATGGTTACTCCTCAGATTCTCTATCGGCACTTTGCCCGGAAATCATGAATTTCCGTAGAACTCCTCCATTCGCAGGCATCTCGCGGCTGTTATAAAATTCAATGCAATCATGCCGACACGAATTCCTGTAGGGATCCTGGGCGCAACCGGTGTCGTTGGGCAGCGCTTTGTTCAGTTGTTGGAAAACCATCCGTGGTTTGAAGTGTCCTGGTTAGCTGCGTCTGACCGCTCTGAAGGCCGTCTGTACAAAGAAGCCACACGCTGGCGGATGAAAACGCCGCTACCCGCCACTGTTGCCGAGATGACCGTCTCCCCGGCCAAACCTGAAGGCGCTCCGCGGGTTATTTTTGCCGCCCTGGACGCCAGCATTGCCGCTGCGATGGAACCTCGCTTCGCCGAAGCTGGCCATGCCGTGGTAACCAACTCCAGCGCTCTGCGCATGAAGAGTGATGTGCCGCTGGTAATCCCCGAGGTCAATCCCGGCCACATCAAAATGATTGAGTGTCAGGCTTGGCGTCGCCAGTCAAAGGGTTTCGTCGTCACCAATCCCAACTGTTCCGCCATCGGTCTGGTGATGGCGCTGGCTCCGTTGCAGCAATTCGGCATCGAGACCGTCATTGCTGTGACTATGCAAGCTGTGAGCGGCGCGGGATATCCCGGCGTGCCCTCGCTCGATATTTTGGGCAATGTGATTCCCTACATCCCTAAAGAAGAAGAAAAAATGGAAGAGGAAACTCTCAAGCTCCTGGGACGCCTCGACGGCTCTAAGTTCGTTCCGGCGCCTTTCGCCATGAGCGCCCACTGCAATCGCGTGGCAGTGGAAGATGGCCACACTGAGTCGGTTTCGATCAAGCTGAAGAAGAAGCCTGCGACAGGCGAGATCATCCAGGCCTGGAACGACTTTCGCAGCGACCCTCAAGAGCTGAAGCTGCCCAGCGCTCCTTCGCAGCCAGTTCGCTATCTTGAAAATGTAGACCGGCCGCAGCCCCGGCTCGATGTGGACGCAGGCAACGGCATGACCGCTAGCGTCGGCCGTCTGCGCCCCTGCAGCGTGCTCGACTGGAAGTTCACCGTGCTCTCCCACAACACCATTCGCGGCGCCGCTGGCGCTGCGATTCTGAATGCCGAACTGCTGAAAGTCCGGGGCTACCTCGATTGAAAACGGCATGCAGCATGAATTATTCCGCGTTACTCAGCGGTGATCTGCGACCGGGGTGTCATTCATGACCGCCATAAAAACGATCGTCATGAAATTTGGCGGCACTTCAGTGCAGGACGCCAACGCCATCGCCCGCGCCGCCACTATTGTTAAGGGGCGGCTGGCGGAAAGACCCGTCGTCGTGGTCAGCGCCATGGCCAAGGTCACCGACCAGTTGCTGACCATGGCCCGCGCCGCCGGCGCAGGGGATCGCAAGACTGCAATCGAACTCTCCCGCGGCCTTCGCGAGCGCCACTACATGACCGCCGGCGAACTGCTTGGTACTGGTGTTTTCACCCACTTCCACAGCGAGTTAGAAGCGAATTTTGAAGCTTTGAATGAACTCCTGCGCGGGATCGCGGCGGTCGGCGAGCTGACCCCACGCACTACCGATCACGTAGCTGCCTACGGAGAGATTCTTTCCAGCAAGGTCATCGCCGCCGCTTTCTCCGCCAAGGGCGTGGATGCGGCATTAGTCGATTCTCGCGAATGTATCGTCACCGATAATGCTCACATGCGAGCCGTCCCGCAATTTGAAGAAATCAACGAACGCCTTCAAGCTAAAGTTAGACCTCTGGTCGCAACCGGCAAAGTGCCTGTCATGGGCGGCTTCATCGGCGCCACCAAGGCAGGTGTCACCACCACCATCGGACGCGGCGGCTCCGACTATTCCGCCGCCATCATCGGTGCCGGCCTCGACGCCGCGCGCATCGAAATCTGGACCGACGTAGACGGCATGCTGACCACTGATCCCAACATCTGTCCCGATGCCAGGCGGATCAAGCTCATTAGTTTCGATGAAGCCGCTGAACTGGCATACTTCGGAGCTAAGGTCCTGCACCCCGCAACCGTGTTGCCCGCGATTCAGAAAAACATTCCGGTTTACGTGTTGAACTCTCGCAACCCCGACTGCGAAGGCACGCGCATCGAGGCCCGCGTACCGCACTGCCGCAACTTCTTCAAGGCCATAGCCGCTAAGAAGCGCATCACTATCATCGACGTCGCAGCGCCCCGCATGCTATTGGCGCACGGTTTTCTGCGGTCGATCTTCGAAGCCTTCGATCGCCATCGCGTTGCCGTGGACGTCGTCTCCACTTCGGAAGTCAGCGTCTCGCTGACGGTGGATTCGAACGAGTCGATTCCGGCCCTGGCCGCCGATCTGGCTAAGCTGGCCGATGTGAAATACGAAGGCCGTAAAGCTATTGTTTGTCTGGTAGGCGAGAACCTGCGCGAAACTCCCGGGATCGCCGCCCGCGTGTTCGGTGAGCTTTCCGACACCAAGATTCGCATGATTTCGCAGGGCGCGTCAGAGATCAATCTAACCTTCGTGATTGAAGAAGACGACGTACCCGGAGTGATACAGCGGTTGCACAAAGCATTCTTTTCAGATCTGGACCCAGAGGTGTTCGCGTGAACAAGTTTGGTGGTCTCTGCGATCTCAGCAGCTGTTCTCCGCGCCCTCTGCGTTGAGCAGCTTTATGTTCGTAGAACTCCGAATAACTCCTCTGTGAAACTCCGTGCCCTCTGTGGTAAAAGGTTTTCAGTCTATGAACCTCCTAATCCTAGGCCGAGGCAAGACCGGCTCCCTGGTAGCGGAAGCTGCTCGCGAGAGCGGCCATGCAGTCACGGTACTCTGTTCCGCCGACAATCCGAACGCCTCTGCCCTAACCGCGGCGAGTCTCGCCCCACAAGACGTCGTCATCGACTTCACCACTCCACACGCCGTGCTTGCCCACATCGAAGCTTGCGTGCGCAACCAGAAGAATCTGATCGTCGGCACCACTGGCTGGTACAACGAGGTCCCGAGAATCCGCCGAATGGTAGAAGAGAACCGAACCGGCTTTCTCTACGCGGCGAACTTCTCCATCGGCGTGAATCTGTTCTTTGACGTCGCACGCACCGCCGCCGCTGCCCTTCAGCACCAGTACTCCGGGCAAATCTTCGAGCGCCACCATGCCCAGAAAAAAGATGCACCATCCGGCACCGCTGCCACCATGCAGAAGATCATCCAAACCGCCTCAGGAACAGCGCTTGAAATCACCTCATTCCGTGAAGGCGACGTCGTGGGCATGCACGAACTAATCCTCGACTCCCCTGCCGACAGAATTTATCTCTGCCACGATGCCAAGTCCCGCCGCGGATTCGCCGAAGGCGCCGTCCGCGCCGCCGAATGGCTTGCCGGTAAACAAGGCTTCTTCGAGTTCAAAGACGTCTGGCGGGAACTTTAACCCCACTTTCCGTCTAACTCCATTCGCGTTATCTTTATGCTATGCAACTTCGTGGATGCGGCACCGCGCTGGTAACTCCTTTTCGTCAGGACGGCTCCATCGACGAGCCTGCCCTGCGCAACCTGGTGGCTTGGCAAGTCGAATCTGGGATTGATTTCCTGGTTCCCTGCGGCACCACCGGCGAAACTCCGACCCTTTCTCATGATGAATGGCTGCGCGTCATCGACATCACCATCGAAGTCGCTGCTGGCCGCGTGCCCATCATGGCCGGAGCCACTTCGAACTCGACCCATGACGCTGTCGCCAAAGCCAAAGAAGTATCCACCCGTCCCGGCGTCAACTTCATCCTGACCGCGTCGCCGTACTACAACAAGCCGACTCAGGAGGGCCAGTATCGCCACTTCCACGCCATTGCCGATGCGGTGGACAAGCCCATCATTTTGTACAATGTGCCCGGGCGGACAAGCGCAAATATTGAACCGGCAACGCTGGTGCGGCTGGCGGAAGTACCCAATATTGTTGGGGTCAAGGAAGCCAGTGGCAACATGGGCCAGATCGCCGAAGTCTGCAACGTGGTGCCCGAAAGCTTCCTGGTTTTCTCCGGCGACGATTCCATCACACTCCCCGTAATTGCTCTAGGCGGAGTTGGAATTGTTTCCGTTGCTTCCAATGAAATTCCCCGCGAAATGTCCGAACTGACCCGCGCTGCGCTGAACAACGATTGGGCCACCGCCCGCAGCATTCACCGCAAATTCATGCCTTTGATGCAGGCCAACTTCATCGAATCCAGCCCGCTACCGGTGAAAGCGGTTCTGGCGATGATGGGAAAAATCGAAGAAATCTATCGCCTGCCGCTGTTGCCCATGCGCCGCGATACCCGCTCCAAACTGCAAAAAATCGCCGCCGAAGCTGGTCTCATCAATAAGCCCGTGGCGGCTGAGACACAGGCAGCAAATTTCTTCATCTACGAGAACTGGCTGGCCGGCCCACACAAGGTCGTCCTGCACCGTTCGACCTGCGGCCAGTGCAATCACGGAAAGGGCCGCCCTGCGGGCCATGACGCCAACCACTCCCGCTGGCACGGCCCCTACGCTTCGCTTTCCGAAGCCCGCAACACGTCTCACGGCATGGCCAACGTGCTGATCCGCAGCGAGTGCAAGTGCGTTTGAAGTGATGTGAGTTTCTGTGATCCTCCGTGTCCTCTGTGGTTAGGGTTTCGCTGCGGCACTCGCACTGTCAATCCTTTATACTTCTGCTTTCATGTCCTCCCTTAAATCGGCCATCGAGCGTCTCTCCTCACTTGGCGAGGTCGAGAGCAATCCTGAAGCACGTAAGACTTTTATCGATTTCCGTGACCAGCTTACACAAGGCAAAATCCGCGCCGCCGACAAAATCAACGGGAAGTGGATGGTCAACATCTGGGTGAAGCTAGGCATTCTGCTTGGTTTCCGCCTCGGCGAACTTAGCCAAATGGACGATAGCTCGACCCTTTCATTTGTCGACAAGGACACCTTCCCTGCCCGCCGCTTTAGCGTCACTGATCGCGTGCGCATCGTCCCTGGGGGATCCTCCATCCGTGTCGGCGCCTACGTTGCGCCCGGCGTGATCTGCATGCCGCCGATGTTCATCAATGTTGGCGCTTACATTGACGAAGGTACGCTTGTAGATTCGCATGCGCTGGTCGGATCCTGCGCGCAGATCGGCAAACGGGTTCATCTCAGCGCAGCCGCGCAGATCGGTGGAGTTCTCGAGCCGGTGAATGCCGCGCCTGTCATTGTTGAAGACGATGTCCTGATCGGCGGCAACTGTGGGGTCTATGAAGGCACCGTGGTGCGCGCGCGGGCTGTACTCGGAGCCGGAACGATTCTCACCCGCTCCACCCCCCTCTACGATCTGGTTCGCGGGGAAGTTTACAAGGCAACTGACGATTCGCCTCTGGAAGTTCCGGAGAATGCCGTGGTTGTGCCAGGATCGCGGGCGGTGAGCAAGAACGCTCCTGCCGGATGGAATCTCTCTCTCTACACCCCGGTGATCGTGAAATACCGCGACGAAAAAACCGATCAGAGAATCGAACTGGAAGACTGGTTACGTTAAGCGCCTACGATGGCAGCGATTGCTGTTGCGCTGCAATCATCCTTGCCCGCACCTGCAAGTGCCGCTCCCGGAAATGTTTTCTCGCCCGCTCGCCCCAGGTCCGCACAAAGTAATAATTCAATCCAGCTCCGATCACCGAACTGACAAACGGAATCAGCCGTCCCGACCATTTTTCCACTGCCTCGGTGCTGGCTTGTGCCGCGATGCGCTGAATCACCTTGGGCACAAAGCGATTCACCACTTCCTTCTCCAGGAGTTCCCTGCTGATGTCGACTCCGGCGGCGCTGGCCGCCGCAATCCACAACTCCGCCATTTCGTCGTCGGTGTTGTATTCGAACCCATATATCAGGCTGAGCTTCTGGATCATCCGCAGCGTAATCCCCGCCAGTATGCTGAGATCAGGCACCATGGTCACGATCCCTCCCAGACCGAGCCCTGCGCCTTCGATAGCAGCAACCTTCATCCCGCCCGCAATGATTCTGTCAGCCATGTTGTCCAGGACTCCAACCTCAACCGTGTAGAGCCCCTGAAAACTGCTCACTGGCAAACCATAAGCTGCGCGAATCTGTAATAGAAATTTACCGGGATCGACCTTGATCGTGTGATAAGCGCGCTCGAATCCGCGGCGCAGACCAGCCTCCGCCCGTCTCCGCAGCCACGATTGTTGAATCTTGCCAGCCATCTATTGCCATTATCGCAGAACGCTCACTTTCGGAGTCGGTTCCGACCGCGCGGCTGCCTGCCACTACCACCTGTGCTAGCATCAATTGATCCCACATGCCAACTGGAAAGCTGCATATTGTGCCCCTGGGCGGGCTCGGCGAGTTCGGAATGAACTGCATGGCTGTCCGCTGGGGCGACGATATTATCGTCATCGACGCCGGCCTCATGTTCCCTGAAGCCGAGCTGCTAGGCGTGGATATTGTCGTTCCCGACATTTCCTACCTCACCGAGAACCGCCAGCGCGTTCGCGCCATCATCCTTACCCACGGCCACGAGGACCACATCGGTGCCCTGCCATGGATTCTCTCTGAACTCAACGTGCCGGTCTGGGGAACCGAGTTTACCCTCGCCTACGTCGAAGACAAACTCGACGAGCATGGCCTGCTCGACGATGCCGACCTCAACGAGATCGAGCCCGGAACGCGCTTCAAGATCGGCCCGTTTACCATTCATCCCATCGCTGTGACTCACAGCCTGGTGGATTGCGTCGCTCTGGCCATCCACACTCCGCTCGGGGTGATCATTCACACCGGCGACTTCAAGGTCGACGCCACCCCCACAGACAATCGCTTGTTCGATCTGCACGCCTTCGCTGAGTACGGCAAAGAAGGCGTGCTGGCGCTGTTTCAGGATTCGACCAACGTTGAGCGTAAGGGCTACACGCCCAGCGAACGGGCCGTCCGCCGCAAGTTTGACGAAGTCTTCGCCCGTACCGAACGGCGGCTCTTCATCTCCTGTTTTTCATCTTCCATCCACCGGATAAAACTCGCAGTGGAACTGGCCTGGCAGCACGGACGCAAAGTGGTTTTCGTGGGACGCTCCATGAACAGTTCGGCGGAAATCGCCGAAGACCTTGGCTACATCGAAATTCCCGAGGGTCTGCTCGTCCATCCTGGCGAGATGAAGAATTATCCGCCGGAGAAGATCTGCATTCTTATCAGCGGTACGCAGGGCGAACCTATGTCCGCCCTGTCTCGCGCTGCGGTCGATAATCACAAGCACGCCAAGATCGAAAAAGGCGACACTGTCGTTCTTTCTTCCCGCATAATTCCCGGGAATGAGAAGGCGATCTATCGCATGATCGATCACTTATTCCGCCGCCAGGCGCATGTGATCTACGACGACGGATCATTTCCCCCAATCCACGTCAGCGGGCACGCCAGCCAGGAGGAACTCAAGCTCATCATCAGCCTGGTGAAGCCCAAATATTTCATTCCCATCCACGGTGAGTACCGCCAGCTAAAGCTGCACGCCGAGATGGCGGCTTCCATGCATGGCTCCGTGGGCAACGTCATGCTGATCGAAAGCGGCGACATTCTCGAGTTCGACGAACTGGGCGCACGCAAGGCGGGCCGTGTAAACGTGGGCCGCGTCTGCATTGACTCTGGCTCGCGAACCGATGTAGTTGAAGACCTCGTGATCAAAGACCGTCGTCACTTGAGCGAGGATGGTTTCGTACTGCCGATTATCGCGATTAACAAACTGACTGGCCGCGTCGAAACCGCCCCGGAAATCGTGACTCGTGGCTTTGAGCCAGGAGAAGACGGCTTCGTCGAAGGCGCGCGACAGTTGGTAATGCAGACGCTCGAAGTTTCTAGTAACGAAGAAAAGGCCGACTATGGTGTGATCAAGGAAAAGATTCGTGCTGACTTGAAGCGCTACATCTCCAAACAGACACAGAAACGGCCTTTGATCATGCCGGTGATTTTGGAGATTTAGGTGCCGAGTTCTACACGAGCGGGTTGGTCCACCGCAATCCCGGAAATCGTGCGAAGTCGCGGTCGGTGGTGTGTAGCTCACCGCCGTACTCTATGGTCAGTGCAGCCAATTGCGCGTCAGTAATGAGTGATCCTGGAGCTTGTCCCTCGACGATCATCTGCCGAAGCAGTGGCCAATGATCGTCACCCGGTGCCAACAACCGCGTGTTCGGCTGCTCCAACCAACGATCCACTACCTGCACTGCTTCTTCCAGCGTGAAGCGATTTCCCGGAAGCTTAGGATTGGTCATGATCCGTAGAAAGGCGCCGATGGTCTGCCACGGAAGTCCCACTGGCATCGCCGCGGAAAAAACCTCTTCGACCCAAGCTCGGGCCTTCAAGTGAAACGGCGATGCGCTATCGTAGGCATACAAAAGAATATTCGCATCGAGGACAATCACCTGTGCGCTGGCCCTTCCAGCGCATCTAACAACTGTTCAACATTGTCATAAGTGAAGCCAGGAGGCAGGCCCAGCTTGCGGGGGGTAACGACAAACGGCTTTCGCGTTGGGCGCTTGGCAGCGGCCAAACCCAGACGAAGGTAGTGATTGACGGCTTGCTTAAACGAAGCACCAGACCGCTTGGTCTCCTTATCTAAGAGACGGGCGACGTCATCGTCAAGCGAGAGGGTTGTTCTCACATCATGATGTTAATATCGTTTGCATCATGATGTCAACGCTGAATTTGGCCGCTCCCAGGGCCCCACTGTACCCTGTCAATACCTAATCTATGGTCACCCTAAACGATATTCGCGAAGCTCAGACCCGCCTGCGGGGCGTTGCTCTGCACACACAACTAATCGAGCTTCCCACTTCCGACGATCGCCGATTCTTCCTCAAGCCGGAGAACCTGCAACCTATCGGCGCTTTCAAACTTCGCGGCGCCTATAACAAGATTGCCTCGCTGTCTTCGGAGGAACGATCCCGCGGCGTTATCACCTACTCCAGCGGAAATCATGGTCAGGGCGTTGCCTATGCGGCGCAGGCTATGGGCGTCCCGGCCATCGTCGTTATGCCCAGTAATATTCCCGCAATCAAACGTGAAGCCACCAAAGCTTTGGGTGCGGAGATCATTATGGTTGGTCCCGGCAGCGCGGAGCGACAGCAACGCGCCGAAGAACTAGCTGAGCGCCATGGCTATGCCATCGTCCCACCTTTTAACGACGAAAAAATCATCGCCGGACAAGGCACCATCGGTCTGGAAATTCTGGAAGACCTGCCTAACGTCGAGACAATCCTCGTGCCCGTAGGTGGTGGAGGCATGATCAGCGGCATCGCCACCGCCATCAAGCTCAGTAATCCCTCGGTTAACATCATCGGAGTCGAGCCTGAACTCGCAGCCGACGCGCAAGCCAGCTTTCGCGCAGGAAGGATTACTGAATCCTCCGCCGACGACGCCACCCGCACCATCGCCGACGGCCTGCGCTCTCAAAGTATCGGTCCCATCAATTTCGAACACATCCGAAAATACGTGGACGACATCATAACTGTTAGCGAATTTGAAATCCGCGAAGCCGTGCGGCTCTTGGCTGCGAATCCCAAGACCGTCGCGGAACCCAGCGGCGCAGTCGCGGCAGCCGGATTCTTGTTTCACCGCAAGCAATTGCCCAAGGCACGAGTGCATGTCGCCGTAATCAGCGGCGGGAACATCGATCCGCAGATGCTGGAAGAACTCAAACAATCGGTCACAATACGAACGTAGAGACGCAGCTGGCTACGTCTCCTGGCAAAATTGATATGAATCTGAGGTCCGCACTTGCCTTACTGACGATGCTCTTCGCCGGCGTGCTGCCGTCAGCGGCAATCATCCGTGGCGCCATGATGCGCGTAGCCACCATCTACGTGTCGCCAGACGCGACGTCTGCCAAGCTTGCCGAGGTCGATCGTGGCCGCGAAGTGGTGGTCATTCAAAGCAGCCGTGACTGGATCAACGTAGAAGCTCAACTCACCGAGGATCGTGTCGTTACCGGCTGGATCATGGAGAAGGGTGTTGTGCAATCCTCCACTCCCAACGGCGACAAGATTCTTTTCGGCGAAGCGGTGGACTCAGAAGACCAAGCCAGCCAACGGCACGGTCGACGTGGTGCGGCCCAGGACGCCCTCCGTCTCTACTACGAAGTTTCCCAGCTTTTTCCCACTTCGCCTCTCGCCGGCGAGGCCATGTACCGCTCCGCCGACATTCGCTGGCAAATCGAGAAGGCCGACGTAATGTCGCGCCCATCGGCGCACGAAAAAGAAGCCTTCCTGCGCGAAGGCATGAACGAAGACTACTTCACCGAAGTCAAAAAGAAGTTTCCCGGATCCAAGTGGGCCGACCTCGCCGTCTTCCATATGATCGAAAACAAACTGTGTGGCGACTGGCAAGGTGCTTCGAAGTGTCCCGAAAAAGAAGCTGAGATGTACGAAAAATATGCCAAAGAGCACCCTACCTCTCCGGCCGTGGCTGAGGCTCTCTACGACGCTGCCTGGAGGCAATCCGCGCTCATCGAGATCTACAAAACCGAAGGCCAGCCTAAGAAATCCGCGGAGTCGCAGGCTAAAGCGATCGCACTGGCGGAACGGGCGTCACAGGCATCGCAGAACGACTGGTCCGCTCGCGCTCAGCGGCTGATCTACCTCATCCAGCAAGGCGTGCCTACCTACGGCAACGCGGAAGAATGACGCACAGACTGCCTGGCCTATAGCCCTGTAACCAATGCTGCTAGCCCCAATCATTTCGGCTTCTGCGATACTTAATCTGTTGGAGGAACCTTGAACGACTACCTGCTCTCCGTAATATTAGGCATCATCGAAGGCATTACTGAATTCCTGCCCGTCAGTTCGACCGCGCACCTGCGCGTGGCCGAAGCCCTGTTTCACATCAGTCTGGGCGACGGCTATTGGAAGATGTACACCATTGTCATCCAGCTCGGAGCAATCCTTTGTTTGCCGGTCTACTTCCGCCATCGCATCGCAAAATTCCTTTCCACATTTCCCAAAGGAGAGCGCGGCGATCGCACCGTGTTGACTCATCCTCTCGGCCTGACCATGGTTGCTTTCGTGGTCACGGCCATTCCAGCGTTTCTGCTGACCAAGATCATCGGTAAGCACCTGGAAAATCTCTACATCATCGGCACTTCCCTGTTCGTGGGCGGAGTCGTGATGTGGTTGATTGACGCGCTAAACGCAAGTTCTGAGCGGGGCGGCCCGAGTGCCGCCAACGGCCGAATTCACACCTGGGCGATGGAAACCATGAGCCTGAGCCAGGCGGTCTGGATCGGCGCCTGCCAGATTCTGTCGGCAGTGTTCCCCGGAACATCACGGTCCATGTCCACCATTGCAGCGGGTCAGTTGGCAGGCATGTCGAGAGCCGCCGCGCTTGAGTTTTCCTTCTTTCTCTCGATTCCTACCATGGTTGTCGCTACCTGCTATGACCTGCTTAAATCGATGACCGGCAAAGGGGCCAATCCCATCGGCGTTTCACAGATCGACTCACACGGTTGGCAAGTGCTTGCCATTGGTTTTGTGGTTTCCTTTGTGGTTGCTTATGGGTCAGTCGCCTGGTTCATGGCCTGGGTGCGCAAGCACGGATTCGCTCCATTCGCCGTCTACCGCCTCATCGCCGGAGTCTTGGTGCTTGTGCTCGCCAACCACACGGCACCTTAGATTGTGTTTGTCACTCTGGATACCGGAGGAAAATCCTCGGTTGTACGCCGCCCCGCTTCTTGTCATAATGAAGGGGCTCTGGCGTAGTCGCAATCGCAGGTCATAGTTGTGTCCGTGCGTGACGCGAAATACGCCTATGAAGTATTTCAACCAGCTGTTCACGCCCACCGCCAACCGGCGGCTCAATGAGCTGATCGGGTTCCTGTTGTGCGTCTCCGCGCTCCTTCTGTTTCTCGCTCTGGCCTCCTATTCTGCGCTCGATCCATCCCTGAACAGTGCCTCGGTGCTGACCGGCTCCCGCGTCGCGCGGAACTGGGTGGGCGTAGTCGGAGCGTTGTTTTCTGACCTCATCCTGCAAGCCGTTGGCATCGGTGCTTTTCTGCTTCCTGTATTTCTTGGGATATTCGGTCTGCGCTGGTTCCGTTCCCGCAAGATTGCTTCTCCAGTGGCTAAGGTCCTGGGCGCTGTTTGGATGCTGACTTTCCTTCCCGCCATGCTCTCTCTCCTTCCTGGTCATCTGCGCTGGATGGGTGCCATCCCACTAGAAGGCCTGCTGGGCCGCATCGTCAGTGATTTCCTTATCCACTACTTCAATCCCGCCGGCGCGTACATCGTTTGCGCCACGGTTCTGGCGGTTGCTCTCTATCTTTCCACCGCGTTTTCTTTCTCCGCGCTGGAACTGTGGGCGCCCACCCGTTTTGCCTTCGTTGTTGCCCTGTTAAATCGCTGGAGAGACTGGCAGGAAGAGCGTGCCAAGCGGCGTATGCAGAAAGACCTGGAAAAGCGCCGCGCTTCTCCCAAACCAGTAATTACAGCGCAGCTCTTCCCGGCGCGTCCGCCCGCTCCACCGCCAGCTCAGCCCCGTGCCGCCGAGCCTGTAAAAACTGGCATCGATCGCACTTTTGCCGAGGACCTCGATCTGCCCATGCAACCCGTCGAGCCAGTAATTGCTGGCCCCGAGGTTACCGAGCGCGCGGACAGCAGTCAGAAACCGAAGACCACTCTGCCCCGCATTGCCGGTGGCTTTAAGCTGCCACCCAGTTCCCTGCTGCATCGCCCTGATGAGCAGCAAGCTATCGACGCAGATGAACTCAAGATCCTGGCGCAAGTCCTGACCGAAAAGTATGCGGAATTCGATGTCACCGGCCAGGTTACGCAAATCAACCCCGGTCCGGTTGTCACTACTTTTGAATTCAAGCCCGAGGCCGGCGTCAAGTACAGCCGCATCACCAACCTCACCGACGATCTCTGCCTGGCCATGAAAGCAGAGAGCATTCTGATTGAGCGTATGGCAGGCAAATCGACGGTCGGAATTCAAGTTCCCAACCGCGAGCGCGAAATCATCTGGCTTCGGGAGAACATCGAATCCCAGGAATTCCTTGGCTCAAAGTCAAAACTCACGCTGGCCCTGGGCAAGGACATCAACGGCCGTATCGTTACCGCCGACCTCAACGCCATGCCGCACCTACTGATCGCTGGATCCACCGGCGCCGGCAAGAGCGTGGCCATCAATGCGATGATCATGTCGGTCCTATACAAGGCCACGCCAGATCAAGTCCGTCTCATCCTGGTGGATCCAAAGCGGTTGGAACTTGGAAACTATGAAGGCGTACCGCATCTCTATACGCCCATCATTACCGAGCCCAAGCTTGCTGCGAATGCCCTGCGCAATGCGGTTCGCGAGATGGAACGCCGTCTAAAGCTGCTGGCCACCAAAGGCGT
Source organism: Terriglobales bacterium (assembly GCA_035484735.1). Taxonomy (GTDB): domain Bacteria; phylum Acidobacteriota; class Terriglobia; order Terriglobales; family Acidobacteriaceae; genus JABCZH01. Next base: position 82,876 of record DATHOQ010000047.1, on the reverse strand, counting down.
TCGCAACATTGACCAGTACAACAAACTCTTCGATGAGAATGGCACGCCCAGCCTGTTCGGCGATGGCGAGGACGAGCGTCCATTGCCCTTCATCGTCATCATCATCGACGAATTGGCCGACCTGATGATGCTCGACTCCGGCAACGTAGAAGAGTCGATCACCCGACTGGCGCAGATGGCTCGCGCCGTCGGCATCCACCTGGTACTGGCAACACAGCGGCCTTCGGTTGACGTCATTACGGGTCTGATCAAAGCCAACTTCCCGGCACGCATTTCTTTCCGCGTGGCTACTAAGGTAGACTCTCGCACCATTCTCGACGCCAACGGCGCGGAAGCGTTACTGGGACGCGGCGACATGCTCTACTTGCCCTCCGGTTCCTCCCGCCTGCACCGTCTCCACGCGCCTTTCGTGACAGAGAAAGAAATCGCTGCCGTCGTCGAATTCTGGCGCTCGCAAGGCACAGCTGAATACCAGGAACAATTCCTGCAAGCTCCGCAGGAAGAGCGTGAAATGGCCGCTGGCGACGAAGCCGGACAAGACGGCGAGGTCGAACACGACCCGCTCTACGAAGATGCCGTCAAGCTGGTGGTCGAGTTCGGCAAGGCTTCCACTTCCCTGCTGCAGCGTCGTCTGCGCATCGGCTATGGCCGCGCCGCCCACTTGATCGACCTGATGGAGCGCGACGGCATCGTTGGCGCTGCCGACGGCCCCAAGCCTCGCGAAGTGCTCAAGCGGCCCACCTGGTTATCGGAAGTCGAAGAATCATTGCGCTAGGCTTGACCCGTCACTTCCTTATACTCCAGGAGCCACCATGAAAGTCCTCACCGAATACCTAAAGTTCCACACCAAAACCCATCGCGCCTACGTCCACATCACGCCGCAAATCGAGGCCGCCGTAAAGAAAAGCGGTGTCCAGGAAGGCATGGTTCTGGTCTCCGCTATGCACATCACCGCCGGAGTCTACGTGAACGACGACGAGCCGGGGCTGATCGAGGACATCGACCACTGGCTGGAGAAGCTCGCACCCTTCGACAAGAACTACCAACATCACCAAACTGGCGAAGACAACGGTGATTCCCACCTAAAAGCTCTGCTCATCCATCACGAAGTCATCGTACCCATCACCGCACGCAAGCTCGACCTCGGCACCTGGCAACGCATCTTCTACGCCGAATTCGATGGCCAGCGCGACAAGCGAGTCATCGTAAAGGTCATGGGAGAGTAGTGGGACAAATACAAAGGCGGCCTCATACCGAGGCCGCCTGTTCACCCCCGAGCACCCCTTAGAAAGTGAGTTTGCCCTGGAATTGAATCAACCGTGGTGACGCATCCGCGCCCAGACCAGAACCGTAGATACTGGTCGGGGAGCTGACCGTCGACACAATCTGTCCAAATTGTGGGTTGTCCGAGTTGCCGATGGGGAAGAAGAAGTTCGGATGGTTGAAGATGTTAAAGAATCTCGCACCAATCGAGAACTGCGCCCCCTCCCACTTGGGAATGCCAAATCCCTTCTCCACCGCGAAGTCAGAGTCGAAGTAGCCGGGCCCGCGGAACTGGTTCCGGCGTTGGTCGCCGAAGCCAGTGGTCGGATCAGGAAAATTGCTTGCTGAGAAGCAGGGATTATCCAACTTTGCCGCCGCTCCCGAACAACTGGTGGCTGGCGTGCCCACAACGTTCGCGAAGATATATTGCGTGCCGGTTCCGCTGCCGGTCCCGAAGCCGCTGGCCGACAACTCGTTGGTGACGTTGGCCGAGTAGACGGTAAACGGCAACCCGCTGTGGCGGAAAATGGTCCCCGAGAACGTCCAGCCCTTCATCAGTGCACTCGGGCCCCAGTTGGTGAGGTGACGCAGTCCATCGCTCCACACATAGTTCATGCTGAAGTTGTGCCGAATGTCATAGTCGGCATTTCCATAGTTGAATTTGCGGAAGTCTTGCGGGTCTTCCGGCAAAACGATGGCGGCGTTCTGCGCGGCGATATTTACCCCGAATGGCGACAATGAGTTGTTGGAGATTTCGTCCAGCGCGTGGCTATAGGTATAGTTAGCCTGGAACTGAAATCCTCCGTTGAAGCTGTGCTTGGCGGTGAGCACCAGACCCGAGTAGTTTGAGTTAGCCACGTTCTGTTGTTGCAACACCGCATTGAATCGTGGATCCGGCTGGGTGGTCGGAAGTCCCGCAAACCCAGTCGGACTGAAGGCATTCAGCGCCCCATTCGAAAATTCTTCGTTGGATCCGTGATTGCCCACGTACATCGCGCTCATCGTGGTGTGCCACCCCACCGCCTGTTGCAGCTCCAGGCTCCACTCGTAGTAGCGTGGGACTTTCACCCCGGTCGCGTTGTAGAAGTTAAAGGGCGTGACCGCTCCACCGTTCGCAAAGTTGCTTACGAAGCTGGCGTTTGCATTCTGCGCACCGGTAAACAGGTTGCCCGGCTGCGCCGGCGAAATTGGGCCATTGGATACCTGGAACCCCGGCACCAGAGGCGCATTGGTCAGGAAGCTGTCAATCGCTCCGGTAGGAAGCGCATCTGCGAAAATGCCGACCCCACCGCGAAGCACGGTGTTCTTTAGACCGAACGGTGACCATGCAAACCCAATCTTGGGTTGCGCCACCACGGCCGTGACGGACGGAAACGCCGTGTGCAGGCCGGTGGTGATGGCCTGATTGACCGGCAGGTTCGGATTCAGTTGGTCAAACGGAGCCGCGAGACGCTGGAAGCAGTCAGTCTGGCAGACCGGATTAGACAGGTGATCAAGCCGGATGCTCAAGGTCAGCTTCAGGTTCGGAGTCACCTTGATGTCATCCGCTGCATACACTCCCAGCTGATAGAGGGCGATCGGAACTTCCTTCTTGACCGGGAAGTTCTGCACAATGAAATCGCCCTGGGGACCAAACCCTCCGTCCGCAAAATCCGCCAGACTGAACACCACCAGTTCCGGCGATTGGCTAAGCGGCGTCAAGTTCTGATCGCTGATGTCGTCCCGCCGGAAGTTGACGCCCACCTTGAAGTTATGCCGCCCGCGAATCCAGCTGAAGTCGTCCACAAACTGGTACTGCGTGATGTTACGTCCTTGCGGGAAATCTGTGTCGATTCCTCCCAGTCCTTGCAGAGACCCATCACCAAAGAACATGGAGGCCGGAAACCCGGTGGTAGAACTGGCCGCTGCCGCGGGGTTTTGCAACGCAAAACCAGCGCTATACCAGAGCAGCGAAGCATTGAAGTTGTTCACTTTGTCGCTTCCGAAAGTATGCGTCTCACTGACCTGGCTCTGCCATTGCGGCTGATCGCTCACCGCGTTGAACGAAGGGCTGATAGGATCCGTGAAACTGGCTTGCAGCCCGTGTTCGTGTTCCACGCGGATAAACAACTTGTCATTGTTGGTCAGGTTCTGGTCATAGCGGCCCACATAAAGAACGTCGTGGGAATGCGCCGAAAGTCCGCCTGCCACCTGCACTGCGCAGGGGTTTCCGGCGCCGAAAGCCACTCCGTTTAGCGTGGTCACGTTGCTGCATCCGCCTCCCGTAATTGGCACATTGGCGCTCTGGGGGACCGCGTTCCATAAACTGAACATGTGTTGATAGAAGGGGACGGAAGCGGCAAGCCCGATCAAGTTCAGATTGCCAATCACCGCGTTTTCGAAGGCAGTAGTCGGCAGGTTAATTGTCGCCGGCGAGGGAATGGCCAGTTGAAGTCCTTCATAATCAAAAAAGAAAAATGCTTTGTCTTTTTTGATCGGTCCGCCAATCGACGTCGCCCACTGGTTGGCGTTCACGAACGGCCGGGGAGTGACCGGCGTGGTCTGGTCCCTGAAATAATTATTCGCGTTCAGTATACTTCCGTTCCACCAATACTCGGCGTTGCCGTGGAAACTGTTAGTTCCGGACTTCGATACGTAGTTGATGTTGGCTCCCGCAAGACCGCCGTAAGAACCGCTGTAACCGTTGGCCACCACCGTGCTCTCCTGCACATCATTCAGTCCCAGGGTGAGGTTCGTGGCACCTGTGTTATTGACATTGAAATAAGGATCGTTATCGTTCGCGCCATCTAGCGTAAACAGGTTGGAAGTTGCCGGGAGTCCGTAGATTTCAAAATTGCCCCCGCCAAAAGTCGCACCGCCCGCGGTATTCATGACCGCTCCTGGTGACGTGTAAGCTACTGCGGAAAGATCGTTACCTGAATTTGGAAGCAGCGCCACCTGCCGCGAATCGAAGTTCGTGTTCAAATTGGCATCCTCGGTCTCTACCGAAGTGGTCTGACCCACTACCTCGACCGTTTCCGTAGAAGACGACAACGCTAGTTGAATGCTGGCTGGCGTGTCCCCACCGAGCGCTACCGATACTTTCCGTGTAACCGACTGAAATCCGCTCGCCGTCACCGTGACCGAGTAGTCTCCTGGCCGTAATAGCGAAAAGTGGTATGCCCCCGCCGCGTTACTCTTCGCGGTCTGCGATCCGCCGGTGTCAAGACTCTTCAAGCTGACCGACGCATTAGGAACCACTGCGCCAGTGGGATCGCTGATGACGCCACTAATGTCGCCGGTGGTCGTGGTTTGCGCCCATGTTTGCGAAACCATACCACTCACAAACCATGCCAGGACGAGAACCAGAAAAGGTTGAACCCTTTTAAAACTCATTGCTTGCTCCTTTTCAAGTCAGCGCTCGAAGTTGCACAGCGCATGACTGGCACCGACAATGCACGCGGCGCACCGGAGCCGCGGCTTCTATGCTGGGAGTGATGGGTAGTGTGTTTCCAGGGACGAAATTGAACGGAGGAAATACCAGTCGCGAAGACAACCCGAACTCTAAGACGAAAGACAGTTCATGTGATGCCCAGTTGCCTACATGAATCCGTAACTTGGACACCGTTGACCTATTGAATTCGGAAACGGCGGTAACTAAATCGCACTCACGCGCATTAGCACAACACTCAGAAGTCGTTTTGTTCGTTCATCCATCGTTCCTACTGAATACAAACGAAACAGGTACCGATCGTGCTACTTAAGGTACGGATTAGAAAAAGATTGTGACCAACCTTTTCTCCGTGTGCTGCGTCCATAAAGGTTATGGGTTGGTCTCAGCAAATCACCCTCAGTCTTCCGGAGTCACAAACCATGATTCCCGACCTCCGCGTCATCATTGCTGACCCCGAGCGCGCTGCCCGTAACCAACTGCGGAAAATGCTCGAATCGGAGCCTGGAGTACAGGTACTTACGGAATGTGCCGCCAGTAGTGAAACTGTTGGTGCGGTCCAAACTCACAAACCCGACTTGCTCTTGCAGGATGCGCGCTTGCAGGGTATGAACGGCCTTCCAGTTCTGAGTCCAGTGCCGCCCGCCGAGCGCCCTCTCATCATCTTCACCAGCGCTCACGATGGCTACGCCGCCCGCGCCTTCGAGGCGCACGCTCTCGACTACCTTCTCAGGCCGCTCGATCAGAGGCGGCTGCATGCTGCCATCGTGAAAACTCGCGCCGAGATTCTTAACGCGCAAGATCGTTATCTCACCCGCAGGCTGTTGAACTTTCTGGCGGAGGCAAAATCCAGTCCACCCATGGACAGACGCTTGGTAGTCAAGGCAGAAGGCAGGATTGTTTTTCTGAGAACCGACGAGATCGATTGGATTGAAGCCGCTGCCAATTATGTGCGGTTGCAGGCCGGCAGCGAGTCTTACCTGATGCGCGAGGGCATCAGCCACATTGCCGCCCGCCTCAACCCCAACCAGTTTCTGCGAATCCACCGCTCCATCATCGTGAACGTCCAACGCATCAAAGAACTGCAACCCTGCAATCGTGGCGAATACATGGTCATTCTGACCAATGGCAAGGAACTCTCCTGCAGCCGCGGTTATCGGGCTCGCTTGCAGCAGCTCATCACAAACCCTTAGTGCTCAACTGAAGCCGCGTCTTGAAATCGGGTTGCTTACCGAAGCTCACGCCTCTACTGCTGAAAACCCTCCAGCGTGGCATTAGGATCGGTGGAGAAGAGAGAAATAAACTCTGTCGGCGAAACCATATAGAAAATTTCCGGTTGACCGCCACTGATGGGCACAAGCGTGCCTCTGCCGCTGGAAACCAGAGTGTAACTCCCGCTGGACGCCTGGTTCTGAACCAACCCGCCAGTCGTGTTGCTATCGGTGGTGAAATCGATCGTGCCGATACCGTCCCCCAGTGCAATGTCCACCTGTGTACCCGCACCCGCCAGCACCGGCGCTACTGTGCCCCCCGCGTACGTCCCAGACAAAGACGCATTAGAGAAGGGCGTCCCGGATTGAGCCTCCATAAACCCCGACGTGACATTTGCGTCCGTTCCCATCACAAACGCCTGGTTCGTGCCCACCAAATAAAGTACGCTCTCCGCGCATGCCGTGCCCGAATACGTCAGCGCAACTCGTCCGGTCGTCGAGTCGACGATATAGGTTCCGGTGCAAGAGGGCGTCGATGGGGTACCGTTGGTATTCTCATCGGTGTTCACGTTGAAGTTCACAACTCCGTCACCGGTTATGAATCCTACCTGGCTTTGCGCCGTCCCCCCGCTGATGGCACTCGTTTGCAGCACACCGATGCCACTCAACGAGGACGCGCCGAGAGACACTGGTTGTTGCAACATCGATCCACTCACGATCGGACTTACCTGTCCCGACACGAAGTCAATCTCCATCATCAATAGTTGAGTGTTCGACACAATATAAAAGCTGTAACTTGTGGTCCCCTGCCCGGCAATACTGATCGTGGCAGTTCCCCGGCCGGTGTTTGAGTCGATACCCGCGTAGGTACCGGTGAAAGCCACATTCTGCGTGACCCCCGCGTCATTTGCATCCAGCACACCGTTGGTGAAGTGGCCGGCGCCATCCGCTATCATCGCTCCGGCCACGGCAGAACGGGCGGCGACTGCATCGCTACCGGAAAATCCGAAGGCATAGTTACCGTGGATCTGGGGTTGTGAAAAATCGCTCGTCGTCTGCTTCAACACCACTCCGGAACTCCGTGTGCCTGTACTATCAAATTCGATGATCTTCGCGTTGCCATTCGCCATCACCGACAGCGCAAAGCTTCGAGCTCCAAGTGCCATGGTTCCCAGGTTATTGGATCCAATCGCATAGCTGCCGGTAAACGCTTGGTTGAGTTGCAGACCCGCAGGGTCGTTGGTGTCCATGACTCCGTTGGAAATATTCCCTGCCCCGTCGGCGACAAAGCTTCCCGCCCCTGCAAAGCGTCCGTTGAGATCGAAGCCACTGACCAGAAAAGCATAGTTGCCGGCCAGGTTGGCGTCGTTTGCCGTGCTGGGATTGATCGTGATACTCAAACCTGCGCTCGCCTTTTGGGGCGTCGGAACCGTGGAGTCTGTCACGTTCACGGTGAAACTCGAAGTCCCGGCGGTCGTGGGAACTCCAGATATCACGGCCCCAGTCAACGAGAGTCCCGCTGGCAAGCAGGCCGATCCGCTGCATCCGGTCCCCGTGATTGTCCAGGTATACGGTGGTGTGCCGCTGGCTGCCTGCAGTGTCTGGTTGTAGCTCACACCGACCATTCCGCTTGACAACGATCGCGTAGCCACCGACAACGGCGGTGGTACATTGATGGTGATGCTCAGGGCCTGACTCGCCACCGTCCCCGAAGAATCCGTGACCTGTACGGTAAAGTTAAAAGTGCCCAGCTTCGTAGGTGTGCCCACGATAATGACGGTATCAGTCGTGCTCGACGACAGACTCAGCCCCGGCGGCAGAGTTCCATTCTCCAGCTCCCAGATAAACGATCCGGTGAAGCCGCCCGCATTAATCACGGCGGAATAAGGAACTCCCAGCGCCCCCACAGGAAGGGAGGGAGTGGTGATCGTCAGCACGGAATCGACCGAGATCGACAATCCTGCGGTAATACTGGTATTCGTCACCGACGTTGCTGTGACGCTTACGGTGGTGTCGCCCGGTAGGACGGCTGGAGCTTCATAGATCACCGACGTCGTGGTTGGCGATAACAGCGTTCCGCCGCCCGAAAGACTCCAGGTTACGCCCGCGTTGTTGGGATCATTGCTCACGGCGGCAGTGATGGCCTGGGTCTGGCCCTGATTAATCGTGACCGTAGATGTGCCGCTGGGAGTAAGTGTGACGGTAAGCGTTGAGTTCGATGAACACCCGGACAAAGTCAGCACGCAGGCAAAAGCCGCCAGCGCAAGCAGCATTCGAAGTCTAAATTTTCCCACGGCCTTCCTTCTCACTTGCAGAAAGTCTGATGGTATAGATGCGCACCCACTCACGAAAGGCAGCTAAACCAGGTCGCGGAAGATTGCAGAGAGTTCACCGGACCTGAAGCATGCACTCTCGGGCGCACCCCTGAGTCCTGCTGCAACCCGCTAGAACGAGAATAACACTTGCAGGTCAATCCGGCGATTGGCTCCCGCCGAAGAATAGGGACCGCCCGCCAACTGGTTGGACTCGCCAAACAACGGAGAAGTAATGCTTCCCACCGGCGGGGCCAGGTTCACGCGATTCAAAGCGTTTCTCGCCGAGACGGTGAACGTCATATTATAACGCCGGTCTGTGGTCACGCCCCCGCCGAACCCGCCTCCGCCGGCAGTAAGGCCGCGTCCACCCAGACCACCTCCTGGCGACCCGCCTCCACCGCCACGGCCACCGCGTCCGCCGCCGGAGTCAGGAGTGCTAGCGCCCTTAGTTTCTTTGCCAAAGCCAATAGTCTTGCTCAACCGCAAATTCAACGTTACCAGCGTCGGCCCGGTACCCGAGTTTACTGGAACAATGGCTTCGCCCGGAGTCGGCACTGGGCTGAAATTGCCAAGCCGAGTGTGAATACAGTCGGGTCCCAACGCCGATGTGCAGATCCCCGGCCGATCATTGAAAATCGAGTCTCCATTAAGGTCCTGGCCCGCAGTGATGTCAAATGGCGAACCTGACGTGATCAACAGAAACGGGCTCAAGCGTATTAGATACGGAAATGAAAGGCTTCCCGCAATCAGACCCCGGTGCCGCATATCGAACGCCGACCGCCCATAGTCCGCCATGGGATCATACGGGTTCGCCAAAAAGTTGGGGCCAGTCCCGCCACCGCCCGCTCCCAGATCGCTGTTCGAGTAGTTCAGACTGTAGAAACCGAAAAGTGAAACCTTCGTACTCACTGTGAACCGGGAATTCACAATGAACTGGTTCTGGCGGAAGACTCCTTCTGAATCATATTGGTAGATATTTTCCATACCGCCAAGCGGCCGCACAATTGGATTCTCGGGAGGAAAAGTTCCCGGCAACGGCGCATTGATATTGCGCAGAAACAACTGGTGCTCGCCCTGGGAATGGAGATAGGTTGCGGCCACCGTCCCTTTCTTGCCCAATTGGTGTTCGAGGCTTGCCGCCGATTGCCAAATCTGCGGAGCCCGCAGCGTCGGCGAAAGCTGGTAAATCGTCGGCGAGGCCACGGAACTGGCAGACAGGATTGGGATATTGGGATAGCTGGTTGGATTTACTACAATGAACTGCTGCTGGGTCACACCGTTCAAGCGCTCCGCCTGCAACACCGAAGACGAAGCAAACCGGTCGTAGAACAGCCCCGATCCCACCCTCAGCACAGTCTTGGGCGTAGGATTCTTTCCTCTTCCCAATCCCCACGCAAAGGCCAACCGCGGCGCCCAATCGCCGTGATCGTGAATATCATCTTGCGTTTCAAAACGCAGACCGTAGCTCAACGTCATATTGGGGCGGAGACGCCAGTCATCCAACACATACAACCCCGCATCCACCAGCGTGACTTCGCTCAGCGCCTGCCCTCTAGTAATCGAAAACTGGGTGGGGGCGCCCCCCGCCTGAAATATGGCAATCGAGGGAAATGTAAACGTCCCATTGAAATTCGAATTCGAGCTGTTGGAATCGGTCGCGGCCCGCAACCGCCCTCCAAATTTGATCACGTGATTGCCGTGCGTCATCGAGGTATAGTTCTGCAACTCGTAGTGGTTCTGATTGTCCACCACCTTCGGCGACGAGTTACCACCCCCGGTGACTGCACCGACAATCGACACCGTAGGATCCGTGCAGGCGAATGTGCCAAGAAACGACGTCGTTTGTGTTGAACAAACTGGGGTCTGATTAGTCGTGTCTCGCAGATATTGAAACCGCGTCTCGTTCACGATCGTCGGACTCACGATCTGTGTGTCGCTGATCTGCAGCGTATGTTCGATCTGCGTGGAATCATACGCCTGCGACGCCAGAGAGAATTCGCCGACCCCCTCGTTGTCTTCCACGTCCCGATAAAACTGGTAACGCACCGTCAGGGTGTTGTTCTTGCTGATCTGGTAATCAATCCTTGGCCCCAGATTCAGCCGGGTTCGCGGGTTCGGAACCGCCTGAGTGAACTGCTCCTGAATGAGATTCGGATTCAATATGGTTGCATTTACGATGTTTGAATCGTCGATGGTCCGCCCATCCAGACTAAAGAAAAATGAAGCCTTCTTGCTGATCGGGCCGCCGATACTCGCGCTGTAAAGCACGGAATGGTACGCCGGCACTTGCGATACAAAGGGATTCGACGTGTTGAACGTCGAGTCATTGCCATCCACCATGACCTGGCCGTGATATTTATCCGTACCCGGCTTGGTAAAGACTTCGATCCGCCCGTAGCCCAGTTTGTCGAACTCCGCGGAGAACGGATTCTGGTTGATGCGAATCTCGCGAATTGACGCCTTCGGCGGAAGTTGTCCGGCCGTGAAGCCATCAATATAAATCTGTCCGCCGTTAGGTCCTGCCGACGGTCCCGCCAACGCCTGCAAGTCTTGCAGAAGTTCATCCGGATCGTCCGGCAGCGCTTCCAGGTCCTTGCCCTTGATTACCACCGCGCTGGCATTGTTCGTCGGTTCCACGCTGACGGTCGCACCCTCTTCTTGCACCTCGACCTTTTCCGACTTCACCTCGATTTCCAGCGCCACATCAAGATGCTGTGCTTGCCCGGCGGCAATAGCAACAGTCTGCGCAGTCGACTTCGAAAAGCCCGTGGCCTCCGCATTCACCGTGTAACTGCCAGCGGCCAGTCCTTTGATTTCATAATTCCCCTGCGCATCCGTCACGGTATGAGCGGCTTGCCCGGAGGCTGGCGCGGCAGTTACCGCTGCCCCCGGAATCACCGCACCCGAAGGGTCGGTAACGTGCCCATGCAAACTGCCGTCCTGTGCTAACAAATACCAAGGCGCCAATACCAGCCACAAAAATGCTGCCCAGCCCGCTACGCGTACTTTGCCGACTCTCATCAAGACTCCGAGCCTTCGCCAACATTGTCAAATCGCACCCGCATTAAGGATTTCCTCCGCCTGCCGCTTCACCGCCCGAACCACTCAGGTTCCACGGGGATAACAACATCGCAGCCTGCCCACCCTTGGGTGCCGCAGTCAGAATCGGTTCTACTCCGGTCAGCAGCGTGATCGCCGTCGGTGAGTTGGTGGCCGAACCCTCGGTCGCCACAATCATTACCGCGCTGCCTTTCTGCAAGTCCGCAATGGTTACCGCCGGCAGTCGGCCGAGCATTTGCTGAAAGTCTCCGCGCCCGCCGCCCGCTCGCTGTCCGCCATTTCCGGCGCTCGCAGAGCCTTCCCCAGGCTTTGCGGTTGAGGTTGACGATGACGTTTGACCTTCCGTGCCCGGCTGATCTCCCGCCGCTCCGCCCTTTAGCCGCGTCGCAATTCTCTGCGCCATCATCGCCGACAGTTCCCGCATCTGCGAGTCCGCTGTGATCCTCAACACCATCGGCGTCTTGGTCGCCAGGTCCATCACGTTGATTTCCTGTTTGGATGCATCTGTCGAAATGACAGTTCCCGCCACATTGCGGAATGTTCCAGACACAATCTCTTCTGCTGCCAACTCGCTGCCCTCGGCGTTCTTGGTTCCGCGCGCACGCAGTTGATCGCCCACCTGCACTTGATCCAGCGTGCCCGGCTTGGCATCATCGAACTTCACCGAGTCGGGAGCATAGCGGCGAATCACAGTTTCCTTCGCAACATGGACCGTCGCCGTCTTAGTACCCGCCAAAGTCGAAATAGAAACTGTGACATTTCCAGTACCGGCGTCAACCACCGTGACCACTCCGCCGATCCCCCGCTTCTGCCAGTCGTCGCGGTCCTGTTGCTGTTTGGCGGAAATGTCGCCCGCCTTCATTATTATGATTGAACCCGCCAGCACCGAGCCGCCATCGCTAGCCGCGGTTCCCCGCGCCAGCACGCGGTCGCCAACTTGCACATCCTCCAACTTGGCCGGAACTGCGTCCTTCAAGTCCTTTTGCCCGGGAGCAGTGCGTACCATCCGCGTGGAATCTCCGACCACCACGTTCACCGTAGCTCCGGCATCAGTAGTCAGCGTGATGACATTTCCCGCGATAGCTTTCACCGTCCCCACCGGCTTTACGATCGCGGCCGCGGACTCCTGGGCAAAGCCGTTCCCAGCCCAGGCCAACAACACCAGGCAAACCAACAGCACACGCTTCGGCATCGCTACCACACGTCTCCTCAATATGGGCATAGGATTCCCCCGCTCATCTTCAAAACGATATTAAGCTGGAACCCTACTAGGATATTCGACCACGAGCCGATACGGGTAGGAGTAAAGAAACGTCAACCAACTGTAAAGTTTGGTTCCATATAAACCAGGCCATGTTTTCGGGCAAGTGTCTTGTACAGGGATTACACCCTTGAGAAACCCCATCCCATGCTAGAATTGCGGCCTTCTCGGGAGGGAAACCTTATGCGTAAAGCGACAATTTGTTCGCTCGTAGTGCTGTGCTCACTCGCTGCTCTTGGACAGAATCAGCCGCAATGGAAGGTCGTGCAGTATGTATCCATGGTGAACCAGTCAAACAACATTCCAACGACAACCATATTCGTCCCGACGGCTCCGGGCCTTTACCGCATGAGCGCTTATCTTTCAGTCGTGGGGTCATCGGATCAGTGGGAGCTAGTGTGACTTGGACTGATGCCACCACTGGGCTAAACAGCTCATCAAAACTGAAGGTCACCCCAGTTGTGCGGCCAGTCGGGCAGTTGGGCGCACTTATTTTCGTTCCGAAGGCCGGAGTGCCTGTTGCTTATTCAGTTACCGAAGAGGGTGACAATCCTCCGCCCTCGATCTATAACTTTGGCATTGTAATCGAGCAGCTACAGTAGCGACTAACGAGTGGATTCTCAGCTATTGAACCTTCGGCCCGATGCGTTCCAACGCGATGTAGACTTCGTACACGCTATTGTCCAATGGAGCCATCTCAGTCCCCCAGATTATGGCTGTATTGGCGAGAGCTTTGATAACAAACACGGTACTGAACGGGGCCTGTGGACCGCCATCATTTACCGGAGGGAGAGACTGTGATTCCAACCCATTGTCGTCCGTCCAGTGAAATTGTGGGTCTATGCCTTGAGCGTTTTGCGGGTTTCCGCCGGTGCTTTGAACGTACATGGTTACTCTGAACATCCCTGTTTGAGCTGGCGTAAAAAGGCTCCCACCATTGTCCTGGGTTGGATTAGTTAGAGACACCTCCGCCACAACTTCAACCTGCCGAGGCGACTGAGCAAGGCAGGCTCCCGTCAGAACGACCACAACCAAAACGGCAAAACAAACTCTCTTCATATTATTCCTCCCTGAAAACACGATCTTTGGGGCGGTGGGATTCTCTCCCGCCCAAGCAGGACTGTCAAGACTGTAATCGCCCGTGGAAACTGAAAGAAAGGGTTCTCGCCAAGTGACTGGAAAATTGGAGCGGGAGACGGGGATCGAAACCCGTTCGGAACAGCGGGCTCACATGTCAATTGCCGGCAAGCGCGAAGGACATTCCCTGGCACTCGGTCGTGGGTCCGCTTCCAAGGTAATCGCACCAGTTCTCCCAGCTGACACCAAAGAAGGCCGAGTTGAAGAACGACTCGTAGCTCGGCTGCAGCTGAGCATTCACGCCATTCAACCCGTCAGTATTGGACTCGAAATAATATACTTGGGAGCAGGTGGGGTTATTCCCGTCTGTGCATTGCGGAAGATAGTTAAACCAATACGTGGTTCCTTTTTCGATTGGTATCGGCGAGGTAAACTTAGACGCAACCGAGTACTCAATGAGTGTGCCGACGATGCGCCCTGTGGCTTCGGAGAACAGTTTGTTCTGCCCGCCGCCAACGGAGGTCCCAGGATTGCCGGTGGAGACACCAATGCGCACGTCATATACACCAACCGCTGGATCGTAAATCTTGCCAACGTTCGTGGGCCACTGGTTGATCAGCATTCCCGTCACCATACCATTGGTCGGAGCCGTCATGGCGGAATACGTCTGCGTGTCGGAGACCAGAAGAGTGTTGGCATTGGCAAATTCGTTTGCGTTTGGATCGTTGAGGTCTATGTCACCTCCGTAGAACGGGCACTTGCCATGACAAAGGGTAGGAGCGCCGGGATGGCTGAAATGTTTCTGCCCAATGGCCATTTGTCCGCCATGCTTCAGCGTCGGCGTTGGCGCTATTTGTGCCATTGCAAGGACGCTAAACCATGTTAAGAACATCACCCCATATAGCTCTCTTTTCACGATTGTCCTCCTCTACTGGCTCGATGATCAAAGGGCGTCCGAATTTTCTCTCCGCCGGGAAGGACTGTCAAGATGGTAGTTGCCTGCACCAACCGAGACGAGAATAGCTTTCGCTAAGTGACTGGAAAGATGGAGCGGGAGACGGGGATCGAACCCGTGACATCCAGCTTGGGAAGCTGAAGCCAACCCTTCGGTCAACGATAAATCAACCACTTACAGCGGGTGCAATGGTGCCATATACGGCACTGTCGGCGCTTATTGAACACGATTCTGAACACAAGTCCCGTTACATCCCTCTGATCGTTGGTCACCCACCCTTACCTAAACACACAGCAAAGCTCGCGACGCCGATCTGGCGTTGCTGCGCACAAATCACACCTTTCGAATGGAGGATAAGAGCATGGCAGGCATGAAGAGTAAGGCGGCGCTCGAAGAACTCGAAGCCGGGACAGAAGTGGAGCAGTTGACCGATGAGGAACGCGAAGACAATGCACGCAGAAAGGGCTTCAGAATCTTCGGTACCAATGGCGAGTGGCGGGACACGCTCTGGGTGAAACCTGGCTGGTTTGTGTTCCGCGCCGCAGACGAGGCACCGATAACCGGGCCTTTCAAGACCAAGGCCGAAGCATTGGACAGCATGCCGCACGTGCTTCGCCTGGCGGCCGCTCTCGAGGAAGCCAAACGGCACGGCTACGACGACTTCTACTGCAGGGCCACCCGCAAGTGGTCACTGGACGCTATCGGCGGCATGGGCAAGAGCGCCGTCGCCGGTGCGGGTAAGGGGCCATTCGAGACTCAGGAAGAAGCTCTCGCAGTTGTGCCGCGCCTGATTCGCGAACAGGAGCAGCGAGATAAGGAAACGGCTACCCATCTCATGCGAGTTCGGTTGGAAAGGACGAACATCCCGGAGGCGTATCGAGGTGCGAAGGTCAGCGACTTCGCCGGCGACTCGGCTCAGTTTGCGGAAGCTGTCGAAGTCGCGCGCGTATTCACAAGTTTTTCTCTAAGCCTCCTCAAGTCGCCCCGGAACGCGGTCTTTGTCGGGCCGGCAGGCACAGGTAAGACCCGGTTGGGATGTGCGCTCGCAGAGGAACTGGCGCGAGGAGGACTCGACGTTTTTTACGCTTCCGTCATGGATCTGCGCGAAGCAGATAAGAATCCTGGGCTGATGAATGAACTGCAGGGCGCCCCATTCCTAGTGCTCGACTGGGACGGGATTGAGACACGCGTCGAAGACAAGGTGCTTCGGTACATGGTCAAGCAATTCGCTATTGATACGGTGCCGATCCTGACCGAGTTTCTGGAGACCCGCTCCCATTCCTTTTCGACGCTGTTCATTGCCGATTGCGAGTTGGAGTACCTGCAAAAGCTGATGGGGCCGTCCTACGACGAAGCCGCGCGCCAACACATCGCCGAGTTTTCGGTGCCTCCGTTGACCCCGTTTGAGAAGCTGAAAAAGCACGCCAGGAACATCGTGGAGTTTCACCACGCAGGATGACCACCACTGGCAAGAGTCGGAAGAAGTCGGGAAACGAAGAGCCGGATAAGCCCGTCAACAAGGGCCGTCACGAATCTCAGTGCACGATCTGCTCACACCCTCAACGCGAGGAGATCGAGCAGGCCTTCGTCAACTGGCTGAGTCCCTCGAAGATTGCAACTCAGTACTCGGTCAGCCGGGACTCGGTCTATCGGCACGCGCATGCCCTTGGCCTCAACCATCGAAGGCGCCGGAACGTTCGCGTCGCCCTCGAACGAATCATCGAGAAAGCTGGTGACGTCAAGGTGAACGCAGCGGCCGTGGTGACCGCCGTCAGTGCCTATGCGCGAATCAACAGCCGAGGCGAATGGGTCGAGCGCACTGAGACCATCAACATGAACGCGCTGTTTGATCGGATGACCGCGGAGGAGTTAGAGACGTATGCCCAGACCGGCGGTTTGCCAGACTGGTTTACGACAACTGTGGGCGCTACGACCACCGACGGTAAAAGCGGATCCGACGAACAGTAAGCGGTTGAATGGAAAGGAGGGCGATTCCAAATTGGCTGCTACAGAACTGAACCCTGCTGACTTCCCTCTCGGCTCGCCACAATCCAGGGCGATAGCTCGGGCATTGTTACAAGGTCGCAGACCTCCGCAGCTTTCTCAGCATGACGAAGACGCGCTTCTTCTCCATGCCGGCGCGGTCCATCTGGGCGGTGCATCGCCTGGTTCTCCTGAGCTCGAAGTCACGACACCATTTGCCCGGGGCGGAGAGTTGCATCAGAGAAAGTTTGGCCCGGTCGTGGCCGCGCACCTCGACGAACACTTGAAGCGCCTCACGCAAGCGAGCAGCGCGTTCGAGCGCCTCTTTGGACGTGAGCCAGAGCGGGGTGACGTGCTGAGCTATGAGCACATCGCAGTCCTTCACAGTCCTGAGTTCAATGCTGAGCGCTTCCTTCCGTTCATCGCAGCCTGGCAACGACAACTCCCAGAATTGGTCTGTCCCCTGAGATTCGAAGAGGGCAGCTTGCTCAAGCGTGTGATCGAGGGACAAGGCCACGTGTGGCAAGAGGAAACCGACATTCAGCCACAGGGTGTATGGCGGCAGATCGAGCACGAGTGCAGATGGCACGAGTTGGGTATGCCAGTGCGGATGGCCTCGGACCCGCCCATCGAGACCATGCCAACGATTCTAGCCTTTGTGTTCCTAGGCGTCGCGAGAGGACAGGCCGGCCCTCTGGGATTTGCGGAACCGAAACACACTTGCAGGCCGTGCACGAAGAAAGAACTGCGGCAAGCGAATGTGATCGTAACTCGCGATGCCGCGCGCAACGAGACGGTAATCGGGTTCACGAGGCTACCGTCCGCAGCGTAGCGAAAACCCTTTCACAACTGAGCCGGTAAGTCGCTGATGTTTCAGGAGTGAAACAAGCGCGACCGCGCGTGGTGATAACAGATGTTTTTGCAGCGGACTCGTGAGTGCATCTCGACTGAAGGGAGCAACCGATGAGCGACGAGCAGACGCCGCAGCCCGACATTAAGCCGATCCTGGACAGGCTGAATCTTCCCGACAACGTGAAGGCGCAGGCGTGGGATGCGTACTACGGGGCGAAAGACCCGGGCGACTTCAAACAGCGTTTCGATAGTCTCGCGATCCCGGATGATGCCAAGGCGAACCTCTGGGACATGCGGTTTAGCCCGCAGTCAGCGACGACAGGCGCAGTTCCGAGCCCGTCTCCTTCGTTGGCGAAGATCCAGTCCAACCAGCAGTTCGACCAGATCACGAGTCCGTCGTCCCCCTTCTCTTCTCCCGAAACCGCGCGCGCATCTCTCTCGCTCGGCCAGCCTCCCGCTACTCCACGATCTACCGCTGAAGGATTGGTCACCGAACAGGCTGAGCGCAATCAGGGCGCACCGCTGCGGATCGCCACGTCGCGAACTCCGAATCTTGACCGCGTCGTCTACGGCGATGAACGCCGTCAGGCCCAGCCGGTCGCACAGCCCACGGTCCCATTGTCAGACGCGACGCAAGCGCTTCCGGCGCCACAAGCGGAACCGAATGTCATACCGGTAGCACGTGCGGGCGGCGACATAGTTCCTGGCGTTGTTCCGACCGACGACTCACCAGAATCGCTGGCCGCTGCTCAGGAAGCGCATCTCAACGCGGCGCACGGGGCGAACTTGGCAGCAGCGAGGCTCAGCGGCGTTGAGGGTTACCCTGCGATTGCCCGTGGCGTCGAGAACCTGCTGGAATCCGGCGTCGTACCTGGCCCGGCATCTCGCGGACCCTCTGCTTCGCTGCCGAACGCTACACAACGAGAGAGAGCGACAAGTGCAGCAGCGGACATCGTCGAAGGGACGGGCGAGGCGGCTACTCCGTTGTTCGCCGCTGGCGGAGCGGAAGCGCTGGGTGGTCTTGCGGACTTGGCAAGCGGCGCTTCTGATGCTGAGAAAGCTGCAGCCGTAGCAAAGGCTGCAAAGTTCGCTGCCGGCGTTGGCGGCGGTTACGCGGCTAGCGAGATCATGGGCCGAGTGGTGAGAGCCGTAGGAGGAACGCCCGAGCAGGAACGCCTCGCGCGTGATGTCGCTTTCTTCCTGCCGATCGCTGCAGGAACCAAGGGCGCGTACTCGGAAGCGGAAGAACCAACCAGCGTGTTCCGTAACCTGGCGTACAAGGCCGGTCAAGACCTGCCCGAGGACTTCACGCCGGAGCAGGCAAAGTCGGCATTCAAGAAGGCTCAGGCCAACATCCATCCTGACGTGAATCCGTCGCCGGAAGCTGCTGAGCTTTCGCAGGATCTTGGCGCGGCCTATCAGAAACTCAACGAGTCTGGTTTCTTCTCAAAATCCGGCACTTTCGAATCCCAGGGCGCTGCCCCTGAGCAAGCAGCCATTGCAGGAAGCGTGCCTCCTGGTGCGATCCGTAGCAGCATTCCAGAAGGCAGTGCACCCAACGAACTCGATTTGCAATCGGATGGCACTCCTGCGGCGAAACTCCCGGATGGGTGGAGGACGCAGAGCTACAAGCGATTCGGCAAAGATCAATGGGCTGTAGTGAACGATCAAGGAACGCCTGTGGTCTCAGGCGCTACCAGCGAACCGGCAGCAATCGCCATGGCCCTGAGGGAACAGCCGGCAACAAGCAAACAAGACACCGGCGGCTTTTCCGATACGAACCTCGGACCTGGCGCCGCTAACGTTGAAGAGAATCCGAGAAATCCCCTCATGATGGATCTCACCGACTCGATCAACCGAAGCAGCAAGCTCGCCGGGAACAACGCTTCGATTCGGATGCGAACCGCAGCGACTCTCGCGGCCGCTGACTCACGGGCCTCAGATGCTATCGGGCGCTCGTGGGACCGTGCGAAGGCTGCTGCTGCGGAACTGTGGGATAGCTACAAAAACAGTTCCGTCAAATATTCGGACTTCGATCAGGCTAACCGAGACCGCATCGGCGCTCGCCAGGAAGCGGCGATCTATGCCAACGAGTTCGCCGGCGCCCTCAAGAAAAGTGCCAGTCCTCTCGAACGCGAGGCAATGGTCAACTACCTAGAGGCTGGCGAAGGTGGCAACGCTGACGACATTCTCCGGGAACGTGCGGCCCAGTCGAAGCCTCACCTTCGTCCGGGCTACGAGTTAGCGCGCAAGCTCACCGACGCGCAGCGCACCATCGTCAACAATGTCCGCACCGAGATGGACGCGCAGCTCGAGGAAGCGCAGAAGGCCGGCATCGTGGAGCACGGTGTGCAGGCGTACATCCAGCACATCTGGAAGCACCTGCCCGATAAGGCCAAGCAGAACTACGCTGGCCTCCTGGCTGAAATGAATCTGCGTTCCCTCCAGCCGAATCCGTCATTCAGCAAGCGTCGCGTGTGGGCGACCTACTTCGAGGGAGAACAGCGCGGCGCCGTGCCTGCGCTCAAAGACATCGGCTTCCTGGTCGCCAACCACTACGTTTCTCTCGCGCAGGCAATTTCCGACCGGAAGTTCATTCGTGCACTCACCAACGAGTTGAAGACGGAAGACGGCCAGCCGGTTGGCATCGTTGCCGGCGGCGTCAAGATTGCCGACCGCGAGAAAGGCGACGCCGCGTACTTCATCAAGCCGCGCCAGACGAAGAACCCCGGCGACTACGTTCATGTGGACCATCCAGCATTGCGAAAGTGGAAGTGGGCGGGAAAGGACGAGAACGGCCGCCCCGCCTTCATCCAGGGCGACATTCTGATTCACAAGTCGGTCGCGGGAAAGCTGAAAGCGATCCTCGGAACATCGGCTGTCCGCTCGTTTAAGCTCGGCCCGTTCTACCCGGGGAAAGCGCTGCTACGGCTGCAGACCGAGTTCAAAGGTGCGCTTCTTGGCTTGTCGCCTCACTTCCACATGACGACGGAAGCGCAGCACGCGATGTTTCACCGAGTCGCACCGGTGAACCTACCGAAGCTGGATATGGAGAACCCGGATCAGCGCGGCCTCGTCCACAACGGACTGATGGTCGCCGATTACCATGGCCTGTCGATGTGGTCTGACGGTCTCGCGGCGACTGGTGGGCTGCTGATTCACAAGCTTCCGATCCCTTTGCCAACGCTGAAGCGCAACTCTTCGGGCATGCGCAAGCTCGGGGTCACGACCGTGGGAGCCTTAGCGCAGCAGCAGTCAGAATGGCTATTTACCGATTACATCCCGCGGCTGAAGATGAAGATGGCGCTGGCAGCCCTTGAACGCAACCGCGCGCGCTATGGCAAGAAGCTGTCCGATCCTCAGATCCTCAAGCTCACGTCCGACCAGGCGAACGCCGCTTTCGGAGAATTGAACTACGAAGCGATGGCCCGGAGCAAGACGATGCAGGACGTGATGCGCCTCACGCTCCTGGCCCCTGACTTCCTCGAAGCGCGCGCTCGCTTTGTCGGTCAGGCAGCAAAGCCCTACGGCACTGAACAGCTTCACGCCCTGCTGCTCGGTGCACTCGGTCTCTACGTCGGCGCGCGAATCCTCAACAAACTGCTGGACGGCGACTACCATTGGGACAAACCGTTCTCCGTCGTGATTCGCGGTCACGAGTATTCGCTGCGAACGATTCAAGGCGACATCGCGGGACTGGTTTCGGACCCTGGCCAATTTCTTCGCAGGCGGCTGAACCCGACGACTCTCGTAACAGCATTTGAGGCGATCACCGGCCGCGACGAGCGCAACCGCAAGCGCGACGCCTTGGGGCAGTTCATGGACTTCCTGAAGCGCGTAGCGCCAATCCCGTCACAGGGATTCATCACCGACAAGGCTCTCTCGACGCGGCGCCAGATCGCCGACTCGCTTCTGCGGATGGTGGGCGTCAATTCGAAACGGTACAAGACGGCCGCAGAGGACGAAGCCGACCGTCGTCGCATGGAGCACTTCGACCCGGCAAAGCAAGAGAAGCCGCAGGGTCAGATCATGGCGAAGTACTACCGCCAGATCGCCGAAAAGGAGTTCGACCAGAAGGGCGCACTGGACGATCTCACTCACGGCAGGATCACTCCGAAGGACTATGCCAGCCTCGCGTGGGCCAACCGCACGCCGCCGCTTGTGCGGGATCTCCGCAGCAAAGACCTTAGCTTCGATGACGCTCTTGCCGTTTGGCAAAAGATGACGCCCGAGGAGCAGAAGGAAACGCGGCCGGAACTGATTCAGTCATACCAGCGCACGCTTAAGACGTTGCCGGTCGCTGGCACGGCTCGGGCGGACGCGCAACGGAAGCTCAATCAGGCTCTTTCACCGAAGTCCGCTCCCGCATTCGTCCCGCCCTTCATGCGTCGTCTGCTCAATGGGAGTAACGCAACCGCTTCCCGGTGACCGGGCGCTCAATCTTTTCCGAGAGACCAACCATTCAGGAGGACGATTCGATGCTGGAACGCTTTTGTGTTCGTGACAAAGTACCCATCCCGTCAGGCCGAGCCAGGAGAGGTTCGGTCTTTTGCTCGGATGAGTGCAGGCGTCTCGATAAGATTGAGCGACGCAAAGAGAAGGCGGGGAAATCCTGCCGATTGTGCGGTAGAGGGCTTCCAAAGAGCAAGACGACCCAGAAGCCTGCCGCTTTACAGTCGGTCGAATCTGAGCCGGGTGCGACGGTCGCACAGGTTGCATCCAGCGCACCACTGCACACCTAGGCCTTACTTTTTTTGCGCCCGTACCTGGCTGCCTATTACTCGATTCGCTACGTTTGCAAGGGGGATTCTCTCGATGGGATTTGAGCCGCATGAAGGAATCTGAGAAAATCAAGCCTGTTAAGCTGGCCACGCCTAAGGGGACCCTAGTGTATTCGACCGAGCAAATGTTGGTGGATCAGTTTGTCTATGTTCTTGGCAATGAGCAAAATCCCTGGGGACCTGTGGCTGTGTCTTGCGAGTTTTTCTACTCACGGGGCCGGACTGACGTATTGGCCCTGGCCAGTGACGACACCCTGATCGCGTTCGAAGCCAAACTCAAAGACTGGCGGTGCGCGCTGGATCAGGCATACAGAAATCTGTGCTTCGCACACAAGTCATACGTCGTCGTACCAAAAGCAACCGCGTTGATCGCATTCGGCTGCATCGCGGAATTTAAGAGACGCGGAGTCGGGCTGTGTTACGTTGATAATTCAGGCGGACTAACCGTCTTGGAAGAATCTGAGACTTCAATTCCTATCGAACCTTGGATCGCGACGCAAGCGACGTGCCACATTCGGAGTGACAGCGAGGCCGCCTGATGGTTGTGCTGGCTTTGGAACAAATCGCGCGCGCGATCTGCTCTGGAGCTGGGCATACGCTCGAAAAACCTCTTGGCGAAGGGGCGTTCAAGGAAGTCTTTCTGGTGACCACCGGCGCGAAAGAGCTAAAGGCGCTAAAAATCTTGAAGCCCGGACTCGCCTCTGAACGCACAGATCGCGAAGTCGAGGCAATGACTCGCTGTCGCCATCCAAACATCGCTTCGCTGGAAACAGTCGCTACTTTCAAGCACTCGTCTGTCGAGTACACCTATCTTGTTGAGGAATTTATCGGCGGCGGAACGCTCGATGAACTACTGCAAAAAGGAACACTGCCACGCTCCACAGTCTTGACCATGGGCAGTGCGCTAATCGAAGCCGTTGCCCACGTGGCCTCGAACGACCTTGTACATCGAGATATAAAGCCTGCGAATATTCTTTTCAGGACTACTGATCAGCCGGTGATCGTGGACTTTGGGTTGGTGCGGGATCTGCGGAAGACTTCCGTTACGGTTACGTGGGCCACTTGTGGACCATGCACCCCGTTGTATGCTTCCCCTGAGCAGTTGACCAATGATAAGGCGATCATTGGCTGGCGATCGGACCAGTTTTCTCTGGGTGTAGTACTTGCGTTTTCGGGCCTGTCGATGCACCCTTTCGCTAGGCCCGGTGATGACCCCGCGGCAACGGTGCTGAGGGTAGAGGCCAGGCAAGGACCTTCTGCGGAGTTCATCGAAGCAGCGAGAAAAGCCGGTTTGCCCGTCCTCGAGCGGATGGTCGGCAATTGGCCAGTGGAACGGATCAGAAAGCCAGCCGATCTGTTGAAGGCGTGGCGAGAACAATAAAGGACTGTAGAGGGACAATGTCTGCGTTTCATCAGATGGGAAATGATTCGGAGAATCTACTAGCCGAGCCGGAGCTAGGCAGATACCAAGGGTGCGTTCTCAGCCCCGTGAACTATGACGAGGCAAAAATTGCGGCCCAGTTGGGGCAACTGCGAGAGAGGCCGGGGTTTCGGACGGTGTTCGATCCCCAACTGTATATGCCGCGAAGCAACCAGGGATGCCTGCGCGATTGGGCCTATTTTCCGAAAGACGTAGAGACGGCCGACATTAATTCCGCAAGTTGGTGGGACGGCCTCAATGACGCTATCGCCAAGACCGTGGCGAAACTGAACCCCACAGCCGTTTGCTCGCCAGCGGTTATCCCTAAGACTTTCCCCGACGAATATTTCGCCCAGCTGGTTCGAAGCGCAGCCGTGCTGCGGAAGAAATTGAGTGGCACAGCAGTGGCGACGATGCAGACCGTGGTTGCTAGTCTTGCAGATTTAGCCACGCCGGGTCGAGCGATGAAGATTGCTTCGATCATGTCGGGCGCTGATACCGACGAGTGCTTCTTGGTTTTCATTGGAGACACCGAACCCCGGCGCGAGTTAGCCGACCCGGAGGAGCTAAAGGGAGCAATGAAGCTGATCTCTGCCCTTGAAGCAGCCGGCCAGAGAGTACTCGTGGGATTCTGTTCATCCGAATTGCTGCTGTGGAAAGCCGCCGGCGCCACATCGTGCGCAACCGGTAAATTTTTCAATCTGCGCCGTTTCACATTGTCTCGGTTCATGGAGCCCAGCGGCGGTGGGGGCCAGCTCCCCTATTTTTTCGAAGAGGCGTTGCTCGCGTTCTTGCGACAGTCCGATTTGCTGAGAATCCAGCAGCGTGGAATGCTCAGTGCGGCTTCTAACGCAAACCCATTCACCAAGCCAATTTTCGAGTTTATCCCGCAAGGCAAGGCGTGGGTTGCGCTCGGTTGGCGACAATTTCTGTACTGGTTTGCGGATGTAGAAGAACGATTGCGCGCCGGAGCTGCAACAGCCGAGGATCTTGTCCTCCAGGCAGATGCCAATTGGGGACTAGTCCAGCAGAAGCCTGAGGTGATCATGGAAGAACGCCCGAACGACGGGCAGTGGGTACGACAATGGAGGCGCGCACTCGTAGAGTTCCCTGACTTTAAATGACGGACTGCAGGAGCCCAGTCATTTTCAGTATCCGTAGCCCCGGGCCCCATATCCCAGCCACAACTGCTCAGCGGCCTGCAATTCTTCATCGAAACCGAAATGCCGCGCAATCAATTTTGTGACGAGGAAGGCAACCGATGAAGCGATGCCGATCTGCTCGGCAATCTCTCCGTCTGAGAAGTTGACTCCTACTTGGTTTCCGTCGAAGCGTCGCCAGAGCTGGGCTTTCCCCGAATGCGTGAGGCTGTGCAGGAGCGGCCTGGCTTTCTTAAGGAAATCATCCAGGAGCGAACCCAAGCCGAGTGCTTGATCAATTTGAGCCCCATCCTTTTCGTAGCTGACATTGTAGTTACCCCGCCTGATTTGGAGCACGTCCTGCTCCGTTCCAATCATGGCCTTGTGGACTTTGATCAGGGCCTCGACGATAGGGCGCAAGAGCGCGGCCGATGGGGCTGGGTAGTTCGACCGCAACAGGCACAGTATGCCCTTCTCGTACTCAAAAATGAGCGACCAGTAACCGATGAGGATGTCGTCCCGCTCAGTGCGAGTGACAAATCCAGTGTTTTCGACCTTGTGAAACACCAGGTCTTCCAGCGCTTGACCCAACTGCGTTGCTGCATGGATCTCCTCAGGAATGCTTACGAAACCGGGTGCCCGTCCGAAAAATGCCTCGTGGTAGGCATTCTGCTCCTGAGGAGTCGAAGTAGGTTTTTCTTTTGGCATACGTGTGCTGATGAGATTGTACCTTCCCCCGGACCTTTCCTAAGTCAGTCAGAGGATGTTCGTCGCAGAAACAACTGTTATCGCTACACCGAATTGGGGTCGTTGCACGCCTGAAACATCAGGAGGTTGCAGGGTCTTCACTGGACAGGATTTCGCTACGGTCGATCATCCGCATTGGCAGCGTATAATTTTGGGCCGAGGGAAGTCATGCCAGTGTACGCTTTGCCGTGGTGGGGATGGCTGCTGTGCGGTGCAGGCGGGCTCGTGCTTGCGGCGATTTCTATCTACCTCGTTGACTTTATTGACAATGGAGCGCGCGCGATACTGGTGTGGCTTGTCGGTGTTGCGGCTGCATTAGGGGCGCTCGTTTCTTTCGTTATCGCAATCATCCGTTTTGTGAAATGGGCGCGGCGTTAGGTGGAAGTGGGCGGCTTCACCTGGAGTCTCTTTTGCTTCGCTTCGAGTAGATCGTTGATTTCTCTTATCAGTTGAAGCAACTTAACGGGGTCTTGCTCGACCGCCGCCAATCTGCAAAGTTCCGTCCAGCGTTCGGTTTTGTCCTGCATGTGCCCCACTCATCAGTCAGGTATTTCCAGCGGCGTGTCTGGCATCCCTAGGTACGCACGGGTGCTTATCGAACGCAGCCCTAATGTCTTTTTCAGCCTGTGCCGGGTCATCGGCGCGGGATACAAAGTTCTTTCCGCAGGCTTCGCATTCAGCGGCGAGCGGATAACCAACTCTTACCAGTCTAAAGGTGCGCTCGACCATACCCTATCCCTTCGCTAGGGATTATACGCCGTCAGTCGCACGCCCGAAAGCCCGGCAAGCGAGTGTAGGATCCACGCCCATCTCGTTCCCGATCCGACGCCATGATTGCCCTGCCGCACGCATGGCGCCTACGCGGTTCAGGTCTAGTTCTCTGCGCGGCCGTCCTAAGCGCTTACCCTTCGCGCGGGCATTTCGCAACCCTGCTTTCACGCGCTCGACAATCAGGCTGCGCTCGAGCTCGGCCACCGCTCCGATCACAGTGAAGACCATCTTCCCCGTTGGTGTGCTTGTGTCGATCGATTCGCCTAGGGACACGAAACCGACGCCAAGCGATTGAAACGTTTCCAGCGCGCGAAGCAGATGCGACACGCTTCTAGCGAAGCGATCAAACCGCGAGACCAGACAGATGTCAAACCGGCGCCGGCTGGCATCCGCCATCAGTCGATTGAGCCCGGGCCGTGAATCCTTCGCGCCGGAGACGCCGCGGTCAATGTAGGTTTCGGTGAGCTGCCAGCTTCGGCACGCGGCGTACTCTCTGAGATCGCGAAGCTGCGTCTCAGGGTCCTGGCTGTTTAGCGTGCTGACCCTGGCATAAATTGCGACTCTCATAAAGAACCTCCTGTTGAAATTTCCTGCGATTGGAAAGGGGCCGCTTTCGCAGCCCCGGCCAGAGAAGCGCGCACCCTCCACAGGTGGGTCAGTGAGCTGCGGTCAGGGTGACCGGTGCGACGCCGGCCGGCAACAGCGACCCGGCATGCACGTTTGTTCTGGACAGTTCCCAGCATGCAATAAGGCGGCAAAGCGCGTTCTGCTCCCAATCAGTGCAATCACAGGATAGTTCTTCGCAAACCTCGCGGATAAGGTCGGGCATGCCTGAGGCCTCATCGATTCGAAAGCACTCCTCGGTCAATGCGCCCTGTGTCAGTTCATCCCTCTCACGCCAGATCCTGAGCGCCCAAGCAGAAGTTAGGTCCAATTCATTCAGGACAATTGGATGCGTTCTCGGGTCGCGTTCGGTGGAGTGTGGGGATGTTGCGGGTGGGATTGCGGCTTCTGCCTTAGACCTTTGAGTGATACGATTTCTGTTAGCCATTTGGGGCCCCCTCCTAGGGGCACATTTTGGTTAGCGCCATGTCGGTGCTGAAACACCGGCAGGGCGCGTTATTGTTATTGCCGCTTGCGCGGCCTCGAATCCTTACTGCCGACCGGTCTTCCTCCGAGCTTGCCGTTCTTTCTGGATGCTCTAGCCTTCGCCCGGCTCTTGCTCTCGCCGCGGCACGTGGGACAAAAAACTATCTTCACGGTGACGAGGGGAACCTTGTGAACTGCACACCGTTTCTGCATGACAACTCTAAATAACCTATTGTATGTTAGGTTGTCAAGAGAAAAATAATCGGCGGCTCACTTCACGAGGGATAGAAGATCGGCTCAGCGGCTACGAACAGCGAGAGGGGCTTGCTATGGAACAGCCAACTCCGCTTGCCGGCATAGCGTCTCAGGAGGGCCTCAATGCCCTGCTCCTTCGCAAGAAAGACGTTCAGGTTCACGCCGGCCGCACCATGAAACTCAGCGGCCCGCAAGACGATTTCCGATTGCGGGTTTTTCCAAGGGCCAGTCTCCGGCCTACCGGATGGTAGTTCATCGAAAGGGATCGGCATCGCGAAGATCGCCCTATAGGACGCAATCTTCGAGGCCGGCTCTCTTCTGCCGAGGGCTGCCTTTTCGTCTGTCGCGCCCTCGCCTTCTAACTTACGGTGGATTCGACCATCGCGATGGTGAGCAAGGTGGCTCCCTCTGACCTGCAAGAACGTCTCACGGCGCGGGGTAGCTGCGATCACCCGGCCGGGCACGTCGAGCCATGTCCACATGAACAGGTCTGCTCCATTGTGCCTGAGAACGACGGCGGGATAACGAGAGCCACAGGCTTCCGCCCAGAACACTACGATCTGACCGGCCTCAGCCGTTGGGCGCACCGAATGACCTCAGAAGAATCCGCCAGTACAAATCACGACCGCTCGCCGCCCAGCGGTTTGTTTCACAAACAACTTGATCTGGCGCCCATCGCCCTAGGCGAAGCGTCTGCGGCTCAAGCGACATGGAAGGGCCAGTCCCAGCGTCCCATTGCAGGTCGCCTTCGACTGACTTCGGCCCCGGCGTCGTCGCCGTCGGATTTTCGAACGTGCCAGATTGGATGACGTCTTGGTACTCTGCAAGGTTGTAATGAACGCTGAGTGGGCCATCGGGCCCATCGACCACACCGTTTCCCTGATGGCGCTGGATAAGTCTTCGCATTCAGCCTCCCCTTCTCAGACAACCTCACCTTGCAATGGAGCAACTTTTGCAACTGATTGATTTTACGCAGAATATTTCGACGGCATGCAACAACTTTCTCTGGTATTGTGCCCTCAGATTTGGATAGCTGGCCGGTCGCTCCGGTTGGCAAAGGCGGCAAGTGGATAGAACTGCGCAAGTAATTGATGCGGCCCCATCGCAGATGTCCAAATGGTGCGCCCGCGTAAAGCAACTTTCCTCTGAGCTAAACAACGTTTTTCTAATGGTGAATAGCAACTTCTGGTACATCCGATGGAATGGCGCTGGAGCCTTCGTGGGTTCCGAAGACGGGCGAAAGGCCGGCGCTCTTCAGGGCTTGGAGATCATCAACGATGTGCTGCAACATCCACAAAGTACGTCCAATTACAGCTCGGGATCTGACCTGGCGCAAGTTTTTGGGCAGGTAGAAAAGGAACGATCCTTCGGTGTAGGGTATTGCGCTAACAGCCGGTCGTTCAGCATCGAGAGCGGCATGAATGATCAGGAACGTCAAAATCGTAAGCGCCACTTTGACTCAGGTGTGGACTTGATCGCTGAAGAGTTGCCAGATTTTGCGAGGTATCTGAGGGCGACGATTGCGACACCCGCTCCCGTCCCTGGCGGCGGCGCCGGCTGGTCGTATGAACATTGGCGCGCCCCCGACGATCTCTTAGGAGAGGACGTGGATTGGACCTTTGGCCATCTCGATAGTTTTGTGCCATCGCGGCTCGATTTTGAACTTCGTCGCGAAGTCAATGCTTGGTGGCTGGTTCGTTTGGGCAGTGAGCGGTGTAGCGTCCGGCCTTCGGAAGGCATGGACATCCTCGCCGTCCTGACCGACCGATCCTTGGCTATGTCCACTGAATCGATGGCGGTGGCGATTGGGATCGCATCAGATCCAAACGATCGGCCGACGGCGCCGGAGCTAGCGGGCACCATGCAAAAGGCTAAGGAATTTGGACCCGAAATGCGGCAGGCATGGGATCACTACCGGTACCACAGCTCCAAAACT
This sequence comes from Terriglobales bacterium, assembly GCA_035484735.1. Taxonomy (GTDB): domain Bacteria; phylum Acidobacteriota; class Terriglobia; order Terriglobales; family Acidobacteriaceae; genus JABCZH01. Next base: position 53,331 of record DATHOQ010000047.1, on the reverse strand, counting down.
GAAATAAGTGCGGACGCGACGGAAGCGCTGCAGGGATGGAGCGCCAACCGCGCGGAGATGAATGGGATAGATAGTGACGACCTTTTCATCCCGGGTCTGGATATCGCGCCTGATGTAGATGATGTGCCTAGCTTAATGAGTGCCCTCGTCCTAACAGCGAGCTATCTCAAAGACGCAGCGGTGGCTGAACACGTCGCCTCAGGACCATCTCCGAAGTTCAAAGATCTGGGCGGCAAGTTGAGGCGCTGTGAGAAACTCATCGCTGAACTGCGGAACTACGAGAACGCTCCGTCGGTAAGGGATATCCCAACCGCACCCGTCGTGTCAGTGCTGCAAAGGCGTTTCAACAAGAGCCTCCGCGCAGCGATAGCTGATATCAAAGCGCAGTGCCAAGCCATAGGCGACGAATTGGATAGCCGTCTGACCACTAAGAACACCTTACTCTTCATTAACTTAGAAGCATAACCACCGAAGTTGCAGACTATATATTGAAGGGCAAAACCCATGCCACCGTGCGCATGGGTTTTGTTTTGCCCCGAGGTCAGGCCAGGGAGAGTCTATCTTGTCAAAACCGTTTATCGATACCGAACTGCAGGAACGCAACGCCGCCGAATCAATCATCCGTGCGGCGACACTCGTCAACCAGGCCAGCGACTGCCTGGAAGCCGCCTCCAAGAAAGGCAACAAAACGAACCAGGCTATTTGTCTCTTGGCCGTGGCTCGGAGGTTTCCACCGCTGGCCGCCGCTCTCGAACGGTTGGCCGAAGCGATCTAACGCGAGAGGGAAACGCCTTAAAGTAAAAGCCGCCGGGTATCAGTCGGCGGCCTTCTGGCAAATCACCTGCGCTGTGGAACGCAGTTGGTATCACCTATGAACGGTAAAAAATCTACACCCGCAGGATCGACTTGTCAACGCACTCCGTCATGGCGGATCGGGATGCAGGATTTCGAGGCTCCCGAGATGACGCAGCGATCTGACCCACAACGCATCGCTTTTGCCAGGAAGTGGTTGGCTGTCGCACGAGGACAGAACAAGCCGGCAGCGGACGTCGAACAACGGGCCAGAGGGCAACAATCGTGATGCGGCGCATTCGCACGGTAAAACCAGAGTTCTTCTTGCACGAGGATCTCTACGACCTGGAGAAAAGGACGGGGTTACCGATCCGTCTTTCATTCGTAGGACTATGGACGTGTGCCGACCGCGAAGGGCGCTTTAGATGGCGTCCGCGGACCCTGAAGGCGATGATCCTGCCATTTGACGACGTTGACTTCGGACGCGTGCTCGACGCGTTGGCCACGCGTGGATTCATCGTCAAATACGAAGTGAGTGCGGAGTTTTACGGGTGCATTCCATCATGGAAGCGCCATCAGGTCATCAACAACCGGGAATCGGCAAGCGAGATTCCAGCACCTGGAGAACATCTTACAGGCCAACAGCTTGACGCGTGCCCCACGCGTGCTCCACGCGTGGATGACGCGACGAGCACGGCCCTTGAGTATGCACAAGCGGAAGGGAAAGGAACGGAAGGGAAAGGAACGGAAGGGAAAGGGGTTGGCATCGCTCGGGACACTTTTTTGAGTGACGATAAAGCGGCCCCTCAAGATCAGCCATTCGATGGTGAAGTCCCACCAACCCCAGACGGACTGCACTCGCTGAACTATGCAGCCAAGGTGATCGAGGTTCTTGGCATCGTTGACAGCAAACAGAACAAGATCATCATCGCCGCTGCTGTGGATGCTCTCGCTAAAAGCGGCATGTCGAAGCCTGCGGCTGCTGAGTTCCTTGTTGCTCGTGCATTGGACGACCGCGACGAGGGTATCCCCATCGACAAATTCTGGTTTGAAGACTCGAAGTGGAATCGAGGTTCGCGAGGGAATGGAAAGCTCACACCTGAACAGATCACAAGCCGAGAGATCGCCATCGGAAGAAAACGACGCGCGGATCGAGAGGTTAACGGCCAGTCTCGTGCGGTTCTATAGCGTGATGGGCCACCGCCCCGAAGAGCCCGGGGCGTTGGCGATGATGGCCGAGATGCTGTGTCAGTCCGGCACTGACGAGCAGATCGCGCTGGCCATGACGCGCTGCTCCAAGGAATGCCAATTTCCTGTGCGGCTACCTGACTTCATGCAGCGTATCCCAGGTCTAGAAATCTCCAAGGCCGAAGCTGAGATGCGTGGGTCTTGGGACGTTCTGATGAAGTACGTGTCGAAGTGGGGACGTTGGGGCGAGGATTATCACCACGCCTACATCGAGCAAGAGGCTCCCACTTTGCCCGCGCGGATCGTCGATACCGTGAGACGCACTGGAGGTTGGGGCGCGTATCTGCAACTGAGCTACAGCACAGACCAGCGAGCCCGGGACGCCAATTTCGAGCAGCAGCGTTACTACGAGGAATACAAAGCGTGGACCGCTGTCGAGCACGCCATCTCGCAGAACGAAGCTATTGCGGCGCTTGAGGCTCCGCGATCAGCTCTCCGGTTGGCGACACGAGAAGCACCAGGCGCCGCAACAGAAGTAGCCGCACGTAAGCAAGGACAGTGATGGCATGAAGGGACACGGAGTACAATTCGGGCGCAGCGTTCAACGCGGGGCGCACGTGGATGTGAATTTAGCGGGGCTGAGGAGTGTCCCGTTGCGGAGCGGCGCCGAACTGCTACCCCTTCTCACCCTCGACGAAGTTGCTCGTATCCTCGGTATGTCAAAGGCTTGGGTGCGCGACCACGCCACGCGGCGCAATCCGCGCATTCCAGTCGTCCGCTTCGGGGACCGCCGGGGCGTCCTGCGATTCCGGCTTGAAGACGTTTACAACTTCATCACTGCCCACCTCCAGGTGCAGGAGCGAGGCGTATAGTGCGTGCGTCGTTCCAATTCGCCAGGAGGAAACGCATGCGAGCACGCCATCAGGAAGGTCGCGTCGAAGAACGCGGTTCTAAAATCAAACGCTGGTACGGTCACTACTACGTCTACGAGCAGGACGAATCGGGTGTTGAGGTTCGGAAGCACATCGGGGTTCAGCTTGGAGACAAAGCAAAACTACCGAAGTGGGCAGCAGAGGAGCGGCTTCGAAAGATCATCGCGAACCAGTCAAAGGCACAGCCGAAACCGAACAGCCTCACGCTTGAGTGGTTTGCGCGAGAGCGGTTCCTTCCGATGAAGCAGCCGCGGTGGGCCGCGTCTACACGGGAAACGAACCTCTACCACCTCGAGCGCCACATATTGCCTAGGCTCGGGAGCAACGCGCTCTGCGAGTTGGAAAAGTTCCACTGCCAGGTGTTTCTGAATGACCTAGCGGGGAAGGGCTTCTCCTTCACGGTCGTGGATCACTGCCGAACGCTTCTGAAAGCGATCCTCGATGAAGCCCTCGACGCGGATCTCATCGGCAAGAACCCAGCCCGCAAGCTATACAACCCGGAAACGAGGGAGGAAGAAAAGCCAGTGCTGCAAAAGTCCGATTCGAGGTTGCTTTTGGATTCCCTGCCCTTCCGTGACCGCCTCATCGCGATGATCGCCGCCTTCTGCGCGATGCGTCCGGGTGAAATCTTCGGGCTGCGCTGGTCTTCGTGGCGTGGTGACCATCTCCACGTCGAGGGAACGGCCTGGCGCGGAACTTTGCGGCCGGGGAAGGCAAAGACCAAAGGCAGCAAGGCTCCAGTCGCGGTCCCCGACGTTTTGCTCCCGCTGCTGAGCGAATGGCGGCGACAGTGTCAGGACACCCCGGACCACGCGCTAATGTTCCCGACCGAGAAGGGGACGCCCATACGCCCGGAGAACTGGCTACGCCGGCGAATCAAGCCCGTCGCGGCCTCCCTCGAAATCGCCGGGCGCGTTAACTTCCAGGTGCTCCGGCGCACGTTTGCAACGAACGCCCAGTTGCACGGGACCGCGAAGGATGTGCAGACCCATTTGCGCCACTCTGACATCGCGACGACCCTCGGTGTTTACACGCAGCCGATCGACGCAAGCGTACGGAAGCTGGTGAACGCTGTCGCCGATGATGTGATGACGACCGTAAGGCCCGAACCTCGGGTGCTCACACAGAGGCTCCAATGAGGGAAACTCGCGGAGTTCTGAACACAACTGAACACACAGCCGAAGAGCCCGATTCTCTAAGTGCTTGGAAAGATGGAGCGGGAGACGGGGATCGAACCCGTGACATCCAGCTTGGGAAGCTGGCGTTCTACCGCTGAACTACTCCCGCTCGTTCACACGTAGACCCATATTACCTCACAGCCGCACGCCATTGCCAAGTTACGTCCATCGAAACCACTTCACCGCCAGCACAAACGAAATCCCTCCCCACAATGCCAAAATCAGCAAACGTCCCGACTGCGCTCCCAGCGTAGCTCCTTCCAGGATCGTCGCCCGCAAAGCATCATTCAGCGCCGTCAGAGGCAGCGCCTTGATGAACGGCTGAATCACCGCCGGAAAGCGTTCGTAGGAAAAGAACACGCCAGAAAATATCCACATCGGCATCATTACTAAATTGATCAGTCCGCTGACGCTCTCAATCTTCTGTGACCGGCTGGCCGTCAGCAACCCCAACCCAGCGAACCCCAGTGCTCCGACTGCGCCAATCAGCAGAATCGTCGCAATCGATCCCAGCACCCGCAAATGAAACACCAGCGCACCAAATCCCAACAGCATCCCCACTTCCACCGTCATCAGGATCAGCCGGCTGCTGGCCAGCGCCAGCAGAAAATCGCTTCGCCTCATGGGCGTTGCCACAAACCGCTTGAGCAGCTTGCGCTGGCGCATATCGACCAAGGCAAAGCCAATGCCCCACATGGCCGCGTTCATCACGTTCATGCCAATCAGTCCAGGAATCAGAAAATCGATATACCTCGATCCGGGCTCGCTCGAAGTCACGCTGACCGCCGGTAAAGGGTCCTGCCGTCCCGCCGCCGTTTGCAGCGTATGGTCCACTTCCGCGCGCGACAATACACTCTCCGGCCGTGCCGGATCGTAAACATACTTCAACTCATCTTTGCCATCGCTTTCAATCACCAGATCATATTTCCCGACGCGAAAGCCCTTGAGAGCCGCAGCCTCGTCCAACACTTCCACTTTGATAAACGCCTTCTGCGGCGAGCGCTCAATCAAACTCAACACCTGCTGCGCCTCCGGCCCAACCACTGCAATCGAGCTCACATCAGCTGGCTTATTGCGGAAAGCAATCCCGAGCCCCAATGCCAGCAGCAAAGGAAATCCGAACACCCAAAAAACCACTTCCGGCTCGCGCTTCAATTCCTTCATGCGCGAAGCAAGCAGATGCCAGTAACCAGCCCAGCGGCCATTACGCCGCACGGCTTGCGGTTTTGTTTCATTCATCAGTGTTTGTTGAGCAACAGTCATGTCAGTTATTGAACCCGCTACGGCACCTTCGGCTTCCATTTGTTCAGGAATTCGAGCAACGCCTCTGGTGTAAGATTGCGTGCATTCTCGAATTCGCCATTTTGCTGACTGTAAACCACCTTCCCGTCGCTCCCTAACACTGCCAGGCCGGGGATGCCGCGCTTCATAGGCACCTGGTACTCCTGCATCAGATCCTGATTCTTGTCGCCCTGCCCCACGTCTACGTGCACCACCTCATAGTTCGCACTCAACACCGGAGCAAGATCCGCGCGCTCGAAGGCGAGATCAAGCACATGGCAGTCGTAGCACCAATTCGCGCCGAACACGAGCAAGACACGCTTGTGCAGTATTGCAGCTTTTTCTTTCGCTTCCTTGATCTCCGCTCGCGCGTCCGCTTCTGGCGGATAGATATTCTTCGATGTGGAGACCGGCTGTTTCAAATGTGCAGGCCCCGTCCGCTTGATCGCGATCAATCGCCACTGCTCACCCTGCTGTTGCCAGACTTGGCCGGCTGTCACATAGACGGTTTCGACGCCAGAGCTTGTATCGGAGTGAATTTCCGTCTGCACCACAAACTTGTTCGTTCCAGGGTCCGACGGCAGAGTTTGGACCAACTCAAGCTTCATACTTTGCGGTTTTAGACCTATCCAGAATTTCACATCTGCTTCGGCGTCTATCTGGCCCGCTTTGGTGGCAACGATCGCCGCAGGACTGGTGCTGTACAGCTGTTTCAGCGCGGCAGCATCGCCGGCAATAATCGCGCTCTTCCATTGCTCCAAGGCAGGGAAATTTGCCGTCTCGGGGCTGGAGACAGACTGCGCCCATCCCTCCTCAACACTGAACATGCCGGATATGACCAGAATGGCCACCAAGCCATACACATAACGAGTCACGCACCTGCCTCTCATCACCCTTCCCTCAAATGTCGTCCCGTCAACCGTACAAAAACATCTTCCATACTCGCCTGCCGCGTGGTCAGGTGTTGCAATTGAGAACCACGCTTCTGCACCGCATCCAGCAGCGCCGGAATCGTCAGGTGCGGCTCGCGCACATTCAGACAAACCAACCCATCATCGTGCCGCACCGATTCAACACTGGGCAATGCCCGCCAGTGGTCAAGCGCAGTCGCATCACTCGAATTTCCACTCGCCTCAAACTCCACCACGTTGTGTCCGCCCAGCCGCTCGATCAAGTCCCCAGGCGAACCTTCTGCAATCACTTGTCCGTGATCAATAATCGCCAGTCGATCGCATAGCCGCTCGGCTTCATCCATATAGTGCGTAGTCAGCAAAACTGTGCCACCATTCCGCTGAAACGCGCGAACAATGTCCCAAAGCTGCCGCCGGCTCTGCGGATCAAGCCCCGTAGTCGGCTCATCCAGAAACAGCACCTTCGGATTCCCCACCAGCGCCGTCGCCACCGCCAGCCGTTGCCGCTGCCCGCCGGAAAGCTTGCCCACCCAAGCGTCCGCTTTTTCTTCCAGTTGCAACTCTTCCAGCACTTCATCCGACGATCGCGGCTCGCTGTAAAAACTAGCAAACAGTTCAATCGTCTCCCGCACCGACAATTTCTCCGAGAGCCGTGTTTCCTGGAGTGAAATCCCCAACCACTCGCGAAGTTCGCGGGAATCCTTCTGCCAAGTTCTGCCTAGAATCGTAACCTCGCCCGACGTCGGAGCCAGCAGTCCTTCAAGAATCTCTATGGTTGTCGTCTTCCCCGCCCCATTCGGTCCGAGCAGACCGAAACATTCCCCCGCCCGGATCTCAAGGCGCAGCCCACGCACGGCTTCAACTTTGCCGTCGTATGTCTTGCGCAGATCACGGCATTGAATGGCAGCGGGCATCCGAAAATTCTATCCTAGCCTCATGAATTGTTTGTGAATGTTTTAAGTCGAGATCAACGAACATCACGGCTCAGTGCACTCCAGACACAAGAAAGAGATCGGATAACTCCCGCGTCGCCGAATAGGCGTAGGTTTTGCCGTCAGCCGTCATGCGCACATTTACGATGGATGTAATGCCGCCAGGATCTCCCGGACCCAGCGTGAGGACTTGTTCTCTCTTCCCGGTGGAGAGATCAAGCCGATACACGGTGGCATAGGTCTTTTGATCGTCATACAGATACGCCATCCGCCCATCGGAAGACCACGTGATCCAAATATCCGGCTGTTGCCATCCCGGGACCGGTCGCCCTTCGCCGCCGGCAATCGGATAAAGCATGCCTTTACCGTTCTGGTCGCGGGCAAAGATCAGCTTCGAATCAGGCGAGACAACGTGCGACTCGAAATAATGGGTGAGCATGGAAATCGTAGGCGTGACCGGGCGCGCTGCACTGCTTGTCAAATCTTGCACGTACATCCGCCAACCGTTTCCATCGTTATTGCCAAAATATATCGCATGGTCGCCGGGCATAAAACCCAAAGCATTAGACTGCAAGGTGAGATTTCCACTCAGCGGGCGGGTCTCGCCTGGCCCGATAGGAATCAGCGACATACGTGAGTTTCCTACCGCCGCAGCACCGAAGGCGACCACTTGTGTTCCATCGCTCGACATAACAGCGTAAGACCACTGTCCGAGCTTGATAGCGGGTGAGCCATCCGTTTTCCGGGCGTAGGCGAGCCCGGATGCTCCCGCCGCCTCACCCCAGTCATCAAAAACAATCTGTGTGCCATCCCCCGACATGTCTCGCAATTCCGAATAGTCAAGCCAGGAGAGATCACGTTCCTTCGAATCCTTCGATGCTCGATACTGGATGCCGCATCTCCACGATTCCTTGGAAAGCAAGATATGGCCGTCTCGCGAAACATCGTGGAGCCGTAGCATGCCCGGCAACCGAAGCACAATGCGGTCTTTGCCGCCTGCGCTGACACCGTGGATCGCATCCGCCCATCCCTGATCGGTACTGCTGCCGACCCATACTTCTTTTCCAGAGGGCGCCCATGCCAGGCCCTCAACGCTTACGTATATCTGCGAACGGAATTTTTCCTTTCCCTTTCGGTCCAAGGCAAGTGCCCATCCCGCATCGCCATCAACTCCCACCAACTCTGCAAAAGCAACTGCGTCCGCCCCCGGAGAAATTCGCAAGTACCGAAGCGGGTGATCGCTGTCATAGATTTTATGGCCGCGTGGAAATTCAACCTGGTATTTCCCTTCCACTTGACGAACTACCGCCATCTCGCTGGCGTCCTCGTTCCAGTCGGCGGCAAGCACATCACGCTCAATCTCACGTGGTGTGCCACCTGCCACCGGCACCTGGCCCAATGTCCCCTGGCAGTTGCCGATATATCTGTCTTCGCACCCGAGCGAAACCGCCAGATCGGTTGATGAAACTGCAAATAGTGAGGAGTTCGCCATTCCCAATGGCTGCGACTCAGGGCTGGCGGCCACGGTTGAATAAATCTGCAGCGGCTGCCCGTTCCAGTTTGCACTGTAGTAAATCAGACGGCCATCGCGCGCGAAGCGAGCGGAGTAAACCAGTCCGCGTTCGAACGTAAGTTGGTGATAGGTGGGAATCGCGGCGGTCGAGCCACGAGCTAAAAACCAACCGGCAAGCACGCCGACGGCCAGCGAAAAGCCGACCAGGGCAGGCTTCAGCCAATTCTGCGAGACTTTCCGCGCGGAAATAGCAGCAGCACCGCTCGCCGACGAAACCCCGGAAAGCTCTTCTAGATTAAAAGCCAGGTCGCGCGCCGACTGAAACCGCTGTAGCGGCTTTTTCTCCAGGCACCGCCGGACAATTCGCTCAATCGCCGGCGAGATGCCCCTTCCCGACGCACTCAGTTCCGCTGGCTCTTCCTTCAGGATCGCAGTCATCGTCTCGGCTGAAGTATCCCGGCGAAACGCGCGCTGACCCGAAAGCATTTCGTACAAAACCGTTCCCAAGGCAAAAATGTCAGAGCGCGCGTCGGCAGCCTCGCCTCTTACCTGCTCCGGGGACATATATCCAACCGTCCCCAGGACCGCGCCCGCTGATGTTGGCACTGCTTCGACTGTTGCCCCTTCGGTTGAGGTCGCTTCCGGCGCCGCGAGCTTGGCTAGGCCGAAATCCAAAATCTTCACCCTGCCATCTTGGGTAACGAAAATGTTTTCTGGTTTGAGGTCCCGATGAACGACCCCTTTATCGTGCGCCGCCGCCAATCCCTGCGCAATTTCTCTCGCGTACTCCACCCCGCGCCGCAACGGCAGAGCGCCGCCGCTCAATTCCTGGCGCAGAGAGTGGCCTTCCAGACACTCCGACACCAAATAGGGGGCTCCGTCATGTGTGCCAATGTCGTGAATAGAAAGAATGTTGGGATGATTCAGCGCAGCTACGGCGCGAGCCTCAGTCTCGAACCGCCGCAGGCGCTCTGCGTCCTTAGCCAAAGCCTCTGGCAGGACCTTGATCGCCACCTCCCGCCCCAGCCGCGTATCCCGCGCGCGATACACTTCGCCCATGCCGCCCGCGCCCAGGGGAGATTGAATATCGTAAGGACCGATCTTCGTGCCAGAGGTAAGCGTCATGCTCGCGCGCCATTATAACGCGGCAAAGAACAGCGACGTTCTCGTTTACAATAAGTCGATACTTCAGTGCAGCGATCCATGGCATCCACGCACCGCGGCTTCACTTGAGCGCGCCCCTCCTAAACGCCCGTGTGTCGTTCCCACTCTCGCGTTGTCGCTAACTCAAAAAGGAGCTAAATCATGCGTCGCTTTTCATCTATCGCACTGTTGTTGCTTGCTCTGTCGTCTCTCGTTTTTGCCCAGGAGGCTCGCCACTTTACTTTCCACTATGCCTTCACCGTCAAGAACGTCCCTGCCGGAGAAAAGTTACGCATCTGGATCCCCGCTGCCCACTCCGACAATTCCCAGGAAGTAAAAGTCCTCTCCGCCACCGGCGACCTACCGCTCAAAAAGACTCACGAATCCAAAGATGGCAATGAGATGTACTATGCCGAGGCTTCAAAGGCCAAGCAGCCGGAATTTCACTTTGAAGTAGTGTATGACGTCGTTCGCCACGAGCGCCTGACCCTGGGCACATACGCCCCACATCTTGCCGACGTGTCCCTTCCAGACAAAGAACGTAAACTGGCTCTCGCCCCCGACGTTCTTGTCCCCATTACCGGACTACCCGCGGAACTGGCTGTGAAGGTCACCGAAGGCAAGGCCGAGCCACTCGACAAAGCTCGCGCCATCTATGATTACGTCTTCACCACCATGCGCTACGACAAAACCGGCACCGGATGGGGCCGCGGTGACGTGCTCTACGCCTGCGATGCCAAGAAGGGCAACTGCACCGACTTCCATTCCCTGTTCATCGCCATGGCGCGTTCACAGGGCATCCCCGCGCGTTTCGAAATCGGTTTTCCCTTGCCGCCCGACAAACACGCTTCCGACATCGCCGGCTACCACTGCTGGGCGGATTTCTTCGACCCCGCTCATGGATGGGTACCCGTCGACATTTCCGAAGCCTGGAAGCACCAGGACAAGCGCGACTACTTCTTCGGCGCCCACGACGCCAACCGTGTGCAATTCACCATGGGACGTGACTTGGTGTTGAACCCTAAGCAGGAAGGCAAGCCGCTGAATTATTTCGTCTATCCGTATGCGGAGGTGTCGGGCAAGGAATATTCGAACGTCTCGACGGCATTCTCTTTCGCTGATGTGGAGGCAGGTGCCAGCGCCATGCGCTAATCCTTGTCGGGATTGCCTTGGCTCAACTCTTGCCGGATCACGTCATGCCTCGCCACCGGCACCGCCACATTCCCCATTCGATCCCGCCACAAAATCTCATTCAGCACCGCCGGATTCGCCTTATCCGGCCGCGTGAAATCCATCTTCGCCGATTCCTTCGCTCCCTGCCCTTTCGCTGCATTCGTCTGGTAAATCAAACGATTGTCGCGATTGCTCCAGTCTGCAACAAACGGCAGCTGATCTCCTGTGCCCGTAAACAGCGGCGCCATCACCGGCGCATAAGCATCATTCTGGTTCATCGGAGGCAGCCCCAGCAGCGACTCCAAAGTGTGAATCATATTCACCGTGGTGTAGAACTCGTGTGCAACATACGGATGCTCCACCGACCCCGGCGAATACTTGCTGATCACAAACGCAATCGATCGATGCGCATCCACATGATCGGCTCCATCCTGCGCATCATCCTCCAGCATCAAGATCGCCGTGTCATCCCAATACGGACTATGCGAGACTGCTTCCACCACGCGCCCCACCGCCAGATCATTGTCCGCCACCGAAGCCGCCGGTCGCGGCTTCCCCGCAGTCGTCCCGTGCGTATGATCATCTGGCAAATACAGCAGAACGAACGCGGGTAACTCGCCTCCCTTGCCAGCTTTGCGGGCCCGCGCGAATCCCTCAAACTCATTCAGGAACTCATCCGCTCGCAACTGGTCGGGATACTCAGTATTGAAATCCGGAAAGTTGGGATCGAAATGCCCACGCAAGACCGCCTTGGTCGGCTTATCGAGTTTCAGCAGAGGCACTGCCCACGGCCACGGACTCTTGGTACCACGCGGTTCCCCGACGTTCGCCGGTAGTCGATCCCCTTTGTGCACCGCGCCCCGCTCGCACACTGCTGAAAATGGCGACGGAGTGCCCTGTTTAGGCGATTCCACATGCTGCGGCTTACACCAGACGGTGGTTACAAACTCCCCGTAATCGCGATAGCTCAATCCATGCCTGGCCACGTTGTCCCAGATGTAGCCCGTCCCGGGAGCATCCACATCGGCCTCGTCGTGCTCCAGTGGAAATTCATCCGCAACCGTCCCTCCAAAATCGTAGGTCCGCTCTTTGCTGCGATACCCAATTTGCCAGGTGTTCTCGTTATAGTCGCTCGCGATCGCCGCCATTGACCAATCGTGTCCATCACCGGAAACTTCACCGCTGTCGTAAAAATTGTCCAGCACTCCAAATTGCAACGCCAGCTTGTGTAGGTTAGGAGTCACGTCGGCGCCATACATAGTCAAAGACGAATCGCCATTCCCCACTTTGAGATCGCCCAGCACCTGATCGTAGGTTCGGTTTTCCTTCAGGATATAAATCACATGACGAATCGGGTTCGATCCTTGCGTGAACTGAATCTCGCCAGGATCCGCCTTTAGCAAATTATTCTGCTCCACCCGTTCAGTGAACTCTGGCAAGCGCGCGTCCAATTCCGGAATGTGCAATCGCGCCACTGACCCATACAACAGCGTGGGTATATAAGGATGCTCCTTATGACGCCGCTCCCACGAAGTCCCACCCGGCCCCTTGTTCGGCGAAGTTCCCTGCCCTTTGGAAGTCGCAATCAGTAAGTCATCTCCCACCGTGGCCAGCGCCGTCGGATACCAGTCAGTGGGAATGAATCCGAGTGGTTCGTCGAGCGGTAGTACCGTCAATGGACGACGCCCCATTTGTGACACATCAAATACCGCAACCGCGTCGAGCGACGCATCCGCCACAAACAAACGCTGCCCATTCGCTGACAGGGCGAGCGTGCTCGGATAAGCCCCTCCGAATTTCTGTCCTGCCGCTCGTGTATCCAGTACTCCGACACGACTGCCATCAGCTGTAGCAATCACTATCACGCGATCCGCATTCGCCAGCGCCACATACAACAAAGACTCATCCGGACTCAGCAACATTGCCGTCGGATGCGAACCTGGCGCCAGCGGATCAGGCGGCGGCATCACCGCAATCGCTCCCTTTATCTCACCCGCAGCAAGGTCCAGTTCCACCACTTGCGACGCATTCCACAAACTCACCCAGGCGCGGGAACCATCACGCGTCGCCGCTACTGTATACGGAAACTCCGACGGAATCAGGTCATGCGCGCTCAAGTCGAACGTCTTGACGATCTTCCCATCTGCCGTATCCAACAGCACCACGTTGTCAGCGTAGTTGTCAGCCACCAGCAACCGGTCTAGCTTACCCTCCTCCGCAATCACCGCTAGTCCAGCGGGATACGGCAGCACCGTCCCCTCCGCAGTTTTGCGAACGCCATATGCCACCTTCTTCCCGGCAGCCACGTGTTGCGGTGGAATCTTGAGAAACTTCTCCCACGCAACTTTCCCCTGCTGAAAGCTATACACGGCAATGCCATTTCCCGTGTTGCCAGCCTTTTCACCCGTAGGGTCAGTAATCGATCCCATCGACGCATAAAGATGGCCGCCGTCCGAACTGAAGGCCAACCCGATGAAGTAACTCTGGTTGGTTTCCTCCGACAGCCGCTCTTCAGGGAAATCGCTAAGCTGGTTGGTGCTCAGATCGAGAATCGCAATCGACTGGTGAGCATGATTGCGCTGTGTGCCATAGCCATCATTCAGCAACGCTGCGTAGCGCTTATCCGGGCTCAAAGCTATGGTGGGAGTAAAACCGTTGAGCTGGCCCATCACCCCCGGAGAAGTCCCGATCAGCCGCTTACTCGTGGGCAAAGGAATCTGTCGCAGTAGGACTTGATCCTGCTGCGCTGGGAGCACAGTCACAATGGTAAACAAAAGAAAGATGAAGATGATCTTGCGCAAGGGGGATGCCTCACCAGAGATGACTCTAAGGCTATCAGACTTCAGGAAAGTAGCGCCGCCGTCCCCGGCGGCTGCGAGTCTGCCCTGAGCGAAATCGAAGAGGCGGCGTCTCGCCACCGAATCCCATACCTAATGCGTATCGGTTGCCGCCTGCTGTACCGGTGCCTCAGGAGCAATATTGTGCCGCACATCTGCTCCCCGCACCCAGAAGATCACATCCTCTGCAATGTTGGTCGCATGATCGGCAACTCGCTCCAGATTGCGCGCGATCAGCAACGCGTCCAGCGCTTGTCGAGTCGTCTCCGGACGCTCATTCATCGCCTTTACTAGAGTAATGAAGGCTTCGTCTTTCATACGATCAACCACGTTATCCATCTCGAGCACTGCCTGCGCCAACTCCGCCTTGCCCTCGACAAACGACTCCAGCGACCGCCGCACCATGGCAGATGCCGCAGCTGCCATGCGCGCGATGTCCACCGGAAGCTCGACCGTGGGCAGCTCTACCATATCCATAACTCGCTCGGCGATGTTAACCGCCTGATCGCCTACTCTCTCCAGGTCGGAGTTGATCTTGGTCACCGCCAGGATGAACCGCAGGTCCACCGCCATCGGTTGCTGCATGGCCAGCAAGTCAAATGCCAGCTCGTCGATTTCCCGCTCGATCAAGTTGATCTGCGTCTCGCCCTCCAGCACCAGATGACAGCGCGTCAAGTCGCGGTCAATGTAGGCCTGACAGGCACGATCCACCGCCTGCTCCGCCAGCCCACCCATGCGAAGTAATCGTGTTCTCAAATCATCCAGTCCCTGCTGAAAGCGGCTACGCATTATCCAAACCTGCCTGTGATGTAGTCCTCCGTTCGTTTGTCGGACGGGGTAGTGAAAATCTTTTCGGTCTTGTCGAACTCAATCAGCTTGCCCAAAAGAAAGAAGCCGGTAAATTCCGCCACCCGCGAAGCCTGCTGCATATTGTGGGTCACGATTACGATAGTAAAATTCTCCTTCAATTGAAAGATCAATTCCTCGATCTTCCCCGTCGAAATCGGATCCAGCGCCGAGCAGGGCTCGTCCATCAACAGCACCTCGGGTGAGACTGCCAGCGCTCGCGCAATGCATAACCGCTGCTGCTGTCCTCCCGAAAGGCTGGCTCCAGACTTCTTGCGCAGCGTGTCTTTCACTTCGTCCCATAGCGCTGAGAGCTTCAATGAACGCTCCACAATCTCGTCTAGCCGCTTGCGGTCGTGGAAGCCATTCAACTTCAATCCCGCCGCCACATTGTCATAAATCGACATGGTCGGAAACGGGTTCGCTTTCTGAAAAACCATCCCAATCCGCCGCCGGATCTGCACCGCCGCCGTCCCGTTGTAAACGTCTAGTTCGCCCATGCGCACTTTCCCGGTGGCACGCGCGTCGGGAACAGTCTCGTGCATGCGATTGAGACAGCGCACAAACGTCGACTTACCGCATCCCGACGGCCCAATCACGGCTGTCGCATGGTTGGCGGGAACATCAATGCTGATGTCATGGAGCGCCTGCGTCTTGCCAAACCAGGCATTCAGATGCTCGACCTTGATGCCGACTCCCATAGGGTCAGTTCGCTCCCTTGAGCATACCGCGACCGGCGGCAATCCGCACTGCGCTAACCGAAGCCACAATCAGCACAATCAGGATCAGCGCCCCCGCCCAGGCCTGGCGATGCCATTCGTCGAACGGCGAAATCGCGTAAGTATAGACCTGTAGTGACAACGCCGCCGTCGGCTGGTTCATCTTCCAGTTCCAATACTGATTTCCGAAAGCCGTAAACAGCAGCGGCGCCGTCTCTCCGGCAACCCTTGCGAAAGCCAGCATCACGCCCGTGATCACTCCTGAAGTCGCCGTGCGTAGTGTAATCGAAAGCGATGTCCGCCAGCGTGAAACTCCCAGGCCATAGGCCGCTTCCCGCACGGCATTAGGAACCAGCAGCAGCATCTCTTCCGTGGTGCGCGTAATGGTCGGAATCATCATGATAGCCAGAGCCACACCGCCCGCCAGCGCCGAGAAATGTCCTTGCCCGAGCACTACGATCCCGTAGGCTACAATGCCCACCACAATCGATGGCACTCCGTTCAGAACGTCGGCCGTGAAGCGGATCAGATCTCCGAAACGGTTGCGCCCATACTCCGCCAGATAGATTCCAGCGCCGATCCCAATCGGCACACCCAGGACGCTGGCAATCATTAAAATATAGACCGATCCGGCAATAGCGTTGGCCATTCCGCCGCCCGCCTCGCCTACCGGCTTCGGGGTCTGCGTTAAAAACGCCCAGTTGATGGAGCCCAGGCCTTTGTAAATCAAGTAAGCGAAGATCGCTCCTAACGGCAGCAAAACCAGAACCACCGCCGCTCCAGCCGCCAGGGTCACAAAACCATTCACACCGCGCCGCCACAAACTAACAGGCGCACTCGCAAACTGGCTGGATTGTGCCGCAGTGTCAGGCATTGCTTCTCCTAGGCATCCCGCGCGTCACCGACCACACCAGCAACTGCGCCATGATATTTACGATGATGGTCACCAGAAACAATGCCAGACCCACTTCCACCAGGGCGCTGAGATACGTATCGCTGGTGGCTTCACTGAATTCATTGGCGATCACGCTGGCCATGGTGTATCCGGGCGCGAACAACGATCGCGCAATCTCCGGACGGTTGCCGATCACCATCGTCACCGCCATGGTCTCGCCCAGCGCGCGCCCCAGTCCTAAAATCACTCCACCCATGATCCCCGCTCGCGCATTCCGCAAAACGCCGGTACGGATCATCTCCCATCGCGTCGCCCCCAGCGCCAGCACGGCTTCCCGCTGCTGCTGCGGCACTGCCGTCATCACTTCGCGAGTGATCGAAGAAATGATCGGTACCACCATGATCGCGAGAATGATTCCTGCTGCCAGCATCCCGATGCCGTATGGCGTCCCTTCAAACAACCCGGTCCAGCCAAGGGATCTCGCTAAAAACGGCTCTACATACTCGCGCAGCAGCGGCACCATCACAAAAATCGCCCACAGTCCGTAAATCACACTGGGAATCGCCGCCAGCAACTCGGTGGTAAACGCCAGCGCCCCTTTAAGCCACCGGGGACACATCTCAGTGATGAAAACCGCCACACCAACCGCGAGAGGAACCGCCAGCACCAACGCCAGCAAGGAGGAAACCAGCGTGCCGTAGACGAATGGCCACGCTCCAAACTGTTCGTTCACCGGGTCCCATTCGCTGCGGAAAAAGAATTTCCAGCCGAAAGCGTGCCACGAAAGAGCGGACTTGGTGACTAGCTGGTAAACAATCACACCCACCAGCCCTAGCACGCATAGCCCGCAACTCAATACCGCCACATAGAAGATTCGATCTGGAATCTGACTGCTTCCAGCGTGAATCAAGGGCGCAGTCTCAGCCCTGGTACTGGAGACAACCTCCAATTTTTCAACGGGTTGCGGTCCAGTCAAGCGCGGCGCTCCGAATGCCTGATTCGCCATCTTCGCGAAGCTAGCAGATTCGTGTTACAGGAGTGTTAAAATACGCCTTCGCTTCGACTTGGGGCGTTGGCGCTTGCTGTTTTCGGATCAACTCCCTCAACCAAACATCTGTGGTTGCATTTTCCCGGTTTCCCTTGTAATTTTTCGTACTCTCAGTCTTAGCAATATGCCGATTGATCTAAAACGCAGCCGCCTCACTTTTCAGAAATTGTCGCGTGAACTGACTCGACTGGTGAAGAAGCCGGCGCCGGAAAGCGTCCACAAGTTCCGCACCAACAGCCGCCGCGTCGAGGCCTTGTTAAGCGAAGTTGTCGTCGAATCCCGCCGTAACGATGACAAGCTGCTGCGGCTACTGGCACGCCTGCGCAAGAAAGCCGGACGCGTCCGCGATCTCGATGTGCAAATCGCTGCCCTGCGCAGCTTGAAAATCCCCGGCGGCAATGGTCACAAGGCGCAGTTCATGGAAGCCTTGGTCGAAGAACGTACCCAGCGGGAAAAGAAACTGGCCCACGCCTTTGATCGTGAAACCGCTAATGAAATACGCCGCCGTTTGAAACGCGCCGCCACTCGCATGGCGATTTCCGCCGACACCGAGCCCCTGACTTTGACCCTGGCTAAACTCGCCCAACTCGGACGCGACTACGTTCCCCTTACCGAAAAGACGCTGCATCAATACCGCATCATCGGCAAACGCGCGCGTTACATCGCCGAACTCAGCGACAACGAACCTGAAGCCCGTCGCGTGGTTGAACGGCTCAAGCACATGCAGGATGTCATCGGCGACTGGCACGACTGGCTCAAACTCACGCAGAAGGCCGAAGAGCTTATCGGCGATGTTCGCGACTCAGCTCTGGTGGCAATGCTCCGCAACGTGACTCAGGCCAAGTTCCGTCAAAGCCTCGACGCCGTTGCCGCCATCCGCTCCGAACTCGCAGGCAAAACCCTGCGCCCTGCCGCCGCCTATACTCGCAAGCCTTCGCGGGACGAGGCCGCTCGCGCAGTGGCAGTAGCCTGAAATCGGTTCTCATTCTGTCATCCTGAGCCAAGGGAGTGCGTAGCAACGCGAAGCACTCACGTAGTCGAAGGCCCCCTACAGAGCTAGTACTGTACAAAGGCGTCAAGGCATTCTCCCCGGAGCGCGTACGGCGAACTTACCTGGCGCTTATCTACTCTTTCCCCCCACCTCGCGGTAAACTATTCCCCTCGCCATGCCGACGCTCGCTGCGGTTGATATCGGATCGAACTCCGTCCGCCTCAAGATCTCGCGCCTCGCCCGCCATCGCCTCACCGAAATTCATGAAGACCGCGAAGTCACCCGCTTGGGCGAGTCCGTCTTCCGCAGCGGATTTCTTTCTCCCGAGGCCATCGCCAGCACGGTAAAAGTTCTTCGACGCTTTCATCGCACCGTGCAGAACGTCGGTGCTGACTCCGTCCGGGTCGTCGCTACCAGCGCCCTGCGTGACGCTCGCAATTCGCAGGCTTTTCTCGAATGGGTCCGTTCCGCCACCGGCTGGAAGGTGGAAATCATTTCCGGCCTCGAAGAAGCTCGCCTTATCCATCTCGGCCTCGTATCCAGTTTGCGAATGAACGCCTCTTCAATGCTTATGATCGACCTGGGCGGCGGAAGCTGCGAGTTAACCATTTCCGGCGCCGGCCACATCCGCAGCACCATCAGCCTGCCGCTGGGCGCGGTCCGGCTGACCAACGAATTTCTTCAACATGACCCTCCCCGTAAGCCTGAGATTCGCCAGATGCGCAGCTTCATTGCCCGCGAGATTCAGCGCACTGCCGACCGCATTCGCCGCGCCCGCCCTAAAGTGATCATCGCGACCTCCGGCACTGCCGAGTCTCTCGCCGCCGTCTGCCACGGTCTCTACAAGACTCGCGGCCCACGCGCCGCCGCCGTATCTCGCGCCCAGATGAGGCGCATCGCCAAGCTGCTTACTCGCCTGCCTCTGGAGGCTCGCCGCGAACTGTCGGGAGTAGGGCCGCGCCGCGCGGAAATTATCGTAGCCGGAGCGGAGGTCTACAGCGGATTACTCGACCGCTGTCAACTTGGCGGGTTTCGCGCTTCCCCGCTCGGCCTGCGCGACGGCCTGCTCGCCCAAATGGCGGCCGAATATGATCGCAGCACCCGCTCCGGTAAACAGATCGAGTCCGAACGCTGGGATTCGCTCCGCGCTGCCGTTGCTCATTATCGTGTGGACATGGACCACGCCCTGCAAGTGCGCGGCTCTGCCATGGTCCTATTTGCCATGCTGAAGTCGGTCCACGGATTGCCCCCGGAATACGCCGAATGGCTTTCCGCCGCCGCCATGCTCTACGAGGTCGGCGACTACGTGAACCGCAACGGTCGCCACCGCCACACCTACTACATTATTTCTCACTCCGAAATCCTCGGCTACACACCGGAGCAGCGCAGAATCATCGCTGCCATCGCCCGCTACTTGGGAAAGTCGCGTCCCGCGCCCGGCGATGGCGCCATCAAAGTCTTGGCCAGCGCCGATCGCGATTGCATTCCTAAAGCATCGGTGCTGTTGCGCCTGGCTCGAGCTCTCAATCTCAGCCGCAGTCACGCACTCCGCAACCTGCGGGTTCGGACCCAGGACGGTGAAGTCCGGCTTGCGCTGGTCACCAAACCACGCAGCACGGTAGACCTGGAATTGTGGGCGGTCGAGAAAGAAAAGAATTACTTCCGGGAAGTCTTCGGTCGTGAGCTTTCGGTGGCTGCGGCATAGATCCCGCGCAATACCCGGGGAGTAAGGCACCATTGCAGGACCGCCGCATTGCGCCCCATCTCCACCTTGGCCACTGCGCCTTTTTTCAGTTCCACGCCGGCTTCGCATCCGGTTTCGGAAATGGCGCGCCCCAAAAATTCACTCAGGTTAGGATTGTGTCCAACCACCATGATGGATTCCTGCTTGGCATATTTCTCTAGCAGGCGGCGAAAATCCGCATACGTCGCTCCCGACCGTAGGGCGTCCTCAAGTTGCAATTTGCCCTCATAGCTGAGTTCGTTTCCCACCAGCGACGCTGTCTGCGTCGAGCGTTTCAGCGGGCTTGAGATGATCGTATCCACGTGCACATCCATCGCTGCCAGCGCCCGGCCCACCATGCCGCACTGTTCGATCCCTTCTTTATCCAGGGCCCGCTTTTCGTCGCGCTTGAGGTTGCTCATGCTTACCCCGGCATTGGCATGACGCAGAAAGTAAATGATCATCTCAGGTTAACGTTCCTTTCCCGCTAGGGTTCTTCTCTGGAGCACAGGTGCAGCCGGGATGGCGTCGAGCGCCTGTTTTCCCTCCGCCAACCGCAGGAAGAAGTCCTGAGCGTTGAAAGCTGCCGCCGCCATCGGCGGCTTGCGCTTGCCCTGCGCCTGCCACGTCCTCACATAAGACCCGTCCCTTTGCAGAATACGCGCCTTCACGTTGTCCGCCAGATAGGCCTCCAGAATCTCCTGGTGGATCCGCTCGCGCAGCAGCTCATCCTTCACCGGAAAAATTACTTCCACCCGCTCATAAAGATTGCGTGGCATCCAGTCCGCGCTGCCCACATAGATCTCTTCCTGGCCGCCATTCGCAAAGTAGTAAATACGGCTGTGCTCCAGGAACCGGCCCACGATGCTGCGCACTCGAATATGGTCGCTTACCCCCCGCACTCCCGGACGCAACGCGCAAGTCCCGCGCACCACCAAATCAATCTTCACCCCCGCCTGCGACGCCTGATACAGCGCCGTAATGATGTTCTTATCCAGCAGCGCATTCATCTTGGCGATGATGCGCGCCGGCCGCCCCTGACGCGCGTGTTCCGCCTCCCGGGCAATCAGCGCCAGGCAGTGCTCGGCCAGATTCAGCGGCGCAACCAGCAGGGGATCGTAGTTGGGATGCTCGGCGTACGCGGTCAAAAAACTGAACACGTCGTGCACTGCCCCTGTGATCTGCGGATCAGCCGTCAGCAGGCTCAAATCGGTGTACATTCGCGCCGTCGAAGTGTTGTAATTTCCCGACCCCAGATGCGCATAACGTCGCGTCACCCCATCCGGATCGTGGCGCACTAGCAGCGACAATTTGCAGTGCGTCTTCAGGCCCACCAAACCGTAAAATACCTGCACTCCAGCGTCTTCCAGGTCCCGCGCCCAGCGGATATTCGAGGCCTCATCGAAGCGCGCCTTCAATTCCACAACCGCCGTGACTTCCTTGGTCGCCGCCGCCGACATCAGTGCCGACACAATCGGCGAGTGCTCACTGGTGCGGTAAAGCGTCTGCTTGATCGACACGACCCGCGGATCTTCGGCTGCCGCTTCAATAAACGACACCACCGCGTCGTAGGAATCGAAAGGATGGTGCAGCAGGACGTCGTGCCGCCGCAGCTCTTCGAAAAGATCCTGCGACTTACCCGTGAGCCGCAGTTCGCGGGAATTAAACGGCTTGAACTTTAGCTCCGCATGCTCCGTCTGCTCATAGATGTTGAATAGCCGCGATAAATTCACCGGCCCATTCACCGAAAAAACTTGCCACGGTTCCAGCTCGAAATTAGTGCGCAGACGCTCAATGATCTCCGGATCAGCGTCCGCCTCAATCTCCAGCCGCACTGCGTCTCCCTTGCGCCGGTTGTGCAACTCGGTCCGCACCGACTCCAGCAGATTACGGGATTCTTCCTCCGCCAGATAAAGGTTGCTGTTGCGCGTGACCCGGAACGCCGCTGCCGACACGATGTCGTAACCGTGGTACATCCGCGAAGCATGATGCGCCACTAGGTCTGCCAGGAAGATAAAATCCACGGTACCTTCTGAAGGCAGCCGGACCAGCCGCGGTAGCGCCCGCGGCACCGTCACCACGCCGGTGTACGTCATCGACGCCCGTCGCCGCCTCCGTAGCAGGAACGCCACACACAGCGCCTTGTTGATCACCCGCGGAAAAGGATGCGCCGGATCCACCGTCACCGGTGTCAGCAAAAGGTCCAGTTCCCGTTCGCAGTATTGGTCGACGAACTCCCGCGCCCGGGTGTCCAGCTCGTGTAGGCCCAAAACCCGAATCCCGTTCTCCGTCAGCAACGGACGCAACTGCTCGTTCCAGCAGTGGTACTGATCGTCCACCAACTCGTGGCTTTCGCGCGAAACTACCTCGCGTTCCTCCAGCAATGTCAGCCCGTCCGGCCCGGCCTCGGTGTAACCATCCTCGATCTGCTGCACCAACCCCGCCACACGCACTTCAAAAAACTCATCCAGATTGCTGGCCGTGATGGCAAGGAATTTCACTCGCTCCAGAACCGGATTGCCGGCGTCCTCCGCCTCTTCCAGCACCCGGCGGTTAAATGCCAGCCAGGACGCTTCCCGGTTTATATAGTTAGCCGAATTGTCGAGCGATGGACGAACCATATTTCTGGGCAAATCAATCAGGACTTTCCAGCGGTCAATCTCTTACTTTGCCGGCGCGGCTGCGGAACTGCTCGGCACAGGTTTTACCACCGCCTGCTTGGTGAATGCAAAACTCATCTCCGATCCAGTCGGCTTTTTCAATACCAAATGGCGCCCGTCAATTCTGACCTGGACTGCCGAACCCGCACTCCAATCCGCGGGCAAGGTATCACTGGAGTGCATCGGAGTGTGGCGCCCAAAATAAACTTTGTCTTTGATCTGTACTGAGATTTCGTAATATGGATCATCCTCCGTGATCGGAGTGTCTACTTGATAATACAAGACCCGTGTCTTGGTTTTCTGCTGCACATCGATAATGGTGCCGTCGACATACTGCTTGCGTGCCGCTGCACCAAGAAAAACCGTCATCATCAGAACCAAACATGTGGCCTTTAGTAGTTTCATCCTGCACTCATTCTATCGCCTAACAAAAAAGAGCGCCAACCACCCGGTTGGCGCTCATGTCGGACTCTTTCCAAGCCACTGGAACCGCCCTTAAGGCAGGTAATAACGGAACGACGTGAAGAACATGTTCTCCGTCGCGTTCGGATTTCCGCCCGTGCCTCCCCAAATGTTGCGATCAATGTAGGAATACTGCGGTCCCCACTGCAGGGTGCCCTTCGGTCCCTTGTAGAAGCGATACCAGAACCCGATCGTGCCCTCCATGATGACTCGGGTATCGCCGTTGCAATTCTTCAGGCCGCCGGGATTATATCCTCCCGTAAGCGGAGTTCCCAGCGAGCCCGGGTTCGGAACCGTACCCGTGCCCACTGCTCCTCCAGGGGACGTAGGCGGAGTAGCAACGCTGATTGAGGTCGATGCCGGTACCGTCTCCGAGTCGCAACCGGAGTTGTTGAACAGGTTTGACCCGTAGCCAACCGGTTTCCCGGCGGCGTTCAGATATGCAACTCTGTCCTCATACTCGGCGCCGTAGTTGGCGTACACATCCAGCTTCTTTCCGTGGTATTCCAGCGTTCCTAAGGCCTGATAATTCGTGACCGGAGTCAGCAGGCCACTGGGGCTTGCGACTAGGTCGGGAAGCTGGGAGGTCCCGTAGCGGCCCGTTCCCGAACCGCCCAGAAAGTGGACTCCAACGTCGTATTTCTTGTCGAAGCTCCAGCGCACATTGGCGCCCGCGCCGCCACCAACTGCGTTGTTGTTGAAGGCGCCATCGGCGGTAGGCTTAGATAGAGTCGCTCCCGGATAAATACGGTCACGGAAGTCCGAGATGATTCCGAACACTTCGTAGTGTCCGAATCCCGGCTCATACACGATCTTGCCAATGAAATCCGGACTGGCATTGTAAGAGTAGTTCGTGGTGCCGTTGTAGAGTCCCCCGCCAGTGCCCTGCGCTCCAATTATAAAGTTGTTGTTGGCGCCGTGGCCGCCGAGGATGACCTGCGAATCTTCCACTGACCCGCCCACCCAAAGCTTATCGCCAAGCTTCTTGGTGACCCGGAACCCATATTGCCGGGCCCAACTGAAGCCCACGTTATACTGTGGATCAATCGTCATCGGCACTGCCTCAGTGCGGTTGTCCATGCCTTTCTTGGTCTCAGTCACCAGACTCCACATCTGGCCGCCAGTAAAGGTCCATCCGCTGTTCAACGCAGCCTGGCCCCAGGCTTGCCGCTGACGTAGCACGTAGCTGTTGCTCTGGTTGTTGTTCGAAGTAACGCCGGCTCCCAGGAAATCTGCCTCTACGTAGCCCCGCATGGTGAAGTTGCCCAAAGCTCCTTCTGCAAGGAACCCGATTCGTGACTGCCGTCCCGAACCGAAAAATTCGCTCATGTGGCTCTGCGCCGCCCCATCGAACGGAATCGAGTTGAATGGAGTGTTGACGTCCGAGGCCAGCGCGTGTTCGCGCCATACCGTTTCTGCCGCCAGGAACCCGACCGGAGTGATCGTGATGCCTTTGTAATGCAGCGCGACCGGATTCTCCAGGCTCGATTGAATGTTCTTCTGCGTCTCTTGCAGACTCAGCGCCGCATTGGTCGCGTTTTGCTTCATGTCTGACACGTCGGTTTTCAAGTCAGACACCGCTTGCTGTTGTTGACTGGCTTGCTGCACCGCCTGGTCAGCTTTGGCCTGGGCCGCAACCGCTGCCGCTTGCGCATCCTGCATTTGCTGCTGCGCCTGTTGCAGTGCCGCATCGCGCCTCTGCATTTCAGATTTCAGCTGCTGAATCTGTTGTTGTTGTGCAGCCAGCGCATTCTTCAATTCCTGTACGTCGGCCGCTGAAACGGTTCCCGTCGCCGCCTTTTTGGTTGTTGTTTTCTTCGCCGGGGCAGTCTGCGCCAGCGAGCTTGCTGCCATAAGCAGAACTACGCACCACCTGAGAACGCACTTCATCTTCTCTCCTTTTTTGCCTCGAGACGGAGGCCAACCTGCATTTACGCGGATTTGACTCTGACTATCGGACCTGCTTGATCTCCACCCTCACCTTAGCCGCCACCGATTCCGGCAGCGGGGCGTAGGCCAACTGCGCCGTCATCTTCTGCCCGTCGTCCACCATCCATGCCAGAAAATCGGCCAGAATCTTCCCCTTCGCGGCGTCCTTGGATTGCGCTGGAATCAGCAGCCAGGTGAAGCTCGAAATGGGATACGCGTCCTTGCCTGGCGCGTTGGTAATCGAGACCCGGAAGTCCGCCGGCATGCTCTTGACCGAAGCTGCCGCGGCCGTCACGCTCTCCAGGCTGGCCTTCACGAAATCTCCCGCAGCGTTCTTGACGATTCCATAGGAAATCTTGTTCTCAATGGCATAAATCAATTCGATATAGCCCATCGAACCTTGCATTTGCCGGATCATGCCAGCGACGCCTTCATTGCCTTTGCCACCGAGACCGACCGGCCATTTCACCGAAGTCCCCTTACCCACCTGACTTTGCCAATCTGAACTCACTTTCGACAAGTAATCCGTCCAGATGTAAGTGGTACCGCTGCCATCCGAGCGATGGATCACAATGATGGGTTGGTTCGGCAAGTTCACACCTGGATTCGCCTTCGCGATTGCGGGATCGTTCCAGGAACTGATCTTGCCCATGAAAATGCCGGCCAGGGCTTCCGGCGTGAATTTCAACTCCGCGGTAACTCCCGGGATGTTATAAGCGGGAACATCCGCCCCCAGCACGGTAGGAACGTGCAGGATCTTGCTCTTCGCCTGCGCCAGTTGCTCGTCACTCATCGGCCCGTCCGTGGCCCCAAAATCAACCGTCCCCGCCAGCACCTGCCGAATTCCTCCCCCGCTCCCGATCGGTTGATAGTTGATCTGAATATCAGGATGTGCTTTGTGATACTCACTGAACCACTTCGAGTAAATCGGATTTGGGAAAGTTGCGCCCGCCCCATTCAACGTGGTCTGCGCACCAGCGGGTACTGCTAGAGCCAGACACAACAGCGCAATTCGTCGTAGCACGCGGCGATTCCTCCAGGGTGAATTGTTTAGTACGCTCGTTTCTACGGCGGGAATGTTACAGGACTGTTACAACCCGGTGAATTTCTGATAAATCACCCCAGACACACAATCTGACATTGAGAACTCCGAAAAACTAGAACTGTGACCGAAGGTTTCGATCAGCGAAGATTAGCCTTAATCTGCGTAACGTTCAGTGCTGCGCATCCAGCCGGCTGATCTGGCGGCCGAATATGGGGTTTTGTGGAAAATCATTCTGCAATCCCACCAGCAGTTGGCGCGCACGCGCCATGTCTTTCTCCCGCACATACGCGATCGCCAGCAGAATCCGCGCGAACGGAGCCAGATATTGCCCCCGGTCCGCGGTCACTTGCAACTCCCGAATGCCGGCTTCCTTATCTCCTGAGACTCCTCCCAGGCGCACCAGCCAGCGCACCGGCGCCGACATACTGCCGACAATATATTGGCTGACGCCCGTCGCCAAATGCGCGTCATAGCAACCCGGATCCACCACCAGCAACTGTTGCGCCCACGCCGTCGCCTGCTTGGTGAAATGCAGCGACGCCAGATTTCGCTTCTCGATCAGTCCCGCGTAGTCCGCCCGCAGCCCTGAAGCCATCGTCATTGCAAACAACGCATCCCGATTCTTACTATCTTTGGCTAGTCGCGCCTGTGCCCACTTCTCGGCTTGGTCGAGTGCCGCGTTGAAGCGCACTCGCAACCCCGGATCAGGCGTCAACTCTCGCCGCGCGTCAAATGACTTGTCATTCTGATAGAACTGCGACTCCAAAACCCCCAGCCGATTGAACTCCGAAAACAGCAATGCTGCTGCTTCACATGCCGGTCCCAGTGGATTGTCCGGAAATTGCTGTTGCCACGCGGCAAACGCTCCATGCGCGCGCTCGAAGTCCAGGTCATAGAGAAACCGAAACCCACTGTCGAGCGTGATCACACTATCTGGTGGCGCCGCGGCCATTACCACCCCGCACCAGCCAATCAGCAATCCCGCCACCAGCATCGCTTTCAGCACCCGCATCTCCTACATAGTGTAGATGCCCCAAAGCTACCCCTCTACCCGCCAATTTGCAAAAGGATTGTAAAAATGATCGAACCTGGAGATCTGCAAATGAGGATCGAAAGCAGATTTTGCTACGGCCCCAAGTACCCTGTAACCATCTTGGGGCCGTAGGTCGAAACCAAACGATAAGTACGGCGCTATTTCCTCTCGTCCGCGACAGTCATCGCTTACGCAGCCCTGCAAGCGAAGCCGGCGCGACCGGACGGACCGGTTCCGGCCTGTGAACCGGCTGGTTCGTTCGCTTGATGACCGGCATTTTCGAGGTTTCCGTCGCATCCGCCAGGCGCAAGGTTTCATATCCCTTACGGTGAGCGACGATGCGATAATCGAAGGCCACGTTCGATCGACCGCTTCCCATCTCGCGCACTTCGAAGCCTGCAGCGGTTTCGTTGGTCACGTACAGACCCTTGCAGTCCCCCTTCGGAGTCAAGAAAACGTGGTACTCGGTGCTGGTGTTTACGGTTTGCGCAAAGCTGGTTTCGATCTGCACCCGTGACACTCCGCCGGCCATCTGACCCGAGCCAAAATCCTCGAACCAGTTTTCCGGTGATTGCATCGAATACACTTGCACCTTCTTGTTACTCTCTGCCGGAACAGAACTGGTCAGCGCGCCGCTACAGCTAAGCGTGCCGTTTGCCAGGAAATGACAATCGCCCCCGTAGAACGAGGAAATGTCGAGAACAAAGGCGTCGCCGTTAGACTCCTGAAAGTTAGAGATAAA
The DNA here is from genome assembly GCA_035484735.1 of Terriglobales bacterium. Lineage (GTDB taxonomy): Bacteria > Acidobacteriota > Terriglobia > Terriglobales > Acidobacteriaceae > JABCZH01. Next base: position 25,358 of record DATHOQ010000047.1, on the reverse strand, counting down.
CATGGTTGTAGAGCTCGTACTGTTGTTGAATACGGCCATAGCGTTGCCGCCATCTGCCGTGGCGAGCATTCCCAGTGCGTTATCGTCACCGGTATCTCCCCACACCCCTGAACCGTACGGAACCGTGGGGGCCAGCGCACTGCCAAATTGATGCTCGCCATGCACTCCTGAAGCAATGACCCCGGCACTGTCGCCTCGTTCCTCAAATCCAAAGACGCCGAATCCACCCGATGTTCCGAATGAGGCGCCTTCCACGGCGACCGCGCTCGAACTAAACGATTGCCCCAATACCCCGATGTTGTTGCCCGTCGAGGCTTCCGCATCCCCGAACACTGCCAGCCCGCCCACCGCGTCGTCATCGCCTTCCACTGCGCGCGCGGTATTCGTCACGCCCAAAACTCCTACTTCGCCGGTCGTTTCCCCATACACCGCCTCATTGCCGCTCCCGCTGAAAATCGCCTCTGCTCCAGTCACTGTCAAAGTAGCATTCACATTTCCGGTCAAGTCCAGATCGCCCGTAATGTGCTGGGTTGCAGCGAAGGTGTTCGAGGTAGCCAGTTGCGGAACCTTGGTCGTGTCCAGGTTCAGGGTCACACTTCCGCTGCTGCCGCCTCCGGTTAAGTCCGTGCCAGCGTTGACCGCGGTAATATCACCCGTTCCGGGAAAGGTTTGACCGGCTGCAAACGTGAATACGCCCTTGGAGCTGAGCTTCAGCCCCGTTTCGGCAGGGTTGGCCGGGTCGGTTCCATAAAGCAAATTTAAAGTCGCAGATGGATTGTTGGTGTTGTTGCCGGCTGGTTCGGCCTGCCACTGGAAATGATTCAGTGTGTAAGCGTTTGTACTACTGTTGTAAGACGAAGATTCGAAATTGAACGGCTGCGAGTTGTACCCCTTGGTTGGCGATGCGAAATTGATCGTTGCCAACTCCAGTATTCCGCGCACCAGCGTGCTGCCTTTTACATCAAGCGTGAACAACGGGCTGGTAATCCCGATACCGATGCGCGCAGTCGCGCCCGTGCCGGACTGAAACATCACCGAATTGCCCAGCGTGTTCCCGTTCGGAGTCCACAAGGGAACAAAATCCGTGGTCCCGCTTCCGCCGATGGCGTCGCTCCCGGGCTCGCCCGTACTGTTCACCGTTGTTGTCGCTGCACCACTGGCAGTGGAAGGCGCAGCCAGCACAAAAGCCGATGGCGGAAGCCCACCCACCGTTTGCGCATCCCCAGCTTTCAGCGCATAAGGCACGCTAAGCAGCAGCACCCGTGGCTGTTCCGTTTGTCCCTGCACTTGCACGCCCAGCCAGCGCGCCTCGCCCGAAACAAAAAGCGCACTCGGCAATCCCTGGCTGCTGGTTGACCCGAGCATCACCTTATAGTGGCCGGTGTTGTCCATCTGCACATTTTGCGTTTCCAGCCACAGCGGCGATCCACCCTGAGCCTCGTTATAGAAGTAGAACGTCACGCCGTGCATCCCAGTCAGCGGCTTTCCACTCACATCCGTCAAAACGCCACTGAAGTTCACCATCGCGGGTACCACTCCGTTAGCCGATGTTGCCGCCTGCTGTGCAATCGTGGGGAGGGCACAGGAAAGGAAAACCAGACCTACACAGATCCGAGCTATACAGCGCACCATAAACTCCTCCTTGAATTTTCTCTTTCGGTTGGGGGTTCAGAGCTCAGGGATTCGAAGGAATGATGTTGAGGGGAAAGGATCTTACCGACTCCAATCACGCCACCGTTTGCCCTAGTTTGAGACTGGCAACGAAGGCCGGAAGTCAGACCAACGCGAAGCCGCTCGCACAGGGTAGCTTCAGTGATTCGTCAACTCCGATTGCCAGTATGGTCGCCTATTCTGGACTGGGTTCGCGACCGTGTCAATCGCAATCTGCGTCGGTGGACGTGACTTATTCGACGCCCCATCAGTGGAGTTTGGAAGTACCGAGCTTGATTGGAGCAGCTTTGGCCGCAGCGCAGCCTAAAGTTCTGAGACTTGCCTTTCCTCTGTGATCCTCTGTGCCCTCTGTGGTAAAGCTTTTAGCATTCGCCTTTCCGAACGGTTTGACCTCCCCGCAGCCCTTTGTTAGCGTGGTAAGTCCTTCTTCTTAATAATTCCGTCTGTATTCGCAAGCAGAAAAGAGAATCTCATGTCCCTAAAATTCCGCGGCGTCGACTTCATCGGCTTCGACGCTCTCCTTACCGACGAAGAACTCCTCGTCCGCGACACCTCCCGCAAATTCATCGAAGACAACCTCATTCCCATCATCGAGGAGTGCAACCGTGCCGGCCGCTTCCCTAGAGAACTGGTCAAGCCCATGGCCGATCTAGGATTCTTCGGCGCCAGCCTCAAAGGCTACGGCTGTGCCGGAATGTCGAACGTGGAATACGGTCTGGTCATGCAGGAAATGGAGCGTGGCGACTCCGGAGTGCGTTCCTTCGTCAGCGTCCAGTCCGCCCTCGTCATGTACCCCATCTACGCCTTCGGCAGTGACGAGCAAAAGCAAACCTGGCTCCCCGCCCTGCAAAGCGGCGAGAAACTAGGCTGCTTCGGCCTCACCGAACCTGACTTCGGCTCCAACCCCGGCGGCATGCGTACCCGCGCTCGCAAAGTCGGAAAAGAATACGTTCTCAACGGCGAAAAAATGTGGATCACCTCCGGCTCCATCGCCAACGTAGCCGTAATCTGGGCCAAAGTCGAAGATGAAGACAACAAAATCCGCGGTTTCTTAGTAGAAACCGATCGCCCCGGCTTCAAAGCCGAAGACATTCACGGCAAATGGTCGCTACGCGCCTCGGTGACGTCAGGCCTGTCGATGCAAGACGTTCACATCCCCGAGTCCAACCTGCTCCCGAAAACTGGCGGCCTCAAGTCCCCACTAATGTGCCTGAATCAGGCCCGCTACGGAATCGCCTGGGGAGCCTTGGGCGCAGCCATGTCTTGTTACGATTGCGCGTTACAGTACTCCATCCTGCGCAAACAGTTCCACGACAAACCCATTGCCTCTCATCAACTTGTACAGGAAAAGCTCACCTGGATGATTAACGAAATAACCAAGGCTCAACTGCTGGTGCTGCAAGTGGGAAGACTGAAAGATAAAGACAAAGCCGGTGCCCAGCACATCTCCATGGCCAAGCGAAACAACGTCTGGATGGCCCTCGAATGCGCCCGCATGTCCCGCGACATCCTGGGCGCCAACGGCGTAGCCGACGAATACCCGCTCATGCGCCACATGATGAACCTGGAATCAGTAAAGACCTACGAAGGCACCCACGACATCCACACGCTAATCATCGGCCAGAGTGTGACGGGAGTAGACGCGTTCTGAATTGTGTTTAACCCGCGTTAATCTGCGGCGTGACTTGGGCCGCGCAAGGCGCAGCCACCTTAACTGGGATTGGCCCAATCCGCAAACCTGGAGTATCCTAACGGGTCGTTAGCGTTATGTTTCGACTGCGCACTGTCGTCGCTACTGCAGCCGTCATCCTGATTCCCTTATTGTGCCAGGGCAAAGAGCAGAACTGGGTAGAGGTTCGCAGTCCCAACTTCATCGTCGTCAGCAACGGTGGAGACAAGCAAGCTCGCAAAGCCGCCCTGCAGTTCGAGGAAATTCGCGCTGTTTTCCGCCATTCATTGACGGTTGCAAATGCCCATCCCAGCCCAGTCATCACCGTCCTCGCGGTGAAGGACGAGAACTCGATGCGCGATTTGCTCCCCGAATATTGGGTCAAGGGTCACAGCCATCCTGCTGGTTTGTTCGTCGGTCGGCTGAATCAGTTCTGCGCCGCGGTCCAACTCGATGCGCCTGGCATGAACCCGTACGAGACCTTTTACCACGAGTTTTACCACACCATCACCGTGCCCTACTTTCCCGACCTGCCAGTCTGGTTGTCCGAAGGCCTGGCGGAGTTCTACGGGCACACTGAAATTGAGGAGAAGTTCGTTGGCATGGGGCAGGCCGATGCCAACTTACTACAGGAGTTGCGCACCACCTCGTTAATCCCGCTGAGCGTGCTCTTCCAAGTGGACCAGTCTTCTCCTTATTACAACGAAGCCAACAAAACCTCGATCTTCTATGCCGAGTCGTGGGCTCTCACTCATTATCTGATGATCGGAGACCGCGCCGCCCATCACGCCATGTTGACTTCCTACCTGGATGCACTCAACCAGGGAAAGAGCCAGGAAGAAGCTGCCAATACCGGATTTGGCGATCTCAAGAAGCTGCAATCAGATCTGTATTCGTACATCGGGAAAGCCGCATTTCTCTACATGAAGATTCCCATGACGACCGCCGTCACCGAAGACCAGCTTAAGCTCCGTCCGCTTTCAGAGGCTGAAGTCGATGCCTATCGTGGCGAGTTCGCAGTGCTGCGCGGCCGCAGCGACGATGCCAACACAATTTTGCAGGCAGGCCTCCGCCTTGACCCTAACGTCGCGCTCATCCAGCAGTATCTGGCGATGTCCGAGTTTCTTGCGGGCCAGCGTGAAAAGTCTTTGGATTCCGTTTCGAAGGCCATTACCCTTGATCCCAGGAATTACTTCACGCGTTATCTGCGGGCATATCTCGCGACCAGCGGGATCCGCATGATGACCCGCGATCCGCAAATTGAAGCCGACCTCCGCCAGGCCATTTCTCTAAACTCAGACTTCGCCCCGTCTTACGGCCTGCTCGCCGTTTACCTGGCCGCAGGCAACCAGAATTTGGATGAAGCGCTGGCGTTGGCGAAAAAAGCGGTCTCCATTGAGCCGGCAGATTCCAACCAGCAGCTCGCCCTCGCCCAGGTCTTCGCCCACATGAACCGGTTTGACGAAGCCAACCTCGCTGCCTCCCGCTCGAGCGCATGGGCCAAAGACCCGGCGGCGAAGGCCAACGCACAGAGCTTCATAGCCTACTTGGAACAGGCACGCCAATTTCAGAGTCGCATATCGGCCGACGGATCCGGCAATTCCCCCGCACTCAAAGTCAGAGAGGAGACATCGCCTTCCAAGCCCCTCTCGAACTCGGACGGAACAAACTCACCTTTTGTAGCGCCTATTCAGATGGAGTTGAACATCTCGGCTCTGGGTGGTTATTCCGTCGATCTGACCCCGTATATAAAGAACGTGCTGGAAGCGGTTCGGCAGAAACTAGGTTTCAGCTTGAAGGGCGGGCTCGACAGCCAGCGCACAGTATCCGTGGAATTTGCGATTCTCAGCGATGGCAAAATTGCCAACATGAAAGTGGCTGGCAGTTCAGGCGACCCAGAAACCGACCAGGTCGCCCAAAACGAAATCTCTGCGTCCAATCCGCTCCCCGCCCCACCGCGAGAGTTGAAAGGGCACCCGGTCCGCATCCGCTTGCAGCTTTCCTACATTCCGGAACCGTCTGGAGGGCACTGACCGATCGGAGAAACTTTTGCGTGGGCTTGAGTCTTCAGCTGTTGGTGTTTGATCAACCAAATCTGCAGCTGCTTTTTTCGAACCGCGAATGTCTTACAGCGTCCCCGTCGTAGGCCTGATCACCAACTCTTCCACTGTACTATTGTCCGGCAATCGCAGCGCATCCACAACCGCTCGCGCCACCGTCTCCGCCGACATCATCTTTCTCCGTGGCGCCCCCGGCCAAAACGAATCCCAGATGTCGGTATCGACCGCTCCCAATATCAGCGCAATCACTCTGATTCCCTTCGGCCGCAGTTCCTCACGCAAAGTCTTGGTCAGCCCCAGCGCCCCGTGCTTTGCAGCCACGTACCCGGCCATGTTGGGAAATGCCGTCTTCGCAGCGACAGAAAGGTTGTTCAAAATCGTCCCGCCACGCTTCATCAGCGGCAATGCCGCCTTGGTCACCAGGAATGTTCCCGTCAGATTCGTATCAATCGCCTGCCGCCATGCCTCTAGCGGCAGCTTCGCAACCGGAAGGCTTTCATTCGCCACCCCGGCATTGTTCATCAGGATGTCCAGCCGCCGAAACTTCCTCCTGCTTGCCGCCACCATGCCCGCCACTGCATCTTCATCGCGCACATCGCACGCCACCGGCAACACCTGCACACGGAACTTCGCCAGCTGCTTTGCAGCTTGATCGAGGATGGATTGTTTCCTGCCAGCGATGACCAGGTCGCATCCCTCCGCCGCCAACGCACGCGCGATGGCTAGCCCAATTCCCTGGCCCGCGCCGGTGATCAGTGCAACTTTCCCTCGAAAGTGATGTTTATTTTCAGCCAATGATCTGATGGATATTGCCCAGCTAATTCCGGCTCATCGAATTCGGACCGACGAATTCTGGAGGGCGCGAAGTTCACTCGTGCCATAAAGCCAAAACTATGTCGGGGCTTTAGCCCCCGCAGGCCCTACACTCCGTTCGTCCGATTATGAATCAGCGACAAAAACTCCGTCCGCGTTTCCTGCTCGTCGCGGAAGCAACCCAGCATCGACGAAGTCACCGCCGCCGAATGTTGCTTCTCCACTCCCCGCATCATCATGCACAAATGACGCGCCTCAATCACCACTCCCACCCCTTGCGGCGCAATCGCCTTCTGGATCGTCTCCGCAATTTGCGTAGTCAGCCGCTCCTGTATCTGCAGCCGCCGCGAGAAAATATCCACCAGCCGCGGAATCTTGCTCAGCCCAATCACCTTCCCATTCGGAATGTAGGCCACATGCACTTTCCCGAAAAACGGCAGCATGTGGTGTTCGCACAAACTGAACATCTCCACATCTTTCACAATCACCATCTGGTCATATGTGACCGTAAACAAGGCGTTCTTGAGCATCGCCTCCGGATCTTCTTTATATCCCTTCATCAAGTGCTCGTACGCCCGATGCACCCGCTCCGGCGTTCGCGTCAAACCTTCACGCGTAGGATCTTCCCCCAACCGCACAATCATCTCCCGCACCAATTCCTCAAAACTGGCGCTAGTGATCGTCGGACTCTCCACTGAACTCTTCACCGATTCTCCTCTGTGAGCCTCTGTGAACCCCTGTGCCCTCTGTGGTCAAAGCTGTTGCTCTTCTCCCGCGTACTCGAACGAATTCATCAAAGTCTCTTCAAACCGCACTCTTTCCAGATGAGCTAGCCCGAACCCACGCTGCAAAATATCGTAAACCGCAATTGAAAGATTCTCCGTAGTCGGAACCGTCTCCGCGAACTCCGGCAAAGTATTCAGATTCTGCACATCAAACCGCTCCAATATCTCCCGCTCGACAAACCCATCCAGATCCACCAGATTGCACACCATTCCGTTCTCATCCACCTGCCCGCTCACCGTCACTTCAAGCGCGTAGTTGTGCCCGTGTCCATGCGGATTGTTGCACTTGCCATAAGTCGCCGCGTTTTCCGCCTCCGACATGCTTTCGCTATGCAGCCGATGCGAAGCCGAAAATCTGTACCGCCGAGTCAAGTGCGCCTTCATGCCTCTCCGTAGAAATCCACAAACAAATCGGCCGTCTCATACACCCGCACCCGGTGCAACTGGGCTTGCGTCAACTTCGGCGCCAACCGTCGCCAGATCGCAATCGCCAAATTCTCCGTCGTCGGGATCCTGGTCGCAAACTCTGGCACCTCCTTATTAAGGAAGCGGTGATCCATCGCGTCCATGACTTCGCGATTCATCGTGTCTTTCAATTCCTTCAGATCAATCACAAACCCCGACCGCGGATCCACCGCACCCTTCACCGTGACCTCAAGCGTGTAGTTATGCCCGTGCCCATTGGGGTTGTTGCACTTCCCAAACAGATGCCGGTTCTCCTCCGCACTCAATGCAGGATTGTGATAATAGTGCGACGCCGCGAACTCAGCCTTGCGCGTTAAATAGACCACAGTCTCCCCTTATAAATGCTCCCACCCATGACCACACTGAAAACGTTATTCGTTTCTCTGTGGTCCTCTGTGCCCTCTGTGGTTGAAGCTCTGCCTTCTCCCACACCGACAAGCACTAAGCACCGATATGGCCAACAGCCTTCGCCCCGGCGCCGGAGATTATCTCTCGGTGAGGCCCATACTCCCGCCCTTTCCAACTAACCTTACCCTCGCGATGAGCAACCCTCGACCGCAATAGCAAATACGAAAACATCGGCAACCCGACCACCGCCAATGCATCTGAAATCCAAGAAAAATGCGCCATGCGAATTCGCTTCAGGAAAAGTCCGTACAACACCGCGCAAAGCAGCCCCACGACAATCGCCGCGCCAACTCGATCCTTCGCACCCAATCTGCCCGCCACCACCACGCTTCCCACAATCAACCCAAACTCCATCAACCGCAGCAAGCCAAGTCTCAGCGGAGACGGAAACAGCAGCGCCAAATTCTTAGTCCACCCTTCACGCAGCTGCGCAAAGTTGCGATACATCCGCGTCCGCACCGCATCTCCGCCAAAGCGAAAGAAAATCTTCCGCCCCGTCCGCTTTACCGCCCGCGCCAGTGCCACATCCTCGAGCAACTCTCCCGCAATCGCCGCATGACCGCCGACCGCCTCATACGCCGAACGCAAAACTAGAATGTACTGCCCATTCGCCGCCGCCACCGGCGACGCAGGATCGCTCACCTCCGCCGGCCGATATCTCCCCGCCAGCTCAGCAAAAATCACCGGCATCACCGCCCGCTCCCAGAACCCATGTACTTCCTGCTCCGGAGAATACGACAACAACGCCGCCCCCTGCGCTTTCGCCTCCGCAACCGCCCTCGCCAGCGATCCCGCACGATGCACCGTATCCGCATCCGTAAACAGCAGCCATTCACCCTTTGCCAGCCGCACTCCCGCCGTCACCGCATTATTTTTCCCACTCCACCCCTGCGGCAGCGGCCCCGTATCCACGACTCGCACACCCGCAAAACTTTCAGCGATCTCCCGCGTGCGGTCGGTGGAACCGTCATCCACAACAATAATCTCGAAGGTGACGCCCGTCTGCTCAACCAGCGACGGCAAACACACTCTCAGGCACGCTTCTTCATTCCGCGCCGGCACGATGATTGAAACTACTGGCACCGCCACGCTGGCCACCCCGCCACTGCTTCAGACGCCGTCATACTCCGAATTAGTTATTATAGCTGTGTGCGGCGCATCCCCTTTTTTCTGGTCCTACTCTTCCTAACCGGCTGCTACGGTGGCTCCCGTCCCACTCATATCGGATCCCCCGCTCCTGAATTCACCGTGCAAGACGCCGACCGTAAAGTTGACCTTCACGACTTTCAAGGCAAGATTTTGGTCTTGAATTTCTGGGCCACCTGGTGTGCGCCCTGCGTTGAGGAAATGCCATCTCTCGTCGAACTCCAGCGGCGCTTAGGATCCAAAGGCGTCACCGTAGTCGGTGTAAGCATCGACCTCGACGGCGATGCCTACCACCACTTCCTGACCAATTACAAAATCGATTTCCTGACCGTCCGCGATCCCGATCACAAAAGCAGTAATCTCTACGGAACCTTCAAATATCCCGAAACCTACATCATCGATCGCCAGGGGATCATTCGCCGCAAGTTCATCGGCGCCGTCGACTGGAGCCAGCCCGAAATCGTCGACTTCCTTACGAAATTATAGAGCCGTCATCCCACCGGATCTTTCTGGCGCGTCGCCTTTACTCCGGTCAGAATCCCTACCCCCAATAGCACGATGGCGCCCACCGCAATCCAGTGCGCCGGCATGTGCACCAGGTACGCGCCGTAAATCAATCCGCCGATTACGATTGCAAATCCAATCGCGTAAAGTCCAAATGACATGGCATCTCCTTCTCGACTCATCCCTGGCTGTTTTCAGCCAGGGAACTCGACCGCCTTGCCGGAGAGCAACCCGGAACCGGGCCGCCCTCCGCTATTCACGTCGATCAACTCCGCACCTCTTACTGTGCTGAACTGGCCTTCTGATCTTTAACCTGCACATCATTCACTACCTGTTTCACGTTGGGTACGTTCGTAGCCACCGTCGCAGCATTGTCTCGCTTCGACTGCGAGTTCACTTCCCCACTCAGCGTGACTACGCCGCTCTTCACGTCGTACCTGACGTTTTCGTGCATCTTGTTCTGGATCAGTGCCGCGTCCAGATTCTCCTCGATCCCCTTGTCCAGATCGGAGTTCACCGCCTTGGCATCCGTTTCCACACCCACCGGAACCACGGCAATTTCATTCGCTACAACTTGTGCGCCCGCCAAGGGCTTCGCCAGCAATTCGGCTTGTGCCTTGTCGTTCTCACTGGCAACCGTGCCCCCCAGCGTCACTACACCCTTGTCGCGATCCTGGCTGACGGACACGTTCTTGAAGCCTGCTTGATCGAGCGAGGTCCGGATGTTGCCGGAAACCTCGGGCGATTTCGCCGAAGCCCCAGAGCATCCCAACGTGGCCCCAATGGCCAGTACCGTGAGCAGGATAAAAGACAACTTAGCTGTTTTCATGTTTTTTCCTTTGATCAGATCTAGATTGAATCCGGGAGAATAAGCACACTTCCACCTGCGGAAACAGCTTCTAGCCTCGCCTATTCGCTTCTGCGGCGCTGTGCAGAACCGCTCACTTTGTGCGGAAGTACGCCGCAGTGCAGAAGAAGATGATGACTGTTGCTCGCGCGCCCCGGCACTTCTGTCGGATATTGCAGCCCCGATTAAAAAGCCGATCAATTCTGACCAGTATTCCCCAGCTCAACGTCTGATACTGACCACTCACCAGGTTCTAACCAAGAGAGTCTCGTGAACCAAATTCGGCTTTGTGACTATCCTGATAGGAGGGTTCCATGAATCTAAGTGCGCTCGACCCTAAGCTGATTGCGCTGGTCGCCGTCGTGATTCTGATCATCGTAGTGCTCACCTGGCTGTACGTGCGGAATCGTAGGCATACGACCGCAGACCTGCGGCACAAGTTTGGCCCAGAATACGAGCGGGCAGTTTTGACACATGGGTCAGAGCGAAAAGCCGAAGCGAAATTGGCAGATCGCGAGAAGCGGGTTGAGAAGCTCAACATTCGCGATCTTGATCCCCTGGAACGTGAACAGTTTTCGAAACGGTGGGAGTCCGTACAATCTCGTTTTGTCGATTCTCCAAAAGGGGCAGTCGCAGAAGCCGACGACCTGGTGTCCTCCTTAATGAAGACGCGCGGTTATCCCGTGTCTGATTTCGACCAGCGCGCCGCAGACATTTCGGTCGACCATCCACGAGTCGTCGAAAACTATCGCTCCGCGCATCAGATTGCACTGCGGGTCGGTAAAGACGCAGCCACTACAGAGGATCTGAGGACAGCTATGATTCACTACCGCTCGCTATTTGACGAACTGGTGCAGCTGCCCACAACAGTGCTAAGGGAAGCGGTAGCGTGATGGCGGAAACGAATACAAAAGAAGGAGAACTCTCGACGGGTGAATTGGCAAGCTATGGCATTTCGCCACAACCGCCCGCCGAACCCAAGCTGGTGAAGAGCCAAGAGCCGGAAAAGGAGAACTAACCATGTCCACCAATGACCAGAACAAATGCGCGCACCTGCCCTGCCGGTGCTCAGTACAACCTGGCGACAAATACTGCGGTCAACCCTGCAAGGAAGCAGGATCCAACGAAGTCGAGATCGCCTGCCAGTGCGACCATGGATCTTGCCCTCTGACCGTATAAAGAACCTAACCGATTCCAAAAAACAGGAGAAAAAATGATGAAACCAAGCACCCAAGATCTAATTGAAGGCAAGCTTCACGAAGTGAAAGGTAAAATCAAGGAAACCGTCGGAGAGGCGACCACCGATCCCAACCTGGAGACCTCAGGGAACGCGGAAAAGCAAGCGGGCAAGATTCAACAGATTGTCGGCCGCGTTGAAAAAGCCGTCGGGTCATAACCCATTCACCAACACGCTAGTTCACACAGCAATCAGGAGTACCGTGTCACAAACCGTACCGGAAACAACCGCTGTCGCCGAGACTCCGGCGCAAGCCCGCTCCGAGAAATGTGCACGGATCAAGAACCTCGGCTTCAGCGCTTCCAAACACATAAAAATGTACGGAGAGCGCTTTGAGATCGTCTCCGATCCCTTTAACGAAGGCGACTGCATAGCCGTTCGCGCCATCAGCGAAGGCGATCCTGAACATCATCCCGCCATGCGCACTCTATTGCTCCCAATAGCAATTCTCGTCGGCAAGAGTGTTCACAATTGAACAGTTTTGCCAATCCTCGCTGTGTACGATCTCCAACTAGAAAGCCTTAACGCGAAGACTGGGGCTGTCATGGGTTAGCGTGCGTTCCACATTCGACCCTCTCGACAGCCCTTTTTAATCATTGCTCGTCGGGTTTAATGATGAGATTTCTACCCAGTTGTCCTCAAGCTGGCGTATGATGTTGGGACGATTTACAAGCTTCTGACTTTGGAGGAGATATCAACATGAAGATGCGCGGACTTACGCTGTTACTGGCAATTGTGGTTTACATCGTCCTGCCACACTTGGCCCAGGCGCAAGCGCCGGCTTCATCCAGCTCCTCCAACACTGCGCTACCAGCTAATCCCCAGCCTGCTCTCACCTACTCTCCGCCGTCGGCGAAAACCAAGTTCACCAACTATCTTTTCGATGCCTTCGGCCCTTACCCCATCATCGGCGCTGCCATCGCCGCCGGCATCAACCAGGCCGACAACGCTCCCCCAGAATGGGGACAAGGCGCGGAAGCTTACGGCAAACGCTTTGGCTCCAACTTCGGCATTCTGGCCATCAGCACCTCCACCCGTTACGGTCTTGCGGCAGCCTTCCGCGAAGACACGCTCTACTACCGCTGTGAGTGCAAAGGATTTTTCCCCCGGCTCAATCATGCCCTGATTTCCACTCTCACCGCGCGCCGCGGCGAAGATGGCCATCGCGTCTTTTCTTTTCCTGATCTTGTCGCGCCTTACGCTGGCACCCTGGTCGGCGTCTATTCCTGGTATCCCGACCGCTACAATGGCAAGGATGCCTTCCGCCTCGGCAACTATAGCTTGATCGGATACGCCGCCGAAAACGTCGGCCTCGAATTCCTCTATCAGGGTCCGCACTCCTGGCTCACTAAAATGCACATGAACAACACCCGCGCCGCCCCGACCCCCGACCAATCCCACTGATCGCTTGCGCCCGTCCGATCGCTTCCTAGACCACCGTCATCCTGAGCGCGGAGTCGAAGCTAGTTGTGTTTTCGGGAGGGCATGAGTTTACTCATGCCGTAAAGCACCGATACCGCCCTTGGCTTTAGCCCCTGAGGCACCGGACTCAACTCCGCCGCGCTCATCACACTGCCATTGACTCGCAACCCGCCGCGAAGCATGATCCCATTGCCCTGCTGCACCTTCTCCCATTTCAACCGGGCAAGTCCGCTTCTCTGAGATTGGTTGAGGGTACTGACGGGAACTTTACAAGGACTTCCGCACTTCACATCAACTGACGCGACCGCTCCGGCACATCGTCCGCCATTGATCGCTTGGTCACGAACATTGCTGGCTCTTCCAGATCAGCATGGAAAGCCTTGACCAATCTCGCGACGAGACATGGTGCGCACGGCATCGGCGAACCGAATTTGTCGAGTCCCTGGGTTTCCTCGCTGTGGCAGTCAGGACACAAGTGACGCGAGAGAGGGGAGACGCGGTTCATTGAGCTTTTAATCCAATAAAGTCTACTAAGCCGATTGAGATAGGCATAATACACCCGATCCCTTATCTCCGCAAGAAGTCGAAAGTCTCTACCTCGGACGCCTCTACTCCGAACTTCACTGGACCTGGGAACACCACCGGCAACCTACTCTTCGTTATCCTCGCCATCGTCGTCGCTCGACTCTTCACCCTCGTCCTCGCCAATGCGGAATAGCGCCGCCTGGGCAGCGGCATGCTCTTGTAGTTCACGCATTTCGTCCACACTGTCGACCACCCCGCCTTCCGGCTTCTCTTGTTTGCGTTGCACTCGGCGCTCCACTTTCTCACGTTGCTTCTGTTGCCGCGCCTGCTCTTTCTTCCGCTTGGTAAACGTGGATCGGCCTCTAGGCATAATTCCATCCTATCTCTTTCTTATGATTGCTGCCCGCCATCAAGATCTTGCGGCGGTCTTGGCTGCCCCCCAGGGATTCGAACCCCGATAACCTGCTCCAGAGGCAGGTGTCCTACCATTGAACGAGGGGGCAACGCACATGCGGCAGAACCTCACCCGCCTCTTCGATTTTATGGTCTGTGTTCGCCGCGGTCAACCGCCAGTGTTGTCATCCTGAGAGAGGCGCTGGTTGCCGAACGAAGGACCTGAGCGAGCCGCGCGACGGGTCGCGTTCTTTGCGACCCCAACAATCGCGCGTTCGGCTCGCTTCCATATCGAGTTGCGCCGCCGCTGCCACGTTACTCTTCTCGCAGCTGTCCTTTGCGGCCTTTGCGGTTTAAGATTTACCCAGGAGATTCCATGGTCACAACTCTCGGCAACGTCAGGACTCCAAGCACCGACTACGCCGAAATCGCCCGCCGCCCTCTCGAAGCCGAGCGTTGCGCCCTCATCGTCGTCGACATCCAGGAAAAACTCCTGCCCCCGATATTTGAAAACTCCCGGCTGCTGAAGAACTCGCAACTCCTCATCCGTCTCGCCACTATCCTCAAGATCCCCGCGCTCGTAACCACGCAATACGCCAAAGGCCTCGGCAACACCACTCCCGAGATCGCTTCCCTGCTGCCCGACGCTCAGCCTATCGACAAACAAATGTTCTCCTGCTTCGGCAGCGACGCATTTTGCTCCCTCCTCAAACGCCTGCCGGGGAATCGCAACACCGTTTTGCTCTGCGGAATGGAAAGCCACATCTGCGTGATGCAAACCGCGCTGGGAGCGCTCCGCGAAGGCTACATCGTTCACGTCGCCTCCGACGCCGTCAGTTCCCGCACCGAATGGAATTGGAAGATTGGACTGGACCGTATGCGCGCCGCCGGCGCCGTCATCTCTTCCACTGAGATGATCCTCTATGAACTACTGCGCTCCTCCGGCGCGCCCGCCTTCAAGGAGTTACTGCCCTACTTGAAAGGATAAAGAGCCGGGCTCGTAGAGGAACCACTGCCTACTTGAAAGGATAGCGAACCGGGTTCGTATCGGGGCACGACTTCAGTCGTGCCGTTCAGACCTGGAAAACGACGGCTTTAGCCGCTGAGCGACCTACTCCTTCTGCTTCACCCTAACCACCGTAATCTTCGAAAACCCTTCCTCAAATGACGGCGGCTTCAACTTCCCTGCCATGCGCCGCATCGCTTCCTCGGGAACTACCCGGTCCCGGCGCTGGTTGCGCGCCAGGCAAACCTCGAGCGGAACATCAAACAATACCGCTTGTACTTCATATCCGTAATCTTTTGCCAGCTTGATCCAACCCTGCCGCTCTTGCGGCGTCAGATTCGTCGCATCCACATAATTCAAAGGACGCCGCGCAATCAGCCGCGCCTTCAGCATCGATCGCAAATTGGAAAAAATCAGGTCCTGAAAGCGCTGCTCTGTGGGATCGTCGAACAACAGCGCCCGCAGCAGGTCACTCGAAAGCGGTGTGATCTTATTTCGCTTAAACCATGAGCTTTTGCCCGACCCGGGTAGTCCAATCGCCAGAATGACAGTACCTTTGGACGGCCGCGCAGATGCCGATGCCGCCGGCGCCGCGCTCCCGCTGGCTACTGGAGCCGCCGCCGGAACCGCACCTTCTGCAACTCTGGCCGGCTGACTTACTCTCCCACTGCGGCCGCGTCCACCTCTTCCTCGCCGCCGGCGGCGGCGAGTCGCATCGTCCGCATTCCCCGCACTGGGTTGAGCCAGACGCGTCTCCGCCGCATTGCCCGGTTCCGGGGGCTGCGGCTCAAAAGCCTCCGGCTCGCCGCGCTCTTCGCTCTGATCTTCAACTATCCGCGCCTGACTGACCGCTTCGGTGTCATAAAACGCGGGCTGTAACGGCGCTGGGGTGCTCTCTCCCGCAGCTTTTTCCGGCCCTTTTTTGCGGCGCGTTAAGCGCTCGCGCATCCATTTACGCATGCTTGGCTTTTAACACACCTTGAGGCCCCTGGGCAACGTATGTAGTCACAAAGGAACCAATTCCGCCATGTCTAGCCGATAACGCCCTCTCCCCTCCCAATTTGAAACTCAACGTTTCCTCCGTGCTCTCTGTGCCCTCTGTGGTTAGTTCTTGAAGCTGCTTTTGTTCGATTAGCGTAAATCCGCGGGAATCACCGGCGCGCTCTAGGGTTTCCTCGCCGCCAAACATATTTGCCGCCCCTCCCATTCCCTGCTACCATTTTTATGTTCCCGGCCCGCTAGTCTTTTTCTGTTGTGACTTCATCATCATTTTCGGAGGCAAGATGGCAATTAAAGTTGGCATCAATGGTTTTGGACGCATCGGCCGTAACGTCATGCGCGCTTCGCTCAACGACCCCAATATCGAGTTCGTTGCCGTCAACGATCTCACCGATCCCAAAACCCTTGCCCACTTACTCAAGTACGACTCCATCCTCGGCAACCTGCACAACCAGATTTCCTCCGGCCCCGACAGCATCACCGTCGATAACAAGACTTTCAAAGTCTTCGCCGAAAAAGATCCCGCCAAGCTCCCGTGGGAATCAGTCGGCGCCCAAGTCGTCCTCGAATCCACCGGTCGCTTTACCGACGCCAACGACGCCAAAAAACACATGCGCGGCCCGGTCAAGAAAGTCATCATTTCCGCTCCGGCCAAGAACGAAGACGTAACTCTAGTCCTGGGAGTGAACGAGCAGGTCTACGATCCCGCGAAGCACCACATCATTTCCAATGCCTCCTGCACCACCAACTGTCTCGCCCCAATCGCAAAAGTAGTCAACGACAATTTCAAAATCCAGTGCGGCACCATGACCACTATCCACTCCTACACCAACGACCAAGTCATTCTCGACTTTCCCCACAAAGACTTGCGCCGGGCCCGCGCCGCCGCCATCAATATGATTCCCACTTCCACCGGAGCAGCCAAGGCACTCAAACTCGTAGTCCCTGAGCTGGCCGGCAAACTCGATGGCTTCTCCATGCGTGTGCCCACGCCCAACGTCTCCGTCGTAGACCTGGTCGCATTCGTGGAGAAAAAGACCACTAAAGAGGAAGTCAACGCTACCCTGAAGAAAGCCAGCGAAGCCGGTCCGCTGAAAGGCTATCTGGGATACGAAGAGAACGAACTCGTCTCCGCCGACTTCCGCGGCGACTCCCGCTCTTCCATCGTCGACGCCCCCATGACTCTGGTCGTCGCCGGCAACTGTGTAAAAGTGATTTCCTGGTACGACAACGAATGGGGATACTCGTGCCGCGTCCATGACCTGATCAACTACCTGGGAAAGAAAGGCCTATAGAGGCGCGTGTGGCGCGGGCGCCCTCGCCCGCGAACTTGAAAACCAATGCCGAAGCTTTCCATCCGCGATCTCCCCCTCAACGACTCTTGTCATCCTGAGAGAGGCGCTTTGTGCCGAACGAAGGATCTGGGGGAGCCACCGCGCGCAATCGCGCGCAGGCGCGATTGCAATAAGCGCGAGGCGACCTTCCTTATTTTTATCGGGACATAATCATGCCTAAGCTTTCCATCCGCGATCTCCCCCTCAACGACCATCGCATCTTCATGCGTGTCGACTTCAACGTCCCTCTCGAAGACGGCCGTGTAATGGACGACACTCGCATCCGCGAAACCCTCCCCACCATCGAATACGCCCTACGCCACGGCGCCCGCTTGATCCTCGCCTCCCACCTGGGACGCCCCAAGGGCAAACCCACCCCCCTGCTGAGCCTGAAACCGGTCGCCGAACGCCTAAGAATGTTGCTCGACAAAGAACTGGCTCGCGGCGAAAACGTGGGCTTCTGCCCCGAGTGTGTCGGCCCTGAAGCCGAAGAAGTCGCGGGCAAGCTGGAAAAAGGCCAAACCCTGCTGCTCGAAAATCTCCGCTTCCACCCGCAAGAAGAAGCCAACGACGAAAAGTTCTCCAAGCAACTAAGCACTCTAGCCGAGTTCTACGTAAATGACGCTTTCGGCGCCGCTCACCGCGCCCACGCCTCCACCGTCGGTATCACCAAATTCCTCCCGAAAGCCGCCGCCGGCCTGCTGATGGAAAAGGAACTCGAATATCTCGGCAAGACCATGCACCATCCCGAGAAGCCCTTCGTCGCCATTCTCGGAGGCGCGAAAGTTAGCGACAAAATCGCCGTCATCGAACACCTGCTGACCAAAGTCGATGTCCTTATTATTGGCGGCGCCATGGCCTACACCTTCCTAAAAGCTCAAGGCTCCGACGTAGGCAAATCGCGCGTCGAAGACGACAAACTCGGCTTGGCCCGCCAAATCATTCAAGACGCCAGGAAGCGCAATGTGAAACTCCTGCTACCACTCGATCACGTCGTCGCGGACCGCATCGATCTCAACGCCGTAACCCGCATTATCGACGCTAGTCAGCCTATCCCGCCAACCATGATGGGCCTGGACATTGGCCCCAAATCAGTAGAAGAATTCTCCGAGGCCATCTCTACCGCCCGCACCATCGTCTGGAATGGTCCCATGGGAGTCTTCGAAGTCTCGCCCTTCGCCAAAGGCACATTCAAGATCGCCCACGCGGTAGCCGACAACGTCGGCGCCATTTCCATCGTCGGCGGAGGCGATTCCGTAGCCGCCGTCCACGCCGCCGGAGT
Organism: Terriglobales bacterium; assembly: GCA_035484735.1. Taxonomy (GTDB): domain Bacteria; phylum Acidobacteriota; class Terriglobia; order Terriglobales; family Acidobacteriaceae; genus JABCZH01. The sequence continues at coordinate 6,792 of DATHOQ010000047.1, read as the reverse complement.
AGCCGACAAAATCACCCACATCTCCACTGGAGGCGGCGCGTCCCTGGAATTCTTGGAAGGCAAGAAGCTCCCAGGCGTAGAAGCCCTAACCGATAAGAAGTAACCGTGAAATAGAAATGGGATCTCTGTTCTTCACCTCCGACTTCCGGGCGAAGAGCAAAGATCCCATCCAAACTCACACGGCTTTAACTAGTTCGCCGCCGAATTCTTGCACTCTTTCGAAAGCTTGCTGATATGGCCCACGCGCAGGATCGTCCCGGTTGAACCGTTCGCCGGAGCCTGTGTCTCGTCCGAAGTCATAGCCGCCCCCGGCGATCCCGGATCGCTCCTCATTTTCCCCGTGATCGAAACTTCCTGGCCAACATGTTTCTGCAGCTTGTTCTCATCGCCGGTCAATTTGATGGGTGTGTTCGTGTCGCTCGTAGTCAACACATAGTTTCCCGGCGACCCGCTCAGACAACCGTGCACCTCATTCGCGCCCGCCGAACCGCGATCGTTTGGATTCGTCATCTGTCCGCCCGGCGAGTCTTGCGCCAATGCGAGTGACCCGCACAACAATCCCAGCGTTAACAGCAGATGTACCTTCTTCATATCTACCTCCGATTAAATTAAAGATGTTGTCCTTTCTACTACGCTAAGCATTGCCGGTAACATTTGGAATCCACTCAAAGCCGTAACCCGCCTACGGAAAACACTGTATGAACTCCAGACCTCGCATTTCCATGAATAGCTTCATTTCCAAGTCCCTCCCGCCCCGCCATCCGCTTGCCCCACCAACCCGGACGTGTACGCCACCATCGAAAACAACATGATTCGCAAATTACAATCCGGAGAGTTCCGCCTCTATTCGCGCAAAAAGAATCCCAAGACCAACAAGCGCCGCAATCTGGGAACCTTTAAATCTCTCCAGGCAGCCAAAGCCCACGAACGAGCGGTGCAATATTTCAAGCGCCATGGCTAAGCATGGCCATTCTTTTTATAACAAACTGAAAGTTCGAGGGTGCGTGGACCAGCACAACGAACGTGGGGCAAGATCATCCAACAGCCACAACCCAGCCGGGACTATTATTCTAAAGTGTGACTGCAATCCGGAACCCACAAACCAAGACCTCGCTTCGACCAAGCTCCCTCCGCTCCTTTATTCGATGGCTTGTCATCGGCGTGGTGCTTCTTTGGTCGCTTGCCGCGCTGATCCTTGTGGCCGCCCGCTGGATCGACCCACCGACAACCGCAGTCCACATCCAGCGCCGCTTGCAGGCTTGGATTCACCACACCCCCTATCGCGAACGCTATAAATTCATTCCACTCAGCCAAATCTCCCCCGAACTCCAGCACGCCGTAATCGCCGCCGAGGACTCAAACTTCTATCACCACCATGGATTCGATTGGCACCAGATCCAAATCGCTGCCCAGGACGATTTGGAAGGCGAGCGCACCCGCGGAGCCTCCACCATTACGCAGCAACTCGTAAAAAACCTGTTCTTCGGAACCGGCCGCTCTTTCCTCCGCAAGGGCGCAGAGGCCACATTAGTGCCGGTCGCCGAACTCGCCCTCGGCAAAAAGCGCATTCTCGAGATCTACCTCAACGTCGTCGAATGGGGCCCTGGTATTTATGGTGCAGAGGAGGCTTGTCGTTACTACCACGAAACCTCAGCCCGGAATATCGGCCCGGAACAAGCCGCACGCCTCGCTGCAATTCTGCCCGCTCCCTTGAAGCGACGGCCCGAGCGCATGAATAGTTACAGCGCAATCATCCTCAACCGCATGCACCAAATGGGTTGGTAAATCGTGGCGAATCACGATGGGAATTCTTACCCTGTCATCCTGAGCTCAGCGAAGGACCTCAACGCTCCCACACCTCTGCACCACCGCCGCAAGGCATTCTCCCCCGTGCCCTATGCGAAGGAGGTACCAACCGGCGAGGAATTCACAATCCAATACTCCGAAGAGTGTGTCAGTCGGCGACGTAACCGCGAATGCGGTCTTTAAAGAACCGGCAGATTGCGCCAAATCCATGCGCGAGAAGTGCGGAAAGGATGAAGAGAAAAAAGGTGACGGCCAGTCCAATCACACATATCGTACATTTGAACGAGAAAGCGATACACACAGCAATCCATGCCGCCAAGCAGACTGGCGCGGCATCATTTGACGACCAGGCGTTATCCGAGTAGGCCAAAACAGCGAACGGTAATGCCGAGATAAAGCAAATCCTGGCAAGTTGGTCGGCCCCGGCGTGAAGCACACCCAGGTGCATCCCAAGATAAATCCCGTAGTTGCCCGCCAAAAAGCAAAACAGACCAAGATATTGGAGTGTCTTACGTTCGCCACCGTCCCACACTTCGCAGATATACTCCCGCATATTGAAAGTATTGTCGCTGCAATGAGCGGCCCGCGCCAAGATGCCAAGTGGATCAGGCAAATGTTACTGAAGTCATCCGCGCCGACTTATGAGCAGTATTATCGGTTTCCCTGGGGTTCCGCAGGGCATGCACAGTGACGCACTCACTAGCGGCAGCAAACGCCGTACCGCTGCCAAAGCTGAAACCAGGGGCTGTGCGCGAGCATCTCGTCGTGCCTTCGATTCACAGCCCAGAGGTCGCTCGCACTCAGCGGTCTGGCGTCCGGCACGGCGAAGATGCGCTCTAGCAACTCGATGTCGGCAATCGTCCGTTCGGCGTCCATCCGTCACAATATCTAACAAAAAGGCGCTTAGGTCAATTCGCATGCGGCATCCCCAAAGACCGCGACTCGAATCAATCACCTGGCGGAACGACGACGAGGAAGGCATCGCTGCGGCGAAACTCGTAACCGTGGCCACGCCCAGCGGGACGCTGACCAGCAATGTGCCCTTCCGGGTGATCCCATAGATAGGTCAGGTTGTTAACAGGCGACGGAAGTATGCACTTTACGCAAGGGCCACAACTAAACGTAGCCTACGATCGCTCTCCATAACGCTAAAATAACTACAGTGATAAACATCCAGCCGATGAAGCGAGTAGCCCGAATGTGCTTATCCGCCGTAGATCGTCCATACCGTTCTAGCCATCTCGTCGGATTCGCAATCATGCTCAGTCCCTGCCATGTAAAGAGTGCAATGACAAGGAAGAAAAAGAATATTCGGATGTAATCTGCCGGATTCACCGTAGCTTATTTCGGCCAGCCCTCTGCTGGTTTCTTCTTGGTCAGCGATTGTTTGACTGCCAAATAGCGGTGGAGTGCAGTCCAAACGAGATAAGACGCCGCTCGACGCCTTATCTCATCTCTCGCTTAGACCGGATCGTTTAAACCGAATCGCGTAACCCGGATCGTGCTCTAGTGGCGCTCGCCGCCATGTCCACCAGCATGGCCACCTCCCCGATATCCGGGGAGCGCGTGCTCAGCCTTCCCTTCATGGCCAGCGTCGCCTACGTTGCCTCGCCCATCTCGCGCCTCGTTTGCCTGGAAGTGGTTGAAGCGCGGCGCTCCGCGCTCCGGTAATGGTCCAACGTAACCGTGATGAGGATCAAACCGGTTGTCGACATGTCCGTAAAAGCCGCGACGGCCATGAAACCAGGGGCCTGCTCCAATAAACACCCCGCCAACAAACCAATCAGGCCCGAAGTAGCCGTAAGGAGCACAGTCATATGGGGCATAGTCGAAGTAGCCGTAAGGACACACCGGAGCCGGTCCGATGTTTACGCCAACGGCAACCTGAGCTTGCACCACAGGTGCAGAGCATAAAAGGCCAGCCACGAGAACTGCAAAAGCAAGCGCACTGACTTTGAACATGATATCCCCTTCATTCGTTCAGAGTTTCAACCTGGACAACTGAGGGGCAGCATAATACCAAGGGTCAGTAACAGGCAAATCGGAAGTTGATTGTCAATTGTTGTGAACAGGCGTTTACACTCATGACAATTCCAACCCTGCCAATCCCGCAGCCACTTGCTTCCGGGACGATCAACTCATTGCGCTCGGGCACCTTGGCCTCGCCGAGGAATCGAGGTAATCACGCGAATCGGAATCGCCCCGTCGGGTTCGGCTGTGGTTCGCCTTCTGGAAAGCAGCGAGCGACCGCGACCAAATTCGCCGTAGCACGGGCCGTTAAATTTCGACTCTTTGCCTTGAATATCTCTCGTCTACTGATTTAGCGTGTGATCTTGAAAACTACTCCCGAGTTATAAGCACCGCCGCCATTCGTTGTTCCGTAAAGCTCCTTTGATGGCGTGAGGGTCAGCGCAGCCGAGGGCCAAAATCCGTCCGGGCCGTTGAAGCTATGCACAACCCTGAACTGTCCCGACTTCGTCAGCACAAACACCGTTCCACAGCCGTTATTTCCAGGGCAGTTGGTTCCTCCACCAAAAAAGGTCGTTCCATAGAACGTGCCAGCTGCATCTCGTATTAATGTCGCGGTCGGGCTTCCGCCCCCGGCACCTCCAGTGAAGGTGTGCAGCACAGTGAAATTGCCCAAGGGGTCGAGCTTGAACACCGTGCCCCAACCCCCGGTGCCTCCCTGGCTTGTCCCGTAGAGATTGCCCTCTTCGTCACGGATCAGGCCTCCATAAGGCCAGTTGCCGTCATCCAGACCTTGGAAGCGGTAAAGAACTGTTTCGCTCCCATTTGCACTCACTTCGTAGACGATGCCGCACCCGAATGCTCCGCCGCAGTTCGCATTGAAGCCACCTCCGGCCAACGTCACGCCATAGAAGTTTCCAGCAGGATCTCGAGCTAATCCAGCCCATGTATTGGCGCCATCATCGCCGGCGAGAAAAGAGTAGATCACCGATTCGTCCCCTCCCTGGCCAATCGCGAACACTACTCCAGCTTGATCGATGCCGCCATTGTGTGTCGTGCTATACAACCTGCCGTCTGCACCTACCGTCAACGCTGCTGTTGGAGTCGCCCCGTCCGGTCCGCCACTGAAGTTGTAGATCGTTTTCTCCTGGCCCGAAGCGCTTACCATATACACCGTCCCGCACCCATAGCCATTACACGCGCTGGGGCCCGAGTTCCCGCCACCCCAAGTCGTGCCATAAAAATTGCCCTTGGCGTCGCGCAGCAGCGTTCCATAAGGCAACCGCGGTCCATTGCTAGCCCCGCTGAATGCATAAAACACGCTTTCGTCTCCGCTTGGATCGATCTTGAAGATCGTTCCACAACCTCCCGTCGCATGGCATGCCCCGGTCTGGACGCCGCCCTGGGTTGTGGCGCCATACAGATTCCCTGCCGAATCAGAGATCAACGCCGCGTAGCCAGGAAACGCTCCATCGGCGCCCCCGCTGAAATCGTGCACCACCGAAAAATTTACTTGAGGCGCTCCCTCGGGAGACTGGCCGCTGACAAGATTAGAAGTCGCCACAAATACCGTGAGCAGCGTGAGTGCGTAAAAAGATCGTGACATGGTCTGGTTCCTGCACATCAGATTCAACTACTGAAGCGGGGGTAATTTTACGCAGATTTTTCCCGCCAGACAATCGGGTTGAAAGTCCCTAGCGGAAAAGCTCATGGCGAACTGCGAAGGCACTTTCGATTGCCGCACCCGCAAGAGCAACCGGTACTTATGTGTCCTCAAGCCGTTCGGGTAGTCTTGGGGCTGGAGAAGTCACTTGAGCTTTACAAGAGGACTCAATCATGACGAATAGAGACGCCGGAATTAATGTAGTCCGCGAAATGATGGGTGACCAGGCAGCCACAAAACTCAGCGCTTCCGCTGACTCAAACACCTTCGGTGCCCCGATCGCTGCCTATGCGGTCGACCAGGTCTTTGCAGATATCTGGACTCGTCCCGGTCTGGACAGGCGCTCCCGCAGCCTGGTTTCGATGTCCGTCATGATTGCCATGCGTCAGCCCCATGAATTCGCCATCCACATGGGGGCCGCACTCAATAACGGCCTCACCTTGAAAGAAATCGAGGAAGTTCTCATCCAGACGCTGCCATATGTTGGCTATCCTGCCATTGCAACAGCACTGGCTGCTGCTGCTGAGGTTATCAAGGAGCGTGGTCTCGACGTCGACAAAAACTACGCTGGTCACCGCGGCCTGCTTTGACACTAAACGGCATCCGCACTGCCGGTGTTGAACGACGCTTGACTGTGCAACCCGAAGCTATCGTCTCGTGAACCACGGTAGGTACCGATTCGCCTTCTCGTCACCAATCGCACAACTGACGACAAGCCCGTTTAAGGGGAGTAACGAGAGATTGTCGCGCGTCACCTGCAAGGATGAGGTCACTCCGACGCCTCTTCAATCAAAAGAGTTACCTCTTCATCAAAGGGCGCCTGTTTCGTCTTCTCTATGAAAAAAGGCAGTCTTAGTGCTGCTACCAAAAGCAGGATATGAGTGAGGCTGAGCAGCATGAACGTCGCGGTAAAGGCTCTTGAGATGCCGGTCGCCTGGTGCGCCATACTCAGTCTCCATCCGAGAAAAGTTGCGCACACTGTCGTCAGGGTGGGCCCTCCGAGACGCTGAACTATATTGAGTGAGGTCGTCGCCATCGGCAAGTGTTCTTGCTCGACCGAAGCGTAGGCAGAGGTAATGGACGGAATGCCGACCGCGCTCAAACCCATCCCGCGGACGAAGAGCGTACATACGAGCAGGGGGAGGGACATGCCGTGGCTGGCAAGAAAAAGGAACGGCAGTGTCCCGGCTAGGGCCAAAAAGGCGCCGCTGCCCGCTACCCTGCGGATGCCGAAGCGCTGCGTCAGCACGCCGATCTTCGGATACGTGCAGATCATGCCCAGTCCGAGAGGAGCCATCAAACAGCCTGCCGCGCTGGGTGATTCGCCGCACATACGGATGAGATAGATCGGGATG
>DATHOQ010000046.1:0-2369 GCA_035484735.1 Terriglobales bacterium | reverse complement strand
GCTTGCCCTTTCCTGGCGACTCATTCTGGAAGTAGAGAGTCAGCGAACCGTCAGGATTGTACTTGAGCTTGTCGCGCGGACTGACCGTGAACTTGTTGAGCGCGTTAGGAACGAACCACCAGCCGTTACTCTCGACCTCGTACATCGTGATTGACCAGAACCCTCGTACGGGCGGAGTCTCGCTCTTTGGGAAGGTTAGCGTATAACGGTTCGCGCCGGTGAGGAGCTGCCCCTTGCTATCAATCGTCGTGTACGGATACACGGCATCATCCTGCAGATTGGCGGGCCAGCCGAATGCCGCAACTACTGCCCGCTTTGTATAGTTGGTCCCATATCGCCCAAGGCCCGTCGTGATCACCCATCCGTTCGCCATATGACCGAGACTGCTTTTGTTCTCGCGAATTACTTTCATGGCTACCGGATTCATGTCCTTGATCGCCGCTTGCACCGCCGGATCCAGCTTGGATGGGTCGTAGGGCTGGCCCGGAACGAGACCTATCTTTGCGATACGCGCCAGCATCGGAGCGTCTTCCGGAGCGGGCGGGGCCGCATCTCCCATCAGCTTCGTCATCAGATTGAAGTAGGTGGACGTATCCATCGCGTTGATCACGTCCTGCGGCGCGTCAGTCATGCTAAAGCCTGGACTGGGGTTCACAGGCGGCGCCTGATATTCGAAATGCTTGCCGTAGGCGCTCAACGGAACGATCTTGTACTGCGCTTGCAGGGCGTTGACCGCCCTGTAGTCTTTGTCGGAACCGTCGGCGTAGGTCCGTCCCAGGATGACCATGAAGCGGGTAGCGCACTTGATTTGTGTGAGCCCCGCCGGGATCGTGCCGTTCCAACCGGGACCAGTGATCAAGTAACTCGCGGCCTTTCCGCCCGTGGTGCGGGTGCCAGGCGAGTCGAAGTCCGTCATCCACAGATCGGTCATCTCGAACAGATAGAAACGTTTGCCCATGTCCGGATGGCTGAAGACCTGCGGCTGCGCCAAGTCGAGCCAGGCAACCGAGTAAAGGGTGTCGGCGTTGGGCGCGGAAACGGCCCTGAAGTCGGCCGGCGGATAGCGCTTGATGTTGGCGAACTGCCCCATCGGCGCATGCATTCCCTCGACTGTGGACACATTACTCATCTGCACCCGCGTCACCTCGGTGGTGATTAGCGAATAGCCATAGATGTAGGCGTCGTTCGCAATCTCGATCGCCTCAGCCGGGCTCAGGGGTGGTGCAGCTTGCTGCGCAGACGCACGCGATCCGCCAAGAGCAACCAACAGGAGCGCGAGCGTCAAGGCTCGCGCGCCAAAACCAATTCGTGATGCGCTGAAGTTCTCTTTCATTGCGGCGTCCCTCCGAACCTGCCCTCAAAGCTCAATCTCGGCTTCCGTTTTGGAATCAGGTCTCTGAGATAATGCCTCTGGGACGCTTCATTGGAAATTGGACTTTGGTCCAAGAGCCCGCCTCAGGCCGCTTGCTCCTCTTTGATTCCGAAGCGTCTCTCGAAGCGAGCCGCGGGCCATCGCGGTTTCAGTCGCGCATTGTACTCTGCGACGGGTGCTTCGATAGACCTACTGATCTAGAGACAACAATTTGGGATTGGTTTCGCCTAAAAAGCACGGGCCAGCGGCGAAACTGATCCCCCGGCCCATAGCCCACCGACAGGAGTCCAGGGGGAACAAAAGATCCTGTCAGCAGCAGAATTCTAACAAATCAGCAGTTTGAGGCTATTCTCTGGACAGGTTGCTGGTTGCTTCGCCTTCTGTTTGTCGTCTTTGGTTCCATGCCGTCTGCTCTCGTCCGTATCTAAAACCGGGAGCAGGGTCTAGGGTCGTATCAGGTGGAAGCATGATAACGGATTTCAAAGGCCATCATTTCGTAGAGGATTCAAAACCTGAAGAATGGCCAATGCGGCATCACTGCGAAAGATGCTCACTGAAAGCTGAGTTGAGGCCAGACGGCTCGGCAGATTTCCGCGGTGAAAGGGGAACACTCGTGGGAATAAGCGGCACCGCTCCCATGAGTAAATCCTCCATACCGCCCTGCAAATAATCAAATATGTTCTTTCCGTAACACATTTCTACCGGGATTTGTGCTACAGAGAACATATGCGGATTTTCGTGAAGCCATTGAAGGACGAAGGGGCAGTTTCCAGCATCGCTCAGGAAGCGTTCGAGGCTCTCCGCAACGCCGGGATCACTTCGGCTCGTATCGGCGGAATCATTAACGACAAGGGCGTGGTGTTGGTCGATGCTCCGGACTGCGCTTTCGCGTTGGCCATGCTTGAGCGAGCCGGATTCGCAGCCGTGGCAGACTCGGCAATTTAAGCCGCTCACTTTCAAATTAACTGGTTGAGTACGACAGCCGGCTCGTCCTTGC
>DATHOQ010000045.1:0-142600 GCA_035484735.1 Terriglobales bacterium | reverse complement strand
CTTCATAGAGAGTCTCCGCGGTAACCTCTATGGAGTGCTCAACGTCTCGAAGATCTCTGACCGCAACCGTGCACGTTCGAAGAACCACGTGCAAGAGGGTAGCATATTCGCCTTTTGTTCGCTACTACGAGCAGTCGCGATCCTACGAGCAAATTTGCGGGGAGGTACTCTCCCCGAAGCCCGATTCTGGATAGCTTCCGGTTTGCCGACTTCACGAGAGTTGGGTCAACTTAACGTGCTCCGAGAACCAACCCGGATTTCGTTGCCGCCATCGATGGCGGTTGCGGTAAAAACTGAACTCCATTGTCCATGTTCTGTCCTTTCACCTAGAGGCGGAGGTCATTCAATCCTGGATGGTCTTCGGGACGCGGCCCGAAGGCCCAGCGGTATTTTCGATCGGCCTCTAAAATGGGGAGGTCGTTGATTGACGCATACCTTGACGCCATGAGCCCATCGTCATTGAACTCCCAATTCTCATTGCCATATGACCGATACCACTGACCCGAGTCATCGTGCCACTCGTAAGCGAAGCGCACCGCAATGCGGTTTCCCGTGAATGCCCACATTTCCTTGATGAGCCTGTAGTCGAGTTCTTTGGCCCACTTGCGAGAGAGGAAAGCAATAATTTCGCTCGCCCGTTGATGAACTCGGAGCGGTTCCTCCATCGTGAATCGATCGCGTAGGCAAGAGCCACTTTTGCCGGATCGCGGGTGTTCCAGCCATCTTCAGCGAGACGCACCTTCTGAATCGCGCTCTCGCGGGTAAACGGAGGCAAAGGTGGGCGGGCTGTCATTTCAGTTGCCATGATTTCCTCTCCCTGCACTGCGCAAAGTGGATAGTCCAAATCATTCTTGCGTCCTCATGAACTGACCGATAAGCGGCACAATTTCATCCGCTGCCGTATCCAGTGCGAAATGCCCACCATCGACAATGTGGACTTCAGCATTGGGCACATCTCGCCGGTAGGATTCCGGCTCGGAAGGGGCAAACGATGACTCATACTTGCCCCAAATCACCAGCAGGCGCGGCTGCTTTTCACGCATCCAAGCTTGCCACCTGGGATAGTTTTTGACGTTGGTGCGGTAATCGTAGAAGAGATCACTCTGAATCTCGATCTGGCCGGGCTGATTGAGAAAAGCAAATTCATCCGTCCACAGATCGGGGTCATAGCGTTCCACATTGGGATCGCCTCCGACATGGCGCGTCCGCGTCGTCTGCAACGACAGGAGGTTGGTGCGCAGCGCGCTTTCGTTGGCCGCGCGATCCGCCCAAAAAGCTCGCCGCGTCTTCCAGTTCGCCCCCAACCCTTCGTTGTGTGCCACAGCGTCCTGCACGATCAGGGCCTCGATCCGGTCCGGGTGAGCCAAGGCCATGCGAAAACCCACGGGGCCGCCGTAATCCTGCATGTAAAGCGTGTAGCGCGAGAGCCCAAGAGCTTCGGTGAAGTGATTCATGGTTTCGGCGATGTGATCGAATGTGTATGCGAATTTTTTCGGGTCTGGCCAGTCACTGTGTCCGAAGCCTGGGTAATCGGGCGCGACTAGGTGATAGCGATCGGAAAGCCGAGAGAACAGGGGCTCGAACATCCGCGAGGAAGACGGGAGTCCGTGCAGCAGGAGAAGCGTGGGTGCGTCTTTCGGGCCGGCCTCTCTGTAAAAGATGGAGAGTCCATCTACCTGTAGCGTGCGATAAAAAGTCGGGTTTTTCATGGAACGTTCCTTTCCCTGGGCGTAGGCCGGCAGTTGAAATATTACGAGCATCATAGAAAACACCAGTACCATACGAGAAATCTGCAAGAATCGGGACCAACGGGACGAGTAGAAAGGGTGCATAGTTTACCTCCGCGTTAGAACTCGTGGGCCGTGGGCCGGACGAGGACCTCGTCGATTTCCGGTGATATTTGACGTTTCCATTCCTTTTGCTTATTTAAGAATTTACTTTTCACGCTGGGCTGCGCTCCACTGAATGATGGGCCCCGCGATTTCAGAAACCTGCTCAACCAATGAGCTCAAGAAAGCCGATACGTCGGTGCAAGTCGAAAGATTGGCGCTTTGCCCAGCCCACATGGGCACAAGATCTGCCCGGCCGGAAGCCTCTGCTGCGATTGCGAGATTTCTGACGAGTTCTCGTTGCAGCGGATATGGCAAAATCTCGGTTCCGTTTCGGTTCAAGTCCTCCATCACGCGGTTGTGGATTGCCCGTGCCAGTCTTCCCGTGAACCCTTTTGTCAAGGCAGTATGTCCGGCATTGCGTCGTCGCAAAGTTTCGCGATGAAGGCGGCTGGCGCCGGACTCCTCGCACGCCAGAAATACCGTTCCCATTTGGACGGCCTCGGCGCCGAGAGCCCAGGGCGGCGATTACACCTCGTGCATCTCCTGTTCCCCCCGTGGCAATCACCGGCACATCGACGATATCGACGACCTGGGGAACGAGCGACAGCGTGCCGGTGAGCGAATCCTCCGCCGTCCGGAGAAATGAACCGCGATGCCCCCCGGCTTCGAAGCCAGAAGCCGCAATTGCATTCACGCCGGCTTCCTGAAGTGCTACAGCCTCATCGGGCGTTGTCGCTACGCCAATGGTGACGATGCCTTTCGCCCGGCACTCCTCCAAGATTTCTCTTGCCGGAATTCCGTAGATGAAGCTGAATACCGGTACGTTCGCGTCCAGTAGCGCGCGGGCCTGATCTTCAAATCGCTTGGGCGAATACGGCCTGTACGTTGGACGCGGCGCGCCCAAGGCTGCGATATGGACAGCAAGAGGCGTAAGGCTTCTGTTGAACGCGTTTTTATCAGATGTTCGAGCACCTTCGTCTTCCATCGATACCCACAGGTTCATTGCGAACGGTTTCGATGTAAGGGAGCGAATCTCTGCGATCACGTCTTTGATAGCGTCGGGCGGCAAGCTATGCGCGCCAAACGATCCGAGTCCGCCAAAGTTGGACACTGCGGCCGTCAATCTTTGCGATGACAATCCGCCAAGCGGACCTTGAATGATGGGATACTCGATTCCGAGCTTGGCGGTGAGCCGGTTCTGGTTCCAGGAAGCAGGCATGATCATCCCTTGTAATGAAGGCATTGCACCGAACGTTTTGGTTTGCTCCCTTTTACCGGTTCACTTCTTCATCCCGTTGAGCGCCGGTAGAAGAAGTTTCAGAAGCGCTTCATCAGAGAACGGGTTCTGTCCTGAGATCAGCTCGCGATCTTGAAGGACGTAGCTCCCCCATGGAGCGACCACACTTACGTCACCGCCCGCCGTACGCAAGGCGAAGTCCGGGTAGAAGAGAACCTTACCACCAATCTCAAGCGGCTCCCGCTGCTGCTCTTCCGCTGTCGAAAAGATAGTCATCTTATATCCAGCATAGATCCAACCTTGAGCCTTTGCCCGCGCTGCAGCGGCATCGCCGGCCGCCAGCGCGGCGACTACCTCCTTCGAATTCGGAAGAGCCGAGAGTAGTGAAATCGGGCCATGGCAGAGCACTGCCGTAGGCTTGGATGTTTGATGAAAGTGTCTCATCACGGTGCCAGCGTCGGGATCATCGAGAAGATCGATCATCGGGCCATGGCCGCCAGGGACGAAAACAGCGTCATATTGATCCAGGCCCGACGCAATGACCTCCGAGATACGAGTTGGATTTTTGAGTCCAGTCAGGCTATCGCGGAATTTTAGATAGTCCTGAAGCTTAGCCTCGTCCCCACCGAAAAACTGCGCTATAGCGGAATTGACATCCAGTTGCGGCGTGTTGCCTTTGGGGTTGGCGAAGGTGATTTCGTAGCCCTCCTTCATCAGGGCGCGAACCGGAACCGTCAGTTCGTTGAGGTAGTAGCCAGCGCCGGCATAAACCTTGCCATCTTTCAAGGGCAAGCCGTGACCGCTCGAGACTAGTACCAGGACTTTTCCTTTTGTTGTCATTATTGTTCTCCTTTTTGAAATCGAAATCTGTTTTCCTGAGATCTAAGCTAACGGTGAATCCCGTTCAGTCGCGCTATTACTTTCTGTATCCAAGTTTATTGTGGCTGCATTCTCTTCAGCCCAAAAATTGGAGCATTTCCTTCATCAGGTCCTGAGGTCTCTCTTCTTGCAGAAAATGACCGCAATCGAGCGACCTTCCCGTTACCGGCGCGGCGCATTTCTGCCGCCAAGTAGCCAGCACGTCCCACAAGGAGCCGACTGTTCCTTTTGCGCCCCAACGCGTGAAGTGGACAGTTGATCTTTCTGCCTTCCTGATCGTCGGCCCTGCCCATTTCCAAGTCGATACCGGCGGCAGCTCGGAAATCCTCACAGGAAGCATGGATTGCGTCTGGGCTCGAAAAAGCGCGCACGTATTCGTTCATCACTTCAGTCGCAATCGCTCCGGGCGTCTTGTTCAGTCCCTTGAAAAGTTCCTGTAAGTAAAACTGTGGATTGAGTCCGATCATGTGTTCAGGCAGTGGAAAGGCCTGAATCAGGAAGAACCACCACATGTATTTGGTGGCAAACTCCGTGTTTGTTCCTTGATACATTGTGAGTGTCGGCGCAATATCCATAAGGCAAACTTTCTCAACCTTCTCAGGGTGATCGAGACACAGCCGATGTGCCACACGCGCACCGCGATCATGAGCCGCGACTAGGAAGCGGTCGTGACCGTAATAATGCATTACGTCGACCTGGTCTTGAGCCATTGCGCGAAATGAGTAGTTCTCGTGCCGTACTTCGCCCTGAGGTTTGCCGGAATCACCGTAGCCCCGGAGATCGGGCACCACCACAGAGAATTGCTCTGCCAGCGCGGGCGCCACTTTGTGCCACGTCAGATGCGTTTCGGGGTAGCCGTGCAGCAGGAGCAACGGTCGACCGGCCCCCTTTCGCAAAACATGAATGGCGGTCCCGCTAGTCTGTACCCTATCAGCAGAGAAGCCCGGAAAAAACTTGCTCAATGACGGCTGGCCTGGGCTTTTGGATCGTGCTGATGCCGAGCCGACAAGCCCGAATTTAGCGGCAACAAGGCTAAGAGCTGCCATGCTGAGCAGGTGGCGGCGGTTTTGATCAATCTCTTCAAACTTCCTGTGCATTGGGGTGTCTCCTCTGGCGAAGCTGCGAAGGGGCTGCCCAGGTTATTACGGTTAACAGCATCATTGGCTACCGGCATCAATCAACGTGAGGTGGGACGACGGATCGTATTTCTTCTGCAGCGGAATCGGATCAACGGTGACAAATACCTCGAGTGTGGGAGATACGATTGCTTCGATGACGTGTCCGCCGCTCGCCGTTCCATCGCGTCGGCCCACCACGATATGCGAGTGCAGTGCGGGCTTGCCTTGATAGAGAGCGAAGTCACCGGTCATCGTCGCAACCTCGACCTGCTCATGGATCGGGTTCTCGCGATACAAGTGCTTTTCCGGATCGAACCAACCCAGGATCACGCTGCTGAGCGCTCCGATAGCAGTGAAGTGCCCGCTGGTCACGTGGTAGGTTGTGGCAAAATCCAAGAGCCCGGAGTAGGCTTCATCCCCGGCACTGAAAATGACCGCATACTGCTTCGGTCCTTCTCCGGTACTAATCAGCTTCACCTTCATCCCCGGAGCGCTACCTCTTTTTTGCCCGGATTCGGCCGGCGATAGATAGGTGACCTTCTCCTCTTGCGCCCTTGCTGCGCTGGCCATCCAGGTACTGCATAGCGCGAAGATCAGCAACACTTTCCTGAATCTGAGCAAGAAATTCATCCTGCCTCCTTTACTATTTCCTGATCGACGTAGCATACAAGGCCGGAGTTGAAGAGAGCGGCCTGGTCAGCAGAAGTTTTTACCGCCGCCGATCAATCTGTAGCGGCCTGCGGCGCGCCGCCAGGCCGCACTTGGTCGCGAGGCGGAGATACGGGCGCTCCGGGACTGTTACGCGTCGCTCACGCCTCGCAAAAGGCAAGTCATGGCCTTGGTAGCCGCCGGCCTGTTGAATAAACAGGTCGGTGGCGAGCTCAACATCAGCGAGGTCACGGTGAAGGCACACCGAGGTCAGGTGATGCGAAAGATGAAGGCTGACTCTCTCGCCGACTTCGTGAATATGGACGCAAGACTCCGCCTCGCACGTGCGCCGAAAAACTGACACACCCTCGGCCAATGCCGCGCGTCGGGACGCCAAACGTCAATACTTTAAAGGCATTCGGGCCGATCCTTCGCAATATTTTAAATCGCTTCTGCGCGCGGCTTGTCGCGTGAACGGTGATAACATTTGTTAACTCCGCCGGTGCCCAGGAGCGAGAGCCGCCGCGACTCCACTCCCATCGGAGATCATTATTTTCATTTCCTTTTTTTCGCGCCTGATGCTATGAGCATGGAACCCATGAATCGTCTTGTGATCGGAGTCGCGGTCATACTCTCGGTTCTGACGTTGGCTGGTTTCAGTGCGGAGCAAGCACAAAACGATCTTATCCGGCCGGCACCGGCAAACGCTGCCACGGGCACTACGTCAGCGACCATATCAAAGGCACCGCAGCAGAAGCGGCAACCCGCCGCCCCCAAGGATACTGTCCCAGTTGGCAGCCAGCCGTACGGTGTTGCCTTTGACGGAGAGAATGTCTGGGTGGCGAATTTTGCTGATTCTCCGGGGACCGTCACCAAGATTAGAGCGCGAGACGGTGAGGTATTGGGCACGTTCAAAGTGGGCCAGAAGCCTCTGGGTGTGACTTTCGATGGCACTAACATCTGGGTGTCGAACCACTTGGACAACACCGTGACCAAACTTAGGGCTAGCGATGGTAAGATCCTGGGAACCTTCAGCGTGAAATCACCTTGGTGGATGGCCTCCGATGGAGACAACATCTGGGTACCCTCTTATGGCGAAAACGGCACAGTCACTAAGTTGCGGGCTAGCGACGGGAAGAATTTGGGCACATTTGCAACCGGAGGCATCGGCGGTGCCATCGCAGCGGCCTTCGATGGTGCCAACGTTTGGGTGACAAACTTTACTGGCTCTGGAAACGGCACAGTCTCGAAGGTGCGCGCCAGCGATGGGCAGATCGTCGGTGTCTACGCCATAGGCCCCAATCCCCTCGGCGTGACTTTCGATGGAGTTTACATATGGGTGGCTAACCTGGCAGGGGCCTCGGTCAGCAAGCTGCGCGCCAGCGACGGCAAGGTGGTGGGTACGTTCACCGTGCCGCCGGAGCCATATGGCCTTGCCTATGATGGCAAGCATATTTGGGTAACCGGGGCGTTTGCGCTGACGGAGTTGCAGGCCAGCGACGGAGCCATCTTTGCCCAGTACCCGGTCGGAAATACTACGGGTGTGGTGTTCGATGGGACTAACGTGTGGGCGGCAGACACATTTCATAACCTGCTGCAACGGAAATCGCCGTGACGAGCAGAAAAGTAAGGCTTCAGCGCGGGATGGGGGGACACTGGCGCTCACGAATTCTCGCAGAAACGCTTAGGCACGTAAGCCTATGTGTTCTCAGTGGCATTCGCGTGCTAAACAGCGTGCGATTTCACCGCATTTGCCGGCTGCCGGACGCCTTTAGCGTAGAGTGGGAAGGAACAGTCAGGGTGCTCCTTTTGCTGCTTGACCGGCCGGTAAGGGTGGGAGGATACTTATTTGGCTCGGCTCGCTACGCCACTCCCCTGCGAGTTTGCAGCCAAAGAAGGAGTTCGTCTTTCGCGTAAAGGTGTTGTTTCGGCGCGATTCTCGGATCTCTCACCACTGACGGTACCTAAATGATGAAGCCACAAACTTGCAGGTGGTGCACTTTCGAACCGGCGCGAAGCCCGAACCAGGGCAGTGTGGGGAGACTTAGGCTATCGAAGCTAGCAGGCATCGTCCTGGTGTTTTGTGCCGCGGCGGTGATTGCCTCGCCTGCCCAGACTTTCAACACACTGGTAAATTTCAACGGGACCGGCGGCAGCAGTCCCGATTATGGATCTCTCACCCAGGGCGCCGACGGGAACTTCTACGGAACAACGTCGAACGGAGGGGCCAACCAGGCTGGCACGGTCTTTCAAGTCACTCCAGGGGGCACGCTGACCACGCTTTACAACTTTTGCTCCCAAATCGGCTGCGCTGACGGCGCCAACCCTTACGCCGGACTGATTCAAGCCACCGACGGCAATTTCTACGGAACAACCTACGCAGGCGGCGTTGTTAATGCTAGTTGCACGGTGGGGTGCGGCACGGTGTACGAAATATCGCTGCAGGGCGGCATTTGGACGGAGACCGTGCTCTACAGCTTCTGCACTCAGGCTAACTGTCTTGACGGCGCCGGCCCTAGTGCAGGACTCATTCAAGGCGCCAACGGGAACTTCTACGGAACCACGTACGCGGGCGGCGGCGGTAACTGCGGCCAAGGTTGTGGCACGATCTTCAGCATCACCCCCCAGGGCACATTCACGACCTTGCAAACCTTCAACCACACGCAGGGCGCCCAATTTTTCTCGGGTCTGGTCCAAGGCACCGATGGGAACTTCTATGGAACAACGGAAGGCGGCGGCACTAACAACGATGGCACCGTTTTTGTCTTCAACACCCTCGCGGGAACTTTTACTACGTTGTATAGCTTCGCTGGAGGGACCGACGGCGCTCACCCTTACGCCGGACTGATTCAAGCCATTGACGGGAACTTCTACGGAACGACGTACACTGGCGGAGCGAATCAGTCAGGCACGGTGTACGAAATATCGCTGCAGGGCGGTACCTGGATGGAAACCGTGCTCTACAGCTTTTGCGCCCAAACCGGCTGCACCGACGGTGGCCACCCTTACGCCGGACTGATTCAAGCCGCTGATGGGAACTTCTACGGAACAACCAGCTCTGGTGGCGCCGGTGGTGATGGCACGGTCTTCAAGATGATCAAGACGACCACCGGGGCGGGCTCGCTGTACGTGCTGTACAGCTTTTGCGCCCAAACAAACTGCACCGACGGCGCATCTCCCTATGCGGGACTGGTGCAAGCCAGCAGCGGAAACTTCTACGGAACAACCACTACGGGCGGGACTAACGCTGATGGTACAGTCTTCGTTCTAGCTCAAGCGAATGTCACCACCTGGCATAACGACAACCTGCGAACGGGGCAGAACACAAACGAAATCGTTTTGACTCCTGCCAATCTCGCAAGCGGTAACTTCGGCCAGCTTTGCTCGGCGGATCTAGATGGGCAGGTGTACGCGCAAGCGCTGGTGCTGGCGGATGTGACTTTTAATGGGGTGCAGTATTCGTCGCTGGTCTACGTGGTCACTCAGATGAACACACTCTACGTGATCCAGGGGACACCGACCACTCAAGGCGGGACTACTTGCAATATCATCACCAGTCTTTCCCTGAACCCGGCAGGCCAATACCCCACGGACTGCACCTACTTGGGCACTGGATCTTGTCAGACACTCGCTCCGACAGTGGGTGCGCTTGGGACACCGGTCATCCAAACGGTCCCGAACAGCCTTGGCATGCTCTACGTAGTAACCGAAACCCAAGATGCCACCGATGGCAACCAGCCCAGCAACTGGTACCACTATCTGCATGCGGTGAATCTGGATCAGGTCGCTGAACTCACCGCGCCAGTTCGAATATTTCCTCCAGTATTCCCGTGCACAACGTGTGCCAGTTACTGGCCTCAACCGCCGTGCCTGACCTGTGCCAGTTATTGGTCGCGTCATCACATTCAGCGGCCAGGACTGCTTTTGGCCGACAATTATCTCTACGTTGCATTCTCCATGATGGACGGCAACGCGCCGTTACCAAGTGGGGCGATTTTCCAGTACTCGGTTGCCAACCTGAGCACTCCGCCATTGTACTTTGCTACGACGACGCGGGGCGGAGTGGGAGGTGGTGGTGTTTGGCAAGGTGGAGCCGGGTTGGCTTACGGTCCCGCAGACGATAGTGGAACCAACTACGTCTACTTCAATACCGGAAACGGCGACTGGGATGGCAAGTACAACTGGGGCGACAGTTTTGTCGAGCTCGATCCGAAATCACTAACCGTGCCGGCCTCGGCCTACTTTACTCCCGCTGACCAGCTTTACCGTAACTGCCAAAGCCCGAAGTATAGCGATATGGACTTTGGTTCCGGCGGCGTGATGCTGACACCAATAAGTTCCTATTGGCCCTATATGGCGGTTTCGGGCGACAAAGAAGGCGGTCTTTGGGCCATGGATCGGCTCAATCCCGGCGGTTTTAATGTTGGTCAATGTCCTAACAACCCCAACAGCTGCGATCAATCGTGTTCGCCGCAGATCCAGGCCGCCAGCAATCAGAACCTACAAACTGTCTGGACCTTGTTCGGTAACACTTATCCGCCAATTCACAACACTCCGGCGTACTGGAACAACTTCATTTACTTAGCTCCGCAGGGGGGGGCAATTAATCAGTATCAGATCTGCAACAACGATGAGAGCGGACAGCAGCCAATCTGCAATATCACTCCCGTTGATGGCACACGGGCCAACGGGTCTATTATCGCCACCAAGAACGGGGCTACGCCGGAGGTTTCCGCGAGCCTGGTCACGAACGTTCCATTTAACTCCACTAATGGGATTCTGTGGCTGATTAGCGGGGGGAACGAGGCCAAAAGCCAGTACGCGGGCAGATTATATGCCCTGGACGCGACCTCGATGAAGGAACTCTATGACAATACTGGCTGTTCGGTAGACGCTATTGGCGCCGTCGCCAAGTTCTCGGTTCCGACCATCGCGAACGGCTATGTCTACTTCGGCGCACAATCGCTGCTGGACGAAAACGCGGGAGTATTTTACATCTTTGGGCTGAATCGGACGTGCACGGGCAGCACCAAGTCCCGTCCAAAATCTCAATCCCGAGCGCGGATTGGGCTGACGAAGGCAGGAATTGCGACTCCGACCCTGGAGCGGTAAATATCTAATACCAGCTTGCGCCTGATGGCACCCGCTCAGGCGCGTCCGTACCCAGCCCCCAAGTCATCGCTATTCGACCACGTGTTAACAGGGCCATCCCGGATCACAGATGGCGAGGTGGGAGGTTATCAACCTTCCACCTCGCTAGGTCTTTTGGTCAGTGCAAATTAGTCACCAATTCCGATCAATTTCACGTTCTCCGCTCCGGCGCTGGTATTGAAGGTCAACGTCGCGGTGCTTGTCCCGGTCTGTGTGGGTGTGAAGGTTATCTGCACAGAACAGGTCGACTTACCATTGCCCGAGGTCGGACCCGGCGGAAGCTGATTCACGCAGGTGTTGGATCCCGGTACGATGCTGAAGTCTCCCTGATCGCTGCCACCGATGCCCGTGCTAGTGATGAAGAGAGTCGCTAACCCGTAGTTTTGCATGGTTGCGGTCAGCGGAGCACTGGTCTGTCCCACCGTCTCGTCTCCAAAATTGAGGGTGAGTTTATACAGCGCAACCTCAGGCACCATGTCAACCTGGCGGATACGGTTGTTGCCGTCATCTGCAATCAAAAGCTCTTCCGCGCCGCTAACCGATAGGCCAAGGTTATCCAGCTGGGCCGAAGTCGAGAGACCGCCATCGCCACTGAATTCCGGGTTTCCAGTACAACTACCCGCCACCGACATGATGTTTTGAGTTGAAGCATCGACCCGGCGCACGACAAAATCGCCGCCGCCGCCGAAATACAAATTGCCCGAAGGATCGAGGCCGAGCCCCTGGGGAACGTTTTCGCTGGCACTGATTGCTGGCCCGCCGTCCCCGCCGCATCCCGTGCTCCCGTTCAAGGCGTAGTCGTAGATGAACTCCAATTGGGTGCCAGTACCGCAACCATTGGAAACGAGGGCCACGCAGCGAACTTCATTATTCCCACTATCGTCAAAAATGAGTCCGCCGGTCAGTGTGCTGAGGCCATATGGGTAAAGTAGTTTGGACTTATCTGCGTTAATGCCGTTATGGCCTGGGCCTCTGCCACCAACGACTCCCGCTATGCTAACGATCGTGCCAACCGACGGGTTGGGGTTAACGGCATTGGGGCAACCTCCGGCAACGTTTACCACACAACGGATTCTGCTCAAATAGTAATCCGAGATGTAGATATTGCCCTGCGGATCCACCGAGACCGCGATAGGGTAATCCACGTTGGCTGAGGTAGCCGGCCCTCCATCTCCACACGCCGGCTCACCTAAACATTCCACGCCCATTTGGCCGGCGACGGTAGCGATCTCGCCGGGTTGAATGGTGATCCCGACTACAGTGATCGCATTGCCGCCGGGTGGCTGTGTATTCATGACTCGCACGGCGGAATCCGAACTGTCTGCGATGTAAATGTTGCCACTTACATCCAGAGCGATTCCGTTGGGATTGTCGAAGGTCGCTGCGGTCGCGGGCCCATAGTCCCCATTGCAATTGAGTGGCGGAGGCTCGGTGCACCACTGACTGGGATGCCCAGTACCAGCAACCGTGGAGATAATGCCATTGGCCATAACTTCGCGGATGCTGTTGTTGCCATTGTCGGCGATGTAAAAGTTGGTACCCGTCGGATCCCACTTTGCGTCAACCGGGTTGGCTAGACTAGCCGAAGTGGCCGGGCCATTATCGCCTACCAGTCCGCTTCCCGCGATAGTTCCCATGAGACCAGTCGATGTCTGTCCCTCCCGAATGAGGCTATTGCCCGAATCAGCGACGGTTAAATTGCCGGCGGAGTCCAAAATGACCGCAAGCGGGCCGTAGAATTCAACCCCAGCAGGGCATTTTCCGTTTTCGGAACCCGCGGCGCCATATCCGCAGACGGTGCTGACGGCACCACCGGCGCCCGGCGTCACTTCGCGAATTTGGTTGTCCCACTGATCAGCGACATAGAGGTTGCCGGCGCTGTCCACCCACACCCCAGAAGGGTTGTGAAAAAGCGCGTTGAGCTTATCGGGGTTGTTCTTGTTGTTGTTGCAGCTGTTGTTGGTTGGATTGGTGCAGAAAGGGGCTCCCGCGCCCGCGTAGGTAACGATCTCACCCACTTGAGTCTTGGTGAAGGCTGATTGCGGACAACCTCCCGCGACATTTGCCACGCAGCGGATTCGCTGGTCCCGAGTGTCTCCGATGTACAAGTTCCCCGCACTGTCGGTGACCACGCCTTGGGGGAGATCCAGTTTGGACCCAACGCCCGACGCCTCGCCTAGCGCGATGGCCGAGCCGCCATCGCCACAGGCGTTGTTTGGATCGTTGCAAATCCAACCGTTTCCGGCCAAGGTAGCAATCACCCCAGGGGGAACTAGTTGGCCGGTCACATTAATTGCGGTTGATCCAGTATTAATGAAACGAATCCTCTCGTCGATGGTATCCGCGATGAACAGATTGCCCGAGCCGTCGATGTAGATGGCTTGTGGAGTAGCGAAGGTGGCTAGCGAAGCAGGTCCACCATCCCCACACGGACCGCTGGCTACTGATGTGGCTGAGGCTCTGGTCCAAGCTTGTGTCGGATTCTGGCAAGCTTGCCGGCTCCCCGCGACGGTGGCGATGTCCCCCGCTGGAATGGTCACACCAAGCACGATGATCGGCGCCGATGGCTGGGTGTTCACGACCCGGATTCGATTCCCATCGAGGATGTACACATTCCCCGACTTGTCCACCGCGACCGCTACCGCGGAAGACAGCGTGGCGCTCAGGGCCGGGCCATTGTCGCCGGCGACCCCGAAGATTCCTGTACCGGCGATCGGCGCCAGGGTGCCGGTGGTGGGATTCACTTTATAGACGTAATAGCTGTATTGCGAGGCAATGTAGATATTGCCGCTCGCGTCTTCCGCAATGCCAGTGGGGTTAGGAATCGCCGTCAGCGTGGCGGTCGCATTATATGGGGCTTGCCCGGCTACTGTATTGATATCGTTCTGTGCTCTGCTGAACGACGCGGTAAACAGCAACCAGCAGCTAAGCGTCAGCATCGCGTAAAACGATCGTGGAATCTTCAGGCCTGGTTTGCGCTCATTGCGCCGACAGGCGGCCTGTCTGAGAGTGGGAACGTTCACGTACATAGCGCCTCCAAATTTTTCATGGGAACTTTCGTGGAGGGCTTCGTGCTCGTCGCGTTGAGTTTCGTGATGCCGCGCCCAGGAAAATTACCCGCCAAGAACGAAAATGATTCCGAGGACAAGAGAACACCAAACAGATTAAGCGCCGATAACATTGTATAGGTCCACGCCCAGGGGGAATGAAGTGGGCGATCCTCAATTACCGGCGGACTAAATCATGCTATTTTGCAGCTGGCTTGTCAATGTGCAAATACTTGCAGTCCAGTGGGGAGCAGCTTTCAAATGATCCTCACTGCATCAGCCGCTTAAGCGCCGTCCGAGCTTCGCTGACCTGCGCGATGCATCGACGACGCATGTAGGAGTCGTACACTGGTCAAACGAGAGGTATCTATGCTCCTGTCCCGGTCAAAGATCGCTAATCACAGCTTTTCGGCTCGTACTGTGGCGAAATCGCTTTCGGTTTTCAGCCTGGTCTGCCTATGCCTAAAAGGCGCATTTGGCCCGGCAGTAGCACAAAGCGAGAACGCGCGCTTTTCGGACACGCACATTTCATCGCAATCGACCAACTCCGTAGCAGCGCGTCTTGTCAGTCAAAACGCGCTGTTTAAGGAACAGTTCGAAGATGACATGCGGGCTTCTCCGGAGAGCGAGAGTGCCAGGGGAGACTACCGGGATAATGCCAGGCTGGATGACTACTCTCCGGCAGCCAACATGAAGCAAAACGCTATGGATCGCGCGTATCGTGCGAAGCTCGAAGCCATTTCTACCGAGGGTTTTCCCGAGCAGGATCGTCTGTCGCATGATCTCCTGCTTCGTGTTCTGGATAATCGCATAGCGGATTACAAGTTAAAGATCTACGAGATGCCCATCTCGCAAATGCAGGGCATCCACAACGGACTTGCCGATCTTCCGAATTCCGTACCGCTTGATACCATTAAGCATTACGAAGATTACATTGCCCGTCTTCACCAGATTCCTCAGGCTTTCGAGCAAACCATGGACGCGCTCCGCCAGGGAGAAAAAGATGGATTGATGCCGGTCCGGATTCTGCTCGAACAAATACCAGATCAATGCGAAGGCACGATTGCCGAGAATCCGTTCCTGGCTCCGACGAAGAAATTCCCCGCTGCCATTTCCGAAGAAACCCGGAAGCGTTTGACGGAAGAGATCGTGCAGGCAGTGAACTCGGAGGTGCTGCCGGCTTATCACCGCTTCGCTGAGTTCATCGCAAAGGACTACGCTCCGCATGGCCGCAGCACCATCGGGCTGAACAGCTTGCCGGACGGTGCTCGCCGCTACCAGCAAGCCATTCGCGAGCAAACGACGACGGATATGTCTCCAGCGGAGATTCATGCGCTCGGGGTTCGAGAGGTCGAACGCATCAATGGACTGCTCACCGATATTGCTGTCAAAGCAGGATACAAAGACCTGCGCAGCTTTCGAGCCGTACTCAGTAGCGATCCCAAGTACATACCGAAATCTCCGGATCAGATCGTCGACGATTTCCGCCACTACGTTAGCCAAATGCAGCCGCGCTTGCCTGAACTTTTCGGGGTGTTCCCGGAAACCCCGCTGACTGTGGAAGCCGCGCCCGCCTCCCAGCCTAACAATCCCACGCATTACGTTTTCGGCACTCCGGATGGCACCAGGCCGGCTCGCGTCGTAGTTGCGACCTCCAACTATGCGCATCGAAAACTGCTCAGCGACGAGACGCAGGCCTACCACGAAGGCATCCCCGGTCATCACATGCAGATCTCCATCCAGCAACGACTTACCGGCCTGCCGGAGTTTCGCCTTCACGTCATCAACAATGCATACGCCGAAGGCTGGGCGGTCTATGCCGAGGCGCTCGGCAAGGAGATCGGGTTTTTCCAGGATCCCGCGTCAGATTACGGACGGCTCAATTTGGAGTTGATGCGTGCAGTCCGCCTGGTTGTTGACACCGGCATTCACTCCGAAGGTTGGACCCGCGAACAGGCCATAGCCTACTTCCGTGAAAGCGGCGCCGGAGACGAGCCGACGATCCAGGCTGAAATCGACCGGTATATTGCATGGCCGGCTCAGGGCCTCAGCTACCAGATCGGTAAGCTCAAGATTCTCGATCTTCGCAATCGTGCCAAGCAGAAGCTTGGTCCCCACTTCGATGTCAGGGCCTTCCATGACGAAATCCTCAGTGGAGGAAGCCTGCCGCTCGACATGCTGGAAGCCCGTGTGGACAGCTGGATTGGAAGTCAGCTGTCGAATGGCGGTGTTAGATGAATGCCCGTTGGGCAATTGCAAGTTATCTCCCCGCGTCCAAGCGACAACACTGCGTGCAGCATGCGGCAACAGGCTTCACGTTCTAGTGTGCGGACTACTGCAAACCGCGATCCTTCATCATGGGCTCGACGCTTGGTTCTCTACCGCGCCAGGCTGCATACATCTTCCCCAAGTCCTCAGTGTTGCCACGTGACAGCACCATCTGCCGGAACCGATCGCCGTTCGCGCGTGTCAGACCGCCGTTATCTTCAAACCACTGGTACGCGTCGTCATCGAGCATCTCTGCCCATAGATAGGCGTAATAGCCAGCAGAGTAGCCGCCCCCCCAGATGTGGGCGAAATAGCTGGAGCGGTAGCGGGGCGGCACCGTGCTCAAAAGTAAGTGTGTCTTCTCAAGCGCCTGTTTTTCGAACGCATCCGGCTGCTGCAGAGGCGCGCTGGCCGGAAGCGTGTGCCACTGCATATCGAGTTCCGCAGCCGCGACCAGTTCGGTCAGCTTGTACCCCTGGTTGAAGGTCACAGATTTTCTTATCTTGGCTACCAGTTCGGCTGGCATGGATGCGTTGGTCTTATAGTGCCGGGCGTAATGGTCGAAGACGGCGGGATAGAGGGCCCAGTGCTCGTTGAATTGTGAGGGGAACTCCACAAAGTCTGCTGCTGTGGATGTGCCCGACAGGCTCGGATACTCGGTATTCGCGAACATGCCGTGCAGGGCATGGCCAAACTCGTGGAACATGGTCGTTACGTCGGTATAACTGATGAGGGCAGGCTCGCCGGGCGCGGGCTTCGGCAGATTCGCGACGTTGAAGACCACCGGCAACGTTCCCAGGAGCTTTGACTGGCTCACCAGGCTATCCATCCATGCGCCACCGTTTTTGTTATCGCGTTTGAAATAGTCGCAATAGAAGAGTGCCAACGGCTTGCCGTCCGCGTTCGAGACCTCGAACACGCGAATATCCGGATGGTAGACCGGGATGTCCTTGCGCTCCTTAAAAGTAATTCCGTAGAGTTGAGTGGCCGCGTAAAAGACGCCGTTTTCGAGAACGTTATTCAGCTCGAAGTACGGCTTAACCTCGGCCTCGTTCAGATCGTACTTCGCTTTGCGCACCTGTTCGGAGTAGAAGTCCCAGTCCCAGGGTTGCAGCGTGAAGCCGCCCTTCTGCGCGTCGATGACATCCTGGATATCCTTGCCCTCACTCGTTGCTTTGGCGGTGGCGCCGGGTACCAGAGCATCCATGAACTTCAAGGCTGCGGCTGGAGTTTTCGCCATCTGGTCTCCCAACTTCCATGCTGCGTGGTTCGGATAACCGAGCAGTTGCGCCCGTCGGGCGCGCAGCTGTGCCAACCGCGAGATGGTGTCGCGGGTGTCGTTGGCATCACCACGCTCGGTGCGGTTCCACGATTTCTGGAAGATGGCTTCGCGTGTTGCCCGGACGCTGAGCGAGCCTAGATTTGGCTGCTGCGTCGTGTTCTGCAAGGGGAGAATGTAGCCTTCCTGCTTACGGGTCTGCGCGGCTTGTGCGGCTGCGGCGATCTGAGCGTCGCTCAAGCCGGTCAGCGCACTCCTGTCCGTGGTGGCGTAGGCCCCGGCTTTCGTAGCAGCGAGAAGTTTTGTCGAAAAGGCTTCCGAGAGCGTCGAGATTTCCTCGTTCATTTTTTTCAATTCGGCTTTGTCGACATCCGAGAGGTTTGCGCCAGAGCGGACGAACCTGTCATAGGTCACCCCGAGTAGCCGCAATGATTCGGGATCGAGCTTGAGAGATGCACGCTGTTTATAGACGGCAGCTACGCGAGCAAAACATTTCGCGTTTAGATAGATGGCATCGTAGTGAGCTGCTAGTTTCGGGGCTTCCTCGGTGCGTACTTTCTGCAACACGGGGTTAGTATTCGCCCCGCTGACCGCCCCGAAGGCGGCCATCGCTCGTTGGAAGAGTTGCCCGGTCTTCTCCATGGCGACGAGCGTATTCTCGAACGTTGGTGGGGCCGGGTTGTCCGCAATCGCCTGTATCTCAACGAGCTCCTCGGCCATGCCTGCTTCGATGGCCGGCTGATAGTCCTCATCTTTGATTTTGTCGAAAGGAGGTGCCTGGAACGGCAACGTGCTCGGCGCATAAAACGGGTTCGAGGGGCCGAACTTGGCATCGGATGCCGTGGCAAAGGTAGACAAAGCAAACAGTGCAATGACACCGGACGTAACAAAAGCGATTGTATGATTCAGCATAAACTTCCTCGTGTGTGATGGCATGGTGTGCATCCAGAATGGAAGCCCATGCGTCACGATTGTAACAACTGCGCCCGGTTTTGTTCTTTACGGCAGTGATACGGGTTGAAATCCCATCGGGGACGTCGAGTTTTTTGACCACTGAGGTCATTGTCCTCTGAAAAGAACGACCCGGCTTGGTTGCGCCGGGCCGTGGGAAGCCGTCCTTAATTTGCAAAAGTCGTAATCGAGGTCGACGACCTTCTTTGATGCACGCTGTTCTAGTGTCCGAGCACCTGGAATCCAAGCTGAACGTACTGGAAAGGGACCCATTTGCCGCTGTTGTTGCCGCAGTAGGTGGACGATCCCTGGCACCAGGAAGCAGCTGCTTGCGCTGTCATATCGGTGCTGTTGTAGGCCCAGGCGTAAATGTCCGTGTCTTCCGCAGTCGTGCTCACGACCACCCAGTACTGCGTCCCAGCAGTGACGGGTATCCCGGCCGGATCGTTGGCTACCGCCACGTCGCAACATTCTCCGTAGTTCGGCAGGGTCGAAACGTGGGCAGTCTTGATCGGCGTCCCAGGGATCCCGCCGGCGTCGTTGTATAGACTTAACTCGAACCCGGCAGTTCCGCCGCCCTGTCTACCTGCTGATACCTCAAGCTTAGTTATGGTCGCGTTAGCCGTGGGAGTAAAAGCCACGGCGACCCACGTTTGAAACGGAAAGTTCGATCCGCCCTGAGCCACGGTGTTGCCCCAGATGCTGAAGTAGGTGGCCTTCGGGTACCGGCTGAAGTTACCGGCAATGATGTTGAGACCGGCGTCCTCTTTGGGCGTAAGCGTAATGTGGGACGGCGCTTGTGTGGCTCGCACGAACTTGCCGTCTGGACTGAAGACGAATTGATTCTGGGCAGATGCTGCGAAGGCCAGACTTGCAAATAGGACAAGGCAAGATACTGAGACTATAGTTCTTTTCTGCATTGTGGTCTTTCTCCCATGGAAAATTTGGTTGTGCCGCTGGTCGAGCGCAAATGAATATGAGCGAGAAGCACGCTGGGTTTGTCACACAGTTGTCAATGTTCGTCATTTTGTTGATCTGTCAACGGTATGTGTTTGTACTCCAACGCCTTACCCTTTCATCTGGACTGAAAATCTACCATATTTGAGTGGGCTCTCTGTCATTTCGTTTGCCCGGCACCAAACGCGCTCCGTCAACGCTGCCACTATTACCACGGCCCGCTGCACTCATCCGTTTGAGTTGACAAGCAGTGGAAATTTCGGCCACGCCGTCGTACCATTACCGATTCCGGAAAGGACACTCCCAATGATTCTCGGCATGAGCCTGGAGACGTACACCGTGGTGCATGTAGTAATCAGCTTGATCGGAATCGGTTCGGGGCTGATCGTTGTGTTCGGAATGCTTAACGGAAAGCTTCTTCACGGTTGGAATGGACTCTTCCTACTAACGACTGTGCTGACCAGTGTGACCGGATTCGGCTTTCCCTTTGATCATCTTCTGCCA
Organism: Terriglobales bacterium; assembly: GCA_035484735.1. Lineage (GTDB taxonomy): Bacteria > Acidobacteriota > Terriglobia > Terriglobales > Acidobacteriaceae > JABCZH01. Next base: position 122,729 of record DATHOQ010000045.1, on the reverse strand, counting down.
TCGCACAAGGTCGCAATCATTTCGCTGGTGGTGCTGGCGATAGCAATGGTGGCGCGTTATGCCAAAAACCTAGCCGGCGGTTGGCGGCGAACCTATGTGATTACCGCGATGATCGCCCTGTATCTGAATGTATTCGTGCTGGTGGTGCAGAGCTTCCTGAAAGTGCCGGCATTGCACGCTCTGGCTCCCGAGGGGAAAGAACCACCATTTCTGGTCGCGCAGCTGGTGGTAATGGCGATCTTCATCGGTCTCGGCGTGGGCGCGGCCAAGAAATTCCGTAATTAGCTAGTTCGAACGGTTCGATCAAAACATCTACAGATTGTCCAGCGAATTGCAGCAAGACAAATCTCAGGAGGACATTTCATGCCTACAATCACGACCAAAGACGGTACCGAGATTTTCTACAAGGACTGGGGGTCGGGGCAGCCGATCGTTTTCAGTCACGGCTGGCCACTCACCGCGGACGACTGGGACGGACAGATGCTTTTTTTCGGTCAGCGAGGTTATCGCGTCATCGCCCATGACCGGCGAGGCCATGGGCGTTCCTCCCAAACGTGGGACGGCAACGATATGGACACCTACGCCGACGATCTCGCAGTTCTTACGGACAAACTGGATCTCAAGAACGCAATCCATGTAGGCCACTCCACCGGTGGCGGGGAAGTTGCCCGTTACATCGGGAGGCATGGCACAAAGCGTGTCGGCATGGCCGTACTGATCAGTGCAGTACCACCATTGATGCTGAAGACGGAAAAAAATCCCACCGGCGCGCCTATCTCAGTCTTTGACGGTCTGCGAGCCGCGCTTGCGGCAAATCGAGCGCAGTTTTACCGGGACATCACGCTCCCGTTCTACGGATACAACCGGCCAGGCGCCAAGATTTCTGAGGGTATCCGAGAGCACTGGTGGCTACAGGGGATGTTGGGAGGCATGAAGGCCCACTACGACTGCATCAAGGCTTTCTCTGAGACGGATTTCACTGAAGACCTTAAGAAGTTCGACGTGCCAACCCTGATCATGCATGGCGACGACGATCAGATCGTGCCCATCGTTGCGGCGGGTCCGCTGTCTGCGAAGATTGTCAAGAATTCCACTCTAAAGGTGTATCCGGGTTTCCCGCACGGGATGCCCGCAACCAATGCTGACCAGATTAATGGCGACTTGCTAGCGTTCATCAAGGAGCGTAAGTTGGCTGCGGCTTAATCGAGGGCTGAGTCCTCGCTTGTCAAATTCGAGTTGCGCCCGGCCTTGCGGTTCTGGTGGCTAAGGCCGGGTGCTTGTTCATGATCGACGTTCATAACCCGCTTTGTGTGCTTGTCCCCAGGAGCTTCTTCGATGAAACGTTTTGTGAACAACGTTCGTAGCTTAGCCGCGTTTATTTTCTTTTCTGTCGCACTTTCTTTCGGTGCCAATGCAGCAAATCGGACTGTTGCTTCACGCGACGCTGTAGTGGAGGGGATCAAAATACACTACCTGACGGCGGGTCACGGCCCCGCAGTGATCTGCTGCATGGGTATACCCAGACCTCGCGTATGTGGAGGCCAATCATTCCGCTTTTGGCCGCGAAATTTACCGTGATCGCACCGGATCTGCCAGGCATCGGCGATTCAGCGATTCCAAAAGATGGTTTGGACATGAAGACCTCCGCCATCCGCATACACGCTCTTGCGAAGTCGCTGGGCATCGAGAAGGCGAGAGTCGTCGGCCACGACATCGGACTGATGGTGGCTTACGCGTATGCTGCGCAATTCCCCTCAGAAACAGAAAAGCTGGCGGTGTTGGACGCATTTCTTCCCGGCGTGGCCGGGTGGGAAGCAGTCTACGACGATCCGAATGTTTGGCACTTCCGCTTCCACGGTCCTACGCCGGAAGCACTGGTGAGCGGGCGGGAACGAATCTATTTTGCGTATTTCTGGAACGACCTCGCGGCAGACCGGACGCGGTCACTCTCTAATGCAGATCGTCAAGCCTATGTCGCGGCTTACTCCCAGCCGGGGCGTATGCGTGCTGGCTGGGAATACTTTGCCGCTTGGCCGCAAACCGCCAAAGACTTCGCACAGCTTGCTCAGACGAAGCTGGCGATTCCAGTTCTGGCGATTGGCGGCGAAAAATCTCTGGGAGAAGTGCTTGGCCAACAAATGAAACTGGTGGCCACCGACGTCACAGTAGTGGTTCTGAAAGACACCGGACATTGGGTAATGGAAGAACGCCCAAAAGAGACGATCGACGCGCTGATGAAGTTTCTGTGATCTAGGCCGGCGCCGTAGTTCGTCGCCTACTCGTCGCCTCGCACCCGCCACCAATCCATTTGCTCGAACTCGGTCATCTTGTCGACGCCGTGGTCGTTATTCCAGTGCTCCCACACAGAAGCATCCGCGGGCAGGTGTTGGTCGGTGATTTCCGCCAATGCAAGGAAGGTCCAATTGCGTATTTGTGGCGTGGTCTGCGGGTCTTGTGCCAGCGCGATCAGTTTTGGCACCATGCGCATGCGTTGTTTGCGCATGAAGTTGCCGCAGTCGGAGATATTGCAGCCAGCCCGGTCGCGGACTGTGTTTGAGGGATCATGCGTGAAGGAATAGAACAATTGATCGAGCGCTTCGTCGGTACCCAGGTAGCGCATGCCTTCGACCGCCCATTGCCGAACATACGGATCAGGATCGTTCCTCGCGTAATCGACCAGCACCGGATAAATCAAGCTGTAGCTGATGCCCCGTCCAGCCATCATTCCCATTTGATACACCGCGGTGGCGCGTGAGGCCTTGTCGGTCTGGGCTTGTGTGATCAGCAGGTCGGCGGAATGTTCCGTTTTCTCCCAGCCGTTCATTGCCAAGTTGAGGTCGGCATTGGCGTAACGTACCCGCAGGTCGTTGGAGAAACGTGAACGCCACTCCAGTTGCTTCATGCGGTCGGTAAGTTTGATGTCCCCGAGCCAGATGGTGATGTTCTGTTCGAACAGGTCTCTGGCTTTGTCGTCGTGTTGAATGGCACGATCCAGCAACTCTTCCGCTTGCGTTTGTTCGGGCAATAATCGCAAACGCTGTGCGTCCACATCGGAAAGAGGTGTGTAGGTCACGCGCTGTGCTCTAGACTTTGCTGGAGTCTGTGATCTTGAAACCGACGGCCGCCTGGGAACGCCGTGCATCGCAGAATTGAAGTGATAGGCCATAAACCCCATCCCGGCGAGAACGAAGATACTGCTGAGGGCCGCAGCAACCATCACTCTGCCACGCCCCAGCGTTATCGGTAGGCTGGATGGCGTCATCCCTCGCTGCGGCGGTGGACCATACACGCCGTAAATGTCGTCAGCTGCGACATGCGTGTCCAGTTTGAGGCCCACGAACTTTTCCAGTTGGGCAGTGACCCAGCGCGCTTCCTGCCGGTTATCGATGCCGTCGGCTAGCGAGATTTTCTTCCCACTCTTGGTTTGCAGGCGCAGCGCATACGAGGCGGCGTTGGGGTTTGTACCCTGTTGGGTGCTTGCCACGGCGAGGATCTTGTCGATCTCAGAAAATGGAATTTCACGTGTCGAACTCACTCCCAGCAATGCGCGGCTCGATCGCAGTTTGCCCTCGCCCACCTGGATGCGAGATGAAGCCAGTGCCGAGTGGACCACGCCATAGACCAATAACAGGTCGATCAGGCCAAATATGATGGTAAAAACCGACGGGGCCTTCAACGAGTGCAAGCCGAAAGCGAGTGCGCCGAATCCCGCCGTAACCAGAAGCAGAACCAGGACCCGGATGGGGTTACGAAAAGGCGGGAAATAGAACTCCGTGCCACCGGTCGGCCCGGTCGAAACCACAACCTTCGGGTTGTCTGGTGCGGCTACGTCGGAGGCGTCGCTTTGGAATGCCGGAGCGGCTTCAGGCTGCGAGTCGCTGAAGCCGGCAACAGGCGCGGCAGCGGAGGCCGGTGTCAGCTTAAAGACCGGGACTTCAAAGTCGTCAGAATAGTCGACTCCGGGAACGTCCGCTTGCGCATGCAAAAGCCAGAGAACCTGGTCGCGTGGCTGATCGTGATTGGTTTCATAGGCGTCACTCGGGACAACGAAGCTCACAGGAATAGCTGCGTCTCCCATAGGGCCAGGCGTGAGGGACTGCTCCGCAACATTCGCTTGCGACTGCCAGAGGACGATCCGGTTCGTAGTCTGATTCTTGCCCGAGCCGGTAATTACCTGGCGAACGCAGGAAAGCGTGAGATCGATGCCGTGTCGCGCGGTTGTGTTGAAGCGCAGGTGGATGGTTCCCTTAAGTGATTTCCCAGGGGAGAAGGGAAGCGAAGCGAATTCAAAGTAAGTTTTGCCGAAGCGTTTCTGGCGAATGGTTGCACGCAGCGCTATGCCGGCAAGAATTACACCGGGCAGGCAGAATCCGAAAGCCAAGAGAGCAGAGTGGCCGGAAGCTTGCCAGGGCTTGCGCGCAGTCAGAACCGTAAGAACAAGCCAAATGGCACTCCAGGCTCCTGCTATCAACCACAAACCGGTAGCCCAGTTAAGGTTCTTGCTCTCGGCACGGCTCGCGGCCCAATCTTTCTGCCACAGCCATGGCGAATCGGGAGCAGCCTGCCTTGCTGCGGCTTGTTCCTTCAGCTTGCGGTTGCCATAGATGGCGGCATAGACGATTCCTCCGCCAGCCAAAATGAAAATTCCGCACATCCAAACCGCGGCCATTGGATTTCCATGCACATTGGCGGGATTGGCAGTGAGAAATCCGACACCAACCGCGAGCGCAATGCCCGCGAATATCACGCCAAAAACTATCGGAACCGCGGTCGCGCCTCGCGATGGAGTAGTCACAAGAAAAATTATAGAGTTGTGTACATAGTTGGAAGAGGCAGGAAAGCGCCCGTTCCATTACCTTGGTCATATGCATTCGCGCGCGATAGACACGAAGGCGGTTTTGATTCGCTGGTTACGTCAGCCCATCTTTTCCCTCAGTGTGTGCTTGCTGGTCGTGCCTGCCGTGCTGGTCAGGTCAGAGCAACCGTTGCGAATCTACTTCATTGATGTGGAGGGTGGGCAGTCTACCCTGATTGTGAGTCCACAGAAGCAATCCTTACTCATTGATACCGGTTTTGCCGGCGAGCGTGACGCGGACCGCATTGTGCAGGCAACCAAAGCTGCGGGGATCAAACAGATCGACTACGTGCTCATCACTCACTATCACGAAGACCACGTCGGCGGCGTGTCGAGCCTGCTGCAAAAGATCAATGTCGGCACTTTCGTGGACCATGGGGAAAACCAGGAAGACTCCGATGCTACAAAGAAGAATTATGCTGACTACCTTGCAGCTACCAAACACAATGCGCGCGTGGTCTTGAGGCCGGGCCAAGGAGTGCCGCTAAAGGGCATCACTCTGCAGGTTGTGGCCGCTGCGGGCGATCACATCACTGACCCCTTGCCGGGCGCCGGGGAGGCCAACATTTACTGTACGTCAGAGAAGCAACCTCCAGACGACAACAGCGAGAACTCACGCTCCCTGGGCGTGCTGATTACCTACGGCAAGTTCAGGTTTCTGGATCTGGGCGACTTGACCGAGCAAAAAGAACTGGACATAGTTTGTCCCAACAACCTGATCGGGACAGTTGATTTGTATCTGGCAACGCATCACGGAGGTCATCCCGACAATCCCCGAGCGCTGGTATGGGCATTGCATCCGCGAGTGGCTGTGATCAATAACGGCCCACACAAAGGCGGCAGCCCCGATGCCTGGCAGATTATCCATGACTCGCCAGACCTGGCTGATCTATGGCAATTGCACTATGCAATCGATTCGGACAAGCAACACAACGTGCCCGAAAGCTTGATCGTCAATACCGATAAAGAGTCGGACGGGCACTATATTGAGGTCGAAGCCGGCTCCGACGGGAAATTCAGGGTGACGAATTCACGAAATGGGATCGAGAGGAATTACGCGAAGTAGCTCCCATTCAGGACTTCTTTCGCGAAAACGACTTGGTGCTAAGCCGATGTATTCGAGGCACTTCGCGGTTTCCCGTGACACTAGCTTCGCGCTTTGACCGCGATTGTTTACAATAAGGACTTTCGTTTCTCTTGTTGGCTCTAGAGTGTGCGTCTCGGGAAGAAAAAGGCCTTTGAAACTGTCTCAAGAAAATCCTGGCGGCCCCGGCCACGATGACCCCGTGTATTGGCGGGTTGAGGGCAGTCTGCTTGAATTGACCACCGTCCGTTCGATTGCGTTCTTCACCTGGAATCTCCAGACTTTTTCAGAACGCTGGACCCGTCGCGGGCTGGTTTTCCTGATGGCCGTGCTGCGCCCTTTTCTTTACGCGACCAATCGGGAATTTGCTACGCGCGTAGTGCACAGCGTGCTTCGACGCGTCAGCCGCGACCGCCTTGATCTGTTGGGGGAAGAATATTTCCATTACAAATTGAGGCCGCAACTCAAGCCGGAGGGTGTGCGCCAACTCCGGACGCTGGTGGATTCCCGGCAGAATGTCGTCTTGGTAAGCCAGGGACTGGACCACGTGATGCGCCCGCTGGCGCGGTATTTGGATGTGCAGTGGATCGTTGCTAACCGTCTGGAGTTCCGCGATGGCATGGCCACCGGGAGGCTGTTGGATCCTGTGATTCGTCCGCGCGGAGCTTTCGCGCGAATCACCGGTACTGGGCCGGATGGACAGCGAAGTCCGGAGCGCTTGGTGCGTGATCTGGGACTGTCCACAACAGAGGAACTGCGATCTGCGATAGTGTCGTCCAGCCGCCAAGCGGTAGCTCCGCAGCGGCCGATTGTCTCCTTCGATGGTCCGCGGCACCCACGGCCGCTTTCGGTTCGCGCGGCCTTCGCTGGAAAACACGTCATGCTGATTGGAGTGACCGGATTCATCGGCAAAGTTTGGCTGGTGAACACCTTGATGGATCTGCCCGAAACCGGCCGCATCCATCTGCTGATCCGGCGGCAGAAGTCGAATCCCGCCCAGCGCCGCTTCGAAAAGTTGGTCGAAGACTCGCCCGTCTTCGATCCCTTATGGGAGCGCTATGGAGCCGGGCTGTCACGCTTCCTCGCTGATCGCGTTGAAGTAGTCGAAGGCGATGTGTCGCAGCCCGGACTTGGAATGTCTCCAGCGGTTAGCGAAAGGTTGAGCAAGAAGCTGGACTTAATCATCAACAGTTCCGGGCTCACGGATTTCAATCCCGATCTGCGGGATGCGCTGCTCACCAATGTCGATGCGGCGGTGAACGTGGTTGAGTTCGTGCGCCAGTCCGATCATGCCGGCTTACTGCATCTTTCCACCTGTTATGTGGCAGGAGGGCAGGATGGACGCGTGGGAGAAAGAGTACGGCCAAACTACGTGCCCGCCGCCATCGGCGGCTACGATGCCGAACGCGAATGGCGAGCTCTGCACCAGTTGATCCACGACGTCGAACAGCGCGCGGAAGGCGGCGAAGTCGCGGGAGAACTCCGGCAACAGGCTTTGTCGAAGGAACACGCCGCTAAAGGCCTTCAGGGTGCTGCGCTGGAGAACCAGGTTCGCAAGAATCGAGTGCGTTGGCTCCGCAATCATTTGACGGAGGCTGGCACTAAGCGTGCATTGGAATTGGGCTGGCCCAATACTTACACTCTGACCAAGGGTCTTGCTGAGTCGCTGGTGACCAAGTATGGAGCCGGCCTGCCGATTGCGATCGTTCGGCCTGCCATCGTCGAAACGTCGATCGAAAAACCGTTCCGAGGATGGAATGAAGGCATCAATACCTCGGCATCGCTTTCTTACCTGCTGGGAACCTATTTCCGCCAACTACCATCGAACGAACGCAAGCGGCTAGACCTGATTCCAGTGGATTCGGTTTGCGCCGGGATGACATTGATTGCGGCGGCGATCATGGAACGTCGCCACGACCCGGTTTACCAACTCGCCGCTTCAGTCACCAATCCGTGCGATATGCGGCGGTCCATCGAACTCACCTCCCTTGCCCATCGCAAACACTACCGGGCGCAGGAAGGTTTGGAGTACTGGCTGCGCCTGCGTTTTGACGCCATCCCAGTTTCCAAGGAGCGCTATCAGCGCATGTCGGCACCGGCCCAGAAGGCGATCATCAAGTCGATCCAGCACATTATGTCGGCGTTTCCGCTGAAGAAGACGCCCCTGGCGCGCACGCAGCGCAATCTCGAGAAAGTCGAAAAACTGATTCAACTCTTCGAGCCGTTCATACTTTTGAACGAGCATGATTTTGTAGCCGAAAACGTCGAGAAGCTTGCGTACTCTCTGGTACCTGAAGAGCAGGCTGATTTCGGTTACAGAACTGCGGCCATCGATTGGTGGGAGTTCTGGATCAACATCCATGTCCCTGCGCTGCGCCGGTGGACTTATCCTCTGATTGAGGGGCGTCCGCTGGAGGCGCGTCCTGCTCGCAACTTCCAACTTGCCGAGGCGGAGAGCGGAGTCACCGTCAAAACCGGCACCAATGGGGCAACGTGGCGATATTCCTGACCGGCTCTACCGGCTATATTGGTGGCCATGTCGCTGCAAACTTACTTGAGGAACACGGCGCATCTCTGAATGTGCTGATTCGAGCGAGGGATGCGCACGAGGCCGAACTCCGGCTTTGGCAGGCGCTGCAATTGCATCTCGACTTCCCGCGTTTCTACGAACATCTGCAAACTCGGATCAGGATCTTTCGTGGCGATCTTACGGGAGAACATTTCGGCCTCAGCCGAGACGACTACGACCGGCTTATCCACAGCAGCGATTCGGTGATTCACTGCGCGGCGTCGCTGAATCGCAAATCGGAAAAGAGCTGCCTGAACGTGAATCTGCGGGGCACGCTGGAAGTGTTGCAGCTCGCGATGCGGGTTCATCATTATCACGGCATGCGCCGGTTCAGCCACGTAAGCACGGTAGCGGTGGCAGGGAAGCGCCAGGACGAAGTCGTCACCGAAGATAAGTCGATCGATTGGGAGCGCTCGGATTATGATCCCTACGCGCGCACTAAGAAGTTCTGCGAGCACATGATTCGGCAGTTGCTCCCCGAGGTTCCGATTACGATTTTCCGGCCCAGCATCGTACTCGGCGACAGCCGCCGCGCGGAAACTACTCAGTTCGACATGGTGAGGTCATTTGTTTTTCTCGCGGGACTGCCGATGCTGCCTTTTCGTCCTGATGACAAGATCGATATTGTGAACGTCGATTTCGTCGCCGACGCTATTGCCACTCTGCATCAGAAGCCGCAGGCGCAGCACGATGTCTATCATCTTTCCTCCGGCAAAGACTCGCAAACTTTTCGCGAATTGACCAACGCCCTGGCTGCTGCACGGCAAAAGCGGGGGCCAGTGTTCCTGCCAATGCTGGAGCGGCCGTTTTCCGCCACGGTCAATACCTTGTCGAATTTCCGTGGCCCGATCTCACATGGGGCGGCACTGATGAAGGTGTTCATGCCGTATCTAATGTGGAACACGGTGTTCGACAACACTCGCGTGACCGGGGAACTCGGACGTAAGCCGGTTCCTTTTTCGCAATACAGTTTTCCTCTGCTCAAATTCAGCCGCGAGGGCAAGTTCACCTACCGTTACCAGGAGTGGCCGACGCAGGCCGGAGGCACAGCGGCATGATGGACTTTATCCTGGAAGCCTGGGTGAGCGCCTCGATTGAAAAGTCGAAGGCTGCCTGGATGTTGGGGAAAGGTAAACCGTGGCAGCCGGGCGAGAAACTCAAGCTGCTATTTGCCGGCTACAACGGCACCCGCAACATGGGTTCGGACGCGCGCGTGGAGGAAATGCTGCGACAGATCCGGCATATTCTTGGAGCGCAGAACGTGGACTTCAGCGCGATGACCTTCAACTTTGATCGCTCCCGCGGTTATTTTGAAGGCACCAACCAGGTGCGTCTGCCGGACATTTTCCCTCCTTTTCTGGCCCATGAAGTTCCCAAGCACCACGGAGTGGTCGCCTGCGAAGGCTCCATGTTCAAAAGCAAGTTTGCTAACGCCCTCACCACCATGATGATTGGATCTTTGGGTATAGCGGCGGCTGAGAATAAGCTTTCGGTGGGGTACGGCGCCGAAGCCGGACACATGGATCCGCTGGTGCGTAAGATGTGTGAGCGTTTCTGCAAGAATTCGCTGATCATCACCCGCAATGAGGAATCACGTACCGTTCTGCGCGAGCTGGGTGTTCCTACTGAGTTAGGAACGGATACCGCATGGACTTTCGAGCCGCATCCCGCCGAGTACGGACAGAAAACTCTGCGGGGCGTGGGGTGGGACGGCAAAATGCCGGTGTTGGCAGTGTGTCCCATTAATCCTTTCGAGTGGCCAGTGAAAGCGTCGGTGGCGAAACTAGCTATCCATAGCCTGACTGGAGCCTATAAAGAAGAACACTACCGCGGGCCGTATTTTCACAATTCGGGGCCGGAGGCCACGCGTGCTTACGAGCGTTACCTCAACGCCATCGCCAAAGCGGTCGAAGCATTTCGTAGGCAGCGCCAGGTTTTCGTGGTCATGGTCGCGACCGAGCGCCTCGATGCCCGTCCCGCGGGCCGCATCTCCGAACAACTCGGCGGCGTGCCCGTGCTGACTTCCGAGGAGTACAACATCTACGAACTGGTGAGTGTATTGCGCGCATGTCACATGATGGCGTCGTCGCGCTATCACGGAATCGTGACCTCAATGCCGGGATTGATCCCATCGGCGGGCATCACCATGGATGAGCGCATCCGCAACCTGATGAACGAGCGCGGCCACCAGGATTTGCTGATGAACGTGGACGACGCCGACCTTGAGCCCAAGTTGCTAGCGGCCTTGGAGAAGCTGGCCACCGACGGGGAACGCATTGCTGAATCCATCGGGCGTACTGTAGTGCGTAATCTGAAAGTGATGGCACGCATGGGCGTGTACTTCGAGGAAGAAGTCCAGAGGCGCTACCCGGCGTTTCCCACGCGCAAGGGCGAATGGAGTTGGGAAGACTACCTCCCGCCCATGAGCGCAGGTCTGAAGAGTTTGGTTGAGGCCTATAGCTGAGAGAGTTCCAAGCATTTTCACCCGTGACGTTTCTAGACAACATTTTCGCTCGGCTCGAAGCCTTACACGATGCCGTCTTCCTCCGTGAATTACGAGAGGGTCAAGCACCCGCCATCACAGGCCGCGAGTTGCTAGAGAGAATTGCGAAAGCCCGCGTGTTCCTGGGCTCCCAACGATTAAAGAAGGGCGACCGCGTCACGCTCTTAGGCCACAACAGCATCGATTGGGTTACCATCGACCTCGCTATTATGGCGGAGGGCTTGATCGTCGTTCCGCTTTACGCCCGCCAGGCACCTGCGGAACTCGTTGTCATGATGAAGGACTGCACTCCCGCGCTGATCTGCTGCGGAGATGCCGCCCTACGCGATGGCATCGCGAAGGAATGGCCCGATGCGCCGCCACAGTTTTTATTCGACGACATTTTGACTGGGAATCCCTGTAATAACGGCCGTCCACGCATCGAGGCCTCCGATCCCGTCACCATCATTTACACCTCCGGCACTTCGGGCGAAGCCAAGGGGGTCGTGCTCACCGCCGGGAACATCGGGCACATGCTGGGCTGCACTTCGGAGCGGCTCGACGCACTCATGCAGAAGCGCCCCGGCCAGGATCGTGTATTCCACTATCTGCCGTTGTGTTTCGCTGGTTCGTGGATCATGCTGTTGACCTGCCTCCTGCGCGGCAGCCTGCTCACACTCAATACCGACTTGACCAAACTTGCGAGCGACGTCCGAACTGCCGCTCCCGACTACTTTCTGAACGTTCCCCAACTGCTCGAGCGAATGCGCAAAGCGGTGGACGAACAACTTTGGAAGACCGGAGGCGTCGTTCACACCATTTACAGCAAGGCCAAAGCTGCCTGGATGCGCAAACAGGAACGCAAGTCGAGCTTCAAGGACTCCATATGGCTGGGCTGCGCCAAATCCATCGTGTTCCCCACCATCCGCGAGAAGATGATCGGCTCGAATCTGAAAGCGCTGATCTGCGGTTCAGCACCACTCAGCGTTGAGACCCAGCAGTATTTCATGATGCTCGGCATCCCGGTGCTGCAAGTCTATGGTCTGACCGAGACCACGGCGATCTGTACCATGGACGACCCAGAGCATGTCGAACCCGGTCGAGTAGGCCCGGCCATCCGTGGGATCGAAATGAAGCTGGGTGACAATGGCGAGATCGTCGTACGCGGTCCGAATATTTTTCCCGGATATTGGAACCGCCCGCAGGAAACCGCCAGGACTCTGCGCGATGGCTGGTTTCATACCGGCGACCAGGGCGACGCGGACGCTAACGGAAACTGGAAGATCATCGGTCGCATGAAGAATTTGATTATCCTTGGCTCCGGCCACAACATCGCTCCTGAGCCCATTGAAGACGAGCTACTGCAAAACCTGCCGGAAGCGCAGCAAGCGGTGCTGGTGGGCAACGGGCGAGGCTACCTCTCGGTGATATTTACCGGTGCGATGGCACCCCCGCAGGCGCAGGCTGCGGTGGACGCGGTGAATCGTGCCATGCCACACTACAAACAGATTCGAGCGTTTCATATTCGCGCCGAAGCTTTTTCCATAGAGAATGGTCTGCTCACTGCGAACGGAAAGTTGAAGCGTGATTTGATTGCCGCCCGACTCAAAAGCGAGATCGAAGAGATGTACGCGGTGAAGCAGGCGGTCTAACGGCACGAACAGCGCGGAATACAAGCCTTCATGAACCAATTCAAAGGCAACACACTTTCGTGGGAATTGAAGGATGGCGTCATGGAATTGGCGCTGCACCGCGATCCCTGCAACGAGATTGGTTCCGCCACGCTTGAAGAGCTGGAGAGATTCATCGTGGAACTGGAATCGGCGAAGGCCGAAGCCCATGCGCTGATTATCTACAGCGAGCTCAAGCCGGGGTTCTGTGCCGGGGCCGACCTCCGGGAGTTGTATCGACGTTCTAAGGAAATGGCGCGAGCCGATGCCCTAAAGGGAGTGCGCCACCACGTGGAACGCGTTCACGCCGTGATGAATGCGATTGACGCTTCGCCGCTTACAACCATTGCAGCAGTGCATGGAGTCACGTTTGGCGGAGGGTTTGAACTGGCTTTGACCTGCGATCTCATCATCGCAGACAAGATGGCGCGTTTCTGCTTTCCAGAGTTGCGGCTGGGGCTGATCCCCAGCTTTGGCGGTATCCCGCGACTAAAACGGGATCTGGGAAATGCGGTTGTCCGCGATCTTCTCTTGACCGGCCGAAGCTTTAATGCCACCAAAGCCCAACAGATTGGCTTAGTAAGCCAGGTAGTGGGCGAGGGAGAAGCTTTGAGAGCAGCGCGGGCGACCGCGGCTCAACTAAAGAAATTCGACCGAACGACAGCGGCGGCGGCAAAGAAATTCATCAAACCGATTCCCTACGACGAATTGAAGCGAGAGATCGATCTTTTCTGCGAGCTTTTTATACGCCCCGCAGTGGATGCCGGTCTGCGGAGGTTCGTGGAGAGTACCGACGCCCTGCCATATTTACCGTGAACATTTTCTAGAGGACATGCGATGCCCATGACAACAATTGATAAAACCCTGGACGAAATCCTCATTCTCGCCGCAGCCCACTTCAAGGTGCCGCGGCAGAAGCTCGGCCCCGACGATGATTTTTTCAAGACCTTGGGCATCGACAGCCTGCAGGCTCTTGACCTCCTTACCAAGTTGGAGAACCATTTCCGCATTGAGTTGCCGGACTACGAGTTGCAAGGAGTCTCGGACTTCCGCACTTTGGCCGATCGCATTCAAGCAAGGCTATAAGCGGAGTGGTGAGTTGATAACTAGCTTTCTTCGGTCCTCCCGCATGTCTGTGGTGAAATAGATCATTCATGCTCAATCTTGACCAGTACAGTTGTCTGGGCGCGGCCTTGCGCGACGCACTCGAGCGCTGGCCCAACGAAATTTGCCTGATTGAGTCCGACCGCAACCGGGAAAAGACGCGCCTCACCTATGCGGATTTCAAGGAAACCGCCCGGCCATTGGCGCGCGCATTGCAGGATGCCGATTTTCAAGCCGGAGATCGCGCCGCCATCATCATGACCAATCAGTCCAAGTGGCTGATTTCCGCGTACGCTATTTTTCACATCGGCGGGGTGCTGGTTCCACTGGACTACAAACTCACGGCCCCCGAACATCTGCAACTGCTGGTTCACTCCCAGGCGAAGGTTCTGGTGATTGAGTACCATCTTTGGCGGGCTGTCACCCGCGCTCCGGAGTTCTCAAGCCACAAACTCAAAACTGTATTGGTGACGGAAGCGCCTTTAGGCGCTGACCTTGCTGGCGCATTTCGTTGGGAGGAATTTCGCCGTAAAGGCGATCCCGAATTCCTATCGCGCAAACGAGACGACATTGCATGCATCGTGTATTCTTCGGGCACCGGCGGACGGCCCAAGGGATGTGTGCTCACCCACGAGAATTATCTCGAACAATGCAAATCTCTGACCGCCTGGTATTCGTTCTGGCCGGGAGTGCGTTACCTGAGCATCCTCCCCACAAATCATGCCATCGATTTCATGGTGGGTTTCATTGGGCCGTTCGTGTGCGGAGCGTGTGTGGTTCATCTGCGCACCTTGCGGCCAGAGTTCGTTCGCGATGCCTTTGTGAAGTACAAAATCACCTACGTCAGCCTGGTTCCCATGGTGCTGAAGAATCTGGAGCGGGGGTTGAAAGCCAAGTTCCAGGAGCTTTCGCCTGCGAAACGCTTCTTGCTGAACCGGATGATCTGGCTGAATCGCGTGTTCGCGGGAAAGCGTCTCAACATTCGTCGAAGCCGGAAACTGCTGCCCCAGGTGCATGATGGATTTGGCGGGGAACTGTTGGCCATGTTCACTGGCGGTGCGTTCATGGAACCTTCGACCCTGCAATTCTTCTACGATCTCGGCATCCCCGTGGCCAATGGATACGGCCTCACCGAGGCTGGGACATCTCTCACGCTCAATGACTTTCAACCTTTTCGTGCCGACACGGTGGGCAAACCTCTGCCAGGAGTTGATTTGAGGATTCTCAATCCTGACGCCGACGGAATCGGAGAAGTAGCTGCGCAGAGTAAGACGATAATGGCCTATTACCTCGACGATCCTGAACTGACCGCCGAAACCATCGTGGATGGCTGGCTTCTGACCGGTGACCTCGGCCGCTTCGACGCCACCGGCCATTTGCAACTGTTCGGGCGCAAGAAGAACATGATCGTCACCGAGGGCGGCAAGAACATTTATCCCGAGGATATTGAGACTGTATTTGATGGTCTGGCGGCAAAAGAATACTGTGTGTTCGCCGCCAACTATATCTGGCCGGACAAGCAGCTGGGGCGCGAAACATTGGTCCTCGTGCTACGTTTGGATCAGAACCAGGAATTTGACGAGCCCCTGAAAGCCGATATTGTTGCCCGCAACCGAAAGCTGCCTGATTTCAAGCGCGTCGGTGGATACTTGATCTGGAACGAGGATTTCCCCCGCACTGCGTCGATGAAGATTAAAAGGAACCTGCTCGCCGAGGAAATTGGCAAACATCAAGACCGTGCAACAGCGATGGTCGAACTGTGACTGAGACGTTTCTGGCAGTGGTGAATCCCGCCGCCGGCGGTGGGCGCTGCCGCAAGTTGGTGGGACCAGCACTCGAGCGCCTCCGGACTGGCGGTGTTTCCGTGGAAATTGCCGAGACCAGCAGTCCGGGTCACGCTACACAAATCGCTCGCGATGCCTACGCCCAAGGGCGCAGTCACTTCATCGCCGTCGGCGGCGATGGGACGTCCTACGAAATCGTCAACGGACTTTTTCCTCAAGCTGCATCGGCACTTCGCCCCACGCTCGCTTTTCTTCCTCTCGGCACCGGAAACTCATTTTTGCGTGACTTCACTGATCGCGGGGTGGAGCACGCCATCGAAGCCCTGCTGGCCGGGCGCTCTCAGCCTTGTGACGTTCTCCGCATGCAGCATACGAACGGCGTCATCCATTACATCAATCTGCTGAGCGTAGGTTTTGCGGCTGACGTTGCCACGCTACGCGCTCACCGCTTTAGCGCATGGGGCGAACTCGGTTACCAGGCGTCCATTTTCATTTCACTGAGCCGCTTGCGCCGCCGTCCTTTTCCGCTGCGCGTCGATCAGCAGGGAGAACTCGACCGCCGTCCGTGCCTGTTTTTGACCTTCAACAACAGTAAGTTCACCGGCGGCACTATGATGATCGCTCCCAAGGCGGAAGTGAACGATGGACTGATTGAATATGTGCGCTGGGGGCCGATCGGCAGAATCGAACTGGTCCGCAAACTGCCGACCCTTTATGACGGCAGCCACATTAATCATCCGCTGGCCGAGCGGTATGCAGCAAAGCGCATCGACTTCGAGCTCGACGCGCCGGTGGATGTGATGGTGGACGGAGAAGTAATGAGCATCCATTGTCGGATCCTGGATGTACTGCCATCGGCCCTGAATGTCGTGGTATAAAAACTGTTGCCATGTCAGAGAAGCGAAAGCAACGTAAGCAGGATCGGAACCGTGATGCACAGGCCCAACCGCTAGTGCTCAAAATTGTCGTTGTTGTGGCCATCGTAGCCGTCTGCGTCGGGCTTTACCTTCTCCTGCGGCATAAGCAAAACACTCGCATGGACGCTTTTGCCCAATGCCTTGGCACTAAGGGCGCCAAGATGTACGGCGCCTATTGGTGCCCGCACTGTGCCGACCAGAAGGAAATGTTCGGTTCCTCTTTTCAGTATGCCCCGTACGTGGAATGCGGAATCAAAGGTTCGCAGGCGGAGGCACAGGTCTGCGTTGATGCAGGCGTTAAGCATTTCCCCACCTGGACTTTCGCCGACGGTGCCAGGGTCGAAGGCGCTCATCCGCTGGAGTTTCTAGGCGAGGCAACCGGATGTCCTCTGCCATGAGCGGAGCTGTATTGACCAATGCCGTGCGGCGAGTTTTTATGGCCATTGCGACGCTGGCATTGGCCGGAATCGTGGTCTCGTCAGTTTCGCTGCACCACCACTACGGGACCTCCCAGACCACCTATTGTGATTTTGGCCAGAGTTTCAACTGTGACATTGTGAACCGCAGCATTTATTCGACGATTCTTGGCGTCCCCGATGCCCTCATCGGCATTTTGGGATATGCCGGTCTGCTGGCGCTGTCGACCGTGTATCGTGCGAAGTCCGAAGCGCCAGCCGTATTGCTAATTGCTTCCGTGGCAGGATTGAGCTTTGCCCTGTATCTCACTTACATTGAAGCTTTCGTGCTGGCCACGTGGTGCATCTTGTGCCTTTCGTCGCTTACTGTGATTACTCTGATCACCGGGCTTTCATCATTTCTAGTTGCAAGCGCAATGCGCCGTTCTTGACCCCACATGTTCCCAGAGCGACTCACAGAAAAAACTGAACGGCCCGCGCCTCTGGGCGCTTCGTCCGTTGTGGGCGACCTTCGCTTGCACGAATTCACCAGCCGCATTTATCGTAACCAGCGCATGCTGCGGGTTTGGCTGCCGCCCGACTATGATTCGCCGGAGAACGCGACGCGGCGCTACCCGGTCTTTTACCTCAACGATGGGCAGAACCTATTCGACCCCGCGACCGCATTTGCGGGTGTGGAGTGGCAGGTCGACGAGACCGCCAACCGATTGATTCGAGAAGGTAGGGTTTCGCCGCTCATCATCGTCGGAATTGACAACACTGGGGTTGACCGCATCAAGGAATTTCTGCCCTACCGGTCGTTTAGTCCGCCAGTCCTACGTCCCCAGGGAAAACGCTATCCAGAATTCCTGATGAATGAAGTCATGCCGTTCGTCGATGAGCGCTACCGGATCGCGCGCGGGCCGGAAAACACCGGGCTGGGAGGCTCGTCGCTCGGGGCTCTGATTTCGCTGTACACGGCGATGGACCGCCCTGGTACCTTCAGCCGCCTGCTGCTGGAGAGTCCGTCTCTGTTCATTTCCAACCGGCGAATATTGAAGTACAGCCACTACTTCCGGCAGTGGCCCGAGAAGATTGTCGTCGGCGTCGGAACCCGTGAAGCCGGACGTGAAGACAAAGATCGGCAGGTAGTCGAAGATGTCCGTGAACTCCAGCGAATCATGCAACACGCCGGACTCGGGGACGAGCGGCTCAGGGTAAGGATCGACGTCGACGCCGCGCACAACGAGAGGGAATGGGGCAAACGGTTTCCAGAAGCTCTGAGCTTCCTGTTTGCCAACTACATGTCCTGAAGCCGGGTCGAGCCGCTGCTACAATGCGATGCACCGATGCCAACCGTGCGCCGCACTGTCTTGCGAATCGCAGAATCCCCACGGGTAGTTTTTCTGGTCGCTCTGACCATCAGAGTTTGGGTGCTATCGCAGTTTCTTCCGCAAAAGGCCTGGAAATATTTTTATCGCTACAACGAACCGTCACGCATTGCCTGGGCTCTAGTCTCCGGGTATGGTTATAGCTCGCCTTGGCCGAACACGCCGCTGGCCGCCACCGCGCAACAGCCGCCGATCTATCCGTTTCTGGTCGCGGGAATCTTCAAGCTGGCAGGAGCCTACAGCTATCGCTCTCTTTGGATTGCGGTTGGTCTTAACGCGGTCTTATCTAGCCTGACGGCGGTAATGATTCTGCGACTGGGGAAACGCGATTTCGGTTCGCTGGTTGGTGTTCTTGCGGCTTGGGTGTGGGCCTGTTGGATGTACGAAGCCGCAGTCGCGGTGCGCCTTTGGGAGAGCAGCTTGTCCACCTTATTGCTGTTGCTTGCCCTACTCATGTTGCCCAAACTGAAAGTGCCTAGCGCAGCGCTGTGGCTGTTGTTTGGTTTTCTGGCGGCAGTGACGGCTCTTACCAACACCACGCTTCTCTCGGTGTTTCTATTCTTCTGGATCTGGTTGTGGATCAGTTGCCGGCAGCGCGGGCGATCATGCGGCAGGCTTCTACTGGCATCGGTCGGAGTTTTTGTCCTTGTCTTATTGCCCTGGACGATTCGTAACTATGAAGTCTTCCACCGCCTGATGCCGGTTCGAGACAATTTCGGACTCGAGTTGTGGATCGGTAATCACGAGGGCGAGGCGCGCTTGAATGGCGATGACTTCCAACGCATGGTCGCGGAGTACAGCCGCTTGGGAGAGTTGCGTTTCATGGACACCAAGGGTCAGGTCGCGACGGAGTTTATTCGTCAGCATCCGGGGTCGTTCCTACGCCTGTCAGCCCAGCGTTTCTACAGGTTCTGGACCGCGCCCGATGGCTCCGTATGGATATTATTAAGTGTCCTGGCATGGTGTGGCATGTTCACAGCGCTGCGGCGGAAAGGCCTAATCGCCGCGCCTTACGCTATCGTGATGGCTATATTTCCCTTCGTCTACTACCTCACCCACAACGGCGGCTGGTATCGGCATCCGGTTGAACCGGTGATACTGCTGTTGGCGGTGTACGCCAGCGTCACCGCTGTCCAAGTGCTCGGACGCTTACGCACAACCGGGTCCCGGCCGACCAGCGATCTCCATGATATAACTGGCGCGTAGCACCGCCATTTGTGCGAAGCACCGAGAAATGTCACTGGGAACTCGAAAAGAGGTTATGTCGTCCACGTCGCCGATAACATCTGGGCCTAGCGGCCCGGGGCCGCTGGAGACGCCCGAGCTTTCCGTTGTTCTCCCCTGTCTGGACGAAGCCGCCACCATCGGCGTTTGCATCGAACAGGTCCGCAAGACCCTTCTGGCCAACAACATTTCCGGCGAGATCATTGTGGCCGACAATGGCAGCAACGACAATTCCCGCGACATCGCACAGGCTTTTGGCGCTTCGGTGGTGTTGGTCGAGAGCCGGGGTTACGGGAGTGCGCTGATGGGCGGTATCGCCGCGGCACGGGGCAAATACATTGTGATGGGCGACGCCGACGGCAGTTATGACTTTTCCCATATCCCGCTCTTTTTGGATAAACTCCGCTCCGGTTACGCTTTGGTCATGGGTAACCGTTTCCAGGGTGGCATACGACCCGGCGCCATGCCTCCTCTGCATCGATATTTTGGAAATCCCTTCTTGACGGCAATCGGGCGTCTCTTTTTCCGGGCCAATTGCCACGATTTTTATTGTGGGTTGCGCGGCTTTACCAAGGCGGCGTACGAGAACATGACCCTGCGCACAACCGGAATGGAGTTTGCCAGTGAAATGGTGGTCAAGGCAACCCTCTTCAACATGCCGGTCTGCGAGGTCCCGACAACGCTCTCTCCCGACGGACGCCCGGGAAGATCACATCTGCGGACCTGGCATGATGGTTTCCGAGGCCTGCGTTTCTTGTTGCTCTACAGCCCGCGGTGGCTGTTCTTGTATCCCGGCCTCAGTCTTCTTCTGGTTGGCATCGCGACCGCCGCGTGGCTGTTGCCCGGCCCCAGGAAGGTGGGGCATAGCGTCCTGGATATTCACACACTCTTGTATGCGGTGGTCGCCATCCTCACCGGCTCTCAGGCAGTAATCTTCGCATTCTTCACCAAGGTGTTCGGAATCACCGAAGGCCTTCTCCCCGAGGATCCGCGCCTGACACGCGCTTTCCGCGTATTCAATCTCGAAAAAGGACTGCTGGCGGGTGGTCTGCTGTTGACGGCCGGAGTCTGCATTGCGGTGTATTCCTTTTACCTGTGGAACCGGGCCGGCTTCGGACCCATGAACCCGGTGGTGTTGGTGCGTTTGGTGGCGGCTGTCATCGTCTCCGTCACCGTGGGCGTGGAGATCGTTCTTTCCAGTTTCTTTCTCAGTATTCTGGGCATCGCGCGCAAATGAATGTGTTCGAGCGAGTTCACGAGGCCTATGTGCATGGCAGGCGGATTCGCCGTCTCAGCGAAATTCTATCCTCGCTGATTCCTCCAGATTGCAGTTTGCTCGATGTCGGCTGCGGCGACGGAAGACTTGCGCAACTGCTGCTCGAGAAGCGTACTGATCTTCAAATCGAGGGCGTGGATGTCCATGTGCGAAAGAAGACCTGGCTGCCGGTCAGGTTGTTCGATGGAACCAATCTTCCGTATCCCGCGCTCAGCTTCGATGGAGTCATGCTGATTGACGTTTTGCATCACACTCGGGACCCGCTGTGTCTGTTGCAAGAGGCCTTGCGAGTTTCCCGCCGCTTCCTGGTCGTGAAGGATCATGTGCTACATGGAACTGGTGCCGCCGTGCGCCTGCGATTCATGGACTATGTAGGCAACGCGCGCCACGGCGTGTCTCTCTCGTACAACTATCTCGCTGCAGGAGAGTGGGTGGCATTGCGACAGGCGCTGAACGTGCAAGTCACGACCGAACTTAGAGACTTGCATTTATATCCCTGGCCAACAGATTATATTTTCGGTGCAGATATGCATTTTGCTGCGCTTTGGCAGCGTGCTGCCCTTCAGCAAGGATCATCACTTCCCACTACGCCCTGAATCCTGCCCTGACGAAGGGGGCGACACAGGATCGAGCCGAGTTGGCAATTCGTCCGGATCCACCCTCCAGACCTTTCGGTTCCGGAAGTATTGCAACAACTCCTGATTGCCCCGCTCGCCCATGTCGCGTGCCCATACCACCTTGGCCTGATCGATGCCGGCGTCGTTATAAACCCACTCGCGATCCGGCACGTGGCTGCGGTCATAGTGCACCAGAATCAAATGTTCTTCGAGAGAGCTTTGCAGAGAATGAAGAATCTCGGCCCGCGTCAGATCACCGCGTGGCCACGGCGGCTCAATGGGTGCATGCGACACAATACCTGTAATCCGGACCAGCACCAGCGCAGCACAGATCAGCGGAACGCCGCGCACCAACTGAGCGCCCACAGGCCGTCCGTACCAACGCCACCACCTTAAGTGACGCATACCCTGCACTGCAATGAGGTAGGCCAGGCCCGTGGCAGGCGCAAGGTAGTGGGGCAAGTACCAGGTTTCACCCGCCAGACCCAACAAAAATACCGCACCCAAGATCAGGGGGAAACGCATCCGGCGGTCATGGATGAGCCATGGCAGACTCAAAAGCCCAATGCTTAAGGCGGTGCCAAAGAAAAACATCCAAGCCATACTGATGCTCTTTACTTTGAAGTCGAGAAATCCTGCAAGGGTACGTTTGTCCTCATACTGGCCGAAATCGGCCTCGTAAAACCTGTGCATCACTTCGTGATGGTAGGTGGGTTCGGACGCGGGCTTCTGCCAAAGGAATGACGGCCCATATCCATAGGTGGCCTCATACACCTGATAGGGCATCAGAAACGGACTGCCCGTCACACGATAGTTGTAGTAACCGGTCGCGGCTGCGGCCAAACCCAGCGTCAGAACGATCGGCGCCACCACACGCGTAAAGGATGTTATCAACGGAGGGTGCCGCGGCCCGACCAGCCATACCAACAAGGCAATCGCAAACGGAACACAGAAGACCAGTCCCTCGTAGGGACGGCTGGTCGCAAGTACGACCAATCCCACCGCCATTAGCAATGCGTCTCGTATGCGCAAGTGATGCTGGACGCGGGGCAAAGCCCCGAGCACCAGTGCGCCTCCAAAGGCAACCACCGATGCGCACCAGTACCCGTTCATCCAGTAGCTGAGAATTCCCAGCCGCAAAACCGCGAGACAGCCGCCGAGCAGAGCCCAGGTTGGTGGCACCCAGCCTTGCAGCATCCAACACAGAGCGGAACACATGAGTGCAGTGACCAGCAATTGACCGATCCACGGGTGCCCCAGGAGTTCGCCCACGGCGAGCACAAAGCCTTCCGCCGGCGGATACTTCGACATATAAGTTGGCTGCTGAATGATGTGGAAGCTTTCAAAGTGGATCCACATGGGGTGGGTTGGATTGGTGATTCGTCCGTGAGCGAAGGTGTCGGCGGCGAGCAGGTAGCTGAACTCGTCGTGCACCGAAGGCTCAGGAATGCCAAGCACTGGGATCAGTGCAACGCGTAGGACCAGCGTCGCCAGGCCAACTGCTACAACTGAAAGCGCCTTTCTGCGCGCAAGCCTGCTGAACCAGCGCTCGGCAGACTGAAACGCTGGTGACGCCGGTCTCGACCCTGATCGTAGAAATACCAGAGCAAATACCGCCAAGACCAAAACCAGCTCGACGAAAGTGACTCCCCACATCGCCAGCCACAGGTAGACTCGCGGCATGGTTAGTAAGTCTCCCGCTGGCGCGCCGGAACAATCTCCGCGGGATGGGCTCTCGATACCATAACGGGAGGCAGAACAGCCAAGATTACATTAAAATCATCCACCGTACAGAATGGCGAAATTACTGCGAATCTTCGTGTGGCTGACAGTTGCTGCTCTAGGCACGCTGGCGGTGGCTACCATCGCACTGCATCGCGGCGAGCAAATTAGCGCCATGTGGCTGGTGCTGGCGGCGGCTTGCACATACGCTCTAGGCTATCGCTTCTACAGCAAGTTCATTTCGGCCAAGGTGTTGGCCTTGGACTCTTTGCGCGCCACTCCCGCCGAGCGCCTGGACAATGGGCGCGACTTTGTTCCCACCAACAAATGGGTCGTCTTCGGCCACCACTTCGCCGCCATCGCTGGCCCTGGCCCGCTGATCGGTCCGGTGCTGGCAGCGCAATTCGGTTATCTTCCCGGAACGCTTTGGATCCTCGCCGGCGCTGTCTTCGGCGGCTGTGTGCAGGATTTCGTCATCCTGCTGTTCTCGGTTCGCCGCGATGGAAAATCGCTGACCGAGATGGCGCGCGAAGAAATAGGACGGGTGGGTGGATTTGTCGCCTATATCGCCGTGTTGAGCATCATCGTCATTCTGCTCGGCGCGGGTGCATTAATCGTCGTGAACGCGCTCAAGTCGAGTCCGTGGGGTGTGTTCACCATTGCCATGACGATCCCCATCGCGGTGCTGATGGGGTTCTACGTTCGCCGTCTGCGTCCGGGTAAAGTGCTGGAGAGTTCCGTACTTGGCTTTGGTCTAGTGATCCTGGCAATTCTCGCTGGCCAGTGGATCTCGCAGAACGCAACCGTCGCCCCGTGGTTCACGTTCACGGCTCCCACGCTTGCTGTCTTGATCATCATCTACGGATATGCCGCTTCAGCCTTGCCGGTATGGCTGCTGTTGGCGCCACGAGATTACCTGAGCACCTTCGTCAAGCTTGGAACGATCGGATTACTGGCCATCGGAATTATTGTCTGGCACCCTACCCTCCACATGCCGCCGTTAACACGGTTTGTGGATGGTACCGGTCCGGTCTTCTCCGGTAAAGTGTTTCCGTTTGCCTTCATCACCATCGCTTGCGGAGCGATTAGCGGATTCCATTCGCTGATCTCAAGTGGCACCTCGCCCAAACTCATTCGCCGCGAGACAGAGACTCGTATGGTGGGCTATGGAGCGATGATGGCAGAGTCGATGGTGGCCATTATGGCGACCATTGCGGCTTGCGTTTTGCAGCCGGGAACGTATTTCGCCATCAACAGTCCGGCCGGGATTGTGGGCAAGAGTGCCGATGCTGCCGCGGCCACAATTAGCAGCTGGGGATTTCCGGTTACCGCGGAGGGCATGCATGCGCTGGCTCAAGCTGTCGGTGAGCAGACGCTTTTCAATCGTACCGGCGGCGCTCCCGCATTCGCGGTCGGCATGGCCCAGATTTTCTCCAACAGCCTCGGTGGCCAGGCGGTGATGGCGATCTGGTATCACTTCGCCATTATGTTTGAAGCTCTGTTTATCCTCACGGTGCTCGATGCCGGAACTCGCGTGGGCCGCTTTATGGTGCAGGATGCGCTCGGTCACCTGTGGAAGCCGCTGGGCCGCACTAGTTGGTATCCCTCGATTCTCGGGACCAGCGCGCTGATCGTGGGAGCCTGGGGATATTTTCTCTGGCAAGGAGTCAAAGACCCGTTGGGCGGAATCAATTCCCTGTGGCCGCTGTTCGGCATCTGTAATCAACTGCTGGCAACTGTGGCTTTGTGCGTAGCGACCACGATTGTCGTGAAAACCCATAAGGCCCGCTTTGCGCCGGTCACGCTCGCGCCCCTGGCTTGGCTGGTTGCCGTAACTTTTACCGCATCGTGGCACAAGATGTTTGATCCCAACCCGCGCATTGGGTTCCTCGCCCACGCGCGCCAGTTAGCCGCCGGAGTTCCGAGTCACGAGGTCTCACGTCTGATCTTCAATGACCGCCTGGATGCCGCGGTCACAGGAGTCCTGGTTTCGCTGGTTACGCTGATCCTGCTGGAGTCGGGATGGCTGTGGATTTGCGTGATCTCAGGGAGCAAGCAGGCGAAAGTCAACGAAGTGCCGTTTGTGATGACCAGATTCGCCGAGGAGCAAGGATGAACCCCAAGGCTTGGCTGATCCAAACCGCCGCACTGATTGTCTCCTGCCTACGGGAGATCTTTGACGAATCTGCTTACATACGATTCCTGCGCCAGCATGGGATGGTTTCTTCTCCCGAAGCTTACGCGGAGTTTTGTCAGGAACAGGTTGCAGTCAAGGCACGCCGACCACGTTGCTGCTAAAGAGAGTCTCATCTTAGGAACGCCACTCGGCGGCACCTTACTTAACAGCTAGCTGCTGAACCCGGGAAGCGTTAAACTGCTCGCTATGCGCGTGCTCGGCATCGACTGCGGAACCCAATACACCGGATACGGTGTGATCGAGCTCAGCCTTTCCGGCGATCTGCTATGCCTCACTTGCGGGGCCATCAAACTACCCGCCCGCGAGCCGCTTCCTGCAAAATTGGCTACCATCTTCACCCGCCTTAGCCTCATCATCTCCGACCATCATCCCGATGAAGTCGCCATCGAGGATGTTTTTTATGCGGTGAATGTAAAGTCCGCTTTCAAACTCGGACAAGTGCGCGGTGTGGCTATGCTGGCGGCATCATCGGCCGGCCTCACGGTGGCCGAATATGCTCCCCTCAGCGTCAAGTCTGCCGTGGTCGGCTATGGACGGGCGGAGAAGCATCAGGTGCAGCACATGGTGCAACAACTGCTCAAGCTGCCCGAGCTTCCCGAACCTCCGGACGCGGCCGATGCCTTGGCCATCGCCATTTGTCATCTCCACACTGCGGCAACCATGCGCAGCCAACGCGCCGCGATGTGATGAACCCCCGCGGCCTTTTTTTGACATAATCCTTGAGTATGTCTTTGTTTCAGCGCGTCTCGCTCTTATTCGGCTTCGCATGCATTGCGGCGTTCCTATCCGGCGTGGGGCAAGCTCAGCAATCCGCCGCTACAGTCTCTTTTAGCTGCGATTTCCCTGGATCCAACCCAGCGCACTATAGCTTGACCGTGACCTCGACCGGCCACGCTTCGTACACCTCCGATGGCAAGCTAAACACCGCCCAGGACTCCGACTCAGACGCGCCGTCCGGCGGGGAAGCGGCGGCTGGGACCGTCTTCACCCTCACAGCAGCAACCACAACGCGCATTTTCGACCTGGCGAAAACCGCTCGCTATTTCCAGGGCACCATCGATTCCAAGAAGAAGAACATTGCGTCTACCGGCGACAAGACCCTTGTCTACCACGACGCCGACCAGAGCAACATGGCAAATTACAACTACTCCTTGATTCCCGCGGTACAGGAGCTCACGACACTTTTTCAAAACCTGTCTTCCGCAGTGGAGTTCGGACGTCGGCTGGATTACGAATACCGCTACCAAAAGCTGGGGCTGGACGAAGAAATGAAGCGCATGGAAGATACGACGACGCTGCGCGATGTCGGGCTAGACCTGGCAGCCACTGTCCCTGTGCTGCAAAAGATTGCGGACGACCCCTCGGTCATCAACCCCGTCCGGGCACGTGCCATGCGCCTTTTGCAGCACGCCGGGACGAACAGCAAGTAAGCCGCCTCCGCCCCCTAGGCAAGCCCCAGCCATGCAATCTTTTGACAACCCGGGGCTTAAAGCTGTGTTCTAATCACGTTAAGAAGTTCCTCCGTCGGGGGGGTGTCTCGTGGCTTGGCTCAAACTGGTTTCTAGAGTGCTGTTCGTGATCGCCGTAGGCTGTCTTTCGGCGGCTTTGACCTTCGCTGATTCCCAAGCCCGCATAGTTCGGCTGGGCGACGCGCAGGGCGATGTTCGTATCGACCGCAATACCGGACAAGGCTATGAGAAAGCCTTCCTTAATTTGCCCATCACCCAGGGCATGAAAATCCAGACTGGGAAAGACGGTCGAGCGGCCTTGGAGTTGGAAGACGGAAGCAGCCTGCGCCTTACCCCCAATACTGTCCTGGAAATTCCTCAGCTTTCCCTGCGCGACTCAGGCACGAAGGTTTCGACATTTCATCTTCAGGAAGGCATTGCGTACGTCAACTTTCTCGGCGCTAAGGACAGCGAGTTCACACTCACTTTTGCGAACGAAACTGTCGCCGTCACTCAGACTGCTCATCTCCGTATCGAAATGGGGGACACCGACGCCGACGTCGCCGTATTCAAAGGAGCAGTGCAGATCGCCGCGCAGCCCGGGACTGTGGAAGTTGGTAAAGGTAAGACGGCAACCTTTAACCTGATCGATAACAGCCACCAACTTGCCGCGGAGATCGAGGACGAACCCTACGATTCTTGGGATAAGCAACAGACCCAATACCAACAGGAATACAGCAGCAAGTCCTACGCGAGCTATTCCCCCTATCCGTATGGCACCAGCGATCTTAACTATTACGGCAGCTTCTTCAATGCACCCGGTTACGGAAATGTTTGGCAACCCTATTTCGCAGGCGCGGGCTGGGATCCATTTATGGACGGCGCGTGGGCCTTCAATCCTGGATTTGGTTACGGCTGGGTATCTGGCTACCCTTGGGGGTGGACGCCGTATCACTACGGTTCCTGGAATTTCCTTCCCGGCTACGGGTGGGTGTGGCAGCCGGGTGGTTCGTGGATGGGTTACAACACCTTGCCAATGGTCGCAAACGCTCCGGTAGGCTTCATCCGTCCGCAAGCTCCCACAATGCCGGGCCTACGCTTGCAGGCCGTAAACCATGGTCCCCTCACGACTCAACGAGGGAAGTCGGTTAATCATGTGCAGATCCCCAACAATTCCGCCGGGTTGGGAATCCCGCGCGGAAGCGTTATGAACCTGCGTGACCTATCGCATACCGCTCAGCAAAAGGGATTCGCCACTACAACTCTGCACACTAGCCCTACAGGCTTGTCGGCCTGGTTGAATAGCGGATACGAAGGCCCGAGAGCGGGCATTGGAGGAGGCCGCGCCGGTGTTGGGCAGGCCGCCGCCGTTAGCCATTCCAGCGGCGAACACTCTGGCGGCGCGCACCACTAGCTGACAGCCACGCGGCGCACATTTACTGTTTCGGTTTGGCTGGAGCTTCCGTTTTCTGCGGCTTGTTGAAATCTCCAGTCCACGGTGGCACTACACCGATCATGCGAGCGTAAGCGATCAATTGGCCGAGGTGCTCTGCCCCATGCCGGACAATGAAGATCAGCACGCCGCGCTCGGTATTCTTCCCTCCAAACCAGTCAAAACTCTTTTCCAGGTCGGAATCCGGCATGGCAGTGATCGCCTTACGGGCGTGGGCATAGGAATCCTTCAAAGTGGCGATGACCTTCACCTTATCGGTAGTCGACTTCTCCAGATTCTTGATGTCGATTGCTTCCGGCGGCGGCGTGCCTACCAGCTTGTACAGGTTGTAGTTGGCGGCCGAAACGTGCAGAAACACTTCAGCAACGGAGCGCACATCGGGAGCAGGACGCCACGTGTACTTCTCGGCCGGAATAGCATCCGCCAGCCGCTCAAATTTATTTTCCTGAATCATGACTTCGGCCAGCACCTCCGAGCGGTAGCCGGTGACGCCGGGAGTTCCATCTTTGTAGGGGTTTACCTGCGCGTTGATAGCAATTGCGGGCGCAAGGATCGAAAGCACACACAGACTCAGCCACGTGTCTCTCATGATGCCTCCTGCGAATAGTGACTGTGGTTCGTGAAGAAGGATAGCAGAGGCCCACATATCTCAGGGCCACCCAAGAGACATTTTACTGACAAGTTCGAGTAGCAAAGTTTACACAGACTTTACAGCCCCGTGACTTATCTTGTCCGCTGAAAGCCTCTAATCCAGAAAGCGCAATTCCGAGGTCATTATGAAAAGACTGTTTCTATTTGTTGTGGCAGTGAGCGTTGCGGTGGCTGCTCTAACGTCAAGAAGTTTGCTTACAAGCTCAGCCTTCTCTGAAAATGCCGCCGTGAGCCAGGCCGGTAACGCGGCCTTTCGCGATGGCCTGCATCTGGGCAAGTTCGACGCCCAGTCTGGTAGATCCCGCCACCTCAGCGTAGGCCGCTGGAGTTCGGAAGCGAATCGGGACTGGTTCATCGCTGGCTACCACGCTGGTTATCAGCAGGTGAACCCGGCGAAATCCACTGGAGAGTAGCGGACGCTGCGAGGGATGGCGGTCTTTCCAACCGAGCGTCACCGCACCACCATGCCTGCATACCCGACAACCCTTTCGCGGTCCCCGGACACATCGCCGGAAGTTGCGTACCTTAACAGTTCCGCTGACTTGGCTCCTAGCCTCTTGGCCGCCGTTAGCATCACCACCGTGGGACCAAAGCCGCACATACTAATGTGTTCGCGCGTGACCGTATCGAACAGTCCGCGAGCATTCATCGCCAGCATTTGCTCGATGGCCTTGTGGTCTTTTTCCCGAGTGATGCGGTCGTTCTCGTAGTGGTTCATATCACTGGAGGCAACTATAAGTATTGGCTCGACTTGCTGAGTTAGGACATCCGCAACCGCGTTCCCGAGTTGCTCCAGGATTTCAAACTGGCCGGTGCCCAGCGCAATAGGCACGAAAGTGATCTGGGGGTTGCTTCGTTGCAGAAACGGCAACTGCACTTCGATCGCATGTTCGCTACGGTGAGCTTGGGCGTCTTCACTGAGTAGGGGAAACCGTTGTACTAGGGCGGTAGCCAGTGGAGTATCTATGGGGATTGGACCGAGAGGTGTCTCCCATGCGCCTGTACTCATGATCGCGAGCGGACGCCCTTTGCCAGTGTGGTTGGGGCAAAGCACCAGACAGCGCCGGGGCACATCGATAGCGGTGTAAACCGCCCCCGCGACCGCGCCCGAGTAGATGTATCCAGCGTGCGGGGCTACACATCCTAGAGCGGGCTTAGGCACACTATCAACAGATAGAAATGCCTCGACCTCGCTGAGAAGAGTTTCTCGGTTCACCGGATAAAAGCGTCCGGCAACTGCGGGATGACGGATAGGCACATTCACGTGGCTTGCTAGGGATTGTAATCCCGAGCGTCAAACCGCCAGAAGTTTCCTCCGTGTTCCTCTGTGCACTCCGAGGTTCAGTTCTTCTTCTCCGACAATGCTCGAAATAGTGCCGCAGTCTTCTCCAGCGAAAGTGCCTCGCTGCGGGCATCGGATTTCACCCCAGCTTCCTCCATCGCTGCCCGCAACTTCTTGGCATCGTATTGTGACTTCAGATTGTTCCAAAGAGTTTTGCGCTTCTGCCCAAACGACAGTTTGAGGAACTCGATAAACGCAGTTTCCGGAACTTGCAACCCTTCCAATCGTGGCGTGACCGTGAGCCGCACCACCGTGGAGTAAACTTTCGGCGGCGGCGTAAACGCGGTTGGAGGCAGAGTAAACAGCTTTTCGACTGTGGTGTAAAGCTGTGTGGTAGCGGAGAGCAACCCATACTCGCTGCTTCCTGGCTGCGCGGCCAGGCGGTCGGCGACTTCACGCTGCACCATCAGCACACTGCTCTCGAAGTATCTGCGAAAAGCAAAGAGCCGTAGCAGGATGTCCGAAGTAATGAAGAAGGGAAGATTGCCCACCACCCGCACGCGTTCTGGTTGCTGGCTGATCCCTGGGCGGGTGCTCCCCGGCTTAGGCCCGAAAATAGAGTCGAAATCAACCCCTAGGACGTCGCCCTCGATGATCTCGACATTCCCGTAGAGGGAGAACTTCATTCGCAACTGCGCCGCCAGTACGCGGTCGGTCTCTATGGCAATGAGTCGGCGGGCACGCTTTGCCAGCAGGGAAGTGAGGGCTCCGCGGCCAGGGCCGATCTCGAAGACAGTGCTCCGGCTGATGTCTCCTAAGGCGTCGGCGATGCGCCCTGGCGCCATCGGGTCGGTCAAGAAATGCTGGCCTAGCTTGGGTTTTCCACCGCTGGGACGCGCGGCTGATACTTTCGGCACATTGACCCTCTTTCTTTCGCACGATTAGACTAGAGATTCACCCGCAGTGTTTCCGCATGAGCGGTGCGCTCGCTTTTCTTATCATAGCTTGCGCGGAGCGTTGGCGGTCTGACCTGGGAGGGTAGCGTTCATGCATATTGCTTTTGCGGCCTCGGAATGTGTTCCGTTCTCGAAAACTGGCGGGTTGGCCGATGTGGTCGGCGCCTTGCCTCGCGCTTTGGCCGCTGCTGGACATCAGGTTAGCGTTTACATTCCGCGCTACCGCCAGACCAAGCTTACGGATGCTCGCACTGTGGTGCGCAGCATCACCGTGCCCTTCGATGATCACTATCGCTTCTGCTCGGTGGTTGCCGCGGGCAGCAAGTCCGGTGTGGACCACTATTTTGTTGAATACCCCCAGTTTTTTGATCGCGATGCTCTGTACGGCACCTCGTCGGGCGACTATCCCGACAACGCCGAGCGCTTCGCTTTGTTCTCCCGTGCGGTGCTCGAAGCTTCGAAGATTCTAGGCGTCCCGCAGGTCTTCCATTGTCACGACTGGCAATCCGCTTTGATTCCCGTCCTGCTCAAGACGCAATATGCCGAAGACCCTGCATTCCGGGAAGTGGGCACGGTGTTCACCATTCACAACATGGGATATCAAGGCCTGTTCCCGCCGGACACCCTGCCGCTGCTGACTTTGCCCTGGGACTTGCTCACCATGTCGAAAATGGAGTTCTTCGGCAATGTCAATTTTCTGAAAGGCGCGCTGGTCTTTTCCGACTTCATCACCACTGTGAGCCGCAAATACAGCCAGGAAATTCAGACCACAGAATTCGGCTTTGGCCTGGAAGGTGTGCTACGCGACCGCGCTTCCACCGTGACCGGAATCCTGAATGGCGTGGACTACGACGAGTGGAGCCCGCAGGCCGACAAGTTCACAGCGGCTCGCTACTCACCGCAGGATTTATCCGGTAAGGCAAAATGCAAACAGGATTTGCTCGCAGCCTTTGGCATCACCAACCCCGATCTTAAGCTTCCCGTCATCGGCATCGTATCGCGCTTTGCGGCACAAAAGGGTTTCGACCTGATTGCCCAGATCATGGATCGCCTGGCACGCGAGGAGATGATTGTCATCGCTCTCGGCAATGGCGACAAGCAATACGAAGAAATGTTCGCCCGGCTGCAAAAGCAGTTTCCGCAGAAGATCGCCATCAAGATCGCCTACGACAACGCCATTGCCCACAAGATCGAAGCTGGCAGCGATATGTTCCTCATGCCCTCGAAGTATGAGCCTTGCGGTTTGAACCAGATTTACAGCCTCAAATACGGCACCGTGCCCATTGTCCGCGCCACCGGCGGTTTGGACGACACCATCGAACCCTGGGATGCCCGCACCGGTCGCGGCACCGGCTTCAAGTTCAGTGATTACAACGGCGAAGCTTTGTTGCTGACCATCAAAGATGCCTTGAAAGCATTCCGCGATCAAACTTCCTGGCAGACGCTCATGCGCAACGGCATGGACAAAGACTTCTCCTGGAATAACTCGGCCAAAGAGTACGGACGCATTTACGAACGTGTGCGGCAGTTGCGCGCCACTCACAACGCCACGGCAGTAGCCACGGTATAGAGACGACGGTTCGCGGTTTTCTCCAGCGATCTCCGCGTTTCACTCTTTTCTGTCTTTCGCCTCGACTCTGTCTTACAATCGCTCCAGCGTTACCACTGCCTTGTCGGATCAAGTCAAAACCATCTTTCACGTCGACATGGACGCCTTCTTCGTGTCCGTGGAAGAGCTGTTCGATCCCGCGCTCAAAGGCAAAGCTGTAGTCGTCGGAGGTCAGCGCGACGAGCGCGGAGTCGTAGCCGCTGCCTCCTACGAGGCCCGCAAGTTCGGCGTCCATTCCGCCATGCCGCTACGCACCGCCGCCAAACTTTGTCCTCACGCCATTTTCGTTGACGGCCATCGCCATCGCTACCTGGAATATTCCGAGAAAGTCCATGGCGTGCTCACCACGTTCTCTCCGCTGGTCGAGATGGCCTCCATCGACGAAGCCTACCTCGACATGACAGGTACCGAGCGTCTGCATGGGCCGGCGTTGTCTGCCGCGCATCGTCTTCACCAGAAGATCAAATCAGAAACCCAGCTCAATTGCTCGATCGGCATCGGGGCCTCGCGCCTGATCGCCAAGGTCGCATCGGCAAAGGCCAAGCCGCACGGCATCCTGTGGGTGATTCCCGGCCAGGAAGCCAGATTCCTGGCGCCGCTCGATGTACGTGACATACCCGGTGTGGGCAAAGTCACCGAGCAGAATCTGCTGAAGCTGGGGATCCAACGGGTCGGCGATCTTTCGCGCTTCGACGATGCATTTCTCGAAGAACACTTTGGCAAGTGGGGACTCGCGCTCGCAGGGAAGTCGCGCGGAGAAGACGCTGGCGGCTGGTTTGTCAACCAGGTGGGCGCCGATATCGCTGCCAAATCCATCAGCCACGAACATACCTACAACCAAGACACGGCGGATGTCGATCAACTGGAATCAACATTGATGCGGCTCTCGGAAATGGTTGGCCGGCGATTGCGGGAACAGCAATTGCACGCTCGCACCATCCAGCTCAAGCTGCGCTACAAAGATTTCACCACCATCACCCGGGCACATAGTCTGTCAGCTCCCACACAGCTCGACACGGAGATCTTCGAGCACATCAGGTCCTTATTCCGCAAGAACTGGCGCAAAGGCGCGCCGGTGCGCCTGCTGGGAGTGCACGCGGCTTCCTTTGAGAACCCCAACGGCCAGGGCAACTTGCTTGAAGATGGCCGCCGCAAGCGCTGGCAGCAGGCATTGTCGGCCGCTGATCACCTTCGGGATAAATTCGGGGAATCGAGTGTTTCCCTGGCTACCGGCCTCGGCGGCACTTTTCGCGAGCGCACTCATGAGAATCCCGTCGGTCTACCCGGTAAGAAGAAGCGTGCGTAAGTGTCCGTAGTAGCCGTCAGCAACGGCGCCGCCTTCCGTCAGTGCGAAGATGCGAGCAGCGAACTCATGCCTGGCCGATAGCCGTAGAAGTCGCCCACCATTTGAAGGTTCTCGATCACCTGCTGTCCATAAGCCTTCTGCAGGGAGTCGGTGAGCAAGTTGTGCTGAGCGTTGGGGTCGTGTTCAAGATCGAACAGGAAGCTCTGTGCCGGAGAATCGTAGGTGGTGTACAAGAATCTGCCGTTGTCGGTAAGCAGCCCGTACACTGCACGTTCATCCGAGGCTAGAAAGAGTTGATTGCGCTGGTAGTGTTCCAATTCCGCTTGCGTCTCTACGAACAACGGATGCCCAAACAAAGGATTCGCAATAATCGGTCGATGGCCCAGCAAGTAATAGAGCGAAGGCGTGATGTCTGTCAGTGCTGAAAGGTGGGTCTCATCGAATATCACCGAGCGCCGAAGCGCGGACGGTAAGTGCATGAGGAGCGGAACCCGCATAATTTCCGGATAAATTGAAGTTGAGTGACTGAATCGCCCGAGTTCGCCGGTCGCGTCCCCATGGTCTGAGGTGACAACGATGATGCTGTTGTCGTAAAGGCCGCGAGCCTTGAGATACGCGAAGAATCCGCCCAGACAGTCATCCACCTGATGCAATTCGTATGCGATGCGGTTGTTGAAACCTGGGCGGATCCGCCAATTCTCCGAATTCATTCCCGGCAGATTATTAACCGCGAACTGATGCACGTTCATCGCTTGGGTGTAAAACAGCACTGGCCGTTTCTTGTCCACGCGAGTGTCCAGAGCAACTTCGGTTTGCTGGATGGTGGAGCAGACTTCAACCCGGTTCCAGAGAGGTTTGTCCGTGTCGAGCTTGATGAGGTCATCATCAGGGGAGAGAATCTGGCTCAGCACGGTATCGAAGCTCAACACAATCTGGTAGCCATCGGCGCGAGCCAGTTTCTCCAGGCCGTTTACCCGAGAAAAAGGCTGCATGTAATGGGCGTGCAGAAGCATGGTGCCTGACCAGATCGCCGGCTCGGAAAGCGTTGTTCCTGCGTACTGGGTGTAGACATTGTGCACCGCGATGTTGTCGTGCGCGAACGCATCGAGATTAGGTGTGAAATCGACGCGCTGGTTGTAGGCGCCAATATAGTCAGGACGAACCGAGTCAATCACGAAGATGAAAATGTTCGGCTTGTCTCCTGCCGTGGGGACTAGCGGGTTAACCAGCTTGACGTCTGTTATCGCCTCGGCATCGCGAATGTTGGTGTATTCGCGCAGGATTCGGCATAGGTTCCCGCAAGTCTGGTAGCGGGCATTCCCCAGCACGTGATGCGCAAACTGAAAGCTGAAGTCCTGAGCGGCGTAAGTTTCCATCGATAGAGAAACTTCGTCGTCCGTGGAACCCAGAGGCTTAGCCCAGAAAATGGCAGTCTCTTGCAGGGCTTTGTAGGCGAATCCGGACAGCAGCAGCACGCCGAGGATGGTGGTGGCAGCATAGGTTTTCCGGCGCGGCCACAAGCTGAAGACACATGCGCTGAAGGTGATCCAGAAGAATAGGGTGAAGGAGTGCTGCAGCACACCATTCCAGTCGCCTCCGCCAATGAGCGTCGGCAATGCCACGGCAAGCGACGACAGAGCCAGTAACGCAATGACGAGCACAACAGCACGATGGCTTCTTCCGGAGTCCGATGCGAGGCGTTCCAGCGGCGCGCCGCGAATCGGCATAATGAGGGAGGCGACCAGTAGCGTCACGGTTGCGGCCATTGTGGCGGCGTAAAGCTGGGCGGCCCAGCCCTGGAAGCTGAGCGCTCCATTCAGAAAACGGGCCAATACGAACCACAAAGCTGCAGCCGCCAAAATCCCGATCGCCATCAAACGAAAACTTCTTGGACGGCGCATGCGGGTGCTGGCGATAGAAATCAAATTCAGAGCTGACACCAAAACAACCGCAACCAGAAGGTGGGAGATTAGGCTCCAAGCTAGGATCTCGATCTTGCCAAAACTAAAGCTTTGCCGGAAGTCGAATGATTTCTGGTCAGAATAGTGGTGCGCTTCGACGCCAATCGCATAAAGGATCGCGACCGAAACCGCGATCAGCACGCCACGCGTATAGCTAAGCATGCCTCGATTCTCGTACTCGGCATTGTCGTCCACCGCCGCTGGCCAATACCGACCGACATCCGCCGCCGCTAACAGGACCAAGGGAACCAGCGCAATCAGGCTCCAGGCATAGGCAGGCGAACTGTCCTGTAGTGTGGGTAGAAACGGTCGCGCGGCAAGGCCACAACCAGCCACAGTCAATCCACCGAAGATCATTGCGAACTTTGGCCCTTTTTCCCCTTGCCATTCCGCGATTGCCACCCCAGTTAATGCGAAGAAGTAAAGCGCTGCTTGATGATGAGCAAACCAGGGCATCCAGTCATAAGGGGGCGCCTTGATAAGCGCAAAATACGTGTAGGGAAGAAACGCGAGCAGGCAATAGATCGAGGTGAGAAGGAGGTAGATTCCCCACAGCAGTTTCAACGCGGTGAAGAGCCAGGGGCGCAGGTTGGTAATCCTCATGGATCGAACGAATTGCACAAAACAACTTAATTCTGTGATTTTCGTTGGCTTTAGCCGCAAGCGCAAGGTGCCTGCAGGGTAAGTACCGAAACCATTTGTGACGAAAGTACCCTTCTGCTTTTTACCCATGCCCTTAATAATTGAAGCTTCATACAGTTGGGGCATTTCCAGGAGAGGCCGTGGCGACTTCAGAGCAGGGCATTCCGCAGACAGGGGCCTGGCAGTCTAGCAGGTCGGGAACACTGGTTTGGGCGCGGTTGTTTCTATTCGCGCGCAATTTTCTCAGATTTCCCGCCATGCTGGGGTCGATGATTCCTAGCTCTCACTTCCTGGTCGACGACGTTCTCTCACGGGTCGATTGGGAAACCGCCCGGCTGATCGTGGAATTCGGGCCAGGCGTCGGTACCATGACCCAGGAAATCTTAAAGCGAATGCGCCCTGACGCTAGGCTGGTGGCCATCGAACTGAATCGTGAGTTCGTTAGTTTCCTGCGAGATCAAACGTCAGATCCCCGATTGCAGGTAGTTCATGCTTCCGCGTGCAAGGTTCGGGAGGTCCTCGAAGACCTTGGTCTGGGACCGGCTGATTGCATTGTCTCCGGGCTCCCTTACACCAACATGCCCGAGAACGTTCGGCAAGAGATACTGGAGGAGTCCAGACGAGCACTCAATTCGCGAGGGGCCCTGCTCATCTATCAGTTCACTCGCACTGTGCTGCCATATCTGCAATCGCACTTCGGATCTGTGCGCCAGGGCTTTCAACCTTGGAACATCCTGCCAGCGCGGATCTTTCATTGCACCCCGTAGACTGCCGCGATCACGTCACTTCGCTCGACGCCGCGCAAAAGCATAGAAGACGGGGATCCCCGCTAAAATTACTATGCAGCCCAGAGCAGAATTCCGCAGGTTGTCAGTGAAGGTGTAATAAAGCAGCAGAGCCGAGGCCAGCACGAACAGCATTGGAACCACTGGATATCCCCAGACGCGATAGGGGCGGGGGGCGTTCGGCTCGCGGCGGCGAAAAACAAACACCGTACTTCCGGCGATCATATAAAACAACCATTCCGCGAAAATCGCCAGTGAGAAGAACTGCCGGAAACTTCCTCCCAGAAGCAAGAGCGCAATTGACAGTCCGGCTTGTACCACGATGGCGACGGTTGGCGTATGAAATCGTGGATGCACCTGCGCCAGCGCCGAGAAGAAATAACGGTCGCGGGCCATGGCAAACGGCACTCGGGCGCCGCTCATGATGGTTCCGTTGAGCGTCACCAGCATGGAAATGGCCATGGCGGCCGCAACCACACCAGCCCCTACCGGTCCCCAGATCAAACCGATGGCGTCCGAAGCCGGACGCGGCGAAGCAGCGATCGCCTCAGCCGGCAGAACAAACTGCACTGCCGCATTCACCAGCATGTAGAGCGCTCCAACTGTGGCCACTCCCACGATCAGCGCAAGCGGAATGTTACGTTCCGGCTGGCGAATCTCCTCCGAAACCATATTTAGATCATTCCAGCCGTCATACGCCCAGAGCGCCGCCACCAACGCGGCCATGAAACCTGCAATGCCGCCTCTGGCCCCGGAATACGCTGCTGCAAAATGGTTCCAGCTGCCCGACGAGTAGCTAAAGCCCACGAACACAATCCCAACGATGATGGCGACCTTAAGCAGTGTGAAGACGAGTTGGAACTCGCCTGCCTTCTTAATGCCGGTGTAATTGAGAAAGGAAATAAGAACCGTGGCGGCAATGGCAAAAAGCTGTCCGTAGGTCACCGCAAACGGCCATGTCAGGCAATGATTAGAGAAAAACGCAAAGACGGAAAATGTCTCCAGGATGCGGACAATCCCAGTCGTGACTGTGGCAATCGAAGCTGGTTTGGCGATTAGAAACCAGGTCCAGGCGTAGAGAAAGCCCGGCAGCGGCCCATAAGCGTCACGAACGTACACGTACTCGCCGCCGGCCTGCGGCTTCATGGCTCCCAGTTCGGCGTACGTGAGCGCCCCGAAAAACGAAAGCACGCCACCTACCAGCCACGCGAGATATACCAGCTTCGCCGAGCCGACGGCTTGCATCATCTCGGCCGGAACAAGAAATATCCCGCTGCCAATAATGGTTCCCACCACCACCGCGCAAGCTTGGCTAAGGCCAAGATCGCGGAGCAGACCGGGACGGGGTGCGGCTTGACTTGCCATGTTGGAGTTGAAGTATACGCGACGACAGATTCTATGCGTGCTCAGCGTTACGTGCTTTTTGCAGGATGCTTCTCGACTTGAATCCAGCTCACGACGTATCCCACGCCAAACGTCACCGCCGTTCCGATCATTACATACCACGTCCACGGAACCCGTGTTCTCACCAGATACAGTTCCGTTACGAAGCCGCACAGCATGCCTGCCATCGCACCGCTCTTATTGGCGCGCCGTGTAAGTACGCCAAGCAGAAATACACCAAGCAGAGCCCCATAGGCGATTGACGCAATCTGCAAACCCACCTCCACCACTCGTCCCACTCGGTGCAACGACAATACCGCCAGCCCGAACAGCACCAATGCCCAAAACACGGTTACGAATCGCGAGAGCATCATTCGCCGTCGTTCGTCCGCCTGCGGTCTTTGTTGGAGGTAAAAATCGATCACGGAAGTTGACGCCAAAGCATTCAGCGCTGCACTGAGGTTCGACATTGCAGCCGCCAAAATGGCCGCGATTAACAAACCAGAAATGCCATGCGGCATCCGGCTGACAATGAAGGTCGGGAAAATTCTGTCCGGTTTACCAAAGCTCGCGGAGGGCACACGGTAATAGACGAAGAGCATTACTCCAACCATCAGGAACAAAGCAAATTGAACCAACACCGCGACTCCGCTCGACAGCAGCGCAGCCACGGACTGTTTCTGGTTGCGTGCTGCCAAGAGGCGCTGCACAATCAGTTGGTCGGTGCCGTGGCTTGCGGTGGTCAGGAAAGCCCCACCGATCAATCCCGCCCAGAACGAATACGGCCGCCAGAAATCTGGCGTGAAATCGAACACCCGCAACTTTCCCGCGGATTCAGCCACACTGTGAATTGCTGGCCAGCCTCCGGGAACCAAATGAATGATTGTGAACAGACCCACCAGAGTGCCGCTCACGTAAATTATTGTCTGCACCACATCGGTCCAGATTACTGCCGCCAGGCCGCCTTCAAAGGTGTAGATCAAGGTAAGGGCTGTGATAATCGCGATCGACGCAACTTCACCAGTGCCAATGGCAATCGCCACCACAATGGAAACCGCATAAACACGTACACCCTCCGCCGCTGCGCGCGTTATCAAGAACAGTCCTGCCGTCAGAGATCGCAGCTTCCGCCCGAAGCGGCGTTCTATCAATTCGTAAGCGGTGTAAAGATCGCCGCGGAAGTAATGCGGCAACAGAACAAAACTGATGATCAGCCGTCCTGCGAGATACCCCAGAACCACCTGCAAAAATGCCAGGTTGGTATCGTAGGCCAGGCCCGGAATGCTGATGATGGTGAGGGTGCTGGTCTCCGCCGCCACAATGGACAACGCAATGGCCCACCAGGGAATGTTCCGGTCCGCCAGGAAATAGTCACGCAAGGTTCGCTGTCGCTTGCGAAATCGCAGTCCGAACAAGGTGATGCCGGCGAGATAAAGCCCAATGATCGCGAGATCCAACCGATCGAGGCCCAGCTTGTCGAGACCCATAGAGATGCCGTGCGTTTCCAGCCTAACGGGCTATTGCCAACCCCGTCTCGCTCGATTGCGCGCAGGTATCTAAATCGTAAGCTGAGAGAAACGCAACCTGCCGAGGTACTAACGTGCATCGCCGCGGGATAATTCGACGTGATAGAACTACGCTGATGAGTATTTTCCTGGGAATTGACGGTGGCGGCAGCCAGACCTCGTGCGCAATCGGCGACGAAACTTCGCTGCTAGGCAGCGGCAGTGGTGAGGGAAGCAATGTTCTTCGCGTGGGTGAGGCCCAAGCCAGAAAATCCATTGCCTCCGCTATTCACCAAGCCTGCGCCGCGGCCAAGGTTACTCCGAAGCAAATCAAGCGAACCTGCATCGGGGTAGCCGGAGGCGCGCGGCCTGAGATCACGGAAATCATCCGCCGCATTCTCTCCGAATTGGTTTCCGGAGAAATTGAAGTGGTGGGAGACATGGTCATCGCTATGGAGGCGGCATCGGACGGCGGCCTGGGTGTAGTCGTTATTGCCGGTACTGGCTCTATCGCTTATGGACGCAACGCGGCCGGCCAGACGGTGCGCGCTGGCGGTTGGGGATTCGCAATTTCTGACGAGGGTTCGGGGCACTGGATCGGCCGCTCCGCGGTCTCGGCCGCTATGCGCGTTTGCGATGAAGGCAAGAGCGGTGGGTTGCTGGAAAACATCATGAAGACATGGGGCGTGATCACGCGTGAGCAAATGATCGTGGTGTCGAACGCTTCTCCGCCACCCGATTTTGCCGGCTTGTTTCCTGCAGCGCTCGCCGCCGCTGATGCCGGCGATCCCAGCGCCCACGATATTTTGGCGCAGGCGGGAGTAGAGTTGGCGACTCTGGCAAGAATCGTGATCTCCCGCTTGTTCGCGGACACTGATCATGCACCCGTAGCCATGTCGGGAGGTGTCTTCCGTAACTCGGCGCTGATCCGTCAGGTTTTCTACAATAGGTTGCGGTTGGAATGTCCCAATGCCATGGTCAATGTCAATTTGGTTGACCCGGTAAGAGGGGCACTGGAACTAGCACGCAGAGCGGCCATCGGGGCCAAAGCCTAGCCAGTTTCTCCGCCAGGGCGTCTATGACGGAAGACTCCAAGACCATGAATGCTTCGCCGGTTGCACCCGCGCCCCAGGACGACACTGCCCTAGCCCCTGTCGATCCTGTTCTCGTGGCCCCAAGCCAGTCCCCGAATAATGAAGATTCGGCCCTGGCTCTATTGCAACGAGCCGATCTACCGCCAGACTTAATCGAAAAACTCAGCAAAAACAATGCCGCCACTAAAAGCCGCAAGGTAAAGCTGGCGATTATCAGGCACCTGAAAACCCCTCGTTGCGTCTCTCTGACGCTGCTACGGAAGTTGTTCACGTTTGATCTCATGCAGATGGCACTAACCCCGGTTGTGGCGGGCGACCTCAAAATGGCGGCGGAAGAAGCGCTCATTCATCGGCTGGAAACTATCTCGGCGGGAGAAAAACTTTCTCTTGCTCGTCGAGCTTCGGGACGAGTCGCGAGCGCACTTCTAGCAGATACTGACCCGCGCATCATCATTACAGCATTGGAGAATCCAAGGCTTACTGAACCCCTTGTGATTAAGGTCCTTCTGCAGCACGAGGCTTCTTCGGGTTTGGTGCAAACAGTTTGCTTTCACTCTAAGTGGTCGCTGCGGCGCGAAATCCGGATTGCCTTACTTCGAAATGAGCACACAACGCTGGAGCATGCTATCGAGTTTGCGAAGTCACTTCCCAACGATCTAGTGAGAGAAATCCTCCAGAATTCCAATCTTCCAGAGAACGTTAAGGCCTGCTTGACGCAGAACATTCAGCCCTAGACTGCCATTTCAATACTTCACTGGCGGCGCAGACTTCCACAGAGCGGGGAACTCTACGGAACCCAGTCGGCAATGAAGATATTAGTTTCGTGTGGTGCCTTGGCATTGCGATTGGACGCCCACACCAGCTTCTTGCCATCGAGGCTGAACATGGGGAATCCGTCGAATCCGTCACTGTAGGTAATGCGTTCCAGATTTGTCCCGTCTGCGTTGATGGCATAGAGCTCGAAATTGCCCATGCCCCCGGTAGATCCTTGATTCGAGGAGAAAATGATCCGTCGGCCACCAGGGAAGAACGCCGGACCGAAACTAGCGGCGCCCAGGTTGGTGATCTGACGTTTTCCGCTGCCGTCTGCTTTCATGATCCACAGCTCAAGAAATGTCGGGCGAATCTGATTCTGCTTCAGTAGCTCTTTGTATTCGGTAATCTCTTTCTCTGAACTCGGGTGATTGGCTCGGTAAACGATCCACTTGCGGTCGGGCGAAAAGACCGGGCCGCCGTCATAACCCAGTTCATGCGTGAGTTGCTTTACATGCTTGCCGTTGGCATCCATTGAGTAGACGTCGAGATCGCCGTTGCGCATGGAAGTGAAAACAATCTTCTTCCCATCTTCGGAGATCGTAGCTTCAGCGTCGTATCCCGGGGTGTTCGTGAGTCGCTTGAGATCGGATCCATCGGGGTTCGCCGTGAAAATGTCGTAGCCGGCATAAACTGCCCAAACATATCCCTTCGAAAAGTCGGGGCGTGGCGGGCATTCGGCGGAGGCAAGATGCGTAGATGCGTACAGAATCTTCTTGCCGTCGGGATAGAAATAGCTGCATGTGGTGCGGCCCTTGCCGGTCGACACCATACGCATCTCCGAGCCGTCGATGTTCATGGTAAAGATCTGATCGCATTTCACATCGCCGTGCGAAGACTGAAAGATGAGCTGTTTGCCGTCAGAAGAAAAGTACGCCTCGGCGTTCTGTCCGCCGAATGTAAGTTGCCGCACGTTGCGCAGATGTGTTTCTTGAGGTGTGGCGAGACTAAGACTGCTCGTGTTCTGCCCAGACACGAGCGGCGACAGCAGCGCGCCGCTAAGAATCGACAAAATCTGGAGTGTTCGAGTCATGGGAGTGATCGCTAGTGTAGCAGGGAAGTGAGGTCAGTTCGGGTTCGCGATTGCGTACGTCCGGGATAAGATTGCCGTGGCGAGGCCGTGGAGGTTGACAGATGCACATGCGATACTTCGGAGACTCATACGACATAGTTAAACAATCGCTGATTCGCTGGCTCGGGCCATTCGGAGACTGGTCCGTGCACCCGATGCTAACTGAGTCAGCGACAAGTCACCAAATGGAAGCATTCGAGCGCTTCCTGGGTGCCGAGATGATCTGCAACGAGGTGCTGGGGCCAGACACGAACCGTGAGGTTTATCTTTCATGCGTCTCGGGGGTGGGGAATCTGTTCTTGGACCCGGACACAGGGCTAAGAATGCAGGCCCTCGGGCCTAAGAAGACGGAGAAATATCTCTTCGGACGTGAGCTGATCCGTATAGTTGCACAACGCCCCAAAGCACTCACCATGGTCTTCGACCAAAGCCTTGCCCGGGCAAAGGAACCTGCTGCTCTAAAGAATAAGCTAGAAGAACTTCGAGCTAGCGGAGTTCATTGCTTCGCCTATATGTCGCATGCAAGCTTCGTCTTGGGCGGCGCCAACGAAGACATCGTCCGACGCGCTTTCAGCCACGTAGTTACCGAGTCGAGGCTGCCAAAGGATCGCTTTCTGTTCGGGAGCACTGCTTACTTATGAAAGTGAC
The DNA here is from genome assembly GCA_035484735.1 of Terriglobales bacterium. GTDB lineage: Bacteria > Acidobacteriota > Terriglobia > Terriglobales > Acidobacteriaceae > JABCZH01. The sequence continues at coordinate 78,834 of DATHOQ010000045.1, read as the reverse complement.
TGAGGATCTCCTCGGCCTGCGCTCGTGTGACCACCGCTGATAGCGCCGCCGCGTCGGCTTGTTTCACAGCCTGTATGCTGCCGAAATGTTCCAATAGACGGCGAGTCGTACGGGCCCCAACACCAGGAATCTCCATCAACTCGGTCGACCGGTCGCGCATCTGCCGTCGCTTACGATGAAACGTGACCGCGAAACGATGGGCTTCGTCGCGTATGAGTTGTACCAGGTGTAGGACCGGCGAGTGATGATCCAGCACCACCGGCTCGTTTTCCTGGCCAAAGACGTAGATTATTTCTTCCCGCTTGGCAATTGCGGCCAGCGGCTGGTTGATGATCTCGAGCGATGCCAGTGCTTCAGCCGCCGCGTGCAATTGCCCCAGTCCTCCGTCGATCAACACCAGACTGGGGAAAGTCTTCTTCTCTTCTTGCAAACGCTGGTAGCGGCGCGTCACAACTTCTCGCATGGACGCGAAATCATCCACACCCTCCACGCTGCGAATGATGAACTTGCGATAGTCGCCCTTCTTCATCCGCCCGTCTTCCCAGACCACCATCGAGGCCACTGTCTCTGCACCCTGAATATGCGAAATGTCGAAACACTCGATGCGCTTTGGCAGCTCGGGCAAGCCGAGCGCATCCTGCAAGGCCTCTTGAATCTGTTTCTGGTTCGGCTTCATGACGCGAAACCGCTGATCGTACGATTGCTTCGCGTTGTTGCCCGCCAGATCGATGAGCGCGCGCTTGTCGCCCCGCTGCGGGACTTCGATGTGAACCCGCGTAGCGCGCCCACCCCCAGCTGCCAGCTGTTCGGACAGCAGATCCTCCAGCGCTTCACGATCCTCAAAATCCACCGGAACATAAATATTGCGCGGCACGTACGGCTGCCCGATGTAAAGCTGAGTGAGGAGTGCCGAAAAGAATTCACCGGGATGGAACCCCGCCTCTGTGGAAACGTTGCTGGCAACGCCGTCGCCTGTAACCTCTGCTGCTGAGACGTAGCGAGTTGCACCTCCGTCCGTCGGTTTGGGTGTCTCCAACTCTGGCAAGTCCTCCCAGAAAAACTCTCTGCGATCTAGCACCTTCCCGCCGCGCACGTGAAACAGATTCACTGCCAGCATGTCGTTTTCGTAGTGATAACCGAAAACATCCGCATCATCGCCTTCCACGGCTGCAATCCGTTGCTTCTCCTGCAGTTGCTCCACCGTAGAAATCAAATCCCGATACTTCGCGGCTCGCTCATATTCTTCTGCCTCCGCTGCCTCTGCCATGCGTTCCCGCAGCGATCGCGATAGGTCTGTCGCCCGCCCCTCTAAGAACAGCTTCACGTCCCGCACTGCCTCCAAATAAGTTTCGGGAGTCGTCAGGTCCTCCACGCACGGCCCCAGACAGCGCTTGATGTAGTACTGCAGGCAGGGCCGGGGATGAAAATGTGTCAAATCAACTTTGCATGAAGGCACTAGAAAATGGCGATGTATCAAATCCACGATGCGATATGCCAGGTTCGCTGGAAAGTACGGCCCGTAATAGCTGCTGCCATCTTTTCGCAGACGCCGCGTCACATAAACCCGAGGAAATCGCTCCCCCAGCGTTAACTGCACATACGGATAAGTCTTGTCATCACGCAACAGAATGTTGAAGCGCGGCTGCTTCTGTTTAATGAGGTGGTTTTCGAGCGCCAGAGCCTCTTTGTTGTTGGCGACCACGATGTAGTCAACATCGACCGCTTCGCGCACCAGCGTTCCAGTCTTGGCGTCGGCGCTGCGCCCGTCGTGAAAGTACGAAGCCACGCGGCTCCGCAAGTTCTTGGCCTTGCCGATGTAGATGACCTTACCTTCGGCATTCTTGTAGAGATACACGCCAGCAGAGGTAGGCAGGCTGCGGATTTTGGAACTGAGGTCCATGTGGAAGGATCAAATCCATTTTATTCGATCAATGGGGCCGTCTCTTGCCATCGGCTTGCGCCCGGTTCGACCGTATAAAATTTCCCCAATCCACACCGCTTTGTACTACTCTGAGGGAAGCAATCCAGGTCAGCCAACGCAGAATATCGTCCTTAGCATCAATATGTTAACGGGCACGGCTGTATACCAACAGGTTGGCAGTGCTCGTGCTTAAGTAGAAGTTTAGCCAGGTACTGGCCGGGTCAAAAGGAGCTTCCAAGATGAATCGAACTTCACTAACCGCTCTGCTGGCGCTAAGTTTGCTCGCCTTTGTAGGGTGCGCCAGCAAGAACTATGTGCGGCAGGAAACCACGCCGCTCATCAACAAGACCAACGAACTCGACGACATGACCGCCAAGAACTCGCGCGACATTAAAGACGTCGATTCGCGGTCACAAGCCGGAATTCAGCAGGTGCAGGCTCAGACCGACGAAGTGAACCGCAAGGCACAGGCCGCCGGACAGCAGGCCGATCAGGCCCAGACGCTGGCCAGCAGCGCTTCGAACCGCGTCGACACACTGCAGAACACTGTCGCCAATTTGGACAACTACCGCATGGTTAACCAGGCCTCGGTACAATTCGGCTTCGACAAGGACAGCCTGACCAAAGATGCCACCGACGCGCTTGATCAGCTTGCCGTCAACGTCCCCAATACCAAGGGTTACATCATCACCGTGGAAGGAGCTACCGATTCTACCGGTGACGCCGAATACAATTACGCTCTTAGCCAGCGCCGCGCCGATGCCGTCATTCAATATCTGGCATCGCAACATAACGTTCCTGCCTACAAGATTTACCTGATTGGCTTGGGCAAAGATAAGCCCGTAGACTCGAATGCGACCCGCGAAGGCAGAGCGAAGAACCGCCGAGTTGACGTGCGATTGATGACCAACACCGGCGAAGGTGCGGCTCCGGCAGACGCTACCACCAGTAAGGCCACGCCGCCCGGACAATAAATTTAAGTAGGGTTTAGTCCTCCTCCACGGAGGACTTCGCCAAACCAGGCCATTCCAGTCCCTCCCCCAAATGGAATGGCCTGGGTTTTTAGTTTGTCTGTGATCCTCGGTGCCATCGGGTGGTAGATGTTTTGGTTCAGGCTCACAACGCGCTAAAATCTTCTTATGCGGAGTCTGATCGTGCTGACGTTCCTTTGCCTCTCGGGATGGGCTTTTGCTCAGCAAGCTCCTCCCACCAATGACGCCCCTCCGCGTTCTGACACTGAGGAACCCAAGACCCCGCCTGGAGAAAGTTCAAGCCGTGACACCCGTATCGATCTCAGCCCGCCCAAGGATGACGATAAAAGCCACCCCAAGAGCGGATTTCCCTCACAGCCGGGTGAGGAGTCCTCTGACGTGAACGAACTCCACCCCTTCAATCCCTACCGGGCTTCGAAAGATAACGAAGTGGGTGACTATTACTACAAACGCAAAAATTACAAGGCCGCGCTGGCCCGCTATCAAGACGCGCTGGCCTTTAAGGAAAACGACGCGCTCGCCAACTACCACATGGCGCTGTGTTATGAGAAGCTGGACCAGCCCGACGAAGCCATCACTCACTTCAAGGAATATCTGAGGATTCTGCCGCAAGGACCGTTGGCGAAAGACGCAAGGAAGGCATTGGAAAAGCTGGGCTCCGCGGAAAAACAAACCTCTGCGAAGACCACACCGAAATAGCTATTTTTCTACCCGGATGAAGTCCCCAGAAGTGGCGTTGACTGCCACCCGCAGCTTGGCATCGTCGCGGCTCGCTCCGTAGATCACGTGCCAGATGAGTTCGTTGGTGGCTCGGCTCCAATCCAACACGTACATAACCGGGGTATCAGGATTTTTTTCCAGTACTTTATCGCCACCGTGTTTCTGGGCGGTCTCCAAGGCTTTATCGGAATCTACTTTAAAGAAGCCAATATCGAAGATCTGAGTGGACGAGTTGGTAGGACTGTAGTTGTCCTCCGCGCCCGAAGAAACCCCACGGGAGGGTGCGTCTTGAGAATCCGTGCCTGACCAGATGTAGGATTTCACGCCTCGCGATGCAGCGGACGCGAACGAACCCCGCCACACATCAGACTTGCCATCTTTGCCTTTGGAGTCCGTCGTGAGCTGTGATTCCAGCCGGTAGCCCTGGGCATCGCGCGCCCAGCCATGAGCGGCGACATAGAGCCTCTGGAAAGCCACGCGGCCAGTGTCAAACTCGGTGGGCTTGGGCTGCGGTTTTTCTGCCGGAGTGGCCGGCTCCGAAGAACAACCCGCCATTAGCAATAGCGCCGCCACTGCGATGAGATACCTCTTCATAGCACCTTTCCCGCCAACATAAAATTTGCGACCGCGTACGTTGCTTGTCATTCTACTAGATGGGAGCATCGGATTCGCCATGGACTCGTACTTGAATAGGCTACACGGCGCCATCACTTCCGCGACGCATGGCATGGACACAGCGGATCTCATGCGCCATCCCGCGGGCAAGTGGTGCACTGCACAGATTCTGGAACATCTATACCTTACCTACGCGGGAAGCGTGAAAGGATTCGAGCGCTGCCTAAAAGAAGGCCGTCCACTCGCCCGTGCTGTAACCTTCAAGGAGCGAGTAGCAATTCTGATTGTGACCAGCCTCGGCTATTTTCCCGAAGGTCGGAAAGCCCCAGAGCGCACGATCCCATGCGGCATGCCGGCCGAAGAAGTGGTGAAGGCGACCGAAGAAAAACTTGCCGCCATGGACGATCTCATCACCCTATGCGAAACCCGCTTCGGCCGCTCAACTCGCATCCTCGATCATCCCGTGCTCGGGCCACTCACCGCCCGCCAATGGCGAAAGTTTCACCTGGTACACGCACAACATCACATGAAACAAATTCTGAGGCTGCGAGCAATGAGCTAGAGCAGTGAGTCAATTCATTCTCGGCTGCAATAAAAACGGCTGGCAGAGTCTGCCAGCCGTTTCGTTTCTTGCGGAGCGAATGGATCAATTTACCGACGTCCACCGCCGCCGTGGAACCCGCCTCCGCCAACGCCGCCTCGGAAACCGCCACCACCCATCGAAGCGCGGGCAACCCCGCCGCGGTAAGCATAACCGCCGCCGTAGCCACCGCGATAGCCGTAACCACCACGATAGCCGTATCCGGCGCGACCGTACCATCCGCCGCCGTACCAGCCGCGACCATACCAACCGCGTCCGTAGAAGCCGTGATACCAGGGGCCGGCTCCGATGAATACACCGCCCGCGAACCAGCTGGGACCGTAGTATCCGTACGGCGCGCAAGCGTAAGGATAGTAACCATAGTAGCCGTATGCACAGGCAGGCGCGACTCCGACGTATCCTGGGCCAACCCCTACTCCGACCCCTACCGCAACCCCGGCATGGGCAAAAGCTGACGGCAACATAAGAACACTGAGTAAAGTGAGATATCGCAAGTAGCGCATTTTCCTACCCCCTTTTTCAGATACCCGATCAAACCGGATCTGAAAGACCTTCAGGCAACTCATTCTGAAGTGCCTGACAGTATAAACCGCAAAGCCATAGAAAAGTTGCGGTCGTGCGAGGGCAGCGGCTGCAGGCTGTAAACCCTAAGGCATCTTCTGCATACGTGCGACCGTCCAAAACAGGTAGAGTTGGGTATGCCGCTGAAAAACCTGGTGATGGTCGCTATGGTGCTCGCGCTGGCTTGTCTATTCCCAGCGCAGTCCGTAGCTGCCAGCCCAGAAAAGCAGTTATTGGAACTGGTGAATCAGGAACGCGCAGCGGCTCAACTTCAGCCTCTCCAATGGGACGCTGGCCTCGCCCACGCAGCCCAGGCGCATGCACTGGCCATGGCCACGGCCCATGAACTCTCGCACCAACTGAGAAACGAAGCGTCATTGCCTGCGCGGCTGACTTCCGCCAGCAGCCTGCGCATGGACGCCGAGGGCGAGAACGTTGCGATGGATGTGACAGTAGAAAGCGCACACCTGCACCTGATGCATTCGCCTCCGCACCGCGCAAATATTCTGGATGGGCATTTCAACTACGCCGGTTTTGCAGCGGTGTGGGACAAAGGGCAGCTATGGGTAGTAGAGGACTTCGCGCACGCAGGACGTGATTATTCGACGGAAGCTGCGGAGGATCTGGTTGCTAAAACTATCGACATTAACCGCGCGAAATCCAGGCTTCAGCCCTTGCAGCACGTCAAGCTTGACTGGTTGCACGACGTGGCATGTGGCATGGCCCAGGCGGACAGCCTGCAAACCGGTACCACTACCAATCTAAGCCACAAATACAATGTCATTACCTATACTCAGACGGACCCAGCGGTTTTGCCTGCATCCAATTTGCCAGGACGTCCGGACATCCACGAGGTCTCGGTGGCAGTCTGTTCAGCACGCACGAAAACCTATCCCAGCGGCGTGTACTGGGTAGTTGCCTTGTTCTACTGAGATGGGGAAGTTTGGAAAGTCGGCTAGCAATATCCCAACAAGGCGACGATCAGGTTCGGGTCGGCCAAGCGAAAGGCAGCAGTAGGCTCACAACGGGGACACAGTTCCTTTGTGTCGTGCGAGTAGTGGGGCGTGATAAGCAGTTGCGCGCGGGTCAGGATGAGATGTTGGAGCAAGCGGTTGCTCTCGGCAAAGCTTGCAGGGTGTTTCGGCTTCCGATGATCCTGCCAAGCTATTTCAACTTGCGATGGGTCCACCAGTTCTGTCAAGCGCAGGAAATCACTCGCATGCTTGGACGGAACGGGGACACCTTCAGCAAGGTCAAGTATCAGCCTCGCTGTTCTCGCCACTAGATCTTCGAGAGAGATGACGCGGATCGCACCGGACGGAAGATCCAAGTGGAACGCTCTACTCATTGTCGCGCCATATGCCCGAAAAACATCTATACGCATAGCGTCATCGGCGTCGACGAACTGCAACATTGTGTTGCCCAGTGGATCCAGCGAATGAATGTGCCGGAATACGAATTCAGCAGCCAGAGTTTCGGGAATGCAATCGAATGAACCTGCGATGAAGTCCAGGTCATTCAGAATACGGATCGACGGCTGGCGTCCGAGGCGTAGAAGATGAATCTCGACTGCGAGGCCACCAGTTAGCGCCCAGTTTCCGATGTCGTGCCAAGCGAGCTTCCCAAAGACGCGTAATGCCCGTTCTGCGTCGGCAACGGATAAAAATCTTTGCAACATATACCTGACCATCTTCTCATGCGAATCAGTTCGCCTCACAACGTATCACCCATCGATGCGTCAACAAAGAGAAGCGGCCCGGACTGCCCGGCGCCGGCGGTGGGAAAAAAGAAAGGCTCTAGGCGGACAAGATAGGCTGCACACCCCAGAATCGCCGTACTTACTTCTGGGAAGCCCCATTCTCCCGGTAAACTGGTGTGGGGCCGGAAGCCAGCCTTGACTGCCGATAAAGCCCCTTAAAGCGCGAGGGCCGACACACGATGCTTGTGCATGAAGAACTTCTGCGGGAATTCCAGGACTTTGCTCTGGCCGCTCCCACGGTCCAGTCGATGATGGAGTATATGGCCCAGCGTCTGCACGAAAAGATGACGCGCTATAACTGGGTAGGTTTTTATCTCCTTGACCCGACAGACCCCGGCTTCCTGCTAGTCGGACCCTTTGTCGGTAGCTTCACTCCCAACTCCCGCATTCCCCTCAGCACGGGACTCTGTGGCGCCGCGGCCAGCAGCGGGCAGATCGTGGTTGTGCACGATGTATCCACCGATCCGCGGTATCTTTCGGGATCGTCCATGGTGAAGTGTGAAATCGTGGTCCCCATCTTCGTGAAGAACAAGCTCGCGGCAGAGCTCGATGTCGAGAGTTATTTTGCCGGTACCTTTACAAAACCGGAACAGGAATTTGTCGAAGCCTGCGCAGCTGTAGTTGGAAAGTATTTGGGGAAATAGCCTGGCAGGGAACTGATTTGTTTTTCCGCTGTCAGACCCGCAGGATCATTACTTCGGTCGCCTTGATGAGGGCTGCCGCAGTCTGCCCTGGCTTGAGCTGCATTTCACGCGCGGAGGTTGCCGTGATAATCGACGTGATCTGTTGGCCACCAATCGAAATCTTTATTTCCGCCATCAAGCCGCTAATCCGGACTGCATCGATTCTCCCCACCAGTTGATTCCGTCCGCTGACCCGGCGGATGATCTGCCTGCGTTCCTCTTCGTTTCTGCCCCGCGTTCTGAAAAGCAGTCGGTCCAGTTCGCTCTGGGGAATGCGATGATGCCCTCCCGCAGTCCGAATGCTGCGAATCTTCTTCTTGTAGATCCACTGTTTGATGGTAGGAAAGCTGATCCCGAGCTGCAAAGCCGCGTCGCGAAGCTTCAGTAACTCTCCAGCCTTCCGTCCGGATTTTACATTCCTTCCCATTTGATCGAAATCCTACAGCCATCGCAGGAAACGGTCAACATGCTTCATTCTGCCGCGTAGAGCTGTTGTAATAGCATTTAAACGCACATATTTTGACAGTATAACCGTCTCTTATGTACACTTCCGGTTCTCATAATTCTGGAGGCGAAATGCGCAAGACTGCTTTATTCCTAGCAACCGTGACTTTCTCTCTATCAACATTGAGCTTTGCCCATGACAGCGATGCAGCCCTGGTTACTCCCGACGCCCAAACCGGAGACTCCTCGACAACCGCAAGCTCTCGCTCAGATAGGGGAGCGAGCCTTTCCGGCGTGGTGACGGACCAAACCGGCGCAGCTGTTCGCGGTGTCGCAGTGACAATCAAGAACGCCGACGCAGGCGAAACGCGGACGATCACAACCGACGGCGGAGGGCACTATCAGGCGACCGGCCTGCCTCCGGGGCGCATCGACATTCGGGCGGCAAAACAAGGGTTCGCCGATGAAACGCGCACGGGAATCAGTTTGGCGGTTGGCCAGGACGCCACGGTCGACATTACGATGCAGCGGACCACTCCCGACGTCTGCGCGAGCGGCCACGAGTTCGCCACCACCGATTGCACGCTGACCTGGCACGGCATCACGCTGTACGGTGCGTATGACATCGGCGTCGGCTGGGTCAGCCACGGTTTGCCCGTAAACGGCTATAACTATGAAGGGGAATCTCTGGTGAACCGAAACGGCTATCAACATCGATTCCTCGTCGCACCGAACAACCTGCAGCAGACGGGTGTGGGGATCCGGGGCAAGGAAGAGTTTCGGCCTGGCTGGTCGGTTGTGTTCAATGCTTCAACTGGCATCAACCCGAATTCCGGCCTGCTCGCCAACGCGTCGGCCACGCAGACCGTGAACAACGGCCTTCCCAGGAAGAGCTATTCGTACGCCATCGACGGCGCTCGCGCGGGCCAACCCTTCAATGACGAATACTATGGCGGTATATCGTCCGCACATTTCGGCACGCTGACCTTCGGCCGTCAGCGAGCCCTCGGCACCGATGCGATGCTCCTTTACGATCCGGCCGGCGGCGGCTATGCCTTTTCGTACATCGGGTATAACGGCACCATGGCCGGCGGCGGCGACACCGAGGACACCCGTTGGGACGACGCACTGAAGTATCGCCTCACCTATGGCCCGGTCCATTTCGGCGCGATGTATAAATTCACCAATGGCTCTGCCGGCTGCTACTCGGCCTCCGCAGCCTGGACTGCCACCACCTGTACTCCGGAAGAGGCGCACAACAACGCCTACGGATTCGATCTCGGCGGGGAGTACGGCAAGTTCTCCGCCGACTTCGTCTTTCAACAGTACAACCAGGCGATCAGCGTATTGAACCCCTTGCTGGGGGCTCAGAGTCCGACGGCGCCCTACCAGTCGACCACCAACAGCATCAATGCAAACCCTATCACCGGCGGGGTCAATCTGATCGACACGAACAACACCGTCTATGGCATCGTGACCGACAACCGCGCCGCTATGATCGCCGCCAAGTATGTGTGGGAACCGTTCAAGTTTTTTGCCGGCTACGAATACATCTGGCAGAATAACCCGCACAACCCGTTGGGCGTTGGCGCCTCGGACCAGGGCGGTTATATCTTGAGCGGGGTCGAAGACAACAATCTTGATACTCAAAAGTTGTTGCAGATCTGGTGGACGGGCGCGAAGTACACCTACCGCAGCAAAACCGACTTCACTTTGTCCTGGTATCAACAGCGGCAGAACGACTTTCGTCTTCCTCCGGCTTGCTCGCCCTCAGCCGGTTTCCGTAGTTCCTGCGCGGGCAATCTAAACGAGGGGTCCTTCTATGCGGACCATCACTTCACCAAACGTTTCGACGGCTTTGCCGGGATTGCGTATTCCTGGGTGGACGGTGGTTTGGCCATAGCCATTCCCCATAAGCCGGGCGTCCCCTATTTCAGCAACAACAACCTTGCTCCGACAGTCGGTATTCGTTTCGCCTTCTGATCGCTTCCGCGGTGGGCTCAGTCAGAGCCAACGTGGGTTGGGTTGAGCGCACCCATGGAAAAAGCCTCCGGCTCGCGCCGGAGGCTTTAAGGGAAACAGCGTTTACTGCTGAGCGTCAGGCTGGGCGACCTCGCGTGACGACGACGGAACACCCGACTTACGGGCGTCTTCCTGCAAGTCCGTCACTTTTTGTTTAGCCTCATCCAGAGCTTTCTGCTTATCTGCAATCTTCTGCTTGTAGTCTGTGTCTTCCTTGTCCCATGTTGCCTGATTGCGCAGGCGGTCACCGGCGTCGGCGTAAAATGCGGCCGCGCGTATACGATACTCCTTCTGATCCACGTCCAGTTCGCGCTGCAACAGGTCAACCTCGGATTGCTGATTGTTTATTTTTTGCTGCCACTGGTCGTAGACCACTTGCCGTTGTTCCTGCGACTGGCCGGGCTGCACTGCCATTTTGTCGGTCGGACTGGCCGCAGTTGGCGATGCGCTCAGCGGCGCGGCGGATTCATCGACAGAAGCGGTAGCACCATTGCCCACCACGCTGATCTTGTCGTTCATAGGAAGGTTATCGTTATCCCACTTCTTGGCAGGCGTCGGTTGCGGCTTCTTGTCCTTCTTTACCGCACGGGCATAGCTGCCCAGCGAGGGCTCCTGAGTAGCGCTTGCGACCTGGGCGCTCGCGACTGACGTCATCCGTCCCGTCATTAGAATTCCAGCCAGCACAACAAAGAATGCACGTTTCATAGTTGCTCCATCCTTATTGCCGTCTTCCGGCTTCTGCAAAGAAGAATCGGCGTTAATCAAAAACTAAGCTCTTGCAGCATTGCTCGTGGATCTCGGACCTGCCAGAAATCCGCCAATGGTGTGGTCCAATTGCGCCGCTTCCAAAATGATGTCTTCCGCCAGGCGCTGCGTCTGCTCGGGGTCACGCCTGGTCGCCAGTTGCCGCGCGTATCCTGAAATGGTCGCGACCGAGGTGCGCAAGGCCAGCGCCATCTCGGCGGACACTTCTCCGCGCAGTTCCTGTGCTTGCTGAATCTCCGCCATTTCGGTTTTGTCGTTAATCAGGCAAGCCGCTCCTAACGTGTCGCCTGCCGCCGCAAACACTGGAGTCATGGTGATATCGAGGATGCGGTGTTCACCCGCGGGCGTGAGGTAGTAAGCTTGCAACCCTCGGGCCAGTACCTCGCCGTGCAAGGCGGCCTGAATCGCTTCTGTGAGCGTAGATGGCAAGCCCTCCGCCGGAGCCAGAGTTGCGTCGCGAAAAATCTCTCCGGCGCTCATTCCCGCCAGCGATGCGAATCCCAGAATCTGCCGGGCCGCCGTATTCGCCTGGCGCACCAAGCCGTTCGCGGCGAAAAACATGACTCCGCTGGGAAGCCGCGAAAGCACTGCCGCGCTGATATTTTCTGATGTCTTGGCTCGCCGCCGTTCCGCTTGTTGAGCGGTTGCCAACTCGTGCTTCTGCTGCTTCAGTTGCTGGATCACCGCATTGTAGGCGTGCATCGGGAACTGTTCCGGCTCCGGTCGCGCATCCCCGAGCGACCCGGTTTCCGTAAACATGCGGCGCAAGCGGCGTCCCAGTGCGACTCCCAGCAGGCACACGAAACCTGAGGCGAACACAGCGTAAGCCATCCTCAACACCATGGGATTGCTCAACACTCTCATAGCAACCTCCAATACCAGCGCATAAACTGGTTGCCGAAAAAGAGTGCGATCATGGCTACGCCGCCCAGGAAAACTCCGAACGGCATGGGAAAGCGTCGCATGGCGATGTTGGCCGATCCCCAGGCCCGCCGCCGCGCCTCACTGCCCGATTCATGGTTCCGTGTCATCCGCCGGTGGGTGCGCTTAAACCAGACTGCCGTCAGCGTCCACAATCCGAACAACGATCCCGCAATCGATCCCGCAAAGATGGTAAAGATGGTCAGTCGCACTCCGAGAAATGCCCCCACCATCGCCATCAACTTCACATCGCCGAAGCCCATGCCTTCCACTCCGCGTGCCCGCAGATAGATGGCTCCTGCCCCGTAAATGAACGACGCTCCAACCACCGCTCCCGTCACCGCATCCAGCAGCGACAGCCATCGCCATGAGGTGCTGAAAGCCGGCAAGGAAATCATTCCCGGCAGCAGTTGTGAAACCAGGTCGTTCACTGGAACTGTCAGGCTAAACAGCAATCCCAGAATCAGCCCGGTCAGTGTTAGCTTGTCCGGCAGAAGCTGGGTTTCGGCATCGGTGAAAATCAACCCCAGCAACAGAAACCCTAAAGTGCAGTACTTTACGGTAGCCAGCGCGTGCCCAAAATGCTGATAGCAGGCAAGAAAGAGCAGCCCAGTGAGCAACTCGACCACCAGATAGCGTGGCGAGATCCAGTTCCGGCAATTCCGGCAGCGGCCTCTCAAAACCAGCCAGCTAAGGATCGGAACATTGTCATAAAACCGAATGGGATCTTTGCATTGCGGGCAAGCCGAGCCTGGAGTGACCACTGACCTTCCCCGGGGCAGACGATAGATACACACATTCAGGAAGCTGCCAAAAGCCAGCCCCAAAGCAAACATCGCCAATGCCAACGCCGGATCCAAGGTTTCCTTTGTCTAGAACGCAGATTTCCGCTGGTTTTGCTTGATTATACGGGGATTTCCACGCCAGGAAGCAGGGTACGAAAGGCGGTGTACAGAAGGTCAACTGAACCAAAGGGTTGGGCTTAAGCCGGCTTGATAGCACTCAGAGCTTAGATAGGTCAAAGCACTGATCCCGGGAGCTCTAAGGCTGGGTGCATTCGGGTATCCGCCGGGTGAGACAAGGTTATAATTACGGAGGTTTTCCACACCCCTAGGAGATTCCCGTTGGGCCAGACAGGAAGGCCAACGCCTTCACAAATTGCTACGAGAACCCCCAAGCGTCACTCGGGATCGAGTCGGAATCGAGATCGAACCACCCCGCAGCCAGTGTCGCAGGGAGCGATTCTTCAAGACTTAGCAACTTTCGCAGCTATCTTTCTTGCGGCCTTCCTGGCTTACTGGCCTGCGCTCCGCGGCGGCTTCATTTGGGACGACGACGCTCACGTCACTGCCCCCGCGCTTCAATCCCTTCATGGCCTGTGGCGAATCTGGTTCCAGATGGGCGCCACTCAGCAGTACTATCCGCTGCTGCACAGCGCTTTCTGGATCGAGCATCGTTTATGGGGAGACGCCGTGCTGGGCTACCATCTGGCCAACCTCATCCAGCATGCCCTGTCCGCCTGTTTAGTCGTGCTGATCGTCCGGCGTCTCAAGCTGCCTGGCGCCTGGCTGGCGGGTTGCATTTTTGCTCTGCACCCCGTGTTCGTGGAAGCGGTGGCATGGATTTCGGAGCAGAAGAGCACGCTTTCCGGAGTGTTCTATTTCGCGGCGGCTCTGATGTACCTGCATTTTGATCGCAGTCGACGAAGATCGCACTATCTGTGGGCGCTCGGACTGTTCCTGTTGGCCCTGCTCAGTAAGACGGTAACGGCCACGCTTCCCGCGGCACTGCTGGTGGTCTTTTGGTGGCAGCGGGGGCGCATCGACTGGCGGCGTGACGTGTGGCCGCTACTGCCATGGTTCGGGCTGGGCGCAACCGCCGGCCTGTTCACAGCTTGGGTGGAGCGAACGTTCATCGGCGCTGAAGGTGCGACTTATCAGTTGACATTGGTCCAACACATCCTGCTGGCGGGTCGCATCGTTTGCTTCTATGCGGGCAAGATGGTGTGGCCCTCGGATCTAATATTCTCCTACCCACATTGGCAGCCGGATCCCACTGTCCGGTGGCAGTATCTCTATCCGCTAGGCGTCGTGGCGTTGGCGGCTGGATTGTTGATCCTCGCCCGGCGTCCGGATGGGCTCGCCCGGCGCGGCCCGTTGGCCGGCTTTCTCATCTTCGGAGGAACCCTGTTCCCAGTGCTTGGGTTCTTGCACGTTTATCCCTTCAAGTTTTCTTACGTGGCCGACCACTTTCAATACTTGGCCAGCCTGGGGATCATCGTTCCTGGGGTGTACCTGATCATGCGAGGCATTCCGCGGATCGTAGGCAAAGCCAGCAATGCGATTGGGGTCTTGTTGCTTGCGGTTCTGTGCGTATTGACGTGGCAACAGAGCAGCTTATACAGCGATAGCGAAACTCTCTACCGGGCGACTCTGGATCGTAATCCGGATAGCTGGTTGACTCATAATAATCTGGCGGGTGTCCTGGCGCAAGACCCGGGCCGCCGGCCTGAGGCGATAGAAGAATATCAGGCCGCGATCAGGCTGAACCCTGACTATGCCCTTGCTCACGACAGTTTGGGCGGTCTGCTGATGCAAGTGCCGGGACGATTGGCGGATGCCACTGCGGAATTCCAGGCTGCATTGCAGACTCAGCCCGGCTTCGTGCTGGCCCACAACAACCTGGGAATGGCCCTGGCGCAAACGCCGGGGCGACTGAACGATGCGGCCGCCGAGTTCCAGGCTGCGTTACGCTTGCAATCTGATTATGCGAAGGCGCACATGAACCTGGGCAACGCTTTCTCGCAAATGCCGGGCCGGCTTCCCGACGCGATCACCGAATACCAAACCGCATTGCGGCTGCAACCCGACTACGCGCCGGCTCATAGCAACCTGGGAATTGCCTTGATGCAAATGCCCGATCGGCTTGCGGAGGCGATCGCCGAATTCCAAACCGCGACGCGCCTGCAACCGAACGACGCTCAGACTCATGCACTACTGGCCTCCGCTCTGGCACAAGCGCCAGGCCGGCTTACGGACGCGATTGCCGAATATCAGGCGGCGCTGCACATTCAACCCGACGATCCCGATACTCAACTGAATTTGGGAGATGCCCTGGCGAAACTTCCCGGACGCCTTCCGGATGCGGTTGCGCAATATGAAGCGGTGCTGCAGACTCACCCTGATTCCGAAGCGGCGAAGCAATCCATGGAACGGTTGCGGACGCTCGAGGCTCAAGCACCCCATCGCCCGATCAAGTAATCTTGTCGGCCCATCACGCATGAGTGCTGTTAATGATTTTATTCGTGTGACTCGGAAGATTTTCCTTCAGTAGGCGCGCTACGGGGATGAACGAATCTGTAGTCGAGGATGCTGGCCGCCAGGCAAGTGTTCTCCGCGTTGTCCTTTGTCTCTTGCGTCTCTTTCTCTTTCACTTCTTTGGTGCGGATGATTCGCCCCTGGCATAGGACGGTGCTGTTTTTCTGGCCGGAGATTTCTTCCGGCATCTCGAACACCATCTCTACCAGCGTGTTATCAGGGAAGCGCTGCGGACCTTGCAGCAGTACACCGGACTGACTCAGGTTCTGAATAATGCCTTCATGCCAGCTTCCCAGGTTCTTTACCCGGTAGCGGACGGGTGCATCCAGCTTGAGCCGGCGCGCGCGCGGCACCCATGTGGGTTTGCGAACGTGGGAACTGCGGCGGCGGGTGTGGGTAGACTCGGCAGAGTCTTCTGGCGCGGTGCGCTCCACGCGTTCGGTGCGCCGCATCGTCTTCCAGTCGTACTTATACTCCGCGGCACACACCAGGCAAACCTGATAGAAATCCCCGTCATTCCTCCGCCGCGGCCAGGAGAATTCATGGGAGCAACGCCCTAACATGAGAACATCCAGTAACTTCTGAGCCATGTTCGTCTTTCCGGATGGACGCCGGAAAACTCATCATCTTACGGCCCGCTGATTTTGGGTAGGTTACTTCCGTGCAGCGTGTTCTGCGAGCTTGCCCTAATGAACATAAGTTATTGAACTAGCGTTGGTTCTTTCGCTTGAGCATTTTTCGCTTAGGTGCCAGTATTTCTCTTTTTTGGGAGTCTGAATTGGATGCCGCCACGCCCGGAAGAGAGCAGCTTTTTCTCTGAAATCAGGGTTCCATTGGTTCAAAGTGGGTTCGCATAGCGCCGTCAGGCCAGTCAATCACCGTCCTATACCTCTTGCCGGTCAGCGAATCGCATTCGATGGTGAAAACGAAATTCCGCATCACTTCGATGTTGAAGGCAGGCAGCCAACTGAATGCACCCACAGCAAGCGGACTGACGGTTTCCACCCACAATCCCGCTTCGCCCGTGAGCACCGTGTGCCGAATATTGATTGCTGCCCCCTTGCCAAGATTCTCGATGGCCCAACCCCCGCCGTGTAACAAGTGCTCCGCTGGTTTTTGGAGTAGCGCCACAAATGGCCTGTCCATCTTCTCAATCTGTTCAATGCCGCTCTTCGCTATGGTCGCAGTGTCCGTCGCGTATCCGCGCAAAACCTTCAGCGTCCAAAAAGTGAGAAAGACTAGGCCGACGGCTGCGAGGGATTGAATCCAGTTCGGCAGGTTGGCGAGGAAGCAGTGCATGGGAACTCCTTTGGCCTTCTTTTACTTCTTTGGGGGGCTGCCGTCTGGACAAGGGAACGCCTCTGCAAGAGCATCAAACACAACGTCCGCGAACTCCTCAGAGTATCGTTGTGGGTTGCGTTTTGCGTAATTGACGAAAATCGCTATCAATTGAGTCCGGGTGCTGGTTGCGGGAGTACAGGCACCGAAGAGGCGCAACTTGGTTTCCCTGCTTATCAGAACCGTCATCCGCTGGACCATTCCAAAGGCTCCCCAACAAACACCAGCTTCTTGTGTCGAAGGAAGTTTGACTTGGCCTTCAGAAACCGGAGCTTCGGCGATTGGGCGGCACGCTGAGAGCATTTCCTCCACAGTTTCCGCACGGCTGAGGGGCACGTAGAGAAAAACAAGAAAAGCGGCGCAGAACAAGAGGCGGTTCATGCGCGGAAGTGTAGCACTTAGGACGCGAAGGCGGCCATATACTTGAGAGATGTACATACCTCCAGAACAAGCCGTGGTACAGAAAGCAGGCGGAAGGGTCGAATGGGTTAAGGAAAAAGGGCCGCAACACATCGTTACCGAGTACTGGATTTATTGCTGGCTAGGGAAGGAAGCGTTTTCCAAACACAAGCCGATTTTTGATCGAATACAGGCTTGCAGTCATGCGCTTGGGTCTCTCGCCATCATCTGGCGACGCTACGACGCGGAACGAAAGAGCGTCCAAGGATTTCGTGAAAAGTATTTAAGCGGGCCGGTGACAGTACCCTTTGCCGAATGGAATGCGCACCACCTTCTTCTGGAACAGGTGGTTGTGGATACAGAGTCCTACTTTTGGTGTGCCAATCGACTGCTGACCAATGTGGCTCTGACTTTGAATTTTTTCTTCAAGAAGGTGTGTGAGACTTCCATTCCAAAGGGTGAAAAAATTAAAAGTCACGCCAGCTTGGTTGAATCCGTGGAAATAATGAAAAAGCTACCGCAGGAACTGCAAGAAATGGCCCGCAGGCTCAACACAGAGGTTGCGGGATTTCGGAACGAACGTGTTGAACACGATATGGAGTTTTGGCATCGTGAAAGCACAAAGTCCATTCATCAACTAGGGATGAGTGTTGTGCCGGAAGCTGCTCTACATTTGGAATGGAGCGATAGACCCCTTTCTGATATTTGGATTTCCCTGCACGATTACGTTACTGACGTCGCCAAGTTCTTAGGGCCTCATTTGAAATGATTGCTCTATCCTAACCTCGCTGTTGCGGCGCTCGTAAGAAAATGGCGGCGTCCGAGACTACCCGCCATGTCCTTCTACCCGTGCGAAGCGGTAGCAGATTCACTGTAAACGCTTAATCTCGTTTGACCTACGCAACCTCTCGGACTACGATGTCTCGGGTTTTGAATCGGCAATGAGCGATCTGACTGCGTTCGTGCTGGCTGGCGGCAAGAGCACTCGCATGGGCCGCGACAAGGCCTTTCTCCCGTGGGCGGATGGCACACTTCTTTCACATGCTCTGAAATTACTGGCTGCGGTGACCCCGCATGTCCACATTGTGGGAGATCCAAAGAAGTTCGCCCCCTTTGGCGCCGCGATCGCAGACGTGTATCCCGATCGCGGTCCCTTGGCTGGAATCCACGCGGCGCTTTCGAGCACTAGGACAGACTTGAACCTGATGCTGGCCGTCGATTTGCCACTCATTGAACCTCGATTCTTGCAGTTCATGATCGGCGTGGCACAAGATCAAGATACGGACGCAATCGTTACCGTGCCTCGCGCGGATGGAGTCTCGCAGCCTCTGTGCGCGGTCTATCGACGGGAATTCGCGCAAGCCGCGGAGCGGTCGCTCCAGGCGGGGAAGAATAAGATCGATTCGCTGTTCAGGACCGTCAAAACCCGAATCGTCGAGCAGGATGAGGTCACGCGCGCTGGCTTCTCCATCGCCATGTTTCGAAACTTGAATACTCCGGAGGAGTGGCAAGAAGAGCAACGCAGATCCAGTCCGGTCACCTAGCCCGCTAGGCCTCATTCGGTTATCATCGATTTCAGCATGGGTGAAAGCGAACAACAACTCGGCCCCTATATCGAGTTTAAAGAGGTCTCGAAGTCTTTCGGCAGCAAGCGCATCCTGGATAAGGTCAGCTTCAGCGTCATGCCCGGAGAGACGGTCTGCATCCTGGGGCGCAGCGGCGTCGGCAAGTCAGTATCACTCCATAACATCATGGGATTCCTTAAGCCGGATTCCGGCCGGCTTATCGTCGCCTATCAGGACGTAACCGATTACACCGACGCGCAAATGGACGAAATTCGCAAGAAGGTCACCATGGTGTTCCAGAACGGCGCCCTCTTCGACTCACTCACCGTCGGCGAAAACGTTGCTTTTCCCCTGCGCGAGCACCGCGAACTCAGCGAACAGCAAATCTTTCAGGTGGTCGACGGCTTACTGGACATGGTGGGGGTCAAGGAAATGCGTGACCTGCTGCCTTCCGATCTCTCAACCGGCATGAAGCGATCCGTGGCCATTGCGCGCGCTTTGGCGGCGCGGCCCGACTGCGTTCTCTTCGACGAGCCGACTACCATGGTCGATCCGCTCATGGCCCAATTGCTGGGGGACTTGATCAAAAGGCTCAAGGCGCAATTGCATCTCACCAGCGTGGTGGTCACCCATGACATGCGCCTGGCGAAAAAACTGGCGGATCGAATCGTCTTCCTGCATGAGGCCAAAGCGCTATTCTTTGGAACTTACGCAGAAATGGAAAAATGCGAGGAGCCGATTATTCAGGAATTCCTTGCACTGGACGAACTGACCCTGGAACCCGCGTGACAAACCGGGGACCAAAAACCGGGGTCTAGATTTAGTCACCAGAGACCCCATTGAAGAATCCGCTCGTCCAACTCACCTCCGCCCAGGCCCGCCGCATCTGGCTGCATGCCCAGCGCCTGGACACCACCGAACCTTTCGGCTCCGGCGCGAAGGCCACGCCGGCGGCGGTGGCGCACCTGGGCTACTTGCAGATTGACACCATCTACGTCATCGAGCGCAGCCATCACCACATCCTCTACACGCGCATCCCTACGTATCGGCGCGAGCATCTGCATCAGGCGCAGAGCATCGACAAGACGGTTTTCGAGTATTGGACGCACGCCCTATCGTACGTACCGACAGAGAGTCTGCGGTTTTATGTGCGCGATATGCGCCAGGCGCACCAGGATTGGCAGCGTCGCAACGGCTGGTTCGGGACGGTTTCAAATGCTGACCTGCGCAGAGTGGTGGCGCGCATTCGCAGGCACGGCGCGCTCACCATCCGCGACATTGAGGACGAGCCGGTGGAGAAAGACTACGCGTGGGCCAGTCGCAAACCTTCCAAGCGCGTTCTAGAGCTGGCCTTCTACAAGGGTTTGGTGACGATCAGTCAGCGGGCTGGAATGCTAAAGACTTATGAGCTCATGAGTCGACATTTCGGTTGGGATCGTCTGCCACGAGCAGCCACCGAGAGGGAAACTTTGAACTACCTGCTTGATCGCGCGCTGCAATCGCAGGGAATCGTGAGTGTGGAATCGATCTGTCATCTGGACGCTCCACGCAAACCAGCGATGAGGCGTCTGCTGGAGTCGCGACTCCGTCGAAAGGAGCTGATACCTGTCGAACTAGAAGGAGCGGGTCATTGGCTGCACTGGGTCCATCCGGATACGCTCGATGCCATTCCCGATCCAACGCAGGAACAGGTTCATATCCTGTCCCCCTTCGACCCGCTGATCATCCAGCGCAAGCGACTCCGGCTCTTCTTCGATTACGAGTATCACTTCGAAGCTTACGTTCCCAAGCACAAGCGGGTATTTGGCTATTTCGTTTGCCCAGTTCTAATCGGCGATCGGATGGTTGCCGCCCTCGACCTCAAAACCGATCGGTCGCGGCAAAAACTTCTGGTACAGCGCTGGCACTGGATTGGGCGAGGATCATCCCGAGCCCATCGGCAGCAGGTGGAAGCCGCATTGCACAAGTTCGAGCAATTTCAGTTGGGTGGGAGTTAGATTGCGCGCCAGCCATTCGGCGATTAGCGGTGGATTGGCTTTAGAAACCCTCTTTAACCAACCTTTCCAAGGTAATCGTGCTGCCTGCTCTTTCACCCATCATCTTCTCGACGTATTTTGCGATCATGTCGACTTCGAGGTTTACCGCATCCCCGGGCCTAAGTGATTTCAGATTAGTCGCTGCGATGGTGTGCGGGATGATCGCTGCCGTGACCTGCGTTCCCTCGATCTTGGCCACCGTTAGGCTGATGCCCTCAATGGAGAGTGATCCTTTAGAAATGATGTAGCGCGTCAGCTCCGGAGGAATCTCGATACGCAGCCAGTAATCGTCCGCATTCTCAATTTGTTCTAGCCCTAGAAACTTGCCGGTGCCGTCTACGTGGCCCTGGACAATATGTCCGCCGAAGCGTCCGCCGGCCCGCATCGGTAGCTCGAGATTGACCAAAGCGCCTTCTTTGATGCGGGAAAACGAAGTCCGCCTCCAGGTCTCCTCGGCCAGATCGAAACCCACCGTCTCTGGCCTGATCTCAACCGCGGTCAGGCAAACGCCGTTCACCGCAATGCTGTCGCCCTTTCTGAGTTCTTTCGCGAGCCGATCGCACGACACCGTGAGCCCGTGCGTTCCGCGACCCTGGGCGACTCGGACCACCCGTCCGACTTCTTCGATGATGCCAGTGAACATGGGGACTATCCTAGCATTCAGCATTCAGCATTCAGTCAGTCAAGGTTTAGCTGAATGCTGAATACTTCAGTCACCATACGGATCTTTCAAATACCCCTCCACCGCGAAATCCTCGCCGAAACGATGTAACCGGATTGACTTGACCTGCGCCGCCTCGCCTAGATGCCCGAATCCCGCACCGGCGGAAAACGGCACCGCTCCCGTTCCACCCAGAATCTTCGGAGCATAGTAAAAGAAAACCTTGTCGACAATTCCCGACGACAAGGCCGCCCAATTCACCATCGAGCCGCCTTCGATCATCAGGCTTGTTATCTCCCGCTCGCCCAGATGTTTCACCACTGCAGTCAAGTTGGGATGCCCGTCCACCATCGGCTGCGGAATCTGCTCGACCCACACTCCACGCTCCTGAAGCTGCTTTCGTTTCTTCTCTTCGGCAAACGAACACAGCACCAGCAGGTCATCTTGCGTAGTCTTCACTACTCGTGACTCTAGCGGCAAACGCAAACGTGAATCGAGAATTACCCGCAACAGCGGCCGGCGTCGCGGTCGCCCGCTGCGGTCGGTGAGCAGGGGATCGTCAGCGATCACCGTACCCACGCCTACTAAGATGGCATCGTGCTGGTGGCGAAGTTCCTGGACATGCGCCCGCGCTACTTCGCTGGTGATGTACCCACTGCCGCTGCTGCCGGCGCCCAAGGCCGTCGGGTTGCGTGATTCGCCCGGCGGAGGCGCAATCTTGCCATCCAAAGTCATCGCCGCTTTCAGCGTCACCAGCGGAACGTGTTTGCGGATGTATCTGGTAAAAGCTTCGTTCAGTTGCTTGGCTTCTTCTTCCAAAATGCCGACAGTTACCGCGACACCAGCTTGCCGCAGTCGTTCAAAGCCGCGTCCGCTTACCAGCGGGTTGGGGTCGGACATGCACGCCACGACTCGCGTAATGCCGGCGGCAATCACAGCGTCGGAGCACGGTGACGTTCGTCCCTGGTGCGAACAAGGCTCCAGATTGATGTAGAGCGTCGCTCCCTTCGCCCGTTGGCCGGCCTGCTCAATCGCCAGAATCTCGGCGTGTTTGATGCCTGCATAGGTATGGCTGCCGCTGCCAACGACCGTCCCGTCGGCGTCGACTAATACGGCTCCCACATTCGGATTGGGTGAAGTGAGGCCAATACCTTCACGCGCCAGTGCAAGCGTGCGCCGGAGGAATTGCTCGTCGATTTCACGGGAAGTGGTCACGTGGATTGATGATTTGGTTTTCTCCGTGACTCCGTGTCTCCGTGGTGAAAAGAATTAAGCGAAGAGCGAATCCACAAAATCCTTGGAATTGAATGGCAACAGATCCCCAGCCTTTTCACCTACGCCCACATAGCGCACCGGCAGGCCCAGTTCACGGCAGATCGCCACCACCACTCCACCTTTTGCCGTCCCATCTAATTTGGTCAGCACAATCCCCGTCACGCCCGCCGAATCGGTGAACTGCCGGGCCTGCTGCAAGCCATTCTGTCCCGTGGTCGCGTCCATCACCAGCAGCGTCTCGTGCGGTGCTCCGGGGATAATCCGCTGCGCCGTTCGCCGCATCTTCTCAAGCTCAGCCATCAAGTTCGACTTGTTGTGCAGCCGTCCAGCGGTGTCCACAATCACAAAATCCGTATGCCGAGCCGTCGCCGCCTGTAGTGCGTCATATAGCACCGCCGCGGGATCGCCTCCGGCTTTGGTCCGAATCACTTCCGTCCCCGTACGCTCACCCCAGATTTCCAGTTGCTCGATGGCAGCAGCACGAAATGTATCGGCCGCACACATGAGAACCGTCTTGCCCTGCGAACGAAAAACCTGCGCCAGCTTGCCGATGGTCGTAGTCTTGCCCGTGCCATTGACCCCTACCACCAGGATCACTTCTGGCGTACCTTCGACTTTTTCCACCGGCCGCGTATTCGCCGCATTCAGAATGGTTAACAACTCTTCCTTCAACAGACGCTTTAACTCGTCCACATTCTTGATCTGCTTGCGGTCGGCTTTTTCCCGCAGCTTTTCCAGCACTTCACGCGTGGTCGTACTCCCCAGATCGGCACTGATCAGGGTGGCTTCCAGTTCATCCAGCGTGTGACGATCAATTTCCTTACTAAAGGAAACCGCTTCTTCGATGCGTTCGCTGAGGCTCTCGCGCGTACGCGTTACCGCCTCTTTCATTCGTTCCAGGAAGCTGGGTTTCTGCTGTTCGTCGAGGCTGCCAAAAAGGGTCTGAATCATGGATTGGATGGCCGTGACCGGCGCAATCTCTAATTATAGCCGCAGGGTTCGAATCAGACTTGAAATGCGCGAAACTTAACGAAGAATCACACGCGGCTGGCTTGCACCGCGCTTGCAGGATCAGGCGAAAGCTCGGGCGCAACCGGTTCCGGGGCCGTTGCGGGCGTCGCGATGATTGCGGCGGCGGCGGTTGCCGCGGCCGCCAGTGGCGCCGGACGTTGCACCTGAATTTCGCCGCGTTCGTAAATCGCCGTCAAAGCCGCCACCGCCGTCGGGTCAAGGCGTTTGCCGGAGAGCGAGTGAATAATGCGTAGCGCTTCCTCAGGAGTGTGCGCGTGCTGGTAGGGACGATTGGTGGTCAGCGCATCAAAGGTGTCAGCTACGGCGATAATTCGCGGCAGCAGGGGAATGTCATCGCCCTTCATGCCGTGAGGGTAGCCACGTCCATCCAGCGACTCGTGGTGCAGTTCAATGCCGGGAATCATGTCCTTCAATTGCGCCACCGGCCGCAGGATGTTTGCTCCCTTGGTGGTATGTGTCTTCATGATGTCGAATTCTTCCGGCGTAAGCGCTCCCGGCTTTTTCAGAATGCGGTCTTCGATGCCGATCTTGCCCACATCATGCAGTTGAGCGGAGATTCGCACCGTCTCGATGTAGTCCTCATAAATCCCCATCTCCCGTGCGATCAGCACCGAGTAGCGCGTTACGCGGTCAGAATGGCCGCGGGTGTAAGGGTCCTTTTCGTCGACTGCGCCTGCCAGCATCTGAATGGATCCCATGAACAACTCGCGGTTCTCCGTGGCCGCGCGCTTCAGGTCGTGCACAAAATGTTCCAACTCCTGGGACATTATGTTGAAGGTGTGTGCCAGTTCGCCGATTTCCGTACGGCTGTTCAGATTCACCCGTTGCGAGAAGTCCCCGCGGGCAATCGCGCGACTGGAAAGAGTCAACACTTCCAATGGACTGGTGATGCGACGCGCCGCAAAAACGCTGATGGCGATGCTCAGGGCAATCGCCATGATTGCAAGAATTCTTCCTGTGCGCTGCATTTCGTACACGCCGCGGTAGGCCTCCGCCCGCGGTTTCTGCACCACGACAGCCCAATCAAGGTTGGTCACTGGGCTGCATGTGCCCAACATGGCAATCGTGGTTTTGCCGCGGGTAATGTTGAACTCACGGGTCGCGGCCACCATTTGGGCCTTGCTGCCGAGTTCCACGAAGCTGCGTACGATCTCAAGGTCTCTCATGTCCTGGCCGGTGGCGTATTCGGGGCCGGCACCTGCGACCAGCCGTCCTTCGCTGTCCACCACGTATGGGATAAGGCCGCCACGGCTGACTTCCTGCAAACGTCGAATCAAGAACTGCAGGTCGACCACGGACCCAATCATTCCCACGAAACGCCCACCTAGCATGACCGGCGCGCTGACCAGCACTACCGTGCGCGACGACTTTCCATTCCCCACAGCCAGTGCCTGGCCGTTGTAAATTCTGCCTTCGCGCGCAGCCGCGTAGCCACGTTCCAACTCTCGTTGCAAGAATGCGTCCGCGGCGATCCGGCCCGCCGAAATTCCTTTGCCCTCAGAGTTCAACAATGTGGCATAAGCCAGATCGTCAGAAGACGACACGAAATTCTCCAGCAGCGCTCGCAACTCGGGCGCTTCCACGTGCTCTGACGTAAAGTCTCCGCCGCTCGCCACCTGCAGCGCCGACGACAAATTCGCCAGCATCATGCGCAGCGATTCCTGATGTTGCGAAATATCATCCGCCAAGGAACGGGTCACCGCGTTCTGTAGTAGCCGTTCATTGGTGATCAGCCGGTCGCGATTAATCGATTCCACCTGCGCCGAGTAAAAATACATCGGCACCACACTGACCAGTACAAGGACACCTAGAATGACGTAAAGAATGGGCAGGCGCGATGGTGTAGGCAGCTTTAGCGACAAAGTGACCCTACGCGCCGTGCGGGGCGCACGGCAAAAGTCTTGGGGGTTCTTCTACAAGTTTACTTGGGAACTTACGCTGCCCACCGTTACGAAAGTACCTTGGAAGAACATGTATTTCGGGCGATTTGGCATGAAAAAGCCACTCAGAACCACCGCAAACACCGCAATCTACGCGGTTTCCCGCTTCCCACTTCTTGTCATCAGCTCGTGAATAGCTTCTCGCGGCGACTTCCCATGATGCAGAATAGTGTCCATTTGAGCGGTAATTGGCATCTCCACCTTATGGACACGCGCCAACTCGACCGCGGCGTGTGTGGTGAAAACACCTTCAGCCACCATGCCATGCATGGCAGCGATGATGTCAGGTAATTTGCCGCCCCGGCCGAGTTCCACACCGACGCTGCGATTGCGCGACAATCCCCCGGTGCAAGTCAGGACCAGATCACCCAGTCCCGCCAGTCCCGCCATGGTTTCTGAACGCCCGCCGCAAGCTACAACCAGGCGTGTCATTTCCGCCAGGCCACGGGTGATGAGCGCCGCAATCGAGTTATGGCCCAGTCCCAGCCCGTCGCAAACACCGGCCGCTATCGCGATGGTGTTCTTCAATGCGCCTCCGAGTTCCACACCAATCACGTCGGTGTTGGTATAGACCCGAAACAGCGGATCGCTGAACTCGCGCTGGATTATTTCCGCCAGATCGTCGTCCGGTGACGCGATAGCGACGGCTGTCGGATCTCCTCGCGCTACCTCCTTCGCAAACGATGGTCCACTGAGTGCGCCAACCCGTGGAGTCAATCCCTGCGCCGACTTGATCACCTGAGTGATCACCTCCGACATGCGTAGGTGAGTCCCATTTTCCAGACCCTTGGTTGCACTGACAATCAGCATCTCCGGAGTCAGGTAGACCCACATCTCTTCAAACACTCTCCGGCAGTGATGCGACGGCATTACACTCACCACAATCTCCGCCCCGCGCATCGCTTCCTGATAGTGGCCGGTAGCAGTCACCGAATCCGGAAGTTTGTGCCCTGGTAGAAAAAGATCATTGCTGTGATCCTGGTTGATGGAATCGCGAACTTCTTTCTCATGTGCCCACAGCCGCACCCGGTGCGTTCCCTTGCGTCCTAGAGCAATGGCAAGTCCAGTGCCCCAGGCTCCCGCACCGATAATCGCGATTTCACTCATCCCTTCCTCCACTGGAAGCTGGGCTCGGTGTGTGCGACCAGGCGACGAATATTCTCGTGATGCTTGCCGATGATCAGCAGGGAAGACACGGCAGCAAAGCCTGTCAGAGGCAAGCGTTGATCAGGTTTCAATACCCAGACGAGCAGTGGAAACAACCCAACTGTGAGGATCGAAGCCAGCGACACATAGCGAAAAATCAGGAAGATGGCAATGAAGATGACAACCATAACGAGGACGATCTTGGGCACCAGTAGCGCAAAACTTCCGAGCCCCGTCGCCACGCCTTTGCCACCCCGAAATTTTAACCACACCGGAAACATGTGGCCGACAATGGCCAGGATAGCCGCCGTGCCTAGAAGGAATGGCTGGCCGGGGAACAAGGCGCGCGTAATCACCACCGCCGTCAGTCCTTTTAGCCCGTCGAGCAGGAGTGTCAGTAGCCCTAGAACCGGCGAAGTGCGGGATACGTTGGTAGCTCCAATGTTACCGCTGCCCATCTGGCGGACATCCTGCCCGCGAAAGATGCGCACCAACAGGTATCCGAAGGGAATGGACCCTAGCAGATAACTTATGGCGGCGGTGATGAGCACTGATTTCATACGCGGCCTTAACTCAGTCCGACCCGGTCGATCTTTGTGTACCGCGCGCCTCCGCGCATTAGCTGACTCTGATAAAGAAAAAACTCGCGGGCCGTCATGGTACCAAACTCGGGGGTTGGCATCGCTGTCAGTTTCTCACGCAGCTTCTGAAAGCCTCTATTCGCGCGATCTTCTTTCTGCCGCCCAGGCGCGCCCGAGCGCCCGCCACGCGCCAGTGTCAAATGCGGGCTATAAACATGATTTTCCGTCGGAATTCCCAACGACGACGTTGCGCGATCAATCGCAGTAGCCAGGCTGGCCAGTTGCGGTCCGGCTTCAATTCCCACCCAAAACACCCGCGCCGATTTTGCAGTAGGAAAGAATCCGAAATCGCGAAAGCAGATCTCGAACGATTCTCCCTTCACCGCCGAGATCACGCGCTTGATCTCATCTACCGCGTCCGCCGGCTGTTCGCCGATGAATTTTAACGTCACGTGCATCGACTCCGGACGCACCCACCGCGCCTCCTCAGCAAATCCTGACACGCCTTCCACGAATCGCTGAATGCGTGCGCGTATGTCATCGTCAATGTCGAGAGCAATGAAGAGTCGCATTTGGCACTCGGCATCCAGCACTTAGCGGAGTCACCAAAATGCTAAGTGCTAAATGCCGATTGCCAAAAAACTTCTCATTTCAATTTCCTTCGGACCATGTCCAACGCCTGCTGGCTGGCAAACCAACGAATGCGCTTGCGGTCGCCGGGAAACTTGCGTTCTATCACTTCCGTCCCACCCTCACTCGCCAGAGCATGAAACACCAGTCCCACCGGTTTGTCCGCAGTTCCACCGTTTGGCCCAGCAACGCCCGTGACTCCAATACCTAGCGTCGAGCCGCAGCGTGCGCGAATTCCTTCTGCCAATGCCGTAGCTACTTTCGAACTTACAGCGCCTTCTTTGTCGATCAGCCTCGCCGGCACTCCCGCCATCTCCGTCTTCATCTCATCGGAGTACACAATCGCGCCGCCAAGGAAGTAGCGTGAACTTCCGCTCACCGAAGTGATCCGTTCGCCGATCAGCCCGCCAGTACATGATTCCGCCACTGCCAGGGTGGCGTTGCGCATTTGCAAGTAGTATCCGACAATCTGCTCCATTGAGTCGCCATTGTCGGAGAATACGAAATCGCCAAGCTCTTCTTCCAGTAGTTCCACCAATTCGTCCACGCGTTTCTGCGCCGTATCGAGCTTGATCGCGCGGGTCTTCAGGTGCAACTGGATCTCTCCGGCCCCGGCCAGAATAGTCGTCTGCACGTCAGTGAAAGCCTTATAGATCGGCGCCACTCGCGCATCGCATTGCGACTCGCCCATGCCCGTGATTTTCAGTTCTCGCGTGACAATAAATTGTTCCGGCAGCTTCGCCCGCAATCGCGCGACACATTGCTCCTCAAACAGCGCCTTCAATTCATTCGGAGGGCCGGGCAAGAGCATCATGATCTTCGCCTGTCCATCAAACTTGCCGCTGATCCACAGTCCCGGAGCCGAGCCATTAGCGTTGGGCAGTACGGTCGCCCCGGCGATGACGTCCGCCTGCTTCAAATTATTGGCAGCCATTTTCCAGCCATGCGCTACGAAGCGTTCCTCGAGCCAGGTCACAATCTCCGGATCACGTCGCAGCGGCAATCCCAACGCCGCTGCCACAGCCTCTCGCGTCAGGTCGTCTTCGGTTGGCCCCAGTCCACCCATGAAGATAATCAGGTCGGCTCTCGAGAACGCCACGGTCGCCGCCTGCATTAGGTTCTCCAGGGTGTCTCCCACAATCGTCTTGAAACACACCTCCACGCCCATCTGATTGAGTTTTTCGGTGAGGTAAAGCGAGTTCGTGTCCTGGCGGTAAGGTGTCAACAGCTCCGAGCCGATGGCGATGATCTCAGCATTCATCTCACAAAAGTGTAAATGAAAACCGGGTCGGACTAGCGAATGCGAAGAAACTCGGCGGAGAGCAATGGGTTGGCTGAGAGCTGACGGCTGATTGCTGATTGCTTTTTTACTCCACCAACGGCAATCCCTGAATGTTCCAAGCCAAATGATGCGCCGCGTCTGTCGTCGTGAGCACCACCGAGCGGCCGGGAGCAAATGCGAGACCTACCAATCCGGCACCCGCAACCTCGATCGACGCCTGACCATCTGGGGTAATCTTGACGATCCCGCGTTTGCCGGAGAGCGATGCTGCCACGTACAGATTGCCTTCGATGTCAAAAGCCAACCCCTGCGGCCGTCCCAGTCCCCGGAAGAAATTAGTAACGTTGCCTTGTCCATCAATCCGGTACACGCAGTCGAAGCTCGAGGTTGTGGGACCGGTAACGAACAAATCACCTCGTGGACTAAACGCCAGGTGATAAGCGGAAACGCTGGGCTCAAGCGTGGCAAACACAAAAGTCTGCCGATCCGGGGCGATCTTGAAAATCGTTCCGCTACGGTCTCCCACATAGAGGTTGCCCGTGCGGTCAAAGGCAATGCCGGTCGCCACTCCCATGCCCTCTGCGTAAGAAGACATCGTCCCGTTAGGCGCAATCCGGTACACTGTTCCGTCGTATCGCGACGAAACATACATCTGTCCGAACTTGTCGAAAGCAATCGACGTAGCGTTCATCAAGTCCGCCACAAAGGGCTTGACGTTATAGTTGGTATCGATCTTGAACAGCGCCACTTTCACTTTCTGCCCGCGGCTTCCAGAAAAACTCACGTAGATGTTGCCCTCGGCGTCGAGCGCGGGATTGGTCACCGGATGCAGTCCCTCGGCAATTGTCACTGCCACTTTTATCTGATGGGAATTGCTGGAGTGACCGTTGGTGGAAACCACGATGGGCCCTGAGGATGCGCCCTGCGGCACTTTCGCCACCACAAAATCGTCGGAGCTGATAACCACCGCGCCTTCGACTTCGCCGAATCGTACCCGCGGACGCCGCAAATCATGCGGAGACAGGTCGCTCCCGCTGATCCGCACTTCGCCGCCCGCCAGGGCAGCGCTCGGCTGCACCGCCTGAATATGCGGCTTTCCGTTTACGCTCTTTTTTCCCAGCAACCGATCAGAAATTCCCATGGACGCCCAAATCCCCTGCGCCGTCTACCTCGGCAAAAGACCGAAGTGCAGCACCACTTGCATTACTGCCAACGCGTAAAGCCCCGCGCCTACATCATCTATTACGATGCCAAAACCTTCGGGAAGATGCTCAAGTTGACGCACCGGGGGAGGTTTTACAATATCAAAGCCTCGGAAAAGTATAAATCCCAGCAATAGGGATTTCCATGCGACGGGTGCCGCAATCAGCGTAATAAGCTGGCCCGCGACTTCGTCAATCACCACGAACTGTGGATCTTTTAGCCCGGTGGCGCGGCAGACTTGAGTTGACGCTGGAATCCCCACCACCACCGCCAGCGTAGCCAGCACTATCGCAGCTAAAGGCTGCCATCCCGGGGCGATCCCGCGGCTCACCAGCCACCACAAGACCACGGTCGCTGCCGAACCCCACGTTCCCGGCCCAGGCCGAAGCAGCCCCACGCCAAAAAAAGTCGCCACCAGCGTGTCCCAGCGCGGTGCCCGTACGCGAAGCGGATCGGTCACACCGTGGCCTCGCCGTCGACCCACCGCTCACGGCTTCTCATCGGACTCCGCATCGATCTCATCATCCGCATCCGTCACCGGCGATGAAATCACATACTTTCCACTCGCCCACTTACCCAGATCAATCAGACGGCAGCGCTCGCCGCAGAAAGGGAAGTCTGGATCTTTACTGGTCACTGGCTTCTTGCAGGTAGGACAACTCAGCTTGAGCGTGCGAGCCATAGACGCTACACAATCTTCGCTACCAGATCATAGTCGTGCGCCTCGGTGATCTGGCAGCGGTAGAATTCGCCTTCTTTGGGTTCAAGTCCTTCGCGTATGTCATTCACAAATACTTTTCCGTCAATCTCCGGGGCGTGCATCGCCGTGCGGCCTTCGAGCAATAGATCGCTTTCCTCGGACATGCCTCCGAGCAGCAAATCGAATTCCTTGCCAACCAAAGCTTTCTTGTTCTTCTTGCTGATGCGTTTTTGAATCTGCATCAGATGTTTCCGCCGCCGCTCAATCTCACGTCCCGGCAGCTTGTCCTCGATCCCGAAAGCGCCTGCACCTTCCTGATCCGAATAACCGAACGCTCCCATCCAGTCGAACTTTGCCTCGCGCACAAACTCGCACAACTCTTCAAACTCTTTTTCAGTTTCCCCAGGGAACCCAACAATGAAGGATGTTCTCAAAGTCACGCCAGGAATCGCGCGGCGCATCTTCTCAATCGATCGCAGAAAAATATCGGCTCCACCGCCCCTTTTCATGCGCTTTAAGACCGTTGCCGATGCATGTTGCAGAGGCACATCCATGTACGAGCAAATCTTGTCGTGACTGGCAATGGTCTCGAGCAAGCGGCCCGTGATCTTGTTGGGATACGCATACAGAAACCGCACCCAGCGCAACTCTTCGATGCCGGCGAGTTTCTCCAGCAGCAACGCCAGACCGTCTTTCAGGCCGAAATCTTCTCCGTAGCAGGTGGTGTCCTGGCCGATCAGCGTGACCTCTCGTACTCCGCCACGGGCCAGCCGTTCAACTTCCGCGACCACCGATTCAAACCGCCGCGAGCGAAACTTCCCTCGCAGCTGCGGAATAATGCAGAAGCTGCACGGATGATCGCAGCCTTCGGCAATCTTCACGTAAGCGGTGTACTTGGGCGTAGCCAGCACACGGGGCGTGGCTTCGTCGTATAGATAATTGGGCAGGTCAGCAATCGCGCCGTCCCATGACTCGCGTGAGAACCGGCCCTGCGCGGCCCGCGCGTCGCCTTCGGGGCGCGAAGTCAGAATCTTGAAGGGAGAATTCGAAACCGGCTGAGGTGCGATCCCCGCGGCTGCGAGAATGTTTTCCAACTCCCCGGTGCCGACGACCGCATCAACTTCAGGAATGTTCTTTCGAATGTCGCCACGAAAGCGCTCCACCAGGCAACCGGCAACGATCAGCTTGCGCGCCCGGCCATCGTTCTTGTGCCGCGCCATTTCCAGAATCGCATTCACCGATTCCTGCTGCGCACTCTCAATGAACGAGCAGGTATTTACCACTATGACGTCCGCGTCCTCGGCGCGCACAATTAACTGCGCTCCGGCCTGCGCCAGCATGCCCATCATGACTTCGCTATCCACCAGGTTTTTTGGGCATCCCAGACTGACAAAGCCGACTTTAGGCGGCCGAGGGGCCGCTTTTTCTATTCCAACGACTTCGGCTTCGTTGTCAGTCTCTACTGTGGGGTTCGGAGGCGGCATCAATCTAGCTATTTTAGCAGCTTGTAGGCGCGGGGTTGGCTAACTAATGGGAACTCTTGTCACCAGGTATTGTCCTAGCGTACTAGGACACGACTGTCACGGGAAGGCGGACGCAGCAGCAGCGTGCTAGACCTCAGGATTCGTTAGGGCGTCAGCTCAAATACTACGCCGTCATTAAATTGACCTCCAATCGATGTTGTGCCATAAAGATTTCCTGACTTGTCTTCCAATAATCCACCATTTGGCAAATAACCATCGGTACACGACGGCTGGGAACAAAAATTGTAAAGCACAGTTTCCTGCTTAGACTCGTCGACCTGATAGATATTGCCAATGCCAAAGCCAGGATAACCAGTTACGCCATATAACAGACGACGGCTTGTGTCGGCTATGACACCGTCAACGGGATACTCGTCATTCTTTACAAAAAGAAACTTCTCAACCCTCCCTCGGTGATTCCAGTCAGCGACGCCTCCTTGGAATCTTTCCAAGTGGTAACTGTCGATGTTTAGATTGAACGTTACGTAGAGATCGCCGGCTGGATCAATGCTCAATGGGCCTATCGCGTTATAATCCGAGTTCTTCGGCGGCGGTTGAAAGGCGTACACCACGCTTTCTATCCACCCGCCATCACCCGGAGAAAGCTTGAAAATTGTTCCGCCAGTGCCCGACGAGTCTGAGTTTCCGCCACGAGAAGTGCTCCCGTAAATATTGCCTGACTTATCGAAAATCACACCCGCTTCTGGTTCTGCACCATCTGGACAAACTGGCAATCCGCCGGAACAGAAATTGTACAGGACCGTTTCAGTCCACCCTCCTACTCCTGGCGAGAGCTCGAAGACGGTTCCTCCGTTTTCGCTGCCACCTCCAGAAGTGGTTCCATACAGGTTCCCCGACGCGTCGAATGTCAGAGTGCTTATAGGAATCAGCCCGTCCTCACAGGATCCATCCACTAGGACCGAGCAGAAGTCGTAAAGCGTCGTATAGGTCCAGGTTCCACCCTTAGACGAGGGCGGGGACAGTTCGTAGGCAGCTCCGCACCCTGAAGTGTCTGTGCAGGCCGGTGGATAGTTGCCGCCGAACGGCTCGATGCCATACAAATTACCTACCGCGTCAATAGTCAAACCGCCCAAACCGTACCCGAGAGATGCTCCGTCGCAAGGAGGCCCGCTTGCACAAAAGACATGAATGACCGTTTCGCTCCAACTTCCGTCCGAGTTCGGCGAGAGCTCAAAAACAACGCCGCAGCCGCCGCCGTAACAACCGCCGTTGACGCCACCGACTTCGGTGGTGCCATAGAGATTGCCGAGTTTATCGAAAACAAGATTGCCGAAAGGAAGTGCGCCGTCACCAACTGGCGCGCCCTGAAAGTCGTACAACACGTTGTACTGCTGCCCCATCGCGAGCCCGCAATCCAGAATCACTAACACCACGCACAGAAGTAGCGTCTTCATAACTACCTCCAGAGCAATCAGGAGTCTTCAGCCAGATCAAACGCCGCCAGCATACATGAGTGCGAACGCAAGCAGATAGGGTCTAACGGCCTACATCAACGCTTGCTAGCCTCAATAACTTCCTCATAGTCCTCCGGCAGCCTCGCCGCATCCACCGCCGAATCGCCGAAGCGCGCCCGCTCATAGTGCTCGGCAAATTGTGCGAGCGGCCCACGTACTCTGTCATCTTTCAACCCAGCCACGAATTCCGACGGAGTCTGCGCCGGCAGCTTCTGCCAGCCACGCTTCGCCAGCATGCGTAACACGCGTTCATACCAGATCGTCGCTGCGACACGCGGAGATCGCTCCGGCCGTGCCGCCACTCGACGTCTGCGAATCGCCCGCCACAGTCGCGCTGAATATGCGCCCAGAACCAGCAGGGCGGCCACTCCCAGAGCCATTCCAGCCCAGCGCCACGGCGCATCGGACACTGCATTTCCCGTCCGGCGCGCAGCTTCCAGCCATGTGTCGTATTGCAGCCGTCCCCACCACCGCGCTCGGCGAATCCATTCCGCGCCACCTTGCGCTGCGCGATGTCCCAAGATGTACTGATGGCTGACGTCATAGCTGACCACCCACTCCCGCCAGAATGACGCCATCGCATCGGCATAGAGCGCCCAGCGGTTCCAACCGGTTCTTATTTCTGCCGGTGCGGCTGGCGTGGGGTCAAAGCTCACCCAACCGTATCCCGGGAAATACGCTTCCACCCACGAATGCGCGTTGCTAGCGCGCACCAGGTATTGCGACGTAACGTCATTGAACTCGCCGGTGCGGAATCCGTTCACAACTCGTGAAGAAATCTTCAAAGTGCGCAGCATCACCGCCATGGCAGAAGCGAAATATTCGCAGTGCCCCTGCTTGCGTTCGAACAAGAAGTACGCCAAAGGATCGCGATGCGCCGAGCGTCCCAGCTGCAACGTGTATCCAAAGTGCGTCCTCAAATAGCGTTCCATGGCCACGGCTTTGTCATAATTGTTACTTTCAGAAGCCGTGATCTGCTCGGCCAGCGGCGCGATTCGCGGATCCAGTCGTGGCAGTTGCAGATAGTTCAGCAGCACCGCGGGCGGATATTCCTGTCCAGCCCCACGCAACGATGCTGCCGCGGGCTGAACCACGTCAGACTCCGCATCGTAGGTGCTCACCGGACGGTCAAAGTCGCTATCGAAAACCGCCCCCGCATCATCCCGCGTCACCAACCGATAATTGCCGCCGAGGCTAAGCGCTTCCGGCGCCAAAAAGAAAACATTGTTGGCAATCGGCTCCATCAGCACCCGGTAATGAATAAAGTGAGCACCAGGTCGCTTTTCACCGGACGACAACAGCAGAAACTGTCCACCCGGCGACCGCGGCACCAAATGATGCTCATAAGAATTCGACCAAGTGGTGCCATCGAACAGGCTCAGCGCCACTCCACGCCACTTCAGCTCGAAAGCTCCATGCGAATCGCCGTCGATCTGAATGTGCATCACCAGCGCGCCGGATTGCTGAATCTCGCCGATCCGGCCAAGTTGCACGCGATCGCTGAACCCGGTAGCAATCTCGCCGGTGGGCGTATATGCGCTCAAATAGCCGGTCGAAACCCGCGGCAAAACAAAGAAGATGACCGCCGCGCCCAGCGCGATCAGCACCACCAGACCCGGCGTCACTCTGGCTAGTGAAACTCCCATCCGCCGCGAAGCGCCGGGGTCCTCCGTCGCCGACTGAAACGCCGCGCTTGCCGAAGCGCGCCGCATCTCCATCAGGATGAATGTCACCACTGCCGTCAGCATGAATCCGCAGAGCGCCAGCAAGAACGTCGAGTCGACTGTCAGCACTGCCGCCGCCAGCACCATCAGAAAAGCAATCACGGCAAGAAAGTAGTGGTCCCGGTCGCGTCGCGCCGAGAACAACCGCACTACCAGGACGAAAAGAACGAGATGTACCGCCGAGTTGACAAACGCCCGCGAGATCACAAGATAATCCGCGAGATAAAAAGCGACGTACACCAGGGTCAGGATCGTGGTCCAGGCCTCAGGGATCAGCAGCACACGCCGTGTTGCCACACAATATCCGCGAAACAGAATCGCCCCGCCGGCCAATACCATCGTCGGCAGATCCAGGCCGCCGGTCGACGCCAGCGTTGCAAACCCCGTCAGCACCAGCAAATAGAGCGCAATCTCAAAGTAGCGATCGATCGCCAGATGCAGTGGTTGCGAGTTGTCAGCTGTGACCATGAGCTTTCCTATTGTTGGCGATTTCAGCGCAGAAGGGAAGAGTACCTAGGTTTAGGGACGAGCTGAAAGCTGACAGCCGACGGCTGAATGTTAGAATCATTTGTCAGGCATCGGTCCCGCGCGACGTCTTCCCGCCAACCCCGCCAGGTCCGGAAGGAAGCAACGGTAACGGGCTCTTGCGTGTGCAGCGGGTCGCCGGTGCCTGATCTTTTTCTCTCTCTGAGCGCGACTCGTCGTCAAGAAACTCTCAGTCGCTCCTCATCCCATTGGACACGGCTGCCGCGCGTGCTGCACAATAGCGAGTTTACATTCCAACTGGAGAATCCTGCGAGTGAGTCAACTTTTGCGCGCCAAGATCAGCGCTCTGGGAACCTACGTTCCGCCCCGCGTGCTTACCAACGCCGACCTGGAGAAGATGGTCGACACCACTGACCAATGGATTCTGGATCGCACCGGCATCCGCGAGCGTCACTTGGCGGACAAAGGTGTCGCCAGCAGTGACCTCGGCCTAGAGGCCGCGAAAAGTGTTCTTGCCCAGACTGGTGTTGATCCTTCCGATCTGGATGCCATCATTGTCGCGACCGTCACGCCCGACATGCTGTTTCCGTGCACCGCCTGCCTGGTGCAGGACAAACTGGGCGCCAAAGGCGTGTGGGGGTTTGATATGAATGCGGCGTGTTCGTCTTTCCTCTACGCGCTGCAAGTGGGATCGAGATTTGTAGTCTCTGGAGATCACAAGAAAGTTCTGATCATCGGCGTGGATATCATGTCTTCCATCATCGACTATACCGATCGTGCCACTTGTGTAATTTTTGGCGACGGCGCTGGCGCCGTCTTAGTGGAACCGGCAACCGACGACTCTCTCGGCCTCATCGACTTCCTGCACGAAGTCGATGGCTCCGGCGGTTGCTCACTGTTCATGCCCGCAGGTGGCAGCTTGAACCCCGCCACCCACGAGACGGTCGCTCACCGCATGCATTACGTCCATCAGGACGGTGCGGCGGTGTTCAAGTTCGCAGTGCGCAAGATGGCCGAAGTCTGTGAGAGACTCCTGGAACGAAACGGCCTCACCGGCAAGGACATCGACGTATTTATCCCCCACCAGGCCAATCGCCGCATCATAACTGCCACCGCGGATCGCCTGGGCATGCCGGCGGATCGAGTCATCATCAACATCGACCGCTTCGGCAACACCACCTCGGCCACGCTACCTCTTGCCATGCAGACGGCGCGCGAGGAAGGCAAACTAAAGAAAGGTGACATGGTCCTTCTGGCTGCTGTGGGAGCGGGATTTACCGTGGGAGCTTCATTGCTGCGCTGGGCGTTTTAGCTGGAAGCTACAAGCCGCTTTGTTTCTTCTCCGGCTCAAACCCTTTCTGCAAGTACTTTCGCGCTTCGTCCAATGCGCCCTGAGTGTTGTCGTTGGTCTGGAGTGCTTGACGGTATTCGCCCACTGCGCGTTCCCGCTGTCCGGTGACGTCAAAAATCTTGCCCAACTGAATATGGCTCCAAACCTCAGTCCAGCGCGGCTCGCCGTCGCCGTTGAGCGAATCGCGATAGGCGTTGGCCGATGCCTGGTAGTTTTTCTGCTGGAAGAAAATCTCGGCGATCCGATAATGGGCCAGCGAACTGTTCTTACTTACGCTCAGCGCCTTGTTGTACTCCGAGAGCGCCGCTGCCAGGTCTCCTTGTTGCACATAGGCCTGTCCGCGCTGAATGGACGCCCGCAGCTTCACGTCGCTTGAATTCTTCAGAACGTTGTTCCCGGGATCAATCGAAATCCGCCGTGGCTTGCCGAAGGTCTCAATGGTGAACGGCGAATTGGTCCCCACTACCTCAATCCGCTTGTTTTCGGTCTTGCCGTCAGTATCGATCTTCAAGTCCACGGGCATACGGAATAGATCAAGGTCCTGCGCAATCTCGCCTACCACGCGGAAGCCCTTGTTATTCCCCAGACGGTACACCGTGAACTTCGTCTTGAACTCTGGTGCACCGGTAGAATCAAGCCACTGGGAAAAGAACCAAGTCAGTTTGTCGCCATAATATTGTTCGGCAATAGTACGGAAATCGTCCAGCGACGCAGACTTGCCCGCATACTTCGTCGCAAAGGTGCGCATGGTGAGGTCATACTTCTGATCTCCTTCTACCCAGCGCAGCATATGCAAAATCATCGCGCCTTTGTCCGTCACCAGCGACTGAAACTCGGGTGAGAACATGTCCAGCTTGCCGACAGTGGCCAGCGGCACCGTGTCATAGGCCAACGCGCCCACCGACATGTCCTTGACTGCTTCTTCCAAACCTGCAGTTCCGGCGGCGTTCTCGATGTAACGCGCCTCCGAATAGCGGGCAAAGCCATCCGACAACCACCAATCATCCAGCGATGCGGGACTCACCGACACTCCCCACCACTGGTGCGCGATGGTATTCGCCAGCAGTCGGTAATTGATCTTCTCGGTGACCGCACGGCTGGCAATGGCGGCAATTTCCGGTCCCCAAGCGGCCGGTAGCGTATCGTCGGGAATCTCCACCACCCTGAGCCGGTTCGAAGGCGGCACGCCATACAACGTCACGAAGTAAGTGAATTCTTTGATTGCGGTCGAAGCGTACTGCGCCCCCAGGTTCTGATGGACCGGCTTGAAAAAAACATGCAAGTCGACTCCAGCCTCGTCGCTCTTAAACTCCTGAAACGTTCCTGCGATGATGGTTCCGGGAAAACTTGGTTTATCCCAGGTGAAGCTGAAAGTCTTGGTTGGCAACTCAGCGACTGCGCCCTTCTTGGCGGGAAGCGGAGTCCCTTCGCTTTCCTTCCCACTGCCAATCACCACCATGTGAGCGGGAACCGTAATGTTCATCGTCGCCGTAAATCGATTGATGCCATAACCACTGACCGGAAACCAGCGTCCAGCATAAAGCAGGTAGCTGGTGTCATCGTTGATCGACGCCACTTTCAACCCTTGCACCGGGCTCTCATCCGCGGAGTCGAGCGTGCCGTCGTACTCAAACGTCAAGCTGCTGGATTCGTCCTTGTTCATGGTTCGGGAAAGCTGCACGCGTATGCTGGAGTCCTGAACGCCGCGTTCGGCGGAAACCGGTTTCCCGGCATCATCAGTGACTCTTGTAACCCGCAACGCATTGTGCAATTCGAAGGTGGCGATGTTCAGAGTCTCAAGCGCTGTAAACTTCACCTTGGCTCGTGCCGTAAGCTTATGGGTGTGCGGGATGAGTTCTGCGTCGATCTGATAATCGTCCACTCGCAGCCGAGTTTTTTCCGCTGCCCAGGAAGGCGAGCAGCAAAATAAGAGGAGAAAAGCGAATCCTATGCTAAGGGTGCGACGCTGACGCCGACCTGAACAGGGCATTTAGGAAGAGTCTCCAGAAACCTTTAACTATGATGTGAATTGTGGCCCAAAAGATGCTGTCGCCACAAGGGGCAGGGGCTAATCCAATGGCCCAAATTATTCAGGTTCGGGTGCGGGTTTCTTTGCTTTAAACCAGCACCCCCAATGGAACTGCTTTCCGTCTGCATTTCTGACGGCTGCGGCTTGCTGGACGAAAGTTATGGGTTCCCCGCAAATCGCGCATAGAACCTCTGGGAATTCTCCGGGGTAAATCCCCACTTAAGCGCCCCCACTGCTTAACTTGATGTCCCGGCGAACCTTTCCGTGCCAAAAATCGCCATGATCGCATCCGCTGCCTGCTCCGCTGCTGGCGGCCCGTCCAGCGTGCCTCGTAGAGCAGTTCGTACCTTACCCAGTCCTGCGATCATGCTCTCGCGTGCGGGTCCGTCTGACAATATTTTGACAATCTCTGCCATGACCTTTTCAGCGGTAAAATCCTGCTGCACCAGTTCCGGCACCACTTCTTTTCCCGCGATCAAGTTCACCATGGCAAAGTGTGGGACCTTTACTCGTGAGCGCCCGAGAAGATACGTCAGTGGACTGACGCGGTAGACCATCACGAACGGCGTTCCCATCAGCGCTGCCTCTACCGTCGCCGTACCGCTGGCAATGATCCCCGCGCGCGAGTGAGCCAGGGCTGGCAAGGCTTCCGGCACCAGATGGACCGGCGGGTACTTGCCGATCAGACTCTCCAACCACGTCCGATCCAGCGTCGGCGCCACCGGCAGCAAGAATTCGTTTCCCGGCCCTAACTTCGCTGCCGATTCCAAAATCGTTGGCAGATTCATGCGCACTTCTTTCATTCGGCTTCCCGGCATCAGCGTGATCCATGCCTTGGCCAGGTCCAGCGCGTGCTGGGCTGCATAGTCTCTGCGCGAAATCTGCGGCCGGGCAATATCTGCCAGCGGATGGCCTACAAAAGTCGTATCCACACCGCGATCACGGTAGAACTTCTCTTCAAAGGGAAAAATCACCAGCGCCTTGTCAATGTACTTGCGCAGCAAACGCACGCGTCCCTGCCGCCATGCCCAGAATTGCGGACACACATAATACACGACTGGAATACCGCGCTTGTGCATTTGTCGCGCGACTCTCCAATTGAAAGCCGGGGAGTCAATCACGACGGCAAGATCAGGCGGATGCGCATCCGCCGCAGCGATCAGTTTGCGAAACAGCCCATAAATCTTAGGCAGATGACTGAGAATTTCGGTGATGCCGACAACCGCCAGGTCCCTCGCATCGACCACTGTGTAGCATCCCGTAGCCCGCATGCGGTCTCCACCCACACCAAAGAACTGCAAAGAAGGCTGGCGGCGGAGCAACGCTCCCATCAGTTGGGCGCCATACATTTCGCCCGAAGCTTCGCCCGCCGAGATCAGAATACGCACGCAACATTGTAAGGGTTGCGCGCGCACCGCGAACGCACTGCTGTTCCTCAGAACTCCAGCCGCGCCTGAAACGCGATCATTCGTGGACTGCTGTCCCCGCCCAAACCCACGCCCAGCAAGCCGGTCGGCGGAGAGGTCGTGTATGTGAGCGCGCCAAAACCAGTCTGTGTCGATGGCTTTCCCGGAATCCCGGCCAGCACCATGCTCGGCAAACCAAAATTCGGATGGTTGAAGACATTGAAGAACTGGGCTTCGACTCTGAGCTTCATCCGTTCGGCGATCGGGAACCATTTCGTGAGATAGAAGTCATTCCAGACGAAATCAGGACCGCGTAGGGCATTGCGGCCGAGGTCTCCGAATTGGCAATGCTGTGGGTTGTCGCCGCCGAGGCACTGTCCCGTGCTCGGATCAACCGCCGATACAAAAGCATTCGGATTCAGCCACTGGATCGTACCTGGCTGGGTTACGCCGGCGATCGGATGATGCTCATACAGGGGGACGCCGGGAACCACGCTTGCGAACTGTGGTCCGCTGCCCTGCACAATGCCGTTTCCGTTTGCTGAATATGGAGTGCTCAAAACCGAGAACGGGACCCCGCTATGCCAAAACATGGTTCCAGAAACCTGCCAGCCATTTAACACATGCGCTAACTCTTGATTCCGAACTTTGATCGGCAACTGATACACATACTGCCCGTTGAGATTGTCCCGGATGTCATAGTCGCAAGGGCCGTAATCGCGGGCCAGTTCTCCCGGCAGCGGCGAAAGAATCCCGCCCGCCGAGAATTGAAGAAATCCCCCGTTCGAGACCGTATCCATGCAGCGGCTCCAGGTATAGTTGACCTGCCCCTGCAGACCGTGTCCCAAACGCTTCTTTGCTGTGAGCTGTAGACCGTTGTAGTGGCTGTTCTCGCCAGTGGAGAACTGTGTCACCGAGCTAAATCTCGGATCGGTCGGCTGCATGTAGGGAAATGGCGCAAAGCAGCCCTGACACACCGTTTGGTAACCGTTCACTTGCGTTAGATAGGGCTGGTTCACCGCCCGCGTGCCAACGTATTGCGCTTGCACACTCGCCGTCGTTCCGAATTGATGTTCAATTCCTAGACTCCACTCCATGAAGTACGGCGCGTGTAGCTCGCCATCGGGCACGGCTGTGATCGCGACCGGCGGAAGACAAGTTGCAGGATTTGCTTGTGGGGATGCGCATGAAAGCTGGCCACTCGGAAATCCGGAACTAAATCTCTGATTTGCCGCCACGGTTGCATCGACTGCGCTATTGGGCACTCCGGGCGCAATGGCGGTGCCGCCTACGGTGCCAAGCAGGCCTCCACGAAAAGTCTGAACGTAGGGTGGATTTGTGCCAATCAGGTCGGCAATGCTGCCCGGCAAAATGTCGCTAAAAATTCCGTAACCAGCCCGGAGAACGGAATGCGGTTCGAACTGCCAGGCAATCGCCGTCCTGGGTTGCAGAATTGCGATTGGTGAGGAGGAGAACAGATTGCCGAGATGAGTCTGAATCGCCGCATTTAGTGGCTGGCTGACATCATGCGAGATCGAATCAAATGAACCGCGCAGACGGGCGACCTGGTCGTGCGGATTTAGCGGATTCGAGTTGTAGGTATCGCGCAGGCCGAATGTCCACGTCAGGGTCCGCGTGACTTTCCAGGTGTCCTGCGCATAGAAATCTAGATTGAGAAAGTTGAAGGGCTCGTTCGCAGTCAGTGGAAAAGTCTTGGTCGTGGTCGACGCCACGCCATAGATGAACTGCGGCAACGTCGTGTAACTCACCGTTGGCACTGTGCCCTCACCGAAATCGTAATCGTTGAGGCGGAAGATTCGGGTGTTCGTCCCAAACCTGAGTTCGTGAGCGCCGTGGCTCCAGGCCAGGTTGTCGTTAATGAAAAATCGAGACGCCCGACGGCCTTGCACCCAGGTATTGTCGAGTCCGCCGATAGTACTGAACGGCGCGTCAGCTCCGCTGCCCTGCAGCGCAATCGGAAACGCCGAGAGTGTCTTCTGAAAGTTTCCTGGCGCAAACAAACTTTCGTACCAGGAAAATGCCGGATTGAAGTAGTTCACCAGATTCTGTGAAAACACATGGGTGTATCCTGCCGCAAACGAGTAAAGTGGCTGCGGAGAAACGGCGTTGAACAACGGGTTGATGGGATCTGTGTAGGCGGCCTGGAGTCCGGTGTCTGCCTGAAAACGAAACCAGGTGGTGTTGTTCTCGTTGATGTTGTGATCGATTCGAACCGTCTGAACCTGTTCGTGGTCGTCGCTGGAGTGCGAAATGCTTTGCCGGTTCGCGCATCCATTCCCATTCGGCGGTTTGCCAGATGCAGGCGTACCGTCCGTGTTGAAAGGACACCCCAGCACCGCGAGTGATGTGCCGCTGGTATTTCGATACAGCGAAAACACCTTCTGATAAAACGGGACTTGCAGCGGTGACGCCGCATAGCTGGATCCAGTCACCGCATCCGTGCCGCCCAGAGGAAGTTGCTGCAACACATATTGTTGGAACGCCGCACTGGGAACGGTCGTCGCCGTGACGATGGGCAGTGCGATCCGGACCCACTCGCTGTCGAAGAAAAAGAACAGCTTGTCGTGCACAATCGGACCGCCCAAACTGCCGCCAAAGTGATTCACCGTCGATCCCGGCTTGTGGTTCCCCGGTGTCGCATTCGTAAAGTAGTCCGCCGCATTCAGCAGCGCCCCATTCCATAGTTCGTAAAGATTTCCGTGAAACTGATTGGTGCCAGACTTGGTGACGTAGTTG
Source organism: Terriglobales bacterium (assembly GCA_035484735.1). Lineage (GTDB taxonomy): Bacteria > Acidobacteriota > Terriglobia > Terriglobales > Acidobacteriaceae > JABCZH01. Next base: position 34,974 of record DATHOQ010000045.1, on the reverse strand, counting down.
ACTTGGGACGCCCCATATCGCCCTTGATCCACTGAATAAGAAAGCGTATTCACCGTTACTTCTGAAATCGAATTCAATCCCAGCACCAGATTGGTCGAGAGGCCGCTGTTGAGATTAGTGAGCGGGTCGTTGCTTTCCAGCCCGTCCACGATATAGCCGTTTGAGAGGGCAGGCAGCCCATTGAATTCCACATTGCCATACCCATTCGCGCTGCCCACAAAATCATTGCCACTCCCCGCCGTGTTGATGAGCGCGCCGGGCGAGAATTGTAGCGGGTAGGTCAGGTCGCCGCCGGGATTCGGAAGGTCTTCCAGCGCCGTCGTGTTCAGAGTGGTGGAGGTATCTGCATTTTCCGGGTTGATGAGTGGGGCCTGGCTGTTTACCTCAACCGTCTCATTTGAATGGGCCACCCTAAGCGTGAAATCCACTGTCTGCTTCTGGCCCAGACCCGCAGCGACGTTTTCATTTTGCTGAGACTCGAAACCTTCCGCCTCCACTTTGACCGCGTAAGTGCCCGGCCTTAATTGGGGGAAGTTGAACCGGCCTGCGTCATCGGTCTGGGCAGTACGCTTCAGAGTGGTTCCGTGATTCGTGATGGTCACAGTGGCGCCCAGCACCACTGCTTTGGTCGCGTCCCTTACTTCGCCAACGATGGCGCTGGTGGTTTCGCCTTGTCCTAGCGCTCTCGCAGGAAGGAGGCATGCCACAGTCAACACCAGAAGAGCAAAACGACCCGCCCGTGCCATCAATCCCCCTGATGCTGCCTAAAGCGGAAGTGTCTCTCTCTCTCTCTCTCTCTCTCTCTGCGGAATCTATTAACCAGAGATTACTTGATGTAGTTAACCATAGTTAATAATAATAGGCAAGGAGAAAAACCGCAGGCAGGCGAGAAGGGGGCTTTTAGATGTCGATTAGGGAGCGAAGAAGTAGACGGTGGTTCGAGGGCCTAGCCGCTGGCTGCGGCGCTCCGCACACCTGGACTGGCCGCGAGCAACTGCGTCATGGCCTTTTCGTCGGCTGGACGGGAGAAGAAATAACCTTGCGCCTGCTCGCAATTCAGTTGCTGCAACTGCTTCACATGAGCTTCGGTCTCTGCTCCTTCGGCCACCACTTTCAGTCCGAGGTTGTGGGCAAGCGTAATGATCACCCGCACGATTTCGCGGTTCTCCGGATCGCTGTCCATATTCATGATGAAGACCCGGTCGATTTTCAGCGTGTCCACCGGAATGCGGCGCAGACGGCTCAGTGACGAATACCCGGTGCCAAAATCATCGATACTCAACCGCACACCCAGGCCTTTCAGTTGCGAAAGTACCTTGCCAGATTTTTCCGCATCACCCATGGCAATGGTTTCCACAATCTCCAGCCGCAAACAACCGGGAGCAATACCCGTCTGCTCAATCGTCTTCCCGATTTCGCTGGCCAAGTCAGGTTGTGCGAACTCCTTGGCGGTCACGTTCACGCTCATGGTCAGCGGCGGACTCTCTGGAAACTGGTTCTGCCACGCCATCACTTGCCGGCAGGCTTCCAGCCGCAGTTGCCGGTTCATGGGAATAATCAGGCCTGTCTCCTCGGCCACCGGAATGAAATCCATCGGCGGAACCACGCCCTCCGCACGCTGCCAGCGGCTCAGTGCTTCGAATCCTGCGATCCTGCCGGTCTGCAAGGAGACGATCGGCTGGTAGTAAACCCGAAACTCTCCCTGATCCAGTGCCTTCCGCAAGTCCGTCTCCAGCCGCAACCGCTTCACCGCATTCGCGTGCATGGCGGTATCGAAAACTTCGCACCGCGCCTTGCCCGTCCGCTTGGCGCGGTACATAGCGATGTCCGCATCGCGAATCAGATCCTCTGCCTGTGTGTGCGGAGTGGCGCTGGATGCGATCCCAATGCTCGCCGAGATCACCACTTCCTGCCCGTTCAGTACAAACGGCACGGCTAGTTCCGTTTGCACCCGCTCAGAAACTCGCACTGCTTCAATCGGATCTCGAATGTCATCCAGCAGAATGGTGAATTCATCGCCGCCCAGTCGGGCCAGCGTGCCTTCAAGGCCCGATTTCTCCACGACAGCCGTGACCCGCGGTCGTGAAACCGTATCCGCCCGCCGTACCGATTCTGTCAGGCGCCGGCTAATCTGGATCAACAGTTCATCCCCGGCCGTGTGCCCCAGGCTGTCATTGATGACCTTGAATTCATCGACATCGATCAACAGCACCGCAAACATGTAGTTCGAGTGTTTCTTCGAAAGTGTCAGCGCATGTTGCAATCGATCCAGAAAGAGCGCGCGATTGGGCAGGTTGGTCAGCCCATCATGGAACGCATTGTGCACCAGCAATTCTTCCGCGCGCTTGCGCTCGGTGATGTCGCGGTTCACAATCACCAGTTTTTCCGTCTTTCCCTTGGCGTTGCGGATGGCACTGGCAGTCGATTCCAGAGTGCGCCACGACCCATCCTTATGCAGAATGCGGTATTCCACACGCTCGCCCTGGCCGCTGGAGCGCGCTTTCTCCGCCGCCTGCAACACTCGCGGGCGGTCATCGGGATGAATCTGGTCAAACGAAGAAGTATTTTTCAGGTCGTCGGGCGAATAACCCAGCACCTTCTCATACGCGGGACTGTTGTAAAGCCGGCGGCCTTCGCTGTCCACCAGCGCAATCATGTCCGCCGCATTCTCGCTGATGAGTTGAAAAAGCTGGTCGCGCTCCGCCAGTTGCCGGCGAATGCTCTGCAGTTGAAAATGCTGATACACCGTGTAAACGTCGAACAGCAGCACCAGCCCGGCCAACCCGCGCACCCACTCGCGCAAGTCAAACCAATAGCTGGCTTCCGTCTCCAGATGAAACCAGGGAAAAGTGAACGAGACAATGCCCAGAGTCAGCGCCAGGGTTACCGCCACCGCGAATCCCCAAAGCCACCACTCCCGGCCTTCGATCTGGCGCATCTGCACCGGGATCGCTTCCGGACTGTTCTGATTTACTTCCTGGAATGCCTGCTGATCACGCTTGCCCACAGGCAAATTCTAGCGTGGCAAATCCGCCCTTCAGAGTTACCAAAGTCGGCTGGTTGGTACCGTTACAGTAGGCTAATAAAGGAAACATCGAACTAATCATCTGCTCCGGCCGTAACTACCGGCCCTGCCGCGATCTCCTGGTCCTTATATTGGAGCTGATACAGCTTGTAATAAATCCCGCGATGCGCCAGCAACTCCTGATGGCTCCCCATCTCCCGCACCTGCCCCTTGTGCATCACGATGATCTTGTCCGCGCGCTGTATGGTCGAAAGCCGATGAGCAATAATCACCGAGGTTCGTCCTTCGACCATTCGGTTCAGGGCGTCCCGCACGCGGAACTCAGTTTCCGTGTCCACGCTGGAGGTCGCTTCATCCAGCACCAGAATTTTCGGATTATGCGCCAGCGCCCGCGCAAACGAAATTAGTTGCTTCTGCCCGGTGGAGAGTGTGCTGCCCCGCTCCCGTACTTCTTCCTTGAACCCTCCGGGCAGCGTACGAATGAAGTCGGCAAGGTTCACGTCTTCTGCCGCTTTCTCCACATCCTCATCTTGAATCCACTCCGTACCCAACCGGATATTTCCGCCTACTGTCCCCGTAAACAGAAACGGGTCTTGTAAGACCACGCCAAAGCGCCGCCGCAAATCGCCCAAATCCATCTCTTTCACGTCCACGCCGTCGATCCTGATCGCGCCCTTCTGCACGTCATAAAATCGCATTAGCAACGAGATGATCGTAGTTTTGCCCGCGCCGGTGTGCCCCACAATGGCGACCGTCTCGCCAGGCTCAATAACAAAGCTCACATCGCGCAGTACCCAGTCTGGCTCTCCAGGCAACGCCGGTGCGGGAACCGGTGTCTCGCCCTTCCGCGCAGAGCGGGTCTCGGCGGTCTCCGCTGGCATCATGCGATACGCAAACCACACATGATCAAACTCGATCCGCCCCGGGCCATCCGGTGTCTTTGTTATCGCCGGCGACGTAATCTCAACCGGCGTATCCAGCATCTTGAAGATTCGTTCGCAAGCTGCCATGGCGGATTGCAAGATGTTATATTTCTCGCTCAAATCCTGGATCGGCCTGAAAAACCGCTGCGCATACTGCATGAAAGCCACCAGCACGCCCAGGGTTGCGACCCCCCGCAGCACATCATTCCCGCCAAACCAGATCACGCCCGCGATGGCCGCCGACGACAGAATTTCCACCACCGGGTAATAGACCGCATGCGCCATGATCGCGTCTTTGAACGCGTCCATGTGGAGAGAATTGACCTCAGAAAACTTATCGAACGCACGCTCTTCGCGGTTGAACAGTTGCAGCACCACCATGCCGCTCACATGTTCTTGCAAGTAAGAATTTATGCGGGCGATGGCTACGCGAATGCGCCGGTAAGAGTCGCGCACTTTGTCGCGAAATATCGTGGTCGCATACCCGATCAGCGGCAGCACCGCAAACGTGATCAGCGCTAATTTCCAATTCATCTTCAGCATGATGCCGACAATTCCGGCCAGCACAAAGATGTCCTCAAAAATCGACACCACTCCGGAGGTGAACATTTCGTTCAACGCGTCCACGTCCGTGGTCACGCGGGTCACTAGCCGGCCCACCGGGTTCTTGTCGTAGAAACCAATATGCATGCGCTGCAAGAGGCGAAAGATCTCTTTGCGTAAATCGAACATGGCCATCTGCCCGGTCCATTGCATGAAGTAGGTTTGCAGGAATTCGAGCAGAAAGCTGACCACCAGTGCCGCAACATAAAGCCCGGCCACCTGGGCAATGCCGACCAGGGGTTGGTTGCTGAGAAAGGAATCGAACGGCGATCGCGATCCGGGAACCTTCACCAGATACTTGTCAATCGCCACTTTGGTGAGATACGGGCCAAGCACATCGGCCCCAGCCTTAAGCACGATCGAGCCCAGCGCAATCCCCACCTGCCACTTGTAGGGACGCAAATACACCAGCAACCGCTTCATCAGCCGGCTGTCATACGCTTTACCTAATACCTCTTCTTCTTGGGCCATGCGGTCTACTAAAAAGATACCTTAAGTAGATGGGGAAAGAGGCTGGCTGGATGGAAAAGCTTTTCGGCCCATGAACCGCTCACGTGGGCGCACTGTCGTTTGGACTAGTCAATTTCCGGCATGCGTTCTTTAGGCCAAACGAATGGAAATATTTTTCCGGCTTCCTCCGATGTCATCTTCACACCAGCCAGTTCTGCGGCACGAGCCAGTACCGGATCGCGCCCCGCAGCCATGTCGGCAGGTGTCGGCAGGATGCGCTCATCTGGCATTACACCGACGTTTTCGAGCGTCTTGCCGTCAGCCATGATCAAGTCCGCGACCGTAACCATCGCGCCGTATTGAGTTACGTTGGTCCGGTCGAGTTCGACTGCGTGAGTAAACGCTTTGGATTCCATCACGGCGCCTGCTGTTCGATCCCCCAGAACCGTCCCGCGTTTTTCCAGCTGAATCACACGTGCAAAGATTTCCGCCGCCGACATAGACTTACTATCCACCAGCACAATCAGCTTACCGCCGAACACCTTGCGGCCCCGCGTCTTCGCGATTTCTGGCTTTAGTTCCTTTCGACCCTTGCGGTCGTCGATCTTCACATCATGATCAAAGAACCCGCCGATGAAATTCTCCAGCGAATCGACGATGCCACCCGGATTACCTCGCAAATCGAGAACCAGGGTGTCGTAAGAACGGACCTTATTTAGAAACCCATCCACATCACCCGGATAAACCAAGAAATCGGGCCATTTCCAAAACACAACCTGTGGGTTCACCTCGTGGTACTTGGAACGATCATCGTGTCCTTCATTTCGGTGGTGTTCTGCCCAATTGAAGAAGTCGGCACGCCGAATCATGTTCTGGCCTGGTATTACCTTTGCCATCGCCACTATTGGTCGGTCAGCACCATCCGGCGAGCGCAGAACTAGGTGAAACCCAGATTGAGGAAACACCCGATAAGAGTATTCAATGTAGTTAATGTCCTCTCGCACCACCGAGATTCCATTGATAGACACGACTTGATCCCCAGCTTTCATTCCTTTGGTCGCCGCATCACTCTCTGGGCGAACCGCTGTTACGTAGCAACTGGAATCGCCGACGGGCTGCATCAGCCATCCATAGTCAACCCCATAGGGACGAAAGGGCGGCCTAAAATGAGTATGCGAATCCTTCAGCGCTTGAGTGACGGCAGCAATGTCCAGCAGCGCCTGGTCCTGGGATTCCGCCGCGGCGATCTTTTGTCGCGCGTCGGCGAATCGCTTGTCCAAGTCCACACCATGCATGGTCGGGTCGTAGTAGTTCTCCTTGATATCCACTTGGATCTGATCCAGCATTTTCTGGGCTTCGGCGTTCGTGAGCGCGGTGTATTTCTTGTCTGCGGCATTCGAATTGATCCACGTCACGGTTCCCAGTACTGCGGCAAGAATTGCGATTCGGCCACGCCAATGTTTGTTCATGTTCAATATGCCCCAAAGCTTTCACCAGATACGGGTCGAGCACAACTTTGGTCTATTTGGGTTCACAGAAACTCGCAGTAGCGCCCTCGACAAGGGAAGTCTTGTCGGTCCGCAGTTCGCTCCTCACCCATTTCTCCAGAGGCCGAATGTACTTCGCGTTCTTATCGCTGGTGTAGTAGTGGTTTCCCAACGCACTTTGTACCCGTAGATCGCTTGCAAATGCCAGGTTCTGCACGGCTTTCTCGCGCGGGATCCACACGAAAGTTGCCTCGCTGAGAAGAAACCTGATGTCCATCGACGTATGCCCCGGTTGCAGCTTCTCAAAAAACTCATCCGGGAGGTTCCCTTTGTCAACCGCCCTCAGATTCGCGTCCGTGAGAATCCCCTGTAACTCCTGCTTTTGCGATCCGTCGATCGTTGACTGATAAATCTTCGCCCGGACTTTGCCTCCGAACGCCTGCGAAGAGTGTTCCACGTGAAAGAGTCCGCTGGCATACACAATCGCGCATGTGCTGTCGACGCCGCTTCGATCGAAGCTTTCATGTAGCCAGCGTAAGAGGTAGGCATCGGGCGCCAGCAGTTGCACCGCTCCGCCCGGAGCCTTTGCGTTGTTCTGCTGAGGTGCATCAGGATTCTGCCCTCCCGGCCTTGCCTCTGTGCTTTGCGCTGGTGCGGACCTCGTCGATGGACGCGTGCTAAACGCGATCTTCCCCGGCGTCATGCAGTTGTTTCTGCCCACATCTTCCGAGATCGTGCGGTGCGGCGAATTGTGCAGGCCGTTGAACCATTCCACAAGCCGCGCTAGGGCATGAATTGGTGTACGGCTCTCACTTGAAAGGAAAAGCAGGTCCTGCCATTGATCACCGCGAAATATATTGATCTGGACTTCATCTTCCGCCTGGCTCGCCAGTGGCGTCACGATCTGGTCGCGAGTCAACGCCCGTAACTGCTCATCATCGAGCCAATGTTGGAGCCTCGACAATTCCTCAGCCGATAGCTCTCCCTCGTAGACATCGCTCGATTCATCGTGATCGCGTTCCAGGTGGTAACCACCGTCGCGGCGAACCAGGACACAGCTCTCAAGGTGTGGGATTACGCGCGATATCCGTAACAGGTAAGGGTATTGATTGGCAGCAGACGCGGAGCTCCCTTGTGCCAGGGCGAGGCAGCTTAGCCAACCCAGTACCGAAAGCATCAGCGCTATGCGCACGACCGAAAAATAGCACACCAAGGCTGGAAAGGCACGTCTGGATCGCTAAACCCGCACTCACAGCTGTGGCTTGGGTTTCTCCTCCAGCTCAAGCGGTGGCAAGCTGGTTCGAAAATGGACCACAGGTGCAGCGCAATTATCCGAAGTTTTTTCCTTAAGAGCGGGAACCTTTCGCTTTTCCACTTCCTTCATCCACGCCATCAAAGGTTTCAGGTCTTTCTCGTAGGGTTTGCGCTCACTCACGGTCATAAAATCCATGTTCTGCACGCTACGCTCGCGCGGAATAGTGACAATGAACGTATCCATGTTCTGGATGATCCCTCCTCGCGACAGAGGAGTGTTGATTTTCTGGAAACTCTCACCATCGAGAATTGCCTGCAATCGCTTGAAGCTGTCATCCGGCAACTTGTCCACATAGATATCGACATAGGGCGTCCCGCCGCTCATTCCCTGAAACGTCCGCTCCCGTCGATAGTGGCCATCCGGCTGAACCAATATGCAAGTGTGGGTCATTCCGGTATAGGGTTCGACCGTCGTAGTCTCGGCTCGGATCACATAAGTGCGATCCACCACTACTTGAGACCCCGCGACCGCGGGGAACAGCAGAAGGGTAAGCCAAAAAACGCAACTTACTAATTTCATGCGGCACATTAAATCATGCTACCTTGCGTAACACAAGCGCCGAGTTCTTCGACCCGAAACCCACGCAGTTGCAAATCGCGTGCTCGATCTGCGCCGCCCGCCCCACATCAGGGACGTAGTCCAGATCACAGTCCGGATCGTGGACATCCAAATTGATCGTGGGCGGAACCTTACTATGCTCCATGGCGATCAAGGTCGCTGCCATGCTGGCCGATCCGCACGCGCCTTGGGCATGTCCAATCTGCGACTTCAACCCAGACATGGGAATTTGACCAGCATGTTTGCCTAAGGCAAGCTTCAGCGCCCGGGTTTCGACTCGATCGTTCATTTCAGTAGAGGTCCCATGCAGGTTCACATACTGTACGTCCGGTGGCGCGATGCGCGCCTCTTCCAGCGCCAAAGTCAGCGCCCTCGCTGGTTCCTCTGGCGACTCGCTCATGCGCACGCGGTGAAACGCCTCGCAAGTCGATCCATAGCCGATGAGCTCGGCATACATGCGTGCCTCTCGCGCTCGCGCATGCTCGTACTCTTCCAGAATGAACATCCACGAACCTTCCGCGATCACGAACCCATCCCGGTCAGCGGAAAACGGCCGGGACGCCCGTTCCGGCTCGCTGTTCCATGACTGGGTCAGCGCCCGCAGCATGGTGTAGCCCTTGATAATTCCCGGCGTAATCGCCGAATCCACGCCGCCCACCAGAAACAGCGGCTGCACCCCAGCCTGAATATGTTGATAAGCGTAGCCAATCGCGTCGGTCGAAGAGGTGCATCCCGCAGTCACCACGTGACTGTATCCGCGAAAGCCAAAACGCATGCTCACTTCGCTCGGAATCGTGCCCATGGTGCCGCTGGGAATGCAGAACAAGCTGACCTGCTTGATATGCCCACTGTGCCACAGCCGGTATTGCTCTTCAGAGAATTCCTGCGCGCCGCCGCCCGTGCCCAGTATCACGCCAATCTCGCGCTTCTCGTCCATGCTCATGGCAGCAGGATCGAGTCCGGCATCCTGAATCGCTTCCGCCGACGCTGCAACCGCCAGTGGAACCACGCGGGAAACATGCTTGCGCTCGCGCGCATCCACCCATGCCAGTTCATCGAACTCAGGAATCTCTCCGGCCACGTGTACCGGCAACTCCGAGGGATCAAACCGCGATATCCGCTTCACTCCCGATTTTCCCGCCAGAATGGCGCGGCAGAAAGCCTCCTTGCCAATCCCGTTGGGACTGACCACGCCGATTCCGGTAACGACCACACGTGGCAACATGTTTCTGGTTGTTCCTTTGCGTCCTTCGCGAATCCTTAGCGACCTTCGCGGTTAAAAGCTTTGCCCATGGGATAATCATCCCAATGCCGCTCGGTCTCTACATCTCCGTCCCGTTCTGTCGTACCAAGTGTACCTATTGCAACTTCGCTTCGGACGTTTTTTCCAAAGCTGTCTTTCAGCGCTACGTTGACCGCATCTGTAAGGACCTGGCCCAGGCCCCGACTACCACCGAACAGATGGGCGGCCTGATGGAGCGAACTGTCGACTCCATCTACTTCGGTGGCGGAACTCCGACCATCCTTGATATTAGCCAATTGGAGCGTTTATTTGTCACGATTCGGCAAAATTTCGACGTCGCACCCGATGCCGAGATCACCGTCGAGTGTGCTCCTGGAACACTGACCGCACTCGTGATCGAACTCTTTCGCCGTCAACGAGTCAACCGGGTGAGCCTGGGTGTGCAATCCTTCGTGGACCAGGAGGCCTCTTCAGTGGGCCGTCTGCACAACCGATCCACCGTTCTCGACGATATTACACGCCTGCGGGACGCCGGAATCACCGACTTGAATCTTGATCTCATAGCTGGCCTGCCCCACCAGACGGCTCAAAGCTGGGACTTCTCCCTCGAACAAGTAATCGCGACGCAGGCCGCCCACGTTAGCATCTACATGCTGGAAGTCGACGACGACTCGCGCTTGGGCAGGGAACTGATCGCCGGAGGCACGAAATACCACGCCCACTTCGTCCCCGACGAAGATTTGACCGCGAACATGTATGAGACTGCCTGCGACCGCCTCAACGCCGCCGGAATCCAGCAGTATGAAATTTCCAATTTTGCTCGCCCGGGTTCCGAATCGCGCCACAACCTCAAATATTGGACCCGCCAGCCCTACCTCGGCTTCGGCGTCGACGCCCACTCTATGCTGACGACTCCAAACCAATCCGATGCCGTCCGCTTCTCTAGCCCCGACACGTTGGAATCGTATGTCGCGGGAGCCTCGCTTAGCCCCACGAGAATTGATCACCAAGCCGCCCTCGAAGAAACTTTCTTCCTCGGTCTGCGCCTGAATCGCGGACTTGATTTTGACCAGGTCGCCAACCACTTCGGAGCTAGCAAAGTCCTAGATCTCGCTTCCGTCATCGACGAACTGGTTCACGCCGCCTTGCTCGAGCGAGAGGGAAATGTGATCCGCCTGACGGCCCGTGGTCGCCTGCTCTCGAACGAAGTCTTCGAGCGCTTCCTCGGTGTGGCCAAATAGCGCCGGCGTCGCGCCGGCACGAGGGCGTCCCGCTCTCGGTCCATCGTCCCGATGAACCGAAATCCATCAGGACTGTTTTTTCTCACGACCAATCGGTCGGTTGGCCGTCTCAGTTAAATCGCTAAAATAACCAGTAAACATGCTGCTCCCAGCATCCTGCATGGTCTGCGCCCAGAGTAACTTTTCCGCTTTCTTCCATCATGTTTAAATCAAAGAGTTGTCCTTCCTTCCGCTTTGCCGATGGGAAGTATGACGTGGCAACCGCCGCCCAGAGGAATGTCTTGGATTTTCAACTGAACGACGAACAACTGCACCTCAAGAAGAGCGTCCGCGAATTTGCCGAGCGCGAAATCCTTCCTCACGTCATGGAATGGGACGAAGCCGGCGAATTCCCCCTGGCCACCATCAAAGAATTGGGCAAGCTCGGCTTGCTGGGCACGATTTTCCCCGCCGAATATGGTGGCCCCGGCATGGGCTACGTCGAATATGTAACTACCATCGAAGAACTCTCTCGCGTGGATGGTTCCGTCGGCATCATCGTGGCCGCCCACACTTCGCTGTGCTCGAACCATATTTATCTCGCGGGCACCGAAGAGCAAAAGAAGAAATACGTCACCAAGCTAGCGACCGGCGAGTACATCGGCGCTTGGGGGCTTACCGAGCCTTCTTCCGGTTCCGACGCCGGCAGCGCCCGCATGACCGCCGTCCGTAAAGGCAACGACTGGGTGCTGAACGGCACCAAGACTTTCATCACCAATGGCCGCTATGCCGATGTGCTGGTCGTGATTGCTGTCACTGACCGCACTGCAAACACGCACGGCCTCTCTGCCTTCATTGTGGAAAAAGACGCCAAGGGTTTCCGGCCTGGCAAGAAAGAGAACAAGTTGGGTCTGCGCGCCAGTGACACCTCCGAACTCATTTTCGAAGACTGCGTAATTCCTGCTGGAAACCTTCTCGGCAAAGAAGGCGCGGGATTCATCGACGCCATGCGCGTGCTCGACGGTGGTCGCATTTCCATCGCTGCTCTTGCCCTCGGCATGGCCGAAGGCGCTTACGAATGTGCCCTCAAGTATTCCAAACAGCGCAAGCAATTCGGCAAAGCCATCAGCGAATTTCAGGGCATTCAGTGGAAGCTCGCCGACATGGCCACCGAAATCGAAGCCGCCAAACTGCTCACCTTCCGCGCCGCATCGATGAAAGATGCAGGAATGAAGAGTACGCAGGAATCATCGATGGCCAAGCTATTCACCAGCGAAGTCGCAGTCCGCTGCGCCAACGAGAGCGTTCAGATTCACGGCGGCTACGGTTTCATCAAAGATTACCCAGCGGAAAAGTTCTATCGGGATGTGAAACTGTGCACCATCGGTGAAGGCACCAGCGAAGTGCAGCGCCTGGTCATCGCAAGACAGTTGTTGAAAGACTAGTTTCTGATTTCTAACTTCCGCCATTTGTGATAGCTTGCTGCTGCATATGTCGGACGAGATGCTGACCGTCGCTGCGGAACCCACACAAGACGAACGCACTATGGCGCTTTTGGCCCAAGTTCTCCAGTTAGTTGGCTGGTGGATCGCGCCGTTGATCATCTTTCTGATCAAGCGGGAATCGAAGTTCGTTTCCTTCCATGCGCTGCAGGCATTGCTCCTGCAAATTACGTACATGATCGTGTGCGGAGCCCTCATGGTTCTCTTCTTCATGAGCGCCTTCACATCTATGGCTCATCCCACTAATGGGAACAATGCGCCGCCGCCGGCATTTTTCGTCTTCTTCCCGCTGGCGTGGCTAGGTTTTATGGGTATGTGGGTCGCAATGCTGGTGGTCGCAATCGTGTACGGAATAAAGGCAGGGCGTGGAGAGTGGGCGGAATATCCACTTCTCGGGCGGCTTGCACGGCGTTTCCTGAAGATCGGCTCTGGCGGCGTACCCCTGCAGGCTTAAGCCTGTCCGCGGAGTTTCAGTTTCCTGCCGCCTCTGCTTTACACTGATTCCTTGACCCTCGATTTCCAATCTTGGCTCGATCGCCTTCGCAACGGCGATCCCCTGACCCTCACCCGTGCCATCACCACAGTAGAGAATCGCGCTCCCGGCTGGGCCAATCTGCTCAAAGCCGCGTTTCCGCAAACCGGCCATGCTCGCATTCTCGGACTCACCGGCGCTCCCGGCGCGGGCAAAAGCACGCTGGTCGATCAGTTGGCCAAGCAATATCGCAAACTGAATCAAACCGTCGGCATCATTGCCGTCGATCCCACCAGCCCTTACACCGGCGGCGCGATTCTCGGCGACCGTATCCGCATGCAGGACCACTTCTCCGACCCCGGCATCTACATCCGTAGCATGGCCACGCGCGGCGCTTTGGGCGGACTAGCGCGTGCCACGGCCGACGTTGCCACCGTGCTCGACGCTTCCGGCCGCGACCTGGTCATGATCGAGACCGTAGGCGTCGGCCAGGATGAAGTGGACATCGTGCGCGTCGCCGATGTCACCATCGTTATTCTCGTTCCTGGCATGGGTGACGACGTGCAAAGCATCAAAGCCGGCATCATGGAGATTGCCGACATCTTCGTGATCAACAAAAGTGACCGCGAAGGCGCCGACCGCGTGGAGCGAGAAATCCGCGCCCTGCAATCGCTCGCCATTCGCAGCGATCGTTGGACGCCGACTATCGTAAAAACGGTAGCAACTGACGGCACCGGTGTCCCTGAATTAGTGACTGCAATCGCCGATTACCAAACCTATCTCGAGGAAGCCAACCTGACGCTGCAACGCCGGGTGGAAAACTGGCAGGAACGGTTGGTAGAAATGCTCCGCGATGCGCTGCTCGAGAAAGCCCGCAGCCAATTTGTAGATGGCAGCGTGGCTCGCTATGCCGCCGAAGTTGCCGAGCACAAACGCGATCCCTACACGCTGGTAGAAGAAATCGTCGGCAAGATGGAAAAGAGTACATAACCATGTTCACCATCGACCATCTTGGCATTGCGGTAAAATCGCTGGACGCAGCCAAGGCCATTTACCAGAAATTGGGGATGACCGTTTCTCCCGAGGAACTCGTCGAAGCCGAGCAGGTGCGCATCGTGATGGTTCCGGTAGGCGAAGCTCGCCTGGAACTCCTCGAGCCGACCTCCGAGAACTCCGTAATCGCCAAGTTCATCGCTAAGCGCGGCGAAGGTCTGCACCACGTCTCGCTCCGCGTCCCCGACTTGACCGCCGCCGTCGCACGGCTAAAGAAAGACGGCGTCCGCCTGGTTTCGGAAGACATTAAGATCGGAGCTGGCGGGCATCGCTACGTGTTCGTGCATCCTTCCAGCGCCGGTGGGGTGCTCTTGGAATTAGTCGAAGAACACTAGTGATTTTGGGAGGCATGACTTCTGTCGTGCCGTTGAGATGCAAGAAAGACCGGCTTTAGCCACTGAGGAAAGTCGCGAGCCACAGCCCGATTTTCATTCTCTACCGTCCATGCTCCTTCTCGCCATCGACACGTCAGGGAAAGACGGCAGCATCGCTCTTGCCCGCTGCCACGTCGACGATTGCTGCATTCTCGGTCTCGCTTCCCTCGACGGGGGAGCATTCTCCGCGCAACTAGTTCCACAAATCGCGACTTTGCTAAACCAGCACGCCTTCACGAAAAATGACATCGACGCTTTCGCGGCAACTTCCGGCCCCGGCTCCTTCACCGGATTGCGCGTCGGTCTCGCGGCAATAAAAGCTCTGGCCGAAGTCCTCAACAAGCCGATCGCGACGGTCTCGTTGCTGGAGGCCATCGCCGCCTCCAAACCAGAGCCTGCAATCGTGGCCATGGACGCAGGCCGCACAGAAGTTTACGTCCGCCAGCAAGACGGCTCTGAATCCCTACTCATGCAGCAGGAATTCCTCACTTCCGCCCGAGGCCTTTTGATACTAACTCCCGACAAGTCCATCGCCGACCTCGCGCGCGCCGCTGGCTTCAGAGTCGAAGAAGTTTCCCGGCCACGCAGCGACGCCATCGCACGTTTAGGCTGGAAAAAGATTCAGTCGGGCCAAACCGTCTCGCCCGAAGCGCTGGACGCCAACTACCTCCGCCGATCCGACCAGATCTTTGGCAAAAGCTGCTAGAAAAAAGTGAAGCTCCGTCCCGCCACTCTCGACGACGTTCCTACTCTAATGACGCTGGAGAAGCACCACGTCACCGCCGCCCACTGGTCAGCCGAGCAGTATCAAGCTGTCTTCTCTCCCAGCCAAATCTCCCGGATTGCCCTGGTGATCGAAGACGAAGATGCCATTCAAGGCTTCCTGATGGCTCGCGGTGTCGGTTCAGAGTGGGAGCTCGAAAACATTGCCATCGCTGATCCCGCCCGTCGTCGTGGCCTCGGAACCCGGCTCCTCGGCGAGTTTCTCAACACCGCTCAATCCCGTGGTGCGACTGCCGTCTTCCTCGAAGTTCGTGAATCCAACTCAGCCGCGCGCTGCCTGTATGAGAAATTGGCCTTCCGCGAGAGCGGCCGCCGCGCCAACTATTATCATCATCCCGAAGAGGCCGCCATTATCTATCATGTGGACTTTTCCTGACGCACCGCTTATGGTGCAACATCTGAACATCCGTGCAACTCACTGATATCGCTCAACATCCGCCTATGAGATTTTGAATTGAAGCGGCTTGCGTCCTTATGGTAAGTTCTAACTTGACAACCCGGTTAGGAGGTCTGCTGGATGTTAAATTCTAGAGACCAACTCTTGAACAATCACGAAGAGTTCCGTCAATTGGTGCTAGAGCACACGCAATACGAACAACGTCTCGATTCACTCACCCAAAAACGCTTTCTAACGGACGACGAAAAGCTGGAAGAAGTGCGCTTGAAAAAGCTGAAGCTCCGCCTCAAGGATCAAATGCAAAACATTGAGCGGCAGTTCCAGCAAGTGGGACAAAACCAGGTCGCTTAAATAAGTCTTCAGGCTACCGCCGCGGTCTCAAGCCGCCGAGGGGAATGCCTTTTCGTAACCGGGCGCGCGTAAGCGCCTCTTTTTTTCCGCTGAACCTGAAAATCCCACCCACTTGTCATCCTGAACTATAATCTCGGTATCTCCCAGAATGGTTCGCGACGCCTACTATTACGCGCTTCCGCTCCTCGCCGCTGCCGTGCTTGTGGGGTGGCTTGCTGCTCCGCCGTGGGCTTTGCCTGCGGTCTTGCTGGCGGCATTTTTTCTTTGGTTTTTCCGCGATCCCGAACGTGTCATTCCGGCCGAGCCCGGCCTGCTCGTCTCGCCCGCCGACGGCAAAGTAACCAACATTTGCAGGACCACCTTCGAGGGAGTTTCCTATCTCCATATCAGCATTTTCTTGAATGTGTTTGACGTGCATGTGAACCGCTCTCCCATCGCCGGGGTCATCCGTCGCGTCAGCTATCAGAAAGGCAAGTTCCTCAATGCCATGAATCCTGCCTCCGCCAACCAGAATGAACAAAACCTGGTGACGGTGGAAGGTGAAGGCCAAACCGTGATCTTCAAACAGATTGCCGGTCTGCTGGCCCGCAGGATCGTCTTCAACTTTAACCTGGGCGATCACGTCCAGCGCGGCCAGCGCATCGGCCTTATCAAGTTCGGTTCCCGCGTGGATGTTCTGTTCCCAACCTCGGCCGGCATTCAGGTTAAAGTTGGAGACCGGGTAAAGGGCGGATCAAGCGTGCTCGCCTACTTGACCGCCAAGAGTCAGCTCGTGACGGCGGGCGCCGAACGCGCTCGCCAAGGAGCAAACTGATGGCCTCCGAACTTCCTGACCTGCCCCGGCGTCGAAGCGATGACCGCGGACAAGACCGCGCCACCGGACGCCTGCGCAAAGGCATGTATATTCTGCCGTCGCTCTTTACCACGGCGAACATTGCTGCCGGCTACTACGCCATCTTGCAGGTCACTCACGCAACCCAGGACTTTTCGCATTTTGACAATGCGGCGATCGCCATCGGGTTTGCTGTACTGTTCGATGGCCTCGACGGCCGCATCGCGCGTATGACCAAGACCAGCAGCGATTTTGGTAAGGAGCTGGACTCCCTCGCCGATGTAATCACCTTCGGTGTCGCTCCCGCCATGCTCGCCTGGATGTGGGGTTTCCGCCAGTTGCCCGTCTTCCTGGGATCCTCCGAGCTTACCGGCAAGATGGCTCAACTGGGTGCCATCGCCAGCTTTTTGTTCTTGATGGCCGGTGCCAGCCGCTTGGCTCGTTTCAACATCACCTCAAACCCGCAGCCTTCGAATCCCGGCCGTCCCGGCAAGAAATATTTTGTTGGCATGCCCATTCCAGCGGGAGCTGGCGTCATCGCCGCCGTAGTACATTTTTCCGGTGGTGACCCCATCGCTTCGCTATGGAGTTGCATCACCTGGATGCTCGTCACCGTCGCCACTGCATACCTGATGGTCAGCACTTGGCGTTTTTATAGCTTCAAAGACATCGATTTTCGCTCTCGCCAGCCCTTTCGCCTGATCATCCTGTTTGCGCTGTTGTTCGCCGGCATCTGGTTTTTCTCCCGGCAATTGCTGTTCATTGTTGCGCTTACTTACATGGCTTCCGGCGTAATCTGGCGTTTGCAGTGGCTTTTCCGCCGCCGCGGCAATCCGCCGCCGCCTACTTATAAGGAAGCATCGCAGCCCTCATGAGTTCGAACTTGAAATCGCCCGCCGTCTCCCACGCCGATCCTGCCCGTGGAGGCAGTTTCTACCGCGTTGCCATCGTCGGCGCTGGATCGCTCCAGGGTAAGGAACTTACCGAGGTCTTAAACGACCGCAACTTTCCCTCGCTCGACATAAAGCTCCTGGACGACGACGAATCCCTGGGCAAACTCGAGACCTTGGGTGACGAGGTCACCTTCATCCAGAAAGTCCGCGCCGACGAATTCCGCAATATCGACTTCACTTTCTTCACCGCCGATCCCGACTCTGCCCGCAAGAACTGGAAGCTTGCCCGCGATGCCGGCTCCGATATCGTCGATTTGACCTACGCCCTCGAAGACGAAGCCGGAACCGCTGTTCGTTCCCCCTGGATCGAGCGTCTGCTAGCTCAGCCCCTGGTTCCAGAATTGCAACCCGGTCCGGTCGTGACCGCGCACCCGGCTTCCGTTGTGCTGGCTCTGCTGATGCTGCGTGTACAAAAGACCGCCAAGGTAGTTCGAGCTTCCGCCACCGTCTTTGAGCCTGCATCCGAACACGGTCAAAAAGGCATGGATGAGCTCCACCAGCAAACCGTGAATCTCCTCTCGTTTCAGCAATTGCCCAAGAGCGTCTTCGATGCCCAGGTCGCCTTTAATATGTTGGCCCGTTACGGCGAGCAAGCTGCACCGGCGCTCGCGATCATCGAGACCCGCGTTCGTAAACATTACGCCAAGATCGCCGGAGGGTCCGCTCCCGCTCTCTCTTTGCTGCTGTTGCAGGCACCTATCTTCCACGGACATACATTCGCCATCAACGTGGAAATCGACCAACCCGTCGATATTCACAGCATTTCTCAATCTTTAGCCGGAGAGCACGTCAACCTTACACTCGGTGCTGACGACGCTCCCAGCAACGTCAATGCAGCCGGACAATCCGATATTCAACTCTCGGTTCTCCCCGATTCCAGTCAGCCTAAGAGTTTCTGGTTATGGGCCGCATCCGACAATCTGCGCATCGCGGCTTCGACCGCCGTCGAATGTGCCGAAAGCATGGCTGCTGCCCGTCCGCGGGGCAAGATTCAATGAGTACCGCACTACGCTGCGCTTTCATTTGTCTCCTCTGTCTGTTGGTACTCAACTGTGGCTACCACACCGCCGGCAAGGCCACCACCATTCCTGAGAATGTTCGCACCATCGCGATCCCCGCATTCATCAATCAGACCCACACCTACCGCATCGAACAGATGCTGACTGCCGCCGTCGTCCGCGAGATGATCACCCGCACTCACTACCACATCATCAATCAAGTGGACGCCGATGCAGACGCCACGCTGAAGGGCACCGTACTCGCCACCTCCACCACGCCCATGATTTACGATTCGAAGACTGGACGCGCCGCCAGCATGCTGGTGGTCATCTCCATGAGTGTGACCTTGAAAGACAAAGAGGGCAAAGTCCTCTACCAAAATCCCGCGTATTTGTTCCGAGAGCAGTACGAAATATCGAGCGACCCCAACAGTTTCTTCGAGGAAGACACTCCCGCCTACCAGCGCCTTTCTCGTGACTTTGCGCAGACCCTGGTTTCCAATATTCTAGAGGGGTTCTGATGCGCGCCTTCGCCCAGGCCGACCGCTTTGTATCCGAAGTGCAGGCCCACAAGCTACGACCGGCATATATGTTTGTGGGAGACGAAGTCTTTTTCCGCAAGCGTTGCCGCGAAGCCATTCTTGAGCATCTGGTCCCTGCTGATCTGCGTGACTTCAGCCTGTTCGAATTCGATCTCGCTGACACCGACCTTGCCGAAGTCCTTGACCGCGCCCGCACGCCCTCGCTGATGGCGCCGTTTCAGGTTTTCTTCGTTCGTGGTGTAAAGAATCTTTTCGGTCGCGGATCGAACGAAGAGAAACTTGCCGCCATCGAAGCCTACTGCAAGGATCCCAACCCCGACGCCGTCCTAATCTTCGTCGCCGACCACATCAGTATTCCTGCCGACGCCCGCCGCATGGAAATGACCGACAAAGACCGCTACGAGCGCATTCGAGAATCCATGGGCAGCTTCTGCACCATCGTCGAGTTGTCACGTGTGGAAGAAAGCGAAGCCGTCCGCTGGATCGGCGAATATTGCCTCACGCAGAGCGTAAAGATCGACGCCGACGCCTCCCGCGAACTAGTCGACGCCCTCGGCGGCGACATGATGATGGTCTCCAACGAAATCGAAAAGTTGATGCTCTACGTGGGCCAGAAGAAACACATCACCCTGGGCGATGTCGAAACCATGGTGCTGGCCGCCAAGCAGCGGTCGTTATACGAACTCACCGACGCCATCTCCGCCAAAGACCGCGTCCGCGCCCTAGAAATGCTCGACGCCATCCTCACCACCGGCGACGGCGACGAAGCCGCCATCGGCCATCTCTACATGCTGGCCAAGACTTTCCGCCAAATGCTGGTGATCCTCGAGCGCAACGTCCGCGACCAACGCATGCTGTGGGCAGCTCTGTGGCAGGGATTCCGCGTGCCCCCTTTCGCCGCCGATGACATCATCCGCCAAGCCCGCCGCTACAAGTCAAAGAGGGAACTGACCCGCGCCATCCGCCTCGTCGCAAAGACAGACCTAGCCCTGCGCTCGAATCCTCCCAGCAAGCGCATGGTCCTCGAAAAATTGGTGCTCGACTTGACCGCCGAACTGAGGCCCGAGGTGCCTGGCTGGTCGCAGGAAGAACTGCAAGTGTGAAAAGGCTCTTGGCTATTAGCCTTTAGCTCTTAGCCAAAAGCGGAAGGTCCTTAACCGCGAAGCGGCGTGAGAATGCAGCCCAGGGCGTAAGCCCTGGGTAGAATTGCAAAATGGGATCAAGCCCCGAAGGGGCGAAAGAGCGGTTAAGAGGTCTCCGAAGGGCCAAGAGCTAATGGCCAAAAGCCAAGAGCTTACTTCACCGCATGCAATCTCGCGCTCAACCGCGACTTATACCGTGACGCAGTATTGTTGTGGATCACGCCCTTCTGCACCGCTTTATCCAGCGCAGAAACCGTCTGCCGGAACACCTTCTCCGCCGCCGTCTTGTCGCCCTTGGTAAGCGCCTCGCGCAACTGCCGCAGGGCAGAGCGCAAACGCGACGTGTTGGCCCGGTTGCGGGCGGTTCGTTTCTCAGTCTGACGGGCGCGTTTCAGCGCCGAAAAATGATTAGCCATGGAAGCTTGTTTACCTTCGCCTGAATGTCGTTGAGTCTAAATCGGCAGGCCGATTCCAACCTGTTTATTCTACGGGACTAGCTCCCGCCCGGTCAAACTCTGAAGCTTTTGCACTCACCGCCCGCACCACAACTCCTGTCATCCTCGAGGAAGTGGATCCCTCGCAAAAGGATCCCGACGAAGGACATGTGCATTTTCCCTCGTCCGGCGAGACGGTTCCGTGAGGACACAGCCTTGGCCGTGCCGCTCCGGCGCAACTAGGGCAGGACCTGAAACGGTTTGTTACTCGTTAGCGTCCCACCCAAGGCGTCTACCGTCACATAGCCGCTCGTTGCCCCAGTTGGCACGACAACCCTTATATATGTCCCGGACTCGACCGTGAAGCTTGCCGGAGTTCCGTTGAACGAGACGCCCATGGCACCGTAGAAGCCCTGACCGAGAATGAAACCTGTCTGCCCGACCTTCCCAGAATAGCGACCCAGACTCACGAACTGGCCAAGGCCCACAGACAGATCGAAGACCGTTCCGTCCCCGGCGGTGCCTCCTGCCATAGTAGTCCCGTAAAAGTCTCCGTTCGTACCTTGAAGCAACCCGCCGTAAGGTTGGGCGCCGTCAGTCGCTTCGAAGCTGTGCAATGTCGTCAGCGCGCCCGCTGAAGTCATGGTGAAGATCGTGCCGTCCCCACTGTCCCCGCCTCCGATAGTTGTCCCATAGAAATTCCCGTCGGTAGCCTGGATCAGCCCTGCGACAGGGGTGCTGCCATCCACGCAGTTAGTTTGCGCGCAGAAATTGTAGAGGGTCGTTAGTGTGCCGGTAGGAGTAATTCTGAACACCGTGCCAGCGGACTGATTCGCCCCTCCACTGTACGTCGTCCCATAGAAGTTTCCGTCCCCAGCTTGGATCAGCCCCGCGTAAGGATTCGCGCCGTCGGTACCGTCGAAACTGTGTAGCGTCGTCAGCGTGTGCCCCGACGTGAATTCGAAAACCGTGCCATCGCCCTGGACCCCACCAATGTACGTTGTCCCGTAATAGTTTCCATACGCATCTTGAACTAACCCCGCCAAGGGTCCCGAGCCGTCATTACCGTCAAAACTATGCAGGGTGGTCAACGACCCTGTTGGCGTGATCCTGAAGATCGTGCCGTTGCCTGAGGTCCCGCCAGAGAAGGTCGTACCGTAAAAATCCCCATCGGCGGCTTGGATCAACGCGTAGACAGGTTCGCTACCGTCAGCCCCGTCAAAGCTGTGCAATGTCGTCAGCGTACCCCACCGAGTCATCTTGAAAACCGTCCCATAGCCGTGTGCGCCGCCGAAAACAGTTGTTCCGTAAAAGTCCCCGTCGCTGGCCAACAGCAGCGCCGTGTCGGGGGTACTGCCGTCGGCACCATCGAAGGTGTGCCCTGTCGTCAATTCGCCCCCCGACGTGATCCTAAACACGGTTCCAAAGCCAGCTCCACCGGAGTATGCGGTTCCGTAAGCGCTTCCATTGAGGCCTTGGACCAGGGACGAATAGGTGGGCTTCTCACCGTCCGTCCCGTCAAAGCTTGCCAGACTGGTAAAGCCCTGGGCGTACGCAACGGTCGCCGTGACGGCACAAACTACAAGGACACCACAAGTCATTTTCCACACGCTAAACCTTCTCATGAGAAATCCTCCGTGACGCGAAGTTCGCTTATCGCGGCCCACTCACGCGAGAAAGACAGAAACCCTGCCCAGCCGAACCGAAGGGGGAGTACGCTGCGAACGGCTGAAAACACGAATTATCCTCCCCTACCACTAGGCCGTCAAACCCTTTATTATTCGCCCTATAACTCACCATTGACTCACCTCCATCCCCGAGATACCCTATCCCTAATGGCAGTTGCTGCACCTCGCGAGCGAGCATTCCGGCGGGTTTCACCTCCACACCGAAGAAGACTTTTTGGGCTGCAAACACCGCTCTGCCCGCATCTAACTCACCCGTCGAGCACCTGCAACCGGCGCGCGGAGGCCGACGCCAAAACTGAATGAAGAAAAGTATCGAGATCACTCCTAACATTCAAACCCTGTTCGGCACCAGGGACGAAAATCTGCACGTCCTCGAAGACGGCCTGCACATCACCATCGACCTGCGCTCGAATGCGATCGAACTCCACGGCGCCACCAGCGCCGTCGAACGCGCCCAGCAAGTCTTCGCCGATTACGAACATCTCCGCCGTTCCGGACACGTCTTCAATAACGGCGATCTCAACAGCATGCTGCGCGTGCTTATGGGTGATCCCAAAGCCACGCTGCGAGGTTTGGCCGAGGCCGGCCGCCAACGCGCCACCGGACGCCGCACTGTCCAACCCAAGAGCGTCAACCAGCGCCGCTACCTCGAAGCCATCGAAAAACATGACATGGTCTTCGGCATCGGTCCGGCAGGCACCGGCAAGACTTATCTCGCGGTCGCCATGGCCATCTCCGCGCTGCTTTCGAAACGCGTGAACCGCATCATCCTCGCCCGCCCCGCCGTCGAAGCTGGCGAACGCCTGGGCTTTCTACCCGGGACTTTGCAGGACAAAATCGATCCCTATCTCCGCCCGCTCTACGATGCGCTCTACGACCTACTCGAGCCCGAGAAAGTCGATCGCTATCTGGAGAAGAACGTAATCGAAATTGCTCCCATCGCGTTCATGCGCGGACGCACCCTCAATGATTCCTTCGTCATTCTCGACGAGGCACAAAATACCACTTCCGAGCAGATGAAGATGTTCGTCACTCGCCTCGGCTTCAACTCCAAAGCCGTCATTACCGGTGACATCACGCAGATCGACTTGCCCAATGCCCGGCGCAGCGGCTTGCTCGAAGTCATCGACGTCCTGAAAAATGTCGAGGGCCTGAACTTCGCCTACTTCGATGACAGCGACGTCGTGCGCCACCACTTGGTGCAACGGATTATCCGTGCCTACGACGAGCACAAAACTCGGGTCGCGGAGCAGTTGTTGTTGCTGGATCCAGACCCGAGGAGATCGAATGGTGGCGGCAATCGCGCCGCTCAGGAGAACATCGTGTCCCCGAACCAAACAGCAGAAGAGATCGACACTAGAGAATAAAGAGTTGGAATCAGGCAGGAGGGTGCCCGTGCGGCCGCCCTCCTGTTTGCTTTTGCAGAGAGGTTGGATGGTCGTCATCCGAAAACCTGTAGCTGGATTGAGCGCCACAGGGCTTAGCCGTTTTGTAGCGCGCGCTCAGCGCAGCGCTGGATTGCGCGGCTCGGTGGACGTATTGCTTGCCGGCAGCCGGGACTTGCGCGCCCTGAACCGCCGCTTCCGGGGCAAGAATCAACCCACCGACGTGTTATCGTTTCCCGCAGGGGACAGTCCGTACAACGGTTTCGCGGGTGACATCGCCATCTCCGTGGACATTGCGAAACAGAACGCCAAGCGCCTCGGCCACGCCGCTGCCGATGAGATCAAGATTCTATGTTTGCATGGCCTGCTGCACCTGGCCGGCTTTGACCACGAACACGACCATGGTCAGATGGCAAGAAAAGAGCGCAGCTTGCGACGCAGTCTAGGGTTGGTTTTGGGTCTTACAGAAAGAAACGCCGCCATACAGCCATCACGATGAACTTTGCCATTGCCATCGCGCTTCTGCTTCTGTGCGGCCTCCTCACCCTCGTCTCTTACGTCGACCGCCTCTACTCTGAGATAGGCAAATTCCTTTCCCGCGAATTTCAGGACAACATTGATGCTTTCGAGCAGAGCGTCGAGCCACGACTGAAATTCAGCCGCGAACGGGCAGCCTTATCGGTTGCCGTCCTTGCGCAACTCACTACCGCCGCCATTGCCCTGCTGCTCGGCTTCGCGGTATTTCGCGAAGGCACTTGGAGGATCGAGGAAATTCTTCAGGCTACCCTCGGCCTGATTCTCATCGTTATCATCTTCAACCGCTTCCTGCCCTTTGTCTTTTTCATGCGCACCAAAGGCCAATGGCTGGCCCACTGGGTATTGGTGTTGCGAGTTGTCATCTATCTCGCCCTGCCCGCTACTCTGGTCCTGGGCTTCTTGCGGTCCGTGACTGCTCTTACCAAAGAGCACTCTGAGGAACAGCCTGAAACCCAGGCCGAAGCCGTCGACGCGCTGATCGAAGCTGGCCGGGAAGAAGGTATTTTGGATGAAAGCAATCGCGACCTCATCCAATCTGTCGTCGAGTTTGGCGAAAAAACTGTTCGCGAAGCCATGAAGCCGCGGCCCGACATAGTCGCCGTCTCCACCAACACAACCGTTGAGCAGTTCGTCGAATTGTTACGCGAAAAACCCTACTCTCGCGTCCCCGTCTTCGAAGGCACCATTCACAACATTAAGGGCGTTGTTTACGCCCAGGATGTGCTACAAGTCCCCGACACCGAAGCCCGTGCCCGTACCGTGGACACCCTGATGCGCAAGGATGTCTACTTCGTCCCTGAAAGCAAGCGGGGCAGCGACCTCCTGCGCGAGATGCAGAAAAACAACATCCGCATGGCTATTGTGGTGGACGAATACGGCGGAGTCGCTGGCCTCGTCACCATCGAAGATCTCGTGGAAGAAATTGTGGGTGAGATTCGCGATGAGCATGAAAAAGCCGAACTCATTCGCGAAAGTGATCACTCCTATGTAGTCGCAGGCAACATGGATGTCGATCGCCTGGGCGAACTTTTCGGCATGCGCCCCGAAGGTAAAGAATCCGCGACCGTCGCCGGCCTGGTGAGCGAGTTGGCCGGACGCATCCCGCAGAAAGGCGAGATCGTGGAAGAGGACGGACTACGCTTTGAAGTCCTGGAGTCCACCGAACGCCGCGTCAAGCGTGTCCGGATCTCCGCAGTCGAGCCAAAGCAGATGAGGCTGATATAGTTCTTGTAGTGGGCTGCCCGCTGCCCGCCTAAACACCCATGGCCTTTCATTCTGGATTCGTGTGCATTCTGGGCCGGCCCAACGCCGGCAAATCCACCTTGCTCAATGCGCTAGTGGGCCAGAAGCTGGCCATTGTCAGTCCCAAACCACAGACCACCCGCAACCGTATCCTCGGAATCGTGCAAGTTCCCAAGCAGAAGGGAAGGCCCGCCGGCCAGATTGTCCTCCTCGATACTCCGGGCGTTCACCAGCCTGACAGTTCACTTGGACGCAAGATGATGACAGAAGTACGAGGCGCCATTGAGGGCTGCAATCTCCTCCTGCTGATCGTGGATGTCACCAGAAAATTTGCCGAGAACGATCAATTCGTGCTCGACATAGCCCGCAAGTCGGGCACCCCGGTTTTTCTCTTGCTGAATAAGATTGATCTCGTGGCTCGCAAGGACAAACTGCTGCCCATGATCGAGCAATACCGCGGGCTTTATGATTTCAAACAAATCATTCCCCTCTCCGCCCGCAAGAAGGTAGGATTAGACGTTCTGTTGGACCATGTGGTGACGTCCCTCCCCAAGGGAGTGCCCTACTTCCCGGAGGATCAGATTACCGACCAGCCGGTGCGCTTCATGGTGGCTGAACTAATTCGTGAGCAGGTTCTGTTTGCCACCAATGAAGAAGTGCCCCACGCAACCACCGTGGTCGTCGAGCGGTTCGAAGAGGGAGCCAGGCTCACCCGCATCGCTGCCGTTATCTATTGTGAGCGCGACGGCCAGAAACGAATTCTGGTCGGCAAGCAGGGACAGATGCTGAAGAGCATCGGTACCACGGCGCGTCTCCAGATTGAAAAAATGGTGGGCACACGCGTCTACCTTGAATTATTCGTGAAAGTACGCCCTGACTGGCGTGAGTCGCATGCCTTCGTCGAGGATCTCGACTGGCGGCGTCAGCTAGAGCACCTTGCGGGCTCGCGATGAACGGGCCGAGATAAGAAAGCCTTCGCGGAAAGGGACGGATACACTTGGACGATCACGGTCACGATTTTGATCTCGACAAACTAATCTTGAAGTTGAACGTGAAGTTGGCCGCCGATCAGAAGGCCGTCGATCATGTCGTACACGGGATTATGGAAGTCCTCCGCAAGATTGATTGCGCCTCTGGGGCGGAAGACGCCATCGAGTTGGCGCTGACCGAAGCCTTAGCCAATGCCATTGTGCATGGCGCCAAATCCGACCCGTCCAAGAACATCGAATGCGATGTTGCCTGCGATCAGCATGGTGACCTGCTGATCGTGGTCCGTGACCCCGGCAAGGGTTTCGACCCCGCCGCCATTCCCAGCCCCGTAGTTGGAGAGAACATTTATTCCGACCACGGCCGCGGCATTTTCCTGATCAATCAACTTATGGACGAAGTGAAATTTCAGAAGAACGGCACCGAAATCCGCATGATCAAACGCCTCAAGCCGGATCCCAAACAGTAATCATTTGCCCAACTTCGCACCCCAGTTCGTGACGACCGACAGGGGGGTCATGGCGGTTTTCAGTTGTGTGTTAATCAGGAATTTCTGTCCGTCTTTGCTCACGTCATAGGAAGACTGCTCTGAAGTTGCGACCAGCTCGCGGGGGTTCGCCTGGAAGAGCGCAACCGGAGTTCCGGCATCGAATTTGGCGCCGGTAGTGACTGGAGCGGCCATAATCTTGCCATCCGGAGCGAGATAATAAAACTCTTTCCCGTCGCTCCGCCACTTTGGCTGTTCGCCTCCCGCGTTCGATACCTGCCACTTGCCATGCGCCTCAGGGAACGAGGTCACATAGACCTCCCACCTTCCGCTTTCGTTGGAGGCGTACGCCACCCATTTTCCGTCCGGCGAGAAACGGCCCGCTCTCGGAGTGGACAGCCCCTTGAGGAACAAAGTGTTGTGAAGATCGGAAAGAGACACAAACCACAGGTCATTGCCGCGCTCATAGAGCACATACTTGCCGTCGTGCGACCAGTCCGTCGGATATCTGTCCAGCCCCTCTTGCGGGATCACTTTTTCGTCTTGTGCCCCGGTGGCATCCTTTAAATATAAATTAAACCTCTGAGCGCGGTCCGAGCAAAATACGATTCGGCTGGAATCGGGACTCCAAACCGGCGACGAGTCGATTGCGGGATCGAAGGTAAGCCGCTTCGCACTCTCGGCCGTAAGATCGTAAGTCCAGACATCGGTGTTCTGGCTGCCAGGGTCCATCGCATCCGCCGCCACGAACTTGCCGTTGGGCGCAAGCGACAGGTTCCCATACACGCCGGGTTTCGACGCCACCCCCACCTGCTGTCCCTTGCGGTCAAACCACAGCATTTGGGAAACCCCGGTATCGCCGCCCTTCTGTGCCACCAGCAGGCCGCTATCAGAGCTCGCGAACACCGCTCTCGCGATGCGCGTCAAATACTGAAGGTCGGTAAGAATGGGGGTCGGTTCACCGCTCAGCACAAATTTCTTCGTGTCAAAACGTTGGGCGAACAGAGTTTGGTTCCGGTAAAACAGCAGATAGCCCGGCTGGGCAAAGGCTACGTTCGCAATCGCCTGAGTCATCAGACGCTTCTCGTTTGAATTCAACGAGCCCAGGAAGATTTCTGACAGGATCTTCCGCCCAGACAGGTCCATCGCCAGATAGAGGTAGTGGATCCCGTCGGGCAGGAATAAGGGCCAGCGATGGCTGTCTTCTCCACGCTCCCGGTCCGGAAAAGTAATTTGCGTAGGCGTGCCGCCAGAAGCCGCGATTCGGTACAACCCTGTTCCCAACTGCCCGCTCGGGGTGAACAGGATGACGCCGTCCTTGTTCCAAGTGCCGCCACGGCCGTTCGGCGCTTCGGAAAGCGTCTGCACCGGCCCACCCGTGATATCAACCCTCTTGAGCCTGCCATCGGCAAAGAATCCAAGCGACCGCCCATCCGCAGACCAGAAGGGAAAATTAGCTCCTTCGGTATTTGCTATGCTGGTTGCTTCCTGCGATCCCGGCTCATAGATCCACAGCAGGTTTCTCCTTTCCGACTCTCGGCCAACCACTGCAACCGTATGCCCATTGGGAGATACCGCGAGGTCTCGGGCCGAGAAGGGAAGCGGAGCAGCAAAGAATGCCGTCCGTTCGTCTGGCTTCGAGGCGCGCCACCAGATCGCAAGCGCCATCAGCAGAAGCGCGAGGCCGCCTGCTGCAATCCAGCCCAACTCTCCCCGTTTTGATCGTTCTTTCCTGGCAGGCTTGACGCCGCTTGCACCGCTCTGTGCGATCCACTTCAACTGCAGCCTTACGTCGTGCGCCGTCTGAAAGCGGTCGTCGGGGTTTTTCGCCAGGCAGGTATTGACGAGGTGTTCGAAAGCTTGCGGGGTTGCTGGTTGGACGGATGTAATGGGCGCCGGTTCTTTTTCGAGAATCGCGCTGGCTATGCTGATCTGGCTCTTGCCTTCGAATGGCCTTCCACCCGTGGCCATCTCATAGAGAATCCCGCCAAGCGCGAACAGGTCCGATCTTGCATCCGCTTCTTTGCCCTCAATTTGTTCAGGCGACATATATTGGATCGTGCCGATGAGCGAACCTGCCGTCGTCAACGGAGAAAGGGGACTGGCCTCGCTCATGGTCATGGCCGTTGACAAAACCGGCGCCTTGGAGGCGCCGTCAAACCCCGCCGGGGTTGCCTTTGCCAACCCAAAATCCATCAGCTTCGCGCCGGACTTGGTCAGCATGATGTTTCCCGGTTTTAGATCGCGGTGCACAATCCCTTGCCGGTGTGCAACCGCAAGCGCCTCCGCGATCGTCGATCCAACCGCCAGAGTCTCTATGAATGGCATCGCTCCCCTACGAAGTCGCTCCGCCAGAGTTTCTCCCTCCAGAAACTCCATTACCAAATAATCCGTGCCCTCCTGTGAGCCGATGTCGTAGAGGTGGCAGATATTCGGATGGTTCAAGGAAGAGATTGCCCGGGCCTCGCGTTCCATGCGTTGTTTCAATTCAGGCAAGGAAGATAGGTGGGAAGCAAGAACTTTAATGGCGACGGTTCGATCCAGACGAGTGTCCCTGGCACGATAGACTTCGCCCATGCCGCCAGCACCGAGCGGCGACTGAATCTCATACGGGCCAAGTTGTGTGCCACTGGCAAGGGGCATCGCGCCGCCATTATAAACCTGGCGCAGCTAGTTCTCGATGGCGGCGACGCTGCCGCTTATCGCGTAGTCCAGGGTGACCTCGCAAAAGCCCTACTACGATGGCGACGCTACTCCTTCGCTGCAATCCCCAGCGTCTTCATCTTGCGGTAAAGATGGCTGCGCTCGAGGCCGAGCACTTCCGCCGTGCGGCTGACATTGCCATGGTTCTCGTCAAGTTTCTTCAGGATGTAATCCCGTTCATAAGCTGCCCGCGCTTGATGCAGAGTCGAAAACTCGGTCCCCGACGCCCGGACGCCGCCGTCTCGATGCACTAGTGGGGGCAGATGTTTTCGTTCAAACCGCAACGTCGTCGGATTCATAATCACAATCCGTTCAATGACGTTGCGCAATTCCCGCACATTGCCAGGCCAGGAATATCGCATCAGGATTTCAATGCAGTCTTCTGTGATCTCTCGCGAGCGCCGTCCATACGTAGCTGAGAACTCCTTCAAAAAATGCCGCGCCAGCAGTGGCACATCTTCCTTCCGTTCGCGCAACGGAGGCACCGAGAAGGGAATCACGTTGAGGCGGTAAAACAAATCCTCACGAAAGTTTCCCCGCGCGATTTCTTCCTCTAAGTCCTTGTTGGTCGAAGCGATCACGCGCGCATCCACGGTAATCGCCTCATCACTTCCCACGGGAACAAACCGTTGCTCCTCAAGCGTCCGTAGAACTTTGGATTGCGTTTTCAGGCTCATGTCCCCAATTTCATCGAGAAACAGCGTTCCTCCGTGGGCCTTCTGAAACGTGCCTTCCTTGTCGACGGTGGCGCCGGAAAACGATCCTTTCCGGTGTCCAAAGAGCTCGCTTTCGATGAGATCTTCTGGTATCGCCGCACAATTTACCTCCACAAACATCGCATCCTTGCGCAGGCTTTGCGCGTGAATTGCGTGCGCCACCAATTCTTTCCCCGTCCCCGACTCGCCATAGATCAGCACCCGTCCGTTGGTGGGTGCCATGAGCTGAATCTGTTGACGCAGCGCTTTCATGGGGACGCTCTCGCCCACAATTACACTCTTGGGAACTAGTTGCTTCTTGAGATCGCGATTTTCCGCCCGCATGCGCTTGGCGTCGATCGCGTGCTTGATCAGAATGAGAGTCTTGTCAATCGAAAGCGGCTTTTCTAGAAAATCGTAAGCCCCCAGTTTTGTGGCGCGGACCGCGGTCTCGATCGTCCCATGTCCTGAGATCATGATCACTTCCGGCGCATTGTCCAATTCGCGGATCTTCCCCAGAGTTTCGAGCCCGTCGATGCCCGGCAGCCACACATCCAGCAGCACGACGTCGAAAGCCTGCTTGCGCAGAGTTTCCAGGCAAGACTCTCCGCTCTCCGCCTGTAGGGCGGCATAGCCTTCGTCTTCCAGCACGCCTTTCAGCGACCGCCGGATGCTGGCCTCATCGTCCACAATCAGGATGTTATGCATGTTGGCTAATCACAGGAGGGCTTACCACTTCGCTTACCACCGGCAATTCAATCACAAACTTGGTCCCCATCGGTCGATTCTCCTCGACTCGAATCGATCCGTGATGATCTTCAATAATCCTGCTCACAATCGCCAATCCCAATCCCGTCCCACGTTTCTTGGTGGAGAAATAGGGCAGAAATAATCGTTCCTTCAATTCCTGCGTGACCCCATGGCCCGTGTCGGCTACCGTGATCTCGACCGCGTCGCGGCTGGCCACCAGCATCGTCGAGATATGAATTTCACGAAAAATCACGTCCTGCATGGCTTCCGCTGCATTGTCCACTAGATTGGCCAGTGCTCGCTTGATCGCATCCGCGTCCGCCATCACTTCCGGCAAATCGGTCGCCAGCGAAGTGCGGATTCGAACACTGTCCAGCCGTCCGTTAAACATGGCCAAGGCGCTCTCCACAACGGAATTGATGTTGGCCGGTCGCGGCTGCGCCGTGGGAAAACGCGCCAACGTTGCAAACTCGTCCACCAGTGTGCGCACTGTCTCCACCGCCCCCGCAATCGTATCGGCACAACTATGGATCACCTCGAGCGACGCCGCGTCCGGTGGCATCCCCTTCCCAAGATGACGTCGAATACGTTCCGCCGAAAGTGCGATCGGGGTCAGAGGGTTCTTGATCTCATGCGCCACTCTTCGAGCCACTTCCCGCCAGGCCGCCTGCTTCTGCGCTTTCAGCAGGTCCGACAAATCCTCGAATACCAGCACGTATCCCAGTCCCCGGTCCCCGTGTTTGAGTGCCGCCACAGTGACGGCGACGTTGAGCGTGGCATGATGAACGTCCATTTCCATTTGCGTCGTGGTCGTGCCCATCCGGTCCGCCCGGCGCAGCAGCGGCTCCAGACTTTCCAAAACCGGCTCACTAAAGACGTCTCGCAATGGTGCCCCAATCAGCACTTCCGGGATCCCGGCCTCTGTGCCACTGGGATGAAATAGCCGGAGCAACGCATGGTTCACGTGTGTAACTTCGTAGGCGGTGTTCAGCGAAAGCACTCCATTCGGAATATTCTCCAGAATGGTTTCCATGTGGCGGCGACGTTGTTCTAGCGCAACGTTCGCTCCGCTCAACTCACGGCTGGACGCTTCAATCTGCCGCCGGCTGGATTCCAGTTCCCCAGCCATCCGGTTGAAAGACTGCACCAAGTCTCCAATTTCGTCCGCCGCAGCTACTTCAACCCGATAATCCAACCGCCCCCGGGAAATCTCTTGCATGGCCTCGGCCAGCGCCACCACCGGACGCGTCACCAGTTTGGAGAGAAACAGTGCCAGCCAGGTTGTGGCAAACAATACCACCACCGTCAGCAAAAGCAGGACTTCCATATACGTGCGCCGTACCAACCTGCGTCCGAGCGCCAATTCCAGATAGCGCTGCTGGCTGGCATCGATCTGCCGCACCGTTTCCGAAAACTGCTTGGGCAAAGGCATGGCTACTAGAATCACATCGTGGTCGCCCACCGCGGCGCTGCCCAGAATATATTCCGTGTTCTCCCAAGCGAAAGGTACCGGCGAGTTCGACTGAAGAAATCCCGGAGGCAGCTTGCCTTTGAGCGCTCCCCAATCCGCAGGCTCACCGAAACTGGTTTTCGCCTCTCCTTGATCCATGAGCACGGCAAATCCGCCCTGCAAGGTCGATTCGTGACGCCGCAATTCTTCCGCTACTGCCTCAAAGTTACCCGCAGCCAATGCGCGCCGCACCTCGGGCTCTGCGGCAATGGACACCGCTTCTGCGCGCGCGTTCTGCGCCGCATATTGCGAAAGCAGCGACGCCATAGTCGCCGTGTCCTGCCGCACTTCCTCCACCGGCGTCGAAAACCACTTGTCGATCGAGCGGTTCATCAACACATAGGCAAAAAAGAACATCCCGATGACTGGCAGAAACGAAAGCAATAGGCTGCCCACTACCAACCGCGTGCGGAACTTCGATCCCAGAACACCCAGCCGTCTTTCGGCGAACAACTTCAGGATGTTACGGACCAGTACAAACGTCAGCGTCAGAAACAGAACAAAAATCAATGTCGAGAGGAAAGCGAAGAACAACAGTTGCTGGTTGCTGTTGGGTCTTACTGGTAGGTCGAGCGAAGTCAGGGCGAACAGGATTCCGACCAGCAGAATGAAGCCCGCAGCCACCGGAATGATGATCTTCTTCCGGCTGGGAGGCTTCTTATCCAGACGCATTGGATTCGACGAAGTCACGACCCTGAGACCCACATTATAAGCCGGGCCCCGCTTGATCTTTAATTTAGACGCCGGCGTTCTCGCTACCCTGCCATGAGCGAAGTCGAAGGTGCGGCGGAGCGAAGCTCAACCGCCGTGCATCCGCGCGCTCCCAAATCTTCCGGCCTCGAACCGGCTGAAACGCGCACAGCCCAATCCTTGACCTTACCGAAGTTCATGCCCTCGAACCCCGTCAATCCTTATAAACCCCTGTTTGGCGGGCGTTTCGAGCACCACAAACGACCAACCCTCCTATGCCATGCGGTACAGGTACCAAAGTTACTCGCGCAGTAACGCCTCCCCGTTGACAATTTATGTCAACGCGAACCACTCAGTGGTTTTCCGCTCATTAGCTGCCGTGTTTCGCGTGGGCCACGTCAAGACGCTGGCATCTCTGTCGCTCGGATAGGAGATCGAAGTATGTCTCAACGGCTGGGTGATCTGCTCGTCAAAGAGAAGATCATTTCCCCAGAGCAGTTGGAGCAAGCGGTCAAGATCCAAAAAGATAGCAACACCCGTCTGGGTGCTGCCTTGGTCAAGCTCGGCTTCCTCAGCGACGAGGATGTCACTAACTTCCTTTCCCGTCAGTACGGCGTTCCCGCAATTAATCTTTCCTATTTCGAAATTGATCCCTCGGTCGTCAAGCTAATTCCTTACGAGACCGCCAAACGCTATCAAATTCTGCCCCTGAGCCGCGTCGGCGCTTCCCTCACCATCGCCATGGTCGATCCCACCAACGTCTTCGCCATGGACGATATCAAGTTCATGACCGGGTTCAATATCGAACCGGTCGTGGCATCGGAAAGCTCGATTCTCGCGGGGATTGACAAGTCCTACGGAGCGACCAAGGAAGAAGACCTCGAATCGGTGATGCAGTCGATGTCGGAGTTGAATGAAGAAGACGTCGAGCTGCAAGGTGAACAGCAAGAACTGGGCCTGTCGGAGCTGGAGAAGGCGGCTGACGAGGCTCCCGTAGTCAAGTTGGTGAACGTCATTCTTGGCGATGCGGTGAAGCGCGGCGCCAGCGACATCCACATCGAACCTTACGAAAAAGAATTCCGCGTCCGCTTCCGTATTGACGGCGTTCTGCAGTCGATCATGTCTCCGCCGATGAAGCTCAAAGACGCCATCACCTCGCGTCTGAAGATCATGTCGAAGCTCGACATCAGCGAAAAGCGGTTGCCGCAAGACGGCCGCATCATGCTGAAGATGAACATCGGCGGCCGCAAGAAGCAACTCGACTTCCGTGTCAGCACGCTGCCCACATTGTGGGGAGAAAAAATCGTGCTCCGCTTGCTCGATAAAGAAAACCTTCGTCTGGACATGACCAAACTGGGCTTCGAGCCCGAGTCACTGGTCAAATTTGAAAAAGCCATTCTGAAGCCTTACGGCATGGTGCTGGTGACAGGACCGACCGGATCAGGCAAAACCAACACTTTGTACTCTTCGATCTCTCGTTTGAACCAGCCCGATACCAACATTATGACCGCGGAAGACCCGGTCGAGTTTCAGTTGGCGGGCGTCAATCAGGTGCAGATGAAAGAGCAGATCGGGTTAAACTTCGCCACTGCGCTCCGCGCCTTTCTGCGCCAAGATCCGAACATCATTCTGGTCGGCGAAAT
>DATHOQ010000044.1:0-74223 GCA_035484735.1 Terriglobales bacterium | reverse complement strand
GGCGCGTATCGCAGCCAACGAGTCGTCTGCGGTCAGCTCTGTCCGTACCATGAACACTGCCCAGGTCACTTACCAATCTACTTATCCGACCGTTGGCTATAGCTCTACCATTGCGATACTGGGGCCGAGCGCCTCGACCGGCTGCACCACGCCGGCTTCCACCAACGCTTGCCTGGTCGACTGGGTCGTCTCCCAGGCCGGCTCCGCCGCCAAGGCGAAGAGCGGATACTGGTTCAACGACACTCCTGTAGCCGCGGGCGCCGGCGGGATCGTCCCGGGCTACACCATCGATGGTATTCCGGCGTCAGTTAATCAGACTGGTGTGCGTGGCTTCTGCTCGAACGAAGATGCTGTGATTCGCTTCACCGCGGTCGGCAGCGCAGGATCCGGCGGAGAGGCTGCTTGTGCCGCCTACAGAGCCCTGCAATAAGGGCTGCTTTCGAGTCCAGTACCCAAAGGCAAGACAAACAAACGTTGAGCCTTGATTCGAGAGAACGTTCACCAGGCAAACTAGGGACGAGAAATAATCCCATGCCATCGGCATAGAATTATGTAACCGCAAGCCCACCCATCTAGTATTTGGAGAGTGAGAGAGAATTTTCCGATCACGGGGTGCTTATGGCGAACGTGGAGGCTGGACGTGCGCGACCCACGGATCATGGCCAGCAGTGGCTGACGACAATCGCATCGTTAATTGTGGGCAGCGCTTTCTTTGCCCTGTGGTTTTGGCTATTGCCTTCCTGGCTTGGCTTCCAAGTGGACGCCGGGCGTGCAGTGTCCTGGCGATGGCTTGCCGCCCTACCTTCAGTGCTCGGTTTCGCCGCGGCCCTACGCTGCGTCTGGGACTTCGGACACACCGGCCACGGAACCCCCGCACCCTTCGCTCCGCCACAAAGGCTGGTCGTAGTCGGATTCTATCGCTACGTGCGCAACCCAATGTATATCGGCTTCTTCACCGGATGGATCGGCCTTTGGATCGTGTTTGGACGGGCCAACTGGTCCGTCATCGTTGGAGCTGCGGGGGTCGTACTGGGAGTCAATCTGTTTGTGCGGCTCTATGAAGAGCCACATTTGCGAAAGGTGTTCGGCGCAGACTACGAAGAATATTGCCGCAACGTGCGCCGCTGGCTGCCACGCATCAAGCCTTGGGTACAAGCAGACGATTGTAGCGACTCTACCCGCTGAATCTCTGTCCTTCGACAGGTCTCCATATCGTCCTCATATTGACATCGGTCGATGCTTCAGTCTATTTCTATCTAGCCATGACTGAATCCGAAAAACCCTTCGATCGAGCGCTGCACGCCATCTCTGACCCTACTCGCCGCAGGATCCTCCAGATCCTGAAGAAAGGTCCAGCTGGTAATCATGCAGGTCTCTGTGCCTCTGATATCGAAATAAAGATCCGACTTTCGCAGCCGACCATCTCTCATCACATGGCTGTCCTGCAAAAAGCCGGATTGGTGGACGCAAAAAAGGAAGGCTTGTGGAGATGGTATCGAAGGAATGAAGCTGCGCTGAGCGCATTCACCCGCAAACTACGGCGGAGTCTGTGACTTACCCGGCCGCCGCGGCGCTAACCTTTTGCAGCAGACGCCGCGCATGTCCGATCAAATCGCCAACCTCAAACGGCTTTACCAGATAGGGCAACTGATTGTTCTGTAAGAATTCCCGCACCTCAGGCTCCGCCACGCTGGCAAATGTTACCAACAAGTGTTTCTCGAGGCCCGGGAGGTTCTCCACCATCCAGCGATAGACTTCGATCACACTGCCATTGCCCGGCATCTTTCCATCCATGATGACAGCGTCGAAAGCCTGCTTGTTCAGCAGCGATCGCAATTGTTCTCCGCCCATGCAGGTGACAACTTCCGCTCCCGCGCCCGACAGCACGTCGCGTTCAAACTCGAGCACTGCCTCTTCATTCTCCACCAGCAGAATCCGTCCTTCGACCGCTGACTCCCGCCGGGGAGCAGGCGATGCGCTCTCTACCGCCATCGTCCCACTGGTTGAGGGCAGTCGAACCTGGATCACCGCTCCACCCTCTTCCCGGTTGTAGGCAGATATGCTTCCACCGTGCTCCTGAATAATTCCGTAGCAGATGCTTAGGCCGAGGCCTGTCCCCTTACCAACACTCTTGGTGGTATAGAATGGCTCAAAGATGCGTTTCGGTTCCGTGATGCCCGGGCCCGAATCTTGAAATTCGGCGTGGAGATGACCGTCCTTGGCGTACACCGACACGCGCAGATTGCCTCCCTGCCCGCTTTCCAGCATCGCGTCCACGGCATTGTTGATAATGTTCAGGAACACCTGTTCCAGTTGATG
Organism: Terriglobales bacterium; assembly: GCA_035484735.1. GTDB lineage: Bacteria > Acidobacteriota > Terriglobia > Terriglobales > Acidobacteriaceae > JABCZH01. The sequence continues at coordinate 71,904 of DATHOQ010000044.1, read as the reverse complement.
AGGATCAGCCGTAACCCCCGGAACTGATGAATCGATCTCTCGCTCCACTTTGATGTTGTTGGTCTTTAGATCGTAATCGCGCAGCGATAGAGTCTCGTCCAGCACTTTGCAGAGATCAACCTGCTGCTTCTGTGGCTTGCGTTGGCGTGCAAATGACAGTAGGTTCTGCACCACGCGATGCGTGCGCTGCGCCTGCTTGAACAGCTTCGCCACAAACTCCGAGGCACGCTCGCTCAAACCTTCGCTTTCCAGCAATTGCGCATACCCCAGAATCGCGGTCAGCGGATTATTCAGTTCGTGTGCCACCCCAGCGATCAACTGGCCCACGGCTGACATCTTTTCGCTTTGCAGCAGCTGCTCCTGGGTCTTACGCAAATCTTCATAAGCCCGGCTGGTTTCCTCATACAAGCGAACTTTTTCGATGGTCGTCGCTAATTGCCGCCCAATCGCCACCAGCAGGTTCTCATCGTTGCTCGAGTACTCCCGGTTCTTCCGGCTGCTGATGCCCATAATTCCTATGGGTTTGTCTTTGCTCCATAGCAATACCCAGATCCACGAACTGGCTCCATCCCCGCGAATAAATTCGACAGCCAGAGCAGGAAGATGGGGCAGATACTCCTCGGTGATCACTTCCGCCCGTGATCGCGTTACCAGATCGCCAAAGCCTTCCGCCAGATGCACCTCGGCACATCGCGTGCGGTCCGCGCTGTTCTGCCCCCATGAGGCGCGCCGGCGAAACATCGCTCCCTCAATATCGGCCAGATAGATAGTCCCGGTTTCCGCTCCCAGCAGCGAAATCACTTGCCGCAAGGTCAAGTTCAGGATTTCATCCAGATCGAACGATTGTGTGGCGATGACGGCCATCGCGTTCAGCGCATTCAATTCGCGGTTCCGGCGGCGGACTTCATCCTCCGCCCGTTTCTTTTCCGTGATATCGAGCAGGAATCCTTGATAGCGATCCACCTTGCCCTTCGAATCCCGCGTGGCAAAGCTGCTTTCCATCGCCGTAATCAGTGCTCCATCCTTCCGCCGCAGGGTGACTTCAAAATTCCGCACAAAGTTATGGATGTCGATCTCCCGCCGGAATGAGTCCCTCTGCTCGCCCGAAGCATAGAGTTCCGTGTCCAGATCCACTTCCATCAATTCATCGCGCGTGGGGTAACCCAGCATACGGACAAAGGCGTCGTTGCAATCCAGCAGCTTACCCCCGGGAGTGGCTACGAATACGCCCTCTTGGGCCTGCTCGAAGAGCAGTCGGTACTTCTCCTCCGCCGCGCGCCGGTCGGAGGTATCGCGCACCACGTGGATCGTGCCTTTCTGGCCGCTGCCCTGTGCGCTTCCCTGATCGGTATAGGTAGAAGTCGAGATCATGGAAAACCCGCCAAAACAAGGGTCGGGAATCTCATGAAACCCGTCGCCGCTGCGGTTGCAATAAGGACATCCGCTCCAGGGAGAGACGTGCGGCAGTACCGCTTCACAGGGTTGCCCAGCCACATCCGCCGGCGCCTGCGCCAGGTGTTGCAGCAGCGCATGATTGGCCTTCATGATGCGAAATTCGGAATCGTGGACCAGCACCAGATCTTGGATAGAATCGAAAGTGTTCGCCCATTGCCGATGCGACCGTACTATCTGCTCCACCAGGCGCAGATTTTCCACCGCCAGCCCCAACTGATGCGCGCTTGTGGCCAGAAACTCCAGATCGTCGGGAGTGTACGAAAGCCGGTGCCCACTTCCCAGCGTCAACACTCCAATCACCGATTTCTTCCCTAGCACCGGCACCAGCACGCAATGATCGAAGCCTTCTCTTTTCAGGAACGGGCGTACGTAGTCGTCCGACGCGGAAGTGCGAACCACCAGCGCAGCGCCGCCACTCAGCGTACGCTCGAACTTGTCATCTGTGGGTACCACGCCGCGGTCACGAAGAAAATCCGGGGAGAGACCGATTTGCTGCACGATCACCATCTGATCGCCTTCAAACAACCGGAACCAGGCCGCCTTGGCGTGCATCAGGCGTTTTAGTTCTTCGAGTGCCGTGGCCATCATCGGCCCGTGCTGTTGCGCACGGCTGATGCTGTTGGTGAGAGCATTCACTACTCCCAAACGCCGCGTCCGCAGCCTGGAGTCATCCAGCACCACCATCAGCAGGCTCGCTCCAAACAACAAATCTGTCACCAGTCCAAAGCCCGGCGGCAGATAGTCGCTCAACGGGGCCCAGTCCAGATGCACCATCAATAGGCTGGCAGTCAGCAACCAAGGTCCAATTTCCCATCGCGCCCAACGAAAACGTACCAACTGAATCGCCGCTGCAAAGGTGATGACCCGGTAACCCACTTCCAGGCCAACTCGCAGTGCGAACGAATCCGGCCACCAAAAGGCTCGGGCCACGGAATAGCTAATAAGAAGGACGGAAAAGACCAGCAGCGGGAGTAGTAGCTTGCGGGCATGTGCGTAGATGAAAACCGCGCAAGCGAACAGCGAAACCGCCAGGATAAACTGCGCCTGCGAACTCGCGACCAGCACATCTAGATTCGCGCCGCTGAGCGCGCTATGCAGCGTCCAGCCGGAAACGAAATAAGCCAGCCAGCCCACAATCCAAATCAGTAAATAGCGCTCGCGAAAGGTGCGAAATACCAAAAGGCTGGCCGCTAGGACGACGAGAGTGGCCGATTCCACCGTCATCATCTTGGGCACTGCCAGCTCCAGGGCGGACCAGCCCCCGTACACGTAGCTGTTCATCGCAATCAAGGACGTTTGGGTGCTCCATTTTTGATACCATGCCCGGCTTAGTTCTCAATTGGGTTTCCGACACTGTTTGGTTACTTTAGGAACCCGTAAATGGGACGCATTTCACGATAGACTAGGGTTGTCATGCCCTCCGAGCGCATTCTGGTTGTCGACGACGAGGAAGCAATCCGTGAGATTGTTTGCTCCATGCTGACCGCCGCCGGTTACCGATGCGGACAAGCTTCCTCCGGCATGACCGCGCTGGCCGTGCTCGAGTCCGGCGAAATCTTTGATCTGATGCTCTCCGACCTTATGATGGCCGATCTCGATGGCATCGGCCTGCTGGAACGTACCAAGGAAAAGTTTCCCGATATGCCTGTGGTCATGGTGACCGCAGTTCACGACATCTCCGTCGCTTTGGCCGCCATTCGCAACGGCGCTTACGATTATTTGCTTAAGCCCTTCGAGCGCGAACAACTGTTGGCCACCGTGCGTCGTGCGCTGGAGAATCGCCGCCTCAAGCTTGAGAATCGCGCCTACCAAACTGGACTCGAAGCCAAGGTCGAAGCTCGTACCCAGCAACTCCAGCAGACCATGCATGATCTGGAACGTTCCTATGACGTGACCCTCGAGGCCTTGGGCGATGCTCTCGACCTTAAAGATGCCGAGACCGAAGGTCATTCCAGGCGCGTTACCGCATTTACCATCGCCATTGCCCGCGCCATGGAAGTACCCAAGGATCAGATCACGGTGATTGCCCGCGGTGCATTCCTGCACGACATTGGCAAAATGGCGATTCCCGACGCCATCCTGCGCAAGCCGGGTGCGCTCACGCCGGACGAAATCACCATTATGCGTGAGCATTGCTACCGTGGCTATCAATTGCTCAGAAGAATCACCTTCCTGTCTGAAGCCTCGGAAATCGTGTACTCCCATCAGGAACGCTATGACGGTACGGGTTACCCTCGCGGACTGAAAGGCGAGGAGATTCCCTTGGGCTCGCGAATCTTTTCCGTAGCCGACACGCTTGATGCCATCACCTCCGACCGTCCTTACCGTGCAGCGCAAACTGTGGGTGCCGCGCGCGAGGAGATCGAACGCTGGTCCGGCCGCCAGTTTGATCCCAAAGTGGTCAAGGTCTTCCTCTCCATGCCCGAACACATTTGGAGCGACCTTCGCAAGGAAATCGACGGTCGGCCTTCTTTTGCACCCCCTCCGCAACCCTCAAAAGGGGCATCTGCCTCATAGTTGCAACTTCCGCCGTTTGCCGCGTTCTTACTCTGCCGGCGGTTCCGGCGCGTATACACTTTCCTTATCATTCACAGGAGGCATTTATGAAACTCAGCCTGGCGTTATTCGCCGTTCTTTTGGCGGCCACTTCGCTTGCTTTTGGACAGGATCGACCTACAGTCACTGCCCAGCCCAATACCGTCTACGTTTCAGCCGATGGGAAATTCGAGGCGAATCCGGACACCGCAGTCGTTCAATTCAATATCTCCGCTCAGAAGAATAAGTCCAGCGAGGCTTACGACCGCGCCTCGCTGGCGGCGGAGCAAGTGCGGCAGATTCTGCGTTCCAATGGGATCGATCCCAAGGAAGCACAAATCGGTACTTTCTCCATTCAACCGGTTTACGACTACTCCAATGCGAAGCAAAAACTAATCGGCTATCGCGTGAACGCCGACGTTACGCTGAAGCTGAAAGATTTCGCCAAGGTCGCCCCCATCGCGCAGCAGTTTTCAGACATGGACGTAACCGGCAACCAGTCCGTCAATTACACGCTAGAAGAGATCGACATAGCCAAGACCAAAGCCGTCGAAGACGCCTACCGTCGTGCTCGCCTGTCTGCCGCTGCGATCGCAAAGGCTGGTGGACGTACCTTGGGCGATTTGTCCTACGCCTCAGTAGACACTTTCGAGAATGTCCGCGTGCAGCCCACGCACATGGGGATGCAGCCGATGGCAAAGCTCCAGGCCGCCCCCGCTCCCACTGAAGAATTCACTCCCCAAGAGGTGAGCGTCACCGCCCACGTGAATGCCGTGTTTAACTTGAAATAGGGATTGAAATTACTGATCCGATCCTGGCGCTCTGGTCACATTCGGCACCCGCGATGCATCCAGCGGGACATCTCGCTGCACCACCAATTCCAGCGTCGTACCTGCATCCATCTTCACATCATTGCCGCGAGTCAACATGGCAATCGCCGTCCCGACTGCGCCGCCGACTCCAGCTCCAATCAACGCGCCTTTGCCTCCCTGACTGAGGCCACCAACCACCGCGCCCGTCCCAGCGGTGGTTGCGACGGTTCCAACTTTTGATCCGGTCTGGCTATCCTGGCGGATTGTTCCTTCCTCATCCTTCACCGCGGTCTTGTCCACTCCCGGCGCATTGTCAACGGCTCCAGGAAGAGTCACGGTGTAGCCGCTGGGGTAGATCAGAATCGTGAAATGCATCAATACCTGTGCCCGCCCTTTTATGCGCCCGCCACGCTGGATCTCGCTGATTCGTCCCTGCACATAGGTTCCTGCCGGGATCAGCACTCGATTATTGGCAACTACCGGAAACGTTGTCTCCGCATACACCGCATCGCCCGTCCGTGTGCCTTTGGTCGAGATGGCATGTTTCAGCGCCACCGGCACTTTAGTCCCTGAAGGAATCATCAACGTCTCGGCAGCAGCCGCAGGCGCAGTTGTGGCTGGGTTCGTGTTCACATTAGGGGGAGTGCTGGTAGCACTTTGCGCCCAGGCCAACCCACCCAGGCAACACGTCACCAATAAGATTCGCATACACACCTCCCGCCGAAAGCTCGCCACACAGTATAGAACGACGCCGTTTAATACACGGATGCGAACACTCTGAGAAGTGCTGTACGGGGGAGTCTTGAGCTGAGTGCTGAAGGCTGAATGCTAAAAGCTGAAAGCTAAATCGGCATCACTCCGACTTCCAACTCCACGTCGGTAGTTTCCACCATCGCAATCGCATCCCACGGGCAACCGTCCAGGAAGCATCCGTCAGGACCCTTGCTGACACACTTCTTGCACCCAATGCAAAGAATAGGATCCACCTGAATTCGGCCAAACGGCGGATGATCCTCGTCCGGGACCCAGAACATGCAGTCTTCAATAGGACAATATTCCACGCAGGCAGGCGAACCGGCACAGCCGGTGCAGCACTCCGTGATGACCGCCAACTCCTTTGGTTTCTTCTTGCGAGGAGTATCAATCCCCTTCGACCGGGGTTCGCATTTGAGCTCGTCGGGAACCATCCCGACCGCCTTGGTGTCGGCAGCCATGCGGGGATTATAGCATTCAGCAGTCAGCACTCAGCCCATCGAAGCGGGTTTGCCAGCTAGAGTATCGGGCGCGGGCGGCTGAATGCTGAGTGCTGAGTGCTGAATGCTGAATGCTAATGTTCACCCATCACATTCTCCACCGCCACACTTCTGCTATAGTGGCGCTTTCAACACAAAAGACGAGCGGAAGGAGTACCCATCATGGCAGGCAAGAGCGTCAACAAAGTCATTCTCATCGGTAATCTGGGTAAAGATCCCGAGGTCAAATACACGCCGCAAGGCACCCCTGTGGCAAAAATAGCGCTGGCCACCAACGAGCGCTACAAAGACAAGAACGGCGAATGGCAGGACCGCACCGAATGGCACAACGTTGTCCTCTGGCAACGGCTGGCCGAAATCGCCGGCGAGTATTTGAAAAAGGGCGGCAAGGTATACATAGAAGGTCGCCTGCAAACCCGCTCCTGGGACGATAAGCAAACCAATCAAAAGAAATACATGACCGAAGTAGTCGCCAGCGACCTGGTCCTGCTGGGCGGACGCGGTGAAGGTGCCGGCGGCGGAGAATCCGCGCGGGGCGCAGCCGCAGGCAGCAACAATTTCGATCAACGCACGCCCGAGCAGGAACCGGTGTCGGCGAATTCGTCGCCCATCAGCGATGAAGACATACCGTTCTAGGAAATGGCGGAGCTAGAGTAAACCGTCACGATGCCTTGATCAGCGTGAATCCGCGGAAATCTGCGGCGAAGTAGGTTCTTCCCATGTCCGATCTTGCCAGCAAGAATTGTGTTCCCTGCAAAGGAGGTGTCCCACCTCTCAAAGGCGAACAACTCCACGCCCTCAGCCACCAACTTCCCAATTGGAAGGTGATCAATGAGCATCACATCACTCGCGCCTTCACCTTTCCTGATTTCAAGCAGTCCCTGGATTTTGTGAACCGCGTAGGCGCCGTCGCCGAAGAACAAGGCCATCATCCCGATATCGTTCTGAAGTGGGGCAAAGCCGAGATCACCATCTGGACCCACAAAATCGACGGCCTGACCGAGAGTGACTTCATCATGGCCGCCAAAATTGATTCGTTGTACCCCGATCACTAATCCGCTATCACGGAATTATCCGGAACGGCACGTTGCTGGTCAATACGCCCGCTGGCGTGGTCACCGTGACATACCCACTGGTTGCACCCGCTGGGACGGTCGCCCGAATGTAGGTATCGGATACCACTGTGAAATCGGCTGATACTCCGTTCAGTTCCACCTGGGTAGTGCCAGTAAATCCCTGGCCGAGAATGCCGCCGCTCTGACCAACCTCGCCCGCAGCCTGCACCAGGCTCACAAACGGCCCAAGGCCAGTCGAGTAGCGGAACGCTATACCGTCCCCAAACTCTCCGCCATACGCACCACCGTACACCGTGATTCCGTAGAAGTTTCCATCGGTCGCTTGCATAATGCCACCCATGGACCAGCCCCGTCCGGACACTGGAAGCCCTCTGGTCGCTGCTTGTCGTCTGGACCGCAAAAGCTGAACATCGTAGTGAAGGAACCCCCAGAACCAATCGAGAAAATCGTACCGCAATTGCCACCCGTTTCCCCGTCGCAACCCTGTTGCGAATACACTCCGCTCACACCATATAAATTGCCGTCCGTCGCCTGAATGAGCCCCGCATAGGGAGAATCACCATCCGGGCAGCCAGACGCGTTACAGAAACTATGCAGCGTCGTAAGTCCACCGGATGGCGCAAGCAGAAACGCGGTTCCGTAAACTCCGTAGGCCCCGCCACTCAAAGTAGTACAAATTACCGTCACTGGTCTGAACAAGGCCACCGTAGGGTGTATCGCCATCCAAACAAATGCCGATTGAGCAAAAGTCGTATAGGGTTGTGAGGCTGCCTTCACCAGTGATCTTGAAAACTGTGCCACAAGCTCCCGCACACCAGATAGAGGGCGGGCCTCCGGCACTCGTCGTTCCGTAAAAATTCCCATCGTTTCCCTGAATCAGTCCGCCGAGAGAAGAATTTCCGTCTGTGCAGTTAAGCTGACTGCAAAAACTATGCAGGGTTGTAAGCGTTCCGGTCGGAGTAATCTTGAAAACTGTGCCGCCTCCATCGTCATAAAGCGAATTGTTGGCATTGGCGCCAGCCCAGTAGGTTGTCCCATAGAAATTTCCGTCGATGCCTTGCACCAGCCTGGCTTGAGGATATTCGCCATCGGCGCAGTTGAGTTCCGCACAGAAGCTGTAAAGCGTTGTCAATTCCCCGTGTGCGCTCACCTTAAATACAGTCCCGCCGTTGTTGGCGCCGCCTTGGAAAGTGGTGCCGTAGAAGTCGCCGTCGTTGCCGAGAACCAGTCCCGCGAATGGATACGCTCCATCAGCACAATCGCTTTGAGCACAGAAACTATAAAGTGTCCGGAGGCCCGCCCCCGCTTTGATTCTGATAACTGCTCCAGCATTGTTCCCCCCGCCTGCGGATGTCGTACCGTACAAGCCGCCATCTCGACCTTGTACCAGGGCAACATAGCGCGGATTCGCTCCATTGGTTCCATTGAAACTTTGAAGGCGGGTGAAAGTTTGGGCATGGACGCCAGCAGCCAATAACAGGACTACCAGAGTGTGGAAGGTTTTCATGTGCACCTCCAATTAATTTTTCCGTCAGCCTATTCCGCTGCCTATGAAGGGTCAAGAGGGTAATTAGTCTCCACGGTCCCCCTAACCTATCCACAAGTCCAATGATTTGCCTCCACACTTGGATTGCCCCACGGCCTTTGTGCCCAAGCCCAAAGCATTGCGGGGACAATCATCACCACGCCGGTCACAACCGCAACATGTTTCGCCGAATATCCCCAGTCCAGAAACAATCCGCACAGATACGCGCCAATGGCGATAGTCAGCATGCTCATACCCAAATCCGCCGCAAACACCCGCCCACGAAACCGGTCTTCCGTGTTGAGTTGTAGAAGCGTGGTAGAGAAAACCCAGATTGTGGAACCTCCGCAGTGCGCCAGCACCACCCAAAAGCACGCCACCCAAACCGTGCTCGAAACCCCCAGCGCAGCGTACCCGATACCCACCACCAGGTAACCGAACAAGACTCCCAGTCGTAAGCGCTCCTGCGAATGCCCAGCCCAACGCGCCGAGACTAGCGGCCCGACCAGCGCGCCCAAACCACGCGCTCCTAGTAGCAAACTCATCCCAAGCATGCCTCCACGCTGTGGATCGATGCCGCGCCAATGCACCGGGAAATAACGCTGGCCCATCACGGTAAAGAGCACCCAACTGGGACCAATCATCAACTCGCCGGCTTTGCCGAACACCGTGGCCAACAGACGCCGGTTGCCGCGCACGTAGCGTACGCCTTCAAGAATCGGAGAGTGGTCCCACAAGTCACGAACCCGCAGCGGCGCAGCTGACACGGCATGCGGTTCCTCGAATCTCATGCCGCGAATCAGCAAAGCAGAAGCGAGGAACGAAAGCGCATTCAAGATGAAGACAGCATCCCTTCCCAGCAACGCCGCCACTACTCCCCCGATCGACGCACCCACCAGCAAATTCACCGACCATGTAGCAGAAGAAAGTGTGTTCGCCAGAATCACATCTTCCCGCTCGGTGATGTTGGGGATCACCGAACTGCGCGCCGGCTCGAAAAACGCTGCCATCAGCGTTTCAACAAACAACAGTGGATAGACAAACCAGACCATCGACCGCGTGCGCACAACGATCATCAGAAAGACAATGACCATGCGGGCCAGATCAGCGGCAATCATGACGCGTTTACGCCGAATGCGATCGTTGACCACGCCGGCTACCGGCCCGATGAAAGTTTGCGGCAGCACTTGCAGCACCAGGGCCAGTGCCACCGAACTCGCTTTTCCCGTCAACTGCAACAACAAGCTGTAAATAGCGAGAGTGTAGAACCAATCGCCGAGTTCGCTGACGATCTGGGCCGACCACAAGCGCCGGAAATTGCGGTTGTGGCGAACCAGGCGCAAATACGCCGACAACGAAATAGACGTGATCTGACGCTCCGGTTGCGGCTCCATATTTAAGAAAGACTGCTAAGAAATATGCCGAACAAACACTCTACCTTCCGCGCAGCATACGGGCAAAGCCACTCTCGCACCCTGCAAGTTGACTTCTCTGCATCGCTCAGCCTAACCTTGCCATCGCCGCATAATTGCTAACATCAACTTTAGTGTCCCGTCTGTTATGTATAGGAGCTTGCCCATGAAAGTTTTTTTGCATTTGGCCGCCATCTTAATTCTGACTGCTTTCGCCTTTTCCCAGAGCGATGAGATCGCTCCCAACGAAAACCTGGTGGCGGAAGCCATCCCCAAGATTCCCGCATCTCTCGCTGAGACGGTTGATCGCTACTCCAATTTCCGCGGCGCTTCTCTTGACAGTTGGGACCCGGTCAAGCGGGAGATGCTCATTTCCACGCGTTTCGCCGATACCAACCAGATCCATCTTGTGAAGATGCCCGGTGGCGCTCGCACGCAAATTACTTTCTATGCAGACCGGGTTGCAAGCGCGCAGTTCCCTCCAACCAGGGACGATTCCTTCATTTTCTCGAAAGACGTCGGCGGCGGCGAGTTCTTCCAGTTGTACCGCTACGAAGTAGCCAGCGGCGATGTAACTCTGCTGACCGACGGCAAGTCGCGCAACATCGATCCCATCTGGTCGTACGCGGGGGACAAGCTCGCCTATGGATCCACCCGCCGCACTGGCAATGACGTTGATCTCTACGTCATCAATCCCGCTGACCCAAAAAGCGATCACCTGCTGGCGCAATTGCAGGGTGGAGGATGGTCACCGCTCGATTGGTCCCCCGACGGACAAAAGATTCTGGCAAATGAGGGGATCTCGGCCAACGAGAGCTATGTCTGGCTGGTCGACGCTACCAGCGGCGAAAAGACTCTGCTCACGCCAAAAGGCGGCGACGTAAAGATTGCCTACAACGGCGGCCGTTTCAGCAAAGATGGCAAAGGCATCTACGTCACCACCGATAAAGATTCTGAATTTCTGCGCCTCACCTACATCGATCTGGCGACCAAACAGCACACTTACCTCACCAGCAATATTCATTGGGATGTCGATGAATTCGATCTCTCCAATGACGGCCGCACCATCGCCTTCGTAACCAACGAAGATGGCCTCGGAATCCTCCACCTTCTCGACACAAAAACCCGCAAAGAAAAACCCGTGCCCAGTCTGCCCAAGGGACTGGTCTCCGGCATATCCTGGCACAAGAACAATCGCGATTTGGGTTTCAGCATTTCCTCGGCCCACACCAGTTCTGATGTTTACTCGCTCGATGTGCAGAGCGGCAAAGTCGACCGCTGGACCTTCAGCGAAACCGGCGGGTTGAGCACCGCCACCTTCTCCGAACCCGATCTCATCCACTGGAAGTCATGGGACGGACGATCCATCAGCGGATTCCTATATCGTCCGCCCGCCAAGTACTCCGGCAAGCGCCCGGTGATCATCAACATCCACGGCGGTCCCGAAGGCCAATTCCGGCCCGGTTTTGCCGGCCGCTGGAATTATTACTTGAACGAACTCGGCGTCGCCATGATCGCTCCCAACGTCCGCGGGTCAACTGGCTACGGAAAAACGTTTCTGGCCCTCGACAACGGCTTTCTCCGCGAGGGCTCCTATCAGGACATTAACACGTTGCTCGATTGGATCCAGACCCAGCCCGACCTCGACTCCAGCCGCGTGATGATTACCGGCGGCAGCTACGGCGGCTTCATGACTCTCGCCGTCGCTACCAACTACAACGACCGTATCTGCTGCTCGGTCGACGTGGTCGGCCCCTCAAATCTGGTCACATTTCTCGAGCACACTTCCGGATACCGCCAGGATCTGCGGCGCGTAGAGTACGGCGACGAACGCGATCTCAAAATGCGCGCTTTTCTGGAACGAATCGCGCCGGCAAACAATGCCAAGAACATTACCAAGCCCCTGTTCGTCATCGCCGGCAAGAACGACCCTCGCGTGCCGGTAAGCGAATCCCAACAGATGGTGAACATCGTCCGTCAGAACGGCACGCCGGTCTGGTGGCTGATGGCAAAGGATGAAGGCCACGGCTTCGCCAAGAAGAAGAACCAGGACTACCAGTTCGACGCCACCGTGATGTTTGTGAAGGAATATCTGCTGAAATAGCTCTCAGCCTTCAGCTCTCAGTGGCCCTCTGAAAGCTGGCCGCTGAGGGCTGATCGCTTGTTTATAATCTCTCCATGCTCGATGAAATCGCTTTTCGCAATCACGCCGACGCGGCACTGAGTTCGCTCAAGCAGAGCCTGATCACCGCCGAAGAATCCGCCGATATCGAAGTAGAAGATCAGGCCGGAGCATTGCAGGTTTCCTTTGAAGATGGCACTCGCTTCGTCATCTCCCCCAACGCCCCCGTGCGCCAGATATGGATTTCCGCCCTGGCTACCAGTTTCAAACTCGACTGGTCAGAAGCCAAACGCGATTTTGTGCTGGGGAAAACCGACGAACAGCTGAAGCCGCTAATGGCTAGACTGATCAATCAACAATTCGGAGAAGAGGTAGTTAACCTCACCTGAAATCGCCGCCAAGTAGCGCCGACGTCCCTGTCATCCTGAGCGCCGCATACCGATTCGCGAGCGAATCGGTATGCGGAGTCGAAGGATCCCTACCTCTGCAACTCTCTCTCGTCCTACGCAAGAAACGGTTCCTACCCGCTCCCACCCAGCTTCTTCTTCAAGTCCCGCGCAATCTGCTGCCCGTGAAACCGCCCATTCTCAATAAATATTTCATTCGTCCGCGATCCCGCCACGATCACTCCCGCTACATAAATTCCCGGCACATTGCTCTCCAGGGTTTCCGGATCGCACACCGGACGGCACTGGTCCCCCGAAAGCTCTATCCCCATGGAGCGCAGAAAATCGTAATCAGGATGGTAGCCAGTCAGAGCAAACACAAAGTCATTCTGCACTCGGACGAGACCCTCAGGAGTGCGTACGACAACGCAATCGGCGGCAATCTCCTCAACCGTCGAGTTGAAATACGCCTTGATCTCCCTGGCCTTAATGCGATTTTCGATGTCAGGCAGGATCCAGTACTTCACGTGCGCATGCAGCGCCGGCCCACGGTGCACCAGCGTCACCCGCGCTCCGTGCCGCCACAGATCAAGCGCCGAAATCGCCGCCGAATTCTTTCCCCCAATCACCAGCACATCTAAATCAAAAAATGGATGTGGCTCTTTGTAATAATGAAAGACCTTGGGCAACTCCTCGCCAGGAATGTTGAGTTGGTTGGCCATGTCGTAATAACCAGTGGCGACGATAAGCTTGCGAGTTTGATAATCAAAGATTCGCCCCAGCCGGTCGCTGGTGCTGACATGAAAGTCACCATCACCCCCATTCACCGTCTTCACCCACTGATATTGCGCCACCGGCAACCGATAATGCTCGGCCACCTTGCGGTAATACTCCAGCGCCTCTTCCCGCGTAGGTTTCTGATGAGCGGTAGTGAAGGGCAAATCTCCGATCTCCAACAATTCCGGCGTGGTAAAAAATGTCATGTTCGCGGGATAGTTGAAAATCGAATTGACCAGGCAGCCTTTGTCGATCACTACAGCTTTGAATCCCGCCCTCTGCGCTTCAATCCCGCAAGCCAGGCCGGTAGGCCCGGCGCCAATTACCAGCACATCCACCCGCGAGCCCGAGTGTGCGCCGAACTGCGCCCGTGGCAAAGTATCGGGAATCTGAACCGCGTCCGAAATCTGTTTGGTCGGCAAGGTATGAATCCTGAGGGCCGGGCAGACTCTGCTACTAGCGGAAGTCGCCCCTTGTTTTGGAGTTAACGATTCTAGCACGGGCTGACAGGAGGTTCGTGCCCGGCCAAGGGTCAACGCGCGCTATACTTCTTGGTTACCCTTACACATTTCAACTTACCGACCATTCAGGACATTTAATGCCCACCACTCGCACCGAATCCGACAGCATGGGGAAAATCGAAGTCCCATCCAATGTCTACTGGGGCGCGCAAACCCAGCGCTCGCTGCTGCATTTCAACATCGGCCGCGACACCATGCCGCCCGAGTTGATCCGCGCCTTTGGCATCCTGAAAAAAGCCTGCGCCCTGGTAAATCAGGATCTCGCAAAGCTTCCGGCCGACAAAGCAAAACTCATCGTTCAGGCAGCTGATGAAGTTATTTCCGGCAAACTCAACGACCAGTTCCCGCTTCGCATCTGGCAGACCGGCAGCGGCACCCAGACCAACATGAACGTCAACGAAGTCATCTCCAACCGCGCCATCGAGCTGGCCGGCGGCGAGATGGGATCGAAGAAGCCGATCCACCCCAACGATGACGTCAACATGTCGCAGTCATCGAACGACACTTTTCCAGCGGCGATGCATATTGCCGCAGCCGAACGCGTGAAGAACGCACTGATTCCCGCAGTCAAGAGCGTTCATGACGCCATCGCCACTAAAGCAAAAGAATTTCACGACATCGTTAAAATCGGCCGCACCCATTTACAGGACGCTGTCCCCTTAACCTTCGGCCAGGAATTCGGCGGGTGGGCAGCTTTGCTCGAACGAGACATTCAACGATTAGAACAAGTTTCAGGTGGTCTCTACGATTTGGCCATCGGCGGCACCGCCGTCGGCACCGGGTTAAACGCCCACCCCGAATTTGCCGAACGCGCGGCCAAAAAGATCGCCGAACTCACTGGACTTCCCTTCCGCTCCCATGGCAACAAGTTCGCCGCGCTTTCGGCGCACGACGAAATCGTATTCGCACAGGGAGCCATGGAAACTCTGGCCGCATCATTCATGAAGATCTCGAATGACATCCGCTGGCTGGCTTCCGGTCCGCGCTGCGGCTTGGGCGAAATTTCCATCCCGGAAAACGAACCCGGCTCTTCCATCATGCCCGGCAAAGTGAATCCCACCCAGTGCGAAGCCATGACCATGGTCTGTGTGCAGGTTCACGGCGCAACTGCTGCCGTAGGATTCGCCGGCTCCCAGGGCAACTTCGAGCTCAATGTTTTCAAGCCGGTCATCATTTACAACTTCCTGCATTCGGTCACGCTCATCACCGACGCCTGCCACGGCTACGTCGAGTACATGGTCAAAGGCATAGAAGTTGATCGCGCGAAAGTCGACTGGTACGTGAAGAATTCGCTAATGTTGGTAACCGCGCTAGCCCCCAAAGTCGGCTACGATAAAGCCGCCCAAATCGCCCACACCGCGCACGTAGACCGCAGCAGCCTCCGCGAAGCCGCACTGAAACTCGGACACCTCACCGCCGAAGAGTTCGATCAGTTGATGAAGCCGGAGAGGATGACGAGGCCCTAGATTATTGCCGAGCAACTTAACATGGCCTCGGGGTGGGCGGGAACGGCCTGCATCGAAGCGGGGCCGCACCTATTCCCTAATATCCGGAGCTAGAAACGCCCTCCCGAGACGCTTCTCACTCCACCCTTGCCTCCGCCAACTCAACAGCAGGCCTCGCCACATTCTTCGGCATGGTCGAAATCGTAATCACGCTGACCAACACCAACAAGCTTCCAAACACCGTCCGTAATCCGATGCTTTCGCCCCCAACAAAATATCCCACCAAAACCGCAACCACAGGATTCACATACGCATAAGTTCCCACCTTCGTTGGCGACTCATAGTGCAACAACCAAATGTAGGCAGTGAACCCAACGATGGATCCTGCAACGATGAGATACAGCAATGCGAACCACGCTGTCCACGAAACGGCCCACACATTGAACCCTCTAAACTCGCCGGTCATCGCTGCCAAAACCAGCAATTGGATCCCGCCAGCCAACATCTGTGCCGCAGCGCTCATAGGCTTGGACGCAGGTAGCGTCAGCCTGCGAGTCAGAATCGTGGCTACCGACCAACAGAATGCCGCAACCAACAACGCCAGCGCGCCAGCGCGATCGATGGGGGCTTCCCCCAGCGAAAACGATCGATTCATCAGCACCGCAACTCCGAGTAAGCCAGCTAACAGCGCAACTCCGAGGCGGACGGTCAGTCGCTGCGTCCGCAAGATCGTAATTTCCAGCAGAGTGATGAATATCGCGATCGTGGCCAACACCACAGCTGTAATCCCTGAAGGCACTCGCTGCTCTGCCCAGAACACGCAGCCATAATCCACTAGAAAAATCAGCGTCCCTTGCAAGCAGATCCCCGGCCACTCCCGTCGGCTGGGATGCGCCACGCCCTTAAGCCGCATCCATCCGTAGAGAACCAAGCCCGCCAGCACGAAGCGCAACCCCGCTAAAAGAAATGGCGGCACCTCACGGACACCAACTCGGATCGACAGGAAAGTCGATCCCCAAACCAGGTAAATGATGGCGAAGGCCAGTAGGATCTTCCACGACGCTGGTCGGGCGGTCGTTTCCATACGCCATAGATGATCTCCCGACCGCCGCGGAACCACACTTAGCCCATGAAAGATTTTTATGGAGAAGACAATTACTTTTTATTCCGGGTCCCAAAAGCCAGGCCGCTGAGTCTATCAACTTGCTCGGCGGCAACCGCCTTGCTAGCGACCAAGACATGGAAACTTTCACCCATGCCAGCAGGTGTCACCAGATGTTTCAGTTGCAGCGCAACTTTGGCATGCTCCTGCGGCAAGCGGCACTCTTCGAACGCATCGCCGAATTGATTGGCTTCGCCGATGCCCATGAGAAATTGCGACTGGGTCAAAAGTGTCTGCACCTGCATGCCTTGCTGTTCAGCCGCCGCAGCCAGCGCAGTGAAGTTCACATGTGCGGTGATGTCTTGTTCACCCGGCGCCTCGTAAGGATCGCCGGAAACCGAATGCCGGCGGTATGCCGTGACCGTGCCGCGATGGCGTCCGGCAAGTTGCTCAGCCCGGGTATAGCCATAATCGACGGCGACTAGAAAGCCTCGTTGGATGCCCGCAGCCAGTTGAGACATGAGCTTCTCGGCGACGCGTGCCGTCTCGACGCGCTCTCTGTTCTCGGGATGGACGCCGTAGCGATCGACGAATTCAAGGTTTTCACTTGAAGCCGCGACCCAGGTTTCGACAAAACATCCGCCTTTCTCGGCGATCCGCAGCTCCCCCTCTGGGCCCAATACCTCGACCGGCAACGCATCGAAAAGTTCATTCGCAAAGACGATGACAGGAGTGATGGAAAGCGTGGTCGCATCCTGGATGTGCACGCCGGAGGGCACGGCTTCAGCCGTGCCGTATAGCTTTTCCGACGACAGTGGTTTTAGTCGCTGAGCAAACGAAACTTTGTCCGCTGCGAAATGCCGCTCTAAAGTTGTCCGCAGCCTCGCCCGCAGAGCCTCCGACCGCTCCCACAACGAATAATGCACCGCCCCAAAGAACTCTGGAAACTTCTTCTCCGACCAATCAAGCACATCGCGCGCGAACAATCCCCGGCCCGGCCCCAACTCCAGAATCTCAATCTTCTCCGGCGATCCCAGCACCCGCCACATCTCTTCAAATTGACGCGCCAGGAGCCGTCCAAATACCGCATGCACATCACTCGAAGTGTAGAAGTCCCCGGCCTTGCCAAACTGCTCCACGGTCCGCGAATAGTATCCATATTCCGCATCGTAGAGACACATCTCCATATACTGCGAAAACGATATTGGTCCACTCGCGCGGATTTCCTGAATAATCTTCTCGCGTAGGCTCACAAGCCTTCCTGCTGCCGCTCAATGCGGTTCTGCGGCGTGCGGGTAAACATTTCGATCAGGTAGTCGTGCAGGCAGTCAAACAGCTGGCGCTGAAAGGTCCATTCAAACTGGGGATGGTCGAGATCGCGGGGGTGTAGCTCGAAATAATAGGTATGCACCGGTATGTCAGGATTTTTGAACTTGATAACGACCTCGACACCGTCGCCTTTGCCGCGAGCGGAAAAGTCGAGCAGAGGATGCTCATAAAGCCGCAACTGCTGTAACACGCGGACAAGACGTGTGTCAGAAGATTCGGGCACGAAATGATTCTAATGGAACCAGCAGAAGCAGAATCCGAAGATTATATTTGCTTGCGCCCACGGCGCCAGGTCCAGGCGTTTAACCAACAGCCCTCCGGGACATAAGAACAGGCTGCCGTCATGCAGAGTTAGATTACCATCTGCATCAGCAATCGCTCTTCGGTTCGGAACAAGCAGAATTAGAGCTATCGCCGGCCTTCAAGTTCGCTGGCCGCACGATCCAATGCCGCCGCCAGCGCCGCGATCTGTTGGCGCACCTGCTCAGCATTGTGCCGGTCAATGGCTTCATTGATTCCAGGAATCACCACCGCCGCATAACCTGTATAACGTCCGGGAGCATAAACGGAGTGGCGGAACCACGAACGCTTGGGCAAGCCTTCAGGAACCAGCAAGCCGCGCTCGGCGGCACGTAACTCCAGGTTGAGTTTGTCGGGATCGTCGGCAGGCCTCGCTTGTTTCTCGAGCATTTTTGCGCCAGCCTGCTCGAAGTGCCGCGCCGCCTTTACGGCATCGAGGAAAATCACCTGCTCTGCGCCGAACTCGGTATCAGCTTTCTTCCGTGCGGCTTCGATATAAGCAATCACTTCCTTGCCATATTCCTCGTAGTCGTAGGGCAACACATCGGCATCGGCCATGCGCAAGACTTGGATGCCGAACACGCGTGCCATTTCCTGCTCGTACAGGAAATCGGGATCGGCGAAACGCTTGAACCAGTTGAAATTGTCGAAGGCGGAGTGATACACGCCGTACGGGCCATTCGACGTGATGTCCGTCGAAGGCACACCCAGATGTTGCAGGAAGACGGTGTAGTCGGAACCACTGCCCAAGTCCCCAACGGGCACATCCACATTGCCCTGCGCTGCTGGCGTTCGCCTGCTGTCTCCGATGGCATCGGTGGGCGCCGGGCCGGATTGCGTTCCTGGCTGCGATGCCTTTTTCCAAACGTCGTACACCGTGCCACCCTTCGGACTGGGCACGGCTTTGGTTACGTCGGAGAGAAACTTCTTTAGGCTGGGAACCGACGAAGCCCCAAACGCCGCGCCCGATACCGCCACGTCCATATTGAAATACGCGACTGCATTGGCCAGTTCTGTCTCATGTTGTTCTCCCCATTCCGTCGAGCCGACCAGTCCTTCTTCTTCCGCGTCCCAGCTTCCGAAAACAATGGTACGCTTGGGCTTCCATCCTGACTTGAGAAGGTCTCCCAATCCGTGCACTGTCTCCAGCATGGCCGCTGTGCCGCTGTTGGGATCGACCGCGCCATAGACCCAGGCATCGCGATGATTCCCGGCAACAACCCATGCATCCGGCGAAACTTTGTCTGATGCCTGGCCGCGCACCCGGCCGATCACGTCCCAGATAGTGCGGAATTGGTAATCCTGCTTAAGGTGCATCTTCACTTTCACCGGGCCCGGGCCTACGTGATAGGTGAAAGGCAATGCACCTTGCCATTCGCGTGGTGAATCTGGACCAGCGAGATGTTCTAGGATCGGCCATGCGTCTCCATACGAAAGCGGCGTGGTCGGAATCCTGGGCAACTGCGCTGATTGCTGCGGAGGCGTGCGCTTGGAGTCGGGAAGCGAAGGCACGGAAGCGATTCCAGGCGTGGTTGGATCACCAGGAAACTCGAACATAAATCCAACCGATCCTCGTTGCACGCCGGTAGTCGGTCGCCAGGGGCCGTCGGGATACTTATCACCACGGCGCCAACCGTCATCGGCAGGATCGGAATAAATGATGAGTCCGGCTGCGCCATGCTCTTGCGCGACTAGCGCTTTGACTCCGCGGAAGTTCTGCCCGTAGCGCGCAAGCACGATCTTACCCCGAACGTCGACCTTCAGTTGTTCCAGTTTCTTGAAGTCCTCGGGCGTGCCGTAATTGGCATACACCACTTCGGCCTCAACATCGCCTGAGGGCGACATGCCGTTGAATGGCATCACCACGCGCGGATCGTCCGGCAGCGGGTCGCCGTCCACGTGCTCGCGGGTCGGGCCATGCATGTGCACGTCGGCGGGCGCAGTTACATCCACGCTGATTTCGGACGGATAATTGATCCATACGCGGTATTCGACAATCTCGGTTTCGAGGCCCGCCTCGCGGAATTTTTGTGCGACATAGTCGGCGGTGGCTTTGTCTTCTGGAGTCCCGGCCATGTGTGGCGCCTGCGTCAGCGTATGCAGATGCTGTTCGGCGAGTTTGGGATCGGGAACTGCGAGAAAGCGGTCTTCTACAGCCGTTTCGGCGGCGGAATCCTGGAACCCGAAAATCGTCGAAGATGAAGACGGCTTCGAGCCTTTGGCGGCGCCGAATTCAAAAGAAGCGGTGAACAGAATAAAGAGGAATAGAACAACTGCCGTTGGAACTTTCATCAGGCTCCGGCGGTTCCGGCTTGAATCACCTTTCCGACACCGCAATCAGTTAGAGATTCATAGTAGCAAACCCAAGGGCGGAAACCCGCGTTAGCAAAACCTTTTAGAATAGATACATGGCTGCGCAAGATGCTACCGCTCGTTTTTCTTCCCGCGTCGAAAAGTATGTGCGTTACCGTCCCAGCTATCCGAAGCAGGTTCTGGACCTGCTTCGGAGCCAATGTGGACTAACTTCGGACTCGGTGATCGCCGATGTCGCGTCGGGTACGGGGATCTTTACGCGGTTGCTGCTGGAAAATGGCAATCGAGTTTTCGGCGTGGAACCAAACCCGGACATGCGGCGCGCGGGAGAAGAGTATCTGGCTACGTTTGAGCGCTTCACAAGTGTCGAAGGGACTGCGGAGGCGACTACGCTCGGTGATCGCAGCATGGACATTGTCGCCGCGGCCCAAGCGGCACACTGGTTTGATCGCGTCAAAGCCCGCCGCGAATTCGTCCGGATTCTGAAGCCTGGCGGCTGGGCGGTGTTGATCTGGAATGAACGCGAGACTGATTCGACTCCGTTTCTTCGTGACTATGAGAAGTTGCTGTTGACCTACGGCACCGACTATAAGGAAGTTCGCCACGAGCGCACCACTGACGAGATCGACGGCTTCTTTGCGCCTTCACCGTTCGAATCAGCGGTGCTGGAGATGCGCCAGGATTGTGATTACGACGCGCTCGAAGGTCGATTGTTGTCGTCCTCGTATATTCCGAGTTCGCGTCATCCTGGGTATGAGGCAATGCTGCTAGAGTTGCGCCAGATATTTGATAAGTACCAAGTGAACGGACAGGTCGTGCTGGCGTATCTAACCCGCGTTTACTTAGGGCAGATCACGTAGGCCTCTGTGCTCCTCAGTGACCTCTGTGGTTTAGGGTTTTTCAAAGCAAAACCTCTAACCACAGAGGTCACAGAGGAACACAGGGGTAAATCTGATGTAATCAGGACTTCAAATGCCGCAGGAAAAAAGCTTCCATATGACGCCCGATGAATTCCGCCACCACGGACACGCGATGGTGGACTGGATCGCCGACTACTACGCGCGAATCGAATCTTACCCGGTGCTGTCGCGTGCCAAACCGGGTGAGATTCGCGCTTCCTTGCCGGTGAATCCACCGGCAAAGGGAGAAGCGTTCGACGCCATTCTCGGCGACATCGAAAAACTCATCATCCCTGGGATCACTCACTGGCAATCGCCGAATTTCTTTGCCTTCTTCAATTCGAACACCTCGGGGCCGTCCATCCTAGGGGAGCTGCTTTCATCGGGGCTCGGCGTGCAAGGCATGCTTTGGGCCACCAGCCCCGCCTGCACGGAGCTCGAGACGCACGTTCTCGACTGGCTGGTCGGAATGCTCAGTCTGCCGAAAAAGTTTCTCTCGACCAGCACCGGCGGCGGTGTGATCCAGGACACCGCTTCGAGCGCGTCACTCTGTGCCTTGCTAGCGGCCCGCGAACGTGCTACCAACTTCGCCAGTAATCGCCGGGGCTGTGATGGGAAACTGGTGGCTTACACCTCGACCCAGACCCATTCTTCCATCGAGAAAGATATTCGAATAGCCGGCATGGGGCTCGACAACCTGCGATTGATCGAAGTGGAGGAAAACTTCGCAATGCGCCCCGACGCGTTGGCACAGCAAATTGCCGCCGACCACAGAGCGGGCCTGACCCCTTGCTTTGTGTGCGCCACCATTGGCACGACCTCCTCTAATGCAATCGATCCGCTGCCGGAGATCGGCCGCATCTGCCGTGAGAACAACATCTGGTTTCATGTGGATGCTGCCATGTCCGGCACGGCGGCGCTTTGTCCAGAGTTTCGTCACACTCATGCCGGCGTCGAACTCGCCGACAGCTACGTCTACAATCCGCACAAATGGATGTTCACCAATTTCGACTGCAGCTGCTTCTTCGTGGCCGACCGTAAAGTTCTGATCCAGACGCTTAGCGTCCTGCCGGAATATCTCCGTAACCAGGCAACGGAATCAGGCGCGGTCATCGACTATCGCGATTGGCAGGTTCCGTTGGGACGCCGCTTCCGCGCGTTGAAATTATGGTTTGTGATCCGCCACTACGGGATCGAAGGTTTACAGCACCATGTTCGCCGCCATGTGGAATTGGCGCAGCAGTTCGCGAGCTGGGTGAAGGCGGATAGCCGTTTCGAGTTGGCAGCACCGGTTCCGCTGAATCTGGTCTGCTTTCGTCACAAAGGTGGAGATGAAGTTAATCAGGCGTTGATGGATCGATTAAACCGGAGCGGTGATCTGTACCTGACGCACACTAAGCTGGCGAATCGTACGACGTTGCGCCTGTGCGTTGGCCAGACGAATACCGAAGCGCGTCATGTGGAACGGGCTTGGAAGAGAATTCAGGAAGAGGCTGACAGGGTCGTGTGATCCTCCGAACAAGGACGTCTCGATCTAAGTTATTACTGCCCACCTTCACGGCAAGACCCGGAACGGCACATTGCTCGTGAGCGTGCCGCTCGGAGTCGTCACAGACACAAAGCCGGTTGTCGCGCCGGGCGGAACGGTCGCTGTGAGATAAGTGTCGGAAATGACGTTAAAGACTGCGGAGGTTCCATTGATAGTCACGTTCGTCGTCCCGGTGAAGCCTTGACCGAGAATGCCGCCGGTCTGGCCGACTCTGCCTGCGGGGACCACGAAGGCGACGAATGGGCTGAGGCCGAGATTGAAACTGTAAACAACACCATCGTCCGAAGCGCCTCCGGAGGACGCAAGTCCATAAAGCTCGCCGTTGGTGTGTTGCATCAAATTGGATGGGAATGAGCCATGAATACCATCGAAATTGTACAGGATCGAATAATCGCCCTCCGGTGTGATCTTGAAAATGACTCCGCACCCCCATTGGCAATTCTCGCTAGTGCCCCCGACGTCGGTCGTCCCGTAGAAGTTTCCATCAGTAGCTTGAACTAATCCTCCAGTCGCGCCCATACCATCGTTGGGGTAGTTAGGATCGCCGAAGTTGTGCACCACCGTAAACGCGCCGTGCGGACCTAATCTGAAAACGATACCGTTGCCGTCATTGCATTCACAACCGTACTTGCTGCCCCACTCCGTGGTTCCGTATAGACTACCGTCGCTATCCTCGATCAGACCACCGTTTGGCCCTTGACCGTATGTGGTCGGCTCAAAAACATGGACAACGGTCAGGTTCCCACTAGAGGTTAATCGGAATATTGTCCCGCATCCAGAAAACGCATTGCAGCTATGATCCCCGCCCAGCGAAGTCGTCCCGTAGAAATTCCCATCACTAGCTTGCAATAATCGCGAGCCATACTCTCCCGGGAGCTGTGCCAACGAGGTAAAGGCCCCGGAGCCCGTGATCTTGTACGCATTCGCCACGGTCGTGCCGTAGAAATTTCCATCGAAGCCTTCGATGGGCGACACATAGGGCTCAGATCCCTCAGATAACCCCTCGAAATCGTATAGCGTTACCCCACCAGAGGTTGTGCCCCTGAAAATCGTTCCAGCGTCCTCGGGGCCGCCGACGCTTGTAGTACCGTAAAATCTTCCGTCGGTTCCCAGCGTCAATCCACCCATCGGTCCCCCGCCATTGCCGCCCCGGAAGATGTGCAGCACGTTCATAGCACCGCTGGGCGTGAGCTGGAATACAACACCTTCGTTCTGCGGACTACCTCCTCGGGGTGTCGTGCCATATAAGTTGCCGTCTTCGCCCTGAGTAAGCGGACCAGAAGGATTCAGGCCTTGGGTGCCATCGAAGTCGTACAGATCGGTGTAGGTCTGAGCGGTTGCCGCCGAAACGGCGCCAGCGATGATCAGCAAAAGAGCTGCAAGGAATTGGGGTGTGGGTAGTCTTTTCATCGGAATTCTCCTTACTCACAACGTACTGAAGCTTGCAACGGAGCCCGAGTTGGCCTCGATCGCAATGGGGGAGAACGTTGCGATCAGCCTAGCCCGAGAATTATCCTCCGGATCCGACCCCTGGTCAACAGGGTTTCGCAACCACGCCCAGCTGCTGGGCCGCCGGACAAAGGGTGTCTGTGCCTACGTGGCTCGTGGCACTATCGAGGTTTGTCGGGTGATACTGGCGTCGCCGCCGCCGTTGCGGGCTTCACCGCCCCCGCATTCGCCGGAGCCGCCGGATTCACTCCAAAATCCCACACGTAAGTGTTCATGCCATCACGGCCGAGCAACTCGACCACGGCATACTCTCCCGGCTCGAGCGCAGCGGTCGGCGTCACTTTGACCCAGCCACCGCTCAATTGCTGACAGGTCGTCGTCACCAGGTTTTGCGTTTGGGTCGCCTTGCCCAGCGGGTTGACCTTGATCACGCCCACAATGCGTTTTCCGTCCTTCAACTTTGCACGCACAATGTGAAAGCGGTCCCAGGGTTGCTCCGGCTGTTGGGGCTGTTGGGGCTGCTGCGGTCGTTGGGATGCTTGCGATGCCGCCTTGGAATCTGAAGACCCTTCTTCAAATGAGAGGTTAATAAAGATGGAAGGCACGGTCGTGTGGGCCTGCACGGTGGCATGCACGCCTTGGATTTCAATGGTCTGCTTGCTGCTGCTAATGGGAATGGGGATGATAGCGGCGCGAATCATGTTCTGTCCGCGGTTGCGGTTCACCTGCCCGTCGTTCTGCTGTAGTTCCACCAGCTGCGGCTGATTCTGAAAAGTATCGAACAATAAGAACAAGGCATTTTCCGGGAGGTGCAAATCGGGAGCCACCAGCGGAGTCTTGGCTTCTTCCTGGACACGTTCCGCGGCCAGCTCTTTGTCCACCTCGACGGCTTCGGGACTAGGAGCGCCGGCGGCGCGATCCTGCTCGAACTTCGAGGTAGCCTTCCAATCCACCAGGTCCTCGGGCACTTCCTCCCAATCGTTGCGCTCCGCGCTCAGGTAGCGCACACGATCGCCCTTAATTTCCCATCTCGTGGCCAGTTGATAGGTACCATCTTTGAGGATGAGGCGCTTGGCAAGTTGTTGGGCGGAGGCGGCGGGAGCGAAGGTTACCAGACAACTAGCAAGCGCAAACATCCACATCAGTGAGCGAACCAAATCGGTGATGCGAAGGCTACTCATCGCTGGCCGCCCTGCGTCGTTCGATGATCAGTTCGTTAACCAGCGAGGTACCAGGTTTCACATGACGCCGAACCAGGCGCTGGGCGCGTTCAATTCTCGCTTTCATGGTCGAGATGCGCAATTCGTCGTCCTCGATCCGTAGTACGACTTCGTCTCCAAGATTGATGCCCAATGCCTTACGAAAGGATGCCGGAATTACAATCCGTCCACCTGCGCTGACGCGAGCCCGACTCTGGTGTTTCATATCCTTGCGATATTACAAATGAACGATAGGATTCTGTAAACTGTACACAAGTCCCCCTGGACGCCTTTTTGCTCTACCTATTTCCAGTTTCTTTCCACAGCCCTTTCTGGCATAATTGATCGTGCACCCCATCTGCACAAAATTCCACTCACAATTTAGGGCGAGGAACCGATGTCGGCAAAGTACATCTTTGTAACCGGCGGTGTGGTGTCTTCTTTGGGCAAGGGCCTGGCGGCGGCTTCGATTGGCTGCCTGCTCGAGAGTCGCGGCCTGAAAGTTAACCTCATGAAGTTCGACCCCTACCTGAACGTCGACCCGGGAACCATGTCGCCGTTTCAGCATGGCGAGGTTTTCGTCACCGACGACGGCGCCGAGACTGACCTCGACCTCGGCCACTACGAGCGCTTCACTCACGCCAAGCTGTCTCGTGACAATAACTGGACCACCGGCCGGATTTACGAACAGATCATCACCAAGGAGCGGCGCGGTGATTATCTTGGCAAGACAGTCCAGGTGATTCCCCACGTGACCAACGAAATCAAGGCTGCGATGAAGAAGGTCGCACAAGACGTGGACGTCGCGATCGTGGAAGTTGGCGGCACGGTCGGCGACATCGAGTCATTGCCATTCATGGAAGCCATTCGCCAGATGCGCCAGGAACTGGGCCGTGAGCACACATTATTCGTCCATGTGACCCTGGTGCCATTCATCGCCGCAGCCCAGGAACTCAAGACCAAGCCAACACAGCACTCGGTAAAAGAGCTGCTCAGCATCGGAATTCAGCCCGACATTCTGCTTTGCCGCACCGATCGCTTTTTATCGAAGGACATCAAAGGAAAAATTGCGCTGTTCTGTAACGTGGAAGAAGAAGCGGTCATCACTGCTAAAGACGTGGCGTCGATCTATGAAGTGCCGGTGGTGTTCTCTCATGAAGGTGTGGATACGCTGGTGCTTCGCTACCTGCGCCTGGAAGCCAAAGACCGCGATCTCTCGAAGTGGGAAGACATCGTTCACCGCGTCTATAACCCGAAGGCTGAAGTCACGATTGGCATCGTCGGCAAGTACGTCGAGTACGAGGACTCCTACAAGTCGCTGAAGGAGGCGTTGGTCCACGGCGCGCTCGCCCACAACCTGAAGCTGCAGGTGAATTGGATTGAAGCCGAAGGGTTGGAGACGGGGGACCGTACCTACGAAGAACAACTCGCAGACTACGACGGCATTCTCGTTCCGGGAGGCTTCGGAAAACGAGGTATTGAGGGCATGTTGATCGCCATTCGCTATGCCCGCGAGAAGAAGGTGCCATATTTCGGCATTTGCCTGGGAATGCAGACTGCGTGCATTGAGTTTGCCCGCAACGTCTGCGGCCTGGCAGAAGCTAATTCAAGTGAGTTCGATCCGGCGACCCCGCACCGAGTGATCTACAAGCTGCGCGAACTGCGCGGGGTCGAAGAACTGGGTGGCACTATGCGGCTCGGAGCATGGCCCTGCAAGATCGAGCCGGGGACATTGGCTCAGAAGATCTATGGCCAGCTTGAGATCAGCGAGCGCCACCGTCACCGTTACGAATTCAATCGCGAATATGAAGGCACACTGACTGCAGGTGGACTGAAAATTTCTGGTTCAACCCCCGACGGGACCTACGTGGAGATGATCGAACTTCCCGATCATCCTCATTTCATCGGCTGCCAGTTCCATCCAGAGTTTAAGTCCAAGCCGCTGGAACCGCATCCATTGTTCAAGAGCTTCATCGGCGCTGCGTACGAACACGGGCTCAAGCGGCGGGCGGAAAAAGCAGCAGCGGAGATCGAGATGTTCCATCGGCCCGAAAAAGTGGGGAAACGCTAAAGACCAAGCACAGAGAGCGGCGAGGCCACAGAGCGTATTATTTCTTCCGTGAAATCCTGGGCCTTCTGTGGTTAATGCATGAGTATTTCCTTCCAAGTCGAAGGCATCAACATTGGCTCCGGCAACTTGTTTCTCATCGCCGGCCCGTGTGTGATCGAGAGCGAGAAGCATGCTCTTTTTATGGCGGAAGTGATCAAGGGAGTTACTCGAGCTTTGAACCTTCCCTTCATTTTCAAAGCCTCTTACGACAAAGCTAATCGCACCTCGATTCGCAGCTTTCGCGGGCCGGGGTTGGCCGAGGGCTTGCGCATCCTGAAAAAAGTGAAAGACGAAGTGCACGTGCCCGTGCTCACCGACGTGCATGAGACAAAGGATGTCGCCAAGGTCGCTGAAGTAGCCGACGTTTTGCAGATCCCTGCCATGTTGTGCCGCCAAACTGATTTAGTGGTAGCCGCCGCCATGAGCGAGCGTGCAGTAAACATCAAGAAAGGCCAATTCGTTTCCCCATGGGACATGAAGCACGCGGTTGAGAAATGCCGCCAGGCGGGCAATGACCGAGTTTTCGTTACGGAACGCGGCTCCAGCTTTGGGTACGGCAATCTGGTAGTCGACATGCGATCACTGGCCATCATGCGCAAGTTTGCGCCTGTGGTTTTCGACGCGACCCATTCGGTGCAGTTGCCGTCGGCGGCACCCGCGGACGGAGATCAGCCCGTGGCCAGCGGTGGGCAGCCGGAGTTCATTCCGGTACTTGCTCGGGCCGCAGTTGCGGCCGGGGTGGACGGTGTATTCATGGAAGTCCACGATAATCCCAAAGAAGCCAAATCGGACGGGGCCAACGCGCTCGATTCCACCAAGTTGCGAGGCGTGTTGAAAGAGTTGTTGGCGGTGCACAAAGCTGTGGCGGCAGCGCATGTAAAGCCGTAAGCCGCATGCTCGTAGAATCTGCTACCATCCCACTTCATTAAGACAATTCGTTCCGCACATGCATGTCGTCATCACCATCATCGGCGTTCTCGTAGTCTTTGCCGTGCTGCTCGACGCATTCGAAACCGTGGTATTGCCGCGGCGGGTGCGACGGCAGTATCGGCTCACCTCATGGTTCTACCGGCGGACATGGGTTCCGTGGAGAAAAATCACCACTCACATAAAATCTCCCAGCCAACGAGAGAACTTCCTCGGTTACTTCGGGCCGCTCTCTCTGCTGGTGTTGCTTGGATTGTGGGCAGCAACGCTGATTTTTGGTTTTGCCTTGATGCAATATGGCGCCGGCGAACATTTTCAGTTGAGTGGAGAGCCCATCACTTTCGGCCGACTGCTCTATCACAGCGGAGAGACTTTCTTTACCCTCGGCTACGGGGATATCGTTCCAACCTCCCCGTTTGCCCGTCTGCTGGCGGTGTTGGAAGCGGGGATGGGTTTTGGATTTCTCGGTACAGTAGTCGGCTATCTGCCGACGATATATGCGGCGTTCTCACGCCGCGAGGTGCAGATTTCTCTCTTGGATGCGCGCGCCGGATCGCCACCCACGGCCGCCGAACTTCTTGGGCGGTTTGGCGACCGGCAACAACTAGAGTTCAATCAAATCTTGCGCGAGTGGGAGCGCTGGGCGGGCGAAGTGCTGGAGAGCCATATTTCTTATCCACCGCTTGGCTTTTTCCGCTCGCAACACAGCAACCAATCTTGGCTGGGCGCTTTGACTACGATTCTCGACACCAGCGCTCTGATTATTGCCGGGGTGGATAATGTGCGCTGCGAACAGGCCAAAGTCACTTTTGCCATGGCGCGGCATGCCGTAGTAGATCTCGCGCAAGTTATCAGGGCGACTTATGATCCGCAACAACCTGACCGGATGCCTGACGAGGAACTGGCTCGACTACGCAAGAGCCTGGCTGAACGCAATGTGAAGCTTAAAGAGGGGCCGGAGTTCGAAGAGAAGCTCAGGCACCTGCGGTCGCTGTATGAGCCTTACTCCCAGTCCATAGCCCGGGCCCTGCTGATCACCTTGCCGCCGTGGATTCATACGGAGAAGAAAAAGGATAACTGGGAGGCGGGCCCGTGGGATCGAGCGATCCAGGCGAAGAGTCTGGTCATCTTAGGTCAGGCGAATGTTCGCCAGCCCAAGGCGGACGAGCACTTCTGATTCTCTCCGCGTGCTAACATCTTTTTTCCTGATGAAAACAATTGGCGAAAACGTGGTGCGCATTGAAGCTGAAGCCTTGCGCGCGCTTGCAGACCGTATTGCCGGACCCATGGCCAAAGCGTTTACCCATGCCACGGAATTGTTGCGCGGATGCAAAGGCCGCGTGGTGGTCACCGGCATGGGCAAGAGCGGCATTATTGCCCGCAAAATCGCTGCTACTCTCAATTCCACGGGCACGCCCGCGCTCTTTATGCATCCCGTCGAAGCGGTACACGGCGATTTGGGGATGGTTGTACGCGGAGACGTAGTGCTCGCCCTTTCGGCAAGCGGCGAGACTGAAGAGATATTGCGATTGCTGGCTACCATGAAGCGATTGCGGGTTCCGCTGATTGCGATGACATGTGATGAGATTCCTGGTGCGGGATCGAGGAAGAGTGGAGGTTCGACACTGGCCGCAGCAGCCGATGTTGCCTTGGATTGTTCAGTCGCCAAAGAAGCCTGCACACTAGGCCTGGCGCCGACCGCTTCCACTACCACGATGCTGGCTCTCGGCGATGCTCTGGCCATGACGCTGGCCGAGAAGCGTGGTTTTAAGGAAGAAGATTTTGCCAACCTGCATCCCGGAGGCAAACTGGGCAAACGACTGGCGCGAGTCGAGGCGCTGATGCACGCAGGAGATGCAGTGCCGCGTGTAAATCCTAAGACTAGGATGCCGGATGTGATCTACGAAATGTCGCGCAAGAAACTAGGTATGACAGCCGTGGTTGAAGGCAAGAGGCTAGTTGGTGTGATCAGCGATGGCGATTTGCGACGGTTACTTGAGAAGCGCGGTAAAGATGCGCTCGATCTCACCGCAGGGCAGTGCATGACGAAGAACCCGAAGACGATTGCTCCCCAAGAATTCGCCGCCACAGCTCTGGCACTGATGGAAGAAAAGAAGATTACCTCTCTGGCCGTAGTTGACGGCAAGGGCAAGCTGGAGGGAATCGTTCACCTGCACGATCTCTGGGGCACAGAAATGATGTAGCGCCGCAGATGGCGGCGCTACAATAAGGCATGTATCACTACGACCCTGGTACCGCTCTGGAAGAACTGACCGAAGAAGCAAATCTCCCCAACCCGGTCCATGTACGCGACATGATTCTCCGCAAGCGGCTCTCCGCCGACAAGTCATTGGAGATGAACCGGCTCTTCGTCGAATATCAGAAGTTTTTCGGCGAGACACAGAAGTTGGGGAAAGAGATTCTGAAGCAGTTGGCGGGCTGATGAAGTGGCAACTGGCGTTGCAGATCGGCTGTGGAGCGTAGAAGACCTTGTAGCCCTCTGGGAAGCCTACGAGCAGCGAAGGGCGATAGCATGACGCGGTTTAAGGAACTAAAGCGCATTGAAGCTGCGATTGAACATAAGAACAATGCCGACCTTCAGTGGGCCTTAGAGTATTGCAGGATGCGCCTCAGCCTCGCTCCTCGGAAAGATCATCAAAAACATTGGCAAAAGCTTGAGACCAAAGTTCTACAAGCCTTGGAAAATTCAAAGTAGCCCACTACTGGTTCCGCTCGTTAACCATCGCTCTAATCGCGAATCATTTACAATAGCCAATTCCCTACTACTCAGGACTCATACCTATGCATCGCTGGTCAGAATCGTTTATTCCTACGTTGCGCGAGGCACCGGCGGACGCCGAGGTCGCCAGCCACAAATTTCTCGTCCGGGCTGGATATATTCGCCAACTGGCCGCCGGAATCTATTCTTTTCTCTTTCTCGGAAACCGGTCGTTCAACAAGATCATGGCCATTGTCCGCGACGAAATGGACAAGATCGGCCAGGAATTCTATCTCCCGGCGCTGCATCCTCGCGAAGTTTGGGAAGCCAGCGGGCGCTGGTCGGTAATGGGTGAGAACCTATTTCGCCTGAAAGACCGCAAAGGGGCCGACTTGTGCCTGGGCATGACCGAAGAAGAGGTCATGACCTCGATTGCCAGCAAGGAACTGCGCAGCTACAAACAATTGCCGCAGATCTGGTACCAGATTCAGTCGAAGTTTCGCGATGAGCCCCGGCCGAAGTCCGGATTGTTGCGGGTCCGACAGTTCATGATGAAGGACTCGTACTCGTTCGACATTGACGCCGCCGCGTTGGATGTTTCTTATAAGAAACACTACGAGGCATACTGCCGGATCTTCGACCGCTGTGGGCTGAAGTACATGATCATCGAAGCCGATTCGGGAGCGATGGGTGGCTCGCAGTCGCAGGAATTCATGGTACGCACGCCAGCGGGCGAGGACCAAGTGGTGAGCTGCGATGCTTGTACCTACGCGGCGAATCTCGAAAAAGCAACGTCTAAGCTCGAATCGGTCCAAGACCTTGCCCCCGAAGTCGATGGCAAGCCGCTCGAAGTCCATACTCCGGGACAGAAGACGATCGAGGACGTGGCACGCTTTCTCGGCGTTTCGCCGAGGAACAAGATCAAAACCCTCGCCTATATGGCCGAAGATAAGGACGCGAAAACCGGGAAATCGCGAACACGGGCAATCGTAGTGCTCATGCGCGGAGACCATCAACTCAACGAAGCAAAGTTCGCTGCGGCCAACGGAGGCAAAGAAACTCGTCCCATGCAGGAAGACGAAATCAAACAATTGTTTCGTTCTCCTGCCGGATTCCTTGGCCCTGTCGGTATCGATTGGGCCAAAGACCTGAAAGATTCCGACCGCCCACTCCTGTTGATCGACCTGGCTTTGCAAGGCCGTAAGAACCTAATCGCCGGCGCGAACAAGGAAGACTATCACCTGAAGAATCTCACCCCGGGCCATAACTTTCATGCAACAGCCAGCGTCGACTTGCGAAGCGTTACTGCGGGCGAGCCCTGTCCAAACTGCGGCAAGCCGCTGCGCATCGACACTGCCGTGGAGATCGGTCACATCTTCAAACTCGGCTACAAATATTCCGAGTCGATGGGCGCGCGCGTGCTCGATAAAAATGGCAAGGAAGTCACATTGATCATGGGCAGCTATGGCATCGGAATCGAGCGCATTCTCACCGCCGCCATCGAGCAGAGTAATGATGAAAATGGCTTCTGGCTACCCCCGACGATCGCCCCATTTGAGATTGTCGTCTGTCCCACCAACATAAAAGATGACACTCTGCTGAAAACCGCTATCGACATCGCTCGCACCCTGGAAGCGGCTGGCTTCGACGTGTTACTAGACGACCGGGACGAACGGCCTGGGGTGAAGTTCAAAGACGCCGACCTAGTGGGCATACCCTTTCGTGTCACTGTAGGGAAAAAGGTTACCGAAGGTACTGTGGAGGTGGTTCAACGCTCGACTCGTCAAGTACAGGATGCTAGCATCGGCGCAATAGCAGAGCATTTCAAAGCTTTGCGACCGGCGCACTAGCATTCTGGCGCGCTGGAACGGGAGCAGCGCATGGGAACCATCAAACTTCTTTTTGGCATATTTATCATCGTTGCCGCGGTTTTCCTGGGGGCAGAACTGATCCCTGTTTACTACGCGAATTACCAGTTCAAAGATATTGTCGCGAACGAAGCCACGCTGCAGACGTACACCACCAAACCTGAGTCCGAGATTCAGGACGGCATCTTCAAGAAGGCGCAAGAACTCCAGATCCCGCTCGCCAAGGACCAGATCAAGGTTACCCGCCACGGCACTACAGGCACCGGCTCACTCAGCATTCATGCACCTTACATCGTTCATGTGGACTTGCCGGGGTATCCTCTGGATTTGCACTTTGACCCCTCGAGTGAGAACCAAAGTCCTTTCTAAACCGCGCGGGCGTGACCCGCTGTGATTTAGAATGTCGCTGGACTCCAAATCCTACCGATCGACAGGACCCTTTTCGTTCCGCCCAAGATGCGCGGAGTGACGATTCCTGCATCCAAAGAAATGGGTCTGCATGTTGCTTTATGAAGCCATGCGGTTCTGGCTGAGCGGATTCTACTAATCCAAGTGGCGATCAAAATAAAGATTCCGAAGCGCAGAAGGAAAGCCCAAGCCGGCAAGAAGTCTGCCTCCCGCGACCCCGTTATCCGGATCGCGATTGCGACATTCGTCGTGCTGGGAATCATCATCAGTGCGTGGTTTTCATACTTCTACATCAAGTATGACCGCATCATTCAGCAACGATTCAAAGGACCGGTGTTCAGCACTTCCGCCAAGATTTACGCCATCCCGCACCTGGTGAAGATAGATGAAAAGATTGAGGCGCGCGAGATTGCGGCCCAACTCCAGCGAGCCGGCTATTCGAACGGGGACTCTCCCATTGGGAGCTACCGGCTGCTGAACGGCGGCATCGAGGTTCGGCCAGGCCCGCAGTCCTATCACAGCCCTGAACCAGCCACCATTCGCATTCAGGAGGGACGTGTGGTCAGCATCACTGGCAAGTCGGGTGACCTGTCCGCTTATGAACTGGAACCCCAAATGATCACGGCGTTGTTTGATGTTGAGCAGCGCTCGAAACGGCAGGTGGTGAAATACGATCAGATTCCGAAAATCATGGTGGATGCAGTGCTGGGCATCGAAGACCGGCGATTCTTCCAGCACAGCGGGGTGAATTTTCTTCGAATGGCGGAGGCCGCCTGGATTGACTTTATGCATGAGCGGCATGAGCAGGGCGGATCGACGTTGACGATGCAGCTTTCCCGAGGCTTCTTTCTGACGCCGCAGAAAACCATCAAGCGCAAGCTGATTGAGATGCTGATTGCCGAAGAACTCGAGCAGAAGTTCAGCAAGCAGGAGATTTTCGAGTTCTACGCCAACTGGGTGGACCTGGGCCAGCGAGGTTCGTTCACCATCAGCGGACTGGCTGAGGCTTCTCGTGCCTACTTCAACAAAGACCTGAAAGATATCACCTTGCCCGAGGCGGCTCTGCTGGCCGGTATTATTCAGCGGCCAAGTTATCTTTCTCCCTATCGTCACCCCGAACGTGCTTTAGAACGCCGGAACCTGGTTCTGGAGAGTATGGTGGAGACCCACGCCATTACTCAGGCGGACGCCGACAAGGCCAAAGCCACGCCGTTGAAGCTCGCTCCCCCTAATGTGGAAGCCAGTGATGCCCCGTACTTTGTTGACTTGGTCCGAGACACCCTAACCAGCAAGTTCAACGAACGCGAGTTAAACGAACAGTCCTATCACATCTATACGACACTTGATCCTGACCTACAAAAAGCCGCTGCCCAGGCGGTGGAATCCGGAATCAAGTTGGTCGATGACCAGGTCACAAAGCGTCGCACCAAACGTATCAAGGTGGGCAAGAATAAATTCGAGACCCAGGTGGAACCGGGTCCGCAGGCGCAAGTGGCGCTGGTCGCCATGGATCCGCATACCGGTGAAGTGCTGGCGCTGGTGGGAGGCAGGAACTACGCCTTCAGCCAACTTGACCACGCAATCGCGAAACGGCCTACTGGATCAATCTTTAAACCGTTCGTTTATGCTGCCGCCATCAACACCGCCGTCAGTGGCGGCACTCCCGTGTTCACCCCGGCATCCATGGTCACCGACCAGCCCACTACGTTCGCATACGGCGATCAGATTTACGAACCCAGGAATTACAAAGAGGAGTATCACGGCGAGGTCACCGCCCGCTATGCACTGGCGATGTCGCTTAACAACGCAACCGTCAAGCTTGCGGAAGAGGTTGGCTACGATAAGGTCGCGGATCTGGCCAAAGCCGCAGGGATCGTCTCGGTAAAACCCACTCCCGCCATGGCCTTGGGAGCTTATGATGCGACTCCTCTCGATATGGCCGGGGCTTATACCGTCTTCGCAAACTCGGGAGTTCGAATTTCTCCGTTGCTGGTGAATTCGGTTCGCAACGCAGCCGGCGACGTAGTCATGGACTGGAAGCAGGACAAACGGCCGGTACTGGATCCCCGCGTGGCCTATGTCATGACGAACATGATGGAAGGGGTGTTTAATTTTGGCACAGCGTACACAGTGCGCACTCTCGGCTTCACTGCGCCTGCCGCCGGAAAGACTGGGACCTCCCATGACGGCTGGTTCGCCGGCTATACCAGCAACCTGCTTTGCATTGTCTGGGTCGGTTTTGACGATTACAGCGACATTCACCTGAGCGGCGCCCAAACCGCAGCGCCGATCTGGGCGGAGTTCATGAAAAAAGCGGTCACTTTGTGGCCCTATTCCGATACACGCCCCTTCGCACAGCCGACCGGCGTAGTTGACGTACAGTTGGACAAAGCCACCAATCTGCTGGCCACGCCGTCCTGTCCCGATACCTATACATCGGCTTTCATCGTGGGTACGGAGCCGACTAATACCTGCGACCAGGGCACGGGAGTCAAGGGGTTCTTTTCTCGCATGTTTGGGTTAGGAGGGGACAAGGCCTTGCCTCCACCAGCCCAGGACGGAAAACAGCCCGGTGACACCCCGCCTGAGGACGCTAAGAAGAAAAAAGGTTTCTTCGGTAAAGTAGCAGGTATCTTTAGGGACGACAAATCGTCTAACAACGCGGCACCGCCGCCCGCGAACAGCGAAAATACTCCGCGCTAAAAAGCGGGAGCCGGTGTCTATTGGAAAAGAGGTGGGTCCATGCATCGCTGCTTTGTATTCTGCCTGGCGGTTGCAATCTTGCTTGCCTTACCCAATGTGTACGCCCAAATCGAGTTGGTGCAAATCACGCCTCCACCGCGGCACCAAGCCGAGCCCCCTGCCCCCAACGCATCAGTGGACGAACTGGACGCACGAGGCGATGAACTCCGCGGTCAAAAAGCTTTCCTCGACGCTTTGGATTACTACCGGGCTGCTATAGCGAAAAAACGCTCTCCGGCACTTTACAACAAGGCCGGCATCACTGAGCTGGAACTTCGACGCGACCAGGAAAGCACGAAGGATTTCGAACGCGCGATAAAGTTGGACCATCAATTTGCCGATGCCTGGAACAATTTAGGAGTGGCTTGGTATTTGCAGGAGAAGTACGGCAGAGCAATCAAGGACTATGAAAAGGCCATCAAACTGAAGCCGGACGTCGCGTCTTTCTACAACAATCTGGGGGCAGCATGCTACGGGAAGAAGGAATGGGAAGAAGCCACTGCCGCCTACGGCCACGCGTTGCAGCTCGATCCCGACATCTTCGAACGTACATCGCGAACCGGCGTCACCGCGCAGTTGCCCTCCCCGGAGGAACGCGCGCGCTTTGAATATCTGATAGCCAAACTCTATGCCCGGCAAGGAGACGTCGATCATTCCTTGCAATACCTGAGGCGAGCAATGGAGGAAGGTTACGCCGGCATCGATGACGTCTATAAGGATTCGGACTTTGAGGGTTTGCGCAAAGACACCCGATTCGCCCAATTGATGGCTTCGAAGCCTCCGGCAATACCCGATTAAAAGTGCCGTTATTTCAATCGCCTGCAAATTACAAAACTTTACATTTTTACCGCAACTTTTCCCCGGGGTTGTGTTTCTATTGGGAAATACTCCTGAAAGCAACAGGGTGAGTAAGGAGAAACGGTAGCCCATCGGTTGTCGACCCGAGCACGCCCCAAGCAGACAATCGGTGGGCTTTTTAGCAGCATTCAGTACTCAGCCGTCAGCATTAAGCCAAACAAATTCCCACGAATCCGGTAAGCATTCATTACTTCAATTGGCTCTGGATGGCCCGTCTGAGGGCTTTATTGCGGCTGAGGGCTGAGGTGTGACGGCTGAATGCTAAGGGCGGCTCTTCGGGCTTCGTTCCCCGATGTACTCTTCCACTACCCGCTTCCACTTCCCCTGAGCTTTTAGGACAAACTCAATCGCGTCGCGCAGGGCGCCGTCTCCTCCGGCATGAGGAGTAACGCAGTGTGCATCTTTCTTTACTTCGTCGCGAGCATTCGCGACGGCAATGGCCAATCCTGAATGTCGCATGGCGGGGAGATCGATTACGTCATCCCCGACGAACCCAACTTCGCTCGCGCTTAATCCTTCCTGCCGCAGAATTTCCTTGAGGACCGTTAACTTGTCCTGAATGCCCTGATGGATATGGTCCAGCTTGAGATCATGAGCGCGCACGGCCACCGTTTCAGAGATGCGTTTGGTGATCAGTCCGGTCTTAATGCCGCCCAGCCGAGCCAGAGAAATGGCTGTGCCGTCGTGCGCATGAAAGCCCTTTGCCTCGATCATCGAAGAACTGGCTACACCGAAGCCACCCTGTCCGCCGTGCTTGGCTGCATGCTCGAGTGTGGTCTGTTGAAATCCCGGGGGAGCGGGAAGAAAGAACAGCTTGCCGTCGGTCAGAACGCCGTCCACGTCAAAAAGCAGGAGTTTGATCTTCTTGGCGCGGGCCTTGGGAGATTGGGATTTAGGCATCGCCGGATTCTAGCATTGGGAGCTCTCAGCTATCAGCCCTTAGCTCTTGGCTTTAAGAAATGCTCGCGTGGGGCAGCCGCCCTAAGGCCGCCCTGAGCGAGTCGAATGGGCTGTCCTGCGGAGCGATGCTCTGTGCAGTGCGGGTATCAGACCTAGTCACTCTGACGTTCAAACGCACCCATGTCGCAGCGAGGGTTTTGCTTGTTCTTGCCCGGACGCGGCGCGCCGCGTTGATCCGTCGT
The DNA here is from genome assembly GCA_035484735.1 of Terriglobales bacterium. Lineage (GTDB taxonomy): Bacteria > Acidobacteriota > Terriglobia > Terriglobales > Acidobacteriaceae > JABCZH01. The sequence continues at coordinate 33,671 of DATHOQ010000044.1, read as the reverse complement.
CAGCAGATGCCCCTTGTAGTCGGTACAGCCGTTTGGGTTACCCGCATCGACGGTTGGGCTTCCTAGAAATTCCGCCATAGTCTGCGTAGGCCCACCATTGTTTTGTAAGGAACCGAGTTTTGGTTCGGTGTTGTTCAGATCGCCAGGACCGTTGAGGTTGCAACTCTCATCGTCGCTCAGGTTGTAGCCCTTTGAAATTACCGTTCCTGTGCAGTTTGTGCCATTGCTCGCGAGGATACTGTCCTGGAGTACTACCCTTACGTCATTCCGATCGTTGTAGATGCCACCGGCGTTGTTGCTGATGGTGGTGCTGTTGAGTGAAAGGCTTCCGTCGTTCTCGATGCCGCCGGCCACCTGGGCACTGTTCCCATAGACCGTGCAGTTGTTAAGCGCCGCCTTTGCAGCATAGCCGTTGTAGAGTCCTCCGCCGTCGCTCACGACCCCCGAAATCACATTTCCACTGATCGTGCTGCCGTTCATCACGAGCGTCCCGCCGTTGAAAATGCCCGCCTCCGGTGGGACTGGAAGTCGTAGTCGTGTTATTGCTAATCGTGCTGTCGTTGACCACCAATGTGCCGGCATTGTAAATGCCGCTACCGGAACCGAAGTATTCGTAGGCCGTCTCATTTTGGCTAACGGTCGTGCGGTTGAGTGTAAGAGTACCGTCATTCCAGACGCCTCCGCCCTCCGATCCGGACGAATTCTCCCCGCCCACATTCCCGCTAATGGTGGAGTCGTAGACGGTTGCGACACCCTCGTTTGAGAGACCACCTCCGTATTGCCCGTTGTTCCCGCTAATGATCAGGTTAAAGATGGTCAGAGAACCGTCGTTTTGAACTCCGCCGCCTTGCACAAAATAGAGGGCTGCGCCATTGCGAATCGTCAGCCCCGCAAGCACGGTATGAGTGTCGGTGTTGGGAATGTTGACGACGGTGTTGAGAGCTTGACCGTCGATAATCGTCGTGCTAGCGCTGGAACCGATGATCCCCAAACTAAAATTGATCGTGAGGTTCTCGTAATAGGTCGCGGGGCCGACCAAGATGGCATCGCCGGGAGAAGCCAGCGAGATCGCATGTCCAATGGTTTTGCAGGCAGTCTGGCGCGATTCGCAGTTGTTATTGTCGTTGCCATGCACGCCATCAACATACAGCTTATTCCGAGCCAGAGCGGTTTGAGCAAGAGCCGAGAGCGACGCAAGAACTAATAGGCTGGTGACGACAACCGCATGTTTCATGATTACCCTCGTTTCCGCTATCCAGGCCTGGCTTGGAATAAGCAAAAGGAATCTAACTTAGAAGGAAGTACAGCCCCGAGGTCGGCCACTATACTAACCCCTAAATGCAGATTGTCAACGAGCCATTCGCCGGGCTTCTTATGGGCGAACAATTAACGAAATCGGCATGGTAGAATATCGCCAATGTCCACCTTCCCTGCCTCGCTCGCCTGGGCCCACCCTCTAGTCAGGGATTGGTTTGTCCAGCGATTTGGCACGCCCACCGAGCCTCAGGAACAAGGATGGCCGCACATTCTCGCCGGCCGCACCACGCTAATTTCCGCCCCCACCGGCTCTGGCAAGACTCTCGCCGCATTTCTTGCCTGCATCGACCGCCTCGTCCGCAAAGCTCTCGCCGGTGACCTCCAGGATCGCACGGAAGTCCTCTACGTCTCGCCGCTCAAGGCCCTCGGCAACGATATCCAGAAGAACCTCGAGATCCCACTCGGCGAGATTCTACAAATGGCCGGAGAACGCGGTCTGCTGATGCCGCAGATTCGCACCGCAGTTCGCACCGGCGACACCCTCATGCACGAGCGCCGGGCCATGCTGAAACGTCCGCCGCATATTCTGGTGACCACGCCCGAGTCGCTGTACATCCTGCTCACCGCCGAGAGAAGCCGCGCCATTCTCCGCGATGTCGAGACCGTGATTGTCGACGAGATTCATGCCGTGGCCGACGACAAGCGTGGCGCACACTTGACACTGACGTTAGAGAGACTGGAAGCACTGTCTCACTTCTCTCCCTTGGTTCGCATCGGTCTTTCGGCAACCCAAAAACCCATCGAAGAAATTGCTCACTTCCTGACTGGTAACGATCGGCCGGATCCGGTCATCGTCAACGTAGGCCACAAGCGGCAACTCGACCTGGCCGTCGAAGTTCCTGCAACTCAACTCGGCCCTATCGCCAGCAACGAAATGTGGGACGAGATCTACGACCGGATCGTCGAACTAGTCGGCCAGAACCGTTCCACGTTGGTCTTTGTGAATACCCGCCGTCTCGCAGAGCGAGTGTCGCATCAGCTGGCCGAGCGGCTAGGTGAAGACAATGTCGCAGCGCACCACGGCAGTCTGTCTCGCAAGCTGCGGCTGACCGCCGAGAACAAACTCAAAGACGGCCAGGTAAAAGTGCTGGTTGCCACTGCTTCATTGGAACTGGGCATCGACATCGGCACGGTGGACCTGGTGATTCAGATCAGTTCTCCGCGGGCTATTGCAGTCGCGCTGCAGCGAGTCGGGCGGTCCGGCCACTGGCGTGGAGCAATTCCTAAAGGCCGTTTCTTTGCCACCACTCGCGACGAGTTACAAGAATGCGCTGCACTGGTGCGAGCAATTCACCATGGCGATCTGGATCTTCTTATGATTCCCGAAGCGCCAGCCGACATTCTCGCCCAACAGATTGTGGCGATTTGCGCCGCGGGAGGATCGGGAACGGCAGTTCCTGTACCCGGGGTCGAAGATGCGGGCTGGGATGAACACGACTTATTCGCTTTGGTCAAGCGCGCCTATCCCTACCGCAATCTGACACGTGAGACTTACGACTCGATCCTGGAAATGCTTTCTGAAGGAATTGCGGCCCGCCGAGGACGCTATGGTGCCTATCTGCATCGCGATCGCGTGAATCACAAGCTGCGTGCGAGACGAGGCGCCCGGCTGGCGGCTATCACTAGCGGCGGTGCGATTCCCGAGACCGCATTGTTCAACGTGGTCGCCCAGCCGGAAGGCATTATGGTCGGCACAGTGGACGAAGACTTCGCGGTTGAGGCCAACGCTGGCGACATTATGTTGCTGGGCAACACCTCATGGCGAATTCACCGGGTAGAAGGCAAGTCCGGACGTGTGCTTGTCGAAGACGCGCACGGCTCGCCGCCCACCATTCCCTTCTGGCGCGGCGAAGCTCCGGCGCGAACCCAGGAGCTTTCGTTCCACGTGGCCGATCTAAGAAAAGAGATTAGCGACCGCTTGCGAAAAATCTTCCCTGTGGGTGTCTCGCAGGCCCAGCCTGAAGTTGCGGAGACTGTCACCTGGCTGAAAGAAGAATGTGGTCTGGACGACTCTGGCGCCGAGCAAGCAATCGAATACATCCTGCAAGGCCGGGCAGTGCTGGGAGACGTACCGACGCAAGCCACCATCATCGCCGAGCGTTTCTTTGACGAAGGCGGTGGCATGCAACTGGTGATTCATGCTCCCTTCGGTGGACGCATCAACAAAGCATGGGGATTGGCTCTGCGCAAGCGCTTCTGCCGCAGCTTCAATTTCGAATTGCAGGCCGCGGCCACTGACAACGGATTGAATATTGCCCTAGCCGAGCAACACAGTTTTCCTCTCGCCGACGTGTTTCATTTCTTGAACGCAGAAACTGTGCAGCCGATTCTGGAGCAGGCCGCACTGGCGTCGCCGTTTTTTGCCACTCGTTGGCGTTGGGACGCCGGTCGCGCCCTTGCCTTATTGCGGTTTCAAAGCGGCAAGAAAGTTCCGCCCCAGATTCAGCGCATGCGTTCCGACGATCTGATGGCATCCGTCTTTCCCGATGTTGCCGCCTGCCAGGAGAACATCGAAGGCGACATTCAGATCCCCGACCATCCTCTGATCAAAGAAGTCATGAAAGATGTCCTCACCGAGGCCATGGATCTGGACGGCCTGAAGAAGCTGCTGCGCGATATGGACACAGGCCGAATCCGCTGCATCGCCGTGGATACGCCCGTGCCTTCGCAGTTCTCCCATGAGATTCTGAATGCGAATCCCTACGCCTACCTGGACGATGCGCCGCTCGAAGAACGCCGGGCCCGCGCAGTCGAGATGCGCCGCATCCTGCCAGAATCGGTCCTCGAAGAGGTGGGCAAACTAGATCCAGCGGCGATTGCCCAAGTCCGCGAAGAAGCCTGGCCCGATGTCCGCGACGCGGATGAGTTGCATGACGTTTTGCACACACTGATTGCCATGCCTAGCGACGGCCAAGCTTCGCTCGACCGGGCAGACGAGAGCGCCTGCCCCTACGTGGGTATTGCTCTTTCACAATGGTCTGGTCACCTTCAGAAACTGGTCCGGGACGGGAGAGCAACAAGCGCTGTCGCCGATGGTCGGCACTATTGGGTCGCGGCGGAGCGGGCTAAGACTTTCTCTCTGCTCTTTCCTGGCACGACTTTCGATCCCTTGCCATCGGAACTCGAAAGCCCCATCCCGTCTCGCGACGACGCTGTGCTAGCGCTGGTCACCGGCTGGATGTCGCACCTCGGTGCTATCACGGCCCCGCAGTTGGGCGAACTGCTTGGGCTATCTTCCTCTGAGATTGACTCAGCATTGCTCCGCATGGAAGCCAGCGGAGCAATCTTGCGTGGAAATTTTACCGGTCGACACTCAGAGCACACGGAGTGGTGCGAGCGGCGGCTGTTGGCACGAATCCATCGCCTGACCGTTGCCACGCTCCGCAAGCAGATTGAGCCGGTTACCGCGGCGCAGTTCATGCAGTGGCTCTTGCGTTGGCAGCATGTGGCTCCCGGAACTCAGGTCCAGGGTGAGCGCGCAACGCTGGAGATCGTGCGTCAACTACAGGGATTTGAAATTTCTGCCAACGCCTGGGAGCGACAGATTCTGGGGCGCCGCATAGCCGATTACGATCCCAAATGGCTCGATCAGCTCTGCCTTACCGGAGCTGTCGGCTGGGGACGATTGTCACCGCACCCCGCGACTCTCGAAGACTCCGCCGCCGGCAAGCGCCGCGTGATCCCCACCAGCGTGGCGCCCATCACATTTTTCATTCGCGAGGAGTCCGACTGGATGATGCCGCAACATTCTGCCAGCCATCAGCCCGAAAGCCGCGGCTTGAGCGAAGGCGCGCGCCAGGTGCTCGATTTCCTGCGGCAGCGGGGAGCATCGTTCTTCGCCGACATTGTTCGCGGCACCGACAAATTGAAGGCGGAAGTGGAAACGGCGCTCTGGGAACTAGTCGCAGCCGGAGTGGTCACCGCCGACGGGTTCGACAATCTTCGCTCGCTCATCGACCCCAAACGCCGCGCCGGACAAGGCAGCGGACGCAGCGCGCGTCCCCGCCACAGCACTGGCCGGTGGGCGTTGCTCTACACCGATCAAGCTGTCGAACGGACCAGAGCGGTGGAAGCCACCTGCTGGATGCTCTTGAAACGTTACGGAATAGTTTTCCGTGACTTGCTCGCCCGCGAAACCAATCTGCCCAAATGGCGGGAACTGCAAGTCGCCTATCGCCGGATCGAAGACCGCGGAGAAATTCGCGGCGGCCGCTTTGTGGACGGATTCATTGGCGAACAATTTGCTCTCCCGGTCGCCGTCGAATCCCTGCGTGCCGCTCGTAAGCTTTCCCCCACGCAGGAAACCATTACCCTATCCGCCGCCGATCCGCTGAATCTGGTGGGCATCATCGTGCCTGGGGAACGGGTGCCCGTCATCTCCGGCAAGATTGTGGTTTTTCGCGATGGTGTGGCGGTTCAGGAAGCTGAACATTCAACCCTGCCGCAGTCCCTGGCCATGGATTGATGGTTCGTTGTCACGGCGGAGCTCTTAAGGCAGACTCAACTTCAGCAGGATTGCGGGATCCAAATAAATTCCTTGCCATCGTACGGCAACGTGCAGATGCGGTCCGGTGGCGCGCCCGGTACCTCCGCTCAGGGCAATCTGCTGTCCCCGCTTCACGTGTTCTCCCTCTTTTACATCAAATTTCGACAGGTGCATGTAGATGGTAAGCAGGCCCTGGCCGTGATCGAGAACGACACAATTGCCTTCGAAAAAGAGCATCTGCGCCAGCAACACGGTTCCGGCGTTGAGCGCGGCCACCGGCGTGCCCGCTGGTACGCCAAAGTCGAGTCCCTGATGAACGCTCTGCACATTGCCGTTAAAGACGCGGGCAGTTCCAAAAACATCTGAGATCGGCGCACTCACGGGAGGAAGAAAATTGCCCAACCATTCGCGTTCTGGGCTCACCTGCCCAAGCACACGCTGCTTGATCGCCTTGTCCTGGTCAATTTCACGTAGTTGTTCCGGACCTGGCTCGGTGTATTGCTTGGGAACAGTCACGGATATCTGGCGATAATTGGCCTTGCCTACCGGGATCGCTTGCTCAAATGAAATTTCATTCCCGCTCTTGGTTTTGCCTGTCAGCGTCAAAGCATACTTGCCGGGCTTGGTTTCCAGGCTGGCGCCGGCAAATCCTCGCCAGGTTTTGCTGGGCGCATCGAAAGAAAAGAACACTTCATGCTCGAGCCATTTGCCCGAGAGAGATTCTAACCTCTGCGGTGACGTCACCTGCAACAAGACTGGAGATCCATTCAAGACGCGTTTCGGCTGCCAGCGCACCGACCAGGAATGAGGACTACGTTTCGCCGGATTGGTTGAATCCGCATTGCCGGCGGCGAAAGGGACGGCGACGATCAACAGCAAAGCAATGATCCAGCAGCGAATGGTCGTGATCATGTGAGGATTTGGTGGACCTGGTCGGGATCGAACCGACGACCTCTTCCATGCCATGGAAGCGCGCTCCCAGCTGCGCCACAGGCCCACATTGCGGTGGGGACAAATCAATTCTCGCCTACCTAGTAGGGATAGTCAAACGCAGCGCACGGAATTGCTGTCCAACAAATTTACGAATCCATGGAAAATGCGTATCCTGAGGGCAGCCGGCTTATGAAACTCACCCTCGGGTTCGGTTTGATTCTCTATCCTGTTCTGCTCGCCGCGCAGAACGCGGTTCCGTCGCCGACCAAGCCGGCGGAGACCTCGGCACCAGTTCCCTACTCCTCCGTCAGCCAGGTAAATCTGCTGCTTTCTCAACTGGAACAAAATTCGCAGGCAATACAGCGGGATTTGTCCGCGTTGCGAATCGACAAGTGGAAGACCGACGCCAACACCAAACACGGGTCGCAAGCTGACATCGCCTCGATTCAGCGCAACCTGCAGACGGCGCTCCCTGAAATCGTCGCCGAACTGCAGAAGTCCCCGGAGAGTTTGTCCTCGACATTCAAGCTTTTTCGCAATCTGGATGCACTCTATGATGTGTTTGCTTCAGTGACGGAATCCACCGGCGCTTTCGGCACCCAGAGCGAATACCAGCCATTGCAGAACGACGTAAACGCGCTCGAGAGCTCGCGGCGAATGTTCGCCGACCGTATGGAAACGCTGGCTGATTCGAAGGAAGCTGAGTTGACAAAACTTCGCACTGACCTGCAAAACGCGCGGACGACAGAGAAAGTCGCGATCCCGCCCAAGAAAACTGTGGTAGATGACACCGAACCGCCGCCCAAGAAGCCTGTCAAGAAAAAGCCCGCACCCAAGGTACCGAAGCCACCAGCCAGCACTGCGCCGACTCCCGACGCAACCGTCCCACCCCCTGCGGCCAGCCCTGCGCCGCAGTAGACTCGGGCCGCGGGGCTCTAGCGTGCTGAAAACAAAACCTCTTTCCTCATGGAACTTCCGGTGACGAGTTGGGGTCTATAGATGGTAGGGGAGACGCCGAGCGCCTGGGAATCCCGAAACTTCGCGTCAATCCGCAGCGAGAAAGATCCTATAATGGAGTCTGAGCCATGCGAGTGATGGCGGGAGCGTCCAGCTTGGGGAATCTCGCGGGGACCATTGGAGTTCGAGAGCAGGAATCGGCCATTGTGTCTGAACTCAAGGCCGGGTCCGAGCAAGCCTACGCCTGGCTGATTGGCGAGTTTCACCAGCCGGTTTACAGCCTGATTTACCGCATGGTTTCCGATCCAGCAGACGCGCCTGATACCACCCAGGAAGTCTTCCTGAAAGTATTTCGAGGCATGAAGCATTTCAATGGTCAGTCCAGTCTCAAGACCTGGATCTACCGCATAGCTTTGCACGAGGCATCGAACCGCCGGCGCTGGTGGTTTCGGCATAAGGCTCGAGAGACTTCGATTGAGCCGCTGGAAACCGATGCCAGTTCTTCCTCGGCGCTGAAAGATTGTCTGGCCGACGACGCCGAGTCACCGTTCGATCGCTTCGCGCATGAAGAAGTGAGAACGCGAGTGGAAGATGAGTTACGCAAGGTTGCCGAACCCTATCGCACCACTGTGATCCTGCGCGACCTGGAAGAGATGTCCTACGAGGAAATTGCGGAAGTCACGCAAGTTTCCCTGGGGACGGTGAAATCACGATTGACCCGCGGACGGCAAGCCTTGAAGGATCGTCTAACTGGATATGCGAGAGAAGTAGGTCCTGCACTGGGACTACGGCCCGCTGAGCCGAGAATAAGTCCACGATCAGAGGTAGTCGCCGCGGGACTGCGATGCGAGGTGGGATCATGACATGCAGCCAGGTCAAATTGTTGCTTTCGACGTATCTGGATGGCGCTATGACCGGCAAGCTGATGCTATCCATGGCCGGTCATCTTGACACTTGCGATCGTTGCCAGCATGAATATCTTGCTTTGCGCCAAACCCAGCAGTTACTGGCTACGGCCGGCCGCCGGAAGGCGCCGAGCGATCTGGCTTTGAAGCTTCGCCTGGCGATCTCTCGCGAAGCCGCGCAGTCGCGTCAGCATAGCCTTTCTATTTTCTGGATTCGGGCGGAGAACGCCCTTAATGCGTTCATGGTCCCGGCTACAGCCGGTCTGGCGACAGCGGTGGTGATCTTCGGATTTCTGATGGGCTTCCTGGCATTGCCTTTGCAAGCGGACAGCGCCGATGTCCCGCTGATGTTGAGCACGGCGCCGCAACTACAGGCCTCGGCCTTTGGTATGGCACTCGATTCCATTAAAGACGATTCTTTGGTGATCGAGGCCTACGTGGACGCGAACGGACGCGTGCAAGACTACCGCGTGTTGTCGAATCCTGACGCAGCCAACGAACTGCCTTCACAGGTGAAAAACATGCTGATCTTCACCACCTTTCGCCCTGCCACATCGATGGGCCGGCCAACTTCGGGAAGAGCTGTGCTCTCATTCTCGCGCATCAGCGTTAAGGGATAGGAGCGGTAACCAGCTCTCAAAAAGCTGGGTCCGTTGACCCTCTGCCCGGAACCTCTTAAACTGACAGACATACTTACCATCCTGCAGGAGGGTTTCCCTGGGCCATCGATTTCGAGTTGCGGTCATCGCCGCCCTCTTGGGGCTGACGATGCAGGTCTGCCCGGCTGAGAACCTTCCGAACGTCACGTTGGACACCAGCGAGACACTGTTCAGCGTTCTTGCTGCCATCAACACTTGCGGTTATAACGCAGAATTAGACTCGTCCGACCCGGTCCGTTTGCAGATCCGCGCGGAAGTGGCCAAGGCGTCGCAGGCTTTCGACCAGGCAAAGGAAGAAACCCTGCTGCTGTGCCAGTTTTATCACGACCATGAGCAGCCCGAGCCCTCGCGGACGCTCTCGCAATACATCTCGTTGGCGCTTCGTCTGGAAGCCCCGCCGACATTCGTGTTCAAAGTCAAAGACGCTGACCTGCCTCCAGATGCCGCTCAGGTGGCCGGCATCATGCCCATCTTGCAAAAGTTCTATGACGTGGCGGGATTGCACGCCATCTGGCTCCGCCATCAGGTGGTCTACTCGAGCCTCGCGGGCCGCTATCATGATCCGCTCTCCAAAATGTTGTTCGACACAGAGATCTATTTGCGGCTGCAGTCCTCGGGCTACCTGGGGCACACTTTCACCGTCTATCTCGATCCCATGGGAGCGCCAGGACAGACCAATGCGCGAAACTACGGTGCGGATTATTACGTGGTGATTTCTCCAGGCACGGGATCGGGTCTCAAAATGGAGCAGATTCGGCATACCTATTTGCATTATCTGCTGGATCCGATGGCGGTAAAGTATCCCAATAGCGTCCGGCGTCTGACTCCATTGCTGTTCGGAGTGAAAAAAGCGCCAATGGATGAGAGCTTCAAAGAGGATGTTTCTCTCCTGGTCACGGAATGCTTCATTCGCGCCATTGAAATCAGGATCGGCGAACCCAACAAAACGCCGGAAGCGCAGCGGCAAGCGGCAGTGGAGCAATCGGTGAAGCAGGGCTACATCCTGACCCGATATTTTTACGACGCACTGATACGGTTTGAGAAAGGGCCGGTCGGCCTGCGGAATGCTTATGCCGAATTGATTAGCGACATCGACGTGAGCAAGGAGCAAAAGTTCGAAGCGCAAATCAAGTTCTCTACCGAAGCCGATGCGGAGTTATTGCGGGTGTCACGCCCTCCTAAACCCCAACTGCTGGTAACCGCTGAGCAACGCCTGTCCGCCGGAGACTCAGATGGGGCCAGGAAGCTCGCCCAGCAAGCTCTGGACGAGAAGGGCGAGGATCCGGGCCGCGCTTTCTTCATCCTGGCGCAAGTGGCGACGATGAACCGCGACCTGCAGGGTGCGCGCAATTATTTCGAGCAGGCCCTGGGTGTGGCGCATGAGCCCAAAGTGATTGCCTGGTCACACATTTACCTCGGAAGGATTCTGGATTTGGAGGAAGAGCGGGCCGCGGCCCTCGATCACTACCGCGCAGCTCTGACAGCCAGCGCGCAATTGCCCGAGGTAAAAGCCGCGGCCGAGCGCGGTATTCAGCAGCCCTACGAGCCACCCAGTCGTCCCCAGTAACGATAGGACGGGGAAAACACTTTCTGTGATGCTAGAGTGAAGGCCAGAATCGCAACTTTAAGGAGAGAGCATGAAACGAACAGCCATTACCGTCGTGATGTTGGCTTGGGCTAGCGCGGTCGCGGCGCAGCAGGCAACAACTCCGCAGAGCCAACCCTCGTCCCAGCCGAACGCGGGCCAGCAGGGAACCCCGCAGCCCGGCGGCGGAGACGGGCGTGGCGGTGGTGCAGCCGTAACACCCCCTCCGCAGGGAAAGCGCCCGCCCCAGGCCAAGACCAAGCCGGAATATGATGCGTATAATGCCGCGATTAAACTTGCGGCTGCCGCACCGGGCGCCCCCGTTGACCCAGTCGCGCTGGCGAAGGCCGCCGACGATTTCGCCACCCAGTTCCCCGACAGTGAACTTCGTATTCTGTTGTTCAAAGTATCGATGCATGCCTCTCAAAACGCCAACAATGGAGATCTGATGAACGCGGCGGCGGAGAAAGTGCTGAAGATCGATCCCGATGATCCCGAGGCCTTGGTTGGCGATGCGGAGTTCATCGCTGAGCACACTCGCGACACCGACCTCGACAAAGACCAGCGTTTGGCACAAGCGCAAAAATATGCTTCCCGTGCGGTGGAAACTGTCGATACCGACGTAGCCATCCCGGCCGGTACTCCCCAGGAAAAGATCGACGCCTATAAGGGGTTTGTGCGTTCTTCTGCGTACTCGGTTCTGGGTACCATCGCCTTCAATCAGGAGAAATATCCTGACGCTGAAAGTTATTTCCGTAAATCGATCGACGCTTTACCGTCACAGCCGGATCCGGTTGTAGTTCTGCGGCTGGCGATCGCACTCGACAAGCAAAACAAGTATCCGGAAGCGCTGAAGGAAGCCAATCATGCGGTGGATCTGACTCAGGAAGCAAGTGTGGCTGGGAAGCTCGCACGCCAGGAACGCGACCGCTTGACACAATTGACCGGCGGCAGCACTCCCGCGCCGGCGCCCAAACCGCCTGCGGGTACCGCCCAGAACCCGTCTCCCCACTGATGCAAGATTCAGATGGAAACTATTACCGGCCTCCGCATGGTGGGCTGCGATTGCGATGTGCTTTGCCCCTTTTGAAGTGATGAAATCAAGAGACATGGCGGACCTGGAGCAGACTCTGGGCTACACCTTCGTCCGGCGGGAATTGCTGGAACAGGCCCTCACCCACAGTTCACAGGCACGCGAAGTGGAGTCGGCACAACCCCTGGTCAGCAAGCGCGCCGGCGATAACGAACAGCTCGAGTTCCTGGGTGATGCCGTTCTAGGTCTCATCACGACCGAAGAGTTGTTCCATCACTTCCCCCAGTTCCGCGAGGGCGAGCTGTCAAAGCTGCGCGCCCACCTGGTCAGCGAGAAGCATCTAATACGCGTGGCCCAGGTTCTGGAACTGGGCCACTACCTGCGCCTGGGACGGGGCGAAGAAAAGAGTGGAGGCCGCAACAAGACCGCTCTCCTGGTGGATGCCTTGGAGGCAATTTTGGGAGCGATGTACGTGGACAGCGGACTGGAAACGGTGCGCCGCGTAGTGGTTGATCACATCGTGTCTCCAGAGTTGGAAATCATTGCGCGCAATGGCAGCAGCCTGCCCCTGAACGACTACAAGTCTGCCCTGCAAGAAAAGCTTCAAGCCATCGGGCGCCCTCAGCCGGCCTATGTCCTGGTGAAAGAACGAGGGCCTGAGCACAGCAAGACGTTCACCGTTCAAGCGAGACTCTTGAAGATGGATGAGCCCGACCAGACCGAACTGGTCGGGCAGGCTGAAGGATCGACGAAAAAGGATGCCGAGCAGGGTGCAGCCCGGCAGTTGCTAGAATATCTGAACTCCCCGCCCACCGAGAAACGCAGCCGCGGGCCCGACGGAGGACACGCCGCAAAATCATGACCGAAATGGCCTCCAGACCGCGCACCCAATGGCCCAGTTCCCTGCAATCGCTGCTGACCACCGTCGTCATTGCCGTGTTTGTAATTGTGTTCGTGGTGCAGGCTTTTCAGATTCCTTCGGAGTCCATGGAAAACACTCTGTTGATCGGCGACTACCTGCTTGTGGACAAACTGCGCTACGGCGGAAGCGAAAGCTGGAATCATCTGATGCCGTATCGCCCGATACGCAGGGGGGACATCATTGTCTTCCGCTATCCTCTCAACCCCAGCCAACATTTTGTGAAGCGGGTGGTGGGAGTACCCGGCGATCGGGTCCGGCTTATCAACCGGCAGGTATATATCAACGGCACAGCGCTGCGGGAGAATTACGTCATTCACACCTCACCAGCGCACGACGTGTTTCGCGACGAATTCCCCCGCCTCAACCTTCCAGTTCCTGGGCTCGACGGGGCTTGGTGGCTGCAAATGAAGAAGTTAGTGGAAGACGGCGAGTTGATCGTTCCGCAAGGCAACTATTTCGTGATGGGCGACAATCGTGACGAAAGCAGCGACAGCCGCTACTGGGGTTTCGTCCCGCGCGAAAACATTATTGGACGACCGTTGTTGATTTATTGGTCCTTACGCAGCATTGACGAAGATATGCAGGTCGCCGCTACGCCGGGTGATAAACTTTATCACTTCGCCTATGCGGTCAGCCATTTGTTTCGGATCACTCGCTGGAACCGCACGTTTCGTTTAATCAATTAACCAGAGCCGGGCCAATCTGGTGCCGACTCGGCGATAGGACAAGGACGTATTGATGGTGACAAAAGAGAAATCGCAACCCGAAAAACCGCGGGAAACTACGATGGAGTTCCTCGCCTCGCTTGCAGCCGTATTGGTGACCGGCCTTTTCATCATCACTTTTATCCTCCAGGCGTTCGAGATTCCATCGAGTTCCATGGAAAATACCCTCCTGATCGGGGATCACGTCTTTGTAAACCGGGAGCAATTCGCTCCCGCCACACACTGGATGGGCCCACTCCTTCCCTATCGCCAGATCCATCGCGGGGACATCGTAGTGTTTCTTTCGCCGGCGGAACCGGGACTGTATGTCGTGAAGCGGATCATGGGCATTCCGGGAGATCGCATCCATTTGCGTAACGGCATCGTTTACCGCAACGGCGAAAAGCTCGACGAACCTTACGTCATTCATCAGGGAGCGGATTCTTATAATCCTTATCGCGATAACTTCCCGGCGGTCCCGCCTTCGGAGTTCAACAACATCGCCCCGAATTGGCAATTGACACTCCAGTCCCACATTCAGGGAGACGATATCGTAGTCCCCCCCGACAGCTATTTCGGTATGGGCGACAATCGCGACGTCAGCTATGACAGCCGGTTTTGGGGCTTTATCCCGCGGGAAAACGTAATCGGCAGGCCGATGTTCATCTATTGGTCGTTTGAGACTCCTGCCAACCAGTATTTGGAAAGAGAAGTCAGCCAGCGAATTGGGTTCCTCGCGCACGTTGTGTTTCACTTCTTCGATGAAACTCGCTGGCGCCGCACCCTCAAGGCAGTGCAGTGAGATTGGTTCGCTCCAGACGCGGAATGATCCTCCTGGGACTTGTCCTCCTGGCGGGCCTCTGCCTAGTCCGGCCCGGAGCCAATCGGTTGCGGTCTCGCATTGTCGGCTCCATCAGCCTGGCTCTGGGACGGTCCGTGGACGTCTCTTCGGTGAGTTTGCGTTTCCTTCCTCAGCCGGGATTTGATCTGGAAAACTTCGTTGTCCATGACGATTCCGCATTCGGCGCGGAGCCGGTATTGCGGGCTCAAGAAGTCACCGCTTTGCTACGCCTGAGCTCACTTCTGCGCGGACGCCTGGAGATTGCCACTCTCAGCCTCACTGAACCCAGCCTTAATCTGGTGCGTAACTCAGAAGGCCACTGGAATCTGGAAAACCTCGTGGAGCGTGCCGACAAAATCTCGTCTGCCCCTACCGGCAAAGCGAAAAGTGAAAAACGTCCCGCATTTCCCTACATTGAAGCCCACGATGGCCGCATTAACTTCAAGTTCGGAGCGGAAAAGAAGCCTTATACCCTGACCGGTGCCGACTTTTCCCTGTGGCAGGACTCGGAAAACACATGGAGCATGCGGCTGAAAGCACAGCCCACCCGCACCGATTTCAATCTGACTGATACCGGTATTCTGCGGGTGACAGGATCGTGGCAGAGAGCTGCCGCCTTGCGTGACACTCCTCTCCAGTTCAGTTTTCTTTGGGATCGAGTGCAACTCGGGCAATTCACCAAGCTGGCCTATGGCAGCGACAAGGGCTGGCGAGGTGCGGTGCGCATCGCGGCCGGGCTCTCGGGTACTCCGGCTCATCTCGCCATAATTGCAGATGCTGTCGCGGAAGACTTCCGCCGCTATGACATTCAAGGTGGCGGCACCATGCGTATCGCGGCACAATGCACCGCTCAATACAGTTCACTCGACCATACCCTTTCCGATGGCAACTGCAATGCCCCCGTGGCCACTGGATCAATCCGCCTTACCGGCAGCATTGCCAATCCTTTGGGCTCTCCGAGCTACGATCTGGTACTGGCCGCAGAGAGTGTGCCCACGCAATCGCTGATGGTTCTCGCCCGGCACATCAAGCTGGGCCTTCCGGACGATCTTGTCGCAACCGGCAAGCTGAATGCGCAGACGAGAATCCAGAGCACGTCCCAGGGACGCTTGAGTTTGTCAGGGTGGCAGGGAGACGGAGAGATTACCGGAATCCGGCTACGCTCCGGCCTCACAAACGCAGATCTCGTACCGAGCGATATTTCGTTCACTATTTCTTCCGACGGAATGGCCCCGCGCGTGGATGTGAATCCATTCAGGCTATCCCTTGGACACGTGGCTCCGGCGGTGTTGCAGGGACATTTTTCGCATGGTGCCTATGACTTCGAATTAAAGGGTGAGGCTCAACTGCAGAAGCTATTGCAAGCGGCGAGGACGGCGGGAATCCCCACTCTGCAAACCGCCGCCGAAGGTTTCGCTAAACTGGATGTTCGCGTCGCCGGAACTTGGGCACGGTTTGCGCCGGCGGAAATAACCGGGAAAGCCCACCTTCATTCGGTTCGATCCCGACTGCGTGCCCTTGATGCGCCTTTCGACATCATGGCTGCGGATATCACTCTTAGCCCTCACCAGACCGAAGTCAGCAACCTGTCCGCCGTGATGGCAGGAACTGCATGGCGCGGATCGCTGACATTGCCGCGTCCCTGTGGGACGATGAGTACATGCGCAATTCGCTTCGATTTGCATGGCGACCAAATCGCGACCGACCAATGGATCCCGTTATTGTTTCCCAAGGCGCTACAAGAACCGTGGTATCGCTTCGGCTCGTCGTCGGTTCGCTCCGGAAGTCTCAGCCTGCTAGCGCTGGATGCCGCCGGCAACCTCAGTACCGACAAAGTCATTGTGCAAAGCCTAATCGTGAACAAGCTTTCTGCGAAGGTTGTGATGCAGGGCGGGAAGCTCGAAGTGAACGATCTACGAGCTGACCTTTTGGGCGGTAGACATAAGGGGGACTGGAGCGCTGATTTCACCTCACAGCCGCCGCGATATACGGCCAGTGGGGGTGTAGATCGCGTGGCCCTCGGCCAGCTTGCCACAGCTATGGACAACGCCTGGATCACTGGCATGGCTACGGCCAAGTACCGGGTGGACGCTTCCGGACTCACTGCCAGCGAGTTATTTGCCTCTGCCACCGGCACGTTCAAGATCGAAGCTTGGGACGGACTGTTACGCCATGTCGTTCTCTCTGAAGGTGAAGGCCCGCTGCCGATGCGACACTTGACCGCCAATTTGAAGCTACGTGAAGGCCAGTTCGAGATTCAGGAGGGCGCTCTCGAAGCCGATGACGTCGAATATCGATTGACCGGGACCGCTTCTCTGGGTCGAGTCTTGAACCTGAAGTTGGCCCGCAACGGCACTCCCGGCTTCAATATCACTGGCACTCTTACTCAACCCCACGTTACACCGCTCGTCGCCCCGAACGCACAAGCGGCTTTGCGGCACTAAAGCACCCAGAGGTTAAGGGTATAAGAATTTTCTCTTTCTTGATATGATGTAGTATCATATATAAGACATGAGGATACCTAAGACTATTACAGTAGAAGAATCCATTCTCGCGGATCTGGAACGGAGTCGCGGCGACCGCTCCACCAGTGAACGTATAAACGAACTCTTAAAGCTGGCTCTGGAACAGGAGGCCAAGCAGACCCTGGAACGGGAAGCGGCTGTATTTTACTCGGGAAACAAGAAAGGCAGGACCGAGCGCCGGGCATTCCAGAAGGCTTCCTTACGTTCACTGGAAAGAGATTAAAACCATGCCTTCTTTGGCTTTGGCCCGATGGTTTCCCCAACGCGGAGAGATTTGTCGCGTGCGACTCGACAAGGACCGTCCCGCGCTGGTGATTTCGAGCAACGCACTGAACCGCCATGCTCTCGACATATGCGTTGTGCCGGTGACCTCAGTCGAACATCGCAGGTTCGCCCTCAGAGTGGAGCTTCAAGCGGGGGAGGGTGGCTTGACCCGCCGATCCTGGGCTAAGTGTGACCAAATAACGACTCTGGAGAAGACCCTGGTGAAATATCCTCCGTTGGGGCGACTTTCGGCCCGCGCGCTCTCTCGGGTTGAATCCGCTATCAAGACAGCTCTCGAGCTTTCCTGATCCTTCATTTCGCCGGCACATACCCCGGCCCGCGCAGCACTTTGCCCGGCTTGGCGCCCGTCATCTTTCCCTGATCAATCACTGCGGTTCCATTCACCAGAACGTACTCCATACCTTGCGACAACTGGTTGGGATCCGCAAAGGTCGCCAGATCATGCACAGTCGCGGGATCGAAGATCACAACATCCGCCCACATGCCCTGCTTCAGCACACCGCGGTCGGTAAAGCGCATGCGTTGGGCCGGCAAAGCTGAGAACTTGCGGATCGCATCTTCTAAGGTCAACTTCTTTTCTTCACGAACGTATTTGCGAAGAATGCGAGGGAACGTTCCATAGGCCCGCGGATGAGGATGCTCCTGCCCTAAAATGCCCTCCGGCGATGTTCCCGAAGAATCGTTGTCGATCGATACCCACGGCTGCTGCAAGGCCAAAGCGACATCGGGCTCCGACATTCCGAACACCGCGACATAAGTGAACGCCTTGTCTTCAATCAGCAGGTCGAATAGCGCATCCATGGGGTCTTTGTTCCAGAGTTTGGCAATTTCCGCCAGCGTCTTCCCCTGCAAGGGCAACAGCTTCGGGTTCTGCACCACTCCAATCAAAACCGACTCTGGACTGGGGATCTCGAGCCATTCGTTGTCCCATTCCGTCGATGGAGTCTCCATATCTTTTCGCATGCGCGCCCGTGAAGCCGGATCTCTTAGCCGCTCCACCAACTTGGCGGCGCCGCCGTCGTGTGCCCACTGCGGAACAAACGCAGAAAGATCGTTGAACCATGCGGGGTAAGCATAGGTATTGGCGCTGACGTCGATTCCCTGGGCTCTCGCTGCGTTGATCTTGGCCACTACCTCTGGCATGCGTCCCCAGTTCTGCTTGCCGGCGACTTTGAGGTGCCAAATCTCGACCGGAATATGCGCTTCCTGGCCGATGCGCAACGCTTCATCAATCGCGACCAGAACGGAGTTGCTCTCGTCGCGCATATGGGTGGCGTAAATGCCACCGAACTTCGAAGCTTCGCCCGCAAGCGCAATCAACTCTTCGGTCTTGGCATAAGGCGCGGGCGCATACTCGAGCGCAGTCGAGACCCCCACCGCTCCCTGCTGCATAGCCTGCCGCACCAGTTCTTTCATCTGATCGAGTTGGGCGGGCGTTGGCTGTTTGTCCTCGTCTCCCAGGACCATGCGGCGTACCTGAGTTGCGCCCACGTAGCTCGCCAGATTGATACCAATTCCCTGCTTCTCCAACTTGGCAAAATACTCGCCCAAAGTTCGCCAGTCGGGGTTGAGATGATAATGATCGTAGGTCGCGCGGTCGGCCGCGATGATGGCATCGTTGAGCGGGCCAGCTGAGTTCCCCTCTCCGGTGATCTCAGTCGTAATGCCCTGGTAAATTTTCGAGGGCACACGCGGATCAACCTGGATGGTCAACTCCGATTGCCCGAGCATGTCAATGAATCCCGGCGCCACCACTTTGCCCTGGGCATCGATGGTGCGCGTCCTGGCTGCATCGCTCAGATTGCCGATGACAGCGATCTTACCGCCGCGAATTCCGATATCGCCGGAATACCAAGGCGATCCGGTGCCATCGATGATGTGGCCGTTGGTGATGACCAAGTCGAAAGCCGAGCGTGGCGGGTGTGTCTGTGCCAGCACAACCGCGCCCCACGAAAGCGGGACGACAACCACGATCAACTTGGCCAACAGTCCACTGCGAAAGAAATTCTTCATGTACGTCCTCCGTTCAACGCTCGTGCTCTCCAAGCCAGAGTCAATCCCATCAAGCTCCAAATTCCCAACGCGAGCCATTCGTAGACACTGAAATGTCCAGGGACGGCAGGCACAACCTTCATAAGTATCATCAGCAGACTCACCACCACACCTGTCATGGCGACCACCCGCTCCAGCAGCCTCGGCCTCATACAGTAATAGGCAGCACACGTCCCCAGCCACCCTATCGCAGATGCCACCGAACCGACCTCAGTAATCGGGACAAGAATTGCATCGCCCAGAAACATGCACACCGCGGTTGCTAATCCAATGCAAACCACAGCCACCGATGGCGTTTGATTCTGCGGATGCACCTCGCCAACTCGCTGATCCACCAGTCGACGGCGTCCCATGGCAAACAGGACACGGCTCGCCGCAACCAGATTGCCATTAAAAACCTTGAGCAGCGAGAGTAGGGCAGCCGCTAGAATCAGGCTGACGATCCAGCGAGAGCCTATGGCATGTTGAAATGCGACCGCGGTCATGAATTTCTCACCAGTGAGTTGGTGCCACGGCGCAACAAATCCGACGGCGGCGATAATAATGGTATAGAACAAGATCCCCACCACGATCGCCATCCAGATCGCGGTTAGAAACTGACGTGAGCGGAACTCCGGCCTCGCTTCCTCCGCTCCCTTTACCACAGCTTCGAACCCAGTCATGAAATAAGGAACAATCTGAATCACCAGTAACACCGAGACAAATCCACTGTGAGTAAACAGCGGCGGGAAGTTGCGGGGCGAACCTTTGCTGATGCCACAAGCGACAAACAGCAGAAATAGTGCCAGCGTCCCAAATGTCGTCCAGTTCTGGAAGGTCGCGCTCAACCGGATGCCACGGTAATTCATCGCTGTGAGTAATGCAGTCAACCCCAGCCCGATGACAAGGTGCGGCAGATATACCGGACGTCCGGCGATACGATAGAGTTCCATGGAATCGAGCGCGGGAAAAATGTAGCTGGCAATCCTGCCGATCGCCACCGCCTCCCACGGACAAACGATGAAGTAAGCCAGGACCATCATCCAGCCGGTGGCGAAACTAATCGATTGCGGAAACACTTTGGCGGTGTAGGCGACTTCGGCGGAGGCATCGGGGATCGCCGCCACCAACCGGCCATAAACGAATCCGATGGGCAACAGCAGCGCCCCACCAATGGCGAAGCCGAGAATTGCGCCGAGGGTGCCGCCGCGCAGTAGCCAGTCGTCCATCACGACCAGCCATCCCACCCCGACCATGGCGCCCCACCCCAGGGCGAAGTAGTCTACCGCGCGCAGCTTGCGGGCAAGAGTAGTCACAGGATAAGGCGCGAATTATAGAGCATGACAGCCCGGCCCGTCGCAGCCACGTGCTGTGCTATGTTTTATCTTCGTTAATTTCTCCGAAAGGCACTTATGCCCCGATACGAATATCGCGCCATCGGTCCGACTCCCGCAGCCGAGAAGGCCTTCTTAACCTGGATCGACAAACTCGATCAGGAGTTCATCAACCGTGATCCCGATCATCGTGCCAACGTGGCGCGGAACGCGTTGCATGAGCTCTATCTCGCGCGTCCTTACAGCGCGCCCCACTCGAGCGCCCCGCTCGCCGAGCAAGTGCTGATTCACTCGCTCGATTCACGCAATGCCACGCTCGAGCCCGAGTCGTATGGCGACGTTGACGTCACTAAGTACAACGAGCGCAAGCCGCTGATCTGGTTCTGGATGATGTACGACCGCTCACCGGCGGGTCTAAACCACTGGCTGGGACATCGGGTTCGCGCCATGCTGGCTCGCCATGTTTTCAAGTCTTGCGGGAAGAATGTGAAGATATTCCACGGTGTAGAGGTCTCCTATGGTTACAACCTCACTGTGGAGGACAACTGCACCATCCACAAATACGTGCTGCTGGACGACCGCGGCGAAATCATCATTCATGAAGGCTCGTCCATCTCTGATTACGCCAACGTTTACTCCCACGCGCACGATCTCAACGACGGTATGATCGTGAGCAATGAAAAGACCGAAATCGGCCCCAGAGCCCGCGTCACTTATCACGCCACGGTGATGAGCGGCGTCAAAGTAGGCGAGCATGGCATGGTGGGCTCGATGGGCGTGGCTTCGAAAAACGTAGAACCGTTCCACATTGTCGGCGGCATCCCGGCTAAGACCATCAAAGTGAAATCAATTGCGCCGGAAGAGGCGCAGAAAGCGTTCGTGAAACGGTAGAAGATGCGGAATGTCCCTGGCCATTTTGGGGATCGATATTATGGAAGGAGGGTTCGTGATGAGATGTTCAAGAAATGTTGCTTTTGTAGCTCTGGCGATTCTGATATCCGTTGTTCCGGTTTTGGCACAGGAGAAGACCGAACCTTCAACGCCACAGGTGTCGCCCCAATCTCCTCCACAGCGAGTCCGCGTTTCGGGGACAACTTTGCAAAAGATGATTGTGAGTAGGGTCAACCCCAAATTCACAAAAGAGCAGGACAAAGAGCGGAAAAAGAAAAGAATTCAGGGACTTGTACAACTGCACGTCGTCATCACGACCAGCGGTGATGCCTCGGGAGAGGAAGTGATCAACGGCGATCCATTATTGGCGAATGCCTGCATCGACGCCGTGAAGCAATGGAAGTTCCATCCCTATCTGCTGAACGGTAGCCCAGTCGAAGTGGAAACGACACTGGCCTTTAATTTCCCCCTAAACGATTGAAGGTCCCTACGCCCGCATCCTCTGCCTGTTCCATCTCCCCATGTTAGTATCAACTCCAGCCCCGCATGACCCTGCAGCATGTTGACATCCTGTTCCAGTTGATCGCATTTCTGTTCGCGATCAGCATTCACGAATCGGCGCACGCCTGGATGGCCAACCGCCGCGGCGACCCCACCGCACGCATGTTAGGACGAGTTACGCTTAATCCCATCAAGCACATCGACCCGGTGGGAACGGTTCTGCTGCCGCTGATCGCCCTGTTGACCCACTTTCCGATGATCGGGTGGGCCAAGCCTACGCCCGTTGACCCGCGTAACTTTAAGAACCCGGTTCTCGACGATATTCTGACTGCGGTCGCCGGCCCAGTAAGCAACTTCATGGTTGCCACTGCCGCCACAATTCTGTTGGCATTGATTTCTCTGGCGGTGCCAGAAGGCAGAATGATCGTTCAAGGCGCGCTTGGCGGCTTTGTCGTCAGCAATTCTGCGTTCGTACCCGTGGCCCTGCTTCTTTACAATTTTCTGGTTATCAATGTTCTGCTCGCCGTGTTCAATCTGATTCCGGTACCGCCGCTCGATGGCAGCCACGTGCTCCGTCATTTCCTTTCGGAGCGAGTGCGGCAGGCGTATGACATGGTGGGAATCTTCGGCTTGATGGCGCTGGTATTTTTCGGGGGCAATTTGCTGATGGGGCTGATCCGCCCGGTGATCCGCGTCTACACTTCCATCTTGATGAACATCTGATGCCCACCTCACCTCAAAATCGCAAACGCGTCCTCAGCGGCATGCGTTCCACCGGCAAGTTGCACCTGGGTAACTACGTCGGCGCACTTCAGAACTGGGTTGGCATGCAGGACCAGTACGAATGTTTCTTCTTTGTAGCCGATTGGCATGCGCTGACAACCGATTACGGCGACACCTCGCACGTGAAAGAGAATTCTATAGAGGTGTTGCTGGACTGGCTGGCTGCCGGGCTCGACCCCGAACGCTGTACCATGTTCATTCAATCTCACGTGCCGCAGCACGCCGAGCTGCATCTGCTGTTCTCGATGATCACGCCTCTGGGCTGGCTGGAACGTGTGCCCACCTACAAAGAACAGCGAGAGAATATCGCCGAAAAAGACTTGAGCACATACGGGTTTCTTGGCTATCCGGTGCTCCAAGCCGCCGACATTCTCATCTACAAGGGCAATTTCGTTCCCGTCGGCGAAGACCAGGTGCCGCACGTGGAGCTGACGCGCGAGATCGCGCGCCGCTTCAATCAGTTCTATAACTTAAACGGGAAAGCTGTTTTCCCTGAGCCTCAGCCACTTCTGACGCGCACTCCCAAGCTTCCAGGAACCGACGGCCGTAAGATGTCGAAGTCTTACGGCAACACCCTTATGCTCACTGATACCGAGCCAGTCGTTCGGCAGAAGCTGAAGACCATGGTGACTGATCCGGCTCGCATCCGCCGTACCGACCCGGGTAACCCCGACGTTTGCCCAGTAGGCGACCTACACAAGATCTTCAGCGACCCGGCTATCATGGCTAAAGTAAATGCTGGCTGCCGTTCCGCTGGCATTGGGTGCATTGAGTGCAAGGGCTGGGCGGCCGACGCCTTAGTGAACATTCTTGTCCCCATGCAGGAGCGTCGCAAAAAATACGAAGACAATCCGCGGCTGGCGTGGGATATTCTTGAAGCAGGATCCGCCAAGGCTGGCAAGGTAGCTACGGCTACCATGGCGGAAGTGCGGGATGCACTGCACATGTCATTGGATTACGAGGGCCGTTAGCAACGCCCATTAGCAACGATCGATGAGAGAGAGTTTCCAAACCGCAGGAGCAAACGCGCTGGCGCCGGCCGCGCAGCCGGATTCCTCCGCTGGTCAGAGAAAAGAGAGCGATTCGCCCTTCTCCGTCGCCGTTACAGACGTCTACGAAGGCCCGCTCGACCTGCTGCTCGACCTGATTCGCAAACAAGATATCGACATCTACGACATTCCCATCGCCAAGATCACGGCGCAATATCTCGCCTATGTAGAAAAGCTCCGCGAACTGGATGTAAACATCGCCGCCGATTTCATCTACATGGCAGCAGTGCTCATCCATATCAAGTCCAAGATGTTGCTGCCGCGGGATCCGGCGGCAGGTTCCGAAGAGCAAGAAGATCCACGCGCCGAACTGGTCAACCGCCTGATTGAGCACGAGAAGTACAAGTCTGCCGCGCAGATGTTGATGCAGAAGCAACAGATCGAAGACGCGGTCTGGTCGAATCCGGCGATCAAGGAATTCATGGACGCCGAAGGAACCGAACCTGAAATCGCCGCCGACGTCATCGACCTGGTCAAGACGTTCCAGATAATCCTGGATCGCGCCCGTACCCGGCCGATGATTCAGGTTGACGAAGAGACGGTCACCGTCAGCCAGATGATTGAATATCTGCGGCGGCGACTGGCGTTGGAAGACCGTCCTATCCGGTTGAAACTACTGCTGCGCAACATCGAATCTCGCCAGACACTGGTTTGCATGTTCCTGGCGCTTCTGGAACTGGTACGATTGCAGGCGATCCAATTGCGGCAGGACCGCCTGTTTGGCGAGATCCTGGTGCGCAAACATGTTGGTTTTGAAGCCGTCATCGCCGAGCAAGCCGCAATACGTGATGATTGGCGCTAGCGTGCATTACCCAGAGGCAGGTGTAAAACTGCCCACGACTTTATGAGTCTTAAAGCCAAACTCGAAGCCATCATCTACGCGGCGGAAACTCCGATCACCCTTGATCACCTGGTTCAGCTTGCGAAAGAGTCGGTCATCAACAATGGTGCGGCCGACGAGGCCGAAGTTCGCTCCCAGGTTCGGGCGGCATTGGAGGAGCTCATCGCCGACTTTGCTTCTGCCGACCACGGCATCGAGGTCCGCCAGGTAGCCGGCGGCTATCGCATGTCCACCAAGCCTGAGCAGCATGATGTAGTGCGGGCATTCGCCAAGAGTTTGAAGCCACCGATCCGTCTTTCCATGCCTGCGCTGGAGACGCTGGCCGTCATCGCCTACAAGCAACCCGTCACCGTGCCGGAAATCAATGACATTCGTGGCGTGGACTGTAGCGGCGTCATTGCAACCCTTCTGGATCGAAAGTTGGTTACAACCTCCGGGCGTAAGGCCGTAATCGGCCGGCCGATTCTTTATAAAACGACCAAGGAATTTCTCCTGCGCTTTGGGCTAAGCGATGTCGGCGAACTGCCCAGCATGGAAGAATTTGAGAAGCTGGTAGCCGAGTCCTTTCAAGGTGACTTATTGCCGGCGCAAGGGACGACCGAATCCGAAACGCCGCTGGCAGATACCACGACTGAAGATCACACGCTGGCGGTGGTTCATCCGAGCGAGAATGACCCCGCAGCTTGAACCCCGCCGACATTTAGGTACAGCAATCCTTCCGGGAATTCTTATGCCCACTGAACGCTTGCAAAAAATTATCTCCGCCGCTGGTGTTACCTCCCGCCGCAAGGCAGAAGCGCTTATCACCGGAGGATTGGTATCGGTTAACGGGCAGGTGGTTACGGAACTGGGCAGCAAGGCCGACCCCGAGCAAGATCACATCCGCGTCAATGGAAAGCTGCTGCACGGGGCGGAGCGGCATGTGTACTTGCTAATGAATAAGCCCAAGGGATATGTCACCACGCTGAAGGATCCCGAACATCGCCCCACGGTAATGGACCTTCTGCATAGAGTGAAGGCCCGGGTCTACCCCGTTGGTCGCCTGGATTATGCAAGCGAAGGTCTGCTGCTGCTGACCAATGATGGCGAGTTTGCGAATCTTCTGATGAAAGCCGCCTCGCATGTTCCCAAGACCTACATGGTCAAAGTCGCGGGCACCCCTCCGCCGGAGGGCCTGGACCGCCTGCGCGAAGGCATCTCGATTCCAACTGATCGTGGAAAAAGAGTGAGAACAGCGCCTGCCCGGATCCAAGTGATTCGCAACGCCGCTAATCCCTGGTATGAAGTTACGCTGACCGAAGGCAGAAATCGCCAGATCCGTCGCATGTTCGAAGAGATCGGCCACCACGTGGAAAAGATCAAGCGGGTACGATACGGCCCGCTACAGTTGGATGTGCATCCCGGAGAATATCGCAAGCTTTCGACCGACGAGGTCGCCAGACTAAAATCGCTTATCCCTACAAGCCGCCGCAAATAGAATTTTCTCTGTGTTCCTCTGTGTCCTCTGTGGTTAGGCTTTTCGACGGAGCCCCAGATGACACATTCCCGGCAACGTGATAAAGATTAAATAGCCAGAATGACTGACTTCAGCCAGTTTGTGCCTGCTCATATTCGGAGCCTGGGCGGGTACACTCCCGGCAAATCGCCGCGCCAAGCGCAGCGGGAGAGCCACGTGAACTGCATCAAAATGGCCTCGAATGAGAACCCTTGGGGCCCGTCGCCCAAAGCGGTAGCGGCCATGCAAGCGGTGCTCAACGACTGCAGCTTCTATCCAGATAACGACGCCAGTGAGTTGCGCGATGCTCTGGCAAAGCGCCATGGAGTGCACCACGATCAGGTCGTCCTGACCGCCGGATCAACCTCGCTTCTCGGCATCATTGCGCGTACTTTGCTGTCGCCAGGCCTCAATGCCGTAACCAGCGAGCGGTCGTTCATCGTTTATCCCATTGCGACTCAAGCTGCAGGCGGCCAACTGATCCAGGTTCCGATGCGCCGCGATAGCTTCGATCTGGAAGCCGTGGCCGCGGCGGTCGATGGCAACACCCGCATCATTTATCTCTCGAACCCCAACAACCCCACCGGAACGGTAGTGGCTGCGTCAGATCTCGATCGCTTTCTCGACAAACTTCCCGAACACGTCATCGTGATTCTTGATGAAGCCTACTACGACTTCGCCCAGCATTTCGCAACTCGACGCGGGTTGGACTACTCGCATGCGTTGCAGTATGTAAACCAGGGCCGCAAAGTCGTTGTGCTGCGAACCTTCTCGAAAGCGCATGGCCTGGCCGGTGTGCGAGTGGGGTACGGGATTGGCCCGGCCCAGTTAATGTCGTACTTTGCCCGCATGCGGACCACCTTTTCTGTCTCCGCCCCGGCGCAAACCGCCGCACTGGCTGCGTTAGAGGATGAAGCTCATGTTCAAAAGGCGTTGGTGAATAACGCGGAACAGGCGGAGCGTCTCAGTGAAAGTTTCCGGGAACTGGGGTATGACGTCATGCCCACTTGGGCAAACTTCCTCTATTGCGAACTCGGCGAGGATGCCGCTGCCGTCGCTCAGCGGCTGCAAACCGAAGGCGTGATCATTCGTCCGCTCGGTCCCTGGGGAGCACCGACTGCGATTCGCATCACCATTGGAACGCCGGAACAGAACGGAACATTCCTCAAAGCGTTCAAGAAAGTGATGGAGCGCACGATGGTGAAATCAGGCTAACTTCCGTTCGCCTGCGGCAAACGAGCCGCTCCGTACAATCCGGCGTCGCTGCCCAACAATGCTCGGGTCACAATCGTCTTCTTGGTCCCCATTGACTTCACTTTTCCCGATGCCCCCTGGCCATGTGAAGGCTCCGGCGATGTGGCCGCATAAACCATGGAGCGATGCCGCAGTTCGTCGAACACCGTTGGAGCGAACGCATCCCATGCGCTCGAAACGCCCCCGCCGATCACATACATGGGAAGATTCAAAGCGTTCACCATATCCGAAAGAACAATCCCTAGTGCTCGCCCCACCCGCTGAAATATCTTTCGGGCCTCGTCATCACCTTGGATCGCCAGGTTGTACACCGCCTTCGCATTGAACTCGACGTTTCCATTGGCTGCCTGTGCGAGCCCTGGCGCAGCACCGCGGGCGATTGCCTCGCGAGCCATGCGCACGACCGCAGTGGCCGAGGCATAAGCCTCCAGACAACCGCGGTTGCCGCAGCCGCACAATGCACCTTCTGGCTCCACGGTGGTGTGTCCAAACTCCGCCGCCATACCTCCCATCCCGTGCCAAATACGTCCCCGCAAAACCAGCCCACCGCCGACGCCCGTACCCAGCGTCAACATGGCCATATCATCAACATCCTTCGCGACCCCTAACCACTTTTCACCTAAAGCGGCTGAGTTGGCGTCATTCTCCAGAATCACCCGGGTTCCCAATCGCCGCTCGATCTCCGCCCGCACCGGGTAGTCAGCCCAGTCCGGCAAGTTCGGGGACTCGCATACCATGCCGGTCTCCATGTCGATGATCCCCGGCACACCGATTCCGATCCCCAGTAGCTTGCCCGTGTTCTTGTGTTTTTCCGATAGCTGCTGTATCGCAGCACACATGTCATTGACCACGTAGTCGCGTCCCAGCGCAACTCGCGTGCCCAGTGTGGTCTTTTCCACCAGATTGCCCTGCTCATCCACGGCCGCGATGCGGAGATTGGTGCCGCCAAGGTCCACGCCAATGGAATAGTTGCTCATGAGCAAGAACCGTCAGAGTACCACTGGAAGCCGCCGCTGTCGATGACAGTTTTGTAATTAAATCGTTTCTGGCCTAGTGAAAACTGGTTCGTTGCAGTGGGTCATTTCTGGCATTTCGGGCAGTAATGAGCGCTGCGTCCGGCAATCACAACCCGCTTGACTGAAGTTTTGCAGACCAGACAAGGTTCGCCTTCCCGTCCGTAAACGCGGTGTTGCAATTGGAAGAAACCCTCTTCACCGTCCGAGTCCACGTAGTCAGAGATGGAAGAACCACCCAGGGCAATCGCTTCTTTCAGGACTTCTTGAACCGCCTGGTACAGCCGACCAAGATCATCCTGGGTGAGACTTGTCGCTCGTCGACGCGGTCTGACGTGTGCCCGAAAGAGCGATTCGTCTGCGTAGATATTGCCCACTCCACTCAATAGATTCTGATTCAGCAAAGCGCTCTTGATCGGAGTCTTGCGGCCGTGAAACAACTTCACAAACCGCGCCAACTCTACGTCCAGCGGCTCGGATCCAGGGGCCGCGAAGCCATTGGAAACGCTCAGCCGGCCGAAGCGGCGCGGATCCACAAATCGCAGTTCCCTTCCCGATGCCAGTCTTGCAATAGCATGGGTGTGCTTGGCGATTTCTTCTTCGGGCGGACAAACCAGCATGCGCCCGGTCATCCCCAGATGCACAATCCACTGAGCCGTGCTCGATGTAGGCGCGGGTGTCCGGACCTTGGTCTTCTTGGCAGTCCCAGCCCGTCCTCCATTTTCCAGATCGAACACAATGTGCTTGCCCACGCGCCGCACACCGGCGATATGCTTCGACTCGAGGGCTGCCACAATTTCTCTCGCCGGCGACTTCAGTGGCTCGGGCTTCGATCCCAGCCAGACTGACTCGATCACGTCTCCGGCCACCCGGCTGTTGAGGCCGCGAGCGATGGTTTCAACCTCGGGGAGTTCAGGCATGAAGGTAGTTTACAAGCTTCGGGCATTGCGCTTCATCAACTGCGCAGAGGGCAGTGTCTCAGTTTCGATGTTTGGAGCCTTTAGGAACTTGTCGGACTGCTAGATGAATGAGAGTATGGGTGGAATGAGGCGTGACGACATAGCAAACTACCCGCTTCTGTGCTTGACCCTTTCGCTGATCCCCTTATCTCTTGCCATATATGGGACGGTAACCGGAACGGCCCTGTTTAAGCGTTGGAGAACCGATCGCTCCAAAGAGCCATTCGAGTACTGGCTTACCCTTGCATTCGAGTACGGACTTTTCGTCTGGCTGTTCAGTCTATTTATTCGCGCCATGTAGTTTGCAAGCCCGGACGCAATCGGCTTTCAAACTAAGACACTCCCGCGCGGAAGGTTTCGATTGCCCATCATCCACCGGGCAGGTTATCATTGCAAGTACACCTCTGCCCCACATAAATCCTTGTAATTCAGCAATTGGTCGTTGGCGTGGGCAACGAGTGTGCACCCGCATTTGCGGCCCGGGACGGCCGCGCGAATCGGTTCAGTGGAGCTGGCATTTGAAAAAAGGCAAGGCTGCGGTCATCGTCGGCGCCCAGTGGGGCGACGAGGGCAAAGGCAAGATTGTGGACGTGCTCTCGGAGAATTTCCCTGTCGTGGCCCGCTATGCCGGCGGCCACAACGCCGGACACACCGTCATCATTAACGGCAAGAAGTTTATTCTACAGCTGGTGCCGAGCGGTATCCTGCGCCCGGACTGCCTCAGCGTTATCGGCAATGGCGTCGTATTCGACCCCATGGCCTTCCTCAAGGAAATCGGTGGGCTTCGGGAAGCTGGAGTAAAGGTCGATGGCAACCTGTTCGTCAGCAACCGGGCGCACGTGATCATGCCATACCACCGCTTGATCGAACTAGCCACAGAAAACGCGCCCGGAAGGGTCAAGATCGGAACTACTTCCCGTGGCATCGGCCCGGCTTACGAAGACAAGATGGGACGCCGCGGTTTGCGCGTCGCCGATCTGCTTGACCTGCCGCTGCTCAAGACCCACATCGAAAACGCCTGCCGCGAAAAGAACATGATCGCGCATGCGCTCTTCAACTCTGAGCCGCTCGATCCCGATAAAATGTTCGTGGAATATTCGACCGCTTCGGCCAGGGTTGCTCCGTTTGTGTGCGATACCGCTGTGCTTCTGAACCAGTCACTCGTGCACGGCAAGTCGATCGTCTTCGAGGGCGCGCAGGGCACCATGCTCGATATCGATCATGGCACTTATCCCTTTGTAACGTCCTCCAGCGCAACTTCCGGCGGCGCCGCGACCGGCACCGGTGTGGCTCCCACCGCGATTGACACCGTCATCGGTGTCAGCAAGGCCTATTGCACGCGCGTGGGCGGCGGACCGTTTCCCAGCGAAGCGCTCGATGCCAGCGGAGATATGCTGCGTGTACGCGGCAACGAGTTCGGCGCCGTCACCGGCCGCCCTCGTCGCTGTGGCTGGTTGGACTTGCCTCTGTTGCGCTACGCTGGCATGATTAACGGAACCTCCTGGCTAGTGGTCACAAAGCTGGATGTACTGGATGAACTAGCGGAGATTCCAGTGTGCGTGGGATACAAGATCGATGGCAAGAAAGTGGACGAAGTCCCCGCGCAGGATAGCGGATTCGGTAAGATCGAATGCATCTATCAAAAGCTCCCGGGCTGGCGAACTTCCAGCGTAGGAACTACGAAACTCGAGGAACTGCCGAAACAGGCGCGTGACTACCTGGCATTTCTGGAAAAGGAAAGTGCCACCCGCATCGGAATGGTTTCCACTGGACCGGGACGCGAGCAGACAATCATGGTGGACGAATTCGCGGCTAAGATGACAGACCTAACCGGAACCAAAACCAGAGGGCAGGCGAAAAATTGAGGACGGAGTGAACGATGGTTGTTCTGGCTGTGACGTGGATGGCAAAGCTGGGTCACGAATCAGAAGTGGCCGGCCTGTTTTCGAAACTCACCGACGAATCCCGTAAAGAACCCGGTTGCGTCATCTACCAGGTCCACCGGCACAAGACCGAACCGCGCCGCTTCTTCATCTACGAACAATACAAGGATGACGCCGCGCTGGAAGCCCATCGCGCCGCACCCCACTTCCTGCAATACGCAAAGAAGGACTTGCCCAGGCACGGCGACCGCGTCGAAGGGCAGTTGTACGAACCGCTGGGATAAGGGTTACTTCTTGTCCGCCATCAGCACGCCGCCCGAAGCATAGCTTTCCTTCGATACTTCATTAAACGTCACAACGACGGCTTCCCGCTTGGCTGAAGCCTCTTCCACCATGACGTCGGTGATGCGCCGCGCAAGTTTGCGTTTCTGCTCGATCGTACGTCCGCTAAGCATCGTAATTTGAACCAAAGGCATGGAATCCCCTATTGTGCCAGTTCGTATCCCGCGAAAAAGTAACTCAGTTCGAAGCGGGCGGTGTCGTCGCCGTCGGAGCCGTGAATTGCATTGTGCTCGATGTTAGTCGCCCACTTCTTGCGAATGGTGCCTTCCTCGGCCTGCGCCGGATTGGTGGCTCCCATGAGCTTCCGCAGGTCAGCGATCGCGTTTTCCTTCTCCAGGGCCAGCACTACGATCGGCCCACTCGACATGAAATCCGTCAGCGAATTGTAAAACGGCCGGTTCGCATGTACGGCGTAGAACTGTTCCGCCTGATGCTTGGAAATTTCCAGCATCTTCATGGCGAGGATGCGGAATCCGTTTTTTTCGAACTGTTCAATGATGTCGCCGATCGCATTTTTGCGCACAGCGTCCGGTTTCACAATGGTAAAAGTGCGTTGCAGGGTCTTCATAGGATGATGGCTCGTTCCTCAGTAATTTCGTAGAGACGTTGCTTGCAACGTCTTCTCACCACGTGCTGCAAGACGTAGCAAACTACGCCTCTACACATTCACTCCAATTGCCGCCGCGAGCGTCTCTCCGATCGCGGCCGGAGATTTTGCCACACGAATTCCAGCCGCTTCCAGTGCCTTGATCTTCTCCGCGGCCGTGCCTTTGCCCCCCGAGATGATCGCGCCGGCATGGCCCATACGGCGTCCCGGCGGCGCAGTCTGGCCGGCGATGAACCCTATCACAGGCTTCTTCATGTGAGTCTTCACAAATTCGGCAGCGGTCTCCTCGGCGTTGCCGCCGATTTCGCCGATCATGATTACAGCTTCGGTTTCAGGATCGCGGTTGAAAAGATCGAGCGCATCGACGAACGTGGTGCCGATGATCGGATCGCCGCCGATGCCGATCGCGGTCGATTGTCCGATCCCGCGCTGCGTCAGCTGATGCACGGCCTCGTAAGTCAGCGTGCCCGACCGCGAAACGATGCCAATCGATCCTTCTTTGTGAATTGAGGCAGGCATGATGCCGATTTTGCATTTGCCTGGAGAGATGATCCCAGGGCAGTTTGGCCCAATCAGCCGCGAACGCCGGTTCTGCAAAAATTCCCACGCCTTGACCATGTCGAGTGTGGGGATACCCTCGGTGATGCAGACGATCAATTCTATTTCCGCATCGGCCGCCTCCATGATCGCATCGGCGGCGAACGGTGGCGGAACGAATATGACCGTGGCGTTGGCCCCAGTCTGGTCGGCGGCCTCGCGGACAGTGTTGAAGATCGGCCAGCCTTCATGCGTAGTGCCACCCTTGCCGGGCGTAACTCCGCCGACGATCTGTGTGCCGTAAGCGGCGCTGGTCTTGGCGTGAAACGTACCTTCGCGGCCGGTCAAGCCCTGCACAATGAGCCGCGTGTTTTTATCTACCAGAATTGACATAGGTAAAATTCCTCGTTAACGCCACTCCGTCACGCCGAGAGTACCCCGCGCCGCGGCGACTACTTTGTCGGCGGCGTCTTTCATCGTATCGGCGACGACGAAATTGAAGCCAGAGTTCTGCAATATCTTTTTGCCTTCGTCGACATTGGTTCCTTCCAGGCGCAGCACGATCGGCAACTTGATATTCGTCTTGCGGGCGGCCTCGACTACGCCGGTCGCGAGTGTGTCGACGCGCAGGATCCCGCCGAAAATATTGATCAGCACCGCTTTCACGCTTCGGTCGCTAAGCAGGATTTCGAACGCGTGGGCGACTTGCTCGGAATTGGCGCCGCCGCCAACGTCGAGAAAATTTGCGGGCATGCCGCCGGCGTATTTGATGATGTCCATGGTGGCCATCGCCAGCCCGGCGCCGTTGACCATGCAGCCCACGTTACCGTCGAGTTTGATGTAGTTCAAACTGTACTTGGATGCTTCGACTCGAGTGGATCCTCTTCGGTAATGTCGCTCAGTTCGCGAATGTCGGGATGGCGGAAGAGCGCGTTGTCGTCGAAGGTAAGCTTGGCATCGAGCGCAAAGAGACGGCCATCCGTGGTAGTGATGAAGGGA
>DATHOQ010000043.1:0-17028 GCA_035484735.1 Terriglobales bacterium | reverse complement strand
GTCGCAGGTTTTGTCAGATTTGCCCTTCAGAGTCTTCAATTCCTTCACCAGCTTTGCGGGAATCGGAATCTCACGCTCGCGGTAGTTCTTGGGGCTGAAACCGTACTCCGGCTTGTACCGGACGGTCACGGTGCCGCGTGTCAGGTTGATGTCGTCCCAAGAGCAGTGCATCACTTCCTGTTCGCGCATCCCTGTCATCAGGAAGAACTCAAACCACAGCTTCTCCTGTTGGTCACAGGCCGCGAATAGCTTGTCCAGATCTTCCCGCTCGTACACCTCCGGCTCCTCTTCCACGTAGCGTGGCCAATCGTTCTTACCCACCAAACCGCGAACGCCTTGCGTCTTTAGGAAGGACATGACGTTTTCAAACTTGTTGTATACGGTGCGGGGATGTAGTTCCTTTTCGTCGCGCAGGAAGGCGGAGAACTTCAGCAGATCGCTGCGTTGGAGATCTTCAAGAAAGAGCTTCGGGCAAGATTCGGTGAAGTAGTTCAGGGCGGTACTGTAGGCGGCTAGGGTTTTGGGTTTCTTCGTGAGCTTGGTTTCGTCCAGGAACTCAGCGACCAATGCCGCTAAAGAGCGGTGTCCGTTGTTGCCGTTCTCGGGCGTCACGGCGATGCCGTTGTTGACGGCGTTCAACTCGGCTTCCTTGCGTAGCCGTCGTGCACTGGCGTCTGCAGCATCCTTCCCAACCGACAGGCGAACGCGCTTTGCACCTTCCCGCCATTCCAGGTAATACGCGCCTTCGGCATGCCGTTCTTCCTTGCCGTTCACGATGACAAGGTCGGGCTTCACCCGTCCATTGGCAGAGAGCACAACGCGGCAATACCGCGTCCCATGCGGCGTTTGGACTCTTTTGGTGAGATTGACTTCTCGGTTGGCCATCGGTGATCCTTCCTGATTCTGGTATCAGTGTAGGTATCACCGGCTTGCAAGTACCAGATAACAAAAGTAATGGCGGAGAGGGAGGGATTCGAACCCTCGGTACAGGTGTTAGCCCGTACAACGGTTTAGCAAACCGCCGCATTCGGCCACTCTGCCACCTCTCCGGTGTTGAATGAATCGGCTGCAACCAATTCTAGTTCAGATACCGAAGATTTGCCACGGGTCCCAGCCATTCGGTTGTGGACCTGCCAATCTTCAGGCCGACTCCGCGCCGCGCGGATCCGACGCAATCCGCCCTTGAATGCACAATTACTCCGCACTAACATGGAGTATCTACAGTCGAGAGCCCATTCCCGGTTGAGACGGAAGTGACCATGCCTGACCACGACCGCCGCGATTCTCCCCGTTTCAAGGTTCGTGTCCCTGTCGAAATCGAGGTCGAAGGAGGCGCCGCGCCCATCCGAGGCGCAACCGCTGATCTAAGCGCTGGCGGTTGTTACATTGAAACCATGTTCCCGTTCCCGATTGGCGCAACCCTTGATCTGAAGCTTCAATTAGAGAATACCTTGCTCGTCGCCGCTACCGTGGTCACCCACGATCCCCAGGTCGGAAACGGGATCCGGTTCGACAAAATGCTGCCCGAAGATCGAGAAGAACTGGGAAAGTTTCTGGAAGCGCAATCCGGGGACTCGAAGCCGGCCGGCGCCGGCTAACTCACTTGCTGGGCGGCGCAGCCGCGATCTTCATCTCTTCAGCCGCTTGCTCCAAACCAGTCACTGCCTGGGCATCTACTTCATACAGTGACACATCGCCTTCCCGTCTCGCGATATACGCAGCGTCCTTCCGCGCAACCTGCACTTTTTCGACTTTCTTACCGTCGTTGGACGTTACCGTCAATTCGATCGCAGGCATGGTGAATCCAGAATCCACAAACTTGCTGGCGGATAAATCGCGGATCTTATCTACCACTGACTGCGCACTCTCAATGTCCAATTTCTTGCCGCTGCCGTTCCACCAATTGTCTCCGCCACGAGTCAGAAAATAATTCTTAGCCCCGTCGTGAATCTCGATTTTGTTGGGTTCACTGAATCCCAAATCGAACAGTTTCTTATTCCGAAAATCCTCTAGACCCTTGTCCAGCCCTTTGCCGACCGTGCCCGCAACCTTGTACACGCCCTCCACCGCACTCGACTTGGCGTAGTAGTCATCCTTGTTCTTGCGCACTTGCAGCTCTTGCGTTCCCGACTCAGCCGTCACTCTTGCCGTAGCTACCGGAGCAGCCGACGCAAACGCCGCAAACGCCGACATGATCGTCTTCGCGTCCTGCGCAGCGCCGCTCAAATCCATTCGGGCGTCGCTCAAAGTCCGTACCAGTTCTTCCACCTGTGGACCGTCCGCCCGCAGCGGCTTCGGCTTCACGATCTGCCAGCCGTCCTTATTCCGCCCGAATTCAATGTCTTCTTTCTTGGCAATCAGCTCCACTTTGCTGATCTTATCCGCATCCACTGTCAGCAGCCGCTTGTCCCGCAGATCGTTTACGCTCTTATCGATGTTGCCCTTGTTATAGCTGGCAATAATAAAGATCCGAGGATCCCCGTCTAGCTTCGCGTAAACCGCACTCCCCGCCGGCGTCTGGTCGCCCAGTAGCAACTCGTGCGTCTTGTTGTTCTTTTCCGTAATCGTCGCCACCAGCGCCGGATCGCTCAGGCCATACTGTCCCAGATCGCTGGCTTTTTCTTCCACTAGCCGCTCCGAGGTCAGCGTCGACAGGCTCGAAAGTAACGGAGAAACTGTGCTCTGCTCCACGCCCAGCGCTTGCGGAGCGGTGATCTGCCATTTCCCCGACCCGTCCTTCGCCAACACCAACTCGTCCCCACCTTTTTTCTTCAGATCGATCTTCGAAATATCTTCTTGCTTAAGCGTGAGGATTTTAGGCGGAGCGTCTGCCGACGCCTCCGCCGTCCCCGCTGGCTTCTGCCGATTCGACCAGTACAGCGCACCTGTCAAACCCGCCAGCACCACGATCGCAACCATCAGCCCGCGTAGTTTCATCCCGCCTCGACTATCTCCTCTTCCACCAAACCGAAACTCCCATCACCACCACCAGCAGCGGCAACAGGAACTGGCTCGTAATCCTCACCCAGTTCACTTGCGACTGCGTCATCGTGATGCGGCGATCTTCCTGTTCCTTGGGACGAATCGAAATCAAATCCTCATCCGACGAAAGCCAGTCCACCGCGTTCAACGCCAGATCGCTGTTGCCATTGAAGCTAATAAACGAATTCGCCGCCCACGACGAACTTCCCACCACCACAAACCGTCCTTGCGAATCCTGCTTCCCCGTGTTGTAAGTAGCCGCCGCCGCCATCGTCAGCGGCCCTTTCTTGTTCTTCGGGTCATTCGGATCCACCGCCGGCGAACTCAAGTTGTTCGTTGCCAGACTGGTATCTGACGAATCAAACAACTTCTGCACCGAAGTCTTGTCTCCATTCTTGATCTCCAAAGATCGCGTGAGCGGAAACCCGGTCGCCGTCCCCTTCATGCCTTCGACAATCGCATGGGAAGCGTAATTTCTCACCAGCGCGACTTGCGGCCCAACTCCCAGCAACTGCCCAATGGGATTCAGATCAAGAATCAAGTCTTTCTCCGCCGTCACACCCCAGTTCTCCAGCAGACTGGTGAGCGCATCGTTGTCAGCAGTCATCGAACGGCCAATCTTCAGTGGCGGATCCAGCATCAACAAAGCCCGTCCGCCATCCTCCACATACTTCTTGATCGCATCCACTTCCACCTGCTGATAATCGTGCGTCGGGCCGCCCACCACCAGCACCGTGCAATCGCTCGGGACATCTGCCTTCTGCAGCAGGTCGACCGGCTTCGCAACATAATTGTCTTTGCCCAACAGATCCTTGAATTTCGAATAACCATTGCGCTCCGAATCGTCGATCTGGTGCTCACCGCTGCCCGCCACAAAACACACCGCGCGGGTCGTATGCTTCAATGTGCGGATAATCGCCCCAGTAATGCCCTCTTCGGTGAAGCTCTTGGCTTCTTCTTTATTGGCCCCAATCCGCACGATTGCTGTTCCGTAGTTGGTGACCGCAGCTTCACGCGTCAGCTGCGGATTCTTGTCTGGATCCACATAATCCACGTGAATCTTGGGAGAAAGATTCGAATACTCGCCCAGCAGGTCTTTCGCGTGGGGAAACCGCGTCGGTTGATCGAAGTAAATGATGCTCGCGTCCTGCTTCAGCCCCTTCACGATCTTCGCCGTCTGCTCCGACAAACTGTAGCGTTTGTTCGCAGTCGCGTCGTAGGACTTGTCATGCCGGTTGGCAAGAAAATTGGCAATCGTCACCGCAGTCAGCACCACCACCACATACACCGTGGCGTAAGCTACGTACCGGGTTTGTCTCGCTTTCAGCAGCTCTGTGTTCACTTACGACCTCCAGCGCAGAGATTCCATGGAGCGCGCGGTGAAGAACAGCCCCAGGAAAATCACGGTTAAGTAATAGAGCGCATCCTTCATGTCCAGCACACCTTTGCCGAATGACTCGAAGTGCGTAATCACCGACATGTAGGCCAGCACTTGGGCCCAGGTCGCTGTCTCATATCCGCTGACCCATTCCAGCACCCACAGCAACAAGCAAACTCCGAACGTCGCCGCACCCGCAATGATCTGGTTCTTCGTCAGCGTAGAAATGAACGTGCCAATCGCCAGCAATCCTCCCGCCTGTAATAGCAGCCCCAAATAGCCAATGGCCAGCGGCTTCCAATCCGGGTTTCCGTACTTAAAAAGAAAAGCAAAGTTCAGCGCGACAAACAGCAACATGCAGGCATACATGGTCAGCGCCGCCAGCCACTTGCCAAGAATGATCTCGATATCGCGAATCGGCGACGTCACCAGTAACTCGATCGTCCCGCTGCGCTTCTCCTCGGCGAACAGTCGCATCGTGATCATGGGAATGAAGAACAGCCCAATCACGCTGGCGTTCGATAGCAACGGTCGTATCACTTCTTCGTTGATGTTCATCGGCATCGCCTGCCCGCGCATCTGCGATTCCATGCCCATCATCACGAAGTAACCGAGGGCGTTCCAAAAGAAGAACCCGAAAATCAGCGCGAACATGGTCAACAGCAGATACGCAATCGGCGAAACGAAATAGCTGCGCAGTTCTTTTTGCCAGATGATCCAGATATTCCGCATTTACTCTGCCCCCTTGCTCGCCGCGTCCGCCCCAGTGAGCTGCAGGAATATTTCTTCCAGGCTCACCGCCGCAGGACGCAATTCATTCAAGTCCCATCCCGCCTGTACCACCGCGCGGGCTAGTTCCCCGCGCACGAACCCTTTTTGGCTTTCCACCTCAAACACGTTGCGGGTTCCGTGCGTAGTCTTGAGTTGGGCACGGCTCACTCCTGGAATCTGTTGCAGCCGGGCTACCACAACCGCGGCGTCAACCGCTCCATCCCGCGCTCCCACTTCCACCAATAGCGATTCCGCTCCCCGCGCCCGGTTTTGCAGGTTCGTCACCGAATCCGTGGCCACCAACTTGCCTTTACTAATGATGACCACCTGTTCGCACGTCTGCTCGACTTCCGGCAGAATGTGCGTGCTCAGAATAATCGTGTGATCGCCCGCCAGCCCTTTGATCAGGTCGCGAGTCTCGTTAATCTGCTTGGGATCAAGCCCGGCCGTCGGCTCGTCGAGTACCAGCACATCCGGATTGTGAATGATCGCCTGCGCCAATCCCACCCGTTGCCGATACCCTTTCGAAAGCCGCCCCAGCAGCTTATTTCTCACATCGGCAACCGCGCAGCGTTCACAAACGTAGTCGACTCGCTTCTTAAGCTCGGCGCCGGACAGACCCTTCAGCTTGCCTACAAAAGTCAAATATTCCCCAGTCTCCATTTCCGGATACAGTGGCGGAGACTCAGGCAGATATCCAATGCGCTTTTTGACTTCGAGCGGCTGCTCCAGCACATCGAATCCGGCCACCGTCGCGCCGCCCGACGTAGGCGGCATAAAGCACGTCAGCATGCGCATGGTGGTCGTCTTGCCCGCACCGTTCGGTCCCAGAAAGCCCACAATCTGGCCTTTCTGCACCTCGAAAGAAATGTGGTCAACCGCAAGGTTGCGCGCGTACTTCTTGGTAAGCTGTTTGACTGAGATCATAATGATTTGCTTGTAGAAGGTAAGATGTGCAACTCACACATCGTGAAACGATCCGTCCTAGGGAGCTTCGGAGTGAACTCCTATGTTAAGAAGGGTTGGGCAAGTCTGTCAATCGCGACGACCACAAGTAAGTTGTCATCCTGAGCAAGCGTTCTTTGCGCAGCGAAGGATCTGGGCGAGCCGCGCGAAGGGTCACGTTCTGTGCGACCCGATAAACGCGCGTTTGGCTCGCTTCCTTAATTAAGGCCGCACCACGAACAATGGGGCTACGGAGCCATGAACCACCGCACCCTAGGCCGCACCAACTTCGAAGTCAGCGAAATCGCTCACGGACTCTGGGGCATGGGCGATTGGACCGGCTCCGACGATGCCCAATCGCTCGCCGCCTTGCAACTCGCCGTCGATCTCGGCTGCAATTTCTTTGACACCGCTTGGTCCTACGGCACTGGCCACAGCGACGCCCTGCTCGGACAGATTATCTCCCGCAACCCCGGCAAGCGCCTCTATGCCGCTTCCAAAATTCCGCCGCTGAACGACAAGTGGCCAGCCTCCGCCCGGTACAAATACCAAGATGTTTTCCCGATAGATCACGTCTTCAAATACGCCCGCCTGATCCGCGAAAAGCTCGGGATCAGATCCATCGATCTGCTTCAATTCCACGTCTGGGATGACAGTTGGACCGACGAGCCCGACTTCCGCGAGACAGTCGAAAAGCTAAAAAGCGACGGCTGGATCCGCTCCTTTGGCCTGAGCCTCAATCGCTGGGAGCCCGAGAACGGCATCCGTGCTCTTCGCACCGGCCTCGTCGATGCGGTCCAGGTGATCTACAACATCTTCGACCAATCTCCCGAAGATAAGCTATTTCCAGTCTGTCGTGAGTTGAACATCGGCGTCATCGCCCGCGTCCCACTCGATGAAGGCAGCCTCGCCGGCGGGTTGACCGCCGAAACCAGATTCCCCACGAACGACTGGCGCTCACTCTATTTCGGCCCGGAGAACCTAACCAACACCGTAACCCGGGTAGACAAACTGAAGAAAGTTCTGCCGAAGGGCATGACCCTGCCCGAGATGGCGTTGCGTTTTATTCTTTCGAATCCGGTCGTGAGCACGACCATCGTGGGCATGAGGCGCCCCAATCACGTACATGAAAATCTTGCCGCAAGCGACGCTGGCCCGCTGGACGCCTCACTCTTACGAACACTCCGCCAGCACCGTTGGGATCGCCGCCCCCAACCCTGGTCAGACTAAACTACCTACGCAACCCTTTGCCGCGGCGCTTCTTCCTCTTCACCACTGTTCAATACTCCCTCAGTGGTAATCCGGCTGGCTTTGCAGACTTCGGTCGCAATCCTGGCGCCTGCCTCTTTTACCCGCGTCGATCCTTCAGCTGACATCGCCGAACTAGCCGCCAGGGCAAACAGCACGGCATCCTCTTGCCTCTCGAAATACAAAACTACCTGGCTCGCTGCCATGCCAGCACCTCCTCTGTCGGACTACCTAAATCAT
This sequence comes from Terriglobales bacterium, assembly GCA_035484735.1. Lineage (GTDB taxonomy): Bacteria > Acidobacteriota > Terriglobia > Terriglobales > Acidobacteriaceae > JABCZH01. The sequence continues at coordinate 9,464 of DATHOQ010000043.1, read as the reverse complement.
AGGCCCACCCCCCGGCCGCCGAACGTTATCTCTCTTGATGCCCCTCACTCGAAGGGGCAACTGTCGGTGTTGTCATCCTGAGGTGGCGGCTTTTGGCCGCCGAAGGATCTGAGCGAGCCGCGCGAACGGGTCGCGTTCTGTGCGACCCGCTAAATCGCGCGTTCGGCTCGCTTCCTTAATTAGAGCCCTCAATGTGGACACAGCCCGCGCCCAATGGATTGCCTGAAAAATGCTAGATTTAATGCTGCATGTCCGCCCCCGAATCTCGCTTCGTAAGAGCCTGCCGCGCCCAACCTGTGGACCGCACTCCGGTATGGTTCATGCGCCAGGCCGGACGTTACATGCCCGAATACCGTGCCGTCCGCAAGCAGTATTCTCTGATCGAAATCTGCAAGCAGCCCCAAGTCGCCGCGGATGTCACCATCACCGCCGCCGAAATCCTGGGAGTTGACGCTGCCATCATCTTTGCCGACCTGCTTCTCCCGCTCGAAGTCATGGGCACGCCATTCCATTTTTCTCCCGGCGAAGGTCCAGTCATCGAGAAGCCAATTCGGGGCAGGGAAGATGTGATTAACCTTCGCACCGATCGCGCCGCCGATCTCGGCTATGTCTCCGAAGCCATCCGCCTGGTAAGTCGGCACTTCGGCGACCGTCTTCCAGTCATCGGCTTCTGTGGCGCTCCTTTCACCCTCGCCAGCTACATGATCGAAGGTGGCAGCTCGCGCAATTACGTCCACACCAAGAAAATGATGTATTCGTCCCCAGAAATCTGGGATGAACTCCAGCGCAAGCTTGTCGCCGTCACCTCCGAATACGCCGCCGAACAGGTCCGCGCCGGGGCCGACGCCATCCAGATATTCGACAGTTGGGTCGGCTGCCTCAGCGTAGAAGACTATCGCCGCTACGTCCTGCCACGGACCACCGACCTGGTGAAGAAACTGCAAGCCACCGGCGCGCCCGTCATCTATTTCGGCACTGACACCGCCACGCTCCTACCCTCCATACAGGAAACCGGTGCCGACGTAATCGGTTTAGACTGGCGCATTCCGCTCGATGAAGGCTGGGCCAAGCTAGGTAACAAGAAAGCCGTACAGGGCAATCTAGATCCAGTATTGCTCTTTGCCGGCTGGTCAGAACTGAAATCCCGCGCCGAAGACATCCTTAGCCGCGCTGCTGGACGTCCCGGCCACATCTTTAATCTGGGTCACGGCATCCTGCCCGAAACTCCAGTAGAAAACGTAAAGGCCCTCGCAAAATTCGTGCAGGATCGGGGTACCCTGTGAACCCCTGTGCCCTCTGTGGTTAAGACTTTGACGTTGACAAAAGCCGCCAATCCCGCGACCACCGCCGTCCTGCTCCTGGCCCACGGCAGCCCCGACTCCGTCGACCAGATCCCTGAATTCCTCCTACGCGTAACCGGAGGCCGTCCCGTTCCACCAGAATCTATCAAAGAAATCCAACACCGTTACAGCCTGATCGGCCGCTCCCCGCTGACCGAACTAACCAAGAAACAAGCCGAACTTCTCGCCCACAAACTCGGCCTCAAAGTCTACATCGGCATGCGCAACTGGCACCCCTACATCGCGGACACTGTCCGCTCCATGATTTCCGATGGCGTCAATCACGCCGTCGTCATCTGCCTCGCGCCCCAGAATTCCCGCACCAGCGTCGGCCTTTATCGCGCCGCACTGGCCAAAGAGAATCCGCCGTTCACCATCGACTTCGTCGACTCCTGGCACGACCATCCTTTATTAATTCAAGCCTTCGCCGAAAAACTCCGTGCCAGCCGGCCCCCGAACATTCCGATCATCTTCACCGCCCACAGCGTCCCGCAGCGCACCATCACCGAAGGCGACCCTTACGAGCGCCAAGCCAAAGAAACCGCCGCGTTAGTAGCAAAGCAAGCCGCCCTCGCGCCCGAAGACTGGACTTTCGCATTTCAGAGTCAAGGCATGTCCGGAGGCCCCTGGCTAGGCCCCACCGTCGAAGACACAATTCTTGGCCGCAAACAAAACGGCCACAAAGCCGTTTTCATTCAACCCATCGGATTCCTCTGTGACCACGTAGAAGTCCTCTACGACATTGACATCAACTTCAAACAATTCGCAGAGAAACAAGGCATGCGTCTCACCCGCGCCGAGTCATTGAATGATTCGCCGTTGCTCACCGCGGCTCTCGCCGACCTGGTCGGCAGTTTCACATGAAACGCATCGCCATCGTCGGCGGAGGCATCTCAGGTCTCTCAGCCGCATTCGCGCTAGAAAAGCACCGCCGCGCTGGCGTCGCAGTCGAGTACAGCCTCTTCGAATCCTCTCCACGCCTCGGCGGCGTCCTCCTCACCGAATCCATCGACGGATGCCTCGTCGAAGCCGGCCCCGATTCCTTCCTCACCGAAAAACCCTGGGCCGCCGACCTCTGCCGCGAAGTCGGATTAGCCGACCAACTAATCGGCTCCAACGACCGCGATCGCAAGACCTACATCTTGGTGAACGGCCGTCTCGTCCCCATGCCCGACGGCCTCATGTTCATGGTCCCCACCAAAATGCTGCCCGCCATCTGGTCGCCATTATTTTCCACCCGTACCAAGTTCCGCATGATGCAGGAGTGGTTTCACCCTAAGAGAAAGTCCGCAACAGACGAAAGTGTCGCCTCCTTTGTCGAGCGCCACTACGGCAGGGAAGTGGTCGATCGCCTTGCCGACCCCTTACTCTCCGGCGTCTACGGAGGCCAGGCCGACAATCTCAGCCTGCGTGCCGTTCTGCCCCGTTTTGCCGATATGGAAGCCAGCCACGGCAGCCTCGGCCGCGCAATGATCTCCGCACTCCAGAAAACGCCAAAGCTCGCCGCACCCAAGCCTCTTTTTACCTCGCTGAAAAACGGTATGCAGCAAATGGCGGACGCAATTATTTCCCACCTACCTCCCTCCGCTCTGCACGTCAACACTCCAGTGCAAGCCATTCAACGGCAGGACACCAGTTGGCTGGTCTCCGCCGGCTACGCCTCAGATCAATTCGACGCCGTGATCATCTCGACTTCCGCCCCAGTCGCCGCTCGCCTTGGATTGCCCGCCCAGCTAACCAGCGCTCTCGCCGCCATCGAATACACTTCTTCCGTCACCGTCGCGCTCGCCTACAATCGGCAGGTCCGGCAAAGCCTTCCGCCCGGCTTCGGATTTCTAGTCCCGCGCAGTGAAGGGAAGCGCCTGCTGGCCGCAACCTTCGTCCATAACAAATTTCCCCACCGCGCTCCCCCAGACCGCGCTTTGATCCGCTGTTTCCTCGGCGGCGCACACCACCCTGCCATCCTCGATCAAACCGACGAAGAAATTCTCAGCCTCGCCAAACAAGAACTCAGACAAATCCTCAATCTCACCGCCGACCCGCTTTTCACTCGCATATACAAATGGAATAACGCCATGGCGCAGTACAACGTAGGCCACATCGAAAGAATTCTCGCCATCGAGCAAGCCTGCTGCGACTTGCCCAACCTCGCCCTCGCCGGCAACGCCTACCACGGCATCGGCGTCCCCGACTGCGTCCGCTCCGGCGCCGACGCCGCAAACCACATACTGCAAGCCCTGGATCTGCCGCCGCTTAAATAGCGCGGGTGCCCCGTTCCTAGCGCGTTCTGTGCGCTAGGGGCGGGGTTAGCCTTGTCACCCGCGTCGACAAGCCGCAACAACCGTAAAGCTGGCGCTCTAACCAGGGCTTTAGCCTCTCTACTTCTTTTCCATCGCCTTCGGCAACGGATTCCCCTGCCGCTCCGTATCCCACAAAATGCTCAACACCCACCAGCGCTTTCCATCGTCGAACATCTGAATGCTATTGATCCCGCGCTCAAACGGCTTCCCGCCTTTTTCATTCCGCGATTCATAGCTGCTGAACACTTGCGAAACATTTCCAAACGTCTGCACCCGGTTCACCATCGCATTCTCGTAAAATCCCTGGCTCTTGAACACCGCGCCCGCCATGCCGATGAACTCATCCACTCCTAACAACGTCACCGACACGCTTCCGTCCGGCTTCCGCCCTACCGCCGTGAACCGCGCCTGCGGTACAAACAACGAACGAAACCGGTTCCAGTCGCGCTCGCCCGCCGGACCGGAGATGACGTCATAAATCGCCGCCAGCAGCGCCTCCCTCGACTTCACATCTTCCGGCCGCGCCGCCGGGACCTGTGCCGCCAGATCCTTCACCGCCGCGCCATTTTCCGCCGCCTGCGCCCGATCCATCTGCGTCGGCGCCTGTGTCGAGTTTTGCGTCATCGCCGTCACCGCCAGAAACACAATCGCAAGATATTTCACCGTTCCTCCCATTCTTTCTCTAGGAATTTCGCCTCCAATGTAGCATGACCCATAAATATGGTAATATGGGCATGTGAAGACGACCCTTGAAATTCCCGATTTCCTGTTCCGCCGCGCAAAGTCAGCCGCCGCCCAGCGCGGTATTCCCCTGCGCCAGCTGGTTACCGAGGCAGTCCAGGAAAAACTGAAAATAACCTCCCAGGAAAAGCCGTGGATGAAACATCTCGGAAAGCTCAAATACCTGCATAAGGAGAGAAAGCAGATCGAAAAGCGGGTGGAAGAAGCCTTCGAGCGGATCGATCGGGAAGTCTGGCACTGATTTTCTAATAAATGATTCTTGATACCAACGCGCTGTCGGCCGCGGCCGACGATGATCCCGGGGCGGTCGCCGTTCTCGCTCGTGCCGATCAGATAGTGCTCCCCGTGATTGTGCTCGGCGAGTATCGCCACGGCATCGCCCAGTCGCGCCATCGCGCCAGCTACGAAAACTGGCTCACGGAACTGCTCAATGACTGCCAAGTGTTGGACATTCAGGAGCCGACCACGCATTATTACGCAGAGATCAGCCTCGAACTAAAGCGCAAGGGCAAGCCGATTCCAACCAACGATCTTTGGATCGCCGCACTCTGCCGTCAACATTCTCTTCCGCTCCTAAGCCGCGATCGCCATTTCGATCTGGTGGCTGGAACCAAACGCATCGATTGGTAATCACGGAATATCCCAACCTACTTCCGCAAAATCCCCCAAGCCTCGCGATACTTCTCAAACTTCGATCTCTTCTTCCGCGTCTCCGGAAACAACTTCAAAGACCGCAACCGCTGAAACACTTTCACCGGAAATACATACCACGCGTCCTTCGGCACCACATACGCAACCAGAGCATCAATGTCCTCCGCGCAATAAGCCCTGAACGAGTGATCATGCGTCCGAAAACTGTATCCGCCGTCCTCGCCCTCGCAATGCGCCGACTTCACCTGCACCCGCCGCAAGCCAGCCCCGCCATCCACCACAAAGTCATAGCGATCGCTATCGCCCCAGGTCTTCGACACTGTAAATCCCAAGCTAGCCACCTTCGCCAAAAACGCCGCCTCCGCAATCTCCCCTCGCCGCTTTCCCGTAACCACCGGCCCCCACCGCTCCGCCTCCGCCCACAAACTCCCAACCTCCGCCACAGCCATCAAATCCCCAACCACCACACCAATACTCATCACCGATTCACTCCTCTCACCACTTGATTTCAACTGGGTGCCCCGCTTCTCGCCGCCTTTGCGAGAAGTGGGACATAGCGCACCGACTCCAGATCTCACCCCCTGGGTGTCCGGATCACCCACGCGCGGGTGGCGGGGGTTTTGCTCGTCATCCTGATACGACCTGCGTGGGGAATTGGAATTGTCATCCTGAGGCGACATCTTTTCGTCGCCGAAGGACCCGAGCGAGCCGCGCGAAGCCTCGCGCACTTTGCGAGGCAATAAAACGCGCGTTTGGCTCGCATCCCTACCCCAGACACAAAAACCCCCTCGGACGATCCCGTCCGAAGGGGCCAAATCTCAGCCAATCCGCCTATCCCTTAATGATCCCCAATCCCGAAATTTGAAGTCAAGACAAATCCACATCCCAACGCCGCCCCATTCCCAAAACGGAACGTGTGGGACGGACACTCCTGTCCGTCGCCGTTGAAGTTGCCTCGATCCGAAGCTGCTTTGAAAGGGCACGGCTTCAGCCGCGCCGCTCTGATTCGAGGAATGACCGGCTTTAGCCGCTGAGGCCGCACGGGCGAGCCGCGAAGCGGCGCAAGAATGCAAGCCGTGGGCACCACGAAGCAGATGATCAAGCCCGGATGGGCGAAAGAGCCAGCAAAGACCTGGCGAAGCCGCAAGCCCGCCAAGCAAGCTCCAGCCGCAAAGCCTACTCTCGAAACCCTTGTTATTCCGAACCGCTTCAACGGTGAGAAGTCTGCTTTGCCAGCCCGCCTTTAGTCGTCGCCAAGCCTCCCAGAACAAATCTAAGAAGGCAGCTTGCGCCGCCTCTCAACAACCCTACTGATGGCCAACGAAAACCGTGCCATCCCCAAGTCCTCCCTGGCCATTACCGCCTAGAAAAGCTATTCCATAGAGATGAGTGCGGATGGCGTCGAAAACCACTCCGACGGGTTCAGCTCCATCCGTTCCGCCCGTGAAGTTGTAGAGAACTATTGGCGTGAATCCATGGGCATTGCGACGCAGAGTAAAAATCGTGCCCTCATTGCCAGCGCCCCCCAGTTGAGCCGCACCGTAGAGATTTCCGTAGGCATCAAACACAAGGCCCACGGGAGACCCTCCCAGCAGGTTCTGCTTATAGTTGAAGTTGGCGAGAATATGTTCAGTCCATACCCCTCCGGCGCCAGGCGAAAACCCATAGGCAATTCCGCAGCCGGCATCGCAGTTTCCACCGCCGCCCCCTGCGAGGGTGGTACCGTACATATTTCCACTCGCATCGAAAATCACCCCACTGAAAGCCCAGTGCCCATCAGAACTGCTGGCCCCGAAATCATGCACCACGGTTTCAGTCCAGCCCCCCGCCCCGGGAGTGAGTTCATACAGCGTGCCACAGCCGCCGAATTGATTTAAAAAGCAATACTGTTCTTCACTGCTGCCGCCTCCTGACGTGGTTCCGAACAAATTGCCTGAGGCGTCGAAGGCGACAGGTGACTCGGGACTTGCTCCATCCGGTTTGCCTTCGAATTCATAAAGCAGGCTTTCCACCCAGCCTCCCAAACCATCGGAAGACAGCTCAAACACCGTGCCTGCTCCAAAGGTTCCGCCCTTCAAGGTCGTGCCATACAAATTGCCTGCTGAATCAAAAATCAAAGCTGCAACCGGATTAGTCCCATCGGTCGGGTATCCACCGAAACTGTAGAGCGTATTCGCGGTCCATATGCCTCTGCTCTGCGTCAACTCGAAAACTGTGCCTAGATTGTTCGCGCCGCCGGCTTGCGTCGTGCCATACAGATTACCGGAGCCATCGAACAGCAACTGTGAGGTCGATTGACCTCCCGAAAACCAGTAGATAACTTGATAATTCCAACCACCGCCGGAAGGTGAAAGTTCGTATATAAGCGGCGCTCCGTCACTGTTGAGCGCACTGCCAAAAAGATTTCCAGCCGAGTCTATGACGGGGGTTCCGAGGGGATATTCCCCGTTCCCTCCGCCCTGAAATGTGTGGATGACTCTTCCGGTAACGGCCAGCAGGCTGCCGGTCATTAGGAAAACAACACAAATCGGTGCATACACCATGCGAAACATATCCCTTAGCATGGCACTCCTCTCAGAGATGCGAATTTGATGAGCCACCCATTCAGCTGAGATCAAGCACGGAAGATGAACGGATCTTCTTGTCAGTACGCCGGGGGAAAGCTCTAATACGCTCGTATGTTAGCTCTGCATGTGTAGAGCATCAAGTAAAAAATCGTGTAGGAAATTAGTCCCCAGAAAAAGGCAAAGGCCAGATTCATTTCTGAGTGTGGCCCTTATTTAATGCCGGCAACGACCGCAGTTTACCCTGAACAAAGTCGAAGGGCTCCCACACACGTGTGGGGCGGGCGCCCCCGCCCGCCAAGTTTCTCCTCAAGCAATGGCCTATCCAGCCTGTTCGGCCATCACAGACAACATAATCGCTCCTAGCCGATGCTGACATTTGAGCGAAGACTTCCAGCATCAACATGTCCAGCCAGCCGCGACTCGCGAAATATCACTACCGGCGGCGCCTGCCACATCTACAAAAAGCCGATACGGCTCTTTTTGTCACCTTCTGCACAGGCGCGCGCCTGCCTCTCCCCGAGAGTGCCCGCGATCTCGTCCTAGAACACTGCCTGTGCGAAGCGGGCGTGGCGCGGGCGCCCTCGCCCGCGACCGTCTGGGCACCCAGAATCCACCTGCACGCCATCGTGGTGATGCCCGACCACGTGCACCTGCTCTTCGAACCTCTGCGAGATGAAAACGGCTGGCCCCATCCCGCGGTCGACATCCTGCAATGTATGAAAAGCACAACGGCTCATCGGATCAATAAGCTTCAGCATCGCTCTGGTCCGGTCTGGGAGGAAGAATCTTTCGATCACGTGCTGAGGTCGGACGAAAGCCTTAAAGAAAAAGCCGAGTATATTCGGCAGAATCCAGTGCGGAGAGGTTTGGTTCAGAAGCCAGAGGACTATCCTTGGCTGTGGGTAAACTCAGAGCTCAATCTATGACCTCACAGATCCCCTTCACCGCAAACTTTCGCGGGCGAGGGCGCCCGCGCCACACACCGCTTCAGTTCCCAAAGGAAAAGGCCAATCTGATTTCTCAGACTGGCCCTTATTTAATGCCGGCAACGACCTACGCTCCCACACACTTTCGCGTGCAGTACCATCGGCCCTGCGGGGCTTAACTTCCGTGTTCGGGATGGGAACGGGTGGAACCCCCGCGGTAAGATCACCGACAACTTGAGGCGCTTAGCAGGCGTGAATGGAGCCGCCGTTAGGCGGCGAATGGGAGCCTGCTGCCGAAATCCTGAGCGCCTTTCAGCGAAGGATCTCTGCGCCATCTCGGTGTCGCTTTCGCGACGAGCTTTTCAAAGAGCACGAGAGACGATCTCTCACAACTGAATAGATTGGGTCTTACGTTCTTTAAATCGACAAGACTTCGAAAATCTCGTCGGCGCACAACCATCAGTACTAGTCTTCATTCTCGTCCAGTTTCTGACGAGTCACTAAAGTCGCCTCCGCTTTCGAACAGTTTCGAACTGAAAGCTGAAGGCTGAGTGCTGACGGCTGCTTTTAATGCACCGAGTAAATTTTATGGTCAAGCCGAACGGGCGATTAGTACTGGTAAGCTACATGTGTCACCACACTTCCACTTCCAGCCTATCAACCAGGTAGTCTTCCTGGGCCCTTCTTATCCCTTAGGGTTGGGAGATCTTATCTTGAGGAGTGCTTCCCGCTTATATGCATTCAGCGGTTATCACAACCGAACTTCGCTACCGAGCGATGCCATTGGCATGACAGCTCGAACACAAGAGGTTCGTCCATCCCGGTCCTCTCGTACTAAGGACAGGTCCTCTCAAATCTCCTGCGCCCACAACAGATAGGGACCGAACTGTCTCGCGACGTTCTGAACCCAGCTCACGTACCGCTTTAATAGGCGAACAG
>DATHOQ010000042.1:0-124123 GCA_035484735.1 Terriglobales bacterium | reverse complement strand
ATTCAGGACGGCTTCACTTACGCCTATGCCCCTGGCGTGATGATGTCATGGGTGACGGATTCTCCAAACTGGATGAATGGCCGCTCCACCTCGCTTGAATATCGATTTCTTTCCTCGATGCAGGGCAGCCTTGGCGTCGGCGCTGACTTGAACAGATGGACCCCCGAAGATTTCGCGGCCGCGAAAAGGCTCATTGCCGAATACAAGGCCGTGCGTGCAACTGTGCAGGAGGGCGCTCTTTACCGGCTGCTCTCGCCGGGTGCGGGCAGCGAATATTCCGCGACCGAATCGGTGGCGCGCGATGGTCATGAGGTGGCCGTCTTCGCCTTCCTGCATTCCAGTCAGCAAGGACAGCCCTATCCGCGGCTCTATATGCGCGGGCTTGATCGGGAGGTTGTGTACGGTCTTCATGTCGAGGAAGGCACGCTCGCTGATGGTACGGTACAGAGAGCCAGCGGAGACTACTGGATGCACCATGGAGTCAGCGTCTCTCTACGTGGTGACTACCAGGCGGCATTCTTCACGCTCGAACGGCAAGGAGCGCAATGAAGGGGGGCTTTCCGGTGGCATAACAGCGCCTTGTCGACGACATCTCGTATCCAGTATCCGACACTTCAGCGATGAGGACATTGCAGTCGAGACGAAAGTATGGGCAATACCATCGTCCAATTGCGCGGCCCATTTTGTTGTGGCCAAATGAACCCAATAGCTGAGAGGCGCGATGACGAAAACGACGAGCTTTCGAGCGGACATCAGGCCGCTATTTACGGAGCGAGATATTCAAGGCATGAGCAAGGCGTTCAACCTGGGAAGTTACGATGACGTCAAAAAGCACGCTGGGGCCATCTACGATCGCATCCGTGGAATCGGCGGCGCTGTAATGCCGCCCCCGCCACCAAAAGGAGAAGGTCCCTGGCAGCTATCTCGCATTGAACTATTCGCCAAGTGGATGGCGGACGGGTTCCAACCTTAGTCGGCCTCAACCGCCCAGGGTTGCTTCTAAGCTGTAGACGAGGACTGGATCGTCATTGCCGACTTTCGATCAGGTTTCGAATGGAGGAATTCATGAAAGCAAACGTTACGTCCGCCTTCTCAGTTGCGGTCTTGGCGCTGGCGACCGCCATCCCTGTCGTGCGAATTTCCGCCGCCCCCAAGCCGCAGGTCAAGCCCGGAGTAGACCGCCTCTATGTGATCGACTGCGGTGAAGGCAGTGGGCCCGACGAATCGCGTTGGACACCGGGAGTCAATGTCGGAACGCCCGTCGGCTTTCCCGGACACTGCTACCTCATCCACCACGCGCAGGGGTGGTTCCTGTGGGACACGGGCATCGATGATGCTGTGGCGCAATTGCCTAATCACGAAGAGGTGTTTCATGAGTGGGGGCCGGGCACCGGCCCGATCTGGCGCAAACCTATCACGCTCGCGGCTCAGTTCGAACAGTTACAGGTCAAGCCTTCGGACATCAAACTGATGGCCGTGTCACATAGCCACCCGGACCACGCAGGAAATATCGAGATGTTTCCCAACACGCTCATGCTTGTACAGAAAGTCGAGTACGAATGGGCTGGAAGCCGGCAAGACACCGTCGGCTTCAACAAGAAGCATCCGGTGAAGCTCGTCAACGGCGACTACGATATCTTTGGCGACGGGAGCCTCGTGCTGCTCTCCACGCCGGGACACACGCCCGGCCACCAGTCTTTGCTCGTGAGGCTCCCTAAAACTGGAGCGGTGATTCTAAGCGGCGATGTTGTGCATTTTCAGACAAGCTTCGAACATCGATACGTCCCTGACAATAACTGGAACAAGCAGGCCTCGCTGCAGTCCATGGATAAGATAGTGGCAGTCATGGCGAAGGAACATGCGCAGCTCTGGATTAACCACGATCAGGCACAAAGCGACGCGCAAAAGAAGTTGCCGGCGTATTACGAATAATGGCTACCCTGATTGCAAGGCGTCTGCTCGGCGTTGGGCAGACCAACGTTTCCTTAAAGTTCTTCGGCCCAAACTTGAAATGAACAGCCCATATCAGACAGTCAACAGAAAGGAAGCTTGGATTCACGGACGAACCCGCGACGTCCGTATAATCCGATATTTGTGAGGCGCAAATGACGAAAACGACAAGCTTTCAAACCGACATTCGACCGCTCTTTACGGAGCGTGACATTCAAGGCATGAGCAAGGCCTTCAACCTCGCAAGTTACGATGACGTCAAAAAGCACGCTGGCGCCATCTATGATCGCATTCGTGGAATCGGCGGCGCTGTAATGCCGCCCCCACCACCAAGAGGAGAAGGTCCTTGGCCGCAATCTCGGATTGAACTAATTCGCCAAGTGGATGGCGGATGGGTTCCCACCTTAGCCGGGCCGTTTTGGTTTCGGGCGCTCGCATGGGCCGGAGTCGTGATAGTTGCGCCTTATTGGCGCGTGAATCGAAGTTGGGGCGTTACGGCACGGCTGAAGCCGTGCCCTCCCGCGGTGTTCCCCGGCGTCGTTTCTCACTTCTCAAATGGCGGCGAAAAATAGACACATGAGCTACGAAGCCGAGTGTGCATCCCTTTGGGACATGGGGAGAACGCCTTGCAGCTGCAGAATGGAAATCATGCAGTGCAGGGGTCCTTCGACTCCGCATCTCGATTCGCGAGGCGAATCGAGATGCTGCGCTCAGGATGACAAGAATTATCGATCGCGATAGTCCACATTCGCGGGCGAGGGCGCCCGCGCCACATTGTTATTGCATCAGCGCCCAGGCTTCGCGGTAGGGTTCGAAGCGGCCTTGGCTGTGTTTGTTTTGGGGATAGAAGGAGAGCCATTGTTGAGGGGCGAAGGCTTCGATGGGGATGATGTACCAGGCGTGCTCGGGGACGATGTAGGCGGCCAGGATGTCGATTTCGGCGGCGGTGTAGGCTTGCTTGGTGTTGTGAGTGTTGAAGTGGCAGGCGCCGATTAGGTATCCGCCTTTGCGGAAGCGGTCGGTGGATTTGACTTGGACGCGCCAGAGGCGGCGGCCGGCGTCGAGGATGAAGTCGTAGGATTCGTCGCAGACGGGCTTGGAGACCTGGAAACCTAGAGACGTCGCTTTCTGGAGAAAGAGAAGTTCGATTAGTTCGCCGCGGCGGCGGGGAGTTTGTGTTTTCATAGATGGGCGTACCTCCGGAGTGTGGGTTCGTGGAATCCCACGTCTCGCAATTGCGGCGAGACGCGGGGCACCCTTCAGTTGTTTTAGGGATTCGTTTCTTGGGAAATAAAAAAGGCGCTGGCTTTTGGGCCTGCGCCTTTAGTTTGTCTACTAACTTTCAGGATAGCAGTTTGAAGAGGTAAGTGAGACACGATTCCGAAATTTATATTTGCCGTGGGATTAGTGGGTTAAAAGGAATTGCACTGTAAATGGGCCTTGACAAGGTATTGGCGGAGGCTGAGCCGAATTGGGAATCGTGGGTGAAAGTTCCGATTCGGGAAGAAAAAACCTTTACCACAGAGGACACAGAGTGCACGGAGGAGATCAAGAACTTAGCCACGGATTTTCGCAGATGAACGCAGGTTGGGACCCTTTCACCACAGAGACACAGAGTCACAGAGAAAACCCTACTTCTTCTTTAATCGGTCGACTAAGGCTTTCAGTGTGGTTTGGGTTGCGGGGAGCCACCAGCTGGCGACTACTTTTTTTACTTCGGGTTCGAGGTCGTGTTTGAAGATGGCTACCAGGTCGGCGCGGGCTTCTTGGCGAGTGGTGGTCATGGCTTCTGGCGGAAGCGCGAGTAGGGTCTTACACCAGGCGATGGAGCGTTCGACGACGTGTTCAGTGGGAACCAGTTCGTCGACTAGACCGATGTCTAGAGCCTGGGCGGGCGACATTAGAAGTCCGGAGGATGCTAGACGTTCGGCTTGGCGCGGGCCGACCTGGCGGCGCAGGGCGGCGAGGATCACGGCGGGTAGAGGAATTCCTACCTGGACTTCGCTGAGGCCGATCTTGAATTCGCCGTCGGCCATGATTCTCCAATCGCAGAACAACGGGAGGACGGTGCCGCCGGCGGGAGCGTGTCCGATAATGGCGGCAGCGATGGGGATGGGCGAGCAGGCGAGGGCTTTCATCAGGGCATAGAGTTCGCGCCACAGGGTGGTAATGGCTTTGCGGTCGAGTCCCATGAGTAGGGGGACGTCGAGACCGGCGCAGAAGCGGCCGGGAGTTCCGGAGAGGACGAGGGCGCGGACGCCGTTTTTGGGGGCGGATTCGACGGCTTCGCGGAGGGCGACGATGAGATCTCCGGTTAGAGCGTTGACGGGCGGGCGGTTGAGGCGGAGTTCGCGGATGGGGCCGTGGTTAATGGAGTGGATCATGGGTAGAGTCGAGTATACGCGGGAGACTGGGAGTGGGTGGGAAAGAGCCTAACCACAGAGGACACAGAGGCACACAGAGGAAAGGCTTGGCCACGGATTCGCACCGGAGATAAGTAGATCAGCAGCTTTTGCACGCAGAGTTCGCTGAGAACGGCGACCGAGATCGCGAAGAAAAACTAGTTTTTGGAGACTGAGGATAGGAGACATTCGTCTCTGCTGGGGCTATGCTGACGGTAGCTTGATAGGTGGGGCGGCGTATGGTATTTTGATGCGCGGTATAAATGGGGGAAGCTTTGACTCTTGATATCAATGGATACGTAGAGGCAGTGAGGAAGTTCAACGATCTGGTGGGCGAACTGGCGGCCAAGCTCCAGGAGATTAGCGACGCTCGTGATTTGGCGTTGAAGGCGAGCGCGGACCTGAAGCGGGAGCTGGAGAGCACGGACCAGCGAATGATGGATATTTCCAGCGCGGTGCGGCAGCAGATTACGCTGGAGTTTGCCAAGAAGAACGTTGCGCGCTCCGACGAACTTGCCGAATACACAGTTCCCAGCCGGCGGGCAGTCTAGCCTCTCTGTCCGCTGGTGGGCCGCTACTTCTGCATCGACTGGAAGATGGCGAACGTGGCGCCTTGGGGATCGGTAAGGACTCCGAAGCGGCCAACGTTTTCCATGGTCGTCGGTTCCATGCAGAACTTTGCTCCCAGTTGCTTGGCCTTGGCTGCGGCGGCATCGCAACTTGAAGTGTAGAAATAAGGCAGCCAGTGCGCGGGCGTTCCGGGCTGGCGGTACTTCGCGGGCGGTATCCCTCCGATGAATTCTTCGCCGTTCTGAATGTGAGCGTAATCCGACGGATCGTCGGTGTCCACGCCAAACTTCCATCCAAACATATCCGCATAAAACTTGCGGGCGCGGTCGGGATCAGGGGTGCTCAAATCTGCCCAGCAGAGAGTGCCATCGACTCCGGTGATGCCGATGCCGTTGTTCTTCCCGGCTTGCCAGACACAGAAAGTTGCGCCAGTAGGATCGGCGATGACGGCCATGCGGCCGGCGTCCATCACGTCGAATGCGGGAGCGTGGACTTTGCCTCCAGCTTTGGTGGCGCGAGTGACGGCGGCGTCGGCGTTGTCTACGGCGATGTATAGCATCCAGTAGGGTGGAACCCCTTTTTGGTCGGGACGCAAGGTGCATCCGGCGGCGGCGTCGCGGCCTTCGAGACGAAAGATGGTGTAGACATCGGTCGGGCCCATGGGCATGTCATTGACTTGCCATCCGAAGAGTCCACTATAGAATTTCTTGGCGGCGGGCTGGTCGGTAGTGGCGAGCTCGATCCAACAAAAAGAGCCGGGCTGGTGTTTGTCGATGTTGGGCATGCGGTGAAGTATAAAGTATCAAGTCAGAAGTGAAAAGTCTGTCATCAGCTATCAGCTATCCTTACGGTATAGAAGGTCGCGCATGGCTTGTCTTCGAGCGTCGTTTGCTTCACGAGAGGTTTTGCGCTCATCGGCATCCATGTGGTGGTGGGTCGCGGGGGTAGTTTTTTCGGGCTGACTGCACTCCGGACAACGGTTGGCAAAACCGGGCTTGTCCGGCTTCAGTTCGAACTCTTCCCCGCAACTGCTGCAGGTTTTGATGGGGAAAACCATTTGCACTCTATGATACGACGGGCTTGACGGCTAAGGCAGCCCCGTTCTGTCGAATTTAAACCATTCCTAGTGGGCGAATCGACAGTTTGGTTTATGCTCATAGCTCGCCGTTCACGTGACGAGTTGGGCGCGGGGAACGATGGCTGGGACAACCGGCCCTCAATCAACAAAGTATAGGCGAGGAGCATCACCATGACCGAAGAACTGACCGAATTGCACGAGCGCGCCGAGCAAGCCCGGGAGCGTCCCGATCTTGCCCCCATTACGCTGACCATGGCGGTGCTGGCAGTGCTGGTGGCAACGGTGTCACTGCTCGGTCATCGCACTCATACCGAAGAAATCATTTTGCAGAACAAGGTCACCGACCAGTGGGCTTTCTACCAGGCCAAGAATATCCGCCGCCACACCGACGAATTGTTCGCCGATCTGACCACCGTGGTTGCCAGTAAGGACGCAGCTGCGGTGGCCAGCTTGCAGGAAAAGTACCGGGCCGAAGCGGACCGCTATAAAGATGAGCAGAAGGAGCTCGATAAACAAGCGCGCGACACGGAAAACGAAACCGAACTTGTCCGCCGCAAAGCCGACCGCTTCGATCTGGGCGAAGTCTTCCTGGAGATTGCGCTGGTGATCACTTCGATTGCGTTGCTCTCCGGCCGGCGAATATTCTGGCACGTTGGCTTGTTAATGGCGACTGCGGGAATTGCGGTTGCTGCTTCGGCCTGGATGGTGCGCTAGTCAGACTTTGATTGACCAGTATGGACGGTTCTCTGGCGAACATCGCAATCCTCATTGGCTCATCAGCTCTACAAATTAGGGATAACAAGAGTCAAGATGCCACAGCGAAACAACCCAACCCCCCCAAATTTCAATCAAATAGCTGTCGCTGATCAGCGGGACTCGCCGGAGGCTATATATGTTTCGACGTAAAAAATCGTTCGTCGGCAGTTTCATGTGGGTGGCGGGCCTATTATCCGGGCTCAGCGGTTGCGGGGGCGGGCCGACGACTCCCACAGCTCCTTCGTCTGGCTACACACTCACTGCCTCCGCGCTGAACCCAAGTTCAGTGCCTGCGGGAGGATCGTCCACTTCGACCATCAGTGTTACTCCGGCAAATGGCTATACCGGGAGCGTAAACCTCTCGTGCAGCAATGTAAGCGGAGGAACTCCAGCACCGACCTGCTCCTTTAGTGTGTCTCCAGTAAAAATCAGCGGCACAGCCCCGGGCACTTCCACGCTAACGGTCACTACGACGAGCGGCACGCCTGTCGGGAGCTACTCGGTTACCGTTGCCGGGAGCGATTCCAATAAGTTAGCCCCCAGCAACAGTGCTCCGGTGCTGGCTCTGACAACAACGTCCGTCATTCAGCATGTTGTGATCATCTTCCAGGAGAACCGCACACCTGACAACCTGTTCCACGATCCGGTGCTTATTGGCCGCGGCGCCGATATCGCCTCTAGCGGCAAGAATACGAATTCTCTCACTGGAATGACCACGCTGACTCCGACAGCGCTGGTGACCAATTACGACCTCAATCATGCACACATTGCATTTTTGCAATCCTACGACAACGGGAACATGGACGGAGCCAACACCATCAACGTAAGCTGCCCGGCTCCCTGCACGCCCGGCATACCTCCCAACGTTGAATATCAATATGTGCAGGCTTCCGATGTGCAACCCTATTTCACGCTGGCTGAGACCTACACTTTTGGCGATCGCATGTTCCAGACCAATCAGGGGCCGAGCTTTCCCGCCCACCAGTACATCCTATCGGGGACGTCCATGGCGTCCACAGAGCTGACGGTACCGAGCAAGTTTTTTCTCGCGGAGAACCCGCCTTTAAATTTAACCATGGACACCGGATGCACGGCGCCCTCGACCGAACTAGTTTCGCTGATTGATACGACCGACATGGATGCGTTGACGAATCAAACGACCACCGCGTATCCCTGTTTTGACCACCCGACTCTGAGCGATTTGCTCAACCAGAACAATATCAGTTGGAAGTATTACGCTCCATCGGCCGGTTCGATTTGGACTGCACCGAATGCTATCAGCCATATGTGCGTTCCCAATGCGCCTCCACCCAACGGCACTGCATGTACCGGTTCGGATTGGACTAACAATGTGGTTCTGAATCAGACGCAGATTCTGACGGACATCACGAATGGCCAATTACCGGCGGTGAGCTGGGTAATTCCTGACGCAAACGCGTCCGACCATGCCTTGTTCACCGATGGTTCTGGACCGTCCTGGGTGGCGTCCATCGTCAATGCCATTGGAGGGAGCAAGTACTGGGCAAATACTGCGATCATCATCTCGTGGGATGACTGGGGTGGATGGTATGACCATGTGGTTCCCCCAATCAGCGCCACGAATTCATACCAGATGGGATTTCGCGTGCCTCTGATTGTGGTTTCCCCGTATGCGAAGCCGGCTTATATCTCGCATCAGCAGCATGATTTCGGCAGCGTTCTGAAATTCATTGAAACTGTTTTTGAGCTGCCGACAGTCGATCCTTCGAGTCCGTACCCATATGCTGATGCCCCGGCTGACGATCTTTCCGACTGTTTCGATTTCACTCAAACGCCGATTACATTTAAGGCCATTCCGGCTGAGTTAGATGCTGGCCACTTCCTAAACGATAAAAGGCCTCGTAACGGGCCTGACGATGATTAAGATGACCCACTTCGGCTTGTTGCGGGTAGGGTGATGGCGAATCAGAAAAGGCTTGATCGTTTTATTCAGCGGCCAGGGTTAAAGTTAGCGGCGGCAGGGGCAGTCCTTCGACGTCGACTTTCCAGAGGTCGCCTTTGCCGGTTGGGTGTCCGGCGGTGAGGGTGCCGGAGCTGACGATTTCCCCGGTATTTAAAGGTTGGGATGGAAACCGCCGCAGGACGGCGGTGCTGAGTTCCGCTAGACACGATGCTGGGCTGCGCAATGAGTTCCTGCCGGATCCTTCTTCTACGAACTCGCCGTTCTTCGACATTCGTACCTTGAACCGTGGCAACTCGTCCACGAGCTTGGGGATCAATTCCGGCTTTATCTGCGTCTTCTCGCCAATTACGAGTGCGACATGAAGTCCGAAAGAGGCGACGAAATCACTGGGCTGAAATTGCCAATTGGGAAATGGGCAATCGATGATTTCGAATCCCATGGCTAGCCATTCGGTGGATTCGAGGGCAGCGGTAGCGTCGAGGCCTTCGGCGGTGATTGGGCGTTTCAGGCCGAAAACTATTTCGGGCTCAATCTTGAGCGAGCGATAATGTGCCAGCGATAATGTGGCGGAATTGCTTTCACTGTGGTGGACGGTGTCGTCATACATGTGAGCCCAAACCAGGGTTTCAAGTTTGAGCACTCGCCACATGGCCTTGTTGGCATAACCTACCTTGCGGCCGATGGCTCGGTGTCCAGCGGCTTCGCGAAATCGTTTGAGGGTTGCTTCGACTTCGTAGGCGGTGTTGAGATCGAAACCGGGGCGCGCGGATGGCAGGACGGGAATCATCTGTCCCGTCTCATGCGCGGACAGCAATTCGCGCGCCAGAGATTCGGCGTCCGCTTGCGATATGGGTGGTTCGCTGGACAAAACGTTCTCGGCGTATTGTAGCTTGCTCTATAACTTGGCTCGCTACGGGATCACGTGGAACTGCACGTTGCTGGTCAGCGTGCCGCTGGGCGTGGTTACGGTTACGTATCCTGTGGTCGCGCCGGCTGGAACTGTGGCCACAATCAAAGTATCGGATTTGATGGTGAAACTTGCCGAAGTTCCGTTGAGGGAGACGCTGGTGGTTCCTGTGAATCCTTGGCCGAGGAGGCCGAAGCGCTGGCCAACTTTCCCTGCGCTGCGCACGAAGGCGACGAAGGGAGCGAGGCCGACATCCTCGCTGAAAATCGTGCCGCAGCCGGGGACGTAATAGTTGCAGGTGGAACTGCCTCCTGAGAAAGTGGTGCCATAGAAAGTTCCATTAGTGGCCTGGACGAGATCGGCAAATGGGTAAGATCCGTCAGTCGGAAATCCGACAAAGCTATAGAGTGTTGAAGGGTTACCGGCCGGAGGCATTTCGAAAATGTTTCCCATCCGATTTCCGCCCTCCTCTGTGATCCCGTAGAAATTCCCATCGTTGCCTTGAATCGGAAGTAGCGGCACATTGCCGGGGTTCGGCAACGCCGTATAAATCCCTTTCCGGGTAATCTGATAAAGCCCCTGGCTACTTACTCCGTAGAAGTTGCCATTGGTCGCGAGCATCAGCCCCGGGTATAGATCGGTGTAGGGTGTGTCATACGTATACAGCAGTGTAAAGACACCGTTTGGCGTTATTTTGAAGATCGTCCCCTGCTTGTACAGACCGCCGTCGAGGGCTGTTCCATAAAAGTTCCCGTCGGTTCCTTCGGCCAGTGTGCCCTCCGGAGCCTCGCCGTCAGGACAATAGTTTTGCGGGCAAAAGCTGTAGAGCGTCGTCACTGCCCCCGCAGGTGTCATCTTGTAGACGGTGCCGCAGCCGGAGGGGCAGAATTGGGAGGGTGCGCCTCCGCCTATTGTTGTTCCGTAAAAGTTTCCGTCCGTGCCTAAAGTCAGCCCGCCGTATAGACCAGCACCGCCAGGACCGCTTGTGAATGTGTGCAGTATCGTGAGACTACCAGTGGGCGTGATTTTGAAAATAGTGTCGTAGCGTTGATTGGCCCCGTATAAATTGCCGTCCTCACCAAGAACTAGATCGTTATCGGGATAAATAACGTTATCGCTGGATTGAAAGTTGTAAACGACCCTGAATTCGCCGTTACGGGTGATCTTAAACACAACGCCACAGCCTATGCCTTTGCCGTCGAAGCAGGTTCCGGTGCCTCCGTAATAGGTCGTTCCGTAAAGACTTCCGTCGAAGCCCTGAGTCAGAGGAGTCTCGGGACCGGCAGCATTGTCTCCATTGAAGCTCAAGAGTTCGGTATAAGTTTGGGCTGGAGCAGAAATTGACATTGCTACCGCGAGCACACATAGGCCGAGTAGCCGCATCCGCTGGTCAAATCTTGTCATGACAGTTCTCCACGGCGATATCGCCAATCGAATTGCGAAACTGAATGAACCGGAAACCTGCTCGACTCCGCGCCGCAGGGGGATTGCGGCAGGCCGAGTAGCGAGGATTATCCTCTGCGGGTGGCGGGCGGTCAAGGGCGTTTGGGATGGTTGGCGGCAAAGTCAAGAGCGGCGGACGAGGGCGTCCGCCCCACACTAGCGTTGCCGACTATCGCTACACGGTTCGATTCTGCGAAGAAGGCGACCGAAGGAGCCGCAGCACCTGATGAACCAGTATCCACGCTACCGCAGGAAGCACCAGCCACGCTGTCGAAACGCCTAGTATCATTTTCCAGAACATTGATCCTCTCTATGACGGAGTAGCAAAGAGGAAACAGTGCCGGAGTCAGGCCAGGGGACTTGGTTCATGGAACCGGCAAACCCTTCGGGAAGGGCTGCCCAGCACGGGGTGCATATTACGACGGGAGGCGGGGATTAGGCAAGGGGAAAATGTGTCAGGTTTTACGGCCGCAGATCCCCGCAGATGAGCGCAGATTAAGCGTCGCTGGTCTTACATGGCCAGGAGTTTCAGTATTCTCTCGATGCCTTCGCGGAATTGGCCGGGTTGGGTAATCAGGCTTAGGACCAGGTAGCCGTCGCGGGGGAAGTCGTAGAAGTGGCCGGGGTGGACTAGGACGCCGGCCTTTTGCAGTAACTCGATGGCTAAGTCTTCATCGGATTGGGTGGCGGGGACGCGGAGTATGGCGTACCATCCGCCTTCGACGGCTAGGCGCTGGCAGGCTTTTTGTTGGGAGAGTTGGCGGTCGAGTTCGGATAGATTGGCGCGGACACGGTCGAGGAGTTGGGGTTGAATGCTGTGGCGCTGGTCGATCAATGTGGATGCGGCCAGTTGCACGGGAGCATTCAGCGAGAGAAAAGTATCGGCAATGATTTCGAGACGGGACAGGGCGGGTTGCAGCTGGTCGGCGGGGCCGCTGGCGGCGATCCAGGCTAGTTTCATTTGCGGCAAGGCGGAGATCTTTGAAATGCCGCTTAGGGTGAAGGTGAGGACCTCGGCGTTGCTGGCGAAGGACGCTGGCAGTGAGCCATCGTGCGCGTAGTCGAGAAAGACTTCGTCGCCGATGATGGCTAGATTGTGCTCGCGGCAGAATTTGTTCAGGGCCGCGCGCTCTGCTTCACTCACATAGGAGCCGGTGGGATTATTAGGGTGCACCAGCACGATAGCGCGGGTGCGCGAGGTCACGGCTTTCTCGAGCGTGGTGAAATCGATCTGCCAGCCGTGATCGTAGAGCAGCGGGTAGGGGACGAGTTTGACGTCCTGTAAGTCGGCTAGAAATTCGAACAACGGGTAGCTGGGTTTCGGGACCAGGATTTCGTCCTCGGGATTACACAGCAAGCGGAAAACGAAGGAGTAGCCTTCGCTGGTGCTGGTGGTGAGCACGAGAGATTCGGGATTGACCTTGCCGCGGTGGCGGTAGTATTCGGCGACCGCCTGGCGGGCGCTGAGCAGGCCTTTGGGTTGGGGATCGTAGTCGAGCGCAGCGGGATTGCTGAAAGCGCGCAGGATGGCTTGGCGGTCGTAGTCGAATCCGGCGCGAGTGGGATTGGAAATGCTGAGGTCGAGGACTTCCCTGCCGGCGACGTGCAACTCGTGTTGCGCCTGAGTGAAGCGGTTGGGCGTGAGCTTCCAGTCGGTGCGGCGGGAAAACATGTGGGACAATGATACGCGAGAGATCGGTCTTCGTTGGTGAGGATCCGTGTTAGCGAGGATCAGTTTTCGCAATCTACAAGAGACTTGAACCACAGAGGGCACCTTCGACTTCGCGCAGGGCAGGCTGCGGTTCACAGAGAAAATCCTTTCGCGGGCGAGGGTGCCCGCGCCACTTGGATCATCGAGGGATATAATATGTCGCTTACGACTATGGAAACCTCTACGCAATACGAATTGAAGCTGGCCCAGCGGATGTCGCGCCTGGGCACGGAGACTGCTTTTGAAGTTCTGAACAAGGCGAAGGCTCTCGAGCGCCAAGGCAAGGACATTGTCCACCTGGAAATTGGCGAGCCTGATTTCGATACGCCTAAGAATGTGGTTGACGCCGGCATCGATGCCCTACGCAAGGGCTGGACGCACTATGGGCCATCGGCTGGGTTGCCGGAGTTGCGGCAGGCGATTGCGGAAGAGGTTTCGCGGTCGCGGGGAGTGAAAGTCACGGCGGATGAGGTGGTCGTTGTCCCCGGCGGCAAGCCTATTATTTTCTTTACATTGTTGGCATTGGCTGATGTGGGAGATGAGGTCATTTATCCCAACCCAGGATTTCCGATTTATGAGTCGATGATCAATTACGCCGGGGCCAAGGCAGTGCCGATTCGTCTGCATGAGGAGCGGGATTTCGGTTTGGACGTGAAGGAATTGAAAGCGCTGATCACGGACCGCACCCGGCTGATCATTATTAATTCACCCCAAAATCCTACGGGCGGCGTGATGAGCAAGCAGGATGTCGAGGGGATCGCGGAGGCGATTGGCGACCGCAATATTATGGTGCTTTCGGATGAGATTTATAGCCGGCTGATCTTTGAGGGCGAGCACCATTCGATTATGTCGGTTCCGGGATTCAAGGAGCGGACGATCCTGCTGGATGGATTTTCGAAGACCTGGGCGATGACAGGATGGCGCATGGGGTATGGCGTGATGCGGGCCGACCTGGCGGCGCAGATCGCGCGACTGAATACGAATTCGAATTCCTGCACGGCGAGCTTTACACAGATTGCGGGAATCGAGGCGATTCAGGGAGACCAGACGTCGGTGGAAAAGATGCGGGTCGAGTTTCAGCGGCGGCGGGATGCGTTTGTGGCGGGATTGAACAAGATCAAGGGATTCTCTTGCCGGCTGCCGAAAGGCGCGTTTTACGTGTTCCCCAATATCACGAAGACGGGATGGAAGTCGAAAAAGCTGGCGGATGCGTTGCTGGAACAGGCGGGCGTGGCTTGTCTTTCGGGAACGGCATTTGGAGATTATGGTGAGGGCTATTTGCGTTTCAGCGTGGCCAATTCTTTGGAGAATCTGAATAAAGTGCTGGCGCGAGTGGATGAGTGGACTAAGAAGAATCTTTAGGCGCAGCTTTTCGATGAACGCGGGTTAGGAATTAACCACAGAGGGCACAGGGAACACAGAGAAAACGCGGCCACGGATTTACACGGATCAAAATCAAACGAAGACAATTATGAGCAAGAAATTCCGGGTTTTTGCTACGTGTGATATTGGGGAGTCGATTGAACTGCTGCGCAAGCGCGGATATGAAGTTGAGGTGTATCCGAAGCCCGAGCCGCCGCCGAAGAGCTTGATCGTTGAGAAGGTGAAGTCGGGGATTGACGGGCTGATTACCACCCTGCGCGATCCTATCGATGCGGAGATTTTCGAAGCCGGTAAGGGCACTCTGAAAGTCGTGGCGCAGTATGCGGTGGGTTTTGACAATATCAACCGGGCTGATGCCAATCGCTACAAAGTTCCGTTCACCAACACTGCGGACGTGCTGACCGAGGCCACGGCTGAGTTTGCTTTCTTTCTGTTGGCATCGCTGGCGAGAAAGATGTGGCCGGCGGAGCATCTGACGCGCGAAAACAAGTGGGGATATTGGCATCCTTATCTTCCCTTCCTGGGTGATGAAGTTACCGGCAAGACTATCGCCGTGATTGGTACGGGACGCATTGGGCTGGCGCTGATTAAGAAGTGCTCCGGGTTCGACATGAATATTCTGTGTTACGACCCGGCTTATCAGAATCATGAGTATGTGAAGGGCATACAGGAAGTGATGGATCTACGGCAGGCGCGGGGGATTCAGAAAGAGAAAACCTGGATTAAGTATGTGACGCTCGATGAGGCGTTGACGCAGGCGGATTTTGTTAGTGTACATGTGCCGCTGCTGCGTGAAGGCGAGAGCACTACTCCAACTTATCATTTGTTCAATGAGAAGACGTTGCGCATGATGAAGCCGACGGCTTATCTGGTGAATACGTCGAGAGGGCCGGTGGTGGACGAAGTGGCAGTGGCCAAGGCATTGCGGGAGAACTGGATTGCGGGGGCGGCACTGGATGTGTACGAGAGAGAGCCGCTGCCCGCGGATTCGCCGTTGCGCGATCCGGCGATTGAAGACCGTTGCCGGTTGCTGCCGCACTTTGCCAGCGCGGCACAGATTACGCGGCTGTCGACTGATCCGAATAAGGGCATGGCGGGGCGCGCGGTGCAAGGACTGATTGACGTGCTCGAAGGAAATTATGGTGGGGATTTGACCAAGATGCCTTATGTGGTGAATAAGGAAGCGTTCGGGAAGTAATCCACCCAGCTTCGCTCGGTTGCACAGGCGAGGACGCCCGCGCCTAAACGCCTTTTGTCAGTTAGAGAATGCGGGGATTCGGATGCCCAAATCTCCGTCCTTGCCGCCTACCCAATGCAGGTGCAAATCCGCTGAACTGCTTAAAGCTTTAAGCTTGGCCTCCGCATATCCGAGCGCCAACTGGAGTGCCTGAAGTTCGTCCATTCCATAGACGGTTTCGGTTCGCTCCGATCCGGGAGCCTTAAGGCGGAAGGAACACATGTATTCATCGTCGGCGTGCGGGGACTTGGCAGGCATGCCTATTTCCAACTCTACAATAGGGGTTGCGCTTTCATTTCGCGCCGAAAAGTAATCCCGACGAGCTATTACAGTTCCTAGTTCATGTTTCATGGCATTCACCAAGTTATCGGTGGTGGCAAGGGCGCATCTCTCACGTGAACAGTTATTCCGAGACGGTGTGTTCTTCGCTGCTTTGGGCGCGTAGGACGCGATCCACAAAATAGGGGGCGCGGCGGGTGGGTTCGTGGTAGTGGCGGACCTGCATCTCGCCCAGAAGACCGACGGCCAGCATGTTGAGGCCGGCGAGTAAAAGCACGGCGGCGAAAATCATTAGTGGGCCGTGCTGGGCCATGGTGTCGGAGTGATTGAAGAGCTTGTCGAGCATCAGCCAGAGGGCGACGCCGCCTCCGGAGAAGATGCTCATCATGCCGACCGTGCCGAAGAAGTGCAGCGGGCGCGAGAGATACTTCAGCAAGAAGCGAATGGTGATGAGATCGAAGAAGACTCTAAACGTCCGAGAGATGCCGTAATGCGATGCTCCGCGCTCGCGCATTACGTTGCGGATGGGAACCTCGCAGATGGACGCCCCATAGGCGGAAGCCAGCGCGGGAATGAAACGATGCAACTCGCCGTAGAGCGGAACTTGCTCCAGAATGCTGCGGCGATAGGCTTTGAAGGTGGTGCCGAAGTCGTGGATATCGACGCCGCTGAGTTTGGCCATGAGCCAGTTGGCGCAACGCGAGGGGATGCGGCGCATCCAGAGATTGTCGATACGGACTTTGCGCCAGCCGCTGACGATGTCGTAACCCTCGGCGATCTTTTCCAAAAACAGCGGGATGTCGGCAGGGTCGTGCTGGAGGTCGCCGTCCATGGCGATGATGTATTCGCCACGAGTGTGGTCGAAACCGGCAGCCAAGGCTGACGTTTGGCCAAAGTTGCGGCGGAGGCGGACCACGGTCACGCGGCTGTCGATGGCGGCAATTTCACGCAGCAGGTTGAACGTGCGGTCACGGGAGCCGTCGTCGACGAAGACCAATTCGAAAGTCTCGCCGCTGATCTCCATGACGGCTTTGAGGCGGTCGTAGAGGTCGGTTACGTTCTCCTGCTCATCGTGCAGGGGAACCACTATGGAATACTTGGGCATGAATACGTTTATTATACCCGCCGGATATCTATTTTGAAGCATAACCCATGTGGTTCGTTGCCTGGGCATGGAAAGAGCCTCCATCGCAGAGTTCGTAGAGAACAGCCGCCGAGGACGCGGAGAAGACCACGAGCCCATATAGGTTGCGTAACTAGAACGCCAACAGTGCGGGGGCGGGTTTAGGTTATATTTTGCTGGAGAAGTTTTCCCTTGGGTGAATGCCTGCGGGGGAGGAGCCCGCTTCAATGGACAGCATTGTGATGATCATGTTCGGCAGCGTGCTTTGTACGATGACCGCCCTGAATTTCATAGAACTGCGCCGGATTCGAAAGAAGCTGGAAACGAAGCAGTCCTGACGTCGACACGTCGAATTAACAGCGTTCAACGCCACTGGCCGGGCGATGGTTGGTGATCCCCGCTATAGCGCTTCCCCTTTTTTGTGCGGACTGAACAATCAATCAACCACGAAGGACACGAAGTTTCACGAAGGCCTCGCTTCAAAGGCGTAACCACAGAGAGCACAGAGGCACACAGAGAACATCCCGCCGACACTTACGCAACTTAACATCCGAATTAACATCCGACTTGGGTGAATCGCCTATAATGCCGTTTCTTGCGGAATTCCAATCAGGAGAAGTCTCTTGAACAATCCTCTGTTGCCCCAACGCAGGCGCTTTCTACAGACAAGCTTATTGACAGGTGCAAGTGCTGCTGCACTGCCAGCGTTGGCTGGCGCGCGGGAGATGGTGATGTCCCCGGCACCGCAGGCTCGGCCGAAGTCGTTTGAGCTGGATGAAGTTATGATTGCCGATTTGCAGGCGGGAATGGCTTCGGGAAAATACACGGCGAGCTCGATCACGCAGAAGTATCTCGATCGCATCGACGAGATCGACAAGCATGGGCCGGCGCTGGCGAGTGTGATTGAGTTGAATCCGGATGCGCTGGCGATCGCGGATGGGCTCGACAAAGAGCGGGCACAGAAGCATGTGCGCGGGCCGATGCACGGGATTCCGGCGCTGATCAAAGACAACATTGATACTGCGGACCGTATGCAGACGACGGCGGGGTCGCTGGCGTTGCTGGGGTCGAAGCCGGTTCGCGATTCGTTTGTGGCACAGCGATTGCGTGATGCGGGAGCGGTCATCCTGGGGAAGACGAATCTGAGCGAGTGGGCGAATATTCGGTCGTCGCATTCGAGCAGCGGATGGAGCGGACGCGGCGGGCAGACCAAGAATCCTTATGCGCTTGACCGGAATCCTTGCGGATCGAGTTCGGGGTCGGGCGCGTCGACGGCGGCGAACCTGTGCGCGGTGGCAGTGGGCACGGAGACGGACGGCTCGGTGGTGTGTCCAGCGTCGGCGAATGGGTTAGTGGGAATCAAGCCGACGGTGGGGCTGGTGAGCCGCGCGGGAATTATTCCTATTTCGCATAGCCAGGACACGGCTGGGCCGATGGCGCGGACGGTGCGCGATGCGGCGATCCTGCTGGGGGTGATGGCGGGAGTGGATACGCGGGACAGTGTCACAGCGGCGAGTGCAGGCAAAGGTGCGGCGGATTACACAAAGTTCCTGGATCCTAACGGGTTGAAGGGTGCGCGTATTGGTGTAGCGCGAAAGTATTTTGGGTTTAGCGATCCGGTGGACGCGTTGATGAATGAATTGGTCGCGGAGATCAAGGGGGCGGGAGCAGAGGTGGTGGATCCGGCTGACCTGCCATCGCATGGGAAGTTTGGCGAGTCGGAGTTCATGGTTTTGCTGTACGAGTTGAAGGCTGATCTCAACGCTTATCTGGCGGCGCGGCCGGGAGCGCCGGGATCGTTGAAGGAGATTATCGATTTCAATAATCAAAACAAGAGCAAAGAGATGCCTTATTTCGATCAGGACATTTTTATTAAGGCGGAAGCCAAGGGGCCGCTTACAAGCAAGGAGTATACGGATGCGTTAGAGAAAGACCTGAAGCTTTCTCGCACGGAGGGAATAGACGCGGTGATGGACCAGTTCAAGCTGGATGCGATTATGGCGCCGACGGCAGGGCCGGCCTGGTTTACCGATTGGATTAACGGAGACTGCTCGAATGGTGGCAGCTCGAATGCGGCGGCGGTGGCGGGGTATCCGGATATTACAGTGCCAGCAGGATTCATATTTGGTTTGCCGGTGGGAGTTTCGTTCTTTGGGCGGGCTTGGAGTGAGGGGACGTTGTTGAAGATCGCTTATGGATTTGAGCAGTTGACGAAGGTGCGGCAGGGGCCGGAGTTTCGGGAGAGTATTAAGTTGTAGAGCACTTATTCGTAGCGCAGGGCTTCAATGGGATCCAAGTTCGCGGCGCGCATGGCTGGGAACATTCCGCTGGCGATGCCCACTATGGCTAGAATCGTAGTGGCGATGACCAGGGTCTTGGGCGCAACTAATATCGTAATGTCTCCCGCTGAGGCGTGCTGAGCGAGCGCGCTGTAGAGAGTCAGAGTTCCCACCGACAAGGAAATCGCATACGAAAGCAGGATACCGAATACGCCACCCACGGCGGTAATGACCAGCGCTTCCGCCAGGAATTGAAACATGATGTCGCGCTTGCGGGCGCCGAGGGCCTTCTCGACGCCGATTTCGCGGGTGCGCTGGGTGACTGAGACCAGCATGATGTTCATCAGTCCGATTCCGCCGATGCCCAGCGTGATGGTGCCAATGAATCCCAGCAGAATCTTCAGTCCCATGCTGATGATGTTGAACTGATCGAGTTGCTTGGCGGCGTCGAAGAGAAAGACGGCGCGCTCGTCGGTAGGTTTGTAGTTGTGGGCCAGGGCGAGTGATTCGCGGATGGTCTTGGTCAACTTGTCGTGATCGACGCCTTCGGACGACAGCCAGATTCCGCCGAGGAAGTGGGTATCCTGCAATACATCCATGGAGTTATAGGGAAGATAGATGACGCGGTTGTCATCGTCGTCGCCCTCTTGCATGCGGGCTTCCAGCACGCCGATTACCTGGAAGGTAACGCCGTCCACGCGGATCGACTCGCCGACAGCGGGCAGGCCGGAAAACAGTTTGTCTTTGGCTTCGGAGCCGATGACGGCATAGAGGCCGTGGCTGAGATTGTCCTGATCGTTGAGGAAGCGGCCTTCGGCTACGTGGAGATTCCAGATGTCGTAGATGTTGGGATCGATGCCCATGACCGGAAAGCTGAAGGTACGTGCGCCGTACTGGACTTTGCCTTGTTTGTCGGATTCGCGAGAAATATGACGAACCAGCGGCACGACGTTGCGCAGGAGTTCGACGTCATCGTTGGTGAAGCGGACTTCTACGCCGGCCTTGTTGCCTCCGGCTTGTTCGGAGGTACGGTTGGGAAACACGCCGACCGCGGTCGCGCCGAAACTGTGGAAGATGTTTTCAATGGCGCGGCCGAAGCCGTCGCCGTAAGCCAGCAACAAGACGACCGTGGCAATTCCCCAAGCCATGCCCAGCATGGTGAGCACGGTCTTGCGGAGATCGTGACGCATGGCGCTGTAGGCTTGTTCCAGCAGATCGCGCTTCACTATTCCCTCCTCAAGGCTTCGACGGGTTGCAGCATGGCGGCTTTGCGCGCGGGATAGAGGCCGGCGACGACGCCGGCAAAGGCGAGTGAACCAATGGCCAGAGCTGCCGTTACCGGGACGATCTTCGGCGTGTCCCAACCCGGAGGCGAAGGCAAGGTGGAGAGCGCGGTCATCAGGGCAGCTGCACCACCCATGCCTATGCCTCCGCTCAACAGGGTGAGAAAAGCTCCTTCCACGAAGAATTGAAACATGATGCTGCGATTGGTTGCGCCCAGGGCTTTGCGCAGGCCGATTTCGCGAGTGCGATCGGCGACCGCGACCAGCATGATGTTGATGATGCCGATGGCGCCCAATGCCAGAGTGACCAGGCCGACGCTGCCGAGAAACATGTTCATGGCATCGAAAATCTTGCCGACTTGATCGGAGGTGCGGACAGTGTCCCATTCATCGAACGAATCGGTGTTGCGATAGTCGAAGCCATGATTACGGGCGATGACCTTGTGAACTTCAAGTTTGGCCACTTCATTCAGCTCCCGGACTTTGGGCTGATAGTTAAGGAAGGAGATGGCATTGTCGATTTCCCCGACATTCAGCGGACGGAAATTGTTCTGCATGGTGTGGAAGGGGACGAAGATCCGCAGGTTCATGGTGTTGTTGTCGCCATGGCCAATGCGTTTCGCGGTTCCGATCACCTGAAAACGGATGCCACCGAGAAGAATGGTGTTGCCCAGGGCGGGGCGTCCAGGAAACAGATTCTTGCGAGCTTCGTCTCCGAGTACCACGACAAGGCGCTGTTGGGAGTCGTCGAGATCGTTGATCCAGCGGCCTTCGTTCATGGGCATGTAGCGGACCCGGCTGAATTCTGATGGCACGCCCATAAGGCGTCCGCTGCTCTGGTAGAAGTCGCTGACGGCGCGAATGTCATCACGGGCAATGATGGGGACGACCAAACCGACGTCGGGACATTCGTCGCGAACGTCCTGGTAGTCCTTGTAGGTGAGGTAATACTGGCGCAGGCTGGTGAAGCTGCCATTCATGGCCGGAGCGCGGCCGCCGAAAATAAACAATACGTTCTCGCCGATTTCGTCGAATTGCTTACGGTTGCCGGAGCGGAAGCCTTCGCCTAATCCCACCAACAAGAGCAGCGAACCTACTCCCCAGGCGATCCCGAACATGGTAAGGAAGGAGCGTAACTTGTGGGCCCACAAGGTGCGGAGGGTCTGAGCGAAGATTTCGAAAAGCACCCGCATGGTTCTAACTCATGCTTCTAACTCTATGATACGTGAGGAGAACGAGTTCAGTTCCGGCGCTTGCGCGGGGAAGTTTCCCGGTTTTCCTTCGCATCTGATCAGGCAAGAGCTTTTGACCGCAAAGCGCGCCAAGGCTTCGCAAAGTCCGCGAAGAATAACGCTCCAGCACTGCCTCACTTCAAGAACAGTTGTCATGCATCATGAGGATAGACGCTGCCATCCCCAGAAAGGATAGGCCGCAGGGTTCCTGCACTTGCAATTTATAGGAAAACATTTGCATGGTTCCCATTACCATGGATTTGCCCTATAATCTGCGCCGAACGGTTGTTTAAAAGATTCTGGGGGATTCATGCATTGGCTTAAATTGTTAATGGAAGGATGGTTATTATTCGGAATTGTTACAGTGGTAGCAGGACTGATTTGGACCACGCGGCTGAGTCGCGAAATGGATCCCGAAATCAGCGAGGGCCAGTCGCAATCTGAACGGCAGTTCGGAACGGCGCCTTTATCCAAGCTTTCCGCATAAGGTCTGACATTCCCAACCCGTTGTACATTCCTAATCGGGGCAAGCGGGGATGACCTCGGTAACATTCCTGACGCCGAGGGTAGGCCTAAAATCACAGTCGTGGATGTTGTTTCCATGCCGCGGGACAAGTGTTGGTGGCTGATTTGCGCCCTTGTCTTCTTTGATGCGGTTCTATGTTTCGTTATCCCGCGCGGCTACCGGCTCACTGTCATCGGCAACATCTCCCAGTGTGTGCTGCTGGCGATAGTGCTGGGCTGCTTCCTTGCTAATACGCGCGCAGCCGACGCGCGCAGCCGGCTGTTCTGGCGGCTGATGTCGCTGGGATGCGCACTGTGGTTCGTGGCGCAAGGACTATGGACCTACTTTGAAGTGGTGATGAGGCAGGAGGTCCCCAATCCTTTCATTGGAGATGTGATTCTCATCCTGCACCTGGTGCCTTTCATGAGCGCACTTGCGCTGCAACCCCATGTTGAGCGCGACGAACAAACCAGCAACCTGGGTGGACTGGACTTCGCGTTGTTGGTGACGTGGTGGCTGTATCTTTATCTTTTCGTGGTGATCCCCTGGCAGTTTGTGTGGCCGGACCAGGCGGCTTACGGCCGCAGTTTCGATGTGGTGTTTTTTCTGGAACATTTCGTTTTTCTGGTGTGTGCGGGGGCGACCTGGTTGCGCAGTACGGGCGGCTGGAGAGTGGTTTACGGAACTCTGTTCGCGGCAGGATTAGTGTATGCGTCAGCTTCTGTGGCTTCCAGTCTCGCCATCGATTTCGGAAAGTATTACACCGGCAGCTTGTACGATCCACCGCTGCTGTTGGCCATGGCGTGGTTCGCACGCGTGGGACTGGTGGCGCGGGGACAGACGCTGCGCGCCGAACCTGCGAAGACCGACCAGGATAAGCGAGATCTTTGGATGTCAGGACTGGCCGTAGTGACAATTCTCTCCTTGCCGGCGATGGCGGGATGGGCTCTCTACTACAGTCCGGCGCCGGGGCCGGTGCGCAGCTTTCGGCTGCTGTTGACGCTGATCACAATGATGATTTTGGGTACGATGGCATGGATCAAGCAACATCGCCTGGACAAAGAACTGGCGCGGGCCAACCGGGAGTTACGGGAAGATTCGCTTACCGATGTGTTGACTGGGGCGAGAAACCGCCGTTTTCTGAATGCCACGATTGACGGCGACGTGCGGCAGGTGGTGCGCTCGTACTCAGTAGTGGCCGCATATCCTTCGACAGTCCCATCGGGGAAACGGAATCGCGATCTGGTTTTCTATATAGTGGACACCGATTCCTTCAAGCAGGTGAACGACCGTTACGGACATGACGTAGGCGACAAGATGCTGGTGGAGATGGCGCGCCGCCTCAGTTCTGCGATTCGCCACTCGGATGCACTCATCCGCTGGGGCGGAGATGAGTTTCTCGTGGTCTCACGCTATACCGACCGTGAAGACTCGACGACGCTGGCCAAGCGAGTATTGAGTTTTGTGGGACAGGAACCGTTTGAGTTGGAGGGGTGCGTGAGCATTCCTTGTACGTGCTCGATCGGCTGGGCGGTGTTCCCGTGGTATGAAAATGATGCCGAGGCAGTCGCCTACACCGAGGTGCTGCGTTTGGCGGATGAAGCTCTCTACCAGGCCAAGAAGGCGGGAAGAAACCAGGCGGTGGGCCTATTGCCGACACTCAAAGAGCCAGTGGGCGGTAGGAAGGTGGGTAAAGGTAAACACGACCATCTGGCGGAGCAACTCGCGGCCCGCACGGTGACCACGCCCGGTCCGGTGCGGCCAGTTGATACAGCGAAGGGTCAAAGTCCTCTCCATGTGATTCCCACGAGCCAGGAAATCTGACTTTATCGCCTTCTGGCATCAGGTGTATAAGAAGTATCCTGCGCTCTCGCGAACACTTTGCGTCCGGTGGATTCAAAAAGCTATCAACTGAATATGGACAAATGGACATCTGGAGCAGCTTACGACCAGTGGATGGGGCGCTGGAGCAAGTTGATCGCGGATGAATTTCTCAGTTGGTTGGGTCTGCCCGCGAAGTTGCGCTGGCTGGACGTTTGCTGCGGAAGCGGTGTGCTCACCGAAGCCATTGTGGATGGCTGCGCACCACTTCGGGTCTCCGGTGTGGATGCGTCTGCCCAACAGATTGAGTTTGCCCGCGCGCATCGGACCCGCTCTGGCGTTAGCTTCGAAACCGGCGATGCGCGGGCTCTGCCTTTTGCTGAAGCCAGTTTCGAAGTTTCGGTCTGTGGGTTGGGATTGAATTACGTTCCGGAGCCAGAACTGGCAGTGCAGGAAATGCGCCGGGTTACGGTGCCAGGGGGTGAAATCGCCATCTACGTCTGGGACTATGCGGAGGGAGCACGCTTCCTGCGGGAGTTCTGGGATGCGGCGGCAGCCATGGATCCCGAGGCGTTGGCATACGATCAGGCGCGCCGCTTCCCTCTTTGCAATCCCGAAGCGTTGCGAAAACTGTTTAAGGGAGCCAGCGTTGAACACGTCACCACTCGCGCGCTCGACGTTACCACGCGCTTTGTGGATTTTGCTGACTACTGGCAACCATTTCTGACCGGACAAGGGTCCGCTCCCAACTATCTGGCGGGCCGCGACGAGCGTGTCCAGAACGCAATTCGCGAGCGGCTGCGTGAGCGCCTCCCCACCGGCTTGGACGGCACCATTGAGTTGCCCGCCCGAGCATGGACGGTTCGTGGCATCCGCTGAACCGAACTCATGCGATCCCGGAGATTTCCAAGTAGACGTTTTTCTTTCTCGCGATGGAAAGCCGGGCCATCCAGTATTTCCGGTTGACGATCTGGCGGGCGTGGGGCCAGTCTGCGGCGGGCAGGATACGGGCGGAGGCAGAAAATTCGGGTCCGGTAACTTTGCCGCGGATGGTGCAGGGAGCGATGCGAACCTGCGAGTTGTTGCGGATACGCTTGGCCTTTCCAGCGTCGGCACGGGTCACCACGTAAAGCTTGTCATCTTCTTCGCCGAACCAGACGGGAGTAGGTACGGCGGTGCCGTCCTTGCGGAAGGTGGTGAGGAGGATGTATTTGTGTCCCCGGATCGCGGTCGGGATCGGCATGAGAGCAATTGTAGCGAAAGGCGTATTGGCGGTAGAGGCAGGTAGGGCTACTTTGAAATTGCCCATGAGTGAAATCGACGAAGTACATAAACCGCACATGCTATGCCCAACGTACCGGCCAAGATGAACCCGCCACCCATCACAAATACCTCATCAACAGGGCCGATGTCTTTAGGTAAATTGCCGGTTCCGACAATCACGGCAGCAAAACTCGTAAGCCATAATGTAGAGCCGAACAGAGACGAGCCTAGGACAACTAGAACACGTTTGCCGATTGATTTCACCTACGCGGCGCTTTCCGCCCTCCGCTGCTCGTAGGCTTCCCAGAGGGCAACGAGGTCTTCTACGCTCCACAGTCGATCTGTGACACCAGCCGCCATCGCCGGACTCATACGCAGTGTACGGTGAATCTTAATGAAGTTGTAGGCAAAATAATTGAGAGCCGTCGCAGCCGCATGATTCGCCAGCTTGCGGGTTAGGAACGGATTTACGCGCTTGTCCGGTATAATTCGCGCTGCATGGCGCTAACCGCTGGAACTAAACTTGGACCGTACGAGATTCAATCGCCCCTGGGTGCGGGTGGCATGGGTGAAGTCTACCGTGCACACGACTCACGCCTCGGCCGCGATGTTGCCATCAAAGTTCTTCCTCCGCAATTGCAGGCCGACCCTGACTTGAAAGCTCGGTTTGAGCGCGAGGCCCGTGCTATTTCGTCGTTGCAGCATGCGCATATCTGCACGCTTTTTGACGTTGGTCATCAGGACGGCATTGATTACCTGGTGATGGAGTATCTGGAGGGCGAGACGCTTGCCTTCCGTTTGCTGAAAGGGCCGCTGCCTCTTGACCAAGTACTGACGATCGCGATCCAGACGGCGGATGCTCTGGAGCGGGCGCACCGGCACGGCATTATTCATCGTGACCTGAAGCCGGGAAACATCATGTTGACCAAGTCGGGAGCGAAGCTCATGGACTTTGGTCTGGCCAAGGGAAAAACCGTGGGGGCTACGTCCGGAGGCAGCGTTGGTTTGCTGACGCCGTCAACGCCGACCATGAACGTGGCTCAGATGACTTCTCCGCTGACGCCGCTTACTCAAAAGGGTTTGATCGTGGGCACGTTTCAGTACATGGCGCCCGAGGTGTTGCAAGGGGCAGAGGCGGATGCGCGGTCGGACATCTTTAGCTTCGGCTGTGCACTTTATGAAATGGCAGCTGGCAAACGCCCGTTCGACGGCAAGTCACAGGTAGGAGTGCTGGCGGCGATTCTGGAAAAGGAGCCGGAGCCGATCAGCGTAGTGCAGCCCATGACGCCGCCGGCATTGGAGAAATTGATTCGTACCTGTCTCGCGAAAGATCCGGATCAACGCTGGCAATCGGCGCATGACGTGAAGCTGCAACTGGAAGCTATTTCCGAGATGGGGAGTAAAGCCGGCGTTCCGGCGGTGGTGGCTGGGGCTCGGCGAGGGCGCAAGCGTCTAGGGACGATTTTCGCAGTAGCGGGCTGGGTGCTGGCCCTGGCCGGTTTGGCCGGCGTAGCGCTTTATTCGCGGCGTCTCTCCCAGGAGCAGCAACCCGTACGGGTTGACGTTGACCTGCCCAGCGGAGTGGACATGAGTATGAACTCCTTCGGCGGGGCAGCCATCTCGCCGGATGGCAAGAAGCTGGTGATTCCGGCCACGACCCCGAATGGCAGCGAACTCTGGGTTCGCGACCTGACCAGCGGCAAGGCGGCATTGATTCCAGGAACCCAGGGCGCCGCGTTTCCCTTCTGGTCACCGGAAAGCAACATGGTCGGTTTTTTCTCCAACGGCAAAATGCGCACCGTGGCGGCAGCGGGAGGTCCCATACAAATCATTTGCGATGCGCCGGCCGGCCGTGGAGGCGCGTGGAGCCTGGCGGGAATGATCGTGTTTACGCCGAATATTGAAGAGCCTCTGTACAAAGTCGGGGAGAGCGGGGGTACGCCGGTAGCAGTGACCAAGCTGGGAGGCAACGGACACACTCATCGCAACCCGATATTCCTGCCCGATGGCAAACACTTCCTGTTTACGCAGCGTCTGGTCGCGGCACCCGTGGGAGATCTATACGCCGGATCGCTGGACGGGAGCGAGCCGAAGCTGGTGGTGCAACAAGCCTCGAATGGAGTTTACGCGCAAGGGTATTTGCTTTATCTCCACGACCGGAATCTCATGGCCCAGCACTTCGATCCCAGGTCGATGACGGTCAGCGGCAATCCGGTTCCAGTGGCGGAGAACGTCGAATATTGGGGCCCGAAGGACCTGGGCGACTTTTCGGTTTCGGCCACGGGGACGCTGGTGTATCGGACGGAACAGGCCAGCGAGTCCCGATTTGCATGGATGAAGCTGCCGGGAAAAGAGAGCGAGGAATTCGGGGACACCATTAGCGGCATCGGCGGGCAAATCAGCATTTCGGCGGACGCCAAGAAAATTGCCTTCGCCAAACGGGAAGCTGACGCACCAGACACGGACCTCTGGCTTTACGACGTAGATCGCAAGATCCTGGCGCGGCAGACGTTCAACGTTCGCGGGTTTATCTATTCGGCATTCTCGCCCGACGGAGCCAAGCTCGCAATTACCAGCAGCATCGGCACCCAGGGCAGCATGAGAATCAAGACCCTGGCGACTGGGGAAGAGCAGCCGATTACTTCGCAGATTCAAGACATTGCCTATGTCCACTCGTGGAGCCCGGATGGCAAGTACCTGATCGTAAGTATTCAAGATCCTAAGACATTGTTTGACATCTATGCTCAGCCGGTGGACGGCGGCAAACCTGTTCCTCTTCTGAATCAGAGCTACGACGAGAGGGATGGAGAGGTTTCACCCAACGGGAAATGGATGGCATACGTTTCGAACGAGTCGGGGCGCATTGAGGTCTACATCACCGACTTTCCCGGGGCGCATTCCAAGATGCAGATTTCTTCCGAGGGGGCTTTCTGGCATGCCTGGAGCCACGACGGAAAGAGCTTGTACTTTGCCAACGGCAAGAAATTGATGGTGACGGAGATCCGGAACCCTGAAACCATGGAACTCGGCGGCACAACCATGGTCACTACACTCGACGCACGGCCGCTGGGCTTTGGCAGCGATGGCCGTTTGTTGGTGCTGAAATCCACCAACGGCCAGCAGGCGGAGCCGTTGCGGATGGTGCTGCACTTCCCGGAGTCTCTGGGAAAATAGATTGAGAACTAAGGAAGTTCTCAGACATGAAAAAACTCAGGCTCTTGCTTCTTCCCCTATTTGTTGTTTATTCCGCAAGCTTTCATCGCGCAAGATACAGCCGGTAGTAAACCTCAGCCCTCGGAACGTCATGAGTTCATCATTTCAAACTTTAGGAGTGAAGGCGGAGTAGTCCTGCCACAGGCGCGTGTCGTGTATGGAACTTATGGGCATCTGAACGCTGCCAAGGACAATGTGGTGCTGCTGCCGTCGCATTACATGGCCGACTTCCACGGATATGAGTGGGTAAGCGGGGCGGGACACGCTCTGGATACTTCGCAACTTTTCCTGGTGGCGACAGAACTGTTTGGCAACGGACATTCGTCTTCTCCCAGCAACACTCCGGAGCCGTTCCATGGTCCCCGCTTTCCACTCATGACGATCCGTGACAATGTGGAGGCGGTACATCGGCTGCTCACGGAAGAACTCAAGATTACTCACGTGCGCGCCATCATTGGTTTTTCCATGGGTGCGCAGCAGGCTTTCCAGTGGGCAGTCAGCTATCCGGACTTCGCCGACCGCATTGTTGCCACTTGCGGCACGGCGAAAACCTATCCCCACGGAGTGGTGCGGCTGGAAGGGCAGATCGCCGCGCTCACCGCCGACGCCGCATTTCAGAATGGGGATTACAAGACTCCTCCCACCAAAGGTCTGGAGGCGTTCGCCGTGGTATGGACGGCGTGGTTGTTCTCGCAGGAATGGTGGCGTCGGGAACTATGGCGTGAAACCGAGAAACCTGGAACAACCTTTGAGCAGGTGTTGAACAACTTTCGCACGAACTTTATTCCCGGCGCCGATGCCAATGACCTGATCCTGCAAATGCGCACCTGGGAGCGGCACGATGTGGGGGCAACCCCTGGTTTTGGCGGAGATGTGGAGCGCGCGCTGCGTTCGATCAAGGTTCCGTTCCTGTACATGCCGTCGGAGACGGACCTTTACTTCCCCGTCGGAGATGCGCGCTATGAAGCAACATTCATGCCGAAGGTCTCGTTGGTGCCAATTCCATCGCTTTGGGGCCACACTGCGGGTGCAGGGGGAAGCCCGGCGGATGAGAAGTTCTTGAATGAGACGATTGCAAAGTTTCTCGCGGCGGGAAAATAACTCGACATCGATTGCAGGCTTCCCCGCCGCAACTAACCTGCCCACGGCAACCATAGAGATATAATAACGATTGACGTTAATAACGTATAGCGTTACTATGGGTCGATGTGATCCGGACTTTTGCGAATCGAGCGACCGAGGAGATTTGGCGCACCGGCAAGACTCGAGGATCGCCTCCCTCCAGTGTCACGAAACGAAAACTGGCGATGCTAGACGCCGCCGCGGAATTGCTTGATCTTCAAGACCCTCCTGGGAATCGCCTGGAGAAACTGCGAGGGAACCGGCAGGGACAGCACAGCATCCGAATCAACGACCAGTACAGGATTTGTTTTGTCTGGCGCGATCATGATGCATACGAGGTGGAAGTAACGGATTATCACTGAGAACAGAGTTTGATTGCAGCTTGGGAGGAAATGGTGAGCATAGCAAGGAAGGGTACGCCGAGCTGGAGCGTCCATCCCGGCGAGATTTTGCGCGAGGAGTTTTTAAAACCCATGGGCATGTCTGCGTACGAAGTGGCGAAACGCATCCATGTACCAGCGCCTCGTATTAACGATATCGTTCTGGAGAAGCGTGGAATCACAGTCGACACTGCGCTTCGCCTATCGCGGCTGTTTAGAACCACTGAGCAATTCTGGCTGAACCTTCAGGACGCATATGAGATCAGTCGCGTCAAAGCCGAGCGAACCGCGGAGTTGGAGAAGATTGAACCCCTGAGGCTAATTGCAGGACGCTCGTTGCGGCAGTAGCCTTCGCTACTTTCTCCGCTTCGGCCGCGGCCACTTTGCCATCACTACCGTTGAAATCCCTCCCCGCGGCCGGAAATCGCCTTTGACTTCGGCCCATACCGGCTTGGCCCAACGCACCACATCGTCCAGCACACGGTTCACGATGTTTTCCTGGAAGATTCCAAGGTTGCGATAGGACTGCAAGTATTGCTTCAGCGATTTCAGTTCCAGACAGTGTTTATCGGGCATGTAACGGATCGTGAGCGTGCCGAAGTCAGGCAACCCCGTTTTCGGACACACCGAAGTGAACTCAGGGTCATCGACCACGATTTCGTAACCCGGAAACTGGTTCGGCCAAGTCTCGATTTCCGGGAAGCGGGCAGCGAGACCAGCTTCGGCATGTTCCTGGGTGTAGGGGAGCGGTTTGGGCATATCCTAATTGTAACCAACCCGATTGTACTAACTTGGGTACTGAGAGATCTGGAGTTATTTTGCGGTTCCTGGGGACTGTTTCTGCATCTAACCGATGAGGTTCCTGCGTACAATCTATTGAGCACCCAGTGGTACAGTAGCTTTAATCAGCCCATGTCATGGACCGGTAACAGTAGCGGCTTTTGGAACCGCCATCGGTGGCTGCTTTGGACGGCGGGCATTGTGGTGGGAGTAGTGTTGCTTGCATCGTTCATGTCACGGGGCGAAGTGGTGCCGGTGCGGACCGCGGTGGCGCAGCGGACCACGATCCGTAGTGTAGTCTCGACGAATGGAAAAGTAGAGCCGGTGGAGAATTTCGAAGCGCATGCTCCGGTGGGAACGACGGTGAAGACGCTGTTGGTCAAGGAAGGCGACCACGTCCAGAAAGGACAACTCCTGCTGGAGATGAATGACGTGGAAGCGCGCAGCGCAGCTGCCCGTGCATGGGCGCAAATGCGCTCGGCTCAGGCCGATTTGGGCGCGGTGCAGAGCGGCGGAAGTCAAGAAGAGTTATTGACGCTGGATGCCAATCTAGGCAAGGCACGGACCGCGAGAAATACAGCGCAGCGCAACCTGGAGGCGCTGCAGCGGTTGCTGAAAGATGGCGCCGCCTCACCCGGCGAGGTCAGGGCAGCCGAGGACCAACTGCAGCGGACCACGGCCGATGTAACGCTATTGGAGCAAAAGCAGAAGGGCCGCTACTCCTCGCCCGAGATCGCGCGCGTCGAAGCTCAGAAATCCGAAGCCCAGGCGGCATACGAGGCTGCCGAAGACGCCCTGGTCCAGTTGAACGTTCGCGCACCATTTAGCGGCGTCGTTTATTCGCTGCCGGTTCGGCAAGGGGCGTATGTCAATGCCGGTGATCTGGTATTGCAGGAAGCAGATTTGTCGAAAGTTCGCGTGAGAGCTTTCGTGGATGAACCCGACGTGGGACGATTGGTGGGAGGAGAGCCGATTGAAGTTACCTGGGATGCGTTGCCGGACCATATTTGGCATAGCAGTGTGACCATGATCCCCTCTCTTATCAAACTGCATGGCACGCGCAACGTAGGGGAAACTACTTGTGTGGTCGACAACCCTGATCTCAAGCTGCTTCCTAATGTCAACGTAGGGGTCACGATCATTACGGCTGAGCACCACGATGTGTTGACGGTGCCGCGCGAAGCCGTGCATCAGGAGGACAGCCGGAATTACGTCTACCAAATCCTGAACGATGAATTGAGCCGGCGGGATGTGCAGACTTCGATTTCGAACCTGACCCAGGTGGAGGTGACCGGCGGACTTCCGGACAACGCTTTAGTGGCGCTGGCTCCTTTGAATTCCAAATCCTTGCGCAACGGCCTGGCGGTGAGGGTGGTCCATTAGACCGATGTCTTGTCCGCTAATCCGGAAGATGACCTTTTTGGTAGCGCTGATGTTGGCGCCTGCCCTCGTTGTCGCGGAGATTTCTCCCGCCAAGTTATTAGCGGCGGGGCGCGTGGATGATGCCATAGTGACCCTCCAGAACAGGATCACCGCTGCGCCTAATGATGCCGAGTCTCAGAACCTGCTATGCCGAGCTTATTATTCGCTCACCAACTGGGACGCCAGCATTACCGCCTGCCAAAAAGCAGTGGCGCTAGAACCGGGCAACAGTCAATACCATCTGTGGCTGGGACGGGCTTACGGGGAGAAGGCAGACCACTCCAGCTTTTTCTTCGCAACTGGGCTGGCCAAGAAGGTGCGGAGTGAGTTCGAGACCGCGGTCCGGCTGAATCCGAACAATGTGGAAGCTCGTGCTGACCTGGCCGATTTCTATGTGCAGGCTCCGAGCATATTGGGCGGAGGTACGGATAAAGCCGCAATGCAGGCGCAACAATTAGCTTTTCTGGATCCCGCAGAAACCCATCTGGTGCGGGCCCAGATCGCTGAGAAGGACAATGATCTGGCGGTGGCCGAAGGCGAGTTTCGTGCTGCCATCCAGGCCAGTGGTGGCAAGGCCGGAACGTGGATGGAACTGGCCCGGTTCTATCGGCGAACCAACCGGCTCGACCCGATGCAGGTGTCCATTCAGCAGGCCTCGTCGGCGCCAGAGAATCAGCACGTATTACTGCCGGCGGCGGAGGTTTTGATCCAGACGCAACGCAATCTGACCGCGGCTGCTGAGATGCTTCACCGCTATCTTGCCAGTGAGATGGTCGAGGATGCTCCCGCTTTTAAGGCGCACTACCTGCTGGGAAATCTGTTGGAACAGCAAGGCGACACTCAAGCGGCGGTGCAGGAGTATCGGAATGCACTTTCCCTAGCCAGAGATTTCACGCTCGCGCAGAGCGCCCTGAAGCGCTTGGATCGCCGTGCAGACGCTCGCGGCTCGCGCTGATCTCCTGGCGCTTGCGACTTGATGCGACGGATTCGCCGATTTAGAGTTCGGTTTCTGAATTCATCTTGGTTGAGGTGATCCCATGAGCATTGCTACGTCAGGTCCGCGTTGTTGCATTTTGTTTCTGGCCGGTTTTTGCTGTGTCCTAATCAACGGCCCGTTGACAGCCGAATCAGTGCCGTTGCGGCGAGTAGTGGAACTGGCCTTGTTGCACAGCACCACCACCGCTATGTCGGTAGCGCAAGAACAGCGGGCATTCGCGTCCTACAACGAGGCACGGGACCATTATTTGCCCTCCGTGACGGTCGGCTCCGGTCTGGGCGCGACCTGGGGGTACCCGCTTAGTTTGGAAGGCTCCGCGCCTTCGATTGTCAACACCACCGCACAAGCTTCCTTAATCAATCCTGCATTGCGGGAGTTTGTGCGGGAAGCCAGAACTGAATGGCAGGCGAGTACGATTCACAGCAAGGACCAGCGCGATCAGATCATCATGGAGACGGTCCTGAACTACGTTGAGCTGAGCAAGTGGCAGGGGCTGGCAGCGCATTTGACCGAAGACTACGCGGCCGCGTTGAAAATGGAAGAAGTCGTCAATCAACGAATCAAAGAGGGAGTGGATACTCCCCAGGCACGTGACCAGGTTCACCTCAATGCCGCACGCGTTTATCTGCACATTTCCCAGGCACAGGGGGCCATTGACGTTCTACGCAGCCGCCTTTCCCACGTAACCGGGCTGCCTGCGTCTTCGATTGAAACGATTCCCGACTCGATTCCGGCTCTGCCGGAAATTCAGCAGGATGACAACCTCGCTGCCCGAGCAGTGGGAATAAATCCAGCCATTCAGGTGGCTTCGCTGCACTCTGTTGCATTGGGTTTCCACGCTCGCGCCGAACATCGCTCAATGTGGCCCTCGGCGGATTTCGCGACTCAGTACGCGCTGCTTGCCACTTATAACCACTACCAGGATTTCTTCGTGAAAGGCAGTTTCCAGAAGGAAAACGCGACGATCGGGGTTGTGATCCGCTTTCCGTTCTTCGACCTGTCCCAGCGATCGCGCGCGCGGGCCGCGGACGCCGATGCCTTGATCGCTCGAAAACAGGCCGAAGATGCCAAGAATCAGGTCTCGGAGCGAACCTTGAAATTGCAACGATCAGTGCAGCAACTGGCAGCCGCGCAGGAAGTGGTGGGTCTGGAGTATCAGATCGCGAAGTCTAATCTGGATGCGACCCATATCCGTATCGACGCTGGAAGCGCAACCTTGCATGACGAGGACGACGCCCGCAGCCAGGCCAGTGAGCATTATGCGGTCTTGCAGGATGCAAAGTTCGAACTGGAACAGGCCCGGATTGCGCTGCTGCGGGAAACCGGCGATTTAGCGGCCTGGGTGGGAGTTGGAAAGTAGTCATCCGCTCATGTGCCGGTTTTCGCCTGAGATGTACTCGAAATGTACCTCCGGGCAGAGGAATTCCGCCAGAAATGTTAATATAAGTTACTCACACATATGCCTTTAAAAACTTTGTTTCTGAATCCGCCCTCGTTTGAGAATTTCGATGGGGGAGCAAGTTCGCGCTGGCCCGCCACGCGCGAGATTGAGTCTTATTGGTACCCGGTATGGCTGGCGTATCCCGCCGGAATGCTGGAGGGAGCGCGGCTGCTGGATGCTCCGCCACATCACGTCTCTGCCGAGGAAACCATCAAC
This sequence comes from Terriglobales bacterium, assembly GCA_035484735.1. Classification (GTDB taxonomy): domain Bacteria; phylum Acidobacteriota; class Terriglobia; order Terriglobales; family Acidobacteriaceae; genus JABCZH01. The sequence goes on along the minus strand of DATHOQ010000042.1, from coordinate 89,388 downwards.
ATCGCCCGTGACTACGAGTTCCTGGTGCTGTTCACCAGCACGCCGGGATTTCCGGGGGACATCCGCCTGGTAACGAAGATCAAAGAGGCCAACCCCAACATCAAGATTGCGTTCGTCGGTCCCCATGTGACGGTGTTACCGGATAAATCTTTAAAAGACTGCCCGGCGATTGATTTCGTTTGCCGCAAAGAGTTCGACCATACTGTGGTCGAGTTTGCTCAAGGCAAGCCGCTGGAAGAGATTGCCGGCATTTCGTATCGCAAGAATGGTTCGGTTGTACACACTCCCGACCGCCCGGAGATTCAGGACCTCGATTCCCTGCCCCACGTCACCGATGTTTACAAGCGGGATCTCGATGTAACCCGCTACAACGTGCCTTTCCTGTTGTATCCGTTCGTCTCGCTCTACAGCACTCGCGGATGCCCGGCGCAGTGTACGTTTTGCCTGTGGCCGCAGACGTTGAGCGGGCATCCGTGGCGGAAGCGTTCTACGGATGACGTCGCACGAGAGATGGCGAAAGCAAAGCAACTGTGGCCGGATGTGAGGGAGTTCTTTTTTGATGATGACACCTTCAACATCCAGAAGGCTCGGACCGTCGAGCTGTGCGCCAAGCTGAAACCGCTGGGACTGACCTGGTCTTGCACCTCGCGCGTGACCACCGATTACGAGACGCTCAAGGCAATGAAGGAAGCCGGATGCCGATTGTTGATCGTGGGATATGAATCCGGCGACCAACAGATATTGAAGAACATCAAGAAGGGTGCGACGGTTGAACGTGCGCGCCAGTTTACCAAGGATTGCCACAAACTGGGCTTAGTGGTTCACGGTGACTTCATTCTTGGATTGCCCGGGGAAACTCACGACACCATTCGCAACACCATCCAGTTCGCCAAAGAACTGGACGTGGAAACCATCCAGGTATCAGTGGCCCATGCGTATCCGGGAACTGAGCTCTACGATTATGCGATGAAGAACGGGTTCATCGTGGCCGACACCAAGATGGTGGATGATGGCGGTCACCAGATGGCCCAAATCCAATATCCCGGCCTTCCTGCGGATGACTTGATGGAAGCGGTACACCATTTTTACGATGAATATTACTTCCGTCCCAAAGCCGTATTCCGCATCTTGAGGAAGGCAATGTTCAACAGCGTCGACAGGAAGCGGTTGTACAAAGAAGCAAAGTCCTTCATGAAGCTGCGCGCCGCCCGCAATAAGTGGGTGTTGTCAAAGCGGGAGAAGGACGATTCGACCGCCGCCATCCAACCGGCCAAAGCGTAGGAAATCCGTGACGTTCCGCAAGTATCTGGTGCTGGCCGGAGTAGCCTTCTTTGCCGCCACCGGCGATGGCTTTATCGCGCGCGGCATGAAGCAGGTGGGTAATGTTTCTCTGCATCACCTGGCCGGTATTTTCCTGGTGGTTCTGAATCCCGTCATTGCGCTGGGTGTGGTGTTTTTGCTGGTGTTCTTCGCCTGTTACATGACGGCTCTGTCCTGGGCCGATCTCACCTACGTACTTCCCGCCACTTCGGTGAGCTATGTTGTGCTCACGCTAATTGCCAAGTTTGCTCTGCATGAAAATGTCAGTCTCACCCGCTGGCTGGGAATTGTGTTGATCTCAGCCGGAGTGGGATTCGTGACGCAAGGACCGGCTTTCACACCGCCGAAAGAGAAATCTGGCGAGCTTGTGGGCGCTGCCGTTTCCGCAAGGATGGAGCCATGAAATCGATGTACGCATGGGGCGCCATCGCAGTAATCGTGCTGACTTCCACCGCCGGAGATGTACTGCTCTCGCGGGGCATGAAGCAAGTCGGCGATGTGGGAGAGCTGAGGCGACGGATCGGTCTGCTGGCAGTTTTAGCGCGGGTTCTGAAGAATCCTAATTTCCTGCTGGGCCTTTTATGTATGGCCACGGCTTTCTATAGCCTGCTATTTGGCCTTTCCTGGGGAGATCTCAGCCTGGTGGTGCCAGCTTCGACTTCGCTTACGTTCATAACCAATGCAGTCGCGGCTAAGATTTTTCTGCACGAGCGCGTAGACCAGCGGCGTTGGCTGGCGGCGTTATTGGTGGCGGGGGGAGTGGTGCTGCTGGCGGTATAGTGCGTAGATCACTTGAACAGCCGCATGAATCCAGAAGCGGGCAAGTCCGGCTGGAGAAACACAGCTTCTCTTAGACCCGAAACCCTCGCGATACACTCTCCGGCTCTGTAGCCGCTGCGCACTGCGCCTTCCATGGTGGCCGGCCAGCCGGTCGCGGTCCAATCTCCCGCCAGAAAAACTCTTGGCCAGACGGTTTCGTTTGGTGGACGATACGCGTCAACGCCGGGTTGCGGCGAATACGTCGCATGCACTTCTTTGATCACAGTTGACTTCACCAGATTCGCATCACGCGCGCCGGGGAAAAACTCGCGCAGCTCCTTGAGTGCGAGGTCGATGATCTCCTGGCGTGATTTCTCGACCAATGTCTTGGAAGAACTGACCACCAGCTCTACATAGCTTCCGCTGGACTCAGCGGTGCTCTTCGTTCCAGCCAGCAACTTTGACTTGTGAAACATCCATTGAATGGTGCGATCGAGAAGGACGGCGTGATCAAGATCGCTGATCTGACGGTCGAACCAAAGATGGATCCCGGTGATGGGTGAGGATTCGAAATGCGACAGACTCTCTAGCAAAGGCTCAGCGGCAGAAGTTTGGGGCAACAAGCGCGGCAGAACATCAAATGAGGCCGCCAGCACTGCGAAGTCGAAGCTGGCTTCTTCTTTCGCAGACAGTGTGACGCCTCCCGGCTCTGCGCGGAAGCCATCGACTCCGCTGCGCAGGCACACTTCCCCGCCGCGCGCACTGATGTAGGCATGGGCAGTGCCGTAGAGATCGGTGAGAGGAACGGTAGGCACTCCCATGCGACCTGCGGCTGCGGACTTCAGAAATGACTCACGAACCACCTGAGCTGCGTACGAGACGGACATCCGATCAAGGTCTTCGTTCAAGGCACTGATCAGGATAGTCTTCCAAAAACGTTCGATGGCCATCGTGGTTTGACCATGGCGCTGTAGCCAGCTCAAGAACGTTTCGCCATTGTCGGCAGGGATGCTCTGGACCAAAGAGGCCATTGCAGCCCCAATGGCAAACTTATCCTTAAGACCCAAACACGGCGCACCAAAGAATGCAGGGGCGGTATGAAACGGGGCTGGCAGCGAGGACGAGCCGATGACCGAGACCCGTCCTCCAGGCTCAAGAAAAGTCAGGGCATCGTACCAGCGGATCTTGTCTTCGACGCCAAGACGCGCATAAAAATCGATGAGATTAGTGCAGCACCCGAGCAAGACGTGCTGGCAGTTATCCACTACTTCGCCGGTGCCGGGATGCTGATAGGAAGAAGCTCGTCCACCGAGAAAAGGGCGGCGCTCAAATACGGTCACCTGAAAGTCACTGTCGGCGAGAGCGCAACCGGCGGCTAATCCGGCCAGTCCACCGCCGACAACAGCAACCTTGGCATTCCGGGGTGCGGGTGAGGTCATCACGCCATACGCTTCATGAAGCCCTTGGCCAGGACGGTGAGTTTCTCTCTGACTGTGAGGGTGATTTTGCCGCTGAAGACGTCATAATTGGCATGCGCGATCTCTTCCAGCAGACGCCGATAGATGGTAATCAAGACCCAGAGTGCGGGCTGGCTGTCTTCGTCAATCAAGGGAATGAGATCGTCCCCCGCGCGGTAATACTGGCGCGCGCGATCCGCTTCCATGGCGAGCAAAGGACGAAATCTGGCCGGATCTACGGCAGCGCTAAGCTCCGCGGGCGAGATGCCAAACTTGGCCAAGTCTTCTTCCGGCAGATAGACGCGACCCATGGCAGCGTCTTCTTTTACATCGCGAATGATGTTAGTGAGTTGGAAGGCCAGACCGCATTTCTCAGCCAGCGGCTCCGCAGCGGGGTCGCGATAACCGAAAATGCGAATGCATACCAGCCCGACCACCGAAGCCACGCGGTGACAGTAAACGCGCAGATCTTCGAATGTCCGGTAACGAATTATGCCGGGCTCCGCAGTCTCGCACAGCAACAGGTCTTCGCCTTCAACGTCCATTTCCGTACCGAAAGCCAACTGATCGAGCAACTCGACTGGAATGTTGTAGCGTCGTTGAGCGTCGGTCAAAGCGAGCAAGACGGGTTCGTCGGTGGCGTGGCCAGCCAGCGCCCGGTGGGCGGCGTCCAGCCAGGAAGCCAGCTTCTGCCGCCGCTCGTGAGCGGGCAACGCTGCATCGTCTGCAATGTCGTCACAGCGCCGCATGAATGCGTACACTGCGCACAATGCCTGACGCTTGGGCCGGGGCAACACGATAAATGCGTAGTAAAAATTCCTGGCGGCTGAGCGCGTGATGCTGCGGCAGACGGAATACGCAACCGCGAGTTGCGATTCAGTGGCCACGAAAGGTGTGGGAGCTGGTTGCACGGCGGCGCTCATCCCGGTTCGCCCACCTAGTTTGCTCCACCAAGCTTGCTCCAAGCGGCGCGGGCCACCAACGCAAGCTTGCGGGATTTGGAAATTGACGGCCTACGGCCCAACACACCGTATCCCTGACGCTCGATAGCGCGGAGAATCTCCTGGCCACCGCGGCTGAATAGCTCGATGTCGAGGGCCAGTTCACGATCTACCTGTGCAGCCAGTGGCCAGCCCTGCTGGAACCATTCGCGCGCACGCGCGACTTCAAAGCGCATCAGATGGCAGAACGCCGCAGTGTTTCTCTGCGCCGCAAGATCGTCCTCACTAACCCCAAAACGCCGCATGTCATCGAGTGGCAGATAAATGCGGCCTTTGGCGAAGTCGACGCTGACATCTTGCCAGAAGTTGGCGAGTTGCAACGCGGTGCAGGTGAAATCAGAAAGCTGTTGACGCTCGGCGTCGCGATAGCCGCAAAGGTATAGCACGAGCCTGCCCACGGGATTCGCGGAATTGTGGCAGTAGCCCAGTAAGTCGTCGAACGTTGGATAGCGGGTAACGGTCTGGTCCTGTCGAAACGCAGTCAGCAGGTCGGCAAAAGTCTGCTTAGGAATGTCGAACTTGCGGACGGTAGCGGCCAGGGCTACGAACACCGGGTGCCGGGGATTGCCCGAATAACACGCATCCAGCTCGGCCTGCCATTGATCGAGTAATTGCAGTGACGCGGCCGGATCGCCGACTTCGTCGCCCAGATCGTCCGATATGCGGCAGTAAGCGTAGACGTTGAAAAAGTGTTGCCGCAAGCGCTGCGGCAGAAACCAACTCGCCACCGAAAAGTTCTCGTAATGGCTGCGCGCCAGACGACGGCAATATTCCTGTGCCTCCACCTCTGTCGGAGCGTTTTGGGGGATGGCATAGCCCGGCGGAAGCCGGCTCCAGCCCGCCAGGCTGGCCGGAACAGCGGTCCTAGAGTCGTTGCTTGCGATGACTGCCATGGTCAGTTTCGTCCCCGGGCTGATTCAAAAGCCAATCGGAAACCCGCCTTAGTGACCGGGGATAATGGCGGTCTTGATGTCGCCATTGCGGTTCAGCATGTGGCGAAGCACCTGCTGCAACCGGGAGAGTGGCGCCTCGCCGGTGATGTAGTCAGTGGAACGAATCTTTTTCTCCGCAATTAACGCGAATGCCTTGCGCACGGTTTCCGGTGTGTGATGGAACGTGGCTTTCAGCGTAACTTCGGAATAGTGCAACCGGTTGGTATCAAGCTGGACTTTGGTACCGCTGGCGCACCCTCCGAAAAAGTTCACGGTGCCGCCTTTACGTACCATGTCGATGGCCCATTCCCATGCCTCGGGACGGCCAACCGCTTCAATCACGACGTCTCCGCCACGCTTTTCCGGGGACAACATTCGCACCGCGTCCACCGGATCCTTGACCTTGGTGATCTGCACCACTTCCTTGGCGCCCATTTGCTTGGCTGCGGTCACTTGTGAATCGCGCTTCACCACGGAAATGACCTTGCAGCCCACGGCGGTTGCGACCTGCACGAACATCAACCCAATGGGACCGCCGCCGATGATGGCCACGGTATCTCCGATCTCTACTCCGGTTTCGTGCAAACCACGCAACACGCAGGCCAGCGGCTCGACCATGGCAGCGTCTTCAAAGGTCACGCCGGAGGGCATCGCCAGCATATTGGTCTCGACGATCCGCCGCGGAATGCGGATGTATTCCGCATAAGCCCCGTTGTTGAAAAGCAAGTCCTCGCAAAGATTTTCCTGATGGCGGGAACAGTAGAAACACATCTGACAAGGGGCCGAGTTGAGAGCCACCACGCGCATTCCCTTACGGAAGCTACGCACGCCGGGACCGACTTCTTCGATGACTCCTGCCAGTTCGTGTCCGAACAGAGCTGGAGGAACGATCATGCGGGCATGATAACCGCGCTGGTAGACCTTGAGATCAGTACCGCAGGTCAGAGCAACTTCGACCTTGACCAGTACTTCGCCTTCGCCCAGGCGAGGGATAGGCACTCTTTCAATCTTTACGTCCTCTTTACCGTAGAGGACAGCTGCCGTCATCTTACCGTTCACTCTGTACTTCCTCCCCAGCCGCTGCCCGTTTGGATCACAATTTTCATCGAATCCGATTGGGGATGGGCGGCCAAGTGCAAAGCTTCCACACTGCGGGACAAAGGAAAGCGGTGGCTGATCAAGCGTTCCAAGTCCATTTCACGGTTCATCACGAATTGCACCGACTCCTCTTGGAGATCGACAGAAGCGCTATAAGATCCCAACAAAGTCTTCTCATCCACGCAGACGGCAGCCGGATCAATAGTGGCCTCACCGCGCGTTGTCTGCGCAAACAACAGTACCCGGCCGCCTGGACGCACGGCATCCATCGCAGTCCGGATCAAGGCATTTCCCCCGACCGCAAGTATCGCCACGTCAGCGCCCCGGCCCGCGGTGAATTCTCGCGCCGCTTGCACGGTATCGGCACGCGAAGCATCAATCATGTGCTGTAAACCGAGTGATGTAGATATTGTAAGCCTCTGGGGATACAAATCGGAAGTAATTACCCTAGCTCCCGCCCGTTTGGCCAATACGCTCAATATGATACCGATCGGTCCCTGCCCAATAACCAGAACACTCTCGTCCGGCGAAAGTTGCAAAGTATCGATGCCTTTCATGCAGGTATTCACCGGCTCCACGAAACAGGCCTGCTCAAAGGAGACGCCGTCCGGGATGGCGACAGTTCCCTCGCGGACTATCCAGTCCATTACACGCACGTATTCCGCAAATCCCCCACCCGCAGGCTCGAATCCGGCGGTGCATCCGACTTTCTTATAAGTCTCGCACTGGGCAAAGGTCCTATGCAGGCAGTAGAAACATTGCCGGCACGGGATGTGGTGAAAGACCACCACTCGATCGCCGGGTTTGAACTGGGTCACATCAGTGCCAACCGCAGCCACCACACCCGACGTTTCATGACCAAAGATGCGGGGCGCGGAGTGCGATCCCGTGGCAATCTTCTTGAGGTCCGTCCCGCAGATACCGCAGGTGTGCACTCTAAGGAGAAGTTCTCCGGCACCGATCCGAGGAACTGGGACGGTCTCAATGCGGACGTCGCCGACGCCGCGATACACCGCCGCCTGCATGGTGGTGGGAATCGCTTTGGTCTGATTCGGAGTTAATAGTCCCGTAGCCATAATCACGTGCTCAATCTTATTGTGTACTCAGCGCCAGTCTTTCGCAAAGTGACCGCGCGGCGATGGAACTATTCCTCGCCAACTGTCCCACCCCGGCCCATAGCCAGGGACGCACAGCCACATGCGCCAGGAAGCGGAACGACTGAAATGTCCCGTCCGAAGCCACAAAACGGGCAACCGGAGGCAGCCGCTGATCGCGCGAATCGGAAACCACCTTACAGGCTGTGAACTGAATTCCATGTGCCTGAGCGCAACGAGAAACCGCCGCCGCCTCCATGTCCACCACATCGGCCCCGTAAGCCCTGGCCAGACTCGTCTTTTGCTCAGAGTCAGCGACTGCGGCAAAGCTCACCAATACGCCTTCACCGGTGCCCGAGTCGGTACGGCTGCCGTCGCCGGCATCAATGACCAGGCGTGGAGTCAGCGCGTGGCCGGCTCTGAGAGCCGGATCAAGGCCGCCAGCAAACCCCGCCGAAATAACCAGCGCGGGTTTATATAGCACGATGATGGCTTCGGCTGCACGACGCGCGGCCTCGGCTCCGATTCCTCCGCAGACCAGTACTGCGTTCTCGTGCTCGAAGAACTTGAAACTGCGGCCGTCGTGTCGCTGGTTGGCCACCGACCAATCTTTCACCAGCGGCCACACCTCGCGCTCGAGCGCGGCCACGATTCCGACTTTGCACGATTCTGACAAGTCTGCGTCCTTATGCGTACTTATGAGTTTGGAACCATTCCACGGCGCGACGGAGCGCGCCGTCTACGGGCGATGGTTTCCATCCCAATTCGCGTTCCGCTTTGGCGGATGACACAAACATCTTCTTGCGGCCCATGCGCACAGCGTCGATAGTCGCACGGGGTTCCCGGCCCAGGATGCGTCCGGTGACCATTTCATCGACTACTCCGGTGGCTAGGGCCATCACGTAAGGAACTTTGATCCTGGGCGACGGCAGACCGGTAATCGCAGCCAACTTGTCGAGAATCTGCTTTAGAGTGAGATTCTCGCCACCCAGAATATATCTTTCCCCGGCCCTTCCCTTCTCTAAAGCTATTAGATGCCCGCGGGCACATTCCCGCACGTCTACAAGATTCAAGCCTGTGTCTACGTAGGCGGGAAACTTCTTCTTGAGAAAATCCACAACGATTCGACCTGTTGGGGTGGGCCGAATGTCCTGCTCACCCACCGGCGTGGTCGGATTCACCACGACTACGTCCATACCTCTTCTGCCCGCTTTCAGGGCTAAATCTTCAGACATGAATTTCGATCGTTTGTAGGGGCCGATCATGCTTTCCAATTTGACCGGCGAATCCTCGTCCGCCAGATGACCGTTCGAGGTGAATCCCATGGTCGCGACGCTCGAGGTATGCACTACCCGCCGCACTCCGTTCTTGCGGGCAGCTTGCAGAATCGCTCTTGTGCCTTCGACGTTAGCCTGGTACATCTGCTCGGGATCGCGCACCCAGAGACGATAGTCGGCAGCTACGTGAAACACGGTGTCACAGCCTGACATCGCCCGTTCAATCGAGGGCGGATCACGCAGGTCACCGACTACTCTTTCCGAATTCAGGCCATCAATGTTTTGGGTATTGCTGCCAACCCGAACCAGCAATCGCAGATCGGCACCCTGCTCGGCGAGAACGCGGGCCACATGACTGCCAACGAATCCGGTCGCGCCAGTGACGAAAGCAAGCATTTAGCAATTGGCATTTAGCCATCACACTTTTCAAAGACCAAATGCCAAGTGCTAATGCTAAGTGCTACTCCAAATTCTCCGGCTGTAACGAAATATCGCTTTCGCCGGCCGACTTCTTGGTCCAGTATTGGCGGATCCACGATTCCCAACTGTTGCCCGCGGCCATATCGCGTCCCGTAAAGGCGAGCGCCGCAATGTCGGCGTAGCGGACGGAAACTTTTCCGCCTCCGTCTTTCGGCAACAGCCGCACCACGGAATCCTCCAGCGTTTTGCCGCCACGGCGATCGAAGACGTAGCCTTCAATGCTCGCGCCGTCCTTACGTGTGATGAGCACATCTCCACGGTAGTCAAAGGCTTGCTCTAGAGCCGCGCGCAGATCGTCTGGAGTCGCAAGCTGGGGAACAGAGCCTTGGAGCTTCTCTCGTGCCGCTCCCGGTGCGACTTCCAGAACGTCGGGATCAGCCATGACGGCATGTGGGGCCGCTGGGGTTCGGCCTGATTCGCGCCCGCTCACACGCGTGTCTCCTCAGCGGCGGGTGACTCGATCTGCACCAGTGGATTGAAAGCATGCACGGGACGAACCGGTTCGTCGAGCAAACTGAGCGCCGACGGGTCGTCGTACTTGCCGAACAGCGTCGCCTTCGCGGTATGCCACAAACCCTGCAACGATCCGAAGGTCTCATTCACTGCCGAGGCTTCGTAGCCACTGTGCACCATGCAATTCGCGCACTTGGGATTTCCCGACTCGGTGCCGTACTTTTCCCACTCGGTGGTGGCGAGAAGCTCGGCGAAGGTGTCAGCGTACCCGTCCTGCAAAAGGTAACAAGGCTTCTGCCATCCGAAAACATTGAACGTCGGCATACCCCAGGGAGTGCAGGGATAATCGCGCTTGCCCATCAGGAATTCGAGAAACAGAGGCGACATGTTGAACTGCCAACTGGCTTTGCGGTTCGACAGGATGCCACGGAATAACCGGCGGGTGCGGGCGCGTCCCAGAAAATGGCTTTGATCGGGCGCTTTCTCATAAGAGTACCCCGGCGAAAGCATCATGCCTTCGACGCCGAGATCCATCATTTCGTCGAAGAATGCACGCACGCTTTTGGGATCGGCACCGTCGAACAGCGTAGTGTTGGTCGTGACTCTAAAGCCGCGATCCAGCGCCTCTTTCATGCCTTCACGCGCCTTCTCGTAGCCACCCTCCAGGCAGACCGAAAAGTCATGGTGCTCACGTTGGCCGTCCATGTGGACGGAGAAGGTCAGATATTTGCTGGGCTTGAACAGGTCGATTTTCTGCTTCAGAAGCAGTGCGTTGGTGCAGAGATAGATGTACTTCTTGCGTGCGACCAGGCCTTCGACGATTTCACCGATTTGCGGGTGCAGCAGCGGCTCTCCACCAGGAATGGACACCGCCGGTGCACCGCAATCATCCACCGCGCGGAAACATTCCTCGGGCGTGAGCTGCATCTTTAGGACATGGGCGGGATACTGGATCTTGCCGCATCCGGCGCAGGCCAGATTGCAACGGAATAGCGGCTCGAGCATCAGCACCAGCGGGTATTGCTTACGTCCCTTGAGCTTTTGCCGGATGACGTACGTCGCCACCGTCCACATCTGTGAAATAGGTACTGCCATAGTTGTTTATCCGATCCAGACTTCCGATCCGTTGCCAGCCTTTAGCACTTAGCAATTGGCATTTAGCCATGAACTGCTAGTGGTGGTGCCCAAACAAAACCGGTGTCGACCAAATTCTAAGTGCTAAGTGCTCGTTAGTCGTCCATTTCCCGCCATCACCTTGCCGTACGTGGTCAGCGCAATCAACGGAAAATACTGCCGGTACATGTGATACAGCAAATAGAACACGCGAGGAAAACCGGTCCCTGTGAACTGAGGCTCATCCCAGGAGCCATCTTTCTTCTGCGTGCGCAACAGGTAAGCAATGCCGCGAGCCACGCTGTCACTGCGCGTATCACTGGCGGCGAGCAAGCCCATGACTGCCCAAGCAGTCTGCGACGGCGTACTTGGGCCGACTCCCTTGGTGGTGGGGTCGTCGTATGAGCCGCATGTCTCTCCCCAACCGCCATCAGAATTCTGAAACATGCGCAGCCACTCCGCCCCCTGCTGAACGTAAGGCTCATGGTGATCCACGCCCATGGCTTCGAGCCCGCGCAGTACCTGCATAGTGCCGTAGATATAGTTCACACCCCAGCGGCCAAACCAGGAACCGTCCGGTTCCTGCTCCGCGCGAATAAACTTGAGCGCCTTCTTCACCCGGGGATGGTTCCGGTCGTATCCGTACGTAGCCAGCATTTCGAGGATGCGGCCAGTGATGTCGACGGTCGGCGGATCCAGCATGGCGTTGTGGTCGGCGAACGGAATGTGCTGGAACACCATCTTGTCGTTGTCTTTATCGAAAGAACCCCAGCCACCATTCTTACATTGCATGGAGAAAATCCAGTCGATCGCGCGCTGCACCGACTCGCGCTGATAGCGTCCGTTGGGATGCTCCACACGGCTCAACCCCAGGCAGACCATGGCGCTGTCGTCCACGTCCGGATAGAACTCGTTGTTGAACTCGAAGTACCACCCGCCCGGCTGTCCCTTTGGATTTTTCACTTTCCAGTCGCCCACGTTGCGAACTTGCTTCTGCAGCACCCAGTCTGCGCACTTCACCATTCGCGGATCGTTGGGGGGAACTCCGGCTTCACCCAGGGCAAAAAGAGCGTAGGCCGTGTCCCATATCGGCGGCTTGCAGGGCTGCATGCGGAAAGTGTCGCCTTCTTCAATACCCAGCTTTTCCAGTTCATCGACAGCGCGGATCACCTGAGGATCATCGAGCGAATAACCCAGACAGCGTAGCGCGATGATGGCATTCAGCATAGAGGGAAAAATCGCTCCCAAACCATCGCTCATCTCGAAACGTTCGAGCATCCACTGCTCCGCCCGTTTGAGCGCCAGCCAGCGTAGCGGACGAATGTGGATCGCTTCGAACCAATGAATCATCCGGTCCAGAACCAGAAAGAAGTTTCGCCAGGAAACCAGCTTCTGACTCCAATGCAGCCGCATGCGTGACTTGTCGCGACCCCCGACGAACAATTCATCCACGCCCTGTTCCGCCGGAATTTTCTTCAGCGGCTTCTTGGCGTAGCAGATGGAAAGCGGCACCAGGATGGCGCGGGACCACGACGAAATCTCGTAAATGTTGAACCAGAACCAATTGGGAAACAGTACGATTTCCGGCGGGATGGCGGGCACCGCGTCATAATCGTACTGCCCTAGGAAACACAAATAAATCTTGGTAAAAGTATTGGCCTCGGTCACTCCACCCATTTCGAGGATCTTCTTGCGGGCTCGAACCAGCGCGGGATGATCAGGCATGTATCCAGATAGCTTCAACGCAAAATAAGCCTTCACAGAAGCGCTGATGTTTGAGGGAGCGTCGGCGTAGATTCCCCAGCCACCGTCCTCATTCTGGTGCTGAAGGATCCAATTGCAGCATTTCCGGAAACGCGCGGGATTCCCAGTCCCCAGCAAGGTTTGCAGCAGGATGTAATCCGATTCCAGCGTGGTGTCAGCTTCCAGTTCGCCGCACCAGTAGCCCTCCTCGTGTTGCTGAGAGAAGAGGAATTTGCGGGCACCGTCGACGGCAGCCGCGACCCGGCTGGCCAGATCGTCGATCTTTCCGAAACGCAGTTGCGGCGCCGCTGAGGCCGGCACTAATGGCGAAGAGGGGGTTTCGTCCATGAAGATTGCTTACTCCGCAGTTACTCCCGCAGGGGCGCTGGCTATGGCCTCCACAATCTCGGGAGGCAAGCCAAAACGCACGTTTTCAGGCATTACTTCCACTTCATTGACGTTATTGAATCCTTTGGTCGCCAGGAACTTAACAACCTCTTCCACGAGGCACTCCGGTGCCGAGGCGCCGGCGGTCAGAGCAATGGTCTTGACGCCTTCCAACCACTCTGGCCGAATGTTTCGGTAGCTATCGATCAGATGCGAACCTGTGCCCAAGTTACGCGCGACTTCCACGAGACGATTGGAATTAGAACTATTATCGGAGCCGACGACCAGCAGCAGGTCAGCATCGGACGCCACATGTTTCACCGCTACCTGGCGGTTTTCCGTGGCATAACAGATGTCCTGCGCGTGCGGACCCTGAATGTGCGGGAACTTGCGGCGCAGTGCGGCAATGATGTCTTTGGTCTCGTCGAGACTCAGAGTGGTCTGGGTAAGATACGCCACGCGGTTGGGGTCGGGCAGAGTCAGCGACTCGACTTCCTCGGGCGATCCCACGACTTGGGTGACTAGAGGAGCTTCGCCCAAGGTGCCAATTACTTCGTCGTGATCGCGGTGGCCGATCAGGATGAGGGAATATCCCTCCTTGGCGAACTTCACCGCTTCCACGTGGACCTTGGTTACCAGAGGACAAGTGGCGTCGATCACACGCAGCCCGCGGGTCTGGCTCGCTTCACGCACTTCGGGCGAGACCCCATGGGCGCTATAAATCACGCGCTCGCCGTTCGGAACTTCGTCCACGCTGTCCACAAAGATGGCACCCTTGGCCTGGAGCTCTTCCACCACGAAGCGGTTGTGGACGATCTCTTTGCGCACGTAAATCGGCGGTCCAAAGGCTTCCAAGGCAATGCGGACGATATCAATGGCTCGAACCACCCCGGCGCAGAACCCCCGGGGCTTCAATAAAAGCAGCGTTTTGCCGTCTTGATTAGGCACGATTAAGTTCCTGTAAGGGTACACTTTCCCACTATGTTTGTATTGCTAAAGCTTACCCGAAAGAACCATCTTGGTCAACGTAAGCGACTGACAGGCAAGGATTAGCAGCGATTGGGGAAAATCGGAGGGCGAATGGGAAACCTACCACACTCGGCGCACGCCATACCCATCGAGCGCGGCATCGTTGCTGACAATGGGAACATTCTCCGCTTGGGCCTGGGCAATCAGCATGCGATCAAAGGGGTCCTTATGTGGTCCGGGCAGAAGACCTGCCCGGACGGCGTGCTCCACCGACACCGGCAGTTCTACGAAACGCGCGCGGCTTAGGTGCCCAGTGAAGTCTAGGGCTAGGTCAGCACCGCTTTCCAGCCGCCCCAGACGGACCTTCGTCGCAATCTCCCAAGCAGACGCTGCACTCACTAAAACTTCATTGCCCTCCCGCCCAATTACCTTCCGAGCAGTAGCAGGCAGCAAATTATGGTCATTCAACCACCAGAGCAGCGCATGTGTATCCAACAGGAGGCGCAAAGGAACTCACTCCCAAAATTTCAGTTCTTCCGGCGGTAGAGGTTCGAAGAACTCGGGGCCGACCTTGAGCTTGCCCTTCAAAGCTCCCGGCTTGCGGTCACCGCGTGCGCCGGTGATGGGAACCAGGCGCACGACCGGCTCGGATCCGCGCGCAATGACAACTTCTTCCCCTTGGCAGGCCTTCTTAATCAGTCGGGAAAGGTTGGTCTTGGCCTTATGAATTGTTATGGTCGTCATATTAGCTAACTTATGTTAGCTAATATCAACTCGGGGTGCAATACCGATCTTTTCACGGGATTCGATCCAGTCTCTCGACGAATGAAGCTTGTATCGTTACACTATACGCATGCACAAACCACCCGTGCCAGGCTTGGTACTTCGAGAATACCTCGGAGGCATGGCCGTGTCCGCGGCGGCAGAGCATCTGCGTGTCACCCGCGTGACCCTGTCACGAGTGCTCAATGGCAAGTCCGGAATCTCTGCGAACATGGCTCTTCGGCTGGCGGCCGCTTTGGGGACTTCTCCAGACCTCTGGATGAACATGCAGGCCCAGTACGATCTCTGGCGGGCTAGCAAGAACAGGCAGCCGATAGTGCGGCCGTTCCCTCACGTTGTTGAGCAACAACCGTCCCCGTAGACACGAGCGTCCCCCTTCAGTCAGCATCGGCCTTACCCATTCGCCTTTAGCATCTGCTCAGCATGCTTGCGCGAAGTTTCCGTCAGCTTGGCGCCGCTCAGCATGCGGGCCACTTCCTCAGTACGTTCATCTCCGGTAATCAGACGGACTGTGGTCTTGGTCCGTTCACCGGAGACGCGCTTCTCAATCACGTAATGATGGTCTGCAAAGGTCGCGATCTGCGGCAGGTGAGTCACGCAGAGAACTTGATTCGCCCTCGACAAAGTCTTCAGCTTCTTGCCGACAGCTTCCGCGGCACGTCCGCCGATGCCCGTATCGATCTCGTCGAAAACCATCGTTCTTTGGGCAGCCGGCTTCGCCTTCTTACCGGCCGATCCAGCCTCGACGCTTGCTTTCAACGCCAGCATCACCCGAGACAACTCGCCGCCGGAGGCAATCTGCTCCAGTGGCCGCATCGGTTCACCGGGATTGGTCGTGATTAAATACAAGACTTGATCGAAACCTGAAGCCGTCCAGTTCCCTTCCTCGTCTGCTCCGCTGACTTCTATCTGGAAGGTGGATTTCATCGCCAGATCGTTGATTTCACTTTCGACCAACTTCTCCAGCTTGCGGGCTGCGTCATAGCGTTTCCTAGAAATCTCCCGCGCCGCCGCAAGATATTCCTGCACAGCATGCTTCAGCTCACCACGAAGCTGGCCCAGGATTTCATCTTTGTTCTCCATCTCGGAGAGTTTGCGGCTGACTTCCTCGCCGTTTCGAATCACGTCGTCGAGCGCAGGTCCGTATTTGCGCTTGAGCCGATCGAGCAGCGCCAGCCGGTCTTCGATCTCCGCCAGGCGTTCGGGCGAAGCTTGAATGCCTCCGGCATAATCGCGCAGCGTCGCGCCAACATCTTCAACACTGATGCGTGCCGTCTCAATCGCCGCCAAGGCTTCGCGGAATTTCGGCTCGTAGCGCGACAGTTCTTCGATGTGCTTCTGCGCGGTGCGCAGAGAAGACGAGGTTGACGCGGGCCCTTCGTAAAGCAAGTCGAAAGCGTTCATGGCCGCGCTGTAAATCTTTTCCGCGTTGGCCAGCACACGTTTCTCGCCTTCCAGCCGTTCGTCTTCGCCGGGGTGCAGTTTGGCTTCGTCGATCTCGCGTTTCTGGAACGTCCAGAGATCCAGCAACCGCAGGCGGTCTTGCTCGCCGTGTTCGAGTTCGTCAATTCGATTGACGATGCCCTTCCAGCGAGTAAATGCTTCCGCCGTCGATGACAACTGAGTCCCGGCATACGCGTCCAGCAATTCCAAACGCGCGTTGGCGTCGAAGGAATGTATCGATTCGTTCTGGGCGTGGATGGTCGCCAGATAGGGCGACAGTTGCCGCAGCACTCCCACCGTAGCGGGTTGATTATTGACGAAGACACGGCCCTTACCACCCAGGGCGATTTCCCGACGCAAGATGACCGGGCCTTCATCGGCGTCGATCCCGTTGGTTTCCAGAATGCGGGCGACGGTCTTCTCCGCTGCGCCATCGATTTCAAATACTGCCGAGATCACGGCGCGCTCGGCTCCAGTGCGGATTACGTCGGTGGAAGCCTTATCGCCCAAAAGAAGCGCGAGAGCGTCAATCAGGATGGATTTTCCTGCTCCGGTTTCACCAGTCAGCAGGTTGAGGCCGGCGGCGAACTCCACCACCACATTGTCGATCACGGCGTAATTTTCGAGCCGCAGTTCGGCGAGCACGGTTGGTCCTAGGATGCAGGAGTTGAGCGCAGCATAGCATGAAACACTTTCCTCAAGACTATATCGGGCCGGTGAACCCAGAAAGCGCCAGCGCTCTATCCGGCAGCACATACAGGAAAAACCCGTTAATGCATGAGATACGCTTCAGCGAAGCAACCGGAGAACTAAGAATGATCGTCTATAATTGGGGGCGTCCCTTCTCATAAGAAAAAATGCATTTCTCCTCATTGCTGGCAGCATTGATCGGTGGCGACATCGTTGACCTTCTCGGGCAAACCGGTCCGGTCGCTAAAGTTGTAATTCTTCTTCTCTTGCTGTTTAGCGTGATTTCCTGGGCCATCATCCTTTCCAAGTGGAGCCTGTTGCGGCGGGCACGCGTACAGAGCGGGCGCTTTGTGCGGGCGTTTCGTAAAGCCCAGCGGCTGCAAGATGTCGCCACGGTAGCCGAGCAATTCAAACCCAGCCCACTGGTGGCCGTGTTTGCCGGCGGCTTCGAGGAATACCGGCGGCAGGGCGGAACTTCCGGCGGCGTTGTCAAGAATCCTGTAGCCGTACAACGCGCCATGCAAATCGCTGCTTCGGAAGAACTAACTCGCTTCGAACGCAACCTGCCGTGGCTTGCGATCACGGGTGCGGTAACGCCTTTTATCGGCTTGTTCGGAACCGTGTGGGGAATCATCGATGCATTCCACGGTTTGGGCACAGCCGGAGCCGCGACTTTGCGCGCGGTCGCGCCAGGAATCTCCGAGGCCCTGATCACTACGGCGGCTGGCCTGGTTGCGGCCATTCCCGCGGTGATTGCTTACAACTTAATCGGCAGCTCGATTCGGGTATTCGCCGCGCGCGGAGACGATTTCTCGCTCGAAATGCTGAATGCCATCGAGCGCCCCCAGCAATCCGTCGAGGTACGCAGGTAATGGCCTTCACCGCCGCCAACGGACGCACTCAGACTTCGCTCTCTGAAATCAACATTACGCCGCTGGTAGACGTGGTACTGGTGCTGCTGATCATCTTCATGATCACGGCGCCGGTTCTGCAATCTGGAATTGAGGTCAATGTCCCCAAGACCCGCACGGTGAAAGAAATTACCGAGGAACGGCTTGTCCTCAGCATCGACAAGCAGCAGCGCGTCTTCCTGGGCAACAGCCCGATTAACATCAATGAAATTGCAACCCAACTGCGGGCCAAGATTCGCGATCCGCAGCATCAACCAATCTTTATCCGCGCCGACCAAGACGTGCCGTTTGGCGTCTTCGCCACAGTGATGGATGCAGTAAAGCAATCAGGAATCACGAACGTCAGCATTGTGACCCAGCCACTGGCAAGCAATGGAACCCAACACTGAGATTTTCTTTGAACACGACCGCTGGGGCCACAACGTGGCCTGGTCGGTGGGACTGCATCTCGCGGTGGCGGGCTGCATCGTGCTGTATGCCGCTGTAGTCACCGGCGGGCGTCGCGAAACCTGGGGAATCGGCGGGACTGGGGAAGCAATGGGGGTGACGCTGGTCAACACCGTTCCACTGCCCGCCAATCCGACCGAGACGCAAAACGTGCTGGCAAATGACTCGAAGGGAATCACGCAGTCGCTGCCAAAGGCCGAGGAAAAAGAGCCAGAGGCAATTCCAATTCCGGACAAGACGACCAAGATAAAGCCTAAGACGAGTTCGACCCGCCGCAAGCCACAACCGGAACCAGAGGAAGAAGCGAGTAACGTGGTCCCTTTCGGAGAGGGCGGACCGGTCAGCGGGCCCTACGGAATCTTCAGCGCTGGTGGGGCGAAAGGCGGATTCGGCTTCACCGGCGGCGGAGGAGATTTCGGCACTCGCTTCGCTTGGTACGTGCGGGTTGTGCAACAAAAGGTTTCGGAGAATTGGCTGAAGTACGAAGTGGATCCCGGAGTGACCGAAGCGCGCAGGGTTTATCTTACGTTTGACATCACCCGCGACGGCCGGCCCAGTAACGAAGTCGTGGAGCAATCGAGCGGTGTGCCGTCGCTCGATCAATCTGCGGTGCGGGCTTTGCAGCGTATTGATACGTTCGGCCCTTTGCCCTCGGATTATCCCGGCAACAAGGTTTCGGTAGAATTCTGGTTTGATTACAAAAGATAGCTTTTGGCACTTGGCTATTAGCTCTGGGTTTAACACATGAGAATCATGCAATCAGGTAGATCAAAGACCTCGTACGTACTTCTTGCGGTCTTCGTGTTGCTGGCGATTCCGGCTTTCGCGCAGGACTGGATCCGTACCGGCACCGGCTTGGGCATGGAGAAAGTTCGCCTGGCGGCGCCCGATTTCGCCGCTTCCACGCAGGATCCCCAGAACCCTGAACTCCTCAAGGTCTTCAACGATACTTTGTGGAATGACCTGGACAGCGCGGGAATCTTCGAGATGGTGTCGAAGAGTTTCTATCCGTTAGCTGTGCCGGGGAATCCGCCCGACGTACGCTTCGATGCGTGGAATTCGCCTCCGCCGAATGCCGCCATGCTCGCATTCGGGAATCTGGGTGCTTCTGGCAACAATCTGAAAGTGCAGGGCTGGCTCTATGACGTGAAGAACATTACGTCGCCTCAAGTCCTCGGCAAGCAGTACACCGACGCGGCTACAGCGGACGCCGCGCGCCGCACGGCCCATAAGTTTGCCGACGAAATCATTTTTCGTTTGGGCGGTGGCATCGCAGGAATCGCTGAGAGCCAGCTGTTCTTCGTCAGGAGCGGCGGAAGAGGCAACAAAGAAATTTGGGCGATGGACTACGATGGCGCCAATCAGCATCAGATTACGCATCTAGGGACCATTTCATTGTCGCCCCGGATTTCTCCCGATGGCACGCGCCTGGCTTTCAGTTCGCTAACCAAATCCGGCTGGGACATCCTCGTGTATTCGATGGACCTGAACCGCCTGCTTTCATTTCCTAGATTTGGCGGCACCAATCTTTCTCCGGCATGGTCGCCGGACGGAGCCAGATTGGCGTTCTCTTCGTCTCGCGGGGGTGATCCGGAAATCTACGTGGTGGATCAATCGGGCGGAAATCTGAAACGTTTGACGGTTTCCAAAATGCCCGATGTTTCGCCGGTGTGGAATCGCAAGACGGGAGCGCAGATTGCCTGGGTCAGCGGCCGCACTGATCTACCGCAGATCTACACCATGGAAAGCGATGGAACCAACGTCCAGAAAATGACGGACCAGGGATACGCCGTCTCTCCGGCGTGGTCGCCCAACGGACAGTTTCTGGTGTTCGCCTGGATTCGCCACTATGGACCGGGCGCACCGGGAGCGCAGGATATTTACATCATGGATATCGCCAGCAAGCAGTGGGTGCAGTTGACTCACGACGGCGGCCGCAATGACTTTCCGTCATGGTCGCCGGACGGGCGGCATATAGTTTTCCAGTCGAGCCGTTCCGGCGGCGAGCAAATCTGGAGCATGCTGGCGGATGGAAGTAATCAAAAGCAATTAACTACCACGGGCAGCAATACGCAACCGAATTGGAGCTGGAAGTAGTAGATTAGTAGTATAGGATTCTTAGTTTTAGCGCTGTTTTCTGTAATGGGAACCAAAGGGGAGGCGGCTCGTCCGCCAGCTCGGATTCAACGCGCGCCACTAGCGCGACAACGCAGGGAGGAAAAGTGAAGCAGCAACGATTGAAGTGGATCACACTCATATTCACGTTGGGTGCCGTGCTGTTCCTGGGCGCCTGCCACAAGAAAACCCCACCGCCGCCGCCACCGCCGCCACCACCACCGGCAGCGCCAACGGCTTCGTTGTCCGCAAATCCAAACTCAATTCAGACCGGTCAGTCCACGACCCTTTCCTGGGAGACCAGCAATGCCACCGATGTAAGCATCAATGGCATCGGGGCTGTGCAGCCCACTGGCTCTCAGCAAGTGACTCCAGCCGATTCCACCACCTATACGTTGACGGCAAAGGGCGCAGGCGGAAGTCAAACCGCTACTGCGCGCGTTACCGTGACCGTGCCGCCTCCGCCTCCAGCACCAGTGGCTGGGCCCACGGAAGAAGAACTGTTCGCACAAAATGTGCAGGACATTTACTTCGACTATGACAAAGGCGACATTCGTGCCGACCAGCAAACTGCGCTCCAGGGAGATATTGATTTCCTGAAGCAGCATCCCGATATCCACTTCACGGTGGAGGGACACTGCGACGAACGCGGTTCGACCGAATACAACCTGGGCCTGGGCGACAATCGTGCCAATGCCGTAAAGAACGCCTTGACACGCGGCGGCATTAGCGCCGGCAACATCAAGACGATCAGCTACGGCAAGGAAAAACCGTTCTGCACCGAATCCAACGAGGCTTGCTGGCAGCAGAACCGGCGTGGTCATTTCGTCTATCAAAAGTAATTCTGCCAAGTGCGGGGCAGGAAACTGCCCCGCGCACAATTTGTTCTGGTTACACGGCAACGACTGTCGGACCCGGTAAAACAACTGTGTCCGGAACGCGCTATCCTGCACAATAGTGCTCTCGTGATCCGGTTTTTCAAACTGGACATGGGATTCGAACTTCGTTGGCAAATGGAACCAACCATGAAAAAACAGCAGGTTTCGGTATTTGTTGTCCTTTTTATCGTTCTCTCGCTTGGCGTCCTGCCGGTTGGCGGGGCCAGCAAGGAAATGATTCAATTGCAGACCCAGGTGCAGGCGTTGCAAGACCAGATGACGCAAATGCAGCAGTCGTTCAATGAGCGCATGGGCGTCATGAAAAACCTGATGGACCAGAACACCGACAGCATGAATAAAGTGACTGCGGCCATCACTGCATTGCAAGTTAGCTTGGAAAAGGTGCAGACCGATGGGAGCGGCAGGACGGAACAACTGTCCGGCCAAATCCAGTCGCTAAATGACTCGGTCGACGAACTGAAAGCTCGGCTGGCAAAAGTCAGCAAGCAACTGGATGACCTCCAGGCAGGTCAGCAGAATCAGGCAGCGGCGCAAGCCGCGCAGCAGGCCCAACAGCAGGCTCTGGCACAGGCTCCACCGCCCGACGTTCTGTACAACAACGCGTTGCGCGACTACAACGCCGGGAAAAACGATTTGGCGTCACAGGAATTTTCCGACTACCTCAAGTTCTATCCCTCGACCGATCTGGCTGGCAATGCATACTTCTATCTGGCGGAGATCAACTACAAGCAGGGCAATTTCCAGAACGCCGTCAAGAACTACGATCAGGTGCTGCAGAACTTTCCTACCGGTAACAAAGCGCCTTCCGCCGATCTGAAGAAAGGTTTGTCACTGATCGAACTTGGGCAGAAGGAAGACGGCATCGCCGAGCTGAAACATGTGACGCAGCGCTACCCTCACTCGAATGAGGCCATGCAGGCACGGGAAAGGCTGCGCAAGCTGGCGTTTCCCGCCAAAGAAGGCGCACGCCAGTAGCGGTCCCGCGAAGCACCGTCCGAGCGCGAGATGAGACCTAGGTGGCTCCGGCTCAGAAGAAACCACCGGCTGAGTGAAAATCAGCTAAATGTTTTCTTGCTTTCAGCTATGCGTAGGGCCTTTTTCCGCTGACTCCACGTTTCTCAAACAGTACCGGATTTCCGTCGTCACTTCCTTCACCCGCATGCCTTCCTGCACCATCAGCTTGCAGGCGAGGGCTGCGCGCTCGGGAGTGCCGCCTCCCAAATCGAAAGTGACGCGGCAGTACTGGCAATCTTCATTCCAGCAGAAGCGTCCGTAGGAGACATCGTTCGGCGCCAGATATTGCAGGCAGCGCAAAAGTGCGTTGTTTTCAGGAACCTCGAACTGCCTGCCTCGAACGGTAATTTTTATCAGGCGGGTAAATGGCCGGTAGAGAATGGACGGAGCAGTCATGCTGCAGACATTGTAGGGTGGTCCCGGCAGTTTCGGAAAAAACGAGGTAGCTGTACGGACGGAAATTAGGCTCCGGTCCGATGAGCATGATGGCGTTTCACATGTCGTGCCTTATGGTGCTGCACGTGGTGTTTGTTCTTTGCCGGCCTCGCCCACGCAGCCTGCGGCACCAAGGTCGCCCCGAACACCAGAACCCCTAACACCAGCCGAAAAAGCCGCTTCATAAATGCGCTCCCCCTTAACGGTCAATATAGGATTTTCCCTTGCTCGATACAATACAAAAGCGGTTGCATTAGACAGATTTCACGATAGGCTGTAGCAGGAGCTCTCATCTATGACCCATATCCATAGCGAAGACCAGGATCGTCTCAAAGGTGCGCTGGAGCAGGAAGAAAAAGACCAACACGGTAACACATCCATGCGGGGACAATTGGGCCATCGCGATCAGGACCCCATGCTGAAAGCGGCGGATACCGATTTTCCGGAACCGGGTGAAAATCCCGAACATAGCGGCGAACCACAGGAACCGGCTGAGCCCGTCAGACCTAGGAAATCGGCCAAGGAAAGACTACTAGGGCCAATCGGGACACAGAAGTTAGGCTCTACCTCTTGACCGATCTATTTGATATGATTTCCTTCCGTTTATGCGCAACACGCGTATTTCGGCAGGCTTTCTTTTCTTCTTTCTCGGGGTTGCCCTGGTCCTGAGAGCAGCGGAGTCGCCGGGCCCTACTGCCGGCACGGCGACGGTCCCAGTCCTTCCGGCAACCGTAATTGGATTCGTGGGCGGCTTCGTGAAACCTGACGCTCATGTCCACAGCACTGTGCAGTTGGCAGAGCGTCTACGCAATTTATATCCCGCAGGCGTGTACATAAAAGTCTTTGAGAACCATCACGGAGATCAGGCCTATCGGGAACTTTTGCGACACTTGGATTCCGACAATGATGGGAAGTTGTCGCCGGAAGAAAAACGACAGGCACGAATCATCATCTTCGGCCACAGTTGGGGCGCGTCAGAGACAGTGACACTTGCCCGCAAACTGGAAAAGGATGAGATTCCAGTTCTGCTTACGATTCAAGTGGACAGTGTTTCAAAGGGTGGCGAGAACGACGCCCTCATCCCCGCCAATGTGTCTCAGGCGGTTAATTATTATCAGCCACACGGGTTGGTCCACGGCCGGCCTAAAATCCGCGCGGCGGATCCCGAACAGACTGAAATCGTAGGGAATTTCCGTTACGACTACAGCGAGAAGCCGATCAGTTGCGACG
The DNA here is from genome assembly GCA_035484735.1 of Terriglobales bacterium. Lineage (GTDB taxonomy): Bacteria > Acidobacteriota > Terriglobia > Terriglobales > Acidobacteriaceae > JABCZH01. The sequence goes on along the minus strand of DATHOQ010000042.1, from coordinate 65,338 downwards.
GATATCCCTGGTTCAACCGGTTTTTGATCAGGCCCCATACTGAAATTGAGTGTGATCCAAAGGTGTGGAACCAGATAGAAACGCTCATCCAGTCGAAGTTGTCGCCAGCGGTTCAAGCCTCAGTTATTGCCGGCCCAACTCGTGCACATTGATGGTAGAGGCTGCGAGAGATACGGATTGATGCACCACTCGGGCTAGTTCATCCCCCCGCAGCACGTCACGAACCGCAACGACCACCACGCCTTCAGCGAATTTCTCCGGATTCCAGGATTTCAGTTGAACCTCAGTTACGCCGCCTTCGTTCACGAATTGATCGCTCTCCGCGCCCAGCACCAGACGGAATTTAGGCCGCAGAACCGGAGGTTTCTCGGGACGAATGGTGCGGGCCAGGAGATCGCAGGCAGAATCGTAAATGCGTGCGGCTTCCGCTGGAGACCATTTCTTCTTGGCGGGGTTAGAAACTTCGAAGGGCAAGCTATTCTGAGCGCATCCGGAAACGGCCGTAATGAGCAGCAGTAGGGCACACAGTAAAATACTTGGGCGCAAAGAACGCAGCAACTTCGATTTGGGGCTCATGTGGTGAGGATTACGCGAGGCGAGCGGACACACAAGATATCTTAGGTAATAGGCCGATGAATTGAGGCATGAAAACCCTCTACGTTAAAGACCGCAAACAGTGGCGCGCGTGGCTGGCAAAACATGGCCAGCAGGCCGGGGAAATATGGCTCATCTACCCCAAAAAGCATTCGGGTAAAGTGCGCATCCCCTATGATGACGCGGTCGAAGAGGCTCTGTGCTTTGGCTGGATCGACGGACGGACCAGAAAGCTCGACGCCGAACGTTATGTGCAGAGATTTACGCCACGCCTACCGGCCAGCCGCTGGTCGGAAATCAACATAAGGAGAGCACGAAAGCTGATCGCAGAGGGAAAGATGACTGCAACCGGCATGCAGACTTTTCGGCCAGAGCGAAAAACCGGGACTCATCCCACGGAACTTCCCGAACGCTTGAAGAAAGCGTTTCAGAAGCGTGCGACCGCCTGGGACAACTTTCAAGCCTTCCCACCGTTCTACCGTCGGATGACCGTGGCATGGGTTGCCAGCGCAAAGAAGGAAGAGACGCAACTGAAGCGGCTGGAAAAGTTGATGGATTTTTCTTCGCGGAACAAGAGAATCAAATTCATGTGAGCCAGAATGTATTTGCCAGCTCATCGGATTCGACGTCCGCGCAAACCCCTCATAATCCTACCTGTGTATTTACAAGTGCAACCATTTGACGAGTGCCGCATCCATTTCACTTGAGGTGTTTGTGAGTGAAGGTAAGGGCAAACCCGGAATTCGGCTTTTGGAATTGTTGTCGGCGTGGAAGTCGATCCTGGGCGGTAGCGCGCCCATGATGTCGATCGAGATCACGCGTGAATGCCCGTTGAGCTGTCCCGGCTGTTACGCCTACGGAGAAGATCACCTGGGAGGAGCGGCTACGCTGCGCAGCCTGAGCGACTATCGTGGGGATGCGCTGGTTGAGGGCATTCTCGGCCTGGTGCGGCAATACCGGCCCCTGCATGTTTCTCTGGTGGGTGGAGAGCCCCTGGTTCGTCATCGCGAACTCAGCCGTGTGCTGCCGCTGCTGAGCCGGATGGGAGTGCACACCATGGTCGTAACCAGCGCGGTAATTCCCATCCCACCGGAGTGGATGAGGATTCGCCGGGCGCACGTAGCGGTTTCGGTAGACGGGCTCCCCGAGCATCACGACGTACGGCGTAAACCAGCTACCTACGAACGCATCTTGAAAAACATCGCCGGCTGTACCATCAATATCCACGGCACCATCACGCGGCCAATGCTGGAACGGGCAGGATATATCGAGGAATATATAGCTTATTGGAGCGCACGGCCGGAGGTGGCCAGGATTTGGGTCAGCCTGTACACTCCGCAAAAGGGCGAGAATAGCGCGGAAATGTTGTCTGTCCGGGACCGCCATGTCGTCGTGCAAGAGTTGCTGAAAGCGAGAGTGCGGCATCCCAAGCTGCTGATGACTCCGGGGCTTGCCGAAGCCATTCTCACTCCTCCACGAGATCCGGACGACTGCATGTTCGCGCGAATGTCCACCAACTTTTCCGCCGACTTGAAAACCCGGGTGGAACCCTGCATCTTTGGGGGAAATCCCGACTGCTCGCAGTGCGGGTGTGCGATCAGCAGCGGTTTACATTTGGTGAAGACGATGCGGTTGGGAGTGGTAAAGATCGAGCATGTGGCGATGGGTAGCGCCGCCATCGGGTCGGTGGTCGGGAAACTGCGACGGGGTTATCGCGAGCATCCCCGCTGGACACGCCAGCTGCCGATTGAGGAATCGACCGAGATGCGGTCAAAGACAGCGAAGATCGGTTGATGCCTCCGGACGGTTATTGCTGCACCGCGATCTGATACTGCTCGAGCTTGCCGTCTGGCATTTCGAAGGTCCACGCTCGCAAGGTTTTCTGAGCAAACTTCACGCGATATCTGCGCAAGATCATTCCGCCGCGGAGCTCCTGACTAGTCTGGCTGAATTCCTGAGGCGATCCCAAAGGGGCCAGTCCAGTTGCGAAGTCCTTCAAGGCCGCATCGCTGAAATAGAAGTTAGCATTGGCAGTGAATAGTGAACGATCAATCATGCCATGCTGCAAGCCGTCAAATATCTTCTGTGCCTGAGCGAGCTTTTGTGGGGTTGCGGCATCAGCCGTGGCGAAAAGAAGAGGCGCAATGCCACGCGCGATCTCCCCAGAGGCGTTCACTGCATCCTGATTGGTAAGTACAACGATGGCGGAATGGTCGTCCGGAAAGACCACATTCTGTGCTGTGAACCCTGAGACTTCGCCGGAATGCGCGAGGGAGCGACGACCGTCTTCAGACGCAATGTCCATTCCCAAACCGTACTTCGTTCCTACTCCATTGCTCAATACGACTTCAGTTTCCATCTGGCGGTAGGAGGACGGCTTCAACAACGTTTGATTCATTACGGAAATATCCCAGCGTGCGAGGTCTTCGGCGGGCATGGCCAATTCCCCGGCGGCGAATAGCCAGCCCTTCCCTTCTTTGGGCGCGGGGCGCAACGGCCCGAGCGCATAGCGCATATATCCCACGGGGTCGGTGATGGCGAGGTTGTCCTGATCAATGTTGGCGACGCTCTTCATGCCGAGCGGAGTGAAAACCTTCTCCCGCAGAAACTGCAGCAGCGGCATGCCGCTGGCTTTTTCGACGATCACACCCGCGATCACATAATTGGTATTGCTGTATTGCCATTCGGTGCCGGGATCGAAGTCGAGTGGCTTGCGCGCCCAGCCATCCATGATCTTCTCTGCCGTGACCGGCTGAAGCATCATAGGCATCACGTAATCCTGCGGCCAATAGTCTTGATAACCGGAAGTATGGGAAAGCAGTTGGCGAATGCTGACTTCGTTGGCGCGAGTGAGGCTGGGGATAAATTTGCCAACTTTGTCGTCGAGCGAAAGCTTGCCTTGCTCCTGCAAAAGCAGAATCGCGGCGGTAGTGAACTGCTTGCTGACGGAGCCGATGCTATAGCGCATCTCAGGCCGGGCTGGAGTGCGGGGATCGAGGCGCGCGTCTCCGTAGGCCTGTACGTAAGCGATCTTGCCGTCTTGAACTAAAGCGATTGAAGCGCTGGGGACGCCAGTTTTGGACAGGACATCAGTCGCGACGGAGTCGATTTTCTGACGCAGGTCAGGAGAAATGGTTTGGGCGATGGCGGAGGAGCAGAGAGCAACGATCAAAATGAAAATAGAAAACTTGCGCACAGGAATCGTCCTCGGAAAACGGGCCAGTGTAGCACGGGGCTAATGGCAACGAGCTTCGTGCGCTTGCCGCTTGACCTTCGACGGGCGGAGGAACATAATTGTTTCCACTCGGAACGCCGCAACGCACTCCCCCGTGCGGCTCTCAGCCGAGCTGGGCCCCATTTCTCGCGTGAGTAGGCCGCGATTCCGAATCTTGTGCCACGGAGGATTTTCGATGACGAAACCAAGCGGCTGGAAACATGTTCCCTTTGCGCTACTGCTCTGTGGCGCGATGGCGATTGCGGTGTCCGCGCAAACCTTCGATAGTCTTGTAAGCTTCGACCAGACCAACGGTGCCGAGCCGATCTCCGTTCTCATTCAGGGACGCGACGGGAACTTTTACGGAACAGCCAGTGGTGGAGGGATGTGCGACGCGGACTGCGGTACGGTATTTAGAGTGACCCCGGGGGGCACCCTGACCACGCTCTACAAATTTTGCTCCCAACCTGAGTGCACTGATGGCTTCGACCCACAGGCACCCCTATTTCAAGCTACCGACGGAAACTTCTACGGGACAACCATGAACGGAGGTAGTCCCCAGTCCTGCGGCACCATCTTCAAGATGAGTCCTGTGGGTAAACTCACAACGATCTTCACCTTTTGTCCATTGGGGTCGGACGGGCTGTGGCCACAAGGCGGCTTGATTCAAGGTCGCGACGGGAATTTTTACGGGACGACTATGCGGGGCGGCGACGGTGGCGCCTGCGGAAACGGGTGTGGCACGGTGTTCAAAATCACCCCGGACGGCACCCTGACTACTCTGCACACCTTCGATATATATGACGGCTGGGGCGCAGCCCCAATGGGCGGCCTAATTCAGGCCACCGACGGGAACTTCTACGGGACAACTTCGGGCGATGCCGGCAACTCGTGCACCAGCGAGTGCGCGACGGTGTTCAGAATCACCGCCGACGGAGGGTACGCGTTGCTGTATATCTTCTGCCTGCAAAGCGGCTGCCCGGATGGCACCGAGCCTCGGGGAAGACTGATTCAAGCCGCGGATGGAAACTTCTACGGGACAACGGTTGAGGGGGGAGCCAATGGCTTTGGCACCGTGTTCAAGATTACCCCGGCCGGCACGCTGACGACTCTCTACTCTTTTTGTATGCAGGTGGGCTGCGCGGACGGTTCCCAGCCAGCAGCAGGGTTGATCCAGGCCACGGACGGCAACCTCTATGGGACGACGAGCCTCGGCGGCGCCAATGGCTGGGGTACGGCCTTTGAGGTCACCCCTAGCGGCGTACTAACCACATTGCACAATTTCGACTTGACGGACGGAGGCGACCCTGCAAGCAGCCTACTCCAAGCCACCAACGGGATTTTTTATGGAGCAACGGCCATCGGCGGCACGTATTCTAAATGTGACGATGGTGATGGTTCCGGGTGCGGCACGCTTTTTAGCTCGTCAACGGGACTTGGCCCCTTCGTGAGCTTGGCGCGGAGCTCGGGCAAGGTCGGACAGACCAGCGGCATTCTTGGACAAGGATTCACCGGAACCACAAGCGTGTCTTACAACGGAACCCCAGGAACCTTTACCGTCAAATCGGATACTTACTTGATGGCGACGGTTCCTCCCGGTGCGATGACGGGCCCTGTCACCGTGGCCACTCCGAGTGGGACTCTAACCAGCAATGTACCGTTCCGTGTAACGCCCGCGATTCTCAGTTTTTATCCGCCCAGCGGGCCGGTCGGCACTCAGGTGATCATCACGGGCAAAAGCCTCACGCAAGCTATAAGGGTTGGCTTTGGAGACTATACTCCCGCAAACTTCACCGTGAATTCCGATACGCAAGTGACAGCAACCGTCCCGAAGGGCGCAAAAACCGGTCCGCTCGGCATTGAGACGCTAGGTGGGACTGCCATCAGTTCGAGTACATTCACCGTCACGCCGTAGAGAGCGGAAGTACAGGCAACCGCCGAGCTTCGCTCGGCCTGGACAGGCGAGGGCGTTTGCCCCTACGCGAGTCTTACTTCTTTCGAACGAAAAATTGCGCTTTATCCATGCGAGCGGGAACCGCCACGTCGAAAAATCCCACCATCATTTCGTTGTAAGTCTGGTCGCCCCAGGTGACGGCGCTATCCGGGTCAGGATTATGGTGATTATTGCGCGAATTGTCATACCAAGCCACAGCCTGTAGTTCGGTTCCAGCCTTTAGGAAACGGGGCTCGGCCAGGCGATAGCTGAGTTGCCAGTAGAAATCGTAGTTCACGCGGAGAAGGGTTTCTACGTTTTTGCCGAGGCTATCTCTGTCGGGGTGAACGATGTTGTATTCGAAGCGCTTGCCGCGCAGGTGCATGTGAGGAAAGAAGCTGAGCAGAACACAATCGTTCGGCAGTGTTCCGTGAACCTCGACGCGATAGTCGTCGGTGTTGGGCGGAATCGGGATGGTGTCGTGGTCGTTGGCGAGTTGCAGAGTGATGACGCGCTGCGCCGGCGGCTGTTTCGCGAAGACGAGACCGATGCTGGTGCGATCAGTGTCAGCGTTGCCGTTGGTGGTGTAGTGCATCTGGAAAACCAGATCGGAGTGCGCAGGGATGAATTTTGCCATGCCATCCGGCCAGCGGTCGGGTGAACTGCCCGGAGCGTACACCAGCAGCAGATCGCTGGTGGTTTCGTGAGCCTGGTGGCGGAGATGCTCATCGTGCAGGGTGGATGCGGTAAACGGCTGGTTGAGAGGCGCAGCCCGCAGCCAGTCCGAACCGGGCGGCCGGACATAGACGACCGCGTGATGAACGTGGGCGCGGCTAGAAGGACGAATCTCCGACATCTGCACCCATTTGCCTTCCGCGAAATTCGTAGGGACGATTTCGTAAGTGTATTCGACGTCGCCGTGAGCAGGAATGGTTACGTCTTTCGACATGCTCACCACAGCATCGGGCTGGGGAATATTCCAGCCTGGCGTCCAGTGCGGTGGTAAAGCGTCGTGGGGATTGCCAGCGAGAGCGTGAGTGTTGGCCCAAGCGGAAAGTGTGGCAATCTCGTCAGCGGTGAGTGAAGGATCGTCGGCGAAGTGGCCGCAGCAAGGATCGGCAAACCACGGCGGCATGGATCTGGAGCGGACGGTGTCGCGAATCTGCGTCGCCCAGGCGCGGGCTTGTGGGTAAGTCATAAGCAGCATGGGCCCGATTTCACCGGGTCGATGACAGCTCTGGCAGTGCTGCTGCAAGATGGGACGAACGTCGCGGTAGAAAGTAGGAATGCGAGCAGGCTCACTGGTTTGCGGCAGTGGGACCGCCAGCAGGGCGAACACTACGAACTTCAGGAAATCAGCCACAGTTTATTATGCTGGATGCGTGGCGCAAGTGCGACGATTCCATGATGAATATTCAAACCGTAACTCTGGAAGGAAACGCGGTGCGGCTGGAGCCGATCCGGCGAGAACAGTGGAAGCCATTGTGGGAGGTGGCAAAAGAATCGGCGGAAGACATCTTTCGCTGGATTCCCTACCCCATGCGAACCTCCGACAATTTTGAGAAATGGTCGGAGAAAGCTTTTCATGAACAAGCCGGCGGCGAGTCGCTGGTGTTTGTAACGGCTGAACGCACATCCGGCAGGCTCATTGGAAGCACTCGGTTCATGAATATTGATCGCGCGAACCAGCGCGTGGAAATTGGATCAACTTGGATTGCGCCAGCGTGGCAACGATCAGCGATTAACACGGAGGCCAAATATCTGATGCTGCGCCACGCCTTCGAGGAGTGGAAATGCATCCGAGTCGAACTGAAAACCGACGCGCTGAATGAGAAGTCGCGCAATGCCATCTTACGGATTGGGGCCAAAGAAGAAGGCACGCTGCGCAGGCATCTGGTGACGTGGACGGGACGGGTACGCGATACGGTGTACTTCAGCATTCTGGACAGTGAGTGGCCGGAGGTGAAAAAGAAACTAGAAGAAAGGCTTGCCCACGCGGTCAAACCGCTCAGATAATATTTGGATCGATGCCGGCGATGAATTGAATTCCCGGAATCACTTTGCCGACGAGTGCGGTGTCATTGGTCAGGAACAAATCAATGTGCGCCTGTGCGGCGCAGGCGAGATGGATCGCATCAACCGGCGAAACTTTTTCTTTAGCACGAATCCGCGCAAAAAAGTCTGCCGTCTCCAAGGTGTAAGGTATCACTTCCACAACAGGCGATCGGAAGATCTCTCGAACCTCCCTGGCGGCTTCGTCAGAACCCGTTTTGTAGAAGCCTACCAAGGTTTCACCGACAGTAAAGGAACTCGTGTAAAGCTGGTCCTGCCGCTGCCTCATCTTTTCAAGCAGTTGGCGCACCCGCTTGGCGTAACGCGGATGATCTTCCAGCCAGTAGACAAATAACATCGTGTCCCAATAGATCCGGCTCATGTTTCAACGCCTCTTACCGGACTCGTCACTGCCGGAGCCGTAGAAGTTTGCTCGTTCTTCGCGGATAAAGGCTTCCCCGCCACCCAGCGCCGCGAACACGTCCTTAGCGATGCCGCGAACCTTTAGCCAGGGGTCGGCGAGAGTCGAGTCTTGTTCATCGCGATCGACAAACTCATAGGTGTAAGTGACGGTCGTGCTTTGCCCGGATGGCGGTCCGGTTTTCGAAATCAGCTTGAGTCCATTCTGGACCAGAAATTTCTTGGAAGTTAGGGCGGCACACACCAATGGGACGCGGTTGTTCAATCCCAAAGCTTTGTGAACAGCACCGACATTCACCGAAAAGGTCCGGTTGCCGTGACGTCGGGCGGTGAGAAGATAAAGCTCGGCAACATGTTGGCGGACGAGATCCGAATCAGAACGCGTGATTGCAACACTCATAGGCCTCTCTATGCATGCTATTCTTGCATATTATGCATTTTGTGTCGAGTAGTTTAGTTTTGCTTTTTGTTCGCCTATTTGCTATCTTGTTTTCGCGTCAATGAATGCTTCTTTGCCAGCCTACGCCGAAAGAGAACATCCGCGCGTGGGCTGGCTTTTTTTAGACCTGAATTCTTACTTCGCTTCGGTGGAGCAACAAGATCGTCCGGAATTGCGGGGAAGGCCGGTCGGCGTAGTAGCGGTGAACACCGATTCCACGTGTTGCCTGGCAGCGAGTTATGAGGCCAAAGCGTACAGTGTCAAAACCGGCACCTCGGTGAAAGACGCTAAAATTCTGTGTCCCCATATAAACCTTGTGGTCGCCCGCCCCAAACTGTATGTGGAATATCAAAAGAAAATTATCGGGGCCATGGAAGAAAACCTGCCCGTTTATAAGGCTTTTTCGGTGGATGAGATGGCATGTCAACTCATGGGCCGCGAACAGTTCCTACCCAACGCCACAATCCTGGGGTACAGAATCAAGCAATCGATTCGTAATCTTGGGGTGGCCTTGCGATGTTCCATTGGTCTTGCACCCAACTGCTATCTAGCCAAAACTGCCGCTGACCTCTGTAAGCCCGATGGCTTGACCATCCTGCTAAAGTCGGACCTTCCCCGTGCTCTGCATTGCATGAAATTGCGCGATATCGTGGGCATCAGCCATGCCATGGAGCAGCGGCTGCATAAACACGGCATTACCACGGTCGAACAACTTTGCCTGTTGTCGTCGCAAAAAATGCGGGAGATCTGGGGCAGCGTACTGGGAGAAACCATGTGGTACTGGCTGCGTGGCGAGGACTGGAAAGAAAAACCCGACTCCCCGCGTAGAAGCATCGGCAAGCAACATGTGCTGGCGCCAAAGTACCGGACCCGGGAACAGGCCTACAATGTGGCGCTTAAACTATTAAGCAATGCCGCCATCAAACTGCGGCGCTTGAATCTGTGGGCACGCGGTATCGGCATTACAATCGCATTTACCCACTGGGGGAAAGAAATAAAAAATAGCGATATTCCTTCCGGATGGAATGCTCACAGAAATGTTTCCGCCTGCCGCGACACCATGACCCTGCAAGATCATTTTCGCGCGCTATGGAAAGACTGCCCGTCTCACACTCCGGTGCATGTCGGCGTGTGGCTGTTCGATTTGATCCCCGATGAGTTGCACACTCTGGGCTTTTTCGATGACCCAAAACGTGAAATCGTAAGCAGCACCATGGATGAGATCAATAAACGTTACGGACAACACATGGTGTACTTAGGCGGGCTGCATGGCTTGGGAGATGCTGCTCCCACCCGTATCCCGTTTTTCAGCGTGCCGGAATTGGCGGATTTTTAGAATTGCCGCTTGCTTGCACTGATGTACCTAAACCATCGGTTTAGGCATCTAACCAACTGTCTGACTTCCCTTCTTGTAGAATGGAAGCAGTTCTTTATAGGCCAAATCCCACCAGTGGGGGCGTCACGGCTTCGACGGAGATGCTTGCGGCCAAGAGGCATGCCGGGGTGTTCACACCCGTAATCGTGGACAAAATGATAATTGCCAATCAACAGATGGCATACGCAGCTTAATTAATTAAGTTGCCGTCTTCCGCAGCTTCGCCCGTGGGCTGCGAGCGGACGTCACACAGCGGGCTGGTCTTCCCTGCCACGTCTGAGTAGGGCGGATGAGATCATCAGGCTAGCGGCAACCGTTTCTTGTCCGTTCTGAGCGGGGGCCGCGAACGTCCCAGGGTAATGCCTGGGGCATGAACTGGAATAAGCATGTAGGCTCTTGACCAGTAACATTTTCGGACGCGGGTTCGACTCCCGCCGCCTCCACCAAATAACTCATTCACTGTCAAAGGCTTACTGACATATTTTGATATCGCACAATAACTTCCAGCAGCGCGGATCATCCGCCGGGCTTCTCGTTTTCCTTCTCGCTGATTACGAACCGATCGAACGACCGATTATTCCGGCAGCAATAGTTGGGGAGAAATCAGGAATGGTCTTCATTCGGAGGACCTACTGATCGGCGACTGTCCGTGGTCAAAGTTATGCGCGTCGAGCGAACTCGCTACTTTTCACACTTTTCGGTTCCTGTGAATTCCTTAACGACCTGGCTGCGTTTCCAGGTTTCGATCTGTTCGCGCGCATCTTTCACGAGTTTTGTGAACCGGCGGGCCAATTCGTGAATGCGCTTCGATTGTCTTCTTGCAATCGCTTCGGTCGGAATCAATTCCGTGCCAACCCCGATGGCGATCGCCCCCGACAAAATGAAACTGGCCGCTGTCTGCTGATTCACTCCTCCCGCGGCAATTAATGGAATCTGCGGCAAGGAATCATGCAGCGCCTTGATATACCTCTCCCCACCGATCGGACCACACGGAAACACCTTAACGAAATCGGCGCCAGCGCTCCATGCCGTGACCACTTCAGTCGGCGTCAAGGCGCCCGGAAGCACCGCTACATTCTGCTTGGCCGCGAATTCCAGGATCGCAGGATTCAGTGAGGGAGCGGTGACAAAACTCACGCCCGCATCCACGCACAGGCGCGCCACGTCGGTATCGAGCACGGTGCCCGCGCCAACGATGAGCTTGGGATCCGAACGAATCAAGTGGGCCATCAATTCCACCGCTCCGGGTACGGTCATCGTGATTTCCACGATCGGTATGCCACCGCCCGTTACGGCCTCGGCCGCGAAATGTGCATCAGTACCCGATGAGACCCTGATGGCAGGAATGATGGCAATTTCTCGAATTCGCGAGCAGACTTCGTCTTTGGTCATGGTCGAATCCCTCCGGTGCATTAAGCACACTCATTCTCAAAGACAGCACTTACACGGCTTCGTTCGGGTCAGCCTCGGGCAGCCGATCGGAACTGCGTGCAAACCAGGCGTACAAGGTCGGCAACAGGATGATACTGATGATCAAGTCGGCAATCAGGCCGCCAACAATGACGATGGCAAAAGGACGCTGAGAATCCGATCCGATGCCATGAGAGAGCGCGGCGGGCAACAGGCCCAGGGTTGCCACCAGCATGGTCATCATGATGGGTCGAAGCCGCAAGACGGCCCCCTCGACGGCAGCGTCCTCAATGTCATACCCGCGGGCCCGAAGCTGATTGATATATTCCAGCATGATGACACCGATCTGTACCGATACGCCGAACAAGGCGAGAAAGCCGACCCCTGATGACACGCTGAAGTTGGTCCCGGTGACCAGCAGCGCAAGCAGGCCGCCGCTGGGAGCCATAGCGATGTTCGTCATGATCAGGAGGCCCCATTTCACCGACTTGAACATGGTATAGAGAATGCTGAAGATGAGAAGAATGGTCAGTGGCAGCACGATCAGCAAGCGCCGCTGGGAACGCTTCGCGCTCTCATACTCGCCTGCCCAGTCAAGGGTGTAGCCCGTGGGCAGCTTAACCGAAGCATTGACCTTTTTGATTGCTTCCTCGACGGTGCTGCCGAGATCGTGGTCGCGCACGCTGAACTTGACCGCCACGTACCGGGAGTTTTCTTCCCGGTAAATCTCTGAGCCTCCATCGAGTACTTTTACTCTTGTCAGCTGGGCCAAAGAGACACGCTCACCAGAAGGCGCCAGCAAACGTACCTTCTCGATCGCCTCCCGGGTATCCCGATATTGCGGCAAATAACGCAGGACGAGATCGTAGCGCTGTTCGCCGATGAGCACCTGAGTCAGGGCATTGCCTCCGACGGCGGTCTGGATGGCGTCTTGAACGTCGGAGACATTGATGCCATAGCGTGAGGCTTGGTCGCGGTCCACCGTGAAGTTGAGATTGGGCTGGCCGATCACGCGAAAGACGCCAAGGTCCTCCACACCGCGAATGGGTCGCATGGCGGTGACGATCTCATCCGCCTCGCCTTCAAGAGTCTTCAGATCGTCACCATAGATTTTTACCGCGAGCGCGCCTTTTACGCCGCTGACCGCTTCCTCAAGATTGTCGGAAATGGGTTGGGAGAACCCCCAGAGCACCCCGGGAATCTTCTCCAGTTCGCGGTCCATGGCCGCGATCAGACGCTCTTTGTCCTGGTGAAAGACCGGCCGCCATTTCTCCTTGGGCAACAGATCGACAAAGAATTCCGTATCAAAGAAGCCGGTGGTGTCGGTTCCATCATCCGGGCGGCCGATCTGGTTGACCACCTGCGGGACCTCGGGAAACGAGCACAGGATTTCACGGGCCCTCTCCGCAATGCGGGCGCTTTCGGTGGGCCCGGTGCTGGGAGCCAGGGTTCCGCGGACCCAGATCGCGCCTTCATCCAGATGGGGCAGAAATTCCGAGCCAATCACTCCGCTAAAGACAAGAAATGCCGAAACCATAAGCACAACCACAGCCCCGCCCACAGTTATCCAGCGGTTGCGAATGGCCCAACGAACCGCATTTCGGTAGCGCGCGATAAGAAATGTCATCACCGGGTTTTGCCATTGGGTTGCGCCCCTGGGGAAAAGCAGGCTCGCCAAAGCGGGAGCAATCAGCATGGAGAACATCAACGCACCAAGCAGGGCAAAGGCGACGGTCCAGGCCATGGGTTTGAACAGCTTCCCTTCGACCCGTTGCAAAGTAAAGATGGGAAGATATGCGGTAACGATGATGGCGATGGCATAAAAAACGGGCCGCTGCACCTCGTGGACCGCTTTGCGGATGCGCTCCAGCAGGGTGAGGGGAGCTTCCTCAGGACGATTGAGATGGCGCACGATGTTTTCGACCATGACCACGGCCCCGTCTACAACCATGCCGAAGTCCAGGGCGCCCAACGAAAGCAGATTTGCAGAAATACCCCGTAAGCCCAGGCAGATGGAGGCAAAGAGCAACGCAAAAGGAATGGTCAATGAGACGATGATGGCGCCCCGGGCATTGCCGAGGAAAATGAACAGGATAATTACGACGAGAATCATTCCTTCCGCGAGGTTGTGCAGGACGGTATGGGTGGTGTAATGCACCAGATCGTCGCGGTCGAGGTAGGGAACGATTTTGACGCCGGGAGGCAGGATGTGATCATTCAGCCGGTTGACCATGGCGTGGAGAGATTCCAGCATGGTGGCGGTATCCGCCCCTTTGCGGAGGAAGACAATGCCTTCGACGACGTCGTCATCATCCTCGACCACTCCGTCCACCCGATGGTAGGCTCTTCCGATCTGGCCGAGGCGAATCTTGGGCCCCTGGGTGACCACTGCGATATCTCGGATGCGCAGGGGAGTGCCGTTTTGCGCTTTGATCACGGTCTTCTCGATATCGCTCACATTGCCGACCAGGCCTAGTCCGCGCACGTTGATCTGTTGTGAACCTTGCTCGATAAAACTGCCGCCTACGTTGGCGTTGCTATTTGTTAGTTGTTGCTCAACCTGAGCCAGGCTCAAGCCATAGGAGATCAGTTTTTCCGGGTCCACCCGGACCTGATATTCACGAGTTACGCCACCAAACGAGGAATCATCGACCACGTTTGGAACCGAGCGGATGTACTTGCTGATGACCCAGTCCTGGAGAGACTTCAGGTCCATCAAATCGTAGGCAGGGTTGGTACTCTTCAGGGTGTACCAATAGACCGAGCCGATCGGGCTGAAATCGGGGCCGATGCCTCCGGCGACTCCCGGGGGGAGGGTTACTTGCGCAAGCCGCTCCAGGGCTTTCTGGCGGTCCCAATCGTTGTCGGAATCGTCGTCGAAAATAAGATTCACGACGGAGAGTCCGGCTAAGGAGGCGGAGCGCACATGCTGAAGGTGCGGAATGCCATTCATCTGGATTTCGATGGGAATCGTGACCTGTTGCTCGACCTCTTCCGCGGCCCGGCCGGGCCACTGGGTAATGACCTGCACCCAGGTGTTGGCCACGTCCGGATAGGCTTCGACCGGCAGGTTGTGAAAAGAGACCATCCCCCAAATAAAGAGCAGCAATGCCGCGCTGAGCACGACCACCCGGTTGTTAAGGGCAAAATCGACGATGGCGCGAATCATTGCGACTCCGCCGAATTCTGGAATTCCAGCGCATTGGCGACGACCTGTTGGCCGGGTGCGATTCCTGAAACAACCTCCTGCATGTTGTCGGGCAACATGTCGCCCCCGACAACTTCGGTCCTTCTGAACTGACCCTTCTGCATCGGCACGTAGATCCAGTCACGATCATGCAAGTGCAAAATTGCTGTGGCCGGCACAGCGGCTCGCGTTTCCTTCTTTTGGCTGTGAAAGGTAGCAGTTACAAACATGCCGGGACGCATGAGGCCAGGATTTTGCATTTCGATGCGCACCTTCGCCGTGCGAATGTTCGGGTCCAATACCGGTCCAATATTGCCGATGATTCCGGAAAAAGCTTGGTCAGGATAAGCGTTCAGACGGATATCCGCCTTTTGGCCCAGTCGCACGTTGCCCAGGTCGTTTTCGTATACGTCACAAAGCACCCAGACGTAGGCGAGGTCAGAAATGGTGAACGCATTCGGAGAGCCAAGCCCGGCGATGCCGGCAGCATTGGCAACCTGCTGATCGGTGATGATGCCGGAAATCGGCGCGCGAATCTCCACAATGCCGGTCGGGCGATCCAGCGTTTGATTTCCCAGCACTCGAAGCTTCGCGGCCGCGGTTTCAACGTCGACCTTGGCTTTGTCTTCCGAGTCCTGAGCGATCTGAAGATCGTTCAGTGAGATCGCACCCTTGTCATAAAGCAGCTTGGCGCGCTCCAATTGAGTAGCGGCGAGCTTTTCATCGGCCACTGCTTTTTGATAGTCAGAAAAGGCACCGGAGATGTCGGCGCTCTGCAGCTTCAGCAACAATTGGCCCTTCTTAACCGTGTCGCCCAGGCGCGCGTCAACCTCCACAACGCGTCCGCTGGCGATGGAAATCACCGGAACAGCACGCGAAATGTCCGGGGTCACGGTGCCTGTGACTTTCAACTGATGCGTCGCAATGTGCTCCACTGCTTGCGTCAACTGGAAGCGCTCGGGATGGTCCACTTGAAACACGTTGCGGTCCTCCACGCGTTCGACTTTGAGCGGTGGCGGAGCTTCCGCCTGGGGATCACTTTTCCCGCCGCTACAGCCCGTGGAAAACAGAGCCATTATCAGAGGGAATGACAAGATTGCAAAATCCCTGCGGTTCATTGGATCACCTCGCGTCCGACAGCAAGATTCAGTTGGCTGGCCGCATTCAGATAAGAGGCAACCAGATTCAAATAGTTCACCTGCACGCTCCGGTAGTCAGCCTGAGCGTTGAGAAAATCGAGCAGCGATGCCGCCCCGTGTTGGTACGAAAAGGAGATTGTGTCCCTTACACTGGAAGCCTCTTCCAGGTACTGGTCCTTATACGGTTTGAGAAGAACTACTGCACTATCGACCGTGGCGTAGGCAGAATCAACATCGTTGAAAACTTGCGCCCGTGCTGCGGCTGCGAGACTGTCATTGCGATCAATATCCAGTTGGGTGCGGCGTTTTTCACCCTGATTGCGATCGAAAATCCGCAGAGGAATACTCACGCTGAAACCAATGTACTGATCGATTGGGGGATTTCGCCCGACATCGAAACCAAGGACCGGATCAGTCGATCCATTGGCCACAGCGAGCCGGTAGTCGGTCTTTGCCTTATCGACTGACTGCAACGCCGCCCTTAGATCAGGGCGCGTATCGACGGCGGCTTGACGAACGTCGTTGAGGGGAGGAATCTGTTCCGCAAAATCAAACGGGCCGATGACATCGAATTGTTCGACCGGAGTCTGATCGTTCAGGAGCATGAGCAGTTGAATCTTTGCGACGCGAAGATTCACTTCGGCAGTCTGCAAGTCAGATAGATATTGAACTCTTTGCAATTCCAGGCGCTTCAGATCCACTTGGGCTATTCCGCCGGCTTTGTATCGCTCACGATTCACATCCAATACGTGGTCGTAGTAAGCCAAGTTTTCCTTGGCGAGACTTAGGATCGCTTTCTCCTGAAGCGTCTCGACGAATGCCCCGCGGAGATTAAACAACAGATTTCGCTCCAAATCGGCTTGCCCGGAGGTTGCAATTGAGGTAGCCTTCTGGGCGCTCTCCAGCCGAAGCCCGCGTTTGTGCTGACGTTCCCATAGTTGGCTCACTGTTCCCGAGGACAAGAGGTAGGCGAAAGGCCCATGAGACGGACCGCCGCTGAAAGGATCGATCTGGTCGGCAAGAATGGCTAAGTTCGGGTTCGGACGGAGATTCGCCGTGATTTCTTGTGCTCGTGATTCATCGATGCCAATTTGTCCGGCTCGTAGAGTTGGGTTTGCCGCTTCGAACTTGCCACGAACTTCCTGCCAAGTCAGCGCCTTTTGGGCGAGACCGATCTCCCCCAAGGCGACGATAAGCAACAACCAGCTGAACAAAACCCTCAAGTTCCGCCGCATGAAATCCTCCACGTCTCTTTCCCCACAAGGTCTCGCGCCCGGGTCGGATACTTCCTTTCGCCAGCATCTTGCAAATCTATAATGATGGCACTGGCAAGTTACGGGACTGTTACAAGCCCGCCGCCTACCAAACCTGTCACTGGATGGTGTTACGTAGCTTCCGACCAAATCTTATAGTATAGGGGACTATACTGTAGCAAGGGAAAAATGAAGAAAAGTTCGGTGGCAGCGGGGAGCGGAGGTCCGAGGTTGCAAAACTCGCAGAGCGATGGGTGTCAACAGGGGCACGTGGCGCGCGGCCGGCGCCCGCGGGATGAGGGTTTCACTTCAGGTAGGACTTAATGGTTTCAACGAGGCCATCTGCCGCTTCGGACTGTTCAGAACTTGGTTTTCGATTGGGATCGAGGACGTGAAATCGGATCTGGTCTTCAAGCAACTCCACCATTAGCGAGTTCATGGCGCCGCGAGCGGACGTGATTAGCCGCAGGATATCGCCACAGTCTTGTTCCTCGGTCAGGGCCCGTTCAAGCGCTTCTATTTGCCCGCGAATGCGGCGAGCTCGGACGATTAGCTTTTCCTTGTTCTTGGCAGCATGACTCATATTCGGGGCAGCATAGCATAGGGGACTATACTGCACAACTCCATAGTATCTTTGTAGCAATTCCTGTGGCTGCCCCTAGAAACCGTTGGTGGTTTGCTCTACGCCGGCCAACACCGAGTCGTCTATTTTCAATTATCGTAGATTGTGAAAATAGCGTGCGGCGTCCTTTTGTAGAATCAGTAGTTACAGATTCCAAATGGGGATGGAAGGCTCGACTCCCGTCGCCTCCACCAATAAACCGCTCCTGGCTGTTAGCTTTTGGCTTGGAGAGATAGAATCCTCGCGGTTATCTGATGCTATAATCCCCCTACCCCTCACCACTAACCGCAGTGCGGAGGAGTCCATGCGACGAAGTCCAAGTTTTACCGCAATCCTGCTACTGGTAGTGCTGGTGTTTCAGGACTTCGGTCCTTTACTCCAGGCGCAGACAGCGTCCCCTACACCGGAAGAACTGGATCAGTTGCTTTCCCCGGTCGCGCTTTATCCTGATTCCCTGCTCTCCCAGATCACCACTGCCTCGACGAATCCGCAGGAAGTCCTTGACGTTGATAACTGGTTGCAGCAAAACCCTGAGCTAAAGGGCACCGAACTGACCGACGCAGCGGAGAAGCAGGGATTCGATCCTGCATTCATCGCGCTGGTAAATTTTCCGCAAGTGCTGGAGATGATGGCGCAGCATATCGACGACTACGCTGCTATCGGGCATGCGTTTTCGTCCGATCAGGAAGCGGTCGCTGCCTCGATTCAGCGGTTGCGGGCGCAAGCGTACGAAGCCGGCACGTTGCGCAGCAATGAACAACAAAAGGTGGAAGTGCAGCAGCCCGCAGGTCAGACGATCTATGTGATCCAACCGGCAAACCCGCAAGTAGTCTATGTGCCGGTTTACGATCCTACTGTCGTTTATGTGCGACCAGCTCCGAATGTGGTTGTGGCAACTCCGGTCATCACTTTCGGAGTGGGGATCGGGATCGGGGCGCTAATCGTTGACAATCGGCCATGGGGGTGGGGTGGCTGGGGATGGAACTGGGGCGCGCGCCGCGCCTATTACAACCACGTCTATTGGGGCGGGTGGTCGAATCCCTATCGCCCGCCACACATTTGGTATCGTCCGCGACCCGTAGTGTATGCCAACCGGCCAGGATACGGCGGCAATTGGGGCTATCGTCCACATGGCTACCGGCCTCCGAATTATCCGGGGAGCCGCCCCGGCTACAGTCGTCCGCCTTACGGACCGAACAATCGTCCGGGCTACAACCGTCCTGGAAATCAGCCAGGGGGCAATCGACCGCCAGCACCGCAACCGAAGCCCGGTGCACCCAACCGGCCAGCTCCGGGCCGCCCAACAACGCCGCCAACGAAACCGACGACGCCGAATCGACCGCCCACCAAACCGTCTAGGCCTGGTACCCCGAACCAACCAGGTGCGGGTCGACCGACAACGCCAGGGCAGCCGAAGCCAACTCCGAAACCGCCGACCACCCAACCGTCCAAGCCTGGAGCACCGAACCAACCAGCCCCAGGTCGACCGACAACACCACCGACAACGAAACCGACGACACCGGACCGTCCGTCGACGCAACCACCCAAGCCCAGTAATCCGAACCAGCCGCGCCCAAGCCAGCCAACAGCGCCCGGCCAAGCGAAACCGACGGCCCCGAATCGACCCGCGGGAAATCAGCCGACCCCTCAGCAGAAGCCTGCGCCTCAGAGTCGCACTCAGCCGCAGAAGAAGCCGTCTTCGCAGGCTCAACCGCAGCCGTAAGCAGTCGCGGTCGCACGGTCAATCGATCCGCAGATGGGAGCTGATCTGAGCAGTGACGCTCAGCCCTCCCTACTGCCCGTAGACTCCAACTGCGGGAAGCACTTGGTAGCTGGTGTGCCAGCCTTGTCCGGTGTCATTGGCCCAAGTGCCTTGCGTCTCTTTGAAGTTGTCATCCCAGACTCCATAGGTGTCCGTGCCTTGCGGCATGGTTCGGAGAACGACCCAGTACTGAATGCCGGCTTTCACCGGGACTCCAGTCACATATTCCCGAGTCTGGAGAAGACAGCAAGATCCGAACTCCGGCAGATCAGATAATTTCCAGGCATGCAACATCGCGCCCGGAACACCATTGTCATCCGCGTCCAACAACAATGCCATTTCGTTGCTACCGCTCACGTAGGTGGCACCCACGCGAATGGCCTGCACTAGATGATCTGCTTGGGGAGTGAATGCAATGCCTACCCACTGCGGGAGAGGTTGACCAGCGTCCTTCCCAACAATGCCGACTCCCGCGTTCGGATTGTAGGCTTGGTCGCCCTTGCCGAGGTTGCTGTAGATGGTGACAACTCCCGCTGGTAGTGGAGCATCGGGAACAAGGATTCGTGAAGGCGGTTTGAGAAAAAGCGTCCTGCTGCCGCCGTTGATGGTGACAACTGCGTCCTTGTTGGTCTGAGCAAATACAACGATTGCAGCGAATATCAAAAGGCAAACCGAAATGATGAACCTTGACAGCTTGTGCATCAACTCCCCCAAGATTTTAAAGTCGCCCCATGGATTCGGGCTCTGGTGGCCTGAATCCCCGCGTCTTTAATCCGCAACATCTAGGCGATGCATTCTTTCAAGAAGCCAGCATCTCGTCAACAGTTATACGGGGATCTGGCTAAACACAACACGGGTTGCTTGTGGGGCCCAGGAGCGGGGGATCGTGAAGCGCTAATCGCAGTCGGGAATCGATGAGATGGCATCCGACGAGCTGCACTTACGCTTGTACGACGTTTGCCGGCGTGACAGGATCCAGACCCCATCGCCGTTTACCACGTAGATCAAATTGCGCGCCGAGTCTTGCAAGATGCCAGTGACGCCGTTAAAGGTTTGAACTGTCCGCGAGTGTTCAGAATCGCGTACCTCGAGCACATGGATCGACTCAGGTACCAGGTTTCCATCCCCATTTCGAGTCGCTCCGGAAGCTCTCACGGTCGCCGAAAGGTCAGGAGTTTCTGTGATTACCAGCCCGGAGCCCATAATGGTTCGGGTCTCCAGTGGCACCCGACTGACCACCTTTGGCCGTTCCGGCTTGGTGACGTTGATAACGGTGAACCCTTGCTGGGAAGATCGCTGCAGGTAGAGGTAGCGGGTTTTGCCTTCTTGCCGCAAGAACATCTGTGTCGCTCCGGCCCCAGACAGCGGCAAGTGAGCGACCACTTTTGCTTGCGAATAAGGATTGAAGTCGGCTGCAGAGGCGTTAGTACACGTCGTCGAGAAAAGCGCGCCCAGTACTAACAAAGCACACATAAACCGTCGCGTGTCACAAGGTTTCATTCTGGTCTCCTTGGTGGGAAGCCTGGTCGCCGCTGAACAAGAAATAAAGCATACTGACCTCGAATACTGTAACCCTTGGAAACTCGAAAAGCTTCTGTGGATTGGATGCTTTAGGCAGGGTAAGAGGCTAGTAAACATTCTCTCAATTTTCCACTTGAGGGTTAGCAGACTAGATCTCTCAATCTTCAGTCAGGCTGACGCGGCCGCGGCCTTAGGCTGGGAAGAAACCAGCCATTCTAAACTGGCGAAAGTAAGGTAGACGCTGGGTGCGTCCAGGTTGGCCATGGCGCTGCCGGTGGTTTCGCGCAAGGCCGCGATCATAGCTTCGCTGACGAAGCAGAAGCCGATCTCGTCTACGGCGATGATGGTGCCGGAGAAAGCGCGGCTGAAGAGAGAAATCTTTACGATCACTGACTTCCCCGTCAACGTCGCTTTGAAAGCAGATGGATTGGACGGCGGCAAAGTTTTCTCCCCGCTAGTAGTTTGCGGCTGCTGCTGCGAATCAAACAAGACCGTTGCAGACCTTGTTATTACCGGAGTAATCCGTCCTTACCTCGCATTTACTTTGTAAATAACTTTTTACATCTGCCAGACCTGCCGCTGACACTCCCTTTGCTCAAGGAAGATACGCTGCGAACATAGCGGATTGCAGTAAGGACGCGGGCCAGAAACACGGAACCATCGGGGCTGAAGTGTCGGAAGCCGATCCCGAGTGATTCGCGAAAGGAGAAGGAACATGAAGAAATTTGCACTTTTGTTTCTCGGCTTGTGCACGACGGTGGGCAGTACATCCAACCTGCTAGGTCAGACAACGGGCTACGCTCAAACTAACTTGGTGGCCAATGTGGCGGGTGTGGCCAACCATACCGACCCGCAACTTTCCAATCCCTGGGGCATCTCGTTCGTTCCGGGCGGGCCATTCTGGATCTCGAATAATAATGGCGGAACGTCCACGCTCTACGACTCCCAGGGCAACAAGAATAGTTTAGTAGTCACCATACCGGTTGCGGCGGTTAACCCTTGCAGCCCGGCCTGCCCGACAGGAACCGTGGCCAACACTAGCGCGGATTTTGAGGGGAGCAATTTTATCTTTGATACCGAAGATGGCATTGTGGCCAGTTGGGTTGACGGTACCAACGCCGCGGTAGCATTTGATAATTCGGCGGCTCAGGCCGTGTACAAAGGGCTGGCGCTGCTGAACAATGGAACGGGAAACTTCCTGCTGGCGGCAAACTTCCGCACCGGAAAGATCGATGTATTGGACAGGAACTTTCTGGTGACCGCGCTGGCGGGATCGTTTACCGATCCCAATCTTCCGGCGGGAATGGCGCCTCATGGAGTGCACGTGATTGGCAATCAAGTGTACGTGGCTTATGCCATGCAGGACGCCGCCAAGCACGATCCCACGCCCGGAGCGGGCAGCGGAGTCATTGACATCTTTGACCAGAACGGAAACTTTGTGAAGACCTTCGCCACCGGCGGAACCTTGAATGCTCCCTGGGGAGTCGTCACGGCATCCGCGTCGTTCGGGACGTTCTCGAATGCGATTCTGGTGGGAAATTTCGGAGATGGCACGATCAACGCATTTGATACGGCTAGCGGAAAGTTTCTGGGCCAGGTTATGGACACAAACAATAAGACAATCGTGAATCCCGGCTTGTGGGACCTGGTTTTCGGTGCGGGCGGCACGGGCGATCCGAACACTCTGTATTTCACTGCGGGCGGCAGCAATCAGACGAGTGGGCTGTTCGCCACACTGACGCCAGCGGCGGTTGCGGGACAAGCGAATTTCTCGCTGACACTCTCCGCGCAGAAAGCAACCATAACCCCGGGAGGGTCTGCGATGCTGACGGTAGGGGCAAGTCCGGTGGCCGGCTTCAGCAGCGCCATCACCTTGTCTTGTCCGAACGCACCCACGGGCTTGACCTGCAACTTCTCCTCCAACAGCATCACGCCGGGAATGAGTTCCACTCTGACCATCTCGGCGGTATCGGTTACGCCACCATCGGGGTACACCGTGACGGGGATGACGATGGCCTGGATTCCTTTCTCTGGGTTGGGTCTGGTCGGAGTGTTTTTTGCCGGCCGACGAGAGAACGACAAGCGCACAGCGAAGCGATGGAAACAGACTGTGTGGGTTGCAGGGTTGGGGATGGTGATTCTCCTGGCCCTGGTCGCGCTTGGTTGCGGAGGCGGATCAACCTCATCGACCATGGCGACTACTAAGCAAACTGTGACCGTCATGGTAAACGGCACGTCGGGAGGAATCACTCACTCCACGCCGGTGACGCTTACCATCCAATGATCAAGGGGATTGGGGCATGGGACGCGAAAGCGTCCCTGCCCCGCCTGTCAGAAATGCAGCTGTTCGTTTCCGAACAAACGGTTCCATTGGCGCACAGTACCAATGTCGCCGCATCTGCAATTAGAGGTCTTACCCTCCTGAAATCAGTGGTTGTAGCCACTTCACCCTTTGGCCCGCAGGTTGCAATTCTGTCCAGTATGGAAACCCTGGCAACAACTCAAGTCTTTGGAACCGTAGACACAACAGCGGCACGTGTGTTGATTGCCGATGATTATCCGCATGTTCTGGACGCCTTGCAATTGCTGCTCAAGGGGCACGGCTACCGGACGGAAGTAGCCACGCATCCCGCTCTAGTGCTACAGGCGCTGGAGGCGAACGAGTTCGACGCAGTACTGCTGGACCTGAATTACACGCGCGACACCACCGCGGGCGGCGAAGGATTGGAATTGGTTTCCCAGATTCGGGCTCGGGATGAAAGCTTACCTGTTGTAGTGATGACGGCGTGGAGTAGCGTTGATCTGGCGGTCGAGGCGATGCGGCGGGGCGCGTCTGACTTTGTACAGAAACCTTGGCAGAACAACCAGCTGCTCGAAAAACTTCAAGCTCAGGTTGAACGAGTGCGGGGGCTACGGCAGGCAGGTCGGAGTCGGGAGAATGAGTTGCAGGAAGCCCGCGAGATGCAAAGCAATCTGCTGCCTAAAAAGCTGCCGCAGGTTTCGGACTACGAGGTTGCGGGCATGACCCAGCCGGTGCGGTTCGTTGGCGGGGATTACTACAACGTGGTCCGCATCAGCGATCACCAGACAGTGCTGTGCATCGCCGACGTTGCCGGAAAAGGCATGCCAGCCGCGCTCTTGATGTCGAGCTTGCAGGCTGCGCTGAAGCCGCTGATGTGGCAAAACCTGGCACCGCGCGAGTTGTGCCGTCGTTTGAACCGCATTCTTTGCGATTTGACCCCGGTGAACAAGTTCATCTCGTTTTTCTACGCAGTGCTGGATGACAAAACGAATTCCCTGACCTACTGCAATGCCGGTCACAATCCTCCGCTGCTGGTGCACTCCAACGGAACATCGAAGGAGTTGAATGCGGCGGGAGCGGTGCTCGGGCAATTTCCCGATTGGGTTTACGAACAGAGCGACGTGCAGTTGAATCGCGGCGACCAGTTGCTGATGTTCACCGATGGTCTGGTCGAAGCCTGCGATCAGGATGAAGAACCGTTCGGCGAAGCCAATGTGGTTAAGGTCGCGACGCAAGATTCCAACGCCGGTGCAGCCGAAGTGATGAATGCATTGATGCAAGCGGCGTCGCAGCACTGCGGCGGACGCTTTCAGGACGATGCCAGCCTGGTGGTACTGCGGGCGCTGTGATTGACGAGCCGGCGAACTGGCTCCAGGGACTCAAGAAGTAGGCCGCATAGCCCGTCGGTGGCGTTGACACGGGCCTGCCGAGCCGTTATTCTTCAACCGCATGAAGGGTTGGGGCATATCCCGGTGGCAGGTATTGGTGCTAGCCAGTGTGCTCGTAGCCATCCTTCTGATCGTGCTAATTCCTGACGAGTGGGACCTTCCAGATACTGCCTTTCAGGGGGGGACTGCTCCACTGGTGATTCACGCGCGAACCACTTCTGGACCTGCGTTGTTGTCGATCAGTGTCCCAGTCAAGGTCGCTATTTCCCCGGACATCCGACAATCTGGCGGGGATTCCTCACTGCTTTCTGCTCAATCGCCTTCTCTCTCGGTGTTGATTTCTCTTCGTTGCTGACGCTTCGCCGCGCCATGCCATAAGCTTGCTCCCATTTTTTTGGAGCAAGAAGGGGCAGTGCGGCTACAAGCCAGGCGGTCTGAGGGGAACGCCCTGCGTTTTTGTCGCGCTGCCCATTTTTCAACTCAATTCCCAAAGAGGAGGCAACAATGATTGGTGCACAAGCAGCACCCGTGGCTCCTGTGGTTGAAGTATTGCAGGAGGTATCTTCAGCGGCGGGACTGACGCTAGAAGATGTAGTGGATTTGCTCGTGGCTGGCATCACCGTCACCGACCTGTTGGACTATGCCCAGGCGGCGGCTACGAATCGGCTGAACTGAACAGCCGAAGAGCGGTTCCCGGAGCGCTCGGGTCCCGGGAACCTGCTCTTTCTCAACACCGTCGCGGTTACAATAGGGCGCAGGTACTTCGCCCATGTCCTCTTCTCGCACGATTGGCCGGCAAGCAGGTTCGATTGAGATCCCGCCCGTTCCGTTGACCATCGAAGGCTATAGCGTGCTGCATCAGATGATGCGGTTTCGCTGGCCGGCGTGGCGTCCTCTACGTTCCACTCTGAAGAAAGAGATCATCCGCGAAGCCAGCGGTGCGCTGGCGAAGATGGAGCAGAATGCCTCGGGACAATCGGCACTCTATTCGTTGTTGGGCCACAAGGGTGATTTAATGTTCGTTCATTTCCGTGAGTCGTTTGCGGACTTGAACCAAGCCGAACTCCAGATCGCACAATTAAAGCTGAGCGATTATCTGGAGCCGACGACCTCGTATTTGTCGGTGATTGAGCTGGGGCTGTATGAATCCACGGTGAAGACCTACAACGAACTGGTCGAACAGGGCGTGGAACCGCACTCGGAAGAATGGAAGCGGGCCATCAACGATACCCTGGCGCGGCAACGGGAGGCAATGCGGTCGCGGCTGTTTCCGCAGATCCCGCAGAACCGTTACGTTTCCTTTTACCCCATGGATCGCAGGCGGGGAGAAGATCAGAACTGGTACCGACTGCCGATCGAAGAACGTGCCCGCCAAATGAACCTGCACGGCTTGGTAGGCCGGCGCTACGCGGGTGAGGTGAAGCAGATCATCACCGGATCGATTGGATTCGATGACTGGGAGTGGGGCGTGGATTTATTTGCAGATGATCCGCTGGTTTTCAAGAAGCTAATCTACGAGATGCGTTTTGACGAGGTCAGCGCGGTGTACGCTTTGTTTGGCCATTTCTATGTTGGACTGCGTTGCTTGTCGAGCGAACTGGGAAAATTGCTGAGCGGGCAAACACCCAAAGGCGATGCGGCGAAGCGATAAGTTAGCTCCAGCAAAATCCTAATCACAGGGGACACAGAGGATCACAGAGGGACGGCGGCGCTGCGTCACACAATTCTCCAGGAGAAGATGAATGGCGACACTTGGACTCATTGAATACAAGAATGCCAGCCCGGAGGTACGGGCGGTTTATGACGACATCATGGCCACCCGCAAGACGGATTGGATCAACAATTTCTGGAAAGCGCTGGCGCATGACCCGGTAACCCTCAAGCGGACCTGGGAAGATATCAAGCAGATCATGGGCCCGGGAGCGCTTGATCCTCTGACCAAAGAATGATTTATGTGGCAGTGAGCGTCAGCAATCAATGTGACTACTGCATCGCTTCGCATACCGTCTCGGCGCAAAAGAAAGGCATGACGGACGCCATGTTCAAAGAATTGATGGCGGTGGTCGGCATGGCGAACGAGACCAACCGCTTGGTGGCGGGATATCAGGTGGAGATTGACGAGCAGTTTAAAACGGGTCGTTAGGCCTTCGGCGCTCCTCGTTTCGCGGCTACTGACTTTTTGATTTGGGCCGGCTTGAATTCGTGTCGCTTCATATCCACGCGGCGACCACGGAAGACCACACCCTCAGCTTCCAGCCGAAGCCGCTGTTCGATGGCGGAATCTCCACGAAGCTTGATTGCTCCTCCCGCTCCGAGCACACGCTGCCAGGGGAGCCCGAAAGAGCGGTGCAGGGTCCAAGCCACACGCCTCGCAGCTCCGGGATAACCCGCCGCGCGGGCAATGGCACCGTAGGTGGAAACCTTGCCTTTCGGGATTTTGCGGATGGCGGCGATGATGCGAGTTTGCATGCTCACGGGACTCACAGCGCGATCCATCCCACTCGAATCAGCCACAGCGATGCAACCGAGACCAACAGCCATAGCACGATTCCCTGCAAGAGCGGACGATGCCCCACTTCTTTCAGGGTACCGATGGAAATGCCGCTGCCGATCAGGTAAAGGGTCACGGTCAGGCCGATTTTCGCGAGTTTGGTAAGCAATCCATAGGCGGGCGCGCCAACTGGAAGATAAGTGTTGCAAACCGCCGCCAGACAGAAAAAAGCTATGAACCACGGCCACTGAATCTTGGCCTTCGCACCTTTCGCCACCGCCGTTGCCAGCGCGACGGGGACGATCCACAAGGCGCGCGCCAGTTTCACCGTGGTGCCCACCGCGAGGGCCACGGCACCGTACTTAGCCGCAGCACCCACCACGGAACTAGTGTCATGAATGGCCAGCGCAGCCCACAAACCGAACTGGGTCTGGGTCAAATGAAAGGCGGCGCCGAGGAAAGGGAATGTCAGCAGCGCCACCGAATTGAGCACAAAAACGGTGCCGAGAGAGATAGCCATTTCTTCGTCGCTGGCGTGGGTGATCGGTCCCACAGCGGCGATGGCGCTTCCGCCACAAATGGCAGTGCCGGTAGAAATCAGAAATGCCGGCCTTCGCTCCACCTTGAAAAGCGCCGCCAATGTCATACCGGCAAGCATGGTGAAACTGATACTCAGCAAAGTGTATAGAAACCCGCTGCGGCCGACGCGGATGACCTCGTGAAGGTTCATGCCGAAACCAAGGCCCACCACCGAGGCTTGCAGCAGAAAACGGGAAAGCTTGCGGGCACCCATGCTGTAGGGATGTTTAAACGCCAGTCCAAAGATGAGGCCCATCGCGAGCGCGACCGGAGGCGAGGCGAATCCGCTGGCGGCTGCGACCAGCCCGAGAAAGAAGACGATTTTCGGTATCATTCGGGATTGGTGAGAAGCGGCACTGACGAGTGCGCCAGCGCCGCGCCAGCCTTATGCCGCTGTGCCTTTGTAGGCATCCACGGCTTGCTGCTCGCTGTCGTAAACCTCAAAGACCGTCACCAGTTTGGTCAAGTGAAGCAAGTCGATAACGCGCTTTGTCAAATTAGCCAACTTGATGTGCCCGTTGTTGTGGTGCGCGGTAGTGTAGAGGGCCACGAGCGTTCCCAAGCCACCGCTATCGATAAAAACGATACCGGACAAGTTGAGGACCAACCGCCTTTGCTCCACAATCAGCTTCTTGACGGTGTCACGAAGATAGGCGGATTCTTCCCCGAACACCAGGCGTCCGGCACAATCCACAATCAGAACGCCATCCACGATCCGGGTACTTATCTTGAGTTGCAAACCGGGCCTCCTGCAAGCTAGAAAACCAACTGAGAAGCGTACCTTGGGACACCTATTTAAGCAAGGGCTTCGTGGGTAGTCGAGGCCGCGTTGGCGGCACGCTGCCCGGCCAGCATCACGTATAATCAAGGCTTCCGCATCATGAGCTATCAAGTCCTGGCGCGCAAATACCGGCCGCAAAACTTCTCCGAAGTCATCGGGCAGGATCACGTAACCCGCACCCTAAAGAACGCCCTGGAACAGGGTCGAACCGCGCATGGATACATTTTCAGCGGCCACCGCGGCATCGGCAAGACCACGGTGGCGCGCATTCTGGCGATGGCCCTCAACTGCCGCTCCTCCGATAAGCCGGTGACGGAACCTTGTGGTGTGTGTGAATCGTGTACCGAGATTCGCGCCGGCAATTCGGTGGATGTGATTGAGATTGACGCCGCCACCAATCGCGGGATTGACGAGATTCGCGAGTTGCGCGAAGCTGCCCGCTATCGTCCGGCGCGGGATCCATTCAAGATTTACATTCTGGATGAAGCTCACCAGATCACCGACGCAGCGTTCAATGCGTTGTTGAAAACGCTGGAGGAGCCACCGTCGCACGTGGTTTTCATGCTGGCCACTACGCAGCCTGAAGATATTCCACAAACCATTCGGTCGCGCTGCCAACACTTCAGCTTTCGGGCGGTCCGTTTCGAAGAAATACTGGGGCAGCTGAGAGACCTGGCAGGGCGGGAAAAGATCGAAGCTGACGAAGACGCGTTGGCCTTGCTGGCTGAAGCCGGGGACGGCTCGATGCGGGACGCGCTGTCGATTCTGGATCAGGCGATCGCGTCATCGGGCGGGCGGCTGACCGCGGAAACGGTGCGGCAATTGGTGGGGACGGCGCCTGCGGGTGTACTGGAAGAAGTGATGCAGGCGGTGGCGCGAAGCGCGAGTGATGAAGTGCTGAAGCTGGTAGACCGGCTCATCAGCGAAGGCCACAGTCCCACACACTTTGCACGCCAGATGGTGCGGTTTCTGCGCAACACAGTAGTCGCAAAGATTGCCGGCGGAGAGTCTTCCCTGCTGCAGATTTCCACGGACGAGCGGCAGCGGGTTGCACGAGTTGCGGAATTGTTCAGCGAAGAAGATTTGGCACGGCATCTGCAAATCATGCTGCGCACTCACGCCGAACTGGGGTACCGTCAAGAACAGCGCTTTCATCTAGAGCTTGGATTGCTGAAGATGGCGCATGCTCAGCGGCTGCTCCCGATCGAACAGTTATTGAGTGAAGCGGCGACGCCGAGTGGGTCGCGACCAGTGGGAAAACCCTCTGTTGTGCCGGACCTCAGGAAACCTGAGATTGCTCCGGTGGCCCGGACGTCGAACCAGGTTTCTCCGTTTGCGGCGGATTCGGCCCGGAAGGGTGGTTCTAAGCCGCAACTTTCTACCGAAGATGGCCCTACCGGGACCCGGGTAGTGATGGGCGCGGCAGCGCCTGCGGTTGTACCTCAGCCGGAACCCGAGGAGTTGTCAGAATTGGGGATTTCCGCAGTGCCGACGTCCCAGCCCGTCGACTTACGCAACGCAGTCCTGAACGCGCTTGCGGGGCAACCGATGCTGCTAGCGCTTCTGGAGAGTGGAGAATGGAACGTTGAAGGCAACGAGCTGGTGATCAAGGTGTCGTCGTCGGCAAGCGTGATTGAGATGTCGCTGGCAGCGGATGCTAGGCGATTAGTGATCGCGACGGCCTGCGGGGTCCTGGGGCGTCCGGTGAAGTTGAAAGTTGTGCCGAGTGGAAAACCGCCAGGGACGGCAGGACCGGCGCGATCGAACGGTGGTGGACGCAGCCGAGTGGAGCAAGACCCGGTGGTGCGGCGGATGAAAGAGAAATTTGGGGCGGAGATCAGGACGATCATTGATTACAAGGAGAAGCAGTAGGAAAGAGACACGATGAGTGGATTTAACTTGCAGGAAATGATGTCGCAGGCCAAGCGGCAGTACGAAGTCTTGCAGAAGAAGATGGAAGAGACCGTGGTCGAAGGTTCCTCGGGCGGCGGCAGTGTGGTGGTCAAGATGGATGGCCGCAAGCAGGTTTTGAGCGTCAAGATCGATCCTGAAGCGGTAAAGAGCGGCGACGTGGAAATGTTGCAGGACCTGGTGACCGCTGCGATCAATGGCGCCGGCCGCAAGGTAGACGAGGCCATGCAATCCACCATGGGCGGCATGTTGGGTGGAATGGGAATTCCGGGATTGTGAAATCGAATCGTTGGTTGATTGAACCATTCGGGTTGCAATAGCGTAACTTAGTGAAGTTCTTAAGGAGCAGCTATGAACTTCTTCTCGAACCCGAAGTTTCTGACCGTGTATTCCGGGGTCCTCACGATTGTTTTCACGGTGGTTGTCCTTTGCGGCGCTACGATGGTGCGCAACCCAAACTTCGATATTGTTACTGCGCGACGCATAAACATCATCGAGCCTGATGGAACCGTGCGTCTGACCATCTCAAACCGGGCCGACTTCCCGGGCGCCTTGAATCGAAAGAAGGAATACCCACGGCCTGATCGCACAGAAGCGGCAGGCATGTTATTTATGAGCGAAGAGGGCACGGAGCAAGGGGGCCTGATCTGGGGTGCAAACCAGCTTCCGGACGGCACCATCGAAAATCATGGGCATCTGAGTCTCGACCAGTATGAGGAGAATCAGATCTTTGCGATTGATGCCGGGCAGGAGGGCAAGGCCAAGTTCTCACGCATTACCATCGCAGATCAAGGCGATTTCCCCATCGAGGAAAAGAGAAAGGCCAATGAGGAGATTCGGAAACTTCCGGCAGACCAGCAGGATGCTGCCTGGAGCAAATTCTTTTCAACCCATCGTCATGATGTAAAGCGAATGGTGGTCGGACGATCTCCGGACGGTTCCGTGGGCCTGGAGATTCGTGACGAAAAGGGCAAAGCGCGAATCGTTTTGGCTGTCCAGCCCAACGGTAAACCGACGCTGCAATTTCTGGATGAAGCGGGAAAAGTCGTGAGAGAGTTCGTTGCGACAGAACAGTAGAACTTCTTTCGTTTGGAGTTAGGTTTTCAATTATCTAATCACCGAATTGCACAATCATCATGTCAAAATTTGCAGAACCGATGGTACGGTTGATCGATGAGTTGAAGAAGCTGCCGGGAATTGGCAGTAAGACTGCCCAGCGGCTGGCGTTTCACATCCTGCGGACCAACGACGAGGACGCGGAAGCCTTGGCTGCCGCGGTGCGAGACGTGAAAGCCAATCTGCGCCTGTGCAGCATCTGCAACAATATCACGGATGTTGACCCTTGCGTGTATTGCACCAGCGCTACACGGAATCAGCGGCTGGTTTGCGTGCTGGAAGAGGCCACAAACATTGCCGCCATCGAAAAAACCCAGCACTTCAATGGGGTGTACCACGTGCTGCACGGATCGATTTCACCCCTGCACGGGATAGGTCCCGAACAGTTGCGCATCGCAAACCTGATGCGGCGCGTAGACGACGGTCAGGTCGACGAGGTAATTCTGGCCACCAATCCGACGGTGGAAGGCGAAGCCACCGCCACCTATCTTTCCGGACAATTGCGACGCTCTGGGCTGCGGGTTACGCGCATTGCGATGGGCATCCCAGTGGGGAGTGACATTGAATACGCCGACGAAATCACCATGTTGAAGTCGATCGAGGGACGGCGGGAGTTATAGATTGCGTGCGAACTGTTCTGGACCGAACTAGCCAGCCTTCCGCAGAGCCTTGACCAGGACGGGCCGGCGGTAAACCGTCTCGAGCAGGTGGCGTGAGCCAGCAATGGTCTCAGCCATGCGGTCACGCGGGTTGTAGGCCTGAGCGCGAATGAGCAGGAAGCCATTCTTACCCTCGCAAGCGATACGTTCGATTCGTCCGTCGCGATCAGCGTCGAATGCATTCGCTAAGCGAAGCACGGCGGCGAGCCGGATCGCGGTTTGACGCTGGCTCACGGTGAATCCCGCCAATACTTTCTGTCCTGCCCGAGGGAAAGCACCACGATGGTAGCGAGCCACCGCTGCCACCATCCTCATTTTCTCCTGGCTCCATCCCAAGGGAGGATCCAGGCGCATAATCAGCTTCTGGCTGGTCTTGTGATGCGCTTTATCTTTTCGTGACAAGCCTACGTCGTGAAGGAGAGCCGCGAGTTGCAGCGTGTTGCGCTCTTCCCTGCTCTCGGTTGGCATTGCCGGCAAGCCATCGTAAAGTTGCAAAGCCAGCCGGGCTACGTGTTGCGAGTGCTTGAAGTCGGGATCGAGCAGTGAGGCCCACAGGCGCAGGCGGCTCAGGGCGATTGACTCCACTTGCTCACTCTGCGGAAGTTGGTTGCGCCACGTGTTCCAGAGTGAAGCCTTGCCTAGCATCTTTTCGCGATAGGTTTCAATACGACGGCTGCGTTCTTCAAGTATCTTAATGCGCCAGTGCGAGCGGGCATCAGCATCTGGAAATGCATTGACCTGCACAGCCGTGGCCCAGAGTACGTCGAGGTCATGCACTTCGCCCAGAATATCCTGGAGTTGCTTGAGGTCGCCGCTCCATGCCGCATGTTGCATCGGTAGAAAGTTTTCCACGATGTAGCGGAAGCGTTTCAAGCCGACGCGCAGCCGGTGAAAGGCCACCTGAGAGCGATTACGCAGGGCGCGATGATGCAGTTCATAGGCCGCGGTCCAGCGCTCGAGCGCCAGGTGCTGAAAGATGGGGCTACCCGGCCGCATCCGGGCAGCGCGACGCGGAAGTGACGCGGCCCACCCGTGCCAGTGTTTGTGGTCGAATTGCGTGAGCGCCTGCGCGGCCTCGAGCTTGAGTTGGCTTTCGCGACCGGCCAGAAACTGAAGCAGAGAAACAGTCACGGGATCGTCGAGAGCTCCCAACCGCGCCACCCATTCCTCCGTTACCTGCACGTCACGGAGTTCACCCAGGCGGTCGAAAAGGCGTTTGGCAGCCTTCTTCATCTGTTTCCAGGAGGGGTCGGGATCGAGCGCCCGCAAACCATCGGCAATGGAGCGACAGCGGCGAAGGGCGACGCGGAGATCGTGAACCGGATCAGGGGCAAAATCCACGCTCGCGCGAGCGCATTCCTCTAATACACGTTGCATCCAGAAGGCGAGGCCGGTGGTTGCTGACGGTCTTTTGGCCGACGCTACGATGGCACTTGCAGACATAAGTGCGTAAAGCTTACATCAGGAAACAACTTTATGCTGGCCGGGCAATGGGCTCAAGCGGCTTATAAACTGTTGCAACCAGGCGATGCCAGCCTAATTTGCGTCGGATTCTATTACCTCCGTAACATGCATCCTCTTACTTTCTGCACTACCCTAACCTTGTAGTCGCAGGAGTCGCGTATTAATACTGCCGCCACAACCAAGCGTGATGACAGGACGGCGTCCGCTCGGGCGTTTATTCACAGTCTGAATATCCTGGTGAAATACGTGCGCCTGTATGGTTTTAATCACAAGCGCACCGAAGGGCAATTCGAAATCACCTGGAAGGAACTGCAGCAGGGCCTGCCGAACGGTAAGGATGGCAACTTTCTCCTGGGAGTTTCGGAAAACCGCCTGCTTCTCGATGGAGTCGCCCTCGAGACCGGACAAGCTGAGCGCAGTTTTGCGCAGTTTCTTAACACCGCTGGGCTTGCCAGCATTCAATTCTCTAATCAAGTCACGCTGGATGACTTCGCCAAGCTGATCCGCGCCTTCGCCGTGGGTGGCTCTAAGGCGCAAGATGTGGTCAAAGAGATCAAGCAGACTTTCGGAGACAACAAGCAGGCCACCATCCGCATTAATGAAGTGAAGTTTGTGGCAGCGGACCCGTCCACGGGCGAAATCAGCGTTGCGGCACAAATTGCTGCACAGACTTTGGGGCCGGAGTTCAAACAATGGCTCAACGATCCGCAGAAACTGTTGCAGTTAATCGCGGCCGCGGAAGGCTCACGTTCCGGCGGTGGCGTGCCGGGTGGAGCGCCATTGGGCAGCGTTCCCAACGTCAAGGTCACCGGTAGTGAACCAGGATTGGTGAACCCCGGAGGCGCATGGGCTGGGGGCGTGGTACCGCTGCAAGAGGAAGAAGTCATCCAGGCGATCCGCCTGCTCACGAAGTTTGGAGAAGCGGGAACCGATCCCTCCATCGAACCGGAGTTGCTTCAGAAGGAAGTCAGCAAGGTAGATCCAAACACCAAGATCAATCTGCAGCAACTGCTGGGGAGCCTGGCCAGCAAAGCCACCAGCAGCACTGAGAAGAACGATACCCCGGTGCTGATGAAAGCGGCGGAACACATGGCGATTCGCTTCGCAATGGAGCGCTTCCAGAAGGGCGACGTTAAGGTCAACGCCGTCCATCAAATGCTGGAGCACATGAGCCGCCAAATGGACACCCTGCGCCGCATTCTGCGATTGCAGGAAGACAAAATGGGCAAGGCGGGCATCCTGGTGGAATCCCATGCCGACATTTTGGACCGAATGTTCTGGGCCGAGGTTCCAGAGGCGGGCAAGAAGAGCGTGTTGCTCTCCAATGAAGCTCCCTGCGTTCCAGCCCGCAACATACGTCAGTTCATGGATGTCCTGCTGGAACGGGATGAAAAAGCTGCTTGCATCGAGATCCTCGAGAACTATAGCAACTGTCTTACTGCCAAGGATGCCGAGCCCCGCCGCAAGACCGCCATCGGGTTAAGCCAGTTGGCCGACTTGTTCGCTGTTCCCGGAGTGGACCTGATCGGATCTACTATCCACAAGGTCGCCAAGGCGCTGATCAAGGAATCAGATGCAGAGGCGCAGAGCCTGCTCAGCGCGGCCTTCGTGCGCCTGAGTTCAGAGGCCAACAATAGCAAGAACTTCGGCGCCCTCAATCAAGTCTGTACTGCATTGGATGAGGTCGCCAAAGAAAGACCGGCTACTGCGAACGATCTACGCCCCAGGATCGGAGTCGAGAACCGGCTCCCGGAATTCATCGAGGAGGCATTGCGCCTGCCCGAAGTTCCCCGTGACTTGATGGCGGTGCTGCGGCGCACTTCGCAAGCTTCCATCGAACACATGGCCGACCGCTTCTTCCGCTGTATGCGGCGTGAGGAATGCGATCGTATGGTTGACCTGGTGAAGGAACTGGGGGCCGAGGCAACCGCACAGATGCGGGAAATGTTACGGACCGGGCAACCGCGGGCCGCCACTTCAGTCATCGGCCTGCTGAGCCGCCTGGATGTACCCACCCTGTTGGAGCTGTTGCCCACGCGTCTGCCGGAGTGGAACCGCTTCTACCACGACGTAGCGGTACGGCAAATTGCCTACGGGGCCGCTCATGATCGCGGACGCACGTTGCTGGAAATTCTGGAACTCATCGATCCTCTGGTGCTGCCCCAGGCCATCGATGAAATCGGAATGAGCGGTGATCGCACTACTGTTCCACCTCTCATGGTGATGGCGGAATCGGGCGAAGCCCAAGGCCGTTCTCCTCTGGTGCAAGTGAAAGCGGTGGAATCGCTGGGCAGGTTGCGCGAACCGGAATCGGTACCTGTACTGCGGGCTTTGCTCGAAGGCAAGAAGATGTGGAAGTGGATTCACCATCGCGAGTTGCGTATTGCCGCAGCCCAGGCCCTGGCCAAGATTGATCCGCGCTACGCCAGCCAGGTGCTCTCGGAAAGTGGTCTGTCGCCGGGAGAGCTGGCCATTGCTGCGCTGGACGCGGCTCCAGCCTGTCCCTGGGTACGGCAGCGCCGTTATGAGCGCATCGTGCTGCGCAAAGCGCTGTCGGCGAACATCAGCAGTTCCTGGGGCAAGTCCGGCATCCTGATTCGCGAGTTGAGCCTGGGTGGTGGGATGGGAACGAAAGAAGATAATCTACGCGTCGGCTCGGAAGCCAACATCGACATTTCCATCGGCGTACGGCACATTCGCGGGCAGGTACTGCTGCGGCGCGCACGCGTCAATGAAGTAGGATTCGAGATGGTCAACACGGATCTGGAGAGCCGCTACCGCCTGCGCACTCTGCTCCTGGAGACGGTGGAACACGCGCCTGAATCCAAAGAAGCCGATTGGCGCGGTCAGCGTAAGCTCTAGCCCCTGCTTGTTGTCACACCTTCCTGCAAAAGAAAAGCCCTCGATTTTGACGAGGGCTCTCCGTGAAATATTCCTCTTAATCAGCCGTCAGCGGACCACCTTGACAAAGATAATTACCAGCGTAAACAGGACCAGGGACTCGATAAACGCGAGACCCAGGATCAAAGCCAGCTGAATTCCAGGACGGGCCGCAGGATTGCGCGCCATACCCTCACAGGCCGCCCCAGCCACGCGCGACTGCCCAAGCGCCGCCAGGCCTACCGCAAACGCCATGGCAAAGCCCGAGGTGATGGCCACCCAGTTGGTACCGGATGAAGCCGTTTCACCAGTTTGCGCAAAAGCCGGAGTAGCGACCAGAGCGCAGAGCATCAGCAGGAACATCACGATTACTACTTTCCGCATAGTGCATCCTCCTTATGAATTCCGCCAGGAGGTGGTTGACGTCATCCTCGTGCAGACGCCCTCACGCTGACAGAAACCAGCACTGGGTACCCAGTAACTGGTGGTTAGCGGCTAGGCATATCCCTAGCTGCTAACTACCCGCTAAGTTTTCCTAGTGCTCATGTGCCGTAGCCTCGCCCAGATAGACGCAAGCAAGGAGCACAAATATATAAGTCTGAATCACGGCCACGCCGATGTGAAGGCCCTGAAAGATGATGGGGACAAACAATGGCACCAGCGAAAAGAACACCAGAGTGACCATTTCTCCGGCGAACATATTGGCGAAAAGACGTATGGTCAACGACAACACCCGCGCCAGATGGCTGAAGATTTCAATCGGAAACATCAACGGTGCCAGCCACCAGACCGGTCCCGCAAAGTGCTTCAGATACCCCAGCACACCGTTCCGCCGAACTCCCTGATAGTTGTAATAGACCCAGGTAGTGATGGCACAACCCAGCGGAACAATTGGCACGCCGGTGGGGGATTCGAGGCCGGGAATCAGCCCGATCAGGTTCGCGACCAGGATAAACAGCCCCAGTGCCACCAGATAAGGCAAGTATGGCCGATAGTGATGGCCGATGACTTCGTCGCCCATGTCGCCGATGAATCCTTCAATGCCCTCGACCACATGCTGCACAGCGCCGGGGGAATCCACGGAAAGACGCAGGCGGGCCGCCAGAAAGAACAATGTCAGAAACAGGAACACCAGAACTTCCATGGCGAAACTGTCACTGATGGGGGCGGCTGGATGCTTGGGCTGAATGTGCAGCATTTGCAGCAGCGCCAGCACCGCCCCGCCAAACAGGTGGTTCAGAAATTGAGTAAAAGCAAGCTGTTCCATTTTGAAGAAACCGGGTACACTTCGCTGCCTAATATCCGCGATGAAAAGCAGCGTACGCTTCGTAGGCCGCTTCGCTCAGTATCGCCGCGACTGGCAGGCAAAGGCCCGCCAGAAAGCCTCGAAACGCGTAAAAAGAACCTTTGAATATAGCATAGGCAACGATTCCCACCAACAGGTAGCGAAGCAGGAAGCGCGCCACCACGATCGATCCGCGTTCCTGACTGTGAGCGTTGACGATGCGATCGGCTAATCCCTCCACCCCGCGCGACAACGAATGAAAATTGAGCCAGGAGGCAGCGGATCCAGCAGCGAATCCCAGCGCCGGGGCTATGCCGAAGGCCAGCCAGACGGGAACGACAAGTGCCACGGCAAAAACCGCCAGAATCCTTAGAACGCGACGTATGGCTCCGGAATAGAACTGCTCGGCAGCGGCGCTGGCGGTGGAAGACTGTGGGGGATCCGGTTCCACTATTTGTCCTTCATCGACGCAAAAGCCATGCGAATCATCTGGACGAAACCTACGACCGCGCCGAAGATTAGTCCGGCAAGATAAATCCAGTGAGTATGCAGCCAGTAATCCAGTAATTTGCCAAGAAAGAAACCCATAATGACGGCTGCGGGAATGATGAAGCCGATCTCTGAATAACGCGCCGCCGAGGTAATGAGCCTCCGCTCGTTAGGTGGATTGCGGGGTTCTTTTGGCTCTTCGGGCATCGATGCGCCGATTGTATCCGATCACGCTGCGCAGATTGCGCGGGTTCTCTAATCCAAGGCTCTCACGATTTTCCCGTTGAGCCAGGAATGCGCTCAATGAGTGTAAACGCCTGATTTCGTCAACCGTCCCGAAACCCGAACTAGAATACCGACAGGAAACCGGGTAACACTGCGAAGCTCATTGGCATACCTCCAAACGTGCGTGATGATAAGGAACTCCAAACTCGCACGCTGTTTGAAAAGTGTTTGGGGAAGTCGTTCGTGATTTCTGCTGTGGAGTCATTTGAGGGTGTTCCGTTCCCTCTGGCGAGAAATTGATGTAGGCCATGTCATCGGCAAAGAGCCTTGGGAACACACGATCTGGGTGGAACCCGAATACTTGGAATTGGAGGACCGCTGAACGGGGTTTTGAGTGTAAACGCCTGATAGTGTCAACTGAGAACCATTGCCCGAGGAGGCACTCGCGATCCCCAAAAAGGTCTTGGAAGCGGGACATTCCAAAGTCACGATTGACCTAAGATCGGCCTATGGAGTGATCTCAAAAACTGTACCGGAGTTGTAGGACCCGCCAAAAGAAGTAGTGCCGTAAAGCACCAGGTTTTTCTCATCCAGCCACACGGTGCCGTACGGTAGTTTTCCGTCAGATCCACCTTGAAACCTATGAAGGAAGATTTCAGTCCACGCTCCGCCCATGTGTGAGGGTGGATTCAGGCGATAAATCGTGCCACACCCCGTCACCGAGCCATTCTCAATGCAAGGTCCGCCGCCGCCCCAAACAGTCGTACCGTAGAGCGCGCCGTGGCTGTCTAGCACTGGCGACCCCTGGGGGTAGGATCCGTCGTTGCCCCCAGCGAAAGTATGAAGGATGTTATATGTCCAGGGTCCACCCTGCTTCACGGGCGGTGAAAGCTCAAACATGATCGCGCACACATTAGACGAGCAGGCGGGCGAGCCGGCCCCGGTAGTGATGCCATAGAGGTTTCCCTTCGAGTCGCGGGCCATGGGAAAAAGTCCGCCAGTGCCTTGAGCCCCGCCGAGAAAATCATAGAGCACTTGGTGAGTCCATGCCCCCCCCGATTGCGCGGGCGGCAACAGGACAAAGATAGTACCGCATCCAAAAGGCTCACAACTCGAGTTGCCTCCCTCGCTCGTGAGTCCCCAGATTCTGCCGGCGTTATCCATGGTGATTCCGCCCGGCGCCTGGCCATCCGCACCTCCGGCAAAGCTGTAAAGAGTCGCAGTGGTGAACGTGCCGTCCGGATTTGGAATCAATTCCAGGATGGTTCCATATTGTCCGCCTGAGGGGTCGGATACATAGAGGTTGTTTTCTTTGTCGATCAGCGGGGGGAAGATCGTGGAGCTCGCGGAATACAACCAGTTCGAAGCCCATACCCCTCCGGACTGTGGAACCAATTGATACATCGCGTTAGCGAATGCCGTCGTGCCGTAGAGGTTGCCTTTTGAATCGAAGACGACCCCCGATTCCGGAGTCGAAGAATCATCTTCATTCTGCCCGAACGTATA
The DNA here is from genome assembly GCA_035484735.1 of Terriglobales bacterium. Lineage (GTDB taxonomy): Bacteria > Acidobacteriota > Terriglobia > Terriglobales > Acidobacteriaceae > JABCZH01. The sequence goes on along the minus strand of DATHOQ010000042.1, from coordinate 25,341 downwards.
GATTGTGCTGTTGGTCCACATGCCTCCCTTTTGGGCCGGCGGAGTCAATTCGAAAACGGTTCCGCAATATGGACCAGCCTCAGCGCAACCCTCGTCGCCGCCATTGGAAGCTGTGCCGTATAGAGCACCCGATGATGTGAGGGTGACTCCCGCGAAGGGCCAGCCGCCGTCATTTCCATCCGTGAAATTGTAAAGAATAGTTTTCTTTTGCGCCACGGAAAACACACTCCCTGCCGCCATCAAGACGAATAGCACCAACAGCTTGTTACGAATTTGTAGGCATTGCATGACACATCTCCATATAAGAAACTTTCGCCTTCTTTATTGTTTCCTGAAGAACACATAGGCTTCGCCAACGCCATTAGCGCCCGGGGCTCCGCTTACCACGTTGCCTGGACCAATCGCGACCGACGTACCGAGTCGATCGCCGATAGCTCCGTACGTTGCAGTCAAGCGCAGGGAAAACTTCGAAGTAGATTTCCAGCCTGCCTTCGGCTTCAGAAACGCGTAGTCCGATCCCTGCTGCGTATTTCCGTTCACTGTGTCGAGCGGTGCGCCAGCAAGGATCCCATAATCATTCATCGCCACCGAGGATCCAAGATCATCCTCCACCGTGTTTCCGTCGGTCAGCTGGGCAGTCTCGGTCATGTTCTGCCAGCCACCACCTGGTTCCACAAATACATAAACATTGCCGGCCGGTTGCGATCTAGTTCCGCCGTAGGCGCCTGCGGCGACGGTATTTCCGAGAATCGCTACAGAAGTTCCGAGACTACCTCCCAGGATCGGCACTGCGGCGTTGAGTTCCGCGGTTTGGGTCATGTCCGTCCAACCGGTTGCAGGTTCGACGAATACGTACACGGCTCCATAGCTTTCGGGATAGGGCTTGTCGAATGCTCCCACAACTACAGTACGGCCATCGATTGCTACAGCATTGCCGAACAGATCATTTCGAACCCCATCTGAAGCCGTGAGAAACGCGGTGGGCGCGACTAGCGATGGCCATCCGTCACTGGGTTCGACGGCGAGGTACGCAACCCCGCGCGCCATTTCTGCTTCGTCAGCACCGACGACTATGATGTTGCCGCTGGCATTGATCGCCACTGCACATCCGAAGGCATCGGTCCCGTTGAAATTGTCTGTGACGATGGATGTCTCTGTCATATTTTCCCAACCTCCGGCTGGCTTGACGAAAACATACACTTCAGACACGCCCGGTGCGCCAACAACAATCGTGTCGCCGGCAATCGCCACCGAGGTTCCAAAGCCGTTTCCCGCCTCATTGCCCTGATCGGATGCTTTGAGTTCGGCAGTTTGAATCATGTTCATCCAGCCGGTCGACGGCTTGACGAATACGTACGCATAGCCTGGGACCTCGTTGCCCATGCCGTCGCTATATCCTGGTGATCCCACAACGACGGTATCGCCGCTCACCGCGATGGATTGTCCGAAGAAGCTGTACTGCTGACCGTCCAAGGGTAGTAGGTCGGCTTGTTGCCCGGCGTTTCTGCCCGGTTTGGAACGGCTGCCGTCGAGGCAGAAGGCAGGCGTGCAAGCCAAAGCACCAAGGGTCAGAGCCACGAGCGCGAACTTGCAGGCCATCGTTTCCTCCAATCGTTATTTAGCAATCTGAGAGAGATCGACCGCGCTTTTTTGCACTGCGACGACTTGCTGCGACTCAGCGACCCCACAAATACGCAAAAACATCATTACAAAAAATGTATCGATGGCGCACTTACGAATCGAAAAGTTTCAACACGGCTCCTCCTTGGAGTGGGAGTGATCTTATGTTATTTATAGCGATTATCAGAAGAAAAGGCAGAAAAATCTGCTGAAATCGGCGTTGCTGGCGGTGTTTAATCTCGTCCTGTATGCAAGTTATTGCATAACCCGTCCGTATCGACGAATAGTCCTGCCGTACGGAACACCCCATTTTACGTAACATCGCGATTTCACTCATTGAGCCCGGAAGTGCCGTTTGCAAGTTAGGAAAACCGTGCCCAACTTCTGCCCAACAGGACGTTTCAGGACGGAACCGGACGTTGCGGGTTGAGTCGCTAAGACAATTCAAGACTCTGCAAACTCAACTAGATAAGGAATTTAAAAAGGTTGGATGGGTTTTCAGAATCCCGTCGACCACGTCACCAGCTTGATGAAGCGCTCAGGGAAGATCCCTATGTAGACGGTAGCGACTGCGCTCACGCCGAGTGCTAACTTCATGGCGACGCTGATCGGCAAGCGAGTCTTATCGGTGGCTTCGCGCATGAACATAGCGTTAGCGATCCGCATGTAATAGTAGAGGCCGAACACGGCGTAGAGCACGCCGAGGCTGGCGAGCACATAGTGCCCACTTTCCATCAGGCTGAGGAAAATGAAGTACTTCCCGTAGAAGCCGGCTAGAGGCGGAATGCCCGCGAGGGACAAGAGAAAAATCAGCATGAGAACCGCTTCGGTGGGAGCGCGAAAGAATAGGCCGGCGATGTCGTCGATCTCATCCCCAATCACGTCACGCTGGCGCAACGATGTGACCACCGCGAACGCGCCCAAGTTCATGAAGGTGTAGACCAGTAGATAGAGCAGAATGCCCTTGAGGCCATCGGTCATCGCTGGCGAAGGATACTCAACCGATGCAAATGCAACCAGTCCCAACAGCATGTAGCCCACATGCGCAATCGAGGAATATGCCAACAGGCGCTTGAGATTATTCTGCGTGAGCGCGGCGAGATTGGCGCCGGTCATGGTGACAATGGAAACGAAAATCAACAATGGCAGGTAAACGTGACGCAGCGGATAAAGCCCCCAGATCAAAATGCGCAGCAGCATGGCCCAGGCCGCAGCCTTGACGGCCACGGACATGAATCCAGTGACGCTGGTGGGCGCACCTTCATAGGCATCCGGCAACCATTGATGAAACGGAATCGCTGCAATCTTGAAAAAGAGTCCAACACAGGTGGTGAGTAGAGCGACCACCAGAATCGGGGAAGCATGATTATGGTGAGCGGTCAGTTCACGCTGCACGCCCAGGCCTATATTCACCAGGTTAGTGCTTCCGGTCAGGCCGTAAAAAAGCGATAGGCCGTAGGCAAAGATTCCCGACGAAAACGCTCCCAGCAAGAAATACTTCAATGCGGCTTCGTTGGAGCGTTTATCGCTGCGCAGAAATCCGACTAGCACATAGGTTGAAATCGCCATCAGTTCGAGGCCGATGAAGATGAGCACGATGTCAAAGCCCGAGGCCATGACCATCATGCCCACGACCGAGAACAAGATCAGCGAATAAAACTCACCGTGGTGCTCATGCTCGATTTCGAGGTATCGCACCGACATCAGGATGGCGATTGCGGCTCCGGCCAGGAACAGATAACAAAAGTAGATGGCGAAGTGGTCCATCACCATCGAACGCATGAAGGCCCACTCCGCGCGCTCACCGTGAGCAAGCAACTCAGCCTGCGCCATTTGGATTCGGAACAAACCCGCGGCGGCGAATAGTATGCCGACAAACGCCGTGGCGGCATTGGTCCACTTCCACTCCGGCGGGACCATAAGATCGATGAGCAGAATACCCAGGGCAAACAGCGTGAGCAAAATAATGGGAAGCGACAGCAGGTAGTCGGTCCCGGTGAAGTATTGTGCGCCGACCATTACGGTTTAGCCCTCTTTGCCACTTCCGTTGTGACGGGCTGCAACGCAGCCGCTTGGGCCGGAAGCATGGGAACCGAAGCGTTCACGGGCGTGCTGATGCCGGGGTAATCCGGACGAACCGTCAGGACAAGCTGATTTACCGGCTGCTGCAGAATCTGAAACAACGGTTTGGGATAAAGGCCGATCCAGAAGGCCATGATCAATAGCGGCACAAAGGTCAGGACTTCCCGCGGCGTCAGATCATGCAGCTTTTCGTTCTTGGGGTTGGTAACGGCCCCAAAGAAGACTCGCTGATAGAGCCAGAGTAAATACGCAGCCGCCAGGATCACACCGGGCACGGCCCAAGCCGCCCAGCGCCAGTTCTCCATGAAAGTACCCTGCAGAATGGTGAACTCACCCACAAAGCCGTTCAGCAACGGCAGTCCCATGGACGACAGGAACATGATCATGGTAATGGTGGCGTAAACCGGCATCACGTTCGAAATTCCACCGTACTCGGAGATTTCGCGAGTATGGCGGCGTTCGTAAAGAATGCCAACGATCAAGAAGAGTGCGCCGGTCGAGATGCCGTGATTGATCTGCTGCAAGACCGATCCACTGAGCGCCGCCGGATTCAAGGCGAAGATACCCAGCGTGCAGAAGCCCATGTGGCTCACCGAAGAGTAAGCCACCAGCTTCTTCATGTCTTTCTGCATCAACGACACCAGCGCGCCGTAGATGATCCCAATAATGGACAAGCCAATCATCCAGGCGCGGACTTTCGGGTGCATCACCACGTCAGGGAAAAACGGCAGCGCAAAGCGGATGAAGCCGTAAGTTCCCATCTTCAGTAGAACGCCAGCCAGAATCACGGAGCCAGCGGTTGGCGCTTCCACGTGGGCATCCGGCAGCCAAGTGTGAAACGGGAACATCGGCACTTTGATGGCAAATGCGATGAAGAAGGCCAAAAAGAGCAGAATGGCAAAAGTCGAACCGTAGGCCGGATCGTGGAAAATGTGCGGTGCGGTGCGGTATAGCGCCTGAATACTGAAGGTGTACTGGCCGGTCTGACGAAAGTTGTAGAAGTATAGGAACAGCACCGACAGCAACATCAACACCGAGCCAAACAACGTGTACAAGAAGAACTTGATCGCGGCATAAAGCTTACGCGGGCCGCCCCAGATGCCGATCAGCAAATACATGGGGACGAGCATGGCTTCCCAGAACATGAAGAAAAGGAAGAAATCGAGTGCCATGAAAACGCCCAACATACCCGTCTGCAAGACCAGAAACCAGATGTAGTATTCCTTGACTCGGTTCTCAATAGCGTTCCAGGAGGAAAGAATTGAAATCCAGCCCAGCAGCGTGGTCAGCATGATCAGCAGGAACGAGATGCCGTCGATACCCAGCACATAGCCTGCGCCGATGGAAGGGATCCAATTGTTCGGCGCGCCCTCCATGAACTTGAAGCCGGGCTCGAAACGCTGTGCCCAGAACCAAGGTATGAGGGGCAGCGAAACCAGGAGCCCCCCGAGGGCAAACAAGTTGGCAATCCAGCGGATGGCGTCTTTGTTGTCCTTAGGGACAAACATCAGCACGATCGCGCCGACCAGCGGCGTGAATAAGATGATCGAGAGAATATGACTTTGCATAAGTTCTCAGTTGTCAGTTGTGGCTCTAGAAACGCAGCTAGCTACGTCTCTCCCTGAACCTCATCGCCAGGCGTAATAGGCGACAAATCCTACCAGACCGAACACCATCACCAGCGCATACCACTGCACCAAACCCCATTGCAAAAGCTTTATTGGATAAGAAAGCAACAGCATCAGATAGGCGGGGCCGCGCACGCACAGGCCGTCGATGATCCACTTGTCCCACCAGGACGAAAGCGTGCCGGCCAGTCGCGTCATCCATCCCGCTCCGTTCACCGTGCCATCGATCACATGCGAGTCAAACCACGATGATGCCTCACCCAATCCCATCACCCCCAACCTTACGTCACCGACTTTGCGGCGGCCGGTAAAAGCGTAATCGTAAGCTTCGTCGACGTAGTACTTGTTGTAGAGTAAGTCGTACACCGGTGGTGCCGCGGCTGCAATCGGTTCTTCATAGCCCTTATCGGAGCGGTTGTAAGCCTTCCACGCCATGCCCAATCCGGCAAAAGCGGCCGCCACGGAAAGCGCCATCAAAGCGTATTCGATCGGGCTGGTGTGCTCTTGTTCTTTCTCAGCTGCGGCGAACTTTGTGGGCTCTTCGGCCTGCAACACCCCTTCCTCGCGAGCGAAGACAGGCTCCAGAAACTTGGCAAAGCGATCTGAACCTCCCAGACTGTGCGGGAGACCCAGCCATCCGGCGAAGATCGAGCAAAACGCCAAAATGACCAGCGGAACGGTCATTGATTTGGGCGATTCATGGATGTGGTGCTCAACGTCATGGCTCATACGTGGCTTACTGAAGAACGTGAGCACAACCAGCCGCCCCATGTAGAAAGCAGTCATCAGCGCAGTGACAAAACCAATCAGCCACAACAGGCGATAGGCGCCGCCCTCTGACGACCAGGCTTGCCACAGGATTTCGTCCTTGGAGAAGAAGCCTGCGAATCCAGGAATACCCGCAATCGCCAACGTTGCAATGGCCATGGTGCGAAACGTAATAGGAATTTTGCTGGATAAGCCTCCCATGTTACGCATGTCCTGCTCACCGCTCATGGCGTGAATTACGGATCCAGAACCGAGGAATAAAAGCGCCTTGAAGAAGGCGTGGGTAAATACATGGAACACCCCAGCAGCAAAAGCGCCAACTCCTAACGCCAGGAACATGTAGCCGAGTTGTGACACCGTCGAATAGGCCAGCACGCGTTTGATATCGTTTTGCACCAAGCCGATGGAAGCGGCGAAGATGGCAGTCAGAGCGCCAACGATGGCCACCGTTTTCATCGAAGCCGGTGCCAGAACAAAGAGGGCGTTCGACCTCGCCACCATGTAAACGCCGGCGGTCACCATGGTCGCGGCATGGATGAGTGCGGAAACCGGAGTCGGACCTTCCATGGCATCAGGCAGCCAGACATACAGCGGAAGCTGTGCCGACTTACCGCAGGCTCCAACGAATAGGAGAAGCGTCGCTGCCGTGATGATGGGATCGCCGATGGCAAAGTGACCGCTGTGGGCGAGATGATTAACATCAGTAAATCGCAGCGATCCGAAGTACCACGCAATGGTGAACATGCCGAGCAGAAAGCCGGCGTCCCCGATGCGGTTCACGATGAATGCTTTGTTGGCCGCAGTGCTGGCCGAATGACGATGGAAATAAAATCCAATGAGCAAATACGAACACAAGCCCACGCCTTCCCAGCCCACGAACATGAGCACGTAGTTGTTCGCCAGGATCAGCGTCAGCATCGAAAACATGAACAGATTCAAATATCCGAAGAAGCGATAGTAGCCACCTTCATGCGCCATGTAGCCGGTGGAGTAGATATGGATTAACATGCCCACGCCGGTCACAAACAGCAGCCAGATCCCGGAGAGCGGGTCGAGCAGGAAGCCGACATCGGCCTGGAACGCGGCGGAAGTGCCGTCGTGCTTGACGAAATTCATCCCGCCGGTATCGGTGCCAAGCCAGGTGTAGACAATCGTCTGATAAGGCTTGCCCGGATTGTCATGCGCGTAACCGAGATACTGCGAGAAAGCCACGCAGCTAAACAAGAAGGCCAACACGACTACTCCGACACAGACCGCGTTTACCGTTTGCTTCTGCAGCTTGCGGCCGAAAAAGAACATGACAGCCGCTCCAAACGCGGGGAACAGAGGTATTAGCCAGATGTGGTCTAGAAAAAACATGTCGTCGGTCGTTGGTCCTTCGTCGTTGGCCTTAGCTACCAGCTACCACTTAAGTAGATCCACCTCGTCCATATTCACCGTTTCTTTGTTGCGGAAGAAGGCGATCAAAATTCCCAGGCCGACGGCGGCTTCAGCCGCCGCGTCGGTAATCACAAAAATCGCGAATACCTGCCCGTGCAGTCCCCACATCCTCGAGAATGCCACCAGGTTCAAGTTCACCGCGTTCAAAATCAATTCGATCGACATCAGTACGATCACTACATTTCGCCGCGTAAGCACGCCAATCACTCCCAAGATAAAGAGCGCCGCCGCTACGACGAGATAGTGAAGTGTGGTGATAGGTGCCATAATGAGCTTCTAGCTTCTAGCTTCTGGCTTCTAGCTAGGAGCTAGAAGCCAGAAGCTGTCTCTTATATCCTCTTCTTCGCCATCACCACCGCGCCGATAATTGCCACCAGTAGCAACAACGACGCGATCTCGAAAGCGAACATGTAATTACCGTACAGCATGACTCCGATCTGTTGCGTGTTGCTATTTTCGACCGGCTGGGCGATGTGTTCCGTGAACAAGGTGCTGCCCTTCAGATAGACAGCCATCAACAATCCACCCAGCGCAACTGCGGCCAGCAACCCGACCAGCCATTGCTTATTGAATTGTTCTTCTTTCTGCGCGCGCTCCAGGTTTACCAACATGATGACGAAGAGAAACAGAACCATGATTCCGCCGGCATACAGGATGATCTGAACGCCGGCCACGAAGGGAGCGTACAACATCAGATAGAGTCCGGCCTGGGCGAGCAGTCCCAGAATCAGGGCCAGCGCGGAATGCACCGCATTCTTACGGGTGATCACCAGAATGCTGCTGATCAACGTGATTCCCGACAAGAAATAAAAGAAAAATGTTGTGGCTACGGGCTGCATGCTAGAACAAAACTCCCATAATCGCCGTCAGAATCAACACGCCGATGGCGACCGGCAATAGAACTTTCCATCCCACTCGCATCAACTGATCAAAACGGTAGCGTGGGAAAGTCGCACGGTACCAAATATACAGATACATGAACACCGCGACTTTCGCGCAGAACCAGAAAATGTCCTGGATGCGGTCGCGTACCGGCGGAGCAAAGAGCGCTAGACCGATCAGCCCGAGCACCGCGCCAAACCCGGCGAGACCGATAGTCTGAATACGGAAATAAGGATGCTTGGGCATGCGGGCCACACCGATGAATGCGATCAAAGCCAGTCCAAGAAACAAGAAGCCGGGAATCAGCGAGAAGACCAAGTCCCAGGTGTCGCCTGTTAACCAGTTGGGGAAGGGCCGCATCCAGCCGCCCAGCCACAAGGTCGCCGCGATCGACGACACTGCAATCATCGCCGCGTACTCACCCAGCATGAATAAAGACCAGCGCAGACCGCTGTATTCGGTGTGGAATCCGGCAGTCAGCTCAGACTCGGCCTCCGGCAAATCGAAAGGCGCGCGGTTAGTTTCCGCGACCATGGCGATGGCAAATATCCCGAAGGCGATAAATCCCAGCGGAAAGAATTTAAACACGAACCACATGTGCTGCGCCTGTTGCGCCTGAACAATTCCGATCATGCTCAGTGTGCCGGTGCCTGTGGCGTTGAGGCTGGTCATCAGAATTGCAGAAACAACCGCCAACCCCATAGCGACTTCGTAGGAAATCATCTGCGCGCTGGATCGCAATGCACCGATCAACGGGTAGTGAGAATTCGATGCCCAGCCTGCCATCACAACGCCCAGCACGCTCAAAGAAGAAACGCCGAGCATGAAGAGGATTCCGATATTCAAATCGGTGATCGCGTGCGTGGGGCCGAAGGGCACGACGATGTACACCGTAAACGACGCGCAAAGAATGATAAGCGGTGCGAGCCAGAAGACGAACTTGTCGGCCTCGGAAGGAACAATATCTTCCTTCGTGAGCAGCTTGATGGCGTCGGCGATGGGCTGCAGCAGACCGTGCGGGCCTACGCGCATGGGACCAAGACGAATCTGGAAATGGGCGAGGGCCTTGCGCTCGAGCCAGTTCATTGCCATCACAGCAACCGACACGCCGCCGAACACCACCATGATGTAAATCAGCGCCCAGAAGACATTGCCGGCCTGGCCGGGCGTGGTGTTGCTGCTGAGATAGGAAGTGATGTAATCGAGCATCAGCGATCCACCTCGCCCAGCACGATGTCGAGTGTACCGATCACGGCAATGACGTCAGCCACCAACTGCCCTCGCACCATGAGATCGAGTGCCTGCAAGTTTACAAAAGACGGTGGGCGAACGCGTATGCGGTAAGGCTGAGTTGATCCGTCGCTGACGATAAAGTATCCCAGCTCACCTTTGGGCGCCTCGATAGAATGGTAAATTTCGCCGACCGGGGGCTTGATCACTTTGGGCACCTTGGCCATAATCGGCCCTTCGGGAATGCGGTTGACCGCCTGGCGAATGATACGCAGCGACTGACGCATCTCTTCCATGCGCACCAGATACCGATCGTAGGTGTCGCCGCTTTCGCCAATGGGAATGTCGAAATCGAGCTCAGAATAAGCGGCGTAGGGCTGAGCTTTGCGCAGGTCCCACTTCACGCCACTGGCGCGGAGTACAGGGCCGGTAACGCCGAGAGCGATGCAATCGGCAGCAGAAATCTTGCCCACGCCTTTGGTTCGTTCTACCCAAATGCGGTTGGTGGTCAGCAATTCTTCGTACTCGTTAATCTTCGGCGGCAAGAAGTCGATGAACTTCTTTACGTCCTGCTCAAAGCCGTCATAGGTCTCATAGAGGCAGCCGCCGATGCGGAAGGCGTGCGTTGTCAGGCGCGCGCCGCAATACTTCTCGAAGATTTTGAGAATCTCTTCCCGGTCGCGGAAGGTGTAGAAGAGCGGCGTCATGGCGCCGATATCGAGCGCATGCGTGCCCAGCCAAAGCTGATGGCTGGCCAGGCGGTTGAGTTCCGTCAAAATCACGCGGATGTAATTGGCGCGGGGCGGAGCCTGTACGTTCATCAACTTCTCGACCGCTTCGCAATATCCCAGGCCGTTTGAGACCGCAGCCACATAGTCCATGCGATCCACGTAGGGATTGAACATGGTGTAGGTGCGGTGCTCGGCAATCTTCTCCACCCCGCGATGCAGGTAGCCGATTACGCACTCAGTGCCCAGAACCTTTTCACCGTCCAGCTTGAGGATCACCCGCAACACTCCGTGCGTAGCGGGGTGCTGCGGCCCCATATTGATGATGAGTTCGTTCGAGTCGAGAAAAGTCTTGTCGGGCTGGTCAAGCTCGAGGTGCGAGATAAAGCTGGCCGGGTCTTTAGTGATCTGTTCGCCCATGTTTATTGGCCGCTCTCGATTCCCAGGTTGATCTGCACCCATTCCTGATCTTGTTGAATGATGCCGTAGTCTTTCCGCAGCGGGTGGCCCTTCCAGCCCTCGGGCAGCAGAATGCGTTTCATGTCGGGATGTCCGTCGAACTTGATCCCGAACATGTCAAACACTTCCCTCTCCAGCCAGTTCGCCGCCGGCCAGATGGAAACCGAACTGGGGAAGCTGGCACCGTCGGCAATATTGGTCTTTACCCGAATGCGCTCGTTACGCGCAAAGGAATAGAGAATCCAGATCAGCTCGAATTGCTTCTCGCGGGTGGGATTATGCGTGGCCGTGATGTCGACGCAGTAGTCGAATTGCTCCTCGTCGCGCAGAATTCGCAGAGCTTCCGCAGTGACGGACGAGTCAAGGACAAAGTAATTTTGGCCGAGATAGGTGACGGCTTCCTGCACACCCGAACCGTATTGGCTCTTAAGCCGGGCCACCGTCGGCCCATCCCAAGGAGTTGTAGCTGGGACGGCGGGCTTGGCAGGCACAGCCGCGTGCGGCTGGCCGCCGGGCGGAGTGGGCGACTTGGTCTCCTCGGGCATACCTTAAAGGTGCAAACCTCGGGCGCAGCAGACGGTTTGGAGGAACGTTAAGTGATAACAGCTTGGCGAAACGGTGTCAACGAGGGTTAGGGGCGTCGCGGTCGATTTGAAAGTTGATCGGCGCCCGAAGCGGTACTATATCGATGTGTTTCCCGCATCGCCGATTGTCGTCGCCGTTTTCTTGGTCATTTATGCTGTCGCTGGAGCAGCAATTGGCGCGCTCACGGGATGGGTAGCTTCGTTGATAACCAAGCGCGGTCTGAAAGGCATCTTGAGGGACGCCAGTTTGGGATCGTTTGGTTTTCTGCTTGGTCTCGTCGGGTGCATATTTATGCCTTGGCCCCGAAACACGATCGTGGAAAAGTTAGAGGGAGGCGGCTCGGTGGCAACAACTATGAACACATATCAGCACCCTGAGCGAGTCGCCATCGTTGTGGCTATTCTATTGCCAGTTCTCTATGAGTTCTATCGATTCAAGCGAGCGAGGGCCAATTAACTGAACCATCCTTCAGGTATGGCGCCCAGCCGACTGGTAGGTCTCAATCAGATCGCCGAGAGGATGGCGTCAGAGTTGATGCTATGCCTTAACGAATGTCGTCAAACCGCGACGGGTGCGTTCGCGAAGCTGACATTCGCGCAGCGTATCTGCAAGCGCCTCCAGGTTAGGAACGCCATATAGATAAAACTTCTCAAGCTCCGCATCCGAGGAAAACAAGCGCAGTGCGGACTGACCAAGCAGTCGCATTCCCAGCGGTTTGTGCAACTCGAAATGGTCTATGCGGAACAATTCCAGACTTTCCTGAACCTTGGAAAGCATGCCCCGTTCCAGTTTGATCCGCTGCGTGGTGATTTCGTAGTGCGTGCGCCGGCTCTTGAGGTAGAAGGCGAGGCAAATGACGCCACATGAAATTAAGAAACCGAGGAATGCGTAGAAGATGCCAGTGTCGGTGCCAACGCTATACCCGACTACTACCGCCAGGGCTGCCACCACCAGAAAAGGCAAGAGTTGGCCTACGGTGTAAATCACAGCCGGATAGCCGGAAAATAAATCTTTCTCGGTTGCGACATCTTTCGACGCTGCAAATGCCGACAAGTCGGTATTGCAGAAACGGCACTTAAGAGCTACAGCCTTGATGGTTTCTCCGCAGACTGGGCAGGCTTTGGTGTCTCCGTCCATGTTAATCGTTCTGAGCTTTGCCAGGCATGAGAGTACGCTCTTACGCGATTAGATCCAATCCAGCGCGCCTTTTTGCCACACCCAGATGTAGCCAACGATCAGAATGGCGAGAAAGATCAGCATTTCAACGAGCCCAAAATACTTGCCAGCACCCATCATGCCCAGCGCTTTGAATTTCACCGCCCAGGGAAACAGGAAAATAGTTTCCACGTCGAAGACCACGAACAGAATTGCGATGATGTAGTAGCGCACGGTGTAGCGGCCACGCGATGCGCCGATGGGATCGACGCCGCACTCGTAAGGACTAAGCTTGGCGCGGCTGGGATTGTCCGGGCGCACCAGTTTGGCGGCCAGCAGGGTGATGGGGATGAGAATCCCGACCACGGCGATAAAGATGAAAATAGGAATGTAGTTTTGCGGCATTGGACGCTTCCCTGCTGCAAGCCAATACTACCGCCGGGCGCGGCAGACTTCAACGGCGAAAACCCATAACCACAGAGGGCACAGAGGATCACAGGGAAATACGCTGCCTCGGTGACCTCTGTGTCCTCTGTGGTGAAGGTTTTCGCGAGCAGTTTATAATCGCTTCTCACCATTACAGCAAAGGAATCCATTGGCTCTCGACGAAAACATCTACAAGCTGCGGCTGGAGAAGCTGAAGCAGATTGAAGCGCTCGGACAGCGCGTCTATCCGACCAAGTACGAGTTCACGCATACCATTCCGGCGATCCTGACGGAATACACTGGCAAATCAGCGGAAGAACTGGAAGCTTCCCGCGTCACGGTCCGTGTCTCTGGACGAATCATGGCTATCCGGCTAATGGGTAAAGCCGGGTTCGCGCACTTGCAGCAGGGTGGTCAGAAGCTGCAGATCTACGTAAAGAAAGATGCCGTCGGCGAGAAGGGATTCGAACTGTACAAACTGCTTGATCTTGGCGACCACATAGGCGCAAGCGGATATTTATTCCGCACCCGCACTGGCGAGTTAAGCGTGCATGTCGAGGAAATCACATTTCTCTCTAAGGACCTGCTGCCGCTGCCGGAGAAATGGCACGGGCTGACCGACGTCGAGTTGCGCTATCGGCAGCGCTATGTCGATCTGGTGATGAATCCCGAAGTCCGTGAAGTTTTTCTCAAGCGTAGCAAGCTGATCCAGTCGATGCGGCGCTTTCTCGACGCCCAGGGCTTTGTCGAGGTCGAAACACCGATGATGCATCCGGTGGCGGGCGGTGCAGTCGCCAAGCCGTTCGTGACCCATCACAAGACGCTCGACATGGATTTGTATCTGCGAATCGCGCCGGAGCTTTATCTCAAGCGGCTAACGGTGGGCGGGTTCGATCGCGTGTATGAGATCAATCGCAGTTTCCGCAACGAGGGTCTGGGATGGCGCTGGAATCCCGAGTTCACCATGCTTGAGTTCTACCAGGCTTATACCGACTACCTCGGAGTGATGGACCTGACGCAGAAATTGATCGAGCAGGCAGCGATCGATGTGACCGGGGGCACGAAGACGAAGTGGGGAGAAGACGAGATCGATTGGCACAGCAACAACTGGCGGCGCTTGACCATGCGCGAGGCGATTGTTGAGCGGTGGCCGGAAGCAGCCGGTGCGAAGCCGACGATGGCCGAGTTTGGAACTCACGATTCGGTGAAGGAATTGGTGCAGCGCTTCAACCGTGGACACGCGCATGTGGCTTACGATCCGAATGAGCCCGCCGGGAAAACGATTGCCGCGCTATTCGAAGCAGCGGCCGAGGAGCACCTGATTCAGCCGACGATCATCTATGAATTCCCGACCGCAGTATCGCCACTGTCCAAGCAGAAAGCCGACGAGCCTGACTGGACCGAGCGCTGGGAAATCTTCGCCGGAAAGATGGAGATTTCCAACGGCTTCAGCGAACTGAACGACCCTGAGGACCAGCGTCGGCGCTTTGAGGGGCAATTGAAAGAGCGGGAGCGTGGCGACGAAGAAGCCCACCAGATGGACGAAGACTACATCCGGGCATTGTCCTATGGAATGCCGCCCGCAGGCGGGGTGGGGGTCGGCGTGGATCGCCTGATCATGCTGCTGACGGATTCACATACTATTCGAGACGTGATTTTGTTTCCCTTGCTGAGGCCGGAAAAGTCTTCAACCGCCGAGAACGCAGAGGACACCGAGAATAAGTAACCATCCTGCCAGTATCCAACTATGCACTATCCGTGGTGCATCCTATTGACTAGATTCTAAATCGGTTTGATCTATGCACGAGGCGGCGCTACCGTAGCCTCCCCCTAGTGGAAGCTTGGTCGGTAGCGCTTTGCTCTTTCCGGGGCCGTTTCGTTTCCAGGGCCAGCGGCTTCCCCCAATCGGGCTGGGCCTTCTGGGGCTCGGCTGGGAACACTAGGGTAACGATTTCTGAGATTTTTCGTCAGAAGATGATAGACTCCACCCAAGATGTTCACGCCGCACCCCAATCTGAGCGACGAAGTAAATGGCAACATC
Source organism: Terriglobales bacterium (assembly GCA_035484735.1). GTDB lineage: Bacteria > Acidobacteriota > Terriglobia > Terriglobales > Acidobacteriaceae > JABCZH01. The sequence continues at coordinate 10,297 of DATHOQ010000042.1, read as the reverse complement.
GTTCAATCGGAAGTTGAAGGTGGCGTGCTCCTGGCGGCGCTTGAGCCTTCCACGGTGCTGCAAATCCGTACCCAAAATCATCGCTATACGGCAGTTCTGCTGGGCGGTAGCGAGGCCTTGATTTCCGGACATCCCAAGTATTGCCCTAAGCCAGTACAGGTAGCGATTGCAGGCTCTACGTGGGGCGGATCGATGTTAAAGCAGCGCTACATTGGCCGCGGCATGCACCTGGAATTTTGTCACCCTGAATACCAGACCCCGATTATCACTTCACGCATTGAAGAGATCAGCGAATGCCCACGCGAGAAGAAAATGCAAACTGCATTGGGCGCCCTTCAGATTACCGCACCAGCCTAAACGCACCGTAGATGAGCGCTGCCCACAGCATGCAGGAAACCGGGAAACACTTCACCAGACTGATTAGGAACTCGCGGCTGGGCCCAGGCTTGGGGTAACGGATATAGCTGTAGCGCCGGTCGCGCCTTGACAGCGCGCCTCGCGATTCGAACTCCATGGCGATCCCGGTCCTGGTCGTGGCCATCGGTTCCCCTTGGATCTTTCAAACCCAACTCCATTGTCAAGGTTGCGCCGGGAGTTGGGTATTAACTAATGGGCTCACCCGTCCATTTCGTTTCCCATTTTGGTCCCCGCGACCGGTGTGGGCTATCGGGAGTATTCTTTAGTCAGGAAGGAATAGCACTTTAGGAAGAAACAAACGCTGCAAAACCTATGTCAGGCCGGCTCTCGATGACTTCGGAATCACAGCTACTCACCAAACAGGAACTGCTTTCCCGCATCCAGCAGGTAGGCCGGGAGCGCTACCACCACCAGCATCCCTTCCACCTGATGATGCATGAGGGCCGCCTGAATCGCGGCCAGTTGCAGGCGTGGGCGCTGAATCGCTACTACTACCAGAGCCGCATCCCCATGAAGGATGCCATCATTTTGTCGCGCAGTGAGGACCGTGCGTTTCGCGTGGCATGGCGCAAACGCATTGTGGACCACGACGGAGAGCGCGGCCACGAAGGCGGCATTGAACGCTGGATTCGTCTGGCGGAAGCTACCGGATTAAACCGCGAACGGGTGCAGAGCGGAACTGAGGTGCTGCCGGCGATCCATTATGCCGTGGATGCTTATCTGGATTTGGTAAAGAGCCGGACGCTTCTGGAAGCCGTGGCATCTTCACTGACCGAATTGTTTTCGCGTGATTTGATTGCCCTGCGCATGGATGCCATGCGCAAGCATTATCCGTGGCTGTCAGGAGGGTTGGACTACTTCACCGCGCGTCTGGATCAGGCTCCGGAAGACGCACGCTTTGCTTTCGACTATGTAGCGGAACATGCCCACACTCGAGCCGAGCAGGAGGCAGCCATTGCGGCTCTGACTTCGAAGTGCGACATCCTGTGGGCACAACTCGATGCCCTGCACTTTGCCTACGTGCAACCAGGATGGCCGCCTCCCGGAGCTTTCATCCCGGAGGATAAGGAATAGCCGCCATGCCGGGGCCGGACAAGAATAGCAAGCCACACCTCGCTGCCGGATGCCGCTGGGTGGAAGCCAATGGCTCCGAACGAATGCTGATGTTTCCCGAAGGCGCGCTGCGCTTGCAAGGCACCGGACGCGAAATACTGGAACGTTGCGACGGCCAGCGCAGCATTCAGGAGATTATCGACGAGTTGCAAGCGCAGTATAAGACCGGCGACGGCGGCCGTATCGAGCAGGAAGTAAGCAAATTTCTCGTGAGCTTGCAGCAGAAGCGGATTGTTGATTTCTAATGCTGCCCACTCCTTTAGCGCTGATTGCCGAGATCACCCACCGCTGCCCGCTGCACTGTGTCTACTGCTCGAATCCGCTGGAAATGCAGAAGGCTTCCACCGAACTCCCAACTGAAGACTGGCTGCGGGTTTTTCGCGAGGCCGCTAAGCTCGGAGTTCTACACCTGCACTTGACTGGCGGTGAGCCGCTGGCACGCACGGACCTGACGGAGTTGATCGTCGGAGCACGTGCAGCCGGACTTTACGTCAACCTCATTACCTCCGGAATCGGACTTACCGAACCGCGACTGGCGGCGTTGGTGGAAGCAGGTCTCGAGCATATTCAACTCAGCTTTCAGGACTCGCGGGAAGCTGAGGCGAATGAATTCTCAGGCACGCGAACTCACGGGCTCAAGCTGCAATTGTCGCGGATCATTCGCCAGTTCAAGATCGCCTTCACCGTCAATGTGGTGGTCCATCGGCAGAATCTCGACCATCTCGCTGAAATCATCGCCATGGCTGAAGAGCTTGGTCCTGACCGCCTGGAGATCGCGAACGTTCAATATTACGGATGGGCGTTGCGTAATCGAGACTTACTGCTTCCCACCCGGCTACAAGTGGAGCAGTCGCAACGCACGGTGGCGGAAGCGGAGGAACGGCTACGCGGCCGCATGCGGATCGACTATACAGCTCCCGACTACTATGCGCGCTATCCCAAAGCCTGTATGGGCGGGTGGGGACGCCGATTGCTGCTGCTTGACCCCGCGGGGCAAGTGCTTCCCTGCCATGCCGCGGGCGTGATTCCAGGAATGCAATTTGACAATGTGCGCGAGCACGCTCTCGACTGGATCTGGCGCGAGTCGGCGGCCTTTCAGCGCTTTCGCGGCGAGGATTGGATGCCTGAACCCTGCCGCAGCTGTGACCGCCGCACCGAGGACTTCGGAGGCTGCCGCTGTCAGGCGTTTCTGCTGACCGGCGATGCAGCGGCAACCGATCCGGTATGCACATTGGCGCCCACCCATAACGTTGTGGAGCAGGCGCTGAAGCAGATCAGTTCCGATGGCGTTCTCTCTTCGATTCCGACCTTGCCCGCCAACTGGATTTACCGTCCGAATCCAAGTGCCGCATCTGAGTGACGCCCATTCACCACAGAGGGACTGGGACACACTGAGAAAAGCAAAAAGTTTCTATCTGTTGTTTGGGAAGCTTGCGTCTACGGCGGAGTAATCAGGCGAACCGGTATGGGCGACGCACCATTGCCGCCAATCGCCGGCGCGATGCCGGTGTTCGGGGTCTGACTGCAACCGATCACATTGAGCACGGTGATATTCACATCGCTATGATGACCATCGCCGGAGCCGCCGGGCAATAAGTCGTCTACTGAATTCACAAACGCCTGCAAGAACCCCACCACTGTTACGTTTTGCGGAGGCGTCGTAGAAATCGTTGATGAAGTGTCGATGATGGGGATAGTGACAATCGAGCTACTGGTGGAGACGTTATTGGTCGCTTGCGGTCCGCTCCCCGCCACAATTCTCGGCGGTCCATTGGGAAACGTCGTCCAATCCAGAGTGTCCTGCCCTTGCCCGGATTGTTCGGCAGAAGCATGAATGAGGCATTCCGTTCCCAGGGCGAGATCGCTGCTGGTGGAATTTGGCGGATACTCGGGATTAAGCAACGTGGTCCAGTTCGCATTGAACGCGTTACCCCCACAGGTGTAGGGAGTGACATGGCAACACTCGACTGCTGCTTTCTCGGTAGGGTCGTTTCCTCCCCCACAGGGAGAAGCGGTAGAAGAAGGACAAATGTCTGCGGTGTTAGCGGTGACGGCGGCGGGCACAAAGCGGAGAAAAGGATTGCCGTTAAAACTACCAGCTGTCGGTGGGTTAGTAATATTGGAACAGTCGTCACTGGTGCCTTTGCAGGCGGAACTCAGCCAAAATTTCTCCCCGATAATGGCTGGATTCTCCACCAACCCCGTCCCGGTTGCGACGAAATTGGCGCCTCCATTGTCTGGATCCGAGTTTCCAACCAGCCACGGCTTTACGCACGAGGTCTGAATCGGAGTAAAGTTTTGCTGGTTGGCTGGGTTGTAAGCTTCAGCGGTGGCACTAGCGCTCGCAATTGCCGCCCTTGAGCCCCAAATCCGGGCAAAAAACGTCGGCAAGTTGGACTGTTGCAGACTCACCGTAATGTGCGGATTAGCGTTTCCCTGACTCCAATTGATGGTCGGAGTGCCTCCCGTCAGCACTGGTGATGCACCCGCTACCTGGTTGACGGGAGGTGTCGCTAAAACTATGGCCTGAACGGCTGCGGTGGCCATGCTTTGCGCCAGGGCTTCCGCAGCGCCCACATTGCCATCCGAGGGCTGGAGCGTAGTAACCCCGGAATCCGCTATCGCTTTCGCACCGACTAACGCCGCAGCATCTGCCGCGCGCTGAATCTCAGTACTGGCCACGTATAACGTGACCACATCAATCGCGAGCGCCGCCATGGCCAGCAGGCTCACAATCGAAATCGCGACTAGCAGAATGGTCTGGCCCCGTTCCCCACGACGCCTGGCACCGACCCCGCATTTCCCAGTGGAAGTAAACGTCATCTCTTGAAGTCGCACCGTAGGCGCTTAAGCAAAACCCAATCCAGCCCTGGCTTCGGATTTTACGGGATTCCGTCTCCGTCTCCAAACTTCGCCGCTCGAACTGTTCGCAGATTGCCAACACAAGATCGCAAAGAGAATTTAAACTTGAGATTAGAATCTTGCCCGATTATGAGTCAGGAAACTGAAAACGTCACAAGCTTGCCTGCAGCCGACGTCGACCAACCCCGCTGGTATGCGATTCGCACTCGTTCCCGCCATGAGAAAGTCGTGGCCAGACAGTTCGAAGGGCTGGAGATCGAATACTTCCTGCCTTTGGTCAGCCAGATGCACAAATGGTCAACCGGATTGCGCCAGGTGGAAATGCCTCTGTTCCCCGGCTACGCCTTCGTGCGACTCGTTTATTCGCCGGACCAGCGCATACGAGTGCTGCGCACGCATGGAGTGGTGGACTTCGTGGGCACACTGGGCAGGAGTGATCCCATCCCTGACAAGCAAATCGAAGATGTGAAGATGCTGTTGAGCAACAAAGTGTCTTTCAAGAATTCGGCTGCGCTACGGGTGGGACAGAAGGTACGGGTGCGAGGCGGATCCATCGACGGCGTGGAAGGCATCCTAACGGCAAAGCGCGGACAGCGCCGGCTGGTGATTTTTATCGAACCCATCCAGCGTTCGCTTTCCATTGATCTGGAAGGCTACGATGTGGAAGCAATCTAGCTGCCGTCTGACTGTGAATCACGCCAACCCGTTCTGGTAACGGCGGAATACCAGCGAGGCATTGGTCCCGCCAAATCCAAAGGAGTTGGAAATCGCGTGTTGCAGCGCCATGGGGCGCGCCTGCCCGGGGACATAATCCAAATTGCAGCCGTCGCCGGGCACGTTCAAGTTGGCGGTAGGCGGCACTACCTGATGATGGAGAGCAAGTGCCGTGACCCCCGCGGCAAAAGCGCCAGCTGCTCCCAGCAGATGTCCGGTCATGGACTTGGCGGAGCTGATGGCTAATTTGTGCGCATGTTCGCCAAACAGAGTTTCAATGGCCGCGCTTTCCGCCCGGTCACCGACGCCGGTGGAAGTCGCGTGTGCGCTTACATATTGAACATCGGATGGTTGGATTTCTGCGTCCTGAATCGCATTGCGCATGGCGCGCAGGGCGCCGTTCCCGTCGCGCGGAACGCTGGTGAAGTGATAGGCATCGGCGGTCGCGGCATAACCGACAATCTCGGCCAGAATATTGGCGCCGCGCTTTTTGGCATGTTCCATCTCTTCCAGCACCAGAACTCCCGCTCCTTCTCCGATGACAAAGCCGTCCCGGTCCTTGTCCCAGGGGCGAGAGGCTTCCTCGGGACAGTCATTGCGAGTAGAAAGAGCCCGCATAGCGCTGAATCCGCCCACCAACAGCGGAGTAATGGCGGCTTCCGATGCGCCGCAGATCATTGCGTCCACTTGACCCATCTGGATAAGACGATGGGAGTCACCGATAGAATGAGTTCCAGTGGCACATGCAGTCGCACCCGCCAGGTTCGGCCCGCGAGCCCCAGTCCGCAAGGAAATGAAACCCGAGGCTAGATTGACAATCATCGATGGAATCAGAAAGGCGGAGATTCGGCCCGGCCCCCGTCCCAACAACTTGGCGTGCTCGCGTTCCAGGATTTCCAGTCCTCCAACGCCGCTGCCCACGCATACCCCAACCCGTTCCGCGCTACAGCAGGTTATTTTCAAACCCGATTGCCGGATCGCCATATCGCTGGCGGCAATGGCAAACTGCATGAAGCGAGCCATTCGCTTCACGTCTTTGCTGTCGAGGTATTGCCGCGGATCAAAGCCCTGGACTTCGGCGGCAATCTTGGTGGGAAAATCCTGAGTGTCGAACTGCGTGATGCGGCGGCTTCCTGATTTGCCCGCGAGGATTCCATTCCAGGCTTCTTCAGTCGTCAGGCCCAGACTGCAAAGCAGACCAATACCGGTCACTACCACCCGGCGCAGCTCGATCACACGGCCGCGCGCGTGTCCGTTTCCGTTGCCGTTTCCGTTGCCGTTCACGCTTTGCATGCGGTGCTTCTCTCGCTCGCTGTCAGCGAACCATCTGGCAAAATATCGTGACCGCGTTTCACCCTGTTATCCCGTGCCGGCAAACTATCGGACACAGGCATCCGCGTGCCCGCACAAACTTCTGTTCTGGGGGATCATCTAAAATCGCAGAGTCGGTGCGTGGGCTGACGCCGGGTTGGGTTCTCGCTGGGACCCGAGCGGCCGCAGGGCGAATCGCTAGTCCCAGTCTACACTGCAATTAATTGTAAGCAATGGAACTAAGGTGCCTACTGCCGATAGAGTCGTTTGGCTCATCCGCCCGCAACGGTGTCCGTTTTAAGGACAGGAACGCTGCCGGGTCAGGTGTGCAGAAGCCTGCAATGGCAGCGTCCACTTCCATGCTAGGGCGATTTGATGTCTTCTCCTATCAGTGGCTTAGGTTTGTGCATGTCTGGCAGCAGAAATGCCGTTGGTTTGCCAGGGGTTTGCGAATATAGTGCTTTGGGCTGCTAAATTGGGGAGGATTTTACTTGCCTGACGGCTTTCAATCACCGTTCGATAACATTGAAAATGCTCAGGATTATCTCGTCTTGTTGAGCGAGGCGATCGAGGAAGCCCGGCAGAATGTCGCGGCAGATTTGCTGACGGAAGCCAATGCAAAATTGCCACGGCGTTTAGAGGCAGTTCGACTCGCACTCTACAAACTCGAGAAGCTGGAACAACATATTAAAGTCAGCCGCCGTCTGCTGAATGATCTGCGTACGTTACGACGGCTCCTGTTTGAGGAAAGAACAGAAGCGGAAACTTCCAAACCAGTGCTTGATCGCAAGCGCTGACCAGCCTCCCGCTGCTACTGCAAGGTTACCAATACCTGGATAACGCCCTTCCCTTCGCTCAGGGGCTCCAAAGCTTTTCCTACTACCGCGCCCAACATGCGATTGCGCTCGGTACCCTTCATGGCGTGACCCGGAGTGGAAGACGTTACCAACAAGTCTCCAGGAAAAATCGGGCCATTTTCCGCGCTCACCTTGCAGGGGACAATTCCGACGATCGCCAAGGGAATCTCGTTGGCGACATTTTCCGCCATCAAGTGCGGAGTGGCCAACACGCCCGGCTTCGTGGAATAGATCCCGGCAACCAGAGTGGAATAAGGTTCAGTAGCCAGAGTGAGTTGGCGGGTTGACCCTCGATCCACCACCATCAAGTCTCCCGGCTCGCGGTGCCCTTCACTGGCTGCTATGGCTACGGATTCTGCGAAGTCCGCTCCGCCGGTCTGCGTGCCACCGTCGAAGTAACCCTTGCCGGTGCCGTCGACGCGGAACTTGTGAACTCCGCTTACTGCGCCCACCAGCAGGCTGCCAGCCGCAGAGTTGTCAAAGTAACCCGCAATGCCGGCGCTCCCGCTGGTAGTGCCAGTTACGCCGATGTAACTGACCGACTGGCCTAGAACCCCGCTGCCCGTGGGAGAAGCACTAATTCCAATCACACCGCTGCCGCTGCCTGAAGTACCGTTGAAAACCCCCATCACTCCGCTGGCATCCCCACCCTCACCACTCTTGGCATCGCTGATGCCCTCGACTCCAATTCCGCCAGGACTGACAGTAATGCCGACTGTCCCGATGGGAGCGCCCGTGGTGGCACTCGCCGAGCCATAGACTCCCACGCCCAATTGACCGCTGCTCAGTCCGGCCACGCCGACGGGCATCGAACTTTGCGACGTGGACTTATTGCTGCCGAGGACCGCTTCACCCCCGCTACTGTTTGTGATGACGAAGAGTCGGGATTGCGCGGATGTTCCGCCGATCCCCACATTGGAGCCACTCTGGGTAATCGCGGAATTGCCCAATGAAGTTTTGCTAGTCCAAATGGGAATAGTGTTGGCCGTTCCAGATCCGGTGACCTGCGCATGGGCAACTGAGATACAGAATGAGGCAACCAGAAATATTCCGGCAAGTGTGCGGTTCATAAGCTCCCCCTGTGATGTACCGAAAACACGGCGTCAGCTTCCCAAAGAAATGGGAGTTAGGCGGACGCGATATCCGCGCCCGCGCTATGCAGCGCCAGCAGTTTTGATGCTACTTACATACCTCTTTGGGGGAGGGATGCGGGCGTCCATCGAAAAACGCTTCTCAAGAGCGCCGGCGACAATTTGATCTGCATTGAGCCTCGCTGTCAAGATGAAAGAAGTTGCCCACGTTCGATTACGGGCACCTGTGGTTAAGACATTCTTGCGAGGCTGATTGGATGCCCCCGGCGACTGACCTATGAGACGAGAGCTAGGAGTCGAAGGACTCTAGTCCGGCAGATGCGCCTTCTGCGCGCGAGATGCGGGGTCGTCGCAAGCCTGAGCGGTCGAACATGCCCTAGAAGGTCGGATCGTAATAAGTGGGGAAGGTGGCAGGCACGGTCGGAGGTGTGATCGCCGGATTACTTCGCCCTGCGCTATTGATGGTATCGTCGGTCAGCGAGTAATCGAATCCAGCAATCGGAGAACTCGACAATAGGAAGTCACTGGCTTGGCCGCTATTGCCAAACCCAGGATTCACGCTGGCCGTCCCCTGTGGGTCTTCGTTCATGGGCAGCGGCTTTCCGTTCACCAGTGGGGTTCCAGTCTGCCATTGAGAGAACGTGAGATAGGTGAAGTCGCTAGGGTTCTGATTATTGTTCAGGCACGAACTTGCTTGATTTGGCGGCGGGGGAGTATTCAGCACGTAAAACGCATTGGCGTAGCTGGCAAATTTGCCGTCGGTCCTCCAGTAAAGGTTCCCCTGGAAATTCTGGAATTGGTTGTAGTTCATACCACAGGAATCGGCGCATCCATTCACGGCATGGAAGCCGTTGGTGTCATTCAGATCGAAATAGAAGAGATTGTGGGTGACCTTAACTTTGAGGGTGCTGGTGCAGTTCTCCGGCCAGGGATTTTGTTCCTCGAACATCGCCCTACGTGCGTACGCCACAATATTGTTGTTGAAGGTATTCGCAGGCTGCCCTTCGTGGGGGCCCTCGGTCATGGTGAGACCACCCACGCCGATGCGATAAAGAACATTGTTCGCCACATCCACACCGGCGGATTCAATGTCCAGGTAAATGCCTTGAGCCCCATATCCGGATCCGACCACGCCGGCGTCGATGATCGATGAGTCGCTCACATCGTGGATCAGGTTGTTGAGAATCTGGTTTCCCGTCCCGCTTCCCTTCGGCCCACCGATGTTGTAGTAAAGCGCACCGCCGTCCGAGGTGATGCCTTCCATCACATTCCAGATGTGGTTGTACTGGGTGATGATGTTAATCCCGTTCGCCGACTGGTTGTACGAAAAACATCCGAAGTTGCAGATCGAAACGCCCGCATGATAGCCGTCGTTTATATCGTTATGCTGAATTGTGACATCGTGACCGTTCCCCATGGCCACGCCTTCTCCATCCGGAAACACCCGCGAGTATCCCTGCACAATGTTGTTCTGCACAGTCAGCAATTGCGGTACATAGGGATACTGATCGCTACTCGCAATGGAGCGTCCGATACGGATGCCACTCGACCCCAGGTCATAGAATGCCGAGTTCTGAATGATGTCGTTGCTGGCTGGAGTGCCGCCGTTGCTCGCCGCCGAGGCAATCGTAATCGCCGAGCCCGACGTATGCCGCACCGTCACGCCATCGAACACCACATTCTGGCAACTCTCGCAATCGATGGCCTGCGGCACCGGAAGTTCTTCGTTGCTGTCATTGTTGAATCCGGTGGCCGAGGGAACGTAATTATCCATCTCGAAACTGATGCCGCTGAAAGTCACGTAACTCAACTGGCTGGCGAAAATCAGACTTGCGCCTACGAAGTCCGTCGCCGGATCTCCCGGAATCGCGCCCCCTAACTGCGGAATCACAACTGTATCCGTGTTCGGATTCTCCATCGCATTGGCCAGGT
>DATHOQ010000041.1:0-16415 GCA_035484735.1 Terriglobales bacterium | reverse complement strand
TATCCAGATACTCCGCGACTCGACGCGAAGACCGCTGCTGTTGTGGGACCGGGCGTTCGATGGGCAAGGAAGGCGAGGGCATTCTCGTATATTACTGCATCCCGCAGCGCGATAGGGTAGCAGATGTTCACGCTTGGCCTCAAGGAGACCTGCGGCAACGACGTGACCAGCTTCGCCATGGCAATCGACTGTCAGGCGCAACTTTAGTTGACGGCGGTCGCGGAGCGAAGCGGGTCTTCCATCGGCGCGCTGTACAACTACTTTCCGGATAAACAGTCCATCGCGTTCACACTGGTGAACCAATATGCCCAAGAGTTGGAGGCGCATTGGAAGCCGATGATGGAACAGGCAGAGATACTGACGCATGCCGAGTTCGCCGATCTGTTCATCGAGCGCATCACCCAATTCGTCCAGGGGCGTCCCGCTTATCTGAGCTTGTTGGCCGCGCCAATCCGCTTTCGCCGCGACCCTGCAGCCCGGAAGGCTTCACGAATCGCAATAGCAAACGCCTTTCAGGTAAAGAATCCGTCGCTTTCAAAGGAACAGTCTACTTGCTGCAAACGTATCTCTCCAGATAGTCCGAGGCATGATGACACTCTATGGGGAAGCAGATCCCAAAGGGAAAGTCCTCGTTGTGGCTGAGTTTAAGAAGTTGCTGACGTTGTATCTGAGAGGCGTCTTGTCCGAAGACGAAGCGTCGGCCAGGTAGAGCCCAAATTCCTGCATTTGATTGCAGCCATAGCATGGGGGCACACAGTTGGTCTCGATAGCCGACAAGTGTTCCCCTAATCCCGCCCAGTCTCTGTTGATGCCAACAGGCCAATGCACTCATCGAGCCGGGAATCGATGCGGGATTACTTCCGTAAAGCGCGTTTACCGGGACTGATCGTGGTCTGATTCGGTCGTTTTGGGCCCGTGGTCTCCCGTTTCCAAATGCGAGGCACTTGGGGCACCCATTTCAGTGGAAAAACACACTTCCTTGGCACGTAGGCCCCGCCGCCAAAGGTCAGAATCCTCCGCTTCAAGAAACTTCCGCCACTCCGGCATTACCGCGGCCTTCAAAACCACGTTTGATGTATTCACCAGTGTTGGCCCCGACGACTCGCTTGAACGCCTTACTGAACGCAGCGTCGGACTCGTAACCGACCAACCGAGCGACATCTATGAGCTTTTTGTCGCGCTGTTCGAGTAACTGCATCGCCTTCTGCATCCGCCACTCGGTTACATATTCCAGCGGTGTTTGTCCGAGTAGCTCTTTAAAACGCGCTGCGAATGCGGAGCGAGACATTCCCGCCGCTTCGGCCAGGGATTCGACCGTCCAGGGTATATCCACTCTGTCGTGAATGGCACCCAGAGCAGCACCTATTTGAGGATCGAAAATTGCACGAAGCCACCCTTTGTTGCGCTCCGGCCCTGAAGCGATATGCGCCCGGAGTACCTGGATAAACAGAACCTCGGCCAGCCGGCTCGCGACGACTTCAGATCCCGGCGCCTGTTCTGCCATTTCCGAAGCCAGCGCCTGCACTGTGGTGTGAAGAGCAAGCGTGCGTGCCTGATCGGCCCTCATCAAAATGAAGCTCGGCAATAACTGAGTGATCGGCTTCAGGCTAGCGCGATCAAAACTCAAGGAGCCACAGACGATTGTCGTCGGTGCGCCGCCGCCGCCACAAAGTGCGACATTGCCGTTGGCCCTGGCCCCGATCTCGCGGAAGCTCCACTTCGGACGTGTTCGCGGGTTGTCGCGCAAAACAATCGAAGTCCCCTTGGCCAGCAAAAAACAATCACCACCAGTAAGGGGAATCGGCTCCGGAAACCCTTCCATACTCAGCCAGCAGTTGCCGCGCGAAAGCATGGCGAAGTGCGCCAAATCTGTCGTGGAAGTCTTTTTGCCTGAAGGTGTGGGTTTTGCTTCCGTCTGATTTTCCTGCCTCACGCCCCACGGCGCAGTGGCTTCGAGCCTGTGCAGACCGAAAGCGGTTACGTGCATCGTTCTGAAAATGTCGCTTATTGGATCCATGTAGCACTTCCTCTTTTGGACGAATAGACAAAATGTTTGGACGTTTGAGCAGTGCGCGTCCACCACAGAAGAACTCTACTCCTCAGCAGTGGATGCTGGACATCCACCAAAGGGAGCAATTATGGGAAAACTTGAAGGTAAAGTTGCAGTCATCACAGGTGGATCGAGCGGCTTGGCGCTGGAAACCGCGAAGCGGTTCGTTCAGGAAGGCGCTTACGTTTTCATCACAGGTCGGAGGCAGGAGGCGCTCGATGAGGCCGTCAAGCTAATTGGTCGAAACGTAACCGGCGTGCGTGGCGACGCGGCCAATCTTGACGACCTCGATCGGCTGTTCGATACGGTGAAGCGGGAAAAAGGAAAGATAGACATCCTCTTCGCGAGTGCCGGCAAGGGCGAAGCCGCCGTACTAGGCGAGATTACCGAAGAGCATTTCGATAAGGAATTCGGCCTGATTGTGCGAGGAACGCTGTTTACGGCTCAAAAGGCGTTGCCGCTAATCAACGACGGCGGCTCGATCATTATGACCGGGTCGGTTGCCTCGGTGAAAGGCTTCCCTGGTTTTGGCGTGTATGCGGCGAGCAAGGCGGCATTGCGCTCCTTCGCACGGACATGGCTCAACGAACTGAAGGGCAGAAAAATTCGGGTAAACGTGCTGAGCCCGGGGCAGGTAGACACACCGGACTCCCAGCGACTGGATGAGGCAACGAGGAAGATGTTCGAATCCATGATCCCAAGGGGGAAGATGGGTCGTTCTGAGGAAATCGCGGCGGCCGCGCTGTTTCTTGCTTCAGACGAAGCAAGCTACGTGAATGGCATCGATTTCGCGGTCGACGGCGGCTTCTCGGCGATCTGAACCGGGTGTAACTCGTGAGTGCTCTACACATCTATCAAAGGAGTCGTTATGGGAAAGCTTGAAGGTAAGGTTGCAGTCATTAGTGGTGGATCCGACGGCATGGCGCTGGCGAGCGCCAAACTGTTTGTTGAAGAGGGTGCCTACGTTTTCATCACGGGCCGGAAGCAGGAGACGCTCGATAAGGCCGTCAAGCTGATTGGCCGGAACGTGACCGGCGTACGCGGTGACGCGGCCAATCTGGACGACCTCGACCGCCTGTTCGAAACCGTCAAGCTGGAAAAGGGCAGGATCGACGTCCTGTTCGCGAGCGCCGGCATAGGCGAGCCCGTCCTGCTGGGCGAGATCACCGAGCAGCACTTCGATAAGACCTTCGATCTGAACGTGCGCGGGACCCTCTTCACGGTGCAGAAAGCGTTGCCGCTGTTCAACGATGGTGGATCAATCTTCATGACCGGGTCCAATGCTGCGGCGAAAGGTTTCCCTGGTTTCGGCGTTTATGCGGCGAGCAAGTTGGCACTGCGCTCCTTTGCACGCACGTGGCTCAACGAACTGAAGGACAGAAAGATCAGGGTGAACCTGCTGGTTCCCGGTGCTATTGCCACGCCGATGCAGGAGGCGGTTCTCACCAAGGAAGCGAAGCAGTATTTCGAATCCCTGATCCCGCGGGGAAAGATGGGTCAACCTGAGGAAATCGCGACGGGCGCGCTGTTTCTTGCTTCCGACGATTCGAGCTTCGTGAACGGGGTGGAGTTGAATGTCGACGGCGGCTTCTCGGCCATCTGAAGTCGGCGGATCTCGGTGAGTGCAGGATCGCCAGGGCGCTCACCCTGATCCGGTAGGTTGGATCAATATCAACATGGATCGGAGGCGCTGATGTTAAGGTTCTTTGATTCTCAAGTCAACCTGAGCACGGATCAAGGGCGAATCAAGGAAATCGAAGTTACTGCACGGATGACGAGTAACCCTTACCTTATCGGATTATGTGAGGTAGCCGGTGATTTGAACGGTAGCATAGCTGTACTTGCCAGATGCAGAAGCGATTGTGCACCGGCCTTTACGACACAGCGCAATCATCTTCTGTACGCGCAAACAGGGTCACTGCAATCAGCATGGCATGGGTAAGGACATCATAGGGTAGGACCGTTACGAGTGGTCGAGCATTCGCAATTTCTTCAGTGGTGGGCGGCGTAAGCTCAATGATGTACTCGTTTCCCATGTCCTCGTTTGAACGGACCAAGTTCAGGAACTCGTTTTTCTCCTCAGGAGAGGAAAAGGAAAATAGAAGCTCGTAAGCGCTGGCGTCAGGATCGCCAAGGAGTGCCAGGGAGCGTGTGTTCGTGAGATTCGCATAACCGACTAGGTATCCGATTATGTCGGCAGCAAAGAGCCGAGCCTCTGGATTATCGGAGGGCAAGAATTCGACGATGCAGAGCCAGTCCTTCTCGTCTTGCCAGCACGGCTCGAAATCGTCTTTATGCTTCGTTCCCAAGATCGCCAGACCCCTTTCCCCACTTTTTGGCTCAAAACTCGCGATACACAGACGATACACAGAGCGTCAGTTCCTTGGTATTCCTTCCTGCTGTTTACAGGGCATTACGGTGCGACCGGTGCCTTGTAATTACTTTCACGGCGGTAACACGGGTTCAAATCCCGTCGGGGACGCCAAACTTGACATGATCGCTGTCATCGTCAACAGGTTATAGATTGTGATTTTGTCCCATGCGGACGGGGTCCGCCGTCTTCAGCTTTCCCCGATCTTCCAAAACCAAAATCGAACCGGCGATGAATTGTTTCGTCACTGAAGCGATATTGAATCTGCTCGTGGACGAGTTTGGTATGTTCCACTCCGCGTCCGCCTGCCATTCTCCACTGGATCACGGAACGCTGGCTTCATCGCCCAATGTTTGTTGTGATAAGAACTACGATTTCGTTGCCCTTCGAGCCATTAAACAGGCAGGGGGCAATGACCGAAGCTCTTGTTGTATCCACTCCAGATCCCTCTTGCCACGTACAACGGCGTTGAATTCCTCGGGAGTATTGTAGATCACCACGGTCGCGTTGGCGGGAACGGCCGCCCGCAGCTTTTCCTTTGCCACCTTGGGCGTGTTGGGCTCAAAGATTGCATCCTGAAGTCGAAACTTGGTCGCTTGGATCTTTGGCAGCCAGTCGACAGGGTCAAGAGCTGCCGTTTTTTTCAGGAATTCGGGCTTGCCATACTCCCCACGCTCGTCCTCGGGCACGAAGGGAGAAATTGCCATCCAAGTTGGCCAATCGCCCCAAGGATCCAAGGTATCCAGTACCTTAATCCTGGGATCGACCGCCGAAGCGAGAATCGCGATGCTGGCTCCCGATCCCTGCGCGAACATCCCCACCCGGCTCATGTCGAGATCGTTCCGAGTGGCGAGATAATCCAGAACCATTTGCACGTCGTGTGCCGAGGTCGCCAGACACTCTTGCAGTTCGCTGAGAAACCACTCCCGCATCGGGCGGTCATGATAGCGATGTCCGGTGAGAGCGGTCACAAAACCTACGGCGGCAAAACCGTCCTTCGTCACCGCTTTTTGGAAGTCCTCATTCTTGAAGCGGTCCGTGTCCGCAGGATAACCATAAAGATAGAGGACCACCGGAGGTTTCCTGACTCCCTTGGGCTTCATCACATAAAGGTCGATGGGATCGCCAAACCGCCACTGAACCTGGAGCAGTTCGACGGTATAGCTTGGGTAATTATTGATGTAGCCTACGAGCGGCGGAACCGGCTTCAGATTGCTATTTTTAAGAGAAGGCGAAGTCCAGTCCTCCTTCGCGCCGCTGAAGCGCGTATCGGCCGGGTCGGCAATCGGGGGAGACGCCGGTTCGAATTGAGCGGCACAGATCTGTGCTATTAAGATCTGAAATAAGAATAAAACTGCGATCTCAATCGCAAGCATTCTCAAAAACACGAATAACAGAGGCTTTCGATGCATCGTTTTTCTCCGGAATGTACTCCGCCCGAGCAAAACAAGACGCCAAGACCGTCGCCGGAACGATCAGAAGGGCGAGCCACCGTGCAGCGCTCGCCCCTCCGTACTCAGTTAAAACGGCAGGCAACCCTACGGAACCGAAACACAAGAGGTGCCCGGAGCAGACTGGGCCAGCTTCGTGGTTGTGTCGGAGGTCGCTGCGATCCCAGTGGAGGTGAGGATGCAACCGCCCGCGTCACCACCTCTGTCTCCCGTGGTCGCGACATTAATTGGAGGGATGCCAAGCCGGGTGTAGTGCGAACGCAGGAGTGCAAGACCCGGATCAGTTGCTCCGACCTTTTGTGCAGGCACGTAGTCGGGAACAGTATTGACAACGTAAGTCTGCGAGCCCGTCGCCAACAGGGTGGCATTGGCCAATGCCGCTCCGTTGCTCACCACACGCAGGGTCGACCACGCCCGGTAAGAGCCGTTGCGAAGGTTCGGGAACGACAAGTTGCCGCTCCAGATCTTGCCCTCAGCGCACGGGAAGGCGCCAGCACAAGCTGCAGGCAACGTGGCCGCCGACGGCAAAGCCCCGGCGATGGCTGGTTGTCCGGGATCGAGGGTGGTTCCATACTTGTGGAAAATCCCATCGATTCCGTTTAGTGTCAGGTAGCCGTAGTCGACGTTGTCTGCAATGCTGGAAACGTTTCCGTAGCTGAAGAATGTGTAGCCGATGCCGTCGGTGCCATTGTTCGTGCCCGAGTTTTGGACGGACTTCACCTCTTCACTCGTCCCGATGGCCCGAAAGCGTTTCCCACCTGCCGTGCAGGTCTTGGCCAGGGGGTTGGCGGCAGCTACACCGGTCTCCTGGCTCTTGCCAGAGTAGGCAGGGTAACGCAATACGGTGTACTCCGTGGTGTTCATCGTCCCAGAAAGAGGCTCTCGCAGGTACACCTGAATATCCGCCGCAGGCGCACCAAAGGCGCTGGAGTCACAGTTAGCTCCGCTAAACGCAGCCTGAAGGTCGGCATCGGTCGCGTTGGTTACTGTCTTTAGCGCGCCCGTGCGTTGTGTGATGAAGACGATTGGAGCGGCACCAACCGACACGGTGCTATACACGGGGATGATTGTGCCGGTGAAAGGATCTTTTCCGGTGAGGCCGAACGCCAAGACGTGTGCAGTGGACGTGCTCCCTGGGTAAGCGCTAAGGATGTCGCTTCCTTCCAGGTCCGCAAGCGCCGCCCCAAAAGCGGGACAAGTGCCCGAGGCGTTAACGCCATAACCGAGGCCGGCCAGATTGTCATGACCTCCTCCGAGCTTTGAGTTCGCACGGCACGTGGCGAACATCGCATCTTCCGGGCGAATGTCAGTAGCTGCCGCGTTTACCTGCAATGTTCCGCTCGTAAGTAGAGCGCTAACCGCCGCCGGTGGCGTTGAGTCTGAGCTGTCGTCACCCCAGAGGGTGGAACTGATCAGGTTCGCCGGGGGCGGGACAGTGGTGATGTCGATAAAGCAACGAGGTTGAGCAAAGTAACAGCGGTCTCCCACACCGGAGTCAACTTTGCTGTACGCCCAGACGTTGGGGGTAGCGGCACTATCCCAGACCACCCACACGTTGCCAAGGTCGACGGCAGCGGTACCACCGCTAAAAACTGTCGGCCGTCCGTCAACAAGATTAAAGTTGCTACCCGTGTAGTGGAAACAGGGAGCTGTTCCGCCGGATACACACTTCCCACCGTTGTAAGCAGCCAGCGCCATCGACTGCCACATGGCGGAAGACCCCGCGAGTACCACTTTCACGGTCTGTGCGTGTGCCTGAGGCACGACGCTGACGATCGCGGTCAACAGCAGCACCGCGAAGACTGATTTCATACGCGTCATAGATATTCCTTTCTAAGGTTGGATCCAAGGTTGGAAAGCATAACTTTCATTTGCACGTGCGGCGCGTCCTGCCGCACGCAGGATTTCGAGTCTCTGCGATCGAACCGGCGTAAAGCTTCGACAAGCGCAGATCGCCTTGCTTGCGTGACCTGCTGCCCGAAACTGACACACCCCAGCAATACTTGTTAGAAGTCAGGCGGAGCATACTCGTTTGCGTGTTACGCGGGGATGAAGAGTTAATGAATTGTTTGTGACTGGAGGTGTCCGACAAAACGTCTCCCCGCGAGCATTCACAAACTGTTCACGAACGTTTCATACTGGCTTAATCTTTTTCCGTTCACCCTTCCTGTAATATCCGCCTTCGCTTCCCCAAGCTTCGAGACCGGAGAGCTATTTGTGAGATCCGTTTCGTCTCGCGATCTTCTATGCACCAGTTATGTCATTGCGCTATTGCTTCTATCGCCTTGGCGTGTCTTTGGTCAGGAGCAACCGAAGAAGGTCAACGACAAGACCGCCATCAGTGGGACAGTTACAGATCAAACTCAAGCAGTTGTCACGGGCGCAACAGTGGCTTTGAGTAACAGCCTGGGGTTCAAGAAGGAAACGACAAGCGATGACAGTGGCGCATATTCCTTCACTGATCTCGACGCCGGCACTTACAAGCTGTTAGTAACTGCACCCAACTTCGCTGTAAAGACCATGGATTACATAGCACTACCCACGGGCCTTCAATTGACTCTGGACGTCTCGCTGGAACCCGCCAGCACTAGAACCGAAATGAACGTGGACTCAAGCAGTTTGGGCAAAGTAGAAACCGAGACCTCTAGTGTTTCCGGCACAATTACGCAAAAAGAAGTGGTCAGCATCGGGCTGAACGGCCGGAATTTCACCCAGCTAATCGCACTCGCCCCCGGTGTGAGCAATCAAACCGGACAAGATGAGGCCAAGGTGGGAGTGGTTGGCAGTGTTAAGTACAGCGTGAACGGTGGGCGGGTTGAATACAACACGTTTGAGGTGGATGGCGGCGACGTGCTGAATACGGGTTTGAACGGTGCCTCCAGCACCCTCATGGTCTACCCGAGCCTCGATGCCATTCAGGAAGTTAAGGTCCTGACCTCGAACTATGGGGCTCAATTCGGGCGAACGGCATCCGGCACAGTGCAGGTGACGACCAAATCCGGAACTGAGAAGCTGCACGGAAACCTGTACGAGTTCATCCGCAATGAGGTATTTAACTCGCGCAATTATTTCGATCCCCCCGGCGGCGCGCCGCTCTATCGCCGGCAGGATTTCGGTGGCACGATCGGCGGCCCGTTGACCATTCCCGGCGTTTACAACACAAGAAACAAGGATAAGACCTTTTTCTTTTTCTCTGAGGAAGGCCGCCTGGAGAAAACCCCCACGGACTACAACCAGGCGGTGCCTTCGTTGAAAGAGCGTGGCATGGTGATGACGCCCCAGGGGATCCAGAAAAACTTGAGCCCACCCAACACCAGCGGCCTGGTTTCACAAGTCTTCGATTTTAGCGATGTTTGCCCGTTGCCTGGAACTGCCAACTCCGTGAGCTTTAATCGCCAGCAATTCCCGGATTGTCCTTCCCTGGGCGGCGATCCTGCGCGCCTCCAGCCGATTTACAACTTGCTGGGACAACAACTCGCGGGCACGCCTGCGAACATCGGCGTGGATAAGAACGCGCTCGCGATCTTGGAATCGAACTTCATACCAGTAGCAAATTCTCCCACGGGTTGCAACTTCCTTGTAGCGAACTTAGATCCGACTGATCCAAACCATTGTTACAACGCCGCCGTTTCCCCTTCTTCCTATTGGCGTGAAGAGTTATTTCACATTGACCAAACAATGACGACGAAGATCAGGGCGTCGTTTCGCTATATTCACGATGCCTGGAATACCAGTGTCCTGACACCACAGTGGGGCATCGTGCGAAACACGTTTCCCACCATACAGAACGATTTTACCGGGCCGGGCACGAGCCTGGTGGCTCGCATGACCCACACCATTTCGCCCACGCTGCTAAACGATCTGGTCATAACCTACACCAACTCAAACATTACCTTGGTTGACGAGAACGGACCGGGCGGAGCTCAGTTCCAGCGCAATCCCACTCTTGATCAGCCGCTCGTGGGCGACCCTGCCGCTCCGGGACAGTGCAATCCTCAGCTTAGCCTGGACCCGGCCAGCGGGATCCCACAATGCGCGATAGGTTATTTGTTCAACAACGGTTTTGGTGGCAAGATGCCGGGAGTCTCATTCCTGGGCACGAATGCCGAGTACGGCGGAAGAGGCTTCGCATCCGATCCCTCCTACATGCCCTGGAGCCACACGAATCCGACCTATGCTATACGCGATGACATCGGCAAATCGGTGGGCAAGCATACGCTGCAGTTCGGAGGCCAATACGTTCTGGCGCAGCGCAATCAGACCAACAACGCGATCGGCGCTGCTTCCGGTGACGTTCAGGGACTGTTGACCTTCAGCAACCTGGTGCACAGCACCGGAAATGCCTTTGCAGACTTCTTAACTCAGGCGGTGTTCAACGGTGTTACCACAGGGTACATTCAAACCTTCACTCAGGATTCTGCGCAGCGTCGCTATTACCAGAGCTATCAGATCGCTGAACCTTACTTCCAGGACGACTGGAAAGTAACTGCAAAACTTACCCTGAATCTGGGTGTGAGAGTCAGCTTGTTCGGTACCTACCGCGAGAAATATCACAATGCTTGGAATTGGGAAGCGACTAACTTTGACGCGACACGATTTGCCGTAGACCCGTTCAGTGGCGTGCTTCTTGACAAGAACGCGGGCTCGACCCCAATACCATTCAACCCCAGCACGTTCCAGTTGGATCCCCGAGTGGTAAGTGACCTCGGCCTGGTTCAATGCGGCGTCAGCGGCACCCCGGCAGGTTGCATGAAAGGGCATCTGTTTAATCCCGCACCCCGGGTTGGTTTTGCCTGGGACCCATTCGGCGATGGAAAGACCTCGATTCGTGGCGGCTACGGCATCTTCTTTGAACACGGGACCGGCAACGAAGCCAATACAGGTTCGCTGGAGGCCAGCTCGCCGCTGGTGCTGAGCATGACTCAGCCGCTTCCCCTTAGTTATCCTTGTATCGGCAATGTTGGCTATGGGGCTGCGTTTGATCCTTCCAACCGCGCTTGTACGTTAAATCCCTCGCATCCCGCGCCGCCCGCGAACTCGGTTTTCCCGGTCGACGTCACAGGAATTCCGACTAAGGCAATTTGGCCCTACGCTCAACAGTGGAGTTTCGGCGTACAACGAGAACTCCCCCGGCAGATCGTCGCCAATGTTGCTTATGTGGGCAGCAAAGGAACGCACCTGACCATTGAACGCCAGCTCAACCAGTTGCCGCCGTTGCCCGCCAGCGAAAATCCGTTCGGCCCGAACGAGCCGTTAGCTCTGTCTGATTGCGATGTTTCTCCCATCGTTGGAGCAGGCCATCCTGGCGATGGCACTACTCCATTCCTGTTGCAAAGTGGAACTATTGTGACGCCACAGAATCCTGCGTACGTGCATTTGCAGGCGGCGTGCACTTCGCCCAGCATCCCGAACGTCAATTCCTTGCCGCGCCCTTACCCAGGCCTGGGAAGAATTCTGTCGCTGCAGAATGTGGCCGATTCCAGCTATCACGCATTTCAGCTTACGCTCCGACGCTCCAGCGGACCGCTTACCGCCGGACTCTCATATACCTACAGCCATTCCATAGACGACGCTTCGGATCGAAGTGATCCGGTTCTCGTGAATTCTTACGATCTGCGGGAGAATCGGGCGAGCTCGAATTTTGACGAACGGCATCTGCTCAATCTCAGCTACTTGTATCGAATTCCGAATTTCGCGCATTGGTTCTGGGAGTCCGCCCTGGCGCCCCTAACAGCGGACCCGGCTCCTAAACCAGAAACTGCGTTGTTCCCAGCGCCCGGCGCCCACTGCTGTTCCCGAACCCTGAACCAGATTTTCGGAGGTTGGGAAGTCTCGGGAGTAACCCTCTTTCAATCAGGCACGCCGTTCACAGTAATCAACAGCGCCGGAAACACCGGTATTTCGCTCACTGACAACGCTGGAGTTTCCAGCGGGCTCGGCATAGCGGCTTCCTACCCTGACATTGCGCATGGATTGGCCCCGCCTCCATACAACTTTGGGAGCTTTGGCCCACTCATCGGCAATCCGTCGCAGTTTGTGGCGCCACGGGGACTGACTTTTGGTACGGCCGGCCGAAACTTCCTGAATAATCCGAGCCGCTTGAACTTCGACATGGCGCTGTTGAAGCACTTTAAGGTAGCGGACTCCAGCGAGGTTCAATTCCGTGCGGAGTTTTTCAATATTTTCAATCACACTCAGTTCCGAATATACGATCCCGACAATCCCGGCAGTAGCGGGAACAATGTGGTCAGTTGCTATGCGGGCCCGGCATATTCGGCCGGCTTTCAATCGATTGGAGGAGCGGATTGCGTTACTGGAGCCTCCTTCTTGCATCCGCTGGATGCGCATCGGCCCCGAACCATACAGTTCGGTCTGAAGTGGGGTTTCTGAGGCTGGGTCATCAAGCTACGGGTCATCGAGGTCTGCTACATCATGGAAAGATCGACAATCGATCGCGCGCCGAACCGAACAAACCTTGAACCGTTCCCTTCGGTTTGTTACGGCGCAAAAGTAAAGGGCATGTTTCCTTTCCTGTTTCTGTTGGCCGGTCTGATGGGCTTGGCGGCGTGTGGAAGTGGCAGTTCCAATCAGTCGCAGAGCGATGGAGCGGTTGCGGGCAATTGGCAGTTCACCATGGCGGCTCCATCCGACAGTTCGTTCCAGGGTGGCATACAGGGCGGCTTTCTGTTGCAAAGCAATGGGACAGTCACCGGAGGTGTGGTTTACGCCATCCTGTTGCCGGCACAACAGGGAGGCTCGCCCACACTCTGCAACAGTGGCTCAGCTCCGATCACTGGAACGGTCACCGGCCAGAATATTACTCTGACCGCGATAGCCGGCACACAGAGCTTTACCTTGACCGGAACTCTCAGCGCTGGCAACTCAACGATGATGGGTACGTACACTTCGACTGATGGCCAAGGATGCGGAACTGCCCAAACCGGACTTCAGTGGAGCGCAACTTCAGTGCCGCCGCTGACCGGAACGATCCAGGGCAACTTTCACAGCGTCTTGAGCACCCTGAACCCCAATCTAAATACCGACGTTAGGAATCAGGATTTCCCGGTTTCCGGGTCCCTCACTCAAGGGCAGAATATTGGAGCCAGCAACGCGACCGTTACCGGCATGCTGAACTTTCAAGGCTACCCATGTCTGGCTACCGCTTCCGTCAACGGACAAATCAGTGGCAGCTCCGTCATTCTTCAGATCATCGCACCGAACGGATTGATGGTAGGGCAGATTGGAGCCCCGACCGGCTTTTCAAATCCCTCGCCGGTCACCTTCGTGAGTTCCTCTGCCGGAGATGTCCTGGCAGGCGCCAACGGATATGGAGTGACGACGAGTTCCTGCCCGGGCGGAACGCTCGCGGGAGACATAGGAGACGTTTGCCTGGGGTTGGGAAGTGCGACGAGCTGCACGCAACCGATAACATTATCTCCAGCGGCCGTTATTTTTCCCGCGCAACAGGTTGGATCTGTGCCGACCACACAGACGATCACGCTCACCAATACCGGCCTGTCAGCCACTCCGCTTACGGGTTTGTCGTTATCGTTTAACCCGCAGTCGGGAAATACCAGCCCTTTTGGGGTAAGCGATTTCAATGGCCTCCCGAATTTCACCGAGCAGGATAATTGTGCGAATCCGGCGGGATCCGCGTTCGCTCTCGCTCCGCAGCAGAGCTGTATTATTGCGATCTCGTTCTCGCCCCAGCAAAGCTGCCCTTGGTTGCCATCGACGGCACTTGGTGGAGAACCGCCATCGCTTTGCCCGTTTCCTCTAGCTGCGACGCTGACCGTTAACAGCCCCGTTAGTGCGGACAATAATACGGAGTTTGCCGTGCCCATCACCGGCACCGGTTTCAGCGCCATCGTACCTTCCACTCCTGAACTCGATTTCGGAGCTGAGGCAGTGAGCGAGGCGAGCCTGCCTCAGGTTGTGTCGTTTACCAACCAGGGCTCCTCTCCGGTCCAGATTCTGCCAGCATTAAGCAAGCCTTGCGTGAACCCTCCCGTAGGCGTTTTCACCCTTCCGCGGCCGGCGGCACCAGGTGAAGTTGCAGGCTTGCAAGTGGACACTGGAATCATCACGCCGAACGGTTCCACCATCAACTACAACTGCGATAGCGATCTCACCAGCAAGCAACCAAACTTCCAGATCTTCGTGGATGATTGCTCGGGAATGTTGCTTCCACCGCAGGCCTCTTGCAGCCTGGAGATTACATTCGCTCCGCAGCCCAGCACCCCACTAACCCCCGCTCTGGATTATTTCCTGGAGCTGAACACCCTGCCATGCACGAGCACCACAACCTCGAACTGCGAAATCGACAGCGGCCGTTTTCCTGTGGAATTGAAGGCCAATGTGCCGAGCCCCCTAAGAATGTCTCCCGGCGCAGGATTGAATTTCGGAATCTTGCCTAAGGGCCAAGCCAGCGCTCCGCAGACGGTAACTCTCTTTAACGACCCGAGCGACCCCAAGTCCGCGACCATAAACTTCACCGGGAATCTGGTGCAGGGTAACTTCACCGAGACGGACAATTGCGTAGGCACCAGCCTGGCTCCCGGAAGCAGTTGCACGATCACTGTGATCTTCAAGTCGAAGACAGCGGGATTCAATTCTGGAATGATCACGATTGGCTACACACTGGGACAGACCCAGATCATCTATTTGCGTGGCACGGTGCAGTGATTGCTTGTGGCGCAGATCAGGAGGTTGGCCGTGGCAATTCGTAGACGGATTCAGTTGCTTCTTTCCGCGGCAAGCATCGCGGTTCTCGCCGCCTGCGGTAGCAGCACTACGAATATAAAGAATCCTCCCGCGC
Source organism: Terriglobales bacterium (assembly GCA_035484735.1). Classification (GTDB taxonomy): domain Bacteria; phylum Acidobacteriota; class Terriglobia; order Terriglobales; family Acidobacteriaceae; genus JABCZH01. The sequence continues at coordinate 1,725 of DATHOQ010000041.1, read as the reverse complement.
CACCTTCCACACCCGTCTCCATAGCGTTTCAACCAGCACCGGCCGCATCCGTTGCCCTCAATTCCACCACCTCCATTACAGCGGTCGTGGGCAACGACCCGAGCGATGCCGGAGTGGACTGGGCTTTGCTGTGCCAGAACAATGCAAACTGCGGCACGCTCGGCCCGTTACACACGCAAAGTGGCGCACCAACAACCTACACGCCGCCTAATACCATTTCTGGAAATAGTCAGGCCGTTACTATCGAAGCCTTCGCCACCGCCGACCAGACTAAGAACGTCGTGACTGCAATTACCGTCACCGGTTTTGCCAGCAGCCTGCAAGGCACTTACGTTTTCGAGACCAGGGGAATTGATGCCAACGGACCTTTTCAATTGGCAGGTGTGATCGTCCTTGATGGCAAAGGTGGTATCACGTCGGGCGAGCAAACGCACAGCGACTTTTCGCTATCCGTGTCGGACCCCATCAGCGGAGGCTCATACAACATCGGCCCGGACGGTCGCGGAACACTAACCCTCAACACCGCAGACCAGAACATTGGCCAGCAAGGCGTAGAGAATCTTAGTCTTGTGTTTCTCTCCAATTCACACGCCCTTATTGCGACGCTCGATAATCCTCTGCTCAACCCCAGTTCTGAAACATCCTCAGGAACCCTCGACCTGCAGACAAGTACCACCGCGCCCACCGGTGGCTATGCCTTCGCTGTGAACGGGACCGACCTTGGCCTTGAGCCAATGGCGATAGGCGGTGTCTTGAAAATCAGTTCCCCGAACGAAATTTCACAAGCTGGCAGCGTGGCTGATCAAGACGACGCCGGCACCGTATTTCCCAGTGCGACAATCTCGGGCACCGTAACTGATCCAGACTCTTTCGGATCGCTGAAGTTTACTCTGACCGCCGCTTTTGCTCCGACGCCCATACAGTTCACCGGGTACATTGTCGATGGCCTGCACATAAAGTTAATTGAGAGTGACAACAACGGCTCAGGCACCGGGTTCGGTTCCACGGCTGGCGTAGCCATCAGTCAAGGTTCTGCCACCGGTACATTCAACAAGAAGACGGCATTCGCTGGCACTTACGTATTCGGTATCCAGGGCCAAGACATCAGTGCCCTTCCCACATCATTGGCGTCGGTCGGAAGATTTACCGCCGATAACAGCGGCCACCTGAAGAACGGATACGACGACGAACTCCTAAATGGACTTGGCGTCGAGATCAGTGATTCATTCGCCGGAACCTATACCCTGGATTCCACTGGAACCGGCCGCGTCGATTCGTCATTCAATTTCAGCGTTAGCGGACCCGGACCGGAGTTCATTTTTTATCTCACTGGCAATGGAAATCCTCCGCTGGTCCTCGATGCCGATGACGCGATCGGGTCCCTGGGAATCGGACTCGCCCATCCCCAAGCGGCAGCTCCATTTTCATTCAACGGCAAGTATGGATTGAGGTTCACCGAGAGTAATGGTCAAAGCGAAGATGACGCCACCGGACAGATCACCGTGAACGGATCTTCCGACACCTTGACCGGCATCGTAGATACGAATTTGGACTTTTCGCCGCAACCGAACACTCCGCTCAATGGCACTTTCATTTCCATCCCCAGCAGCGGCCGTTTCTCCGGGGGGTTGACCAACACTTTTTTCCCCTCACCCGGCAGTGTCCCCAACACAATCGCGGTGGCGTTTTACCTTATCGACTCAAGTCATGGCTTCTTCATCGAAA
>DATHOQ010000040.1:0-2229 GCA_035484735.1 Terriglobales bacterium | reverse complement strand
ACTGGAGGCGGCGGGCATTGCGACTCCGGCGGCTTTGACCTTCGTGCCTGTTGACTTCGAACGGCAGACTCTGGCGGAGGGGCTTGGGCAGGCGGGATTTGATTTGAGTTCGGAAGCATTTTTCTCCTGGCTGGGTGTGACTCCCTATCTCACGCGCGAAGCCTGTATGTCGACTTTGAGTTTCGTTGCGACGATGCCTGCGGGAAGCGGCGTGGTGTTTGATTTTGCGGTGGATCCGGCGCTGCTGAATGCGGGGCAGAGGCTGGCACTGGATGCGTTGTCTCAGCGCGTGGCTCGGTATGGAGAGCCGTTTCAGCTGTTCTTTGATCCCAGGAAATTACAGGAAGAGCTGAATGGGATGGGATTTCGGCGCACCGAATTCTTGCAAGGCAAGGAGCTTAACGCGCGTTATTTCAAGGATCGCGACGATGGGTTGCTGGTGCGCGGAGGGTTGGGACATTTGATGGGGGCTTGGATGTGAGGCATGAAGTGACGTGCCCCAGGTCAAAGCGTGCGATACAATCCCTTGTCTTGCCTAGGTTATCTCACCAAGGAAACCTCATGCCTGCTCGGAAGCGTGCTGTCATCCTCTCAATTCTTACGGCTGTTACCATGCTGGGCGCGGTTTGTCCGGCTGGGGCGGCGACCGCCACGGTTTTCTCGGTTTCGTTTCCCAAAAGCCGGAGTGACAAGCCTCTTGATGGCCGCATTCTTCTGATTCTTTCCACCGATGCTTCCGAAGAACCGCGCATGCAGATCAACGACACGCCGAAGACTCAGATCATCTTCGGCATCGACGTTGACGGGATGTTGCCCGGCCAGACCCGCATCGTGGACGCGTCGGCTGCAGGCTATCCCATCAAGAGTCTTCGGGACGTTCCGCCGGGCGAATACTTCGTGCAGGCAGTCCTGCATCGCTACGAAACTTTTCACCGCTCCGACGGACACACGGTGAAGCTGCCGATGGACCGGGGCGAGGGACAGCATTGGAATATCGCGCCGGGCAATCTGTATTCCACCCCGCGCAAGGTCACGGTTAGTGCGATCTCTGGAACCATCGAGGTCGTGCTCGACCAGGAGATTCCGCCCATCTCGCCTCCGCAGGACACGAAGTATATCCGGCACCTCAAGATTCAAAGCGAGTTGCTCACGCGATTCTGGGGACGGCCCATGTATTTGAGCGCAAACGTGCTAGTGCCGGAGGGATTCGATACACATCCGGAGGTTCACTACCCGGTAATTATTTCTGAAGATCACTTCAACGGCGACTTTGCCGGCTTTCGCACCGAGCCGCCTGATCCGAACTTGAAGCCGGACTACAGCGAGCGCTTTCACATTTCTGGTTACAACCGCATCCAGCAGCAGGAAGCGTACAAGTTTTATCAACAGTGGAGCGGTCCTGGATTTCCCCGCGTGCTCATCGCGGAAATCAACCACGCGAACCCGTATTACGACGATTCCTATGCCGTGAACTCCGCCAATCTCGGCCCTTACGGTGATGCCATTGAGACCGAGTTGATCCCAGCGATCGAGAAGCAGTTCCGCGGCATTGGGCAGGGCTGGGCGCGCTTTGCCTACGGCGGTTCCACCGGCGGGTGGGAGTCGATGGCGGTGCAGATGTTTTATCCCGACCACTACAACGGAGCTTTCATTGCCTGCCCTGATCCGGTTGACTTCCGGTCGTTTATTACTGCGAATCTTTACCAAGATAAGAATGCTTTTTACATGCAGGGAGCGCACGCGGATATTCCGCAGCCCGGCATGCGCGATTATCTCGGGCGCACACTGATCACCATGCAGGGCGTAAATCAGTACGAACTCGCGCTGGGATCGCGCGGCCGTTCGGGCGAGCAATTCGATATCTGGCAGGCCGTTTATAGTCCCGTCGGGAAAGACGGCTACCCGCAGCCGATTTTTGACAAAGAAACTGGTGTGATTGATCCCGCCGTCGCCGCTTATTGGAAGGAGCATTACGACTTGAGCGCGATTCTGCAGCGCGACTGGGCAACGCTGGGCCCCAAACTACAGGGCAAGCTCAATGTTTATGTGGGCAGCGCCGATACTTATTTTCTAACTGACGCCGTCTACTATCTCGAGGGTTTCCTGAAGACTACGACGAACCCTCCTTATGGAGGAGAAGTGAAATACGGCGACCGCGCCGAGCACTGCTGGAACGGCGATCCCAATCTTCCTAACTATCTTTCGCGGCTGCACTACCACACGATGTAC
>DATHOQ010000039.1:0-130445 GCA_035484735.1 Terriglobales bacterium | reverse complement strand
CTCGTGTTCTCCCGCTCCCTGCGTGTTGCCACCCACCCAGGCGTCAGAAGGTGGCGCCGAGGTCAGCGACGCACCCATCGTGGCCGACCCGCTCAATCCCTTGAACCTGCTGCTGGGCAGCTTTGACGCGAATTGCCCACCACCCGGAATCGCGGGATTCCACCTTTCCAGCGACGGCGGCGCGACCTGGTCCCGCTACTGCATGCCGCTCATCAATGATTTCCACGGCCGCACGTACGTGCCTGGCGGCGACCCCATGGTCGGCTACGATCGAAATGGCACCGCGTACATTGCCAGCGGCTATGGAGACAGCGAGGGGATGGGTTACACACTAATGGCCGTCCAAAAGAGATTGAGCGATGGCAACTGGACTCAGCCCGTAATCGCATTGGGCGCCGGTGGGTCCCTCGACCCGTTCTATAGTTGGATGGCAGTGGACACGGGCACGCAAAGCCCCCACGTCAATAGCCTCTATATGTCTGCCGTCGTTGTAGACGAATCGCAACAATATAAGTACGGGGTTGTGGTAGCCCATTCCTACGACGGGGGCAAGACCTGGATAAGCGTAAAGGTCGCCTCCGTGCAGGTGTACCCCGCAGAGGATTTTTATACCGCTACGAGCGTGGGCAACGACGGAACGGTGTACGTGACCTGGATGTACTGCAATTCTTGCAGCAGCAGCAGCGGCAAGGGCGACATGATGTTCTCTAAATCAAACGACGGCGGTAATACTTGGTCGACTCCGGTTCTGATGGGAACCATATTGCAATCGGAAATCCCCAATTCTAATGTTCCCGTCCAGAACTATCCGGCGATCAGTGTCGACAATAGTAACGGACCTTATGCCGGGAACCTCTACGTCGTCATGTACAACTGGACGGGCACATTCATGCAAGTACAGGTATTGCGCTCGACCGACGGTGGCAACACCTGGTCGAAGCCGGTCCCGGTAGCCCCGGGAATTACCCACGACCAATTCCTTCCCTGGATATCCGTCAGTCCGACCGGGCTGGTGGGGGTAAGTTGGCTGGATCGGCGTAACGATCCGAAGAATGTTAACTACCAGGCATTTGCCGCTATTTCTAAAGACGGAGGCAAGAGTTTTCAGCCCAACGTTCAATTGACGACGGCATTTTCCACCCCGATCCTCGGCATGGGCAATTACACAGGTGACACCTGGGATGGCCCGAACTATTTCGTCGCTGGATGGATGGATAACAGTAACGGCAGCGAGCTGCATGACGAAGTCGGCGGCATCCGGCTGAAGTGAAGCGGCCCGATGTCCGCCCGCGCGACTGCAAAAGATCTGAGATGAAAATTGTTTATCGCACGATCATGATGGCAGCGGTTTTTGTTTCCGTGGCAGTCGTTGCCTCGGCGCAAACAACCAGCCTACGCGACTCCGGCCCAGACAACCTGTCGTGCTCGCCCGCTCCCTGCGTCCTGCCGCCCACCCAGGCATCGCTGGGGCCAAAGGACGACAACTCCGCGCCCATTGCTGCCGACCCTTCGAACCCAAGAAATCTGATCGTGGGAAGCAACGACTACAACTGCCTTCCATATGAGAGCCTGGGGTTCTTCGTGTCCCTCGATGGAGGTTCGGCCTGGAGCCAGGTATGCATGTCCTCGCTCTTCTTTGAGGGCGAGTCGTATATTCCCAATCAAATGCCGATTCTTGGCTACGACCGTCACGGCACGGCGTACATAGGCGGATACTACCTCTGCAGCGACTGTGCAGGGAACGGCCAAGGGATTGAAAAATCCAGCGACGGCATTCACTGGAGCACACCCGTTGCCGCGGTCGTCCGTCCGAATTACGCTCCTCTTTACTGCTGGATGGCCGTCGATACCGGTGCCAGCAGCCCGTACGTGGATTCGGTGTATATTTCGTGTGTGATGGTCGGGCCGCTCGCACAGAACACCCGGAACCAGGTTGTGGTTTCGCATTCGAACGATGGTGGCGCAACCTGGCAACTGGCGAATGTCGCACCGGTTCAGAACGCGCCGGACCAGGACTTTTACACGGCCATGGCCGTGGGGAACGATGGCGCCGTGTACGTTACGTGGCTGTACTGCAACACAGCTCCCCAGGCGTGCGACAACCAGGGCTATATGGTGTTCTCCAAATCCAGCGACGGCGGCAATACCTGGTCGAAACCGAAGCTGGTTGCGCCGGTGACGCTGATTTATCCGCTGCCCAACACCGTGAACATCTATGTCGCGGACGTTCCGGCGATCGCGGTCGACAACAGCGACGGGCCGCATTCCGGCTACCTCTATGTAGTGATGTATAACTGGACGGGTACCTTCATGCAGGTGGAAGTAGCGCGCTCAACTGACGGCTGACAACTGGTCGAAGCCAGTTCCAGTAGCCCCGGGAATTACCCACGATCAGTTCCTTCCCTGGATATCCGTCAGTCCGACCGGGCTGGTGGGCGTAAGTTGGCTGGATCGCCGCAACGACCCGAAAGACATAGACTACCAGGCCTACGCTGGAATCTCTGCGAACGGCGGTTTGAGCTTCCAGCCGAACGTCCAACTCACCACGCAGTTCTCCAACCCGAGCGTCGGCGGCGCCGGACCACTGGGCAACTACGACGGCGCCACTTGGGACGGTCCGAATTACTTCGTGTCCGCATGGATGGACGAGAGCAATGGTGTAAACACACAAGACTACGTCGGCGGCATTCGCCTGAAGTGATCGTGGCCTGCCGGAGATTCAAAACCATAATTCCCATTCCTGCACTCTCACCCAAAACTTTCTTCGTATTTCCTAGACATCGCTTCCAGCCATGCAAGACGATCTGAAAATATATCTCTGAATCAACCAATGTCTTTTCGATGCTCTAACTCGTTTGTTTCTGACATCTTGCCGCCAACCCTTTTCTCGGCAAGGATTTGGCGGGAATTTTCCCCTACGGCGATGATTCCAAGAGGCCGAGGGGTAGGGGGTGGGAGTGACAGTAAAGTGAACCGAGGACACAACGCTACCAGTGTGGACAGTACAGCTTCTCAAGGATGAGCGATCAGCGAAGGGCCGGAATCTTATTTCTTCAACGAAACCGCCTTCACGCTGCCGCTGCACGATGGATCTTCATAGCATTTGCGGAATGGGAGCACGACCAACGCCTGCTCCAGCGTGGGATCGTTCAAGTTCGCCAGAGTATCGCTGGTGCGTTTCGCGCCAGCGCTGTAGCGGATCTTTTGATAAGCCGACGCCAGCAGTTTCAGCGACAGTGGGTTGTTCTTGTCCTCTTCCAGGTGCGAGATGGCCTCGTCGTACTTGTGTTGGGAAAATAACGCTGCACCCGCGGCTCCATGATATGCGGTATCAATCAAGCGGTCGGTGGACTTGGATGACATCTCGTCCAGACGAGCGAGAACAGTGTTGACAGTCTGACGGTTGCCTGTCTTCACAGCAATCTCTACACGCACCCGCAAGATCTGCGCCTGTTCCTGATGAATCGAAGCGGGCATGGCGTTCTTGCCATCTTTCAGAGCAACTTCGGCTTTGCTGACGAACGCGAGCGCTTGCTTGGGATCGGGCTGATACATTGCCATCTGGCGGTAGGTGTCGGCTTCCAGCTGACTCATGTGCTTGGAGTGCGCATCGTCGGCGATGGCCTGGAAAGCATGATCGGCGCCTTTCAGGTCGCCTTCGCGGATAAAGGTCTCCGCTTCCCGAGTCTGCCATTGCACCAGATGCAGTTCGGGCATGGGAAACTTCTGAAACCCGATTTCGTACTCTTCGCGGGCACGGACTTGGTCGCCCATCAGTGAGTAAGTGTCGGCGATGCCGAACTGTGAGGAATAAAATTGCGGATCGATGGCCAGCGCGGCGCGATAGTGTTCCAGCGACTTGTTGAAGCTACCCGCCATGCGCAAAACCTCCGCATAGGAATCTTGCGGGTTGGCGTCTTTTGGCATCGCGGACACATACTTGTCCATCAGGGTTAAAGCTTTGTCGAACTCGCGCATATAGGCATAGCAGTAGCCCATATTGTTCATCAGGCCCGGAGAATCTGTGATGCCCGAGCGCTCGTACACCGCGATGGCACGCTCGTACTGAGTTTGCGTGGTCAGCCAGTTGGTGGCCATGAAGATGACCCATTTGTCGTGGGGGTACAGGCTGAGGACGTCGTTCATCTTAGTAATGGCGGAGATCAGCTTGTGGTCCGTGGCGGCCTGCCACCACTCCATCACCAGCTGCTCGGCGGGCGAAGCGTGGCTCTTGAGGGCCAGGGCTTTGGCATTTTCAGCGACTTGCTCGGCGGGATCAAGGCTGTTCTGCGAGAGCAGCTCGTGCGCCATGGCGAAATCGGGATCGAGCTTGATGGCTTGGCGGAGCATTACGTCAGACTGCTCCTGCTCCACCAGATCGAGACCCACGCGCATGGCCTCCACCACCAGACGTTGAGCCTCGGGAGACTTGGAAGTAAGTGGCAGCGTGGTCCATGGAGAATCAGGCTGCACCGGAGTGGACTGTTGACCGGAGGCAACAGATGCGAACAGCAGGGCGAAGACTGCAAGAAAAAGAGTTGCACTTCGAATCGAAGTCTTCAAGATCGCGTGTGTAAAGAGCATGGCTAATTTCCCCTCAAGAGATAACCTTGTTCAACCGGCAACTTGCCGTCGATCTTCAAGACGTTCACATCTTTGGTCAGCGAATACAGGTCAATGACACCCACTGCACCACGATTGGACGAGACGAAGTGAAGCACCTCGTCGTCGGAATCCACAATCATGATGGAGCCCTTGTGGGCTTGTATGAAAGCGTGCGCCTGTTCCTGCGGCATGCCGAACAGCTTGCGCAGCACCAATTGCATGTCAGCCGAGGACGGGTCGCGCAGCACAATCGTGATTGGCCTGCCATCCGGCCAGCTGCGGGTATGAGCATTGAACATCTTCGCCAGGTCGGAAGCGGTGAGGTTAGTCGTGGTATTGGCCGTGTCCGTGACAATCGCCAGTTGCTTTGCCTGGACGATGCACGGGACGCTCACCAGCCACGCCAATGCGAGTAGGCGTACAACCCTCATGGCTGATTATTGTTACTCAGGCTGGGTCACCCGCGGTACGTCACTAACGTAACGCACACGGGAGAAAGTAGCCGGGACAATATTAGGATAGGACTAGAGAGCGTACCCCGTGAAAGCTTATGAAATCGCTACGCCGGCCTAGCGGGTGTTGGGGTAGACACTGATCGAGAGCAGACCCTGCCCATTGGGATCGGTGGTGACCGGTCCCAGTGTGATTGCGCCACCGGCATCGACCGTGGCGGTTTGGATTTGGTTCGGGTAAATGGCATAGACCAGCATCCCGCCGCCCGTCCCATTCCCAGTGGCCCCAACCGAGCGAATCGCGCCCAAGGCCTCATCCGGCGTAGGAATCAACGTGCCACCGCCTTCTTCGGTGATGCTCAGCGGGCTCTCCGTGAAGTTCATGGTCACTTCACCGCTCGGAATGCTATTAATGCTGTAACCAGACATTCCAACGTAGAGTTCGCCGTTGCCTTTTGCCCCGTTCTGGCTAAACCAGGGAACGTTAGGATTCCCGCACCCCGAGGGACAAGCGGTAATGGGCCAGTTCTGCGGATTGCTCAAACCTTTGGGGCCAATGTTGACGGACAAAACGCTGTTCTGGCTGCCGCTGGCGTTGCCAAAGACCGCAACTTTGCTGTCAGTCGTAATGTCCAAGCCGGTGGGGTAACAACCAGCGGTCTGACAGTCCGTGAGGTTTGCCCAGCTAACGCTGCCACCGTCAGTGAGCGTACCGTTGGCATTGACTTGGAAAATCTCCACGCCTTGGAAATCCACAGCTGGCACGATGAGGGCCTTGCCGTTAGGAGCAAAGGCAAGCGTGACGAAAGTGTCCGCACCGATCAAAGGAGTGTAGTCGGCGATGTGGGTTAGTGTGCACTTTGTTCCCACCGCCCAGGTGGAGACGTTGAGCGTACCGCTGTTCGCGCTGGCCAGTAGCTTGCCGTTCGGGGACAGCGCAACGCCACCCCCGGAAAGTTCGCCACTGAACATTCCGGTGAAGCCGGCATCACCGGTCTTGGCATAGCTGGGTGCGGCAAAGGAACTGATGGTGTCCGACGCAGTGTTAATGACGAACACGCAATTGCCGTTGGATGCAATTGCACTCCCGGTATAAGCGAAGAATCCGTACCCCAAACCAGTCCCGCCAGTCTCCAGAACCTTAATGGACGCCATCGTGCCGTCGCTGGTATTGAGGTGAAACGCAGTCGCGCTATTGGCCCCAGCATTAGGGTTGTCATCGTTCGCCAAAACAACTGGGAGCGGTACTGCCGCGAAGCTGGTGGCACAAAGAGCAAGCATTGCGACCAGCGCAAGCAATACCAAGCCTTTCCTCATCTGCGTGTTCTCCTTCAAGTTTCTCAGAGGGGGGAGCTTCCGAGAGGTTGTCCTGCCTAGGCCCGCGAACCGGAGGAAATCCTATAATTCATGCGGTTCGGATGCAAGAGAGAAAGAAGACTCTATGCGGGAGTCCCACACGAGGCCCGCAGCCGGGTGCATGGGTCCGGGACCTGAATTCAGGGTTTGGAAGCTGGCCCGGTTATTGGGGACGCCGGCGAGGATGTCATCGACTTGGTTGCTAGCTGCCAGCTTCCACCCATCTGCTGGCGCATCACCAACTCGTCGTATTGCTCCCAGATTTCGGCAATCTTTCCGTCCTTGAGGCGGAAGAACAACATCTCCGCGGCGCGAATGGTGCGCGGGGGATCATTCGGGGCCGGCTGGGTGGTGAAGGGGAAAAGGACGTTCTTGTAGGTTGCCGTCAAAGTCAGACGCATCGCGACTTTGTCGCCCTGAATGACGGTATCCTCGATCTTGAAGGTAAGGTCGGGCATGGATTTACGCCATGCGGTAATCACGTGCATCAGCATGGCTGGGTTCACCATGACCCTGGGTCCATGAGAAGTCATGAAGAATGGGGAAAAAAACGGCTTGAACTGATCGAAATCACCGGTATTCCACAGATCGACATACTTGCGCGGCACAGTATCGACAGACTGATTCAGCGCGGCAGCCGGCGGCGCCGCGTTCCCGCTCTGGGCCGGAGCGGCCGCTGCCGCGGAAGCCGGTACCTGACCCTGTCCTCCCGTAGCAAATAGACAAAGCAATGTTACGATAACGCCTGCAAGTGTGGTTCTCACGTTTCCCCCGGTCGGTCTTGCGTCAGGATACTGCAATCGTATTGTCGCCCAAAACCGCTCGCATCTCGTTTCTGTTGAAAAACGTGCGCGCCACGTCCATTCTTAGTCGAATTCCGTACCGGGTGTGGGCGGGGAGGGTTGTTCCGCGGGCCGTGATCACTGTGTTAACATTTTGGCTGACTGTCTTGAGATATTCTTTGTAAAGGAATCCTACTTATGCCCAAGTACGTACTTGTGTGTCTATTGTTTGCAGGGCTGGCAAGTGGCCAATTCGCGCCACCGGCCGCACCGGCTCAGCACTCAGGCAGCCCGGTAAACTCCTCGCCAGCAGCAGTCTCGAAGGTGGCTCCTGATGCGCCGGTGATCACGATAAACGGAGTGTGCGACCACCCCTCTGCCGACAAGCCGGCGGCAAGCTGCAAGAAGGTGATCACCCGCGCCGAATTCGAATCGATGATACAAGCAGTGCAGCCAACGCTCGCCCCGGATGGCCGCCGCGATTTCGCGAGTCGCTATGCGGAGGCGCTGATCATGCAACAAAGAGCCCACGAAATGGGCCTGGATCAGGGGGCCGATGCCACCGCCCGCATGAAGATCGCACGGGAACAACTCCTGAATCAAGAGCTGGGTCGGACGCTTGGGCAGACAAGCTTCGCACAGGTTACGGACCAGCAAATCGAAGAATATTACCATCAGATACCCGCCCGCTTTGTGGAAGCGGACCTGACCCGGATTTTCATTCCCGGCATTCAGCGGCTGCCGGAGCCCAAGGAAGAACTGAGCGATGAAGCAGCCGACAAGCGCGACCAGGAGTCAGAGGCCATCATGAAGGCAGAAGCCGACAAGGTGCGCTCACGCGCCATGGCTGGAGAAGACTTCGCCAAGCTCCAGGCGGAGGCAACTCACCTGGCTCTAGTTGAGGATGCGCCCCCGAGCACTGTTATGGGAAAAGTCCGCGGCGAAGATATGCCTACCGACCAGCTATCTGTGATGGATCTGAAGACCGGGGAGTTTTCGCAGCTGTTTGTCGATAAGAACGGATATTACCTTTACAAAGTTGGAGAAAAACGGGTCGTCCCTCTAGCTGACGTGCGGGAAGACATCCGCAAGAAACTGGCAGAGCAACGGCGGCAAGCTCGACTGGAAGCCATCCGTAAGTCGGCTACTCCCAGCTTCAACGAGACTTATTTTGGTAAATGACGACCGTCGCCTGGCGTTGCTACAACAGTGACTATGGATTGCTTTGAGGAGCGCCAGGATTGGAGGCCGTGGTATCGCTCTTTTTCTCTTTTACCGGACCGAAGTAGTCGTCACTGTACGTAACAGTGGCAGAACGCAGGAGGGCATCCATGTCCTGCTTAGAATGTTCCGTACGCAGAGTGCGACGAATCTCTCCGCTCGCTTTCTCAAACGGTCGTGTGGTCTTGGTTTTGACCCGGAAGATGGAATACCCGTTGTTGTCGGTAAGAACTGACGAAATCTCCCCTACCTTGACGTCCATCACTGGACGCTGGCCTTCGGAGAACATACTGCGCCGAACCCCTCGCAAGGTAATCATCGATGGGTCGGCATCTTTCTCGGTGAGGCCCGCGTAAAGGCAGGCTTCGACTTGCAGTTTGAGGAAATCTTCGCCAGCCAAGGCTCGCACCCGCAACTTGTCTGCTTCCTTCCGAAGGTCCTCGAACCACGCCTGCCGGCGTTTCTGTTGTTCTGCTTCGCTCAACTTTGGATCTGAATCCTGTGCGCGCGGCAGCTTGGGAACGAAAATACGATCCACGTCCACTTCCACGAAGTCATCGACGTGGTTTTGATAGTAACTCTCGATTTCTTTGTCGGTGACTTTTGACTTCTCTTCGGTGGCGAATTTCTCTTCCAATACTCTCCGGCCGAGAGCCATTCGGTCGACTTCCATCTTGGCGTCAAAATCCGGCATCTTATCCAACCCCATTTCCTGGGCACGGTAGGCAGTGATGAGGTAATTCGCGTACTTATCGGCAAAGAACTTGAGCGCCGGCTTGTGAGAACCAGGGTGCAGCAAGTCCATCGCTTTCTCGAACTCAACACGCGTAACCACTGTCGTGCAATTCGGCGGCGCTGGTTCGCCAGAGGGGTGGTCACACAACCCCGGGATGGTAATGACCGGCGCATCTGGCGGAACTGCCGCCACGGCAGGTGAATCCTTCGCCCCATTTTCTGGAGCGGGCGCGGCATTAGTTCCAACCGGCGGCCGGCTGGGTTCCGCTTGCTGGGCTGACGCAGACCCTCCCCACACAAGAGAAGCCATCAACAGACATAGCAAGCCATAGCGGGCCATCAGTAAAATTCCTCCAGGGAACACAAGTTTTAAAGAAAAAGCATAGCACACGCCCAACAAGCCTTGGTTGTGCCGGGCACAAAAAAACTAAGGAGAAGCCCGGTCGTACTGGCTTCCCCTTAGTTCAATTACATTCAACCTAGCTCAATGCAGTCCAACCTCAGGCTACTTGTTGCCAGCGAGAGCGTAAGACATGCCCTGGCACTCGGTCGTGTCGCCACTTCCGAGGTAATCGCACCAGTTTTCCCAGTTGACGCCGAAGAAAGCGGATTCAAAGAAAGCCTGGTAGCTCGGCTGGAATTTGCCGTTGACGTTGTTCAGACCATCGGTGTTCGACTCGAAGTAGTAAATGTCGTCTTCGCAGTCGGAGTTGCCGGAGTTGGTGCACTGTGGAAGGTAGTTGAGCCAGTAAGTCGTTCCCGCGCTGACCGGAATCGGCGAGGTGAACAAAGACGCAACTGATTCTTCAGTGTAGCCAAAGGGCGAACGTCCCGTGGCTTCTTCGTACAGGGTGTTCGAACCGCCGCCCACATCGGTGCCGCCGTTGCCGCTGGAGACGCCGGTGCGCACATCATAGATTCCGGTAGCCGGATCGTATTGTGTGCCACCATTGACCGTGGGAAGGTTGTTGATCAACATTCCTGTGAGCATGGCGTTTACGGGCAGCTGCAGAGCCGAGTAAGTGTAGGTCAGAGGGACGAGGATGGTGTTGGCGTTGGCAAAGGCGTTGGCGTTCGGATCGTTAACATCGATGTCGCCGCCGTAGAACGGGCACTTGCCATGGCAAAGCGCAGGAGCGCCGGGGGTGTGGAAGTTGGCGTGGTGGCCGATTGCTTTCCCGGTTGCACGCGCGTTCGACACCGGCGCAACCCCTTGCGCCAAGGCAAAGAAGCTAAACAATGCGATGAACATCACTACACACAGAACTTTTTTCACGAATGTCCTCCTAGTGGATTTGACTGAAGTGTTGGTAGGTCTCATCAAGAAACCGGCGAACTTGCCGACCTTCTGGAAAAGCTTGCCAGTGGCCTGCGGATACGCATCTTAATTTGCTTCTGGGCAATGTCAAGCGAAATCTGGCTACTACAGCGAAAGAATTGTGATGTGTCTAAACAAACTGCAAAGACTTGCATGTCTGGAAAAAACAACTGCGCAATTACGGATTCTGATGAAGGGAGAAAGTATGTAACGAGAGAGACTTTCTTCTCCATTGGCAGTCATTTCGTCGAGCATGGGGCCGAAAAATTGATCCCGGTAACGACGTGCATCGTCGGGCAGGCCGGTGACATTGTCATTAACTTTTCGTTGAAATGGAATCCGAAGCTTCTGTTAAATTTGCCAACTCAGAATACAAGCGGAATTGTTTCCCAGCAAAATGCCCGGTTCGACTTTTCACTGCCGACCAGGCTTCGATCCAGGGTCCGCGATAGGCATGATATAATTTTTCTCTTACCTAGCTCTTAACGGTCGGAGGATTGTATCGACAAACGTTTTATCCGCACTAATGAGCGCATTCGAGCGCGGGAAATCCGCGTGATCGGGAATGAAGGTGAGCAAATCGGCGTTATGCCGCCCTTCGAAGCGCTAAAGAAGGCCCGCGAACAGAACCTGGATCTGGTGGAGATTTCCCCCAGCGCCGTACCTCCCGTATGCCGCATCATGGACTATGGGAAATTCCTGTACCAGCAGGAGAAAAAAGAACGCGAAGCTAAGAAGCACCAGAAAGTCATCACCGTCAAAGAAGTGAAATTCCGGATAAATGTGGATGACCACGATTACGAGACCAAGAAGAACCACGTGCTGCGGTTTTTGGACGAGGGAGACAAGGTCAAGGCGACCATTTTCTTTCGCGGACGCGAAATGACGCGCACTAATCTTGGCCGCCAGATTCTGGAACGGTTGATCAAGGACGTGGAAGACAAGAGTATTGTGGAATTTCGGCCGCGGCAGGAAGGCAACACGCTCCATGCCATCCTGGCTCCCAAAAAAGATGCGGGCCATAAGCCGCCAGTGGCCCCGCCCGCTGCGGAGCGCGTGAAGCAGGCGTAGTAAAGCAGCGATCAGCACTCAGCATTCAGCCCATTGAGATTGTGCACGATCCGCTCTACTGAATGCTGAGTGCTATATGTTAACTGCTGAATGCTGGTTTTGAGGACTTATGCCTAAATTAAAAACGCACAAGGGCGCTGCCAAGCGCTTCAAGAAGACTGCGACCGGGAAGGTGAAGCGTCATCATTCGCATTTGCGCCATATGCTGACCTCCAAGCCGCATAAACGCAAAAAGAAACTGGGCCAATCCGTTCTGGTAAGTCCCGCGGATACGCCCAAAGTCAAGCGGATGATTCCGTACTAAGATCGTTGTCGTGTTTAAGCGACAACCAGCGGTGGCCAGGTTAGGGCTGCTGCCGGCGTGTGAAGAGGTCATGACGATGTTCGTCTCCTGCCTCCAGCCGCCGTAAATCGAAAGCAGAAAAAGGAGCCAATCATGCCTCGTGTAAAACGTGGGACAAAACGCCGCGCCAAGCGCAAGAGAATTCTTGAACGCGCAAGCGGCTACTTCCTAACCAAGTCCAAACTCTACCGCGCCGCCAAAGAGGCGGTCGAACGTGGGCTGAAGTTCGCCTACTCCGGACGCAAGCAACGCAAACGCCAGTTCCGCTCGCTATGGATTGTGCGCATCGGCGCGGCCGCCAAGCTGCACGGCCTGAGTTATAGCCAGTTCATCCACGGATTGAAAACCGCAGGCGTGGAACTGGATCGCAAGATTCTCGCCGATCTGGCGGTGAACGATCCGGATGGCTTTAAGAGCCTGGCCGCGCAGGCCAAGGGCGCTCTGGGAGCGTAGAGAACCGGCCTTTGGCATTTAGCACTTCGCTTTTAGGCGTAATCGGGAGGGCACGGCTTCGGCCGTGCCGCTGCGACTACTCTTTAAGGAATTGTCATTCCGGGCAGCTTTAGCTGCGAGGAACCTGCTTGTGGACAACGGCAAAAACAGTAGATTCCTCATGGGCTGATGCGCATTCGGAATTGAAGATATGAAGTTCCGAAAGCACTGTGGCATACACCGTCCCCAAATTGAAGGATTTTTCCGCTGCGGCGCTCGAGAAGGCCACAAAGAAACTCCTCGCTGCCCTGGACGAAGAAGCCGCGGAAGTCAAGACCGAGGCTGACCGGAAAGACTTCCGTGATCGCTGGATGGCGCGCAAGAACGGCGTGCTCACCCAGGTAAATGACCTGTGGCTCAAAGCGGCGCCGAAAGATGCGAAACGCGAAGTCGGGCAACAAGTCAACGAACTCAAGAAGCGAGTCGAGCAAGCCATCGACACGGCAGAGCAGGAACCAAAGAGCGCTGCGTCATCATCGCGGCTGGAATCCGATCGCCTCGACATCACCCTCCCCGGCATTCAGCGCCCCATCGGCGCCGAGCATCCTGTTACCAAGACGATGAACGAAATCGTCTCCGTGTTCCGTAATCTCGGTTACTCGGTGCAAGAAGGGCCGGTCATTGAGACCGACTATTACAACTTCGAAGCGCTGAACTTTCCACCGAACCATCCAGCACGCGACACGCAAGACACCCTCTTCATCGCCAACCAGGAATCGCGACCGCAGCGGGAGAGATTGTTGCTGCGGACCCACACTTCGCCGGTGCAGATTCGCACCATGGAGAAGATCAAGCCACCGCTCCGTATCGTGATTCCCGGCAAAGTTCACCGCAACGATCCGCCCGACGCCAGTCACTCGCCGATGTTTCATCAGATTGAAGGCCTGGCCGTCGATACCAACATTACATTTGGAGATCTGAAGGGCACGCTGGATCATGCCATGAAGGCACTTTTCGGATCGAGTGTGAAAACCCACTTCCGGCCGTCGTTTTTTCCCTTCACTGAACCCAGCGCCGAGATGATGGTGAGTTGCTTCATCTGTGGCGGCAGCGGGCAGCGCGGCAGTGAGCCTTGCCGTCCCTGTAAGCGCACAGGATGGATCGAAATTCTGGGCTGCGGCATGGTCGATCCCAATGTGTTCGAGTTCGTGAAGGACAACGGATACGATCCTAGAAAGGTTTCTGGATTCGCTTTCGGAATGGGCGCGGACCGGGTCGCGCTGCTGAAATATGGTGTCGATGACATTCAGTTGTTCTTTCAGGGTGATGTCAGGTTCTTGCGGCAATTTGCGTGAAAGCTTCTAACTGCTAGCTCCTAGCTTAAGGCGGGGCGGCTAGGAGCTAGAAGCAAAAAGCTAAAAATGAAACTCTCTCCACAATGGATTCGCGACTTCGTTGACTTGACGGTGGATGACCGCCACCTTGCCGACGACTTGACTAACGCCGGCATCGCGGTGGAAGGCATCAGTGGCGAGGGAAAAAAGACGGTCTTCGAAATGGAGATTGGCACTAATCGCCCCGATGCCATGAATCATTACGGCGTTGCGCGTGAAGCCGCAGCGATCTATGGTCTGCCGCTGAGGCCGATTCAGGCGAAGCTGTCAGGATCTAGGTCCTCTGAGGCGAAGAGTTCACTTGCTCAGCATCCCACCGTGCCTGCCTTCCCCGTGGAGATCAAAGACCCGCAGGGCTGCGCGCGATTCACCGCACGCATCCTTCGCAATGTATCGGTCAAGCCGTCACCAGCGAAGATCATCGAGCGGCTGGCCCTGCTCGATCAGCGGGCCATCAACAACGCCGCCGACGCCACCAACTACACGCTGTGGGAGATGGGCAAACCTACACACGTTTTCGATCTTGATTTGCTCGAAGGCGGCAAGATCATAGTGCGGCGGGCGCGCGACGGCGAGAAACTCAAAACTCTTGATGGCGTGGAACGCAAACTGACGACGGAAGACCTGGTAGTCGCCGACGCGGTGAAGCCGGTCGGGCTGGCCGGCACCATGGGCGGGTTCGGCACCATGATCACCGATAAAACCAGGAACATTCTGATTGAATCAGCGTGGTGGGACCCGGTGACGGTGCGCAAGATGGCGCGACGCCACGGGCTGCACACCGATGCATCGCACCGCTTCGAACGCGGCGCCGACTTCGAGTCCACTTTGCCTTCATGTGATCGCGTGGCTGAACTGATTCTGCAATCGGGCGGGGGCGAGCTCGACGGCGAACCGGTTGAGGTGGTGGCGCGCTGGCTCGATCAGGCGCCGGTAGGCTTGCGCATGGCCGAGGTTCATCGCATTTTGGGCGGCAGCCTGGACACCAATCGCGTGGTTAGCATTCTTCAACGGCTGGGATTCGAAGTGCTGCCAGAACCCGACCGGGACCCCGAGTTCACGGTGCGCGTCCCGAGCTGGCGGCTCGATATTGAACGTGAAATCGACTTGATCGAAGAGATCGCGCGTCTTCATGGATACGACAAGTTTGAAAATACCTTGCCTGCGTTTTCCGGATCGGTGATTGAAACTCCGGACGCGGCCAAGGACCAGAAGCTGCGCAATTCCCTGCTGGCGCTGGGTTATGACGAGGCCGTCTCGCTGACTTTTATTTCACACCAAGACGCTCAGGACTTTTGCGCGGTGCCGGTCATTGAAATTGCCAATCCACTGAGCGACGAAGCTTCGGTGATGCGCACGTCGTTGGCACCGGCAATGTTGGACATGCTGGCTTACAACCTCAACCGCGGCAGCCACAATGTTCGTTTGTTCGAGGCAGGAAGCGTGTTTGAGGCGGAAAACGGGGCCGCTGCCGAGTTGAAACGGATCTGCATGGGCGCCAGTGGCAGCGCGGTTAGTCCCAATGTTCATCAGCCGTCGCGACCGTTCTCGTTCTTCGATCTGAAGGGAGATGTTGAGACCCTCCTGCAACTGTTCCAGCACGATGTTGTTGGGTTCGATGCCCGTACCGCTGAGTACTACCATCCTGCGCGGTCGGCGCGTGCAGTGATGGATGGCGCTACCGTGGCGCAGTTTGGGCAGCTTCATCCGGAGACGGCAGCCAAGCGAAAGTTCAAGCAGGACGTGTTCATCGCCGAGTTTTATTTAGACCGGTTGTATAAACGCGGTCTGCGCGAAGTACGTTTCGAGGCATTGCCCCGATTTCCCGCGGTGGAGCGGGATTTCTCGTTCGTCTTCGCGGATACAGTCGTCTTCGATCAAATTCGCAAAGCCGTGACCGGGTTGCATCTGGACGAAATGCGCAGTTTTGTTCCGGCAGAGATATTTCGCGGCGGCGCGGTTCCGGTGGCCAAGTATTCTCTGCTGCTACGCGCGACGTTTCAATCTAATGAACGAACATTGCGTGAGGATGAAATAGCCCGTTGGTCGGCACAGGTTGTCAACGCGCTCGAAGGATTGGGCGGAGTGCTGAGAACGTCCTAACGCCCCTCGCGCCGAAGTCAGGTCTCTGCTAATATCATGCACCGAGGGGAATACACATGCCGAGTCTTACGGGAGTACTAAGTCAGCTGCAAGCAGAACGTCAAAAGATGTTGAAGGAAGTGGGTAAGTTGGATCACGCAATCGGGGTTATACGGGGCCTGAATAACAACACAGGCAGCCTTTCTGCGCGGCCGCGCAGCCGTATGTCCCTCGCTGCGCGAAGAAGAATCGCTGCCGCCCAAAGAGTACGCTGGGCGAAGTGGAAAGCAGCGCAGAAAAAAGCGGCATAGATCGAGCCGCAATCTAAGCGTCACATCGTCTCCGAACAGTAAGGTTTGCGAAGCCACATAGGCGTCGTGCGGCAGGGCCTTGGTTCCTTGGGGAACATTATGGCTCAGCCGCCGTCGTCGTGGTGACGTGGGCTGACGTGTGCTAGTCTGACCGGATTATGACCGATGCGGGCGTCCAATCCAAACACTTCCTAAGTGACAAAGTCGAACATTTCACCGAGTCAGTGATTCGGGAAATGACGCGCCAGGCTCTGCTCCATGGCGCGGTCAATCTGGCACAGGGTTTTCCTGACTTCCCTGCCCCGGCGGAGATCAAACGAGCCGCCCAAGACGCGGTCGCGGCGGACGTAAATCAGTACGCCATCACCTGGGGCGCAAAGAACCTGCGCCAAGCCATCGCCCGGCAAATGAATGCGTGGCAAGGTATTTCCGTCGATCCGGAAACCCAGATCACAGTTTGCTGCGGCTCGACCGAGGCCATGATTTCGACCCTGCTGGCAGTATGCAATCGTGGCGATGAAGTCGTGGTCTTCGAACCCTTCTATGAGAATTACGGCCCGGATGCCGTGTTGTCGGGGGCGAAGCCGGTGTTCGTAAAGCTGCGCCCGCCGCAAAGCGCCGACGGCGAGTGGACATTTGACGAGCATGAACTGCGCGCGGCTTTCCGCTCTCACACCAAAGCCATCATCCTTAATACTCCGAACAATCCCACCGGCAAAGTTTTCACTCGAACCGAGCTGGAACTGATTCGCGACCTTTGCGTGGAGTTCAACGTGCTCGCGATCACCGATGAAATCTATGAGCACATCATCTACGACGGAACCCAGCACATTTCTATTGCGAGTCTGGACGGTATGCAGGAACGCACCGTCACCATTAACGGCTTGTCGAAAAGCTATAGCGTGACCGGCTGGCGTGTGGGTTGGGCGGTAGGGCCGCCGGAGGTCACTAATGCGATCCGCAAAGTCCACGACTTTCTTACCGTGGGAGCGCCTGCTCCGTTGCAGGAAGCGGGTGCGGCCGCGCTGGCGCTGCCGGGCAACTACTATCAAGGATTAGCGAAGAATTACTGGGCGCGGCGCGATCGTCTGATGCCGGCTCTGGCAGAGGCTGGCTTCCGCTGTTTCCGGCCGCGCGGGCGTATTACGTGATGACCGATATCCTCAACTTCAGGTTTGCCAACGATGTTGAGTTCACCAAGTATCTGGTGAAGGAAATTGGCGTGGCTGCGGTGCCGGGATCAAGCTTCTACAATGATCCGCGCGACGGCGCGCAACAGGTGCGGTTTGCCTTCTGCAAACGAGACGAGACGCTCGATGAAGCTGCGCGCCGGCTGCGGCGATTGAAAACGCCCTAGGTGCCGAATGCTTTTCTACATCAAGCGGTTTTTGAGTCTTGAGATCGTTGTCACTCTGCTGCTCGGTGGGCTGGGGTATTGGGGAATTCGGCGTTATCACCTTCCCTTCGTGCTCGACATAACTCCGCGAGCGATCGGGCTGGGCATCGCTGGCTCCCTGTGGCTAGCAGTTTGGACCCTGCTGGTGCAGTCCGGATATTCAATCGCCAAAGGACGGGCGTACGCACAGGACCTGACCGCTTCTCTCGCCAGGGTATACGTTGGCGCGGGCGTAGCGCAGATCATTTTCGGAGGCATCACCGCGGCTTGCGGTGAAGAGTTGTTCTTTCGTGGCCTCTTGCAGCAACGCTTCGGCGTCATTGCGGCATCGCTACTCTTCATGCTCGCGCATTTCGGCGGCAGGGAGATCCGCGTCGTCAGCCAGTGGTCAATATTTCAAGCCTTATACCTGGGATTATTTTTCGCGTGGTCGAGGAATCTCCTGGTCCCCATGATCGCTCACGGACTCTTCGACATTGGCGGGATGATTTACTTCCGCGAGTTCATGGCCCGCCTCCGGAAGATGGCGTGAACATCCTCATTACTGGAGCGTCGGGCAACCTAGGTTCGCAGGTGGCACGTCATTTGATGTCGGGGCCGCACCGTCTTTATCTCGCGGTTCACAAAACTCCGCTGTCGTCCGACCTCGTCGATCATGCCAACGTTTCAATTCGCCACATTGACCTTGCGCGTCCTGAAACATTGCCGCAAGCGTGCACCGGCGTTGACTGCATCGTGCATCTGGCCGGAGTTCTCTTCGCCCCTTTGCCGGAGCGATTCCTGCCCAAGACGAACGTCGGCTACGTTAGGGACCTGGTCGCGGCCGCTAAGGCGGCGGGGGTGCGGAAATTCATTCTCGCGAGCTTTCCTCATGTTGAGGGCGAAACAACTCCCGATCATCCGGCTGTCGGCCGCCTAGATGCTGCTCCACGCGTGATTCATTTTCGAACGCGTCTGGAAGCTGAGCGCGTCCTCATCGAGGCCACAAGAAACGGATCTATGATCGCGGTCGTATTTCGTGCCGGAATCGTCTATGGCAAGGGAATAAAACTGATCGAGAGCGCACGCTGGATGCTACGCCGTCATCTATTGGCCGTTTGGCGAAAGCCGACGTGGGCGCACTTGATCGCCTTGCCGGATTTCCTGTCGGCGCTTCAGGCCGCCATTGAGTTAGAAAATGCCGACGGAATCTACCAGGTTTGCGACGACACTCCCGTCACGATTCAGGACTTTCTGGATCGGCTGGCGGATCATTGGCAGCTTTCTAAACCTTGGAGACTGCCCGCGTGGATGTTCCGTTTCGCAGGCGTGAGCTGTGAGGCGGCATCTCTTCTGTTTCATATGCCGGCGCTACTCAACCGCGATATCGTCCGTGCAGGCATGACTTCCTGTGTCGCTGATACCTCGCGGATGAAGCGCGAACTGTTGCCTGTCCTCGCTTATCCCAACATCGAGCAGGGCCTCATGTTGTTGTAGCGGACATCGAGCCTGCCGATTCCGAGAGACACCTCGTTAGGGGCGGCGTATGTGCCACCCCTTGAGGCGATGTGTCGGTCCCTCGCTACTTTTCGAACGGCAAAAATCCCAATTCTTGCGTCTAAAAGTTGATAGCATCGAGACAGGCTGCGCCACTTATGCCCGACCGCGGTGTTCAATCCGAAGTAGCAGAACGTCCTTCCGGGTTGAGAACTCTCGTGAACGAGCTTTATCAGAAGAGCAGAGGCGCAGAATTTGGGCTGACGGTCGAAGCCTTCGAGCAGGTCGTGCTAGAGGTGATCGCCAAATACCTGCCTGCTAACGCTCCACGCACCGGCGTTGACGAGCTTTGCGGCAGCCTGCGCATCGAAGAGTTAGCCTTGGCTCGCGCCTGCGCTGCCGGCCAAGAACGCGCGTGGGAAGTGTTTCTCACTCGCTACCGCGAAAAGCTCTACAACATCGCGGGATACATTGCGAAGGAAAGTTCCACAGCCCGGGAATTGGCGGACTCGATTTATGCCGATTTGTACGGCACTACGACGCGCGAAGGAAAGCGCAACTCCAAACTGGCCTCTTATACCGGGCGAGGTTCTTTAGAAGGCTGGCTGCGTACGGTGATGGCGCAAGAATTCGTGAACCGCTACCGCCGCCAGCGCCGCACGGTCAGTCTCGACGAAGAAAGTGAAGAGGGGACGCAGTTCGCCGCCGCCAGTCCGGAACTGACAATTGCTGTCGATTCCCGGGTGGAAACCGCAACTGATGAGGCCCTCGCTGAACTGTCCCCCGAAGACAAATTCGTTCTGGCCTCCTACTTTCTCGATTCGCGTACCCTGGCAGAGATTGCCCGCGCCCTGAAGGTGCACGAATCGACCATCAGCCGTAAAGTGGACAAACTCGCCAAGTCATTGCGCAGGCGGATCTTGGCTGCTCTCGGCAGGCAGGGGATGAGCCGTCGCCAGGCCGAGGAGGCGATGGAAGTCGATGTTCGAGACCTTCGGGTGAATCTCCGCAACCGATTAGTGCAAGAAGGTGCGCCTCCGGCGTTCTCAGAAAAGAAGGCCGGAGGGTCGGGATAGAACTTCGGTTAGAAACGTAGCTTGCTAGATCTCGAGCGGTCAAAGCAACAAATGCCAGACTTACCCAAAATCGCGATGCAGCGGCTGCATCAGAAAAGCGCAACGGCGGAGATCCACCCTGATCCCAACTTGATTAGTGCGTTCGCTGAGAACTCTCTTGCCGATGACTCGCGGGATCAGGTCATGCGGCACTTGGCACAGTGTGGCGATTGCCGTGAGGTAGTGTTTCTCTCAGCACCGGAGCAGGCGGCAACCCTTCCGGCAGCGGCATCTGCGCCATCGAGATGGCTGACGTGGCCGGTGTTGCGCTGGGGTGCGGCTGTGGCCGCGGTGGTGGTCGTGGTCGCTGCCGTCAGTCTGCATCACCAATCGGGCGGTGTCTCAACATCGCCTGGCGCGATTCAGATGACGGATGCCCCAATCGCGAAGGAAAAAGCTGCGTCAGTTTCGATCCCGGAAGAAAAGCGGAAAATGGCCCCAGAGACGAACATCGCTCCGGTTCCGCCGGTTGTAACCAGCGTCACGACGGCCGATGCTGAAGACAAGCGCCCGGATGAGCTCAAGAAACAGAGTTCACGAGTAGCAGCTTCGCCGATGCTGGCACAGAAGTCAGAAATAGCGAACGCCAAAGGTGCCAACGACCACAGGGATGAACTCGATAAGACAACGACGGTGGAAGCAACTGCGCAGTCGGTGGCGGTTGGCGTCGAAGCCGGTCAGGTTGTGCCGGGCAGGGCCAAGGATGCGGCTGCCGCGCCGGCCTCGGATATGAGCGCGGCGCTGGGTTCCGCGACAGCGATGCCACCCCATCCGCAGATGTTCATGCCCGTGGTCGCACCTCGCTGGACAGTTACATCCGAAGGCATGCTGCAGCGTTCACTCGATTTGGGGAGATCCTGGCAGACTGTACAGGTAGCCAGTCAAACCAGTTTCCGAGCGTTAGCTGCCAGCGGAAAAGACATCTGGGTCGGAGGCTCGAAGGGCGCGCTCTATCACTCGACCGATGCTGGCCAGCACTGGGCTCAAGTACAACCCGTTGCCGCGGGCCAGACACTTAGTGATGACATCGTCGGAGTTGAATTCCCCGATTCGTTGCACGGCAAGTTGACCACTGCCAGCAAGGAAATTTGGACGACTGAAGATGGCGGACAAATCTGGCTCAAGCAGTAATTCCCATTCGTCTCTGATTCAACTTCTTATCCTGCCAACGCTTGAAAGCCCATTACTCGCGGGAAAATAGCGGATTACCAAAGTGACGTTTACACAAAAACAGGGCCACGCTACTATCCAGTCGTGGTTTGGCAGTTCTGGGGGAGGGCTGCCAGGCGTCCTGAACTGAAAAGTTTAGGGCGCTTTTTATTTTGGACGACGGTACCGAAAAGCAAGCCCCTCGACACCCCAAAACGCGATCCTAGTTGCCGCTCGCGACTGCCGCTGACGCCACACCAGCATTCTGCTTCTGCTGTGCTACCCATTCATGGATGCGATCACCCAATACGTCCATCGGCAGAGCGCCAGCCCCTAGCACCTGATCATGGAAGCCACGAATATCGAACTTGTCGCCAAGTTGATCCTTTGCGTATTGCCGCAGTTTGAGGATCTCCAACTGTCCGATCTTATAGCCCAGGGCCTGCCCCGGCCAGGAGATGTAGCGGTCGGTTTCGCTCTGAACTTCGGGTTCATCCGAGGCTGAGTGCTCGTGGAAGTAATCCACTACCTGCTGTCGTGTCCAATGCTTGTAATGGATGCCGGTGTCAACCACCAGGCGAATGGCGCGCAGCATGTCGTCCGAAAGGTGGCCGTAATAACTGTAGGGATCCTGGTAAAAGCCAAGCTCCTTTCCCAACCGCTCGGAATATAGCGCCCAGCCTTCGGTATAGGCGGTGTAATACTCTTGCTGACGGAACGGCGGCAGCGCAGGCAATTCCTGGGCGATGGAGATTTGCATGTGATGTCCGGGAACGCCCTCGTGGTAGGCCGTAGTTTCGATGTTGAGCAAGCTGCGTTGAGCGAAGTCTCCGGTGTTCACCATCACGTGGCCGGGGCGTGAGCCGTCCGGCGTGCCTTGCACGTATTGCGCGCCCGAAGCTTCCTTTTCGCGGAATTCCTCGACTGGCATGATCTCAAGCTTGGCCTTGGGCAGCCGGCCGAAGAGCCCCGGCAGCTTGGGATACATCTGGTCGGTGTACTTCCGATAAAGATCAAGGATCTCCTGGCGGGAGTGCGCGTGCAGTTTGGGATCTTTGGCAATGGCGGCGTTGAAACTCTTCACATCCTTGTAGCCCAATTGATTGGCCACTGCCAGCATTCGGCCTTCAATCTCTTTTACCTGCGCCAACCCCAGCTGGTGAATTTCTTCCGGCGTGAGATCAGTAGTGGTGCTGTCTTTTACGCGGAAGGCGTAACGTGCATCGCCGTCTGGAAGGGACCAAATTCCAACCTCAGTCCGTCCTTTGGGAGCGTATTCATCGTTTACAAACTTCGCGAACTTGACGTAGGCGGGCAAGACCGAATCGTGAATCGCAGCTAGCCCTTGTTCGCGGAGCCGCTTCTGGTCAGCTTCAGAAATAGCCTTGGGAAATTTCTCAAAGGGTTGAGCGAACGGTGATTTATCCGGCGGTTGCGTGCCGATGCCATTGGCCTGGACGACGACTTTTTCCAGCAGAAAACGTGGTGGCATGAGTCCTTCCGCCATTCCCTTGCGCATCTGCACCACGTTCTGATCGAAAAGCACGGGCAATTGCCGCAGCCGCGAGATGTAGTCTTCGTAGTCCTTCACGCTCTCGAACGACAAGACGCTGACCAGTTGGGGGGCATCGAGATGGATTCCGCGATTTTGCGCGACCGGCATTTCCCAGGGCTTGAAACGCGCTTCGTCCAGCTTCATTTTAAGGTCACGCACCATCAGCTTCTTGTTTAACACTTCCTGCTCCGGAAACCCGGCGGTGTCGATGGCTTCAAAACGGTCCAGGAATTTCTGGCTTTGGCGCAAATCGTTGTCGATGGCTTGCTGCGAAAAATCGTCCAGTTTGTCGTTCCAGCGCTTGTCTCCCAGAATCGAAGCGTACAGGGGGCTGGTACGCATGGTGTATTCCCACTGTTCCGCCAGCAGATCGTTGAGCGTCTTGCGGCGTGATTCGAGGTTGGGGGAGGACTGCGCGTTCGCCAAAAGGGGACAAATCAGCGCGCAAAGTAAAGTCAGGGTCAGGAATTTCGACATCGAGCCTCCTAGCTCATAATGGGCCGTTGGATGAATGCATCTTATAGCAAGAGCTATATTTGACTTTGGGTCAGACGGACTGACTTCGGTTTTGGTAGCTGGACCCGCTCACGGTGCTGCAATCTGCGTCCTCTGATGCCGCTGCGCATCTAATAAAAATGCTAGGATAGTTAGTTCCTTGCTGAGTTGGTCTTGACACGGTTTGACCCGGAGGAAGTTTTCCGGGCGCGCCAAGGGAGGAAGTAATGGCTGCAAATGGCATCATGGAAGTAACGGATTCGAATTTTGATCAGGATGTGCTGAAGTCCGACACGCCGGTTTTAGTGGACTTTTGGGCAACGTGGTGCGGACCTTGCCGCGCCCTCGCCCCTATCGTCGACGAACTGGCCAAGGACTACCAGGGCAAGTTGAAGGTCGGGAAGATGGACGTGGACCGCAATGGCGCCACTCCCATGCGTTACAAAGTGACCGGCATTCCTACTCTGTTGGTATTCAAGGGCGGTCAGGTGGTGGAACAACTCGTAGGCTACAAGCCGAAAGAAGCCATCGCCGAGGCCCTTAAGAAGCACGTAGGGTAAGGCAGTCTCAGCACTCAGCCCGCTTTGAAATGCCCGTTGAGTATCGCGGGCATTTCTGCTGTTTTGGGGGCTAACAACGAGAGAGTTCGACGCAGCCCATTGGGCTGAATGGTAAGTGCTGAGTGCTGCTTCTAGTACTTCCGCAGCACTCCAATCACCCTGCCCTGCAAGGCAACTGACGCAGCCGGTACGATGATCGGCTTCATACTTACATTCGAAGGCTGCAAACGGATGGTGTCGCCCTCTCGGTAAAAGCGCTTCAGGGTGGCGTCCGTGCCATCGACTAGCGCGACCACAATTTCTCCGTTGTGAGCGGTCTTGGCTTTTTCGACCAGCACGTAGTCACCGCTGAGAATGTGTTCGTCCTGCATGGAGTCGCCGCGTACTTCGAGAACGAACACTTCCTTCGAGCGCACGAAATCGGCAAGCGAGATGGTTTCGGGATTTTCTACTGCCTCAATCGGCTGGCCGGCGGCGATTCTGCCCAGGAGCGGCAGCACCATCGTAGTGTTCACGCTCATGGCCTGCTTGAGGCGGCCTTTCGGCGGCACCAGATCGATGGAGCGGCTGCGATTGTAGTCGCGCGTGAGCAGACCTTTTTTCTCCAGATTGGTGACGTGCTTGTGGACCGTGGCCAGGGAATTCAGCCCCATGCCTTCGCGAATTTCATCGAACGAGGGAGAATAACTGTGCTTTTGCACGAATTCAGAGATGAAGTCGTAGAGTTCACGCTGTCGTCTGGTGATCGCCATGCTAGAATTGTAGGCGAATATAAAGCGAAGTCAAGAGGGAAAGAAACTTTTCGCGTTTGAGATAATCTCATACATTGCTATGACAAAACTTACCGAGCAAACCACGCCTAAGATCACCAAGTCCGAAGAGGAATGGAAGCAGCAGTTATCTCCAGAGCAGTTCCACGTGGCCCGCAAAGCCGGGACTGAGCCTGCATTCACCGGAAAATACTGGGATACGAAGGAAAAAGGCACCTACAACTGCGTCTGTTGTGGCACGCCACTGTTTGAGTCCGATACGAAGTTCAACTCCGGCACCGGCTGGCCCAGCTTCTACAAGCCGGTCGATGCAACGGCCGTGGCAGAGCACACTGATGTTAGCTACGGCATGAAGAGAACCGAGGCGCGCTGTGCCAAATGCGACGCGCACCTGGGGCATGTCTTTCCCGACGGTCCCAAGCCGACAGGCTTGCGCTATTGCATGAATTCGGCTTCGCTCGATCTCAAGCCGGAAGAACCTAAGAAATAAACGCTACGCGTCAGCGCCGGCTGCGGCCGCCTTGGCCTTCTCTTTTTCCTGCGCGCGGACCTGCACCTTGCCGCTCATCACGGCGCCATCTTCCACGCTGATGCGTTGGGTCACCACGTCGCCGATCAGCGTGCCTTCGCCGCGGATGTCCAGGCGGTCACTGCATTCGACGTTGCCAGTGACTTTGCCCATAACGACAACTTCTTTGGCATTGATGTTCGCGGTAACGCTGCCATTGCGCCCGATGGTGACGCGATGGTCGATCAGTGTGATACTGCCCTCAACCTGGCCGTCGATGAAGAGCGGCTCAGCGCCACTGATTTCACCTTTAATGACAACGGAGCGTCCAATGGTGGCTTGCTCTAAGGGAGCGGTTGTGGTTTTTACGGGGTTGTAGGTTGGGATTGCGGTCGGAGGAAACTTCTGGGTATTGGATTGCGCTGGCTGCAACATCGGGGTTCCTTATTCCGCATGGCTTTGGAGGGAGGGTCAACGCCTGCGGGTCAGTGGATTTGTGAGTTGACTATTGCACGCGCAGGAGAATAAGAGGAGGTTACGGAAGCCGTAGAACGAGCGATCATTGAGCTTGTTTCTCAACTAGACCCCCGCCAACGCGCTAGCCTTGCAACGATGCTGTCAGCTCTTCCCATTCGGTTAAGCTCTCTTGCAGTGTGGCGCGATGGGTTTCCAGTTCCTGGGTGAGGCGCGCGGTTTCATCGGCGCTGACAAAGCTTTGCAGCGCGGTCTCGTGATGTGCGATCGCAGTTTCGGTGCGATTGATCTCTTGCTCAAGTTCGCGGACTCGCTCTTCCATTTGTTTGCGCTTGATGGGATTCAAGCGTTTAACCTTCGCCTCGGCCGGGTCTGAACTAGCCGGCTTGTTTCCGTTCGCAGGGACCGAGGTTACCGCCAGTTGCGTACTCTCCTGCAAGCGGGCAGCACCGCCCTCCTTACGCCAGCGATAGTCTTCGTAATTGCCGGGATAGACTTCAACCCGCCCTTCGCCGATCTCAAACACACGTGTGGCCAGGTTATCGATGAAGTAGCGATCATGGGAAACGAACACCACTGTGCCGGTATACTTCGAGAGCGCTTCCAGCAGAACGTCCTTGGCCCGCATATCTAAGTGGTTTGTCGGCTCATCGAGCAGCAAGAAGTTTGCCGGATGCAGCAGCATGCGCAACAGCGCATAACGATTGCGCTCGCCGCCCGAAAGCACCCCGATACGCTTGAAAACGTCTTCCCCGGAAAACAAGAAGCACCCCAAGAGACTGCGCAGTTCAGTCTCCCGTGATTGCGGAGAAACTCGGCCCAGGTCATCGAGAATTCGCGAATCCTGGTCCAGCTCTTTGTACTGATCCTGCGCGAAGTAATCCGCCTGAACGTTGTGGCCCAGCTTGTATTCCCCTTGCGTCAGATCTTCTTCGTTTGCCAGCAGCTTGATCAGAGTGGATTTCCCGGCGCCATTTACTCCCACCAGCGCGATGCGGTCGCCACGCTCGATCATGAAACTGACATCACGAAAAACATCCTTCTCGCCGTATGACTTCGCGACGCCGGCAAACTCCGCCACGATCCGGCCGCTTGCCTTCGGCTGCGGAAACGAAAAATGAATGGTTTTCTCTTCCTCCGGCAGCTCAATTCGCTCTATCTTTTCCAGCTCCTTGATACGGCTTTGAACCTGTTTGGCCTTGGTCGCCTGATAGCGAAAGCGGTTGATGAACACTTCCAGCTGCTCAATCCGCTCCCGCTGATTGCGGTAGGCTGCGTCGAGTTGTTCCCGGCGCTGCGTCTTCTGAGACAGATACTTTTCATAATTGCCGGGATAAAAATAAATCCGCTTGTTCCAGATTTCGACGATCTTGTTGACGGTAACGTCGAGGAAATAACGGTCGTGCGAGATCAAAATAAAGGTATAGGGATAGCTTGTCAGATACTCTTCCAGCCAGTTGCGGGCTTCGAGATCAAGATGGTTCGTGGGCTCATCGAGCAATAACAAGTTCGGCTTTTGCAGCAGCAGTTTGGCCAACGCGATGCGCATCTGCCAGCCGCCGGAGAATTCTTCAGTCTGACGGTGCCAGTCGTTTTTCTGGAAACCTAACCCCATAAGAACGCTGCCGACCTGGGCTTCGATGGCATAGCCATCACGAGTGCGGAATTCGTGCTCAATCCGCTGATAGCGCTCGGCCACCTGGGCGTAATCAGTAGACGCGTGGTCCAACTCCGACATGCGCCCGGTCAGGTCTTCCATTTCCTGTTCCATGGCACGCAGTTTGGAGAACACTGACATGCACTCGGCAAATACCGAGCGGCCGGAGAGCGCGAGGCCGTCCTGCGGAAGGTAGCCCGCGCTGATGCCTTTGGCTGTACTGAGGGAGCCGTAGTCGAGCGTTTCCATCTCGGCAAGGATCTTTAGCAGGGTGGATTTCCCTGTGCCGTTGGCCCCCACCAGACCGACACGGTCGTGGTTGGTGATCAGCCAGTCGACGCCCTCAAACAGGAGCTTGTGGCCATAGCGTTTTCCGGCGGCAGAGAGCTGAATCATGGGCTGCTTCATCGTCTCACGGAAAGTGCAATTTGAAGAAGATCGGGAAAGAACTCAAACCAGAGAGGACATCGGGTCGAGCAAAAGAGAACTTGGATTGGGTTCCCCCGTGACCCTCTGTGTCCTCTGTGGTTTAGGGTTTGGCTCTTTGAGAAGCGACCGCCAGCTTCGCCGCTATGGATGCGATATCGCGAGCAGCGTTCGGATGCGACAGCTTGCGGGCTGCTTCCCGCATTCTTCTCAGCCTTGAGGGGTCCGCCAGAAGGGCAGATACAGTTTCGACTAGAGTCTCGCGAATGAGCTTCTGCTCCTCTAACATGACCGCAGCCCCCGCACGTTTGAGAGCCTCAGCATTGCGTTTCTGATGATCATCGGCGGCGCGGGGAAAAGGAACGAATACCGCAGGCTTCCCTGCCGCCGTCGCTTCCGCGACCGTGCTGGCACCGGAGCGGCAAATCAACAGGCTGGCCCGCGCAAAAGCTCCGGGCATGTCGTCAATGAAACGATGAGCTTCGACCGCTCCGCCCAGCTTTGCATAGGCAGCTTGCACATCAGCGAAATCGCGTTCGCCGGTTTGATGGATGATTCGCAGCCCGGGAGTACGCGAAAGTAATTCTGCGGCAGATTCCTTCACTATCAAGTTGATGGCGTGGGCTCCCTGACTCCCGCCAAAGACGAGAACAGTAGGAGCAGCCGGCTCGCCGGGGATTTGAAAGAACGCTTCCCGCACTGGCACTCCGGTAACTTCGCAGTGGCGGAAGTACCTCCCAGTTTCTTCAAAGTGGACCGCCGCCGCTGAAACGAAGCGCGCCACGATTCGATTGGCGAAGCCAGGAACGAAATTCGGCTCGAACACCAATGTCGGAATACGCATGAGGACCGCAGCCAGCATTCCCGGCCCGGAGGCGTATCCACCCACACCGATGACGACGTCAGGACGAAACTCGCGGAAGATCCGCCGCGATTCCCAGATCGACCGCGGCAAATCAGAGAAAGTCCGAAGCCGCGTGGCCAGGCTGACGTTCTTAAGCGCGCCCACCTGCACCAATCGCAGGGGAAATCCGGCAGCCGGGACCAGGCGGTTCTCGATCCCGCGTGCCGTACCGATGAACAGAATCTCAGAGTTGTACTGTTTCTGAAGTTGCTGGGCGATGGCAAGCGCGGGGATCACATGTCCACCGGTCCCGCCTCCCGCCAGAATGGCCCGCATGCAGTGACTATAAACCGGATGCCAGGAGGTGTGGGCTGAGCCAAGTTGACACTTCAGGAGCGGGCGTCTTATTCCGCCTGCTTGGAGATATTCAGCAGCACGCCCACGCTCGCCAACGCAAACAATAGCGAAGACCCGCCGTAGGAAACGAAGGGCAGCGGGATTCCCTTGGTCGGCATTAGTCCCAGAACCACGCTGATATTGATGAAGGCCTGGACGACAACCATGCTGGTGATGCCCACTGCCAGGAAGCGTCCGAAATTGTCTTTTGTACGCAGAGCGGTGCGGGTGCCGCGCCATAGGAACACGGCAAACAACATTACGATCACCAGCGATCCCACCAACCCCAATTCTTCTGCCGTCACCGCAAAGATGAAGTCAGTGTGAGGCTCCGGCAGATAAAAAAGCTTCTGTTTCCCTTCCATCAAACCGACGCCGGTGATGCCGCCGGTGCTGACCGCAATCAGTGACTGGATGATATGGAAGCCGCGGCCCTGTGGATCAGAATAAGGATTCAGAAACGCGAGAATGCGATCACGGCGCCAGGCCACGTGGAAAATCAGGAAATACAGCGGCAGCAGCGATGCCAGAAAACCGTAACCGAGATACCGCATCTCCATGCCGGCCACAAACAGTACGCAACCCGTAATCGCAGCGCAGGCTATGGCGGTACCCAAGTCAGGCTGGGCGACGATTAGGCCAATGAAGATGAGAGTTGGCACCACCGCGGGCAAAATGGTGTTGCGCCAGTCGATGATCGACTTGGTACGGTCTGCGAGAAAGAAAGCCAGAAACAAGATGAGCGCGGGCTTGGCCATTTCGGAAGGCTGGAAGGACAACGGACCCCAATGCATCCAGCGATGCGTATGGTGGGCACGGTCGAGAAAGAAGACTGAAATTAGCATCAAGGTCGTGATGCCCAACAGCGAAAAAACCACCGCCGGATGCTTGTAGCGGCGGTAGTCGATCTTCATCCCCAGAACCATAAGCAGAAGCCCGGCGGCCGCCCAGCCGAGTTGCTTGAACAGAAACACGTAGGCTGAGCCGTAGCGCTCCTTGGCCATGACCGCGGAGGCGCTGAACACCATCACCAGACCCACAAAGATCAGGAACAGGGTCACGGCGAACAGCCAACCATCGACGCTGACGCGCTTTGCCATGAGGTTTCATTGCACCACGAGGGACGGATGAAGTCTGTTGCCGGAGTTGGTTCGGGGCAGCTGTTGATTTCGAGGAAATTGTGGAAAGACACCACGAACGGTCGCCGACGCTCTGCGGACTAGGCTTTGCCCCCCGCTGACAACGCCTTTACCACTTCTTTGAACACTTTGCCCCGGTGCTCGTAGCTGCGGAATTGATCAAAGCTGGCGCAAGCGGGAGCCAGCAGTACGATATCCCCCGGCTGGGCGGACTCCGAAGCCCGCTTGATGGCGTTCTCAAGGGTCTCGGCATGAACAATCTCTGCCGCGCCTTTGATCTGGGACTCGATTTTTGCGGCTGCCGCGCCAATGGTGTACACCCGCTTCACCCGCTGCCGCAGCAAATCGTTGAGGACGCTGTAGTCGCTGCCTTTGTCCTTGCCGCCGAGAATCAAATGAATGTTTGACGGAAACGATTCCAGCGCCTTGATGGTAGCATCGACGTTGGTGGCTTTGGAATCGTTGTAATATTCCACGCCGCGAACAGTCGCCACGTACTCGAGACGGTGTTCGACGGCTTTAAAGTTGGCAACAGCTTTGCGAATCCGCCCAGGATCGACGGCGCTTAGCGCGCCGACGCAAACCGCCGCCAGGACATTTTCGACGTTGTGGGCGCCCTTCAGCGGAATTTCAGACAACAGCATGATTTCCCGCTGGCCCTTGGAGTCACGAAACAGAATCTGACCTTCGCGAACGTAGACCCCCTGCTTCACTTCCTTCATCCGGCTGAACCAGAACACTCCTGCTTTGGTCCTCGTTGCCATCCCGACGCAGGTTGGATCGTCAGCGTTAAGCACTGCAAAGTCTTCCGAACGTTGATTCTCAAAGATGCGGGCTTTGGCGTCGGTGTAGGCGGCAAAGGTTCGATGCCGGTCGAGATGGTCCGGGGTTACGTTGAGCACTACCGAAATCCGGGGCCGGAACGTCCGAATAGTCTCCAGCTGAAAGCTGGAAACTTCGAGGACCGCAATGGTCTCGTCCGATGCCCGCTCTACCAGGGAAATCGCGGGAGTGCCGATGTTGCCTCCCACAACGGTTGAAAGTCCGCCCGCCGTCAGGATCTCCCCCGCCAAAGTTGTCGTGGTGGTCTTTCCATTCGAGCCGGTGATGGCAACGATCTCTCCCGGAAAGAACTCCGCCGCCAGCTCGATTTCTCCAATGACCTTTTCGCCCAGTGCCCGTGCCTGGACCAGTGGTGGCGAGTCCACTGGCACCCCCGGACTGACCACGATCAGGTCTTGTCCGCGAAATGTGCGCTCCCCATGCCCGCCGGTCTCGACCGCAATTCCCTGGTCGAGCAGCACGGGAATCTCATCCTTGAGTTCATCGGGCGGTTTCGTGTCGGAGACGGTAACGCTGGCGCCGTGAGTTTTCAGAAAGAGCGCCGAGGCCACGCCAGATTTGCCGAGTCCCACAACCAGCACGCGTTTGTTGGTTACGTCCATGAGAACTTCATATCACCACAGAGACACATAGTCACAGAGAAACATCTCGAAGAAATTGTTCTTGCCCCAGATTTCTCTGTGTCTCTGTGACTCTGTGACTCTGTGGTGAAAAGATTACCTCAATTTCAACGTCGTCAGCGCGAACAGTGCAAACACCAGCGACGCGATCCAGAAGCGCACGATGATCTTCGACTCCGACCAGCCCATCAACTCAAAATGATGATGAATGGGAGCCATCTTGAAGATACGTTTCTTACGCAGCTTGTAAGACGCCACCTGCAAGATCACCGAGACCGCCTCGATCACGAAAACTCCGCCGATGAACGGTAACAGCAACTCCTGCTTGATCATGACCGCAACCGTGCCAATTGCGCCTCCAAGCGCCAGCGAACCCACATCGCCCATGAACACCTCGGCCGGATGCGCGTTATACCAAAGGAATCCAATTGACGCCCCGACCATCGCTCCGCAGAAAATTGTCAATTCACCCACTTGCGGCATGCGTTGCAGTTCAAGATAAGACGCAAACGTAGCGTGCCCACTTACATACGTCAGGACTGCCAGTGCTCCGGCGGCAATTACTGTGCAGCCAATTGCCAGACCGTCCAGGCCATCGGTGAGGTTCACGGCGTTGCTCGAGCCCACGATCACCAGAGCCGTAAAGGCCACAAATGGCAGAAACGCCAGTGGCCACAGGTGAGGGCTATGCTCAAGCGAAGTAATCACCAGGTCGGGACGGAACTGTTTTATGAACGGAACCACCAGCTTGGTGGAATAGAGTCCGCGAGTCTGCATGGCGATCAGCGCCACCGCGATGAGAACGCTGGTTGCGATTTGCAGTCCTATCTTGGCCTTGCCGGTCAGCCCCAGGTTCCGGCGATGAACGACCTTGGTGTAATCGTCGGCGAAGCCGATAGCGGCGAAGGCTGCCGTGGCGAGAATGGCAATCCAGACAAAGCGATTGCTCAGATCAGCCCATAGTAGAGTTGGAACTATGATGGAGATCGCAATCAGCAGCCCACCCATAGTGGGCGTGCCGGCTTTCTTCTGATGCTCCTTCGGCCCTTCCTCGCGAATGTACTGACCGATCTGAAATTCGCGTAAGCGATTGATGACCAGTGGGCCGACGATCAGCCCGGTAAACAGGGCTGTGAGGCTCGCAAAGGCAGTACGGAACGTGAGGTAACGAAAAATGCGGAACGGAGGAAAGTAATGGAACAGCTTCAGGTACAGCAGCCAGTAGAGCAATCCGCCTCCATTTACTTGTTGGTGGCTGGCCGTCGGCCGGCCAACGTTCCAACGCCCTGCGACCACTTCTCCAGCGCTCGCTCCAGCTTCACGCCTCGCGACGCTTTCAGCAACACTACATCACCGTCACGCGTTTCCCGGATCAGCCATTCCCCTGCCTCTTCCGGCGTGGCCACGAACTCCGCCCGAATGCCGGCCTCGCGGGCGGCCTCGACCATCTGCTTCGCTTGCCCTCGCACTCCCACCAGCCAATCAATCTTCTGAACGGCCATATGGCGGCCGGAACCGCGATGCAACTCTTCACCCGCCGGGCCCAATTCCAGCATTTCACCCGCAACCACGATACGGCGCTTGGCTTGCATCGCAGCCAGAGTATCAACCATTGCGTCGAGGGCCTTTGGATTGGAATTGTAGCAATCGTTGATGACCGTGATGTTGCCGACTTGGACGACCTCTCCGCGCTTGTCCGCTGGAGCCAGATTTGCCATTGCGTTTACTGCTTCGGAAGGCGTCAAGCCTCGTTCTAACCCCACGGCTACAGCTGCCAGTGCGTTGTAGATGTTGTGAGTGCCGACCAACGACAGCGTAACGCGCTCTCGGCAGCTTCCGGCCACAATCTCAAACACCGACCCTGCCGCACCGCGAGACTCGACATTTTCCGCTCGCACATCCGCCGACGCTCCCATCCCGTAAAGCACAACCCTGCCGTGAAAATCGCGTCCAAACTGCGAGACATATTCATCGTCAGCGTTCAATATGGCAGTGCCACCCGCCGGCAGGGATACGATCAGTTCATACTTCGCCCGTGCGATATCCGCGACCGAATTAAAAAACTCCAGATGCACCGGAGCGACGTTGGTCACGACGCCAATTTCAGGCTGCGCCATCTTCGCGAGCGCCGCGATCTCGCCTGCGTGAGACATCCCCATCTCGATCACGGCAAGGTCATGTTCGGGCTCCAGTTTGAGCAGCATCAGCGGCAGGCCGAAATGATTGTTGAAATTCCCTTCCGACTTCAGCACTCGAAAACGTTGCGACAAAACATGGGCGATGGCGTCCTTAGTGGTGGTTTTTCCAACCGAGCCCGTAACTCCCACCAGCGGTTTTCCCCACAAACGGCGGACAGCGGTTCCCAACGTCTGCAGTGCCGTCAGAGTGTCGTCCACCGCCAGCAAATCAGTAATAGCTGAATAGCGTGCAAGCTGGTCTTTACGCACCACTGCAGCTACCGCGCCCCTACCCAGCGCCTGAGCGACGAAGTCGTGACCATCCATGCGCTCGCCCTTCACTGCGAAGAACAGTTCTCCGGTCTGGACGGTGCGCGAGTCGATCGAATATCCCTGTGCCACAGCTTTGTGATCAAACTCACCGCTGGCACTAAGAAATTCCGCGATTCTAGAGATCGGCAGCTTCATGCATGTTTCCCTGCGGCCGCATTCGCCGCCTCGCAACTGTAGCCCGCCGCGTGCAAAGCCTGCCGAGCGACCTCTACATCGTCGAAGGGACGTGAGCCCTCGCGCGTGACTTGCACCTTCTCATGGCCTTTGCCAGCGATGAGCACAATGTCCCCCGGCCCAGCTTCGGCAACGGCCATCGCGATGGCGGCGCGGCGATCCGGTTCCACGGTGTACTTGGCTCCAGCCCGTTGCAGGCCAACCATTGCGTCATTAATGATGGCCAGCGGATCCTCACTGCGGGGATTATCAGAAGTAAGAACAACAAAGTCGCTGCCCCGGCCGGCGGCTTCGCCCATCAGCGGACGCTTGGCACGGTCGCGATCGCCGCCGCATCCGAAAACTGTGATTACCCGGCTGCCATGACCGGCTTGTCGCACAAACTCGCGCGCCAGCGCGGTCAGGTTGCGCAGCGCATCGTCGGTGTGGGCATAATCAACAACCACGGTGAAGGGCTGATTGCAGTCAACGCGCTCGAAGCGGCCCGGGACACGGCGCAGGATCTCAATGCCCTTAATAATCGCTCCCTGCTTGCAGCCCCGCTCGTAACCAACTGCCGCCGCCGCGATTATGTTGAATACGTTTACGCGGCCAATCAGGGCAGCAAAAATCGGAATTGTCCCGTCTGGGGTTATGAGATCGAAGCGCGTGCCTCGGGAAGTAATTTCAGTTTTCTCTGCGTGAAAGTCACCCTGCGACAGCCCATAAGTCAAAACTTCCGCGCTACGTTTGCGGCTGATCTCGAGCAGCCTCTGCCCATAATCATCCTCAATGTTGATGACCGCCGCGCGGGGAGCGTCGGTGCCGCAGCCCTCAAATAGCATCTGCTTAGCCGCAAAATACTCCTCCATGGTGTGGTGGTAGTCAAGGTGATCGCGGGTCAGATTGGTAAAGACTGCCGCGTCGAAAGGAATTCCATACACGCGCTGTTGGGCGAGTGCATGAGAGGACACTTCCATCACGGCTTCGGTCGCGCCGCTACCAATAGCTTCCGATAGGATGCGGTTCAGGTCCAGCGCCTCGGGCGTAGTGTGGGGCGCAGGCAGGACTTTCCCGGCGACGTGATATTCGATGGTCCCTACCAGTGCGCTCTTGCGATCAGCAGCCGCAAGAATCGATTCCACCAGGAAAGCCACCGTGCTCTTGCCGTTGGTACCGGTGATTCCAGTAATTGCGAGGCGTTCCGCTGGCCGCTGGTAGAGGTTGGCGCTCAGACGCGCTAGGGCTCGGCGTCCATGCGCAACCTGCGCCCACGCCACGCTGGCGCGCGGCTGCTCGGCGGCAGAGTCAGTGACGATCGCCACTGCGCCCGCACCAATTGCCTTGTCGATGAATTGATTGCCATCGCTGGATTCACCGCGCATGGCGACGAATAAATCTCCCTGCTTCACCCGGCGCGAGTCGTACTCCAGGCCGCTCACCGGCGGATTCCCAGTCCGGCTGAGCACCTCCGCCCCTTGCAGCAGCTGTTCAAACGTCATTGGAGTGAATTATACGGGCACATCCAGACTGCACCGGCAAGAAGCTAGGGGTCGGTCTTCTCTGTGTTCCTCTGTGCACTCTCTGGTTGACCAACCTACCGCCCAAATCTCACCGTCACCTTCGACCCGCTAGGCACGTGCGATCCGGCAGCCGGTGACTGGTCTCTCGCCAAACCGCTTCCGACAGCATTCAGATCCAATTCGTTTTCTTGCGCCATCTCGATGGCGGCGCGAACGCTCTTGCCGACAAACGAAGGCACCACTGTGGCATTCTGTTCAAGATCCAGAATCACCGTCCCGTTTACTGGCAGATGCTCTTTTGGCGCTGCTTCCTGCGGTTGGGACTCCAAAATGGTTGCAATCGCTTTCGGATCCTCCGGCCGCACGGTTTCAGACTGCTTTAGTGCGGCCGTAACGACTCCAGGCCCAGCTGCTTCGACGTTCTTTCCCGGAGCACGTGGCGCGGGAGGCGGAGGCGCTGCCGCCTCGGCGACCTCCAGCGGATCGCCCAAATGATCTGGCGAACCTTCCTCTACCTCACGATCCTTCACCTTACGCGAGGCCAGCAATTGCCGGTTCGGAGGCAACTCAACATCATGCGGGGTGTGCAGATACTCCAGAACCTGCTGCGTTACTCGCTGGAATACCGGCGCCGAGATTTGACCGCCCTGGTGGAGTCCGACCGCCGAATCGAGAATCACTGCCACCGTAATGACCGGGTTATTGATGGGGGCAAAGCCGGCGAACGAGGCTACATATTTCGAGTGTGAGTATGCGTGAGTGGCGGGATCGACCTTCTGCGCCGTCCCGGTCTTGCCGGCAGCGGTGTAGCCTTCGAGCAGTGCCTTTGTTCCCGTACCATGCAGCACCACGCCCTCCATCATTTGCCGCATCTGGGCGGCGGTGAGAGCTGAAATGACGCGTCGCGGCTCGACGGGATGAAACGCAATCGTTTGCGGTGTGCTTTGCGGGGCATTGGTGGCGGCTACAATCCGGGGCGCCACCCAGACGCCATCGTTAG
Source organism: Terriglobales bacterium (assembly GCA_035484735.1). Classification (GTDB taxonomy): domain Bacteria; phylum Acidobacteriota; class Terriglobia; order Terriglobales; family Acidobacteriaceae; genus JABCZH01. The sequence goes on along the minus strand of DATHOQ010000039.1, from coordinate 93,734 downwards.
CCATGGTGGAGACGAGTCCGACCAGTTGCAGCGGCGTAATTCCAATTTCCTGGCCCATCGAAATAGCAGCGAAAGAGACCTTGGACCAGCGACTCGTCGGTTTGGTTAGGCCGCGAGTCTCACCCGGCAGCTCGATTCCCGTCTGCTGGCCAAAGCCGAAGCCGCGAATGTATTTGTAGAAGCGATCATCACCCAGGCGCATGCCAATCTTAATGGAACCGACGTCGCTAGACTCGGCGAGAACATCCGAAACCGATAGCAGACCATGTGGCCTGCTGTCGTGGATTCTCATGCCATTAATAACGATGGACCCCATCTGACAGTCAAAGACTTCCTGCGGAGTGGTCAGCTTTTCTTCGAGTGCGGCTGAGATGGTGACCACTTTGAACGTCGACCCGGGTTCGTAGACGTCACTGACCGCGTGGTTCTTAAGCTTCGCAGGAGTGATCTCCCGGGTTAGATTGGGGTTGAACGTGGGCTGGTTAGCCAGCGCCAGAATCTCACCGGTATGTGGATTCTCCACAATCACCGTGCCAGCTTCGGCGTGCGTCTGCTGCATGGCGGTTTGCAGTTCGCGCTCAGCGATGTATTGGATCTGCTGGTCAATTGTGAGGACGACGTTCTGCCCCGGCTCGGGCTGCTTTTCCACGCTACCGAACCATTTCCGCCGGGCATCGACGGAAACCAACATTTCTCCTGGCTTGCCGTGGAGCTGGTCGTCGAATTCGCGCTCAATGCCGCTTAGACCCTCGTCGTCGGTTCCTACATAGCCGATCACCTGGGCCGCCAGTTCGCGCTTGGGGTAAAACCGCTTGGACTCTTTTTGGAAGTAAATGCCGCGCAGATTAAGTGATCGGATGCGGTCCGCGGTTTCGGCATCCGCTTTGCGAGCTAGCCAGCAGAAGGTGCGACCAGCTTGGCACTTGGCCAGGAGTTCGCGCGGATCGGAGTGAGTGATGCGCGAGATGAGGGAGACAGTCCCTGCCAGATCTGGCATCTCCGTAGGCACAGCGAAGACTGAATCCACCGCAATCGACATGGCCAGCTCATGACCGGCACGGTCATAGATAATTCCGCGGCGAGCAGAGACCTCGGTTGTGTGCTGTTGCTGATGTTGTGCGCGCAGCTCAAAACTTCCATAGCGGAAAATTTGCAGGTAAACCAGGCGCAGACAAATGGCCCCGCCCCACAAAAAGAGTATGGCGGCCAACAGGTAGAGCCTGACGTTGGTGGAGTTGCGCGCAGAACCGGCTGCCATCAAATCGACCTTCCAGACAAAAAACGGGCCACGGATTTACGCGGATTGTCACGGATAATGCTCAGCTTTCCTGATCCGTGCTCATCCGTGCAGATCCGTGGCCTGCGGTTTCATCAACCTGACTACGGCACCGAAATCACCGACACCGAAGCCACGCTCGCTATTACCGGCGTTCCAGCATCGGGCAATGTGGAGTCCATACGAATCACCTGCCCGGCTCGTGGCGGCAGCATGCCGTACTCGCGCGCCAGTTTATCAATGCGGTCGGGTGAGCGCAGCGAAGCTTCTTCCAGGCGCAGCGCGCGATTCATCTCCAGCAGGCCATCACGCTGGCTACGTAGCGATTCCACTTTGTAGCCATACTCAATCGCCTTGAAATGCTGCCAGGTATAAGTCATCACCAGTAGAAAAAGGCAGGTCAGTGCGATGCCAAACTGGCGCATTTCGCGGCTGCGTTTGGGATCCTCGATCTTGACCAGGCGTGAGTTGTCGATCGCCTTGGGGAAATAGATCTCCGGAGTTCCAACCCAGCACGGTTTTCGCCGGCTGCCAATGGTTCCCGGATTTACCGCCGCCGCTGCTGCCATTTATGCCACCCCAGCCAAGGATGATTCGAATTGCGCGATTTCGTTCTGTGAGATGGCCTGCCAGTACTTCATCTTTTCCGGCTGGGATGTTTCCGTGGCGAGTCTTTCGGTTCGTTCCACGGTTTTGATCAGATCGTCAATCAGTGTTCCGCTATACATGTTCTTCTCCTGCCTACCAGACCTTGGGTCTTCGTTTCTAAACTTTTTCCGCCGCCCGCAATTTCGCGCTGCGTGCCCGCGGATTGCGATCAATCTCTTCCTCACCGGGGGTCACTGGCTTCTTCGTCATTAACCGGTAGTGACCCTGCTTCACTCCCTCGCGGAAGGCATCTTTCACGATGCGGTCTTCCAGCGAGTGAAAGCTGATGATCACCACCCGCCCACCCGGTTTCAGCATTTGCGGGGCCGCATTCAGCAGTCCCCGCAGTTCGTCCAGTTCACGGTTTACGAAGATTCGGAGAGCTTGAAAGGTCCGCGTCGCGGGATGAATGCGCTCATGTTTCATTGGCCGGGCCGCGGCTGATACGACGTCTGCAAGCTGCACAGTCGTACGGATCGGCCGCGACCGGACAATGGCTCTGGCGATTCTCCGCGACCTCCTTTCCTCACCGAATTCGTAAATCACATCGGCAAGCTCACGCTCGTCGCTGTGGTTTACCACTTGTTCGGCGGTCAGCTCGGCATGCGGATTCATTCGCATGTCGAGCCGTCCTTCCGCCTGAAAACTAAAGCCTCGCGCCGGATTGTCGAATTGCAAACTGCTGACTCCGACATCGGCGAGGATCCCGTCGTACGTCGTCGGTCCCTTCGCCATGCGGCTCAGGGCAGGCTGTTGGTCGTTCGCAAAATCTGCGAATGATGTATGTTGCAACTCCACTGTCGGCCAGTCGGCCTTTTCGCCAACTACCAACGACGAACGACTAACGACCAGCCTTTCCCGTGCGATTCCGAGCGCTGCAGGATCCTTATCGAGCCCAATCAAATGACCCGGTGCGCCGAGGCGTTTTGCGATTTCGTAACTGTGCCCGCCAAGGCCCACCGTGGCGTCGAGATAGATCCCGCCACGCCGGACGGCTAAAAAGTCGATCGCTTCTTTTAAAAGAACCGGGACATGGCCCACTTGCCCATGCCCACCCCGCTCGGGGGTGTCTGTGTAACCCTCCGCCACTAGATGCCCAGCTCGTCGAGCGTCTTCTCATCCTCAGGCGTGAACTTCTCCGTCTCCATCTCCAGCCGGTACGCTTCGAGGTTACGAACTTCCAAATACGTCAGGTTGCCGGTGACCGCGACCTCGCCCTTGATCTGTGCCGAATCGCGCAGCAGTTGCGGCATTAGCAGACGGCCCTGGCCGTCCATCTCCACCGTTTGCCCCCAGTAATTTACCCGGGCCAGAAACTTCTTCTTGGTTGGGTTGTAGGTGGAAAGCGCCGCCAGCTTCTGCTCGATCCGTTCCCACTCCTCGAAGGGATACAGTTGTGCAACCTTTCCATCCAGACTCGTGATGTAAAATTGGCTGCTGTACTTCTCGTCGATCACCCGCTTGAATTCCGCGGGGACCTTCAGCCGTCCCTTTTCGTCGACGCGAGTTGGGTGATTGCCGCGAAACATGTGTTCTGCCCCTCAGCGGAGCGGAAAACCTTTTGGCTGCAACTGCCACAGCAAGGGAGGTAAAAGCGATAAAAATGTCAGTCGGTTGCGGTTCGTTCGGGCTGTTTATCGGGGTGTCAGCTTCAAAGTCCACTGGCGCCTCTCGCTATTTCACTTCTGCCCACGACCTCTACTTATCCAACCACTTCTTACCACTTTTGTCCACATCTTACGCCTAAGCTGTTTGTTGTCAATAACAAAGTTATGGGTATATGGAGGGATTAATCGCCCCTTGGTGAAACTACGAGAAGTTGTGGCTAACTGATCAGGTGACCACAAGCAGTTGCGTTTACGAAAGAGATTCGCTGCGCGCGATTCTGTTGACTTCCTCGTAAGTAATTGCAGCCGCTTGCGGAAAAGTTGTGGAAATCTCGGGCGATTGACAAGACCCGCCAGCGGAGTCGAAAGTACCAGGTAGTAAAGACCGCCTGGATTTATTTCTCCCGGCGATTTAAGATCGACCTAAGACTTGGCACGGGATTGTGTTAATCTAGCGCCCGGTAATAATTCTTAGAGGTGAGAATCATGGAATGGACGTCACCGCAGTTTGAAGAGATCGCGCTGAATTGCGAGATCAATTCCTACGCTAGCGCTGCAATGTAACTGTGCGCATCGAAATCCTGGGCTCGGCCGCAGGGGGCGGGTTTCCGCAGTGGAATTGCAACTGCCGTAACTGCCAGTCCTTGCGCGCCGGGACTTTCCAGGGCAAGGCCCGTACTCAAACCCAGGTCGCAGTTACCAACGACCACCAGCATTACTTTCTCCTGAACGCGTCGCCTGATCTGCGCCTGCAGATTGAGGCTACACCGCATCTTCATCCCCGCCGTAGCCAACGAGATTCCCCTATTGCCGGTGTTTTGCTCACTAGTGGCGACATCGATCAGGTTGCCGGATTATTGTCGCTGCGTGAGTTGCAGCCTTTTCACATCTACTCCACTACTTCGATTCGTCGAATCCTGGGCGAGGACAACTCCGTCTTCGCTATGCTCAACCGCGTGCCCAACCAGGTTTCGTGGCACGAGATTACACCTGGACGAAGCTTCTCTCTGCTCGATTCGGCGGGAGCCGACTCGGGAATCCGTTGCGAAGGGTTCTCATTAGCGACCCACTATCCCGCGTACGTTTCGGTGCAGCGATCCGCCAGTTTAAGACCGGAAGAGGCCTTGCTCGGAGTTGTCCTGCAATCGCCTTCGGGGAAACGGCTGGCTTACATGCCAGCTGTGCCGGAGATCGAAGAGACGTTGCTGCAGCGCCTGGAATCGGCCGATTTGCTCCTGTTCGATGGAACCTTCTGGAGCGACGACGAACTGATTCGTGTCCAGGGAAGCGGTGCGACAGCGCGTGAAATGGGGCACATTCCTGCGTCGGGGGCCGAAGGATCGTTGAAAAAACTGGCCGGTCTGCACCGGCCACGCAAAGTGTTCATCCACATCAACAACACCAATCCCATGCTGGATGAGTCTAGTCCCCAGTATCGCGAGGTTCGCGACGCCGGATGGGAGATCGCCGAAGACGGTAGGAGTTTCGATTTGTAACCAGTCTCGCCGTTCCAAAATCCGAAAACTAGAGCACGAGAAGTTGAAACCTTCCTGGCGTGGAGTAGAATTCCCCCGAATTCGGAGGATATTCCCATGCGCCCATCTCCCACCCCTCCTACACCCCGCCTGAGCGCGTGGATCGTATTTGTAATGCTGGCGATGATCGCGTTCCCGGCAGCCATCGCCCTGCACACGGTTCACATCCCGGGCACGTTGCAGATTTCCGCTCGTAATCCGAGTCCTCACGGCTATACCTGGAGTCTGTTGCTGTTTGTCGTCCCCATCCTGACGATCGGGCTCTGGTTTATTCCCAGTGAAGGCTTGGACATCCCGCAGCGGGCCTTCTGGCGGACGCTCGCCATTTTGGTTCCCGTCGGTTGTGCTCTGGACTTCTTCTTTGCTCACTATTTCTTCATTTTTCCCAACCGGGGTGCCACCCTGGGGATCGGGGCCCCAGCTTTAGGCGGATGTGTTCCCGCAGAGGAGTACTTCTTCTACTTCACTGGATTTGTCGCGATCCTCCTGATCTACATCTGGCTGGATGAATTTTGGTTGGTGGCCTATAACGTGGCTGACTATCCCGGAGAGTCGAGGAAGATTCCACGTCTGCTCCAATTTCATCCCACCTCCGCGGTTCTCGGCGTCGTGCTGATCGCGGCCGCTTTCGCTTACAAGAAATGGTGCTCGCCAAGCCCGGCGGGCTTCCCGGCCTATTTCATCGTCCTGGTATTGGGCGGACTCGTGCCATCGGTCAGCTTTTTCCCGACAGTCCGTCCCTTCATCAACTGGCGGGCATTCAGCCTGACCCTGTTCCTGATTCTTCTGGTAAGTCTGCTGTGGGAGGCCACTCTGGCCGTGCCTTATGATTGGTGGGGTTACCAGTCCAGGCAGATGATGGGTTTGTTCATCGGAGCCTGGTTTGGACTTCCCATTGAAGCGGTATTCGTTTGGATGGCGGTCACCTACGGGACGACAATTGTCTTCGAGATTATGAAGCTCTGGAAAGCCTCGGGCAGAGTCGCCAAAGAGGCGTTCTGGGGGGCAGCCTTAAGAGCTAGAGACGATCGGCCATAGAATCGGTCTTCTTGTCTCCGGATTGTCAAAACATTGTCAACATTTCGTCTCGGATGCCATCTAAGTTGTTTCCTGGTAGTAATCTAGTACGGTATTTGCTTGAATTGCGAATCATCGAGGAGCAAGCATCATGCGAGTGGAAATTAACCGGGAACCGGAGTTCCAACGGCCACCTATCACGCTGTCCAAAGAATCCTCACCGCGAACTGGGCCAGGGAACACGACCGAGCGGATACTGGTGGTGGAAGATGACCATGCGGTGCAGAAGGCGCTCAAACGCCTATTCGAGACCGAAGGATTCGAGATTGAGATAAGTTCTGACGGCAAATCCGCGCTGGAAGCATTCCGCCGAACGACTCCCTCGGCCATTGTGCTTGATCTGCGCCTGCCCCAGATGTCGGGTCGCGACGTTTGCCGCGAGATCAAACAGCAATCTCCCGCCGTTCCGATCATTGTGTTGAGTGCGGCCAGCGACGTTTCCGACAAAGTATTGCTGCTGGAACTCGGCGCCGATGATTACGTTACCAAACCCTTCAGTCCGCGTGAACTGTTGGCGCGAGTGCGCGCAGCTTTGCGCCGCACCGTTCGTAAGGACAGCGGCGAAATCATCGCATTTGATGGAATTTCCGCCGACTTCACCAAGATGGAAGTGACTCGGGACGGAGAGCCAATTTTCCTGACCGCACAGGAGTTCAAGACTTTGAAATTCCTGGCCCAGAACCCGGAACGGGTCATCTCGCGCGACGAGTTGCTGAATGAGGTCTGGGGCTATCAGAACTATCCTTCAACCCGCACCGTGGACAATCACATCTTGAAGTTGCGCCAGAAGCTGGAGAGGGATCCCTCAAACCCTACGCATTTCCGCACGGTTCACGGAGTGGGATACAAGTTCGTAAAGTAGCTTTGATGATCGAGATGCAGACAGCCGACTGTACGGAGATGAGGAAGCGCGATGAAACTTAAGATGCGCACCAAGTTTCTCCTCTCCATGCTGGTGATTTCAGCAGGATTGACATGGACCAGTCTCTGGCTGGTCCGTCACAGCGTCCAGCAGCAGATTCGAAAAGGCATTTTTGCCGACCTGCACAACTCTGTCGGCACCTTCCAGAACTTTCAAAGGGAACGGGAACTTACGCTCACCCACTCCGCCGAACTGCTGGCAGACCTGCCTAACCTGCGTGCCCTCATGACTACCAGCCATGAAGCTACCATCCAGGATGCCTCGACGGATTTGTGGCGCTTGGCAGGGAGCGATCTGTTTGTTCTGGCAGACCGCGAGGGCAAAGTCGCTGCTTTGCATACTACCTCGCCGGGCTTCACGCGTGAGATGGCGCAGCAGGCCCTGGGCTCGCCCCTGAACACTGAGGCTTCCGGGCAATGGTGGTTCGGAGCGCAGCACCTTTATCAGGTATTTCTCAAGCCCATCTATTTCGGTCCAGCCGCGGAAAACCGGCTGTTGGGTTTTCTGGTCATCGGTTACGAGATCGACGATGTCGTGGCCTCACAAGTCAGCCGGATCGCCGCCAGCCAAGTGGCGTTTTATTACGGGGACACCATCGTAAGAAGTACCCTCGATCCCGCTCACGAAGCGGAACTTGCACAGCATCCCGTGGTGCGCTCCAACCCAGCGACTGCCGAGCCCGAAGAAGTACGGCTAGGAGATGAACACTTCCTCGGAACCTCGCTGGAACTTGCTCCTGGCAGCAACGCCTCGGTTCGGTTGAGCGTGCTGAAATCCTACGATCAGGCTACGGCTTCCCTCGATAGCTTAAACCGCTTACTACTCGCGCTCGGCCTGGCGGCACTGGGCGCCGGCAGCGCCCTGGTGTTCTTCATTTCGGACACTTTTACCCGGCCTTTAAGAAATCTGGTCGCTGGAGTGCGCGCCCTGGAGGGCGGAGACTTTTATTACAAGCTTGACGCGCAGGGGGGCGATGAGGTCGCAGAGGTCACTGGCGCTTTCAACCGCATGCGAGCCAGCTTGCGGAAAACCCAGCAAGAGTTGCTGGAAGCAGAGCGGCTGGCCACCATTGGACGAATGGCCAGTTCCATTTCCCACGACCTGCGGCACTCCCTGGCCGCTATCGTCGCCAATGCTGAGTTCCTGCTGGAGAGCAGGCTTTCGAGTGAGCAGCGAGAGGAGCTCTACCAGGAGGTCCGGATTGGCGTGAATCAAATGACCGAGCTCATCGATTCGTTGTTGGAGTTCTCGCGTACGCGAGAGTCTTTGCGCCTGACTTTCGGAAACGTGAAGGACTCGGTCGATCGCGTAGTGCAGATCATTCGTACTCATCCTCGTTTTCACCCAGTCTGGATCAGCGTTCTCCAAGACGGAAATTGCAAAGGGTGGTTCGACACCAAAAAACTGGAGCGGGCATTCTACAATCTATTGCTTAACGCCTGTGAGGCCACTCCAGGAGATAGCGGACGGATAACAGTTGAATTGACCCAGATCCCGGATGGGGTGCAGGTGCGGGTTGTGGACAATGGCCGCGGTATCCCGGAATCAGTTCGGGACAAGCTGTTTGAACCGTTTGTCAGCTCTGGCAAGGAGAATGGAACCGGCCTCGGGCTCACCGTGGTACAGAAAATTGTCCAGGATCATGGGGGCGATGTAATCGTGGAAAAGACCTCCATCGAGGGAACTGTTTTTCGGCTCACGCTCCCGCTCGGGTCGGAATCGATGGGCGATGGAGATGGCGAACGAAAGCTGACATTTTCATCACTGGCATCGACAAGAAAAACGCCGGTGGAGTAGGATTCGAGTCTGGGTTGCGCGCCATCGGACACGCTCACCGGACTGATTCCAGGCTCGCCATGCAGCGTCTGGTCGATGCATGTTTGCAGTTCATTCCAGTTTAGCGACCGTCTCAGGTTGCCGCAATTCGTTCTGTTACTTCCACAGTCTTCTTCGGGAGGCGCTTTGTGAAGCAGAGGAATGCTTTTCTTGATTGGGTCGGGACGTTCAGTTGGGTCGGGCTGCTTGCTCTGAGCGGCAGTGTCTCGGCGTGGGCACAGGGGCCGGTTGCATCTCCGCCTTCAGCGAATGACGGAGTAGCCACCGCCGTTCACGATCTGCAACAGCAGGTCAGCGAATTGCGCGCCGCCGTGGCGGAAATCCGGTCTGAAGCGGCGCAGTACCGGGCCGAAACCGCGGAGTTGCGCCGGGAATTGAAAGCCGTGCACGCTCAGCCTGGGCCGGGAGAGTTGCCTGCGTCCAATTCCTACGCCCTGGCCAACACGGAGGCCGGCAATCCGTCCGAAGCTTCCCCGCGCCCGGCGGCGCCGGCGGAGCCTTTGCCCGATCGTGTGGCCGCGCTTGAGGAAACCACGCAGCTGCTGAACAGTAAGCTGGACGACCAATATCAATCGAAGATCGAGAGCGCCTCGAAGTATCGCGTCCGGCTTTCCGGCATCGTCTTGTTGAATCTGTTCAGCAACCGCGGACAAACCGATAACACCGACTTCCCTAGTTTCGTGACCGGCCCTAACCAGGGTGGAAGTTTCGGCGCTACTCTACGCCAGTCCGAGATCGGGTTGGAGGCATTCGGACCCACCCTCGCAGGCGCCAAGATCTCAGCCAGCCTGCAAGCGGACTTTGCCGGTGGCTTTGCCGACACCTGGAATGGAGTGAACTCGGGATTGTTCCGCCTGCGCATTGCCCGTCTGCGCATGGATTGGCAAAAAACTTCTATTGTCGTGGGCCAGGACGATCTCTTTGTTTCTCCGCTCTCGCCCACTTCGTTTGCCTCTCTTGCCGTCCCGGCTCTGAACTATGCCGGTAATCTGTGGGCGTGGACGCCTCAGGTGCGGATCGAACATCGCTTTGACTTATCCGGCGACAATCACATCACGGTGCAGGGCGGAATAATGGACAATCTCGCCGGGGAGTTCCCATCAAACTCCTATTTTCGATCCCCAGGCCCGGGCGAGAAATCAAGCCAGCCTGCTTTTGGTTTTCGTACCGCATGGACATCCAACATTCTTGGCCGTACCGTCACCCTCGGGGCTGCGGGCTACTACAGCCGCCAGGATTGGTCCTTCGACCACTATGCTGATGGCTGGTCCGGCATGACCGATTGGGAAATCCCCATTGTTTCTCGCTTGAGTTTGTCCGGCGAATTCTACCGCGGACGTTCCATCGGCGGCATCGGCGGTGGTATTAGCAACAGCGTCGTTTTCGATGGCAACCCCGGCCTCCCATACACGGCGATCCACGGATTGGACGATATCGGAGGCTGGACACAGTTGAAATTCAAAGCCAACAGCCGCCTGGAATTCAACGCTGCGTTTGGCTTGGACAACCCCACTGGGACCGAGGTGCGGGCAGCTTCCGGTAGTCAAGCCTATGTCGGACCGCTGTTGGTTCAGAACCGTGGCGGTATGTTCAACTTTATTTTCCGCCCCCGTTCCAATTTGCTATTTTCCACCGAGTACCGGTACTTGCAATCATTCCCGGTATCGAGTTCCAACAACGCCGCCGATCAAATCAATATCATGATGGGGGTCCTGTTCTGAAGACACAAGCTTTCGGCATCGGCTGTCTATTGGTAGCGCTTTTTGCCGGCGGTCCGGCGCGCGCCCAGGAAAACACCGTCACCGCCAGAGTGACGCTGGTGGGCGACGCCAAGAAGAGTAAGACCCGCGATGCCAGCAATGTGGTGGTTTGGCTGACACCGTCCGACGGCGCTGTAGTCGCTACCGCACCGGTTCCACAGTCGTTCCCCCTGCCACGCCTGGTTCAGAGGAATAAGAGTTTCGAGCCTCACGTGCTGGTTGTGCGGGTGGGATCGCTGGTGGAATTCCCCAACCGCGATCCTTTCTTTCACAACGTATTCTCGCTGTACGAAGGAAAACGTTTCGATCTCGGTCTTTATGAGGCTGGTACTACGCGGAACGTGCTCTTTGATAAGCCCGGCATTTCTTACATCTTCTGCAATATCCATCCCGAAATGAGCGCGGTGGTGCTGGCGTTGAACACTCCCTACTACGGAATCTCTGACCGTCAAGGCCAGGTCATAATACCCGCCGTCGCGCCGGGCCGTTATACCCTCAGGATTTGGTATGAAGCCACGCTGCCAGAAAGGTTGAATGCCATGGCCCGCGAGGTCACAGTCTCTGAAAGCACCTCCACCTTGGGCCTATTTCAGTTGCCCACTACCGTGCCCGAGGAACACAAGAACATGTATGGTCGCGACTATGCGCCACCCACCCCGGACACTCCGGCTTACGGGCATCCCTGACGACCACACTCTGTGTCTGTAAACAAAAAAATTACAATTGCGTGAAGTTTTGGTGACAACTGCGGCATCTGCGGTGAGTAGGATCACAACAAACGTGGACGGGCGATCCGCTGCTGGCCCGTTCCCGGCGAGAAGTCCCGGGACTTCGATAATAAAACCACCGGAAGCGACGAGTTCTAGAACGCCGCCGCGCCCGCCTCAGCGACTCCATGGTCCTGATCGCCGGATCCGCCGCTCACACCAATGGCTCCTACTACTTTGCCGCCCCGCTTCAAGGGAATACCACCGGCAAAGATCATGATCTTGCCGTCGTTCGAAGCGTGAATCCCAAAAAACTGTCCGCCGGATTGCGAATGCGTCGCCAGATCCTTGGTGGCAATGTCGAACGCACGAGACGTATATGCCTTCTTGATGGAAACATCAATACTGCCAAGCCATGCTCCGTCCATGCGCACGTGCGCCACCAGGTTCCCGCCTTCATCAGCCACCGCGATGTTCATCGGCTGACCAATTTCCGTCGATTTCTTCTCCGCCGCCGCAATCACACGTCTGGCATCCGCTAGCGTTACGCTCATATGATTCCTTTCGTCCTATGATTTAATTCGACTGTTGGCCAGATTATCATGGTCATAATATTCGTACGCTGACATCGGCTTCTCACCGCCCTTTTTCCAAACCCGCTGTTCTTCGCCAACTTTCCCCAACACCCGCGCCATTTCGCGGATGTGCATCGCCACCGTGCCACAACAGGCGCCGATGTAGTTGATTCCCAGCTCGCGGGCGCGAAGCGCGTAGTCGGCCATCTCTTTGCGCGTAAGTTGCAACGGGTCGAGCGCAAGAGGAAACTCCGGCAAACTGGAAAAATCCGGCTGCTGCTTCGGCGTGTGATACGCCACCGGCTGGCAGGCTAGATAGCCATCCACAGCCTTGCGCATGGCTTCCATGGAACCAAGGATGTGCTCCGGGGGGCGCAGACAATTCATGCCTACGATATCAGCGCCGGCATCGAGCAAAGCCTTGGCGGATTCAGCGGCAGTCTTTCCATCAGCGGTTTCGTCCTGGTTCTCAAAGCAGATGGTGACCATTACCGGCAAGCCTGTTTTCTTCGCACGCTCGACCGCGAGCAACGCTTCGCCGAGCCAGGAAAACGTTTCTCCGATAATGAAGTCCACACCTTCATCCACTTGCACTGCTAGCTGCTCGTCGAAAGTCTTGCGCACGTGATCCGCGGAGGAGGGGCTGTTGGGCTCGTACATCCAGGTTAGGCTGAGGTTGCCCGCCACCAGGCACTTGTCGCCGGCAACATCGCGTGCAATCTTGACTGCGGCGCGGTTGAGTTCCTCCAGCCGGTTCTCCAGGCCGACCGTGGCCAGCTTGTCGCGGCTGGCATAAAACGTGAGTGCCTGCAACACCTCGGCGCCGGCTTCTCGAAACTCAATGTGAAGTTCGCGCAGCGCGTCCGGATGCGTGAGCGCCACTTCAGGAGTAAATGGTCCCGCGCGCACCCACCCTCGCTTCTCCAGTTCCAGCAGATAACCGCCGTCCCCCAGGACTGGCCCCTCACGTAATCGCTCCAGTATGCCTTTCTTATTCATACTTGATCCTCAGGTCATTTATGGTTAATGCACATTGTTTCTCCTGTAATACGCTATTCGTCAAGATGTTTTTGGGATATCGATGAAGATCCACATCGACTCTAGTGACCGCAAGTCATATCGCGAACGATTATCCGTTTACTGCGTCGAGACAATTTTGAGGAACGTATCCAACTCCGCCGGCAAGGGCCTCGAAAATTTCATCAACTCATCGGTTCTTGGATGCTGAAACTGCAACTCTGCCGAATGCAAGAAGTTTCTGGGAAGTGAAATTGTGGCGTCCTTCGCTTTAGATTCACGGGGCGCGCCGTACAGCACATCCCCCACCACAGGATGCCGCAACGATGCCAAATGAACGCGAATCTGATGCGTGCGGCCGGTATCGATTCGCAACTCCAGTAGCGTGAACTTTCCGTACTTCGATTCAATCCGCTTCTGCACGAGATAATGCGTGATCGCCTCGCGTCCCCCCGCGCGCCGAGTCGTCATCCGGGTTCGCCGCACCCGGTCGCGGCTGATGCTGCTGCTGATCGTCCCGCGGTCTGGCTTGACCAAACCATGAACCAATGCAAGATAAGTTTTCTTGACCTTTCGCCGCGCGAACTGTGCGGCCAGCTTGCGATGCGCTTCATCATTTTTCGCAACCACGATCAGACCGCTGGTGGCTTTGTCCAGGCGATGCACAATTCCAGGGCGCAACTCGCCTCCCACCGTGGAAAGTTTGCCAAAATGATGCAACAACGCATTGACCAGAGTTCCCCGATTGCGCTCGTCTTCGGTCGCGCCCGCTCCCGCATGGACCATCATGCCCGCAGCTTTGTTGACGACCGCCAAATCTTCATCCTCGTAAACAATGTCGAGAGCAATGTCTTCGGCAATGGCCCGCAGCGGTGGAAGCGTTGGTGAACCCAGAACCTGAATGGTTTCCCCCCCGCGTATTCGCAACGATGCTTTGGCAACCGCATCGTTGACTAGAACTTTCTCCTCGCTAATGAGCTGCTGTACTCGCGCCCGGCTGGTCTCGGCTAGCTGGCCAGCCAGAAACTGGTCCAGGCGTTTACCTGCATCCTCAGGCGAGGCAAAAAAGGTCTTTGGGAAATCTTCCATTGATTGGTTGTCGCAGGAGAAGAATATCGCGGATGAGCATCAAAAAGATGGGGAATGACTGGTCCGGTTGGGTTAATCTGCGTTTCTCAGCATAATCTGGGGCCGTTAGCGCGTGGCGTGCGCCGGCACAGCTTTCATCCCGGGCCGCAGCCACCATATAAAGCCGCCCGTGATAACCAGCCCGATTGCGATCAATTGTGTACCCGTCATCACGCCGCCAAACACTGATCCCCGGCCTGGATCGTCGCGGAGAAACTCCAGAAAGAATCGCGCGACGCCATACAGGAACAAGTAAGCGCCGAGCACCTGCCCGTCAAATTTCTTGCGCTTGAACAGCCACATCAGAATGAAGAAATTCGCCAGCTCGACGGCGGATTCGAAAAGCTGTGTCGGCTCCAGCGGGGTTCCCAACGGCGTCCCCACCCAAGTTTGTGCCAGAGGATTCTTGAACGTCACTCCCCAGAAATGGCTCGTGGGCTTGCCGTAGCAGCAACCAGCGGCAAAACAACCTACCCGTCCGATGGCGTGACCCAAAGCCAACCCTGGCACGAAGGCATCCCATGTGGCCAGAGCAGGCATGTGATGTTTGCGTATATACCACGCTGCGGCCACGGCAGCCCCAATAAACCCGCCCGAGAAAACCCCACCGGCCTGCAATGTGGCGAAGCTGAAAATCTCCCCAGGGTGAGCTGTGTAGTAACTCCAGTCATTCACAATGTAGAGAAGCTTGGCGCCGACGATTCCACATAACACCACCAGAATACCGAGATTCCAGGCAAGCTCGGGATCGATGCCTTGCTTTTCGGAATTGCGCACGCTGATCCACAACCCGACCAGCACCCCAATAGAAACCAGAAGCCCGTAGGTGGGCAGGCTGAAATTGCCAAGATGAAAGAGTCGGGGCAGCACAGTTAGTTAGATGCGTTCCAATGCGTGAATGCTACCTGAAGTTTAGCAGAAGGTCGTTGTCGAAAGAATGTTGCAAACCAAGCGTTGGCCAACGACCAAAGACGAACGACCAGAATTAAAAGCCGACCCGCACCTGCCGTGTGGTGGGCCGAGAATGAACCCGTCGGTAGACGCTGGGAGCCCGCCGAGACCCTTTAGGCATCTCCGCGTGGCGGAGCATTGCACACCGGATCTTAATGCGAGTCAGGCCCCCGTTCATTCAGTATTGGTTCAAAAATTCGGTGACCACCATCACCAACCTTGCAGGTCGGCTTTCAATTTTGCATCCTAGGCAAGTCGGCGGAGATTAGCAAGGGGACGGGCACAAAAAGTTGGCACTCCGTTTGCCAGCGACTTTAGTAAGCAGACAAAACAGCTCATTGCGATGGGCCATTTGCCCAATAACTGCCCCTGGCCAGAACTTCGCCTTTCCCTGTATCCCTCAACCGTACCCGCAACTCGTGCAGGCCAGGATGTGGATCTTGAGGCTGAAAACTTAGCAGATATCGGCTGTGCAAGTGATTGGTGAAATCAAGCAACCGCGTCTCGAAGCCATTTTGGGATTCAAACGAGGCGTGCTCGCCGCCGGTCATCGACGAGATTGCCTTAGGCGTGTTCTTCCGCATCGCCTCTCGGATTAGCCTTAACGGCGCAAGCAGATCAGGTCCCGCATTCATCTCGTCTTTGTTGTTGCCGCGTACGGTATCAAGCACATTCGACCGCGCCGGCGAAAATGCCAGAGTGTAAACCGTCGTATTAGTCTCCCCAATCGCGGTCACCACGTCGTCGATCTTGGCAAAGCGACTTCCATGGTCGCGGGTTTCACTGACCAACAAAAGCACGCGTTGCCGTCCCGCAGGCTGCTTATCCAACAAGTTAAGCGAGTACTTCACCGCATCAAGAATCGCCGCGCCACCGTCGCCGGGCTGCAAAGTCTTTAGCGTGTTGCCAACCAGGCGTTGGTCGTCGGTGAAATCCTGCGAAAGTTCGATTTTGCTGTCGAATGAAACCACAGCCGCCAGCGTTCCTTCTTGATCCAGTATCGGCTGGATCATGGTACTCAAACCTCTGATCCGGGGAAATTCTCGGTAAGCTTCGCGCCCATTCTGAATGGCAATGACCAGTGATATCGGCTCAGCTTCGGCTGCTTCATCCAGATGCACAGCCTGCGCCACACCGCTATCTTCCACGATGAAGTCCTGGGCCTGCAGCCCATAGACTGCGTGCCCATGCGCATCTTTCACCAGCGCCGGTACGAGAACCACGTTGGATTGACTGCGGATGGTTGCTTCTTGAGCGAACGCAGTACTAACGAGAAAGAGAGACACAAAGGCAACAAAAGACTTGGCAGGCGGCACGCTATCCAGCCTTACGCTTTTCCTCGAGCACTTCATCCAGCGCGTTTGCCAGATTATTCGCCCGCTTCAGGTAATCGATCGTCCCGCTGTCCTGATTGCGTTTGAGCAGGTGATATTCGTCGGCGATATTCAGCGCGGCCAGCACCGCCAGGCGCACGGTATCGACCGTGTGAGTCTGCTCGGCCACAGCACGCATTTTGCCGTCCACATATTCGGCTAGCTTGAGGATGTATTCAGGATCGGAACCGCGCAGATTATAGGCCTGGTCAAAGATCTCCACCCGCACGCTGCTGGCAGCATCCTTGCCCGGCGCTGGTTTGGTCGCGATTGCCATAGCCTATTTTGCTCCTCCCAACGGCCGCGGGAAAGCAAAATCAATCAACTCGCAGCCGGCTGTTCTTCAACCGTTTCGATGTGCTGTAGCATTTTCTCCACACGGCCGCGAATTTCCTCGCGTTCGCGGCGCAATTGCACCATTTGGCGGCGCAAGGTTTCGACTTCCTCCTCGCGCTCTTCCAATTGCTCCCGTAATCGGTTGACGTCGCGTTCGGCCACGGTCCGGGCTTCGCGCGCTGCCTTATAGAGCTCAATGGTGCGATAGACCTTTTGTTCCAGCGCCTGGAAATCGTCGGCGGAAACCTGCGGGGATACCTCTTCAGCCACTCTCACGGACATAATTGCAATTCTTCCCTGAAGAAATTGAAAACTTCATCGCAGTATACTCCACCAGCTTGTGGACAAGCGCGTTCATTGGGTACCCACGAATCCATGCCCGGAAAAGGTGAGCTATAATTTCCCCATGCCACGCATACTCCTTTACCCGGCGCTCTCACTTGCAGTACTGGCCTTCTCACTTCCTGCGACCGCCAAGACGCACGTTGAACTGA
This sequence comes from Terriglobales bacterium, assembly GCA_035484735.1. Classification (GTDB taxonomy): domain Bacteria; phylum Acidobacteriota; class Terriglobia; order Terriglobales; family Acidobacteriaceae; genus JABCZH01. Next base: position 76,492 of record DATHOQ010000039.1, on the reverse strand, counting down.
AGGACGCACAGGGCAACAGCGTTGGCACGGCTATTCTTTGGGACAAGCAAGGTGCGGTGGAGATCAAGGCCAGCCTCCACGGACTGCCGCCCGGCGAGCATGCGATTCACATTCACCAGAATGCCAAATGTGATCCGCCGGACTTCAAATCAGCGGGCCCACACTTCAATCCTGACGGCAAGAAGCACGGCTGGGATAATCCGGACGGCCACCATGCCGGCGACCTGAAGAACTTCACCGTGGACGCGAAAGGCAAGGCCTCATTTACCTCCGACATTCCTGGCGTAAATTTCGGCACTGACAATCATTCGCTGTTCTCGAACGGCGGAACTGCGCTGGTGATTCACGCCAAAGCCGATGACAATAAGACTGATCCTTCCGGCAACTCCGGCGACCGCATTGCTTGCGGCGTGATCAGCAAATAACCCGGACATTGAGACACATCATGCTCACAAGAAGTAAGTTCTTTGGCTTCGTTTTGTCGGTGTTGCTTGCGGCCACATTCACCATGGCAGCCGCTCCGAATTACCACCTCATCAACACCTACCCGCTCGGTGGCGACGGTGGCTGGGATTATCTTGCCCTCGACAGTTCTGCGCGGCGTGTATACATCTCCCGCGCCACACACGTCATCGTGATCGATGCCGACTCGGGCAAGCCAGTGGGAGACATTCCTGATACGCCCGGCGTCCATGGCATCGCGCTCGCGCCGGAGTTGGGCCGCGGCTTTATCAGTAACGGGCGCGAGAACACGGTCACGATTTTTGACTTGAAGACGCTAAAGGCGATCACCAAGGTCAAAGCCGGGGAAAACCCGGACGCCATTCTCTACGACCCAGCGACCAAACGTGTTTTTGCTTTCAACGGGCGAAGTCATGACGCCACGGCCATCGACGCCGTTGCTGGCACGGTGCTGGGCACAATTAAGCTCGAAGGAAAGCCAGAGTTTGCGGTCAGCGACGCGAAGGGCGAGATCTTCGTGAACATCGAAGATAAGAGCCAGATCGACGCCATCGATCCGGCGAAGCTAGAGGTTAAAGCAAGCTGGCCGCTCGCGCCCTGTGAGGAGCCGAGTGGTCTGGCCATCGACCGCAAGAACCGCCGCCTGTTTGCCGGCTGCGACAACAAGATGATGGCGGTCGTCGATGCCGACACGGGCAAGGTGATCGCCACGCCTCCGATCGGCGAGGGCGTTGATGCCAATGCCTTTGATCACGGGACCGGGCTGGCCTTTGCTTCCTGTGGAGAGGGCGTTCTCACCGTGGTCCACGAAGATTCACCGGCGAAGTTCAGCGTTGTGGGGAATGTGCCAACGCAGCCGGGGGCGCGCACCATGGCACTCGACGAAAAATCTCACAATGTCTACTTCGTTACCGCGAAGTTCGGGCCACCTCCCGCGCCCACTGAGGACAACCCGCACCCGCGGCGCACCATTCTGCCCGACAGTTTTGTGGTGCTGGTATATGGAAAGTAGCTGTGTAAGAACGGTCAGTAGGTGGTTTGAAAGTAGTCACACTGCTGTTTCAGCGGACAGCCCTCACACAACGGTTGCGACCGCTTGCACACCTCCTGCCCGTGTTGACGCAGCAACTGGTGCGCGGCAATGACACTGTCGAAATCGGACGGAAGTTGCTCCCTCAGCGCTTCCTGCACCCCACGATAACTGGCTGAATAGCTTTTCTTTTCCTCGGCAAACCCCAACCGTAGCAGCACCCTCAGCCCATTCGACTCCAGCGCCAGCACGGGATAGCTGCGAGTCAGCATGAGTATCTTCTCCGCTCCAGGGTCGCCGACAGAGGGAAATTTCTTGAGCGCTTTCTTAGCCTCTGCCAAAGGTTTTTGTAGGACTGATTTCAAGTCATCCTTGAATACCCAGTGGGCCAGTTCGGCAATTTGCCGCAGCCGCTGCGCCCGCACCTCGGGAAGCATCCCTCCCAATCTAGTGGCTTCTTCCAGTTGAGCATCCGAGGCTTTGAGGATTTGCGGTGCTCGGGTTCCGACCTTCTTCTTGAGCAAGGCAAATGCCTTGCCACGTTTCTCGTCATCCACGAGGTAGGCAACGTTCTCCCACAAGATCAGGTCTAGAGGGTCTGTGATCTTCGGCGGCTTGGGCTGGCCATAAAACTTCTGCAGGGCTTTGACGACAGCGGCAAGGGTCTTCTGTTTCGGCATTGTGCGAGCTCATGCAGCAAGCGACGGTCTAATTCGAGCGTCCAGACTCAAACTCCGACGATGCCGCTGCGGCGCTCCAGCAGGCAAACGTCTCTCCAAACCCCGGCCAACTGGCCCACCCGATGCCGCAAGCCGACTTCGCGGAAACCGCACAACTTGTGTAACTGAATGCTGGCAACGTTTTCCGGAAAGATGCCGGCTTGCAGTGTCCATATTCCGCGGCGTTCGGAAGCTTCGATCAGCGCCATGAGAAGTGCCTTGCCAACTCCGCGTGCACGCGCCGATCGTGCAACGTAGATTGAGACCTCGGCCACACCTCTATAAACGTGGCGAGTCGACACCAGACTGAGAGCTGCCCAACCGAGAATCTCTTCGTCGTTTTTCGCCAGGAGGCGGCATTCTTCATGATGCCCGCTATCCCACTTTGTCCAATCGGGAACATCAGTCTCGAATGTGGCATTTCCCGTAGTGATACCCTCGGCGTAGATGTCCCGCACCGCGGGCCAGTCTTCGTTTGCCATGGGGTTGATGTGGAAGTTCATGGTCACCCAAGACGTTACCCCTAAGTCGTTTCCGCCGGCGCGAAGAACACTAATACCACCAACTCTTCCGTGACATTGTAAAAGCGGTGCTCGACTCGCTTTTCGACAAAAATAACGCTGCCCGCACCCACCGGCTGACTCTCAGCCCCAACTTTCATCTGCGCCTTTCCCCGGACCACGTAATACATCTCGTCCTCCTGATGCGGAGATTGAGGATCGCGCCCGCCCGCAGGCAATACGTAAAGGCCGGCACTCATGGCCGGCACACGCAAAAATTCCAGATACGCCTTACCGGATTGTGCTTGTTGTTCTTCGAGTGGAGAGACCTGCCAGAAGTAATTTTGGGACATGTATGCCGAGCCGTCCGTCAAGAGTGACTGCGTGACTCAGCATACATCAGCACTGCCGGACACTGGGCTCAAGGCGTGCAGGTGTTTAAGTTTGTTCGCTGCGGGCCTCCGCGCACTCGGCGGTAGATTGCGCGGAGACAGCAAATCGCGCCTAACTCCCAATCGAGCTCGCTACACTGGAAAACACGTTGTTGGAATTCGCGCCGATCAACTTGACCGTGCCCACAACGATCACCAGGATCACGGCTAGCATAACGGCATATTCAGCAACATCCTGGCCCTCCTCTTGCGACCAAAGTCTGCCCAGAAACTCTCTCATCTTCCCTCTCCCCGGCGCGTACTAGGGCTTCGCGCCAGCTCATAGCTTGCCTCCTTACAAGACCCTACAGCAATGGCACCTTCGAGGGTTTCCTGTCACGACTGTAACCTCGGGGAGATTACTAACGTGCCGCAAGGCGCTGATTCCAGATCATCCTCGCGATCTCTGCAAACACTTCGCACCCTTGACGGTCGGAAACTCGTAACCGCGAAGTGCAAGAAGGATCACTAAATTGAGATTGGGGCTGCAAACCCGACCTCCTGCATTTTGCTAATTCCCCGGCTTCTCTGCTATCCTATATATGCGTTTGATTAGAATCGGTTGTAGAGCAACTTCTTGCCAACCAGCTAGGACCTGCCCTTCGTACTTCCGAGTCATTTCAGCGTAAACTGATCGAAAGGAACATCCGTAACAAAACAATATGGCAGAACAAGGAACAGTAAAGTGGTTTAACGATGCCAAGGGCTACGGCTTCATCAGCCGTCAGACTGGCGAAGATGTATTTGTCCATTTCTCGGCGATCCAGGCGGGCGGTTTCAAGAGCCTGCAGGAAGGCCAGACCGTGGAGTTCGATGTAACCAAGGGGCCAAAAGGCTGGCAAGCTGAAAACGTCCGACCGCTCTAAGCGGTAACTTTCACAGCGAGCGTGCCGGTGACCGAACCTGGGCCGGCACGCGTTATCGTACTTCCCCTACCGCAGACTGGAGTCTGTTTGATCAGCGAAGATCTCAAAACTTCCTACGCGATTATTCGCCACAACGTTCGCACCTATGAATCGGGTGGGGTCGCGGCCGTGATCAAAGGCAAGCAGAACGCGGAAACCACCGCGAAGCAGTACGAGAGCGGTCAGACTATGGAAGACCGTCAGGCAGGCTGGCGTTATTTCTGCGAAAAGACGGAACTCAAACCTGGAACCAGTCCCGAACAAGCCACCCAGCTTCGTCAGGCGGAGTTAGAAACTCGCGAGACCAAAGCGCTGCAAGACGAACGCTTCCTGCCACCAATCAGCAACGGCACAAGACACTAGGTCTTGAGCGCCATCTTTCTGTCGCCCTAACCGACAGAGCGCCCGCGAAGCCGGGCGGGACGGAAAAACATTCCCATCCTACCCAGCTATCGCTGACTTGCCTTCACTTGCATACCCAGGCAGGTGAACTACTGTTTTGACGCACCGCGAATGCGCCGGTTGAACTACCGCTGCACGGCGAACTAGGAGACGTACAGTCCTTGCAATAAAGAACCGACCCCAGAGGTGCACTGCTCAGAGGAGCCGAAGTCAGAGCGGAGTGTGTGACCCGCGCGAGAATTAATGGAAAGTTTGAACTGGTGCTGATCAGGGGACCGGTCGAAGTGCCTATGTCGTACTGCCCGACGACCTGATCCGTGACCAAGATGTTATTCACCTGGTCGTCGATAGTTTCGCCCGCGCTCGGCACCGGGTCCATCGCCACACCCTCAATGGAGATGTATTCCGGAACCAGACTTGCACTATTCGTGTTGTTTTCAATCAAGATTCCTGCGCCGGCGTGGCTGCTTGGGTTCCCTAAATTTGCCGACGTGAACCCGTGAATGTTGACCCCAACCGTAGGCAACGCTCCGGATGCCAAATTGCTGTCGCCGATTTGGATCCCATACTCTGCATGTTCGCAATGCAGAAAATTGACATCCGTGGCGATTGCCGCCCGGAGAAACAGGCAGTCTTGGATGATGTACCCGCTGCTGTCGTTGGGGACTGAAACAGTGACGTTACTGATCTCCGCCGGTCCATCCCCGGCGTACACTTGAATTCCGATTGCGCTGGCCACAGCGGCAGACGCAACGAAAGTGCAGTTCGCGTTGCGAATGAATGGGTTGGAGATGCCGGCAGTCGAAAGCAAGCTGTCAAAGTCGATGCACGCCAGTTCCTGATTGATAAAAGCCACGCTATCAATGCCACTGCCTTCCTGCACAGAACCGGAACCAACGCCGATGCAATTTGTCACAGAATTGCAATCGATGGTGAGGTTCTTGATGCCAGCGGCAAAAATGTCCTGGGTGTTGTTGCCGATGTAAACGACAGGGCAGCCAGTGCTTGAAGAGCCGTTATAGATGGTCATTGAAATGGCCCCGCTCGGACACCAGGTACCAGAAGCCTGTATGACAGTATTCATAAGCGTGCCCGAGCCACTCAGGCCAATGCCCTCAATCCAAAAGCGGTTTGGCACCACCCATTGGGCTTTTGTCGGAATCACGCCTCCGCCCAATAACAATCTGCCGGTCAGGCCCGATATGTTATTGAACGGGTTAATGCTGCACGACAGAGGGTTCGCGGTTGTTCCGTAAATGCCGCGGGCGTCGACCGTCACCGCGGGCGTTGCCGGGGCGGGAGTTTGGCTTTGAAACGCCGCAAGGGTAACATTGATTTGCTTGCAGATATCGGGGAAGTCCGCGGTGTCAGTGGAAGCATCAATAAAACTCTCGGACGGCGTGGCCGCTCCCAAGCCGCTTAGGACCTCGTTGGAACCAGTAATTGGCGATACTTGCGCCAGGGATGTAACCTCGAAGAACAGAACTGCTACGAGACACACGAAGAGTGTTTTCATTTTCAGCACCTTTCTCTGTAGGGACTCTCGGAGTCCCTGTGACGGCCCCAACGGCTGCTCACACAGGCGCTTCGGTGTGGGGGTGTCACTTAGGCGACCGAGCATAAGGCAGAGCGAACTGGCGCGTGGATTCTACGAATTTCTGTCATCATCAACCGGATTTCACCGCTAGAAACGAAAATCTTCGATTTGTTACGAATTCAGAACAAAGCGTCCTCTGTGGTAGCATTCCTCCCAGCGTTAAGGGACGCATCCGGTCCGCGGAAAGGGTAGAAGCCCACCTCTCAGTACCATGCTTTAGCGATCCTTCTTTCAGCCCGACCTGCGGACAACGGGCGCTAAAAATGAAAGGAGGTCGCCATGTCGACCAATTCTCCAGAAGTGCCTCGCCCGCTTCCCGACCGTCCTAATCTCCGCCACTTGAAAGATCAGGCCAAAGACCTGCTCGAGGCCGGAGGCGCCGAGTCGCTCACCGACGCCCAGTTCAAGGTCGCCCGTCTTTATGGATTTGCCAGTTGGCCCAAACTCAAAACCTACGTCGATTCACTCGAGGAGACCGGGGAACTTAAGCGCGCCATCGACACCAACGATTTCGAGCACGTCAAGACTCTCATGACTCGTAACCCTGCCCTGCACGGCGCTCCGCTAGGCTACAACAAGAACGGCCCGCTGACCTGGGTTGCCGAATGCCGCGTGCCATGGGAGCCGCCTGGTCCGGCAAGACTCGCGATCGCAAAGTGGATGATCGATAACGGTTCCGATGTACAGCAGGGTGGCGATGGCCCGCTGATGCGAGCTGCATTGTTTGGTCATCGCATTCCGATGATGGAACTTCTCGTCTCACGCGGCGCAGATGTGAACGCCGAATGGAATGGATATTTCCCGATCCTCTTCGCTCCGTGCGAGACCGTAGAGCCAGCGCCCATCCAATGGCTGCTGGATCATGGCGCCAATCCAAACTGCGCCAAGCCGGACCGTAAGTATCCTGGCACGGCGCTCGATCAAGTCATCCTCAGCTACGGGCGTTCAACCCAACTCGGTGCCTGCATCGATATTCTGCTCGACGCCGGTGGTGTTACCAAATACGCCGTGCCTCCGGTGCTCGACTTACTCCGTGGCCGAATCGATCTCTTAGCCAAGCATCTTGATTCCGATCCTACGCTGGTGAACATGCGATTCCCCGATCTTGACATCGGCATTACCGGCGCGCGCCGCCTCTCGCTTCGCGGAGCGACATTGCTACACGTCGCCGCTGAGTACGGGATCCCTGAGGCCGCGACGTTGCTTCTTGATCGCGGCGCTGACGTCAACTCCCGCGCGCTGGTCGATGAAGCCGGAGTGGGCGGGCAGACACCCATCTTTCACGCAGTGACGCAATATGGCGACTGGGGACTACCCGTTGCGCAATTATTGTTGGACCGCGGCGCGGACTTATCGGTTCGCGTGAAACTTCCCGGCCACTATCAGCGGCCCGGCGAAGTAGTGGAGTGCACGCCTCTGGGATACGCATTGCTGTTTCCCGGCAATGAAAACAAGGCGGTCACGCTGTTGCGGGAACGAGGTGGTGCAGAATAGCAAGGGTGGCCACATAGCGAAATACGATGCGCGATCAACGCCTGTACAATCCTATAGCTGCTCCGTCGGGAAACGGCTCTGGGCTTGCTCCGCCTGCAACTCACGTAGTTTGAACCTTTGCACTTTTCCCGTGGCAGTCTTGGGGAGATCCGAAAGGAAACTGATCCAGCGCGGCCGTTTGTAGGCGCCGATGCGCTGCGTCACCCAATCTTGCAGATCATTGGCCAGCGCGTCGTCGGCCTTGACGTCAGGATTCACCACTACACAGGCAGCGGGTTTGATCAGGCCGTGCTCATCCTCACGGGCGACAACAGCCGCCTCGCGCACCGCTGGATGAGCGATCAGCGCACTTTCCACTTCGGTGGGACTCAGCCAGCGGCCATTCACTTTGAACATGTCGTCCGCGCGCCCGGCATACCAGAAGTAGCCTTCCTCATCTTGCTGATATTTGTCGCCGGTGCGAAACCAGTCTCCGTGAAAAGTCTCTGAAGTTTTCTCCGGCTGGTTCCAATAGCCAGCACAGGTGGAGTCACCTTTGATAAATAGACTCCCGATTTCACCGCATGGAACTTCTTCGCCATGCTCGTCGACCAGCTTGGCCTCGTAGCCAGGGATCACTTTGCCGCTGGATCCTGGACGGGCCTCTCCGGGACGATTCGAGAGCGCCATTTGCAAGGTTTCAGTCGATCCCCAGGCGTCGAGAATCTCCACTCCGAAACGTTGTTTGAAGCGCTCGAACAGGGGCGCTGGAAGAGCTTCGCCGGCGGAAATTGCGTGACGCACACTGGAAAGATCAAAATCGCTTCCCGGTTCCCGCTGATGAGCTAGCAGCGCAGCGTAATTCGAGGGTACCGAAAAAAACAAAGTCGGACGGTAGCGTTCGATGTCCGCATAGATGCCGGCTGGAGTCGGCCGCGCCGGAGATAGAATTGAAGTAGCACCACAAGACAAAGGAAAGTAGCCGGCATTCCCCAGCCCATAGGCAAAAAACAGTCGCGCCACGCTGTAACAGCGGTCGCGGTCGTTCATCCGTAGAATCCCCTTGGCGTACAACTCCGAGCAGACAACCATGTCCCGATGACGATGCACGCAGCCTTTCGGCGATCCAGTACTGCCCGAAGAGTAGAGCCAAAAGGCAGCATCATCCTTGCAGGTAGGTTGTACTTCCATATCCGGAGACGTGCTGCTCGCCAGTTCGTGAAACGAGAGATGCGGTTGATACATCTCACCGCACACGACAATCTCCTTCAAATACCGGAGACGCTCTCGCGGAATCGCTGTTAGTTGGGGAAGCAAGGCATCACTGATTAGCACCACTCGCGCCTCAGTATCGTTGAGGACGTATTCGTACTCGGCCGGTTTCAGAAGCGTGTTGGTTGGAATTGCGACTGCGCCGATCTTGATGGCCCCGAAGAAGCAATAGAGGAATTCGGGCGCATCCGGCAGAATGAGCACTACTCGTTCCCCCGGCCGCACCTCGAGTTGCCGCAACATATTGCCGGACTGGTTAGTGCGCTCCAGCAGTTGCCGGTAACTCACTCGCTCCGCGCCGCATTCCAATGCAGTTTTGACGCCTCTGCCTTCGCGGACATTGCGATCCACGAAATATGTAGCAGCGTTAAAATCTGTAGGAAGAGGGATCAAGGTTCTTCGATTTTCTCCGGACCGGCATGGGTCTGTTCGGAGGTATTAACTGCTTGCACACTTGGTATAACCCGCAGGTGGACGGCGATGCAGCCACGGTGGCGCGCGAAATCAGCAACGTATTTCTCCAGGGTATCTACCGCTCCGCCTTGAGCGGTTAAGGAGACAAGACACTACCGGGGCAACTGGAAATCTACGCCGCGAGCATCATTCGCTTTGATCGTCGCCGGGACGTCGAGCTCAGAAAGAGAGACTTTCTTGGGCTGCTGGCTGTCGAAAATCCAAAATGTCTGCCCGACGATGGCGTAGTTCTGTACTTCCTGCGTGTGCTTGTCCCGGAAAACCAGTTCGGTCAACGATTGCGGATCGGGTATAGACGAAGCCTGAGATCTCACACTCGATGAGCGCTCTTGCCGAAGCCGCGCAACTTCGTCTTCTAGACGATTGATTTCCGCCTGTTGCTGCTGTTGATCTCCCTGATCCGGCGCATACGCTCCGTAATCCACATAATTGTCAGAGGGGTAGTAGCCACTATCGTCGTAATCGTAGGGGTAGCCGTAGTAGGGATATCCGTAATATCCGCCGTACCCGAAATGGGACCGACGCGTGACGAAGTGAGGATGATTGAAGAATGGCCGATTAAATCCGCTACCGAAGTGAGGACTTCGAGAAGAGCCTGAAAACCCAAATCCGCGGCTGCCCGTCATTCCGCCGCCTGCAAATGACCCGTGGGAAGCAAAACCGGCATGGCCACCGAAGCTCCCACTGCCGCCGCCGCGCCGTTGTCCCAAAACTGGGATCGCCACCAAAGCCACGCCCAGAGCCGCAACTGCCAGCCAGCGGTACATGGATAAATTATAGCGCCATTTGGGTGCCGATAAAGCAAGAAATTTTGGTGCGAAACCTACGCTTAGGGGCCGACTCGGTAACGTATAACGCCAGCGCATCTACCGCTCTAGCAGCCGAGTGGTTACGGACCCTGATCAGCCCGCATGTTGTTAGGTTGTAGCTAAGTCTTCTAAGACGGACGTGAACCTGATTTCTTAGCCGCCGCTCTAACCTTCGCCCATCGCGCCCTCTGCGCCGCTGCGATCTTCTTGCGTCCTGCAGCCGAAATGGTTCGCTTCTTCCGGGTGGTTGCATGTGCCGGATTATTCCCTTTCAAGTAGACCTTCCCGAAGGCGGTCAAGGCAGCGGTTACGCGGTGCAATTCATTCTGCAGCCGGGTGCGCTCTTTCTGGAGTTGACCGACTACAGACTGCATCATTGTTTTGGGCATGACGCAATGTTATCGCCGGCAAAAGCAGTGCAACCACAAGCAACTTCATAGGTGAGTTGGGGATCGAATCTCGGGAACATGGAGGCAAATAGGGCATTGTGGAATGGAGACCGGCCACTATCCCACAGGTTTCTACCTAGTTTCGGCTGCGGAGCTTGGAGAGCAGTCGCAGTATTTCAAAGTAAAGCCAAATGAGAGTGACCATCAACGCAAAGCCGCCGTACCATTCCATAAACTTAGGGGCGCCGGCACGGGCTCCACTCTCGATAAGATCGAAATCCAGCACCAGGTTGAGGGCTGCAACGATCACCACCACCACACTGAAACCGATCCCGAGCGCGCCCGAGCCGTTGATGGCCGCGAAATGAACGCCGAAGAACCCGAGCACGAACTGGATCAGATAGAAGACGGCAATTCCGCCCGTAGCCGCCACCACCCCTATTTTGAATTTCTCGGTGGCGCGTATGATCCCGGACTGGTAGGCGAGTAGCATTGCCACCAGCGTGCCAAACGTCAAGCCAACGGCCTGCATGGCGATCCCGGGAAAACGCACCTCCAACATGGCCGAGGCGCTGCCCAGTACCAATCCTTCCAGCAGTGCATACATAGGCGCGGTCACCGGAGACCAGGCTTTCTTAAATATGGTTACTAGTGCGGCGATGAAACCGCCAATGCCTCCGACGACGAGAAGCGGCAGCGCAGCCTCAGGAGAGCGCGTGAACAGATTCCAACTCCAGGCCGCGGTAGCCACCGCGCAGATCAACAAAATGCCAGTCTTGTTAACCGTACCGGAGACAGTCATCGTGTCGCCAAGCACTGCACCGCCGACGCGAAATGCGTCGCCGGACAACGCTGGATTGGAAGTCTTGAGTAGAGCCATTGAAAGTCTCCTAAATACGTTCAGGTTAGTATGCACCACATCTGCAAGGGAGCGAATTGTTGAGGATATGGCGCTGGTGCCGGGAGGGGGACTTGAACCCCCAAGGGCCGAAGCCCGGCGGATTTTGAGTCCGCTGCGTCTGCCAATTCCGCCATCCCGGCTGAAGAACTAGCAGTCACAAGGTTAGCATAGCGTGAATCGTAGCGAAACCGTTGGGGACCCTACCTTGAAGCGATCATGCGACCACCGGCTTCTCGCGCTCAACCGGCAATCCCGCCAGCAGCCAGGCGTCGAACCCGCCGACAACGTTGGTGACGTTGCGAAATCCGGCGCGTTGCAGCAGGCTGCACGCAATCATGCTGCGATAGCCGCTCTTGCAGTGAACCGCGACCGGAGCATCGCGATCGATTTCCGGCGCGGCGACTTTGAAATTGTCCAGCGGCCACCAGGCCGCTTCTTCGATGTGTCCGCCCTGCCATTCCGGCTCTCTGCGAACATCGAGCACGCGTGATTGATCAGCCAGCAACCGGCGCTGGAGATCTTTTACCGAAATCTGCGGCGTATCAGCGAGCGGGAGACCTGCCTGCTTCCAGCCGGCGATTCCGTCTTTCAAGTATCCACGCGCATCTTCGATTCCCACACGAGCCAGCCGCAAGTGAGCTTCGGATAACTGCTCTGGCGATTCCGCAATCAGCACCGGCCGCGCCGACAAGCCCATTACCGTCCCTGCCCAAGTAGCAAACTGGCCAGACAGTGCGATATTAATCGCGCCCGGTACATGACCAGCTGCAAACTGATCGCCAGGACGTACATCAAGAGCGATTACTCCATCATCGAGAAGGGCTTTCAGTTCAATCGCCATAATCGGCGCTAACGCTGGCAGCTCGGAGAGCGATGTAGCGCCCGCGCGATTGATCTCCGCATCCTGCAAGAAATACTCAGGACGCGTCGGCAGGTTCTCCGTCAACTGCCGGACGAACTCTTCCCTGCTCTCGATCTGCAACGCATAGTTAGTCAACCGCTCGGTTCCTATGGTCGAGGAACGCTCGGCGCGCATATTGCGCCCGCAGAGCGATCCCGCGCCATGTGCCGGATACACCAGTACGTCATCCGATAGCTTCAGAAGCTTGTTGTGAAGGCTGTCATACAACAAGCCCGCCAGTTGCTTCGGCGTATGGGTCTTCGAAAGATCGGGGCGCCCGACATCACCCAGGAAGAGTGTATCTCCCGTCAGCACCGCCCAGGGTTTGGAAGACTTCTCTTCGTCCACAATCACTAGACAAACACTTTCCAGCGTATGCCCCGGAGTTTCCAGCACGGAGATGCGGGCTTTACCCACCCGCAGATCAAAACCGTCACGTACGTCCACATGAGGAAACGCTGCGCCGGCACTGGCGCCCATATAGATGGTCGCTCCGGTTCGTGCCGCCAGCTCGTTGTGTCCAGAAACGAAGTCGGCGTGAAGATGGGTTTCAAAAATATGGCGGATCTTTACTTGTTGCTCTTCCGCGGCCTTCAGATAAATATCCACATCGCGCTGGGGATCGACTACTACCGCCTCGCCTTCAGACGCCAGCATGTAGGACGCGTGGGCCAGACAACCCAGATAAAACTGCTCGAAGAACATTCATTGCTCCCGCATCGATTTTAGACTAATGTTGCGCACTCACAAATACCCACGAAAAGGGCCTTTAGACTCTGGAATTTCAGACTCATGCAGCCGGCTCACAGACCCGCACCGGAATTGTCATTGCGTCGACTAGACCGTAATGGTAGGTTTTCCGTCATGAGCGAGCTCCGACCTCCGGCAACAAACTTGAGAAACACTCTGCCCGAAGCTCCGAAGCTCGCAACTCTGACGGCTTCCAGCTTTTGTCCCAACTGCGCCGCGCAACTGAAAGAACACCGCTGCAAGCTGAGCTGCCCACGCTGCGGCTTTTACCTGAGTTGCTCGGACTTCTACTAAAACCCACACTTGGCATTTAGCACCTGGCATTTAGCCACCAAGGTTCCACGATCTGCCAACAAATACGCATGGCTAGATGCTAGATGCCAATTGCCGCTCTCCTGACACATCCGCCACTTCCATCTACAATAGTTAAGTCATCAAACTTCCGTACAACAGGAGATTCGAATGCAACGCAAGGCAAGTGCTATCTGGAAGGGCGGGCTCAAGGACGGCAAGGGATCGGTTTCCTCCGCCAGCGGCGTACTGGCCAACACCCCTTATTCTTTCACCACACGCTTTGAAAACACTCCCGGGACCAATCCCGAGGAGTTGATTGCAGCTGCACATGCCGCATGCTTCTCGATGGCGCTTTCCGTCCAGTTGGGCACGGCAAACCTCACGCCTTCGAGCATTGAGACTTCTGCCACTCTCACCTTTGAGAAACTCGACAGCGGCTGGACCATCACCGCCAGCCATCTCGATGTTGTCGGCCGCGTGCCGGGAGCGGATCAGGCTGCGTTCCAGAAGGCCGCCGACAACGCCAAAAGCGGATGTCCGGTATCGAAGGTGCTGAAGGCCAACATCACCATGACCGCCAAGCTGGAAGGGTAGTGGCTCAATTTGCTAAGGCCGCCATATATTTTTCTGATACTCGGCGTCATCTCACTTTTCGCGGCTGTGATATTTACATGTACCGGGAAAGTGTGGGTCCGTCTTAATGGCTGGGTCTACCGCGCTAAGGAACCGGGGTGGTTTTGGTGGGAAGTCGCCCTCGATTATCTTATCGGTGCTTGTTTCATAGGATACTTCCTCCATAAGATTTCGAATTGAGCCACTACCGCTCGAAGGCTAGACTTGGTAACAGCCTGCGGCAGCCTGTAGAATGGTAGTTCTTCCTGACGGATGGCCCGCGAGGGCCATCGCCCAGTATTTTTGCCATCGTGGCGGAATTGGCAGACGCGCATGGTTCAGGTCCATGTACCCGCAAGGGTGTGGGGGTTCGAGTCCCTTCGATGGCACCACTCAATTAAAATGACCGCAGTTTGGGACCCACTATGCCCGCCAGCCTCGACCAGATTGTTACTGCTACCCGGAGAAGGGTATCCGAAGCTCTACGTTTGGCTGATGTGCGGGAGCTTGAGAGGCAAGCCGAGCAGCATGTCCCGCGCGGTTTTAGGCGGGCGCTGGAGAAGCGAAGCCGTAGTGGGCCGGCCATCATTGCAGAGCTGAAGAAAGCGTCTCCCTCTCGCGGCCTGATTCGCGCCGATTTCGATCCGGCAAGCCTCGCAACAGAACTCGAAGCCGCCGGAGCCGCAGCGCTTTCGGTCCTTACCGACACCGAGTTTTTTCAAGGCTCATTACGGAACCTGCTACAGGCCTCCGCCGCCACCAAACTTCCCTGTCTGCGAAAAGACTTCATCGTGGACGAATTCCAACTGCTGGAAGCCCGCGCCAACCATGCTGACGCGATATTGCTAATTGTGGCGGCATTGTCACCAGCAGAACTGGAAACCCTGGCCACGAAGGCGAAGGGCCGCAGCCTAGATGTGCTCTGCGAAGTCCACGACGAGAAGGAACTGGAACGCGCCCTCGACGTTGGATTCGACCTGATCGGCGTGAACAGCCGGAATCTACGAACTTTCACAGTCGATCTTCAAACCGCTTTTCGTCTAGCCAGCGTGATGCCGAAGAACGTCCTGCGCGTCGCCGAAAGCGGTATCCAGAGCGGTAAAGACATTGCGCGTCTCAGGACGGCAGGCTACCACGCGTTCCTGATCGGGGAATCATTGATGAAAGCACTGTCTCCGGCAGATGCGCTCCGGACTCTCGTCGCACAGGCTGAGAGCTGAAAGCTGGATTTTTATGACTTGGGTCAAGATTTGCGGAATCACGAATTTGGAGGACGCGCTAACCGCAGTAGATGCGGGCGCTGACGCCCTGGGATTTGTGTTTTACGAAAAGAGTCCGAGAAACGTCGCTCACCAAGCCGTACGCGACATCGTGCGCCAATTGCCGGCAAAAATAGAAAAGGTTGGGGTCTTCGTAGAGGAGAGCCTCGATGAAATGGACCGAGTGGCCGAAACAGTCGGCCTGACCGGGGTCCAGTTGCATGTGCGGTTCCCACATTCCCAATGCGCTGCGCTGGACTCCAGGACGACGAAGTACATGGTTCTGCGTGCGAACGAACTGTTGGGTGATCAGGGGCGTTTTACGAGTCTCCCGTGGTATCAGGATGTGAAGAAAAATGTCGGAGCGATTTTTCTGGATGCCGGCACCGAAACACAACCCGGTGGGACAGGAAGGACCTTTGATTGGGCGAACGCAGCGTCAACTGTCCGTCTACTCCAGCCAGACTTCCGCATCGTGGTCGCGGGCGGCCTCACGCCGACAAATGTTTCCGAAGCCATGGTTATACTGAAACCTTGGGGCGTGGATGTTTCAACCGGCGTAGAAGCGCGTCCGGGCAGGAAAGATCCGAAGAAAGTCCGTGACTTCATCGCTGCTGTGCGACACGCCGACCAGGAAGCGTAATGGCGACCGCGACTATCACAAGACGAAAACAACCGGGCCGCTTCGGCGCCTATGGCGGCCGCTACGTTCCCGAGACCCTGATGGCCGCGCTCGATGAACTGGAGCGCGCATACGATGAAGCGAAGCGCGACCCCAAGTTCCAACAGCGCCTCCGGGAGCTTCTGAAAACCTACGCCGGACGCCCCACGCCACTATTCTTTGCCCGCCGTCTCACTGAAAAACTCCGCGGCGCGAAGATCTATCTTAAGCGCGAAGACCTCCTTCACACTGGCGCACACAAAATCAACAACTGTCTGGGTCAAGCGCTCCTGGCCAAACGAATGGGCAAGCAGCGAATCATCGCCGAGACGGGCGCCGGCCAACATGGAGTAGCCACGGCCACCGTCTGCGCGCTGTTCGGCTTCGAATGCGTCGTGTACATGGGCACGGAAGACATGCGCCGGCAAGAACTCAACGTTTTTCGCATGCGCCTGTTGGGAGCAGAGGTGCGTGGCGTGGACTCGGGTTCGCGCACGCTGAAAGATGCCATCAACGAAGCCATGCGCGATTGGGTTACCAACGTCCGCACCACGCATTATCTGCTGGGCAGCGTTCTCGGCGCGCACCCGTATCCCACCATGGTGCGTGATTTTCACCGAGTAATTGGCCGCGAAGCACGAGCCCAGATTCTCAAAGCCGAAGGCAAGCTGCCGGCGGCCATCATCGCCTGCGTCGGCGGCGGGTCCAACTCGATCGGCATCTTCTATGATTTCATCAAAGACAAGCGAGTCAAGCTGGTCGGAGTAGAAGCCGGCGGGCGCGGTCGTGCTCTCGGCGATCACGCTGCCCGTTTTGCGGGAGGATCGCCCGGCGTGTTGCAAGGGACTTTTTCATACCTGTTGCAAGATCAGAACGGTCAGATTGCCAATACGCATTCCATCTCCGCCGGACTCGACTATCCCTCAATCGGTCCAGAACACGCCTGGCTGAAGGATTCCGGCCGCGCCGAATATGTATCCGCATCGGACGAGCACGCTCTCGAAGCCTGCACGTTTCTAGCCCGCACCGAAGGTATTATTCCTGCGCTGGAGTCGGCCCACGCCGTGGCGGAGGCAATAAAGCGCGCGCCCAGAATGAAGAAGTCAGAGCTGCTGATCGTGAATATTTCCGGCCGCGGTGATAAGGACATGGGCATTTTGAGGGAGAACCTGAAGTTGGATTGAAGACTCCGCCGCTGCCGCCAAGATGCCGATTTCTTTCCAATCCCGCCCCGCTCTCGTCGCCTACATCACCTGCGGCGATCCCGACCTTGCCACCAGCCGCGACATCGCTCTCGCCGCGATCGATTCCGGCGCCAGCGTGATTGAGCTGGGTGTGCCCTTCAGCGATCCCTTGGCCGACGGTCCAGTCATTCAACGGGCCAGCCAGCGCGCTCTTCTGCACGGTACTTCGCTGACCCAGGTGATCGAGCTTGGCAAACAAATCCGGCGCCAATCGCAAGCAGGACTGATCATCTTTTCCTACCTGAATCCAATCCTGCGCATGGGTTACGAGAAGTTCACCGCCGCCCTGCAAGACGCGGGCGTCGACGGTGCTCTCGTCACCGACCTGCCGGTGGAAGAAGCTGACGATTATGTGCGCCAGATGCGACAACGTAACCTGGCCACGATTTTCCTTGCCGCCCCTACTAGCACCGACGAGCGTCTGAAGCGGATCGCCGATGTCTCTAGCGGATTCGTATACGCCGTCTCCAGAACTGGCGTGACCGGCGCCCGCCAGGAAATGGCACAAGATGCGCAAAAGCTGGTTCGTCGCCTGCGCAAGTACACAAAGCTGCCGGTTGCCCTGGGATTCGGCATCTCTACGGCGGCCCAGTTTGCCGCAGTGGGAGAGTACGCGGACGCAGTGGTGGTAGGAAGCGCCATTGTGCAGACAATTGAGAACAATCCCGGCAATGAGGCCAAGTCTGTGGCAGAATTCATAAGACAGCTGTTGGTCGATGGTCGTTAGTCGTTGGCCGCAAAAAGACCGACGACGAATGACAAACGACTAAGGACCGGTTTATGGACATCTCCGAGTGGCGCAAACGAATCGATGATCTCGACCGCAAGCTGGTCGAACTGCTGAGCCAGCGAGCGCAGGCTGCTCACGAGATCGGCAAATTGAAACGCGTCGCCGGTATGCCTATTTACGAACCGGATCGTGAACAGGCGGTGTTCGAGAACGTGCGCCGTGCGAATCCGGGACCGCTGCCTGACCATGACCTGCTCAACATCTACGAACGCATCATGGACATCATGCGCCAGATCCAGCAGCAAGAAATTGCCCCCCAATCCCCTGTGGCCTCATCGTCAGATGGGACCGAGTTGGATGCAGAAGTGAATGATTGAAGTTTAGCCTTTGGCTCTTAGCTCTTGGCTTTTGGCCTCTACACGGAGCGTCACGCTAAGAGCTAAGGGCTAAAAGCTAAAGGCCTTTTCCTATGATCGTTGCCATGCAAGAATCCGCGGCGGAGGAGCAGATCCAGCAGGTCATCCAGTACCTGGTTGGCCTGGGTTTTTCCGTTCACCGCTCGACGGGTGCACGGCAGACCGTGGTGGCTGCGGTCGGTGACCGTGTCGACTTCGACATTCGCAACCTCGAGGTTCTCGCCGGAGTTGAACACGTTCACCGCATCAGCGCTCCCTACAAGCTGGCGGGAAAGAGTTTCCGGCCCCAGGGCACCGTGGTGGAGTTTTCCAATGGTGTGCGAATCGGCGGCGAAGATGTAGTGGTCATGGCCGGACCTTGTTCCGTGGAATCGCGTGAGCAGCTATTTACCGTGGCTGAGCAAGTGGCCAAGGCCGGTGCGCGCGCGCTTCGCGGCGGTGCTTTCAAGCCCCGCAGCTCTCCTTACTCTTTTCAAGGACTTGGCCTCGCTGCTTTGAAGCTCCTGCGCGAAGCTGGCGACAAATTCGGATTGCTTGTGATCAGCGAAGTGATGGAAATCTCCCAGATTGCCCTCATGTTGCCTTACGTGGATATTTTTCAAGTAGGCGCGCGCAACATGCAGAACTTCAATCTGCTGCGCGAACTGGGACTCATCAAAAAGCCGGTTCTGCTCAAACGTGGCATTGCGGCCACTCTGGAAGAATTGCTGCTCTCCGCCGAATACATTATGGCCGGAGGAAACTACAACGTAATCCTGTGCGAGCGCGGCATCCGCACTTTTGAAACCTACACTCGCAATACGCTCGACATTTCGGCGATCCCCGTCATCCACAAACTTTCGCATCTGCCCATGGCATCCGACCCCTCCCACGGCATCGGAATCCGGGACAAAGTCGCTCCCATGGCACGGGCCTCTGTCGCCGCCGGAGCTGATGCGCTGCTGATTGAAGTGCATAATGACCCCGATCATGCGCGGTCCGACGGCGCGCAATCGCTATATCCCGCGCAGTTCTCCGAGCTCATGGATCAATTGCGCATCATCGCTCCGGCGGTCGGCCGCAGGATTGCCTGATGGCGATCCGTCAAATCACCATCGTCGGCGTCGGCCTGATCGGTGGATCGTTTTCTCTTGCGCTTCGCAAACAGGGCTTCACCGGCCGCATCGTCGGCTGCGATCGCGCCGCAGTGCTGGATCGCGCCCTCATTCGAGGCGCAATCGACGAAGGCTTCTCGCATCCTTTTGAGGCGACGCGGGGCAGCCAGGTAGTCGTGCTGGCCACGCCCGTGCTCGCAATCATCGACCTCATTCATCGCATCGGTCCAGCGCTTCCGCAGAAAACTCTGCTGACGGATGTCGGCAGCACCAAGGGCGAGGTGTTGAAGGAGGCCAAAGCGGTGTTCGGCAAGAACGCCGGCCTCCGTTTTCTCGCCGGACACCCCATGGCGGGGAAAGAACAATCCGGCATTGAGTTTGCCGATGCTGACCTGTTCCAGCAAGCCGCCTGGTTTGTGACTCCCGTCCGGGGCCAGAAAATCTACGAAGGTTTGAGCGGAGAATTTCTGGATTGGGTGGATAGAATCGGGGCTCGCATCGCCAGCCTCGACGCCGATGAGCATGACCAACTCTGCGCCTGGATCAGTCATCTACCGCAAATGATTGCGACGGCGCTGGCAGCTACTCTGGTGGATGAATACGGCCAGGAGGCTCCGCTGCTCGAAGCCGGCGGGCGCGCTCTGAGAGAAATGACTCGCACCGCCAGCAGCCCATACTCGATGTGGCGTGACATTGCCCTCACCAACAAAAAGCACCTTTCGGGCGCGATCTCCAAGCTCGAGCAGCGGCTGGCCCACATCCGGGAGAATCTCGACACGCGAGATCTGGCGATGGAGTTCGAGCGCGCCCGCGAATTGCGGAAAGCTCCCAAGACCTGAGGTGCGATTGTCATCCTGAACAAGCGTTTTCTGCGCAGTGAAGGATCTGGGCGAGCCGCGCGATGGGCGCGTTCTCTGCGACCCAAACAAATGCGCGTTTGGCTCGCTTCCTTATTTCTGTGTGAGCTTTTCGTTTAGAATCTTTCCTTGTGCACAAAGTCGTCGCCAATGCCGATGAAGCCGTACGCGACGTGTTCGACGGTGCCGTCATTATGGTCGGCGGATTCGGCTTGTGCGGTATTCCCGAAAACCTGATTCGCGCCCTGGTGCGCAAAGGTGTAAAGAACCTCACCACCATCAGCAACAATGTCGGCGTCGACGGCTTGGGCATGGGTCTGCTGCTTTCCGCGGGACAGATTCGCCGGCATATCGGGACATACGTCGGCGAGAACAAGCTCCTGGAGCAGATGGTTCTGCAAGGCAAGATCGACCTGGATTTGGTCCCGCAGGGCACATTTTCCGAGCGCATTCGCGCCGGCGGCGCGGGTATCCCGGCAT
The DNA here is from genome assembly GCA_035484735.1 of Terriglobales bacterium. GTDB lineage: Bacteria > Acidobacteriota > Terriglobia > Terriglobales > Acidobacteriaceae > JABCZH01. The sequence continues at coordinate 55,830 of DATHOQ010000039.1, read as the reverse complement.
TCTTCACTCCCACAGGCGTGGGCACAATCGTTGCCGAAAAGAAAGAAACGCGCGAGTTCGACGGCCGCACTTATGTGATGGAGCATGCCCTGAAAGCCGATTTCGCCTTGGTAAAAGCCTGGAAAGGCGACAAGTGGGGCAATCTGGTTTACCGCAAGACGGCTCGCAATTTCAATCCCATGATGGCAACCGCGGCCAAAGTCACGATTGCAGAGGTTGAGCATCTGGTGGAACCCGGCGAACTTGAACCGGACCTCGTGCACACTCCCAGCGTCTACGTGAAGCGTATTTTCAAGGGAGAACTGTTCGAGAAGCGGATTGAGAAGAGAACAGTGCGAACCGCCGCTGGTCGCTAACTCATGAACAAACCCGGCAAAGATATCGACAAGCGCGAGCGCATCGTCAAGCGCATCGCCCGCGAACTGTGCGACGGATTCTACGTGAACTTGGGCATCGGAATGCCAACGCTGGTGGCAAATTACGTCCCCCCAGGCATGGACGTGATCCTGCAAAGCGAAAACGGCATGTTAGGTATCGGACCCTATCCCCTCGAAGGCCAGGAAGACTCCGACCTCATCAACGCCGGCAAGGAAACCGTGAGCGAACTGCCAGGCACCGCTTATTTTTCCAGCGCCGATTCCTTCGCCATGATTCGTGGGGGGCACATTGACCTCAGCGTGCTCGGCGCCATGGAAGTGGATGAGAAGGGCAATCTCGCCAACTGGATGATTCCCGGAAAAATGGTGAAGGGCATGGGCGGCGCTATGGACCTGGTCGCCGGGGCGCGCCGTGTGATTATCGCCATGGAGCACACCACGCGCGAAGGCGAGCCGAAGATTCTGAAGAAGTGCACGCTGCCGCTGACGGGGGTCGGCGTAGTGAACACCATTGTCACCGATATGGCTGTGATTCAGGTGACGCCGAAGGGTTTGCTGCTCGAGGAAACCGCGCCCGGACTAACAGCGGAAGATGTTCAGAAAGCGACCGAAGCCCGATTGATCGTCAGTCCGGGTCTGAAAGTGATGGAAGGCTGACCACGTCGGCGATTCTCCCTCTGTGCTTCTCTGTGTCCTCTGTGGTTCAGGTTCGTTCTAGCTACTCGCCTGCGCTCTTCAACCGCGCCGCCTCGAACTCATCACCCTTTTGCCAGCCGACTTCTTTCAACTGAGTCGCTGCCATCCACCCCAGCGCGAAGCCAAAGCGTGCCATTACCGCGTCGCCAATGAAGTCCATGTCAGGACTATATTCGTCGCTCGGTTGATGGTAATGTTTCGCGGTGTATTCGTCGGCTTGAGCCTGGCCCCACGCGACATCATGACCTTTGTACTTTACCCCTTCATTGATGGAAAAGGCGGGAATCCCCACCCGCGCCAGGCTGAAATGGTCGGAACGATAGTAGTGCCCGGCTTCGGGCCGCGAATCGGGGCGGATCGCCAATCTGAACGTCTTGGCCATCACCGTGACAACGGGATAGAACGTCGTCCGCTCCGCGCCAGAAACCTCGACTTCCTCGGGCGCGCCCAGCGGCGGCACGTCGTCGTAATTCATGTCGATGCTGATCTTGCCTGCCGGAATCGGAGGATGTTTGCCCAGATATTCTGAGCCCAGCAATCCCTGCTCTTCCGCAGTGACCGAAGCAAAAAGGATTGACCGTGCCGGCCGCTGCATCGCTTCCGCATACGCTCGCGCGACCTCCAACAAAATGCCGCATCCCGTGGCATTGTCTTTCGCCCCGTTATAAATGTTGTCGCCCGGCATGTCAGGTCGAATGCCCAGGTGATCATAATGCGCGGTGTACATGACCGCTTCAGTCTTGAGTTTGCGATCACTCCCCGGCAGCATGCCAATCACATTGTTCGATTCAAACGGACGCACCCGGCTCACCATATGTGCCTTCAGTTTTACGGAAAGCGGCACCGGATGAAAGTCTGGCGAGCGCGCATCGGCCAGCATTTGGGCCAGATCCAAGCCTGCGTTTCCAGCCAGAATTCTTGCCGCATCGAAATGAATCCATGAAGCCACCTTCAATACCGGCGCGCCTTCGAGCTTCAGGAACGCCTTCTCGCCGGAATTCGAATTGCGCACCACTTCCCAGGGATAACTCGCCATCTCGGCCTGGTGGATGAGAATCGCGCCTACCGCGCCTTTACGAGCTGCCTCCTCATACTTGTAGGTCCAGCGGCCGTAGTAGGTCAGCGCTTTGCCCTTGAAGAATTTCACGTCGTCGGACGGCGGCTCGTTCACCAGCATCAGCAGTACCTTGCCGCGCACGTCGACGCCTTTGTAGTCGTCCCATTTGTATTCCGGCGCTTCGATGCCATAACCGACATAGACGATTTGCGCATCAACTTCCGACTGCGGCTGCTGGGTCTGGTCGTAGGCAACATACTGATCGAGTGCCTTCAGGTTGATCGCAGCATGGTTGGCCGGAACCAGGGAAAAGGTCGTTTGCGGATCCGGTGTGATGCCCACCATCGGCACTTTCTGCATGTAAGTACCGTTGTCGCCTGCTGGCTTGAGTCCGTCCAGTGCGAACTGGGTGCCAATATATTCCGCGGCAATGTCGCCGCCACGAGCCCCGGTTCCGCGGCCCTCTAGCAGATCGTGCGACAGGTAGCGAACATGCGCGCGAATGCGCTCCGGATTAATCCGCTGCATCGCGGCAATCGCTGTGCCCGGCAATCGCGTGGATACGCCATCGCCGCTCGGTGGTTTATGCACCTGACCTCCCATCAAGCTCGAACTCACCAGCACTGCGCATAAGACCAGCGACGCCAGATGCGGATTTCCTTTGTGCACCTTCGTGTCCTTTGTGGTTCAGAATGTTTGCTGTTTATCAGCTGTTGGGGCTGCTCAACCCGCGACCGCGGGTCAATTCTTGGACCCTCAACCAGCGCGGAACTCGGGCACATTTTCGCTTGGGCTAAATATGCTAGGCAGCTTTTTCCCGGAAGTTTCGCCCGCCTTCTGGTTGATCTCGTCAATCTCTTTGCGATTCCAACCCACACTCGAAATCTCAATCTTCCCATCGGGCGAGATCCAAAACAGCGACGGCACATTCGTCAAGCCGTAAGCGTTCGATGCCGGATAAGAGTTGGTATCATCCAGCAGCACCGGGAACGTGACACGATATTCCTTGATGAACGCCGCCGTGTCTTTTTTCCCGTTCTGCGAGATTCCAACCATGGTCACGTTCCGGTTGCCGTAGGCCTTGAAAATGCGCTCAAGATAGGGAAACGCAAATTGACAGACCGGACAGGAGATCTTAAAGAACGCCGCCAACACCGGACCCCGGGCCAGCGCTTCTTTCAAAGAGAATTGCTTTCCATCCATGGTGGGCAGCGTGAAATCTGGTGCCGTAGTCCCCACCGTCAATGCAGCCATACGTTTCCCTCCGAATATGTCGCCAAGCCACTTCTTCATTGTGCTGCCATGAGAACTATTTATTCTAGATGACTTTAGTGGCACGCAGGATTTTCCGGGCGAGCCCCGTCAAGGGTAACTTCGAGATCCCGGATTTCGCTACCCAGCGGCCAGCGGTCCCATCGGGCGCCGCGGTTTCCACTACGCCAACGTGGTAATCGGTTACCGTGATCGAATGGCGCAGGGTCAAACTAGGCCGGGATTTCGCCTTTATCTCGGGCAACTCCCACATGCCCGGCATTAAAGACGCCGTGGCTGGGCGCTTCACCAGAAATATCGAACCGTTGCGGCGATCAAGCGCGTAGTTGATTTCCTTTTTCTTCTGACGAGCTCCGCGCGAGTGAGCCGGCAATTCCCCCTGCGCAACACACATTCGTGAAACTGGACACAAAGGACATTTCGGTTGCCGGGGCAGGCACACAGTCGCGCCCAACTCCATCATGGCCTGATTGAAGTCGCCAGGCCGGTCGGGACTCAACGCCTCTTGTGCAGCAAGCCACAATGATTCGCCCACGATTCGCTTTCCCAACAGCCGCTGCAAAACGCGCTCCACGTTTCCATCTACCACCGCAACCGGCTCGTTAAACGCGATGCTGGCAATCGCAGCGGCAGTATAGCGGCCGACTCCTGGAAGCTCGCGCAGCTGCGCAGCCGTGGAGGGAAACCTGCCTGAGTCCTCTACAACTCTCTTTGCCGCCGCATGCAGCATGCGCGCCCGCCGATAGTAGCCAAGCCCACTCCACGCGGCCAGCACGGAAGCTTCTCGTGCCCTGGCTAGCTTTTCTATGTTGGGAAACCGCCGCAGAAATCTCTCGTAGTGATCTATCACCGCCGCCACACGCGTCTGTTGCAGCATGACTTCCGACAGCCAGATCCGATACGGATCGCGGTCCCGCCGCCAGGGCAAATCTCGCTTATGCCCGTCAAACCACCCCAGCAAGTTCTTCCGAAACCTGACCCGATCGAAAGTCGCCCCTGGCGGCAAGCGGTTTGATGCGTGACTCATAACCTTCCGGCATTGTACTGTGCGAACGGCCCGTCCCAATCCGCCCGGCAGAGTGTACGCGAGGATGCTCCCCATTGACCCTCGGTCGGCAGCGCGAAATAATAGCCTAGCTTGGTGTCCGCAAATCAAGAGTGGCCGTTTTCGCCCTCACGAGGAATCGCCATGAACGACTTCAACCGCAAGGTGGAAGAGGCTTCAGCGCGCCTCAACCAGTCCATCAACGAGATGGCTACTACTCTGGAGAAAGAAACCGCGGAACTGGTCGACTACGTGAACCGGGAAGTGGTTCCGGCGGTCCGCCAGCACTCCACCAAGGCCCTGCGCATCGCAGCCGAAAAGCTGGCGCGGCTGGCCGATTACATGGAGACTCATCCGGAGTCAAAGTGAGCCGGCCCCTCACTTCGTTCTGCGTGTGCGCCGTCCTCTGTGTTTCGTCTTCCTTGTTGACCGCTTGTGGCGGACCTAAACAGGCCAAGATCGATGTGCCGCCTCCACCCGCCATTGCTGCGAACGAACCTGCCATTGAATCGACCACTGACTCGCACGAAGCTTCACCTCCAACTTCCCGTGAAGAGGAAGTTCGTGAAACCCCGGTGAGCAAGGACAAGCCTCTCTTCGTCGAGACCGGCTTCGCGAGTTGGTATGGCGCCCCTTATAACCACCGCCGCAGTTCGAACGGCGAAGTCTACAATATGCATGCCATGACTGCGGCCCATCTGACTTTGCCGCTGGGCTCGACCGTTCGCGTAACCAATCTGAAAACCGGACATTCCGCCGTGGTGGAGATTACCGATCGCGGACCGTTCGTGTCCGGGCGCATCATCGATCTTTCACAGGCGGCCGCAAAGAAGGTGGATGTCTGGGGAGCAGGAGTCGCCAGGGTACGCATCGAGGTGCTGCACACTCCCACACCTCTTAACCATGGCGGGCGCTGGGCGGTGCAGATAGGCGCCTTCGACAAAGAACACGCTGCCAATAAGCTTAAGGACCACTTATCCCACCGCTATCAAACTGCCAAAGTCCAATGCTTCGGCAGTCCAGTCGGGGATTGGTGGGTGCGCGTGCGGGTGCAGGACGATGACCGCAAACGTGCCGAGGAAGTTGCCCACAATACCCACACTTCGGAAGGGGACATCTTCCTGGTCCGGCTGGATTAGCTCGCCTGGACTAGTCCGATTAGATTAGTCCGGTTGACTAGTCCAACTGGATTGACGGTTCCCAGTGTGCACAAACGTTCGATTCGGTGCTATGCTGTGTGCGTTTAGTTGAGCAGTGACATATTTAGCAGTCGCGCTTGCACATAGTCCTGTTCGGGTATAGTAGTCAGCGTCCTTCCCCCATTGTCGGCTCCGAGTTTACGGTCAAAATTCAAAGCTTGGACGTGCCATGAACGATTGTCTGTTCTGCCGCATCATCAACGGCGAAATCCCCTCCAAGAAAGTTTACGAAGACGAACATACTTACGCGTTTGAAGACATCAACCCGCAGGCGCCTACGCATGTGTTGGTAGTTCCCAAGAAACACATTCGCGGATTGAAGGAAGCTCGTAGCGAGGACAGCCAACTCATCGGTTACTGCCATCTCGCTGCCGCCAACATCGCCCGCCAGCGCAATATCGAGGATGGCTACCGCACCGTGCTCAACGTGGGTCCGCGAGCCGGTCAGTCAGTCTTCCACTTACATGTGCATTTGATCGGAGGCCGCGGTCTGCAATGGCCTCCAGGATAGGCTGGAGTCCTTCACCTAGAGTGAAGCGGATCTTCTTCGCGACCTTCTTTGCGATCTTAGCGGTGAAAAGCTCTTCCCCCTGTCCACGCAACCCAGGGCTAACCGCACGATTGTCGCTGCCCCGCTAGCTCGCAGCTTCCCCCTCGGGAGCCCCATGCCGCCGCAACAACTGCGGCAAGTTTTGCGAAAAGGCCGAACGCGGCAATACCATGTCGCATCCGACTTCGTGCGCCTTTTGCTTCAAATCGCCCTGCACATGGGAAAGAAACCCAATAATCGAAGTCCCCTTCTTCAGCTTGGCCTTGAGTTTCGGAATCAGGATTAGAGGTTTGGCGCTGACGCTGTTCAGATCGAAGATGATCAACGAGGGCTTTTCTTCCCCATTCTGCTTCATCTTCTCCGCCAGTTCCTTGTCGCTCTTGACGAATTCCATCTTGACGTTGAGCTTGCGCGCGGTCTCCTGAATCTTCGCCTGGAAGAACAGATCGTCCACGAAAGCAAAGATGCGCGAGGTGGCGTCTTCGTTGATAGGCAGCGGCTCCGGTTCCACCGGCGAATACGATGGTCCAAAGCCGGGGCGTCCCCGGCCTCTCGGCCCCTTATTATTGTTATTATTGCTGCCCATGCCCGCTCTGTAACTATGATCCATGGGGGCGGTGTAGATGCCGCTGTGTTGCTGGCGGTCACGACCACCAAGGGGGGCGCTTTGATTCGAGGGGCGCCGTCCGCGCCGCCGTCTACCTCTCCCTCCGCCGCCGGAGGGACCTCCGGGTCCAGCATTCATAATCATTTTCTCTTTAAGTTTGTGTGCTGCGTTGTATTGTGCTGCGTTGTATTGTGCTGCCTTTTATCCTGGGCGTCAGACTCGCACTTCCGGGGTAGTAATTGGCCTCGTGCGCTTGTGCACGGGACATGTGTAGAAACCCGCCACTGCAAACTTCTTTGGTGAATGATCTTTGTCCGTTTCAGGCGCCTGGAGCTAAACGGCGCAGGAGGCTCGCTAGGAAGCGCAGCCACTAGGGAACAACTAAATGGTATCCTTCACAGCCGTTTCTGCGCAAGGGCCAAAACGACGATATTTTGCACAGAAGTAACTGGAGGCCCACTCCGGGCCAACGGGTGAAGCTCAACTTCTCTCAAGATGGGGGTGCAAAGGTGAGGAGAAACGGTTCACCCTCCGCTCACTTGCCGCGCCCACTGCATCGCTTCCCAATGTTTCTCCGCAACGTCGCTTTCGCTGAGGTGCAACTGTCGCGCCAGTTCGCGGGCAGTTTCCCACTCCCCAGACTCCTGCGCCAGCATGAGCTGATAGAAAGGACGCAACCGGCTGGCTCCGCCCAGCAGCAGCGCCTTGGTCTCCTGATCGACGGAGACGTTTTCGAGCACCCGGGCCATGGGAATTTCGAGAATTGCATCCATCAACGACAGCAATCCCATCAAAAACAAGTCCGAGTCCCCGGCCGCGACGCGGGGGGAAAGCAGTTCGCAGAAACGCCCCCGTACCAGAGCCGACAGCACCAGGTCGCTGGATTTATTCTGCCCGGCGCCTAGTGTGGCCACCAGCCGAATCCAGCGCCTCACTTCCCGCTCTCCCAGCAGAGAAAGCGCGTGCCGGATGGAGTGAATCTCAGTGCCAAATCCAAATGCCGCGGAATTCAAGTACCGTAGCAACCGATAGCAGAGCGAAGCCTCGCCTTTGATCACTTGCTCCACTTCACGAATATCCAGCTCCGGCCGGGCCACCGCCTGCCACATGCGCAGGTAGTTGAGCTGGTTCGCCGGGATCTCATGTGTACTCAACATCTCCGGCCTGCGGAAGAAATATCCCTGGAAATAGACAAATCCTGCCTTCTTCGCTGCCAGAAATTCTTCCCGCGTTTCCACTTTTTCCGCCAACATGCGGCAGCGCCAAGGCCCATGACGTTTCACTAACTCCGCCGCATGCTCCAGGGGCATGGCTCTCAAATCGATCTTGATAATGTCGGCCAGATCAGTAAGCGATTCACGGGGATCGTCAACCGTGAAGTCGTCTAGCGCGATCAGATATCCGGCTTCCTTCAAGCGCTGACAAGCTGCCCGGACCAGGTCATCCGCCGGAACGGTTTCCAGAATCTCCACCACGGCTTGGCACGACGGCAACAGGGTGATGTAGTCCTTGAGCAGCACGTCGCGGGTGACGTTAACGAACGCCCGGCGCCCGTCACACAGCACATCCAGACCTATCAACATCGACGTGCTAACGGTGCTGCGTGAGGCCGCATCGGGATCGGCGTGGCGGAAGTAATCATCCAGCCCATCCCGAAACAGCAGTTCGTAGCCAAAGACTTTTTCATCGCTGGTCAAAATCGGCTGGCGAGCCACAAACCGGGTGCCCGGTTTGGGAGCAGGGGAAGATGCGGGAGTAGCCACGCCGTAGACATCGGCAGCGCTGGCAGAAAGATTAGGAAGCTCCCGGCAAGGTCTTACGAAGAGGTATGGGGTTTGAGCCGCGGAGCGCGAAAGAGAGATCTTCACACTGACGCTGCGGCCTTAGTTCTCAGTCACCGGCGGAGCACTCGGCGACGCCGGTCGCGCCCGTGGCGCTTTAGGTGAAGCTGGCACCGGCGGAACTGCCGGAGCCTCCGCCACCGTCGATCCCTTTCGAATCTCGATGGTTCCGTGCTCATTGGTCACAACCAGGTGCGGCCCGCCACTGCCGACCGTTCCAGTCGCCGTCGCCTGATCTTCCCGGTTGTCTACTTTCAATCCATCGAAGTCAGTTTCCACGTCACCGCCACGTGACCGTGCATCCACCTGGAACCCGGCTTTGTCAGGAACATAAATCTGCACATCCCCTTTGCGGTTTTCCACCTGCACGCTGCCCAGCTTGCTCAAGTGCAGCTCGACCGAGCCGTTTTCATCCTGTAGGCGCACGTCGCCAGCTACCCCAGTCAAGCGAACGTCCTTGGCGCGAGTGCTCAAACGCACCGGACCAACCACATCCGAAGCTTGAAGATCTCCCGAATCCAAGTCCAGATCGCCATTGAGGCGGAAGAATTGCAGGTCAGTACGCGAGGAGTGGAAGGTCACTCCTTGCGCGAGTCGCGACAGCTTCACGCTCTCCATAAACTCGCCATCCAGGTGCACCGCACCCTTGATGTCTTCCACGGACACATCGTTGGCCCGTCCTTCGATCGAAACGTCGGAAGAGATCTGCGATATCCGCGCCGAACTGCGCTCCAGCGTCAGACTGACTTTGCCGTTGATGTCAGTCGCAGTCACATCATCGTGTTGCGCCGAAATCTGCACATCGCCGTCCCGGCCCACTACGCTTACATCGCCGTTGCGCGTGGAAATTGTCACCGCCGCCTTCCGCGGGATCGTAATATCGAGGTCGGTCGCGATGCCGTGATCGCCCGCCGCTTGATTGTTGGCATTGAGCGTCACCACTCCTCCGCTCACGCTGATCTGCGGCTTGGTGCCGGCATTCCATTTGTCGGCTTCCGACGAGCTTTCTGCGTTAATACGCTTGTGCACCGAAACATGAATCTGATCGTCGTCCCCGGCGCTCACGCTTACCGCGCCCCGAATATCGTTCACATGCAAAGCGCTGCCCGCCGGGAAAGCCTCCGCCAGCCGGTCTTCATAAGTGTATTTCTGCCCGAAGAAGGTGAAGTCGCTGTCGTCAATATCCATGTGGTCGCGCAACTCGCCCCAGTTGAAACGCGACGCCTGCGTCGCCAGCAAGCCCAAAAAGACCACCATGATGATAAGAAAAACGCCGCCTGCGCCAATGCCCGAAACCCGCGTGCCTTCTCGCTGCGCCGCCTGATACTCAATCAGCTTGATGATGCCGGCCACAATCAGGATCACCGGCCAGTAATGGGCAAACCAGTGTGCGAGACTCCCCCAATTCAACAGGCCCATTGTGCCCAGGAGAAACACGCCGCCGATCGTGATCAGAATGATCGGCCCGGACAACGAGCGCCGGTGGCGAATCGGAGGAACTTGAGTTGGGCTAGCCATTGTGCACCTCACTGACGGGCGGCTGAACTTCGCTACCGCTTGTGGTGCCCATGGAGCCGGGCATCGCCGGCGGAGGCAGATTCGGCCCCTGCCGCTCCAGCAACTTGATGATGCCAATCGCCAGCAGCAAGATTGGCCAGGTGCGGTGCCAGCGCGGGCCGCCCATGTCCTCGATCAGCGAAAGCACTCCCAGCGTGATCAGCACTACCGGGCCAGTCAACCCGCGATAACGGTTCCTGTAGTCATAGACTCGACTGGAAGAAATCCAGCCCCAGCGCTTGGCAAACAACCACAGTCCCAGCGCGATACACAAGAACGGCGCAATCCGGCCCACGCTGAACTCAAACACACCCATGTTCTGCAACAAGAAGAGTATGCCGAGACCAATGAGTACGACCGCTCCTACTGGAATCTTGGAAGCATCAACTTTTTCTCCAGCGCCGAACGCTTGGCCCAGGCCGAGCGGATCAGGCGCAGGCTGCCCGGCAGAGACCGCGTGTGCCGTTCGCACCGAATCAATGATCTGCCATACGTAGAAGAACGCAATACCGATTCCGAAAAGCCAGTCCAGGCTGTCGGAGTTGCTCGCCCCATAAATCAGCCCGAAGAAAATCAGCAGATGGGCCAGGCCCTTGGCATACTGGCCGCAATACACTGCGCCCACACCGAAGGGAAAGAATCCCGCAAGAATGCCAGCTACTGCCGGATTCGGCCCCGAACTCGGCACCACCGGCGCCGAGGAAACCACTCCCGGCAACACCGGAGTGACCGTCGGCTGCACTCCCGCCAACCGCTCAGCCAGGCAGTTCTCGCAATAGATCACGCCTTTCACGTCACGCGTGCAAGATGCGCACAATGGTTTTCCGCAAGTGCGGCAATAAGCCACGGCGGCAATATCGGGGTGGTTGGCGCAATTCATGAAATCCTCCTGAGTGTGGCCAGATTTGCGAACTCCACTACAGGCGGGTTATCAGGGAGGGCCGCCAGCATTACTTGCGTCTCTCCCTGACTGTAGTTGCGTTGCTGCTTTTCATCGGGTTGTCCACTGGTGTTGTCGTTCTTTTCCTTCTTCTGCGGAGCGGGTTCCGCAGGGGTCGTGGCGCGTTTGAACTCGCGCACACGCGATTCAATCTCATACACAAACCGGATGTTCTCGTAATACTTCACCACCCGGCCGCTGGTCTCGTAATAACTGTGTTTGATGGCGCTCGGTCGCAGGTCGGCGTGACGTACATCGCTCAATTTCACTCCAAACAGACTGAGCGAAATCGACAGCGAGAAAAATGCCATGCCGAATGACATGGCAAAACGCGGCTGCCGGGCAACGGCGCCGATGGGACTGACCACCATTCGCGCCCGCTCGATCATTCGTTCGATCCACGAGGCGCGAACCGGTGAGGTCGCTGCCATACGCGCCGTATCAATGCCGACCGTGGCCGCCAGAATATTGTGCATCAGCATGGCCGGAGGTTCGACCTCGACCAACTGTTCCAGCCAGTGCTTGCCGATCTCCGCCTCTGCCAACAACGGCCCGCACACCGCACAAGTCTTACCGTGGGCCAGAAAGGCTTCCGCCTTCGGCCCGGTCAGCATCTTGTCGATGGCGTCGCTGAGCAGGGCATCAAACTCGTTGCACTGCATGTCGTTATGGTGTTCTGCTGCCATTACATCACCTGTTTATATGTACGTTGGAGCAGGCGCGCAAGTTCCGCTCGCCCGCGGTTAATTCTCGATTTGACGGTTCCCTCCGGTACCTTTAGTACCGTGGCAATGTCACGATAGTCCATATCGTGTAAGTCCCTTAAAATCACTGCTTCCCGCAGATCCGGCGACAGCTTCGTCAGCGCCCGTTGGACCACTTCCCCCACTTGCTGGCTTTGAGCCCGCGTATCCGGCGTCGGAGCTTGATCCGGAATCCGCTCACTTAACGGCATGGCGTCCTCATTTTCAGAAGAAGACCCATCCAAAGATTCCGTCATCCGATCCTGCTTGGTCTTGCGAAAATGATCCACCAACAGGTTGCGCGTGATAGTCGTCACCCAGGTCATGAACGCGCCACGCTCGACGTCGTAGGTTTTCAACGTCCGGTACATTTTGATGAAGACTTCCTGCGTCAGGTCCTGCGCGTCGTCGGCCGATCCCGCGAAACGATAACAGATGTTGTAAATGCGCCGGTTATAGCGCTGCACGATTTCCTCCCACGCCACCGCATCGCCGGCTATGCAGCGACGGACGAGCAGCGCAGCAACTTGAGCGTCTTCCAACCGGCACTCCTGAGCAATCCTAGGACGACCTCCCGGACATCGACTCGACAGCATCCGGGCTCAACACCACATAACCGATACGTTATGGTGGCCGCAGAAGTTCTCAGAATGCCGGGAAACAAGGCATTGTAACAGGCAGGGAAACTCAACTTGGCCCAGGAAAGTGGAACGTTCGAGATGCATCAGCCGCGAAGCGGCGCAAGAATAAAGCCCAGGGCGCAAGCCCTGGGTGCAAAGTGGTGGAGGATCGAGCCCCGGAAGGGGCGAAAGATCAGCCTGGTTTAGAGTGTGTCTTCCGCCCCCCTAATTCACCGTCAAACTAACCACCGCATTCTGCGCAACCCCAGACCCGCCCACAGCCGACACCGTCGCTGTATACCGTCCCGGCCCAGCCTTTGCCGTGGAAGTCAGCGTCAATACCGCAGTCCCCGCCCCAGGCGCCACCAAAGCCGCCGGAGCGAGAGTTGCCGAAACACCCGCCGGCAGTCCCATAACCCTGAGCGCAACTGGTGCATTGAACCCGCCACTTAAGCTAACTCGCGCGCTCAGTTTTGCACTAGCTCCTCGCGTAATGGAAACTTCGTTCGACGCCAGGCTCAAATGAAATGTCGCCGCTCCCGCCGCATCTTTCCAGTGGTTCACCAGAACATCGGCATCCACCGAACCCAACCCCGTGGCCTGGTCGTATCCAGCCACCGCAGTGAATCCGGTAACGCCGGGCACTGAATTATTGCCCGTCTTAACATCGTGAAACACCGCCGCGCCTCCATATCTCTGATTGTTGGCCAGCGAATAGAGCACAGGGTTGGCATTGCCCTGCCGTGCCCCCCGGCTTTCGACAACCAGCGCCATCAGCCCGGCAAACGAGGGCGAAGCGGCCGAGGTGCCTCCCGAAACCAAATTGCTGCCATTCATGAAGATCAAGTATCCATCGTGTACCGCCGCACTCAACGAAACATCCGGCACATCCCGCTTGCCATCCGCCGGAACGCCTACGCCGTTCTGCCACGAAGGTTTGGCATAGACAACGCTAGCTCCGCCGCCGCCTGCCCACAAGCCCGACACTGCGCTCGCATTCCAAACCGCCTCCGGAATGTAGCCCAACGCCGAGCCCATGGTCGTGGTGTTCGACGCCGACCAGTAGAGGCTGTAACTGCTGTCCATAAATTCCGTCCCGCCCACACAAACGCTATAGGGACTGGAGCACAACCCATTCACCGCGCGCCCAGCCACGGCGCGAGAGGCCGAAGCAGAATCGCACCCTGCTGCCCCGCTATCGCCCGAAGAAACAAACACGCTGATCCCCTGCGCCGCCGCCTGTTGCCACAAACTGTTGATGAAGCTGTTTCCCGACGCTCCCAGCGCCGCTTCGCATAATCCAAAGCTCATGCTCATCACCGGCGCCAGGTTGTGATTGACGATGTATTGTGCCGACAGGTAAGCGCCGTCGCTCGAATTCGTGGAAGCCGACACCACGAACTTGATCGTCGCCTTCTTCGCCACTGCCCCCGACCACTCCACGTCGAGATCAGCCTCCGATTCCTCACTAGAACCAAGAACCCCTGGATTGACGCCATTCACAATGATCTGCGGATCGTTGACCGGCAGCCCGAACGTACTGCGGAATTGCCGCACGTCGGCGATCTTGATATTGGAACGCCCCACGATGGCTATACTCTGCCCGCTACCGTCGATCCCTTGCTGATAGAGCGGCGCAATATCGTAAATCGTCGCAAAGTCCGCCGGAGCCATGTAGTGTGTGTTGCCGGCGGAAAACTCGGTCACCGGCGTCTGAAGCGCTGTATGCATCGGCTCACTGCGGAAGTCGTGCAGCGAAACGATTCCCGCCACCACGTCCGACAAAGCATCAGGAATTTCCGGATCGCTGGCGTTGGCATGATGCAACTCCCCGGCCACCCGATAAGCATGAATCTGCGTGTGAAACGCCTCCTCTACCTGCGCCGCCGCCCCGCCGAAGACAATCGAACTGCGGCTGGGCCCGATTTCCACCGAATCCAGGCCATGGCTTCCCAGCCAATCCACGATCTGCTCCAGATCGTTTTCCGATACTCCGAAGCGCTCACCATATTCCTCCGGTGTTAGCCACCGGTGATAGGAAGGCGACGCGGGATCGTTCTGTGCAGCGATCAACGACTCGAGCGCGGTTCGTTGGGCGGCATCCGGCCTGAGAGTTAAAATCATCCGCTCCATGCGGTAGTCCTCCGGGACCACGCCAGCATCGTTGGCTGCCGTCGCCAGAGGATGCCGGTTGCCGTGCAGCACGATCCTGTGCTCGTCATCAATGTAGCCGGTGATGCGATCCCGCGGTTGCGCCGAGAGGCCTCCCTGTCCATCCGCAGTTTGGGCGACAAGAAACGCGGGCCGAAGCAGGCCGAGGGTGATCAGCATCGCCAGCAAAACCGCTCGCCGGAGCACAGATGACTTTAAGAAAGACAGGAACATCGCGAGACCTCCAGAACAGGGTAAGAATGGTTCCTATGTTGATCAGCAAGCCGTTAGACACACTACCGGCGCCGAAGGAAGACCTGTTCCATTGTTGTTGCGGGCGCGAATCGAGATAAGATCACGAAAGAGCGTGTCCCTACGCTGGATAGATCACGGTCCGCCGTTTGATACAGTGGCCGGGTGGCCCGGGCCTAGAGCAAGTCGTCGGGAGCCGTCGTCCAGGCGTCAATGAACTCGCGAGGCGTCACAACTCGAGTCTCTTTCCAGACTTCTGGGAAGTGGCGAATATTCCCGGTCACGAGGTAATCGGCTTGCGCGGCCTCGGCGCATTCGAGGAACTGATTATCGTCAGCGTCGCCGGCTGCTGCGACGCGTACTGCCGGTGAGACCACAGAGACAATGGCCCGGATCCTGGCTATTGCGTCTGCGGCCTTGCCAGAATCGATTGCGAGCCGAGGACGTTTCAGCACTTCCTCGTATTCGGCGAGAACCGATTCGGAGGCGAACCATTGCACCTCGCCGGAAATGGCAAGATTGATGACGGCCTCCGGTAAGCCGCCGCTCGTCAACAGTGCTGAAACTAAAACGTTGGTGTCGATGACAACGCGAATCATCGTCCGCGAAAGAATGTGGGGACAGACGGAGCGTTCACCAGTTTTCCATTCGGCCCACCGACCCCTTACCCTCCCGGAACAAACTTCACATTGATATAGACCAATCTTTGATGTACGCCTTCGCTCGCGTGCGCATAGGTCGTGTGCTTTACCAGCGACAGTGCCGCTTCGCTCAGGCTTGCGTCTGAATTGGGTGGCGTTTCTGCTTCCTCCACTTTGCCTTTGTGGCTGATGGTGGCAATTACGACGATTGGCTGAATCACGCCCGTGCGCCCGGCAGCAGGAGCGACTTGCGAGAAGTGAAGCACACCGCTCGCCACTTCTTGTGGCCCCGCCGCCAGCATCTGCGCCGTCGGAGTAAAGAAGTTCGCATCCGTCACATGGGGATCTTCAATGCTGTCGATATGAATCTTCAGAACTGTGCTGCCACCCTCCACTACGCTGAGTTGCCGGGCCAGGGTCCGGCCATGAAAGTGGATGGTGACGTCGTTGTAGTCATAGACGGCATAAACTCCAGGCGCCTCCGAGTAAGTCCGCAACAAGCCGCTCTTCGGGTCGATGCAATATTCCCGTTCTCCCCATTTCCGGCCCAGATTGTTGGCCGAGTCTGCATCTTCCGCTGTGTCCAACTCTTCATCGCTTGGGCCGCGGGAACGCAGAATGCACATCACCTCATCGCCATCCCATTTCGCGGTCGCAACTCGCAGGTAAGCCGGCGCGAAGTTGCCATTGATCGGCCAGAACACCGCGGCCCGCGCCATCCGCACTCGCAGCGGCATTGGTGCCGCGGGCTTTTCGTCGAATGCATATCCTTTATAGAAAATGCGGTCGATCGAATAATCGCCCAAATGCGCCGACCAGCGCCAAACCTTCCCTGACATCCAGGTCTCTTCCACATCGCCAGCACCCGTGTAGCGATTCTGTCCCAGGGAAGTGAACGAAACTCTCATGTCGAAAGGCGCGCTGCCCGCGGTGTGCATGCCATTATTTTGGCGGGCTTGTTCAAGTAGACCCAAAACCAGCGCCCGCAATTGCGGCGTATCCAGAACTTTCGTGGGACCAGTCGCCAATTCAAGCGGATCGCTGGGTAATGGCGCGACCGGAGGACGGTTTTGGCCGAGAACAGCAGAAGTCAACAGAAGCGATACAGCAAGCGCCAAAACAGGGCGGCAGACAGGCATGAGATTCGCCTCCGATCGCTTGAACTTCTCCAAGCGCGAACATTCTACAACAGACGTCTGGCGCGGTGTCCGCGAAAATAGGGAAAGCTCGAAAGCAACCTACTCCGAGGTGAAATAATTCACGGCTACGGGGTTTTCGAATAACGAGTAGTCCCGCGTTACCACTGTGATTCCGCTTTCGGTTACAAAATAGCGCTGGCGGTCGGCTTCGGGGTCGTATCCGATGGTTGTGCCTTCGGGGATGTGCACATCGCGGTCGATAATGGCTTTTCGCAGGCGGCAGTGGCGTCCCACATTCACGTGTGTAAACAGGATGCAGTCTTCGATCTCACTGTAGGAATTTACCCGCACGTCCGGTGACAGGACGCTGTTCTTCACCGAGCTGCCTGACACGATGCAGCCCATCGAGACGATAGAATCGAGTGCGGTTCCGGTGCGTCCGGCTTCGGCGAACACAAACTTGGCCGGAGGATACTGCCGCTGGTGGGTGCGGATCGGCCACTCCGAATCGTAGAGGTTAAACACCGGCGAAACCGACACGATGTCCATGTTGGCTTCGTAGTAGGCCTCGAGGGTTCCCACATCGCGCCAGTAGAGGGCTTCTTTCTTATTCTCATCCACGAAGTCAAAGGAGTAGACGCGATACTCGTCCACCATCTTGGGCAAAATGTCTTTGCCAAAGTCGTGGCTGGAGTTGGGGTCCTCGGCATCTTTCAGCAGCACCGGGATCAGCACATCGGTGTTGAAAATATAGATGCCCATCGATGCCGCAACTTTATCCGGATTGTAAGGCGAGCGCAGCGTCGTCTCTTGCGGCTTTTCCTCGAACCCATTCACGCGATGGTCGCTGTCCACATCCACTACGCCGAAGCGATACACCTCGATGGGATCGATCTGAATGGTGGCCAGGGTGACATCGGCAGCCGAATCCTGATGCTGTTTCATCATGCGGCCATAGTTCATCTTGTAAATATGGTCGCCGGACAAAATGAGAACGTGTCTCGGCTGCTCGGAGCCGATGGAATAAATGTTCTGGTAGACGGCGTCAGCCGTGCCCTGGTACCACTCTTCGCTGACTCGCTTCATCGGCGGCAGCACTTCGATAAACTCGCCCAGCTCGCGGCCCACAATGTTTCCCCAACCTTCGCGCACGTGCCGGTTGAGCGAGAGCGCTTTGTACTGAGTGAGAATGTAAACCCGGCGCAGATCGGAGTTGACGCAATTCGAGAGGGTGACGTCGATGATGCGGTAGATGCCGCCGAAGGTGACGGCCGGCTTGGCCCGGTCGCGGGTCAGCGGATAGAGCCGTTCTCCGGCTCCTCCCGCCAACAAGACTCCGAGCGTGTCTTTCATGGGTTTTCCGCTTGGATGACGTTCGTGGGCGCGCCGTTGTCAGAACAGAATTCTCGGCAAGCCCACGAACCGCTCATACTAGCACAGGGAAAAAGAGGATGTAGGCGCGAGCGTCCCCCTCATGCGCCTCGTAGAAATGCTCATGTGTGGTGACACTTTTATCCGCAGCCTTTTGAGAGTTGATGGTGCAAGCGGCAGTGGAATCCCACGTCTGCAAAAACAACGAGACGTGGGGCACCCGAGAGTTGTGGTGAGGGATGGAGTCGGCGGACAAGAGTGGCCGCCCCGCGCGGGTGCCGTTTTGGGACAAGGGTTGGGACAACTGTCTCAATTCCGAACTCCGAGACCCCTTTTTCCCGGTTTGGCTCGACTCCTAAAAAACCTTGTCAAGGCCCGAAAACGATGCAATTCCTTCCATGCTGCTCGATCCATTCCAAATATAAAGTTGAAAACCGTGTCTCACTTGCCTATGCAATTTGTTAATCTGAAAGTAGGGACATAATTCAAGATCGAAAGCAGATTCCTAGGGCCTTACGGCCCTCGGAATGACAAAACTTTAGAGAGAAGAACAGCGGCCTGCGGGCCGCTTTTTTATTGGAGGATAGAAATGCCAAGCAGTCGTATGAACCTCAGGCACCCAAAGAAGCGCGGCGAGTGGGCGGAGATGCGTTTCATGGTGCGGGCCGCGGAACACGGGATTACGGTTAGCAAGCCCTGGGGTGATTCGTCATGTTATGACTTTGCCTCGGAGTATGACGGCAACTTCAACCGGGTGCAGGTCAAAAGCACAAGTCTAAAGATTTATGAAAGCTATTCCTGCCATGTTAATACGGGCGACGGGGCGAGGTACGTGGAGAACCAGATCGATTTCCTGGCGGCCTATATCGTCCCACTGGACGTCTGGTACATCGTCCCGGCGGGGGTAGCGGTAAACAACCACTGCGTGATCATCCTGTCACCACATCTCCCGACTTCCAAACATGCCCGCTACCGCGAAGCCTGGCATTTGCTGCGGGAGAAGCGATCTTGAGGCTCTGGCGTTGCTACAGCTTCGTCTGCACGGAAATTAACGCCGCTAGGTCTGCGAACCGACGAGGCTGCAGGACTTCAAAGCCCTTCTGCGGAACTTTCACGTATCGCCATGGAACCTTGGTGAGAGCCGAGGCATTCTCGCACCAGTTCGCTGCCGCCGCATCTTTCTGCGAGACCTCTGACGATTCCATCCCTTTGGTTTCGATTAACCAGTGCTGGCCGGCTGAATCGAGCGCCACGAAATCGGGGTAGTAGGAGCGTAGGTTCATGCCGAGGTCCACGTAGTCAATCGAAAACCCGAACGGTTGCGGGAGCTTGGCAAAGGCGCGAATGTCCTCGGCGTCGTCGAGGAAATGCGCAAAAGCTTTCTCGAAATCGTTGTCGCAGGGAACCATGTTGAAGACGCAATGATCCGCCTCGTACACTTTGCGCGACCAGGGGAAGGGCTGGCAGGTAGACAACAGCCGTGCCGGCTCCAGCAATTGCGGTTCCTGCTCTGCAATGCTGAGCCCCTTAAGAACCCTCTTGAATTCTTCTGTGCACACATACGAAGCGACTGGAGTGGCCATCGCCCTGATGGTGACGTGGTCATTCAAGTCCACCCAACGGCCAAACGCCTTGTTCTCAAAGAATTCACGAACCTTGGGAGCCAACAACGAGAATTGTGACGGCAGCTTAACGGCTTCGGCTATACGGCGTGCGTAATACCCAATCAGTTCCTGGGCTGTCTGAGGTTCCGGAACTTTGTAATCGCGTTCCACAATCTTCTGTAATGTGATGATGTCGTGTCCTTCGTACCGGAACGTTTTGTTATTCGGATCCTCGGCGGTCAGAGGCAAGAGCATGGTTTGAAATGACATTACGTCCAACGCTGCAATCTCCTCTGCCAGAGTCTTTCTTCCGTACCAGTGTGGGCGTCAGGACGGGCAGTCCGATATCGAACTCCTTACGATTCTCCAAAGGCATAATGGTGAGAATACGAAGTTTGTCTTTTCCGATCTCGAACGTGTCAAAGGTGAGTTCTTCCAGCTTTTCAAGGTCATCCACAAATTCCAGAAATTTCTGGTTGCCGATGATGTCGACTCTCTCGGTATAGTCCGTCGTGAGGTCGCGGAACATCAGGCGGAGACCGCGCCCGATGGCTTGCTCGGGAAGAATATTGGCTTTGGCCGTATAGGGGCGCAGGCCAACAACGACGGTTACGTTTTGCACGTCCCAGCCCTCGCGCAGCATTAAGACGCTGACGATGGCGTGAATTGGGTTCAGCGGATTGTCCACTCCCCGCACGGCCGTACGGGCTAAGTCCAGGTCTTTCTTGCTAACTTCGCCAGACTTGTCAGTGTGAATGATCTGTGTCTTGCCGCCGCCGAACTCGGCCGGATAGGCTTTGGCGATCCAGTCGGCGACGTCGTCCGCCTCCTCAGTGCTGTTCATCATGATGAATAGCACCGGTTTCTTGCTTAACGGTTTGAGTTGGCCGCGGTACTCTTTCCAACGCTCGACTGCGGCAGTGAGATAGCCGCTGTACTGGATGCTGGCCGAGTCCGACCGCGTCTCCGGAATCTTAGCAACGCCTTTGACTGGCCGCTTCACAATGCCGTCGAGGATGGCTTGCTTGAGCGGGTAGTCTGAAATCGTCCAAGGGAAAATTGCGCCTTTCTGGAAGCGTGGCGTGGCAGAGAAGTCGAGTTGTGCGGTCAGCGGTGTTCTCTCATGCAGCTTCTGGATGACAGCATTCCATTCGCTGCCTTCGTCGTGGGTGTGGTGCGCCTCGTCGTTGATAACCAACAGATTGCCGGCTCGCCGTGCTATTCGTTCGGCGAAATCCGACTGTTCCTGCTTCTGTGCTGGGGGCTTTGGACCCAGAATCGCTGTCATCGCATCCGGCTCGTCATCCTTCCCCCGGTCAGGACGCTCGTAGAACTGCTGGATGTTCGTGAGGAACAATACGCCTTCGGAGTGCGCACGTTCGCCCTCACCACGCATCACGCAGTCGAAATCCCAAAAGATGCCAAACTCTTTCGGGCGGATCGGGTCTTCGCGGAAAATATTTCCATTGGCGAAGTCTTGCTTAAGACGCTCCAGCACAATGACGTTAGGCGCGATGATCAGGAAAGTCTTAGCGTAGTCCTTGGCAATCTCGTCCTGCTCCCGCCGGGCATTGAAGTATTGCCAGGCGATTGCGAGCGCCATAACCTTGGTCTTTCCGCTGCCGGTGGCCATCTTGGTGCAGTAGCGGGCAAAGCCGTCATCCGGCGGCAGTCGCATGTCAGGAATGCTTTGAGCGTACTTTTCGAGCAAGTCCTTGCGGGTGCGGATCTTTTCGACCTCCCACACGTAGATGAGAGTCTCAATCGCTTCCTGCTGGGAGGCGTGATACTTGAACGGTCTCCCCGTCTTCAGCTTGTGGTCGCTCGCGAACCAGTAGTTGAGCAGAGTGCGGGTTGTATCGGTGATGCCTTTGCAACCGCCAGCCTTCCATGCCTTCAGCGCTTCCCGCAGCGGCGGGACGCAAGGGCCGGAACGAAGCTTGGCCGTGATATCAAGTAAGCTGGGCGTTTCGTCAGCGGATTTCTTGCGGCGTGGCACTTGGGTTCAACTTTCTGTCATCCTGAGCGAAGTGAATGCTCCGCGAAGCGGGGCATTCACGCAGTCGAAGGACCCCATACCCGCCAGCTGTGGCAGCAACTCGTCAGGGAGTTCTCTCATCGGCCTTTGATTGATTCCCCTGCAAACGCCATCTTCGCCCCGATTTTCTCACCTAAGTCGGCCCACCGCGGATTCTGGGACTCGATCAAAGCAATCTTCTTCGCCCTCGTCCAGCCCTTCAGTTGCTTCTCTCGTCCGATGGCCCGGTGAACGTCGTCAAAGCCCTCGTAGTAAACCAGCCGATCACAATGATAGTTGCTGGCAAATCCTTCGATCTCGCCAGCCTTGTGCTGCGACACCCGCCGGTCGAGGCTGTTCGTCATGCCGATGTAAAGCGTTCCGGTTCGGCTGGCAACGATATAAACGTAGTAGCGATGTTCTCTCATAACTCCTGTCAACGGTGCCGCTTGTCACCACACGCTGCACGCAGCATCGAGAGAATGCCTTGCGGCGTTCGTGGCGCTTACGACGGGCATGGGGTCCTTCGACTCGCGGGCGTCGCGCAAGCGCGACGCCTGCTTCGCTCAGGATGACAGGTTTTGGGGTCATTTCACGTCTACGGTCAGTGTTTTTGTTGTGTCGTTTCCCAAAATGTCGATTACTTTCACTACTATCGTGTACTGTCCCGGCTTGGCATAGTCATGCTTGATGGCAAGCTCCAGCTTCGGATTCTTGCGGGTGCGGTACGACTGCCACTGGTTGTGAAACGTGTCATCTTTGAAGTCCCAGTCCACCGCCCAGTAGTCCACCATCTGGCTCCAATGCTTGATGGCGCTGCGGACTTCTTCGGGGACATCGTCGAGAGGAATGACGAAGTCAGAGAGCGTCAGCGTTAGTTCGCGCTTCTTGGTTTTTGCGTCAACCTTCAAAGCGCCTAGCTCGAAGAAGTGAACGTCGCCCTGCTCGACAGCTTTCTTCTCCAACACTTCGCGTGGAATCTTCTTAAAGGCGGCGTCCACACGGGCTTGGGCTGCGATCTCTTTGGCGGTTTCGTTGAGTTCTAGGGCGAACTCCCAGCCGAGGATGTCAACGGCGGGCTTTTGCGGGGAGTTGGGGCCTTTGCCGCTGGCTTTCCACACTTCGGCGGCGATGGCGTTCACGTCGGCTCGGGTCACCGGCGCGTCTACCGCGCCCACGTGCACCATGCGACCGCCTTTGACGCCGTGCAGCCAGACGTGGCCGCTGACCGGTGTGGCGTGATAAAGCTCAAGGATGAACTTGCGGTAGGCGGCTTCGCGTTCTCTCTGTTCTTCGAGTCTGTCTTTGCCATTCGAGGGAAACTCGGCGACCTGCCATTGCTGGCGTTCATACTTACCCAAGTTTTGGACAATGAAAGGCTTTACGTCCGAGACACCGAGCAGGCGTTTGCGAGTAGTGTGGATGGCGAACCGTCCGAGGTCGCAGGCAATCCAGCGGCGATTGAGCTTTTCAGCGACGGCGGCCGCGGTGCCAGAACCGCAGAAGCAGTCGAGAACGAGGTCGTTTTCATTGGAGGAGGCCTTGAGGACACGATCAAGAAGAGCCTCGGGCTTCTGTGTGTCATAACCAACGAATTCATTGGATTGGGAATTAATCACAAAGACATCGTTCCACAAATTCTGGACTGGTTGTCCAACGTACTCATCTAGGAAGATCTTTCGTCTGATCCGCTTTGACTTATCAGGTGGGAATAGCAGGCGACCCTCCTTATCCCATCGTTCCATTACCTCACGGGAAATTGACCAGCCATTCGGCGGGGGCGAATAGCCCTTGTATTCGTATGTCAGATTTGGCCTAGGATTCGGACTGATAAGTGGCGAGTCCATGAAGGGCCGCCCAGTCCTCTCATCGACTCTGATGAATCTCTCTTCGACATATTTCTTGGATTCGTCGCTGTCTCTAGTGAATTGAGGATTAAAGTTGATTTTGTCTGTCTTGGAGTACCAGAGAATGGAATCCGTCACCACGCCTAAGCGGTTTTGAGGATTCGCGCTGCCACCTTTCCTTTTCCAAACGATTTCGTTCCTGAAGTTTCCCTCTCCGAACACCTCATCGAGGGCTGCCTTTACATAGTGAACGACATGCCAGTCAAGATGGACGTATATGCTTCCAGACTCCGCCAGGAGTTCGCGCAGGCGAGTCACGCACTCATGGAACCATTGTAGGTAAGAGTCCAAGCCGGCTGCCCACGTATCTCGGTAGGCCTTCTGCTCCAAAATCGATGCCTCCTTAACAAAAGACACAATTTCGTCCGAACCATCCGATGGGTCGTTTGGTAGCATCGCAGTGAACGAGAAATCCGCGCCGGTATCAAACGGCGGATCAATATAGATCAGATCCACTTTGCCAGCGAACTCGGGCAGGAGCGAGGGCAGGACATACTTCTTATCGCCCCAGATCAGGCGGTTGCGCCACTCCGCGTCGTGGCCGGAAGAAGACAACTCTAGCGTGCGCTGGCGGTCCTGGACGCTCTCGTTGACAGTTTCGACGGTTTGAAAAGGCAGCTCGATACGAACGGGAGCACGCTTGTTGTGGTCTCGTCGTACTTGCCGTCCCAAATGAGTTCTGCCATGCGTGACGTTCTTGGAAGAAGGGAAACATCTTACATCAAATGTACTGGGACCGTAGAGCCGCAAGCGTTCTCTTGCGCGCTGTATTGAGTACCGTGAGAATGCCTTGCGGCGTTCTTGGCGCTTACGGCGGGCATGGGGTCCTTCGCTTCGCTCAGGATGACAGCGGTTGGGGTGATTTATACTTCTCGTGATCAGCAAAGACTACAGCTATCGCGAGCGCTGGCTGAGTCGCAGGGACTCCCAACTGGCATCTGAAGTCCACCACCATCGACCGGACGATAGAAAATCAACTTCAACGGCGGCGGACAGGAGTGTCCGTCCCACACGGCTTACTTTAGGGCTGGCGGGGCCTTTGGTAAGTCGTGTGTCTTCAATGCGGTTGGGCAGGCCGGGGCTGCGTTTGTTGACCCTGGGTTCTCTTTGTTCGGAATTCGTAACAAAACCGAGGGCGATGTTGGGCCGGGGCAAAACCATTGTAAAAGGGTGCTCCCCCAAGATGGGGCCTTTCATTCGAGCCACCCCCTCGTGCGAGTCTGAAAGGCCCCAGTGGTTTTCCAGGGCCGATTTGAATCCCGGCGCGCTGCCCATGATTTCCTCCGTAACCTTTTCGGTGGCGAATCGTTTATAAAGTTAGGACAAGGGTCGAGGAGATGCACCGGAGGTTTGAGCCGATGAAGCAGCAGATGTTAAAGAAGCCGGCGGTCGATCCTATTCCCAAGGGATACCACACGGTGACGCCGTATCTGGTCGCGCAGGACGGGCCGGCGCTGGTGGAGTTTGCCAAGCAGGCATTCGGAGCGGAGGAGAAGTTCCGTGGGACTGGCGGGGCGGGCGGGCTGCACGCAGAGGTCAGGATCGGTGATTCGATGCTGATGATGGGCGGCGGCATCCCGGGACGCGAGTTCCGCTCGACCGCGAACACTACCGCCCTGCATGTCTACGTGGAAGACACGGACGCGGTCTATCAGAAGGCTCTGGCAGCTGGCGCAACTTCCATTAGCGGACCCGCCGACCAGGAGTATGGCGAACGTTCGGCTGGAGTAAAAGATTTTGCCGGTAATTACTGGTATATCGCCACGCACAAGGGACCCACTTATATACCCGAGGGCTTGCACAATGTGAATGTGTACATGCATCCGTGGCGGGGCGAGCCGGTCATCAGTTTCTTGAAGCGGGCTTTCGGGGCGCAAGAGTTGGGGAAGCACGCCTCGCCCGATGGCATCATTCATCACGCCGAGATTCGCGTGGGCTCCTCGGTGGTGGAGCTGGGCGAAGCACACGGACCTTATCAGCCGCTGTCGTCGATGTTCTACCTTTATGTGCCGGATTGCGATGCCGTCTATCGGCGAGCAATCGAAGCTGGAGCGACTTCGATTTCCGAGCCAGTGGACCACCCGTACGGCGATCGTAGCGGCGGGATAAAAGACGCATTCGGCAACCAGTGGTACATTGCGACCCACATCAAGGATGTAAAGATGGGCTAAGGCCTGGGGAAAATGTTTAATCCGCTGCGAAAAGCGTTTCGGTCGCGGCGATCTCTACCCGGTTGCGCCCTGGAGCCAGCATCGGCACTAACTCGGCAATCTGCTGTCGAATCTCGGGCACTGCCGTGGTCTCCCAGAGCCGGCCCTTGCGTGCCGGCCCCACAACATAAATGACGTTCGATGCGAGGCCCCGCGCATCGATCAACGCTCCGTCTTCTGCGGCATCAAGCCCCAGAGACAACGCGTCGGGCCGCGCCAGCCCTTGTTTTAACAAGTTCCGCACTAGAACATCATTGAGCTTTCGGCAATCGGTCTCCGGGCCAGTGCAGTTGACTACACGGTCAACCATTAAATGCCTGTAGTCTCCGGTTTTGCGGTCGCGAAAAGTCACTCGGGTTTTGTCCTCTTGTTCGCGACAATCCACAATCCGCCCGGCATGGGTTTCGATTTCCCCAGACGCGATTTGCTGCTCGAGCAAGCAACCGATCTCGGGTGCGACCCGGTGGCGATGCACCTCCCAATAGGGCCGCACATGACGCAGGAATCGCTGCTTCTCCTTTATTGACAACGACTGCCAAATGGCTGGAGTAGAACCGCGCAGTGAATCGATCACGGCACGCCAGTCAGTGCCATTTCGCTCCGCGGCCTCGACTTGTTCGCGAACCAAGCGCATCAGTCCGCGAATCGTGCGTGGAGCAGCCGGGGTCCAGAATGCCGGCCACGATTGCCTTGCTTTGTGTTTTTCCGGCAGCAACCCGTGGCGCGAAAGCAAATGAATAATGCCTTTGAATCCGCGAGCGCGCAGCGCAATCGCCATGTCGACACCGGTGAGCCCGGCACCAACCAACAGAACGCTGCCATCTTTTTCGGGGCCATCCCACTCGGTGCCATCCAATGCGCCGGGAGCCCAGGGATTGCCCACGTAACCTGAGCTTTTCCGGACTGCTTCCGGCAAACTGGAAGAAGCTGGAGGAAAGTTTCCCTGCGCCAGCACAACTTTGTCGGCAGTGACTACCTTGCCGCTCCGCAATTTGATTCTGGCGACTTCGCCGGTCGCGCTTACCGACTCGACCTCATCATTCTTCCAGGTGATGGTTCCCGGATGCCGGCCCGCAGCGTAGGCCAAAACCCAGTCAATGTACTGCCCGTAAATACGACGCGGAAGAAACCTGCCGGCAGTCACCGCCCGGTCGTAGTGGGCCTGTGCCCAGCGCAGGAAATGCTCGGGATCGTCGCAGAAAGCGCTCATGTTCCCCGCCGGAACGTTGAGCAGGTGACCGCCACACTGGGTGCCATAGGCGACGCCTCGTCCACGGGCCGGATTACGATCGAGGACCAGAACGGACACTGCTTCGTCTGCATGCCACGCCAGATGGGCTGCCAGCACGGCGCCGCTGAATCCACCGCCAACAATCAGGACGGAATAGTGGGATGCGGTGGAGTCGGGATGATGTGGATTGATCATGGCAAGAGCTCCGCGCGCTTGACAAGTTCGATGTACATCATAATGTCCATCATATTAGTCGTGATTATACTTTGGAATCTTGTAATCGGCGAAGTAGACGGAAGTTCTAGAGACGGACGTCTCTATGAATAAGGACGCTTGGGTGCTGGGACTTTTGCTTCAAAATAGCTACCCGTCTGGATTTCCCAGCAATTCTCGGTTGGTAATAACGCCTGTTCACAACATTTACAAAACTCAGTCTTGACCACGCCGCCGCAAAGACGGATAATTCTGGCACCTAGGCCAGCCGCAAGTTCCCCCAACCTGAGGATTAGCCGAGCAGGATCCCCTGTCTCGCGCGCGAGTAGGCCGCGAATAGTTTCATCCCCATGGAGATCCAATGACGAAAGTAAATGGATGGAAGATGGATTGTGTCGCACTGATGCTCTGCGCGGCCGCGGTGAGTGGAGCGTCTGCGCAGACGGTCACGAATCTGGTGAGTTTTGATGAATCTAACGGCACGAGCCTGCTATATATGGCTTTGATTCAAGGCGCCAACGGAAACTTTTGCGGGAGAACACGTAGGGGTGGGGCCAATTGCCTCTCCGACAATGAGACGGTTTTGTGGAACCTCGATGCAAACAACGGAAACGCGGGGAACCCATTCGCCAACAACCTAATTTCTGATGGTGTTAATTTCTACGGCGTCACATGGGAAGGCGGTAACACAGCAGGTTGTCTCAATGGTTGCGGCACGGTATTTGAGTTGTCCCCTGGTGGCGATGGCGGATGGAGTGAAACCCTGCTTTACGCCTTCCAGCCGAGTAACGGAAGTGACGGTAGCAATCCTCTGGGTGGTCTAGCGCGTGACAAGTGGGGGAACCTGTTTGGAGCAACCTATTTTGGGGGCGGCAGCACCGCGTGTAACAACGGATGTGGCACTGTGTTCGAACTGATTCCCAGTGCTAGTGGATGGACGGAGACCGTACTCTACCGGTTTGCGGGAGGTGCAGATGGGAACTATCCGTACTCCACGCTAATCATAGATGGCGATGGCAGTTTGTATGGCACAACCTACGGAGGCGGCGGCACCAACAACCTGGGTACTGTTTACAAACTCTCTGACAAAGCTGGAACCTGGGCGCTCACCACTCTACACACATTCATGGGCAACCCTGATGGTAGCCACCCCGAGGGGCCGGTCGTATACGACAAAGAAGGAAATCTTAATGGCACAACTGCGCAGGGCGGAGCCTATGATTATGGAAGTGTTTATCAACTTAACAGTGACGGGTTAAAGGTGCTTCACAGCTTCAAGGGTTTCGATGGCGCTTATCCGGCATGGGTCGCCGTTACTGTTGATCGGGCCGGAAATCTTTACGGCACGACGGAGAATGGTGGTGCCAATCAAACGGGATCAATCTGGGAACTACTTCGTACGCCAACCGGTTATTCAGAACAACTGCTGTACAGTTTCGGTACAACGTCGAGCGGTGATGGGATCTATCCTTGGGCGGGGTTAACGATGCGCGGCGATACACTTTTGTTGGGCACAACGTCCGAGGGTGGCACTAATAACTGGGGAACGGTCTTCGCACTGGGAAAAACCACCCTCAGCAAGTGGACGAGAACTACACTGTACGATTTTACCGGCAAAGGAGATGGCGCTCAACCGGGCGGATCCCTTCTCGAAAGCGGCAAAGGAGCTCTCTACGGAATTGCGGATGGCGGCGGTACATACAACACCGGCGTTGTATTTCAGATCGCGCACTAGCAGAGAAGCAATGAATTAGGGGCGCATGGGTTGTGTCCTTTTGAATTATCGTAATGGTTAGAATACCGCATGATGCCTCCCGATTCGTCGGCGACCCCGAGACCAGGAAGCCGTCGGTCAATTGATGAAAATCGCGATTACACTCAAAATCCGCGCAGCGGGGTTAAGCCGCCCAACTCGTGTCCCGCATAAGATGGCGACGTGCCATGTTACGTCAGCGAACAGGACAGCCCGACAGCATTGCAGATTGAAGATTTCCAGATTTGTGAATTTGTGGCGTCGCAATCTGCAACAGGCGTTTCCTGGCTCCGCATTCCCCCGCGTCTAAGCTCTCTTATCGACTTCTTTCACCATCCTCACGATGGGTAGCACTTCGCCGTTGCTGAGCGGTGCCAACTGATTCTCGACTTCGGCATAGCCCCTCGACCGATAGAAAGGCACTCCGCTCAAGGTCGCGCCCATCTCAAGGCGCCTAAAACCGGCATCAGTCGCGGCGTTCTCACACGCCTCGAGGATCATCGTGCCGATTCCTTGCCGCGCCCAGTCGGGATGAACAAAAAACGCCCGGATTTTGGCAGCATCGCGCGAGGGAGCGAGCAGCGAATCTTCCCGCCCAGCGTATTGATCGCCTCCGTAGAGCGTCTTGCGCTTGCTCCAGCCGCCGCAGGCAACAATGTGCATTTGGCCTGTATTGGGTTCCGCAATCTCCGCAACGAAATAGGTTGCGTCCGCAATGAGCTGGCTGTCGACGCCGTACACACTGTTCAGCGCCCCTTCAATCTGGGCCGGAGAATAGTCCGCAGCATGCAATCCCCGCACCGATGCTTCAATCACCTCCTGCAGTCGAGGCACGTCGGTCGCGACGGCCTTGCGCAGGCGCATGTTTAGTCTCGCTAATGCCATTGCTGTAACCTGACTCTCCGCGCGCCATTCTAACGCTCAAGGCATTTGGGTAGCACTGCACCGGTTTGCTGCCGAACCGAGTCGCCGACACTCCGGCTAGCCGAAATCGAGAGCTAACCTCCGCTAGAGCACTCACATCCTCTTCGTCTAACGTTGTGGCGTCAATTGGCGATAAATCGCGATTACACTCATTGACCCGGGTTGTGGATAAGCAATTTGAGAAGTGGGCTGAACGGACTTAAGAACTCCGAGTTCCGTCGGTTAGGGAGCACAGCCGAGTGGGTGTTAATGAGGCTGTCTCAGTACCCAGTTCTCGACTAGCGCGCGGGCAGCGGGTAGTAGCCTTCCTTGGCGAACACCTCGACGCAGGGACGCAGGTCGGATGACTTACAACCCGGCCGGTTGACCCGGATGTCGATCTCGCGGCGGGTATCGCTGGGAGTGGCACGGGTCATGTACCCAAGCGTGTACTGGTTGCGGGCATCGCCGACCAGCCGGTGGTAAACGTCTTCAATGGCGGTGCGTGAATATTCAGCCAGCACCTCACCGCCGGTGGCGTTAGCGTACTTCGGCAGGATGTTGCTGTATCCCTGGCCGGGAATGCGTAATTTCTCCAGCTTGTTGTAACCGGGGATCGCGGCGCTTTCCACGGCGATACCGTACAACAAGACCTCGTTCGAAAGCAGCACCTGCAAAACCGTACTGTAATTGGCGTCGCTGCGATACTCACGGCCATCGCTGATCACGAATATAATCTTGCGCCGATTCTTGGGACGCTTGCCCAGATCTCGCGCGGCCATCAGAATGGCATCATTCAAAACGTGGGACTGCTTGGAGGGAGTGCTCACCGGCGTGGTAGGAGAATCAATGGGAACGCCGTTGACCGACGGTCCCTGCGGCCCCAAAGGCCCATCGGTGATAGGCACTCCGCTGACTTCTCCGTGTTTCGTTTTGAGTCCGTTTAACACTCCTTCCAGCTTGCGGCCGACGGCGCTAAAATCGGCCAGTTGCGACACGCTGGTGCTGTAGGTGTAGATTGCGATTTCGTCGAAGGCGG
Organism: Terriglobales bacterium; assembly: GCA_035484735.1. GTDB lineage: Bacteria > Acidobacteriota > Terriglobia > Terriglobales > Acidobacteriaceae > JABCZH01. Next base: position 24,895 of record DATHOQ010000039.1, on the reverse strand, counting down.
CGAACGAGCCGCTCAGAGTGGAAAACGTTTCGTTCACTTTCTGTACGGCAATGTCCGGCATGCCGAGGTCAATGACCACGGCAACCGAGAGCCCAAAAGGATCGCTGGTAAAGAAGTTCAGGTTTTGCTTCTTGCCGTCTTCATACACCGAAAAGTCCGTGGACAATAGCCCGCTGACCAAATGTCCCGACTCGTCAGTGACTCGCACCGGCACTACGACCTGGTTGACATTGACCCGCAACTGGAAGAGTTGGTCCTGTGCGGCAGGAGCCGACTTGGGAACGCTGCCCGGCGGAACGGTATTGATCTTCATGGGTGGCGGCGGGCCGGGCGGAGCATCGCCCGAATCCGGCGGAGGCTGGTTCGGCGGATTCGCGGGATTTGTGCCAGGCGGAGCAGCCTTAAGCTCCGGGGCTGCGGGTAGTGGTGGCTGGGAGGTTGAGGGCGCATCCGGAATGCCGGGTTTCTGGTCGGGTTGCTGTTGCGCCATCACCGGCCCTAACGCCAGAAAAAACAACAGGATTGCCAGCCCACCAGCAATTCGCAGTATAGGCATCAATCGCCCCACGGACACGCCTCCGCTTTTTGGCCTACTTCGGGTTGAGAATGCTGAATCCGGCAATTTGTTGCATCTAACCATTCGGAATAGACTAACAAAAATTGCTCTGAGTATACCTTGATGCCAAAAACCAATAAGCCTTTAGCTCGAAGCAGTGTGCTGTTGTTAGTTTTGGCCGGTATGGCCATCGCCTCGCACGCCCAACAGCCGCAATCTCCCGACCCGGCGCAGGATTCGGATCAATCCTCCGAGACCCTCAAGGTCAACGTCAATGTGGTGCAACTGTTCTTCAACGTCAAGGACAAGAAGGGCGGGCTGATCCCAAACCTGACCAAAGACCAGTTTCAGATTTCTGAGGACGGCAAACCGCAGACCATTAAGTATTTTGCCGCCGAATCGAATCTGCCGCTGACGCTGGGCATTCTGTTCGATACCAGCCCGAGCCAGGCCCGTGTGCTCGACATGGAGAAGCTGGTGGGCGGCCAGTTCCTGGACGAAATCCTGCGCGATAAGGACCTGGCTTTTGTCATGGGCTTCGATGCCGACGTGGATTTGTTGCAGGACTTCACCAATTCCACTCGCCTGCTGAAGAAGGCAATGAACAACGCACGCATTGGTGGAGGAGGGGGTGCGAGTGGTCCGGGAGGCGGTCCAGTCCCGACGCTGAGTCATGGCTGTTGCACCATGCTGTATGACGCCGTGTACCTGGCAGGCCACGATCAACTGGCGCAGCAGGTGGGAAGAAAAGCCATGATCCTGCTCACCGATGGTGAGGATGAAGGCAGCAAGGTGAAGATCCAGGATGCGATTGAGGCAGCGCAAAAGTCAGACGCCATCTGTTATGTACTTTTGATCGCGGACCGTGGAGGGATGTGGGGCGGCTTCGGCGGCGGCGAGATGAATAAACTCAGCAAGGAAACCGGAGGCCGAGTCATTGAGGTAGGAAACAAGTTCGACAAGCTGAAAGAGGCGTTTGACCAGATCGCCCACGAACTACGCAGTCAGTACAACCTGGGCTACACTCCGACCAATCCCAAACTCGATGGGACGTTCCGCAAAATCGAGATTCGCACCAGCGACAAAGACTACAAGATTCAATCGCGAGCCGGATATTACGCGGTACCCAGGGCGGATTAGGGCTCTTCGGTGCTTAAACACTTTCACCGCAAAGGGCGCAAAGGTTTTGCAAAGGTCGCGAATAGAATCCGGTCTTGAGATTAGACGCTGGGTTACGGTTTCGCAGACTTGACGGCGCGTGCCGGCCGGTCTTTCACTCGGATCACGAACTTCAGCCCTGACCAGACTTCATTCACTGCGCAGACTTTGACATCGACCAGCCCGGCCTGCAATCCGATGTTGCGAACGTCGTTTTCGGTAAGATCAGTCGCAACGCCGGAGGCCTTTTTCGGCCAGCTTACCCAGATCATTCCGGCGGGCGCCAGTATCTTCGCAACCTGAGAGAATTTCTTCTTCAGGTCGGCAGCCTCTTTGACGAAGATCATGGCGAAATCCAGCGGTTTGCGGCCGTCTTTCGCGAGCTGGCAAGTTGCCAGAGCGTCTTTTAGTTCTGCTTTCACATCAGCAGGAATATCGAGCAGCAACACCTGAAACTTCTCTTTGATCCCAAGCTTCCTGGGCAGTGGCGTGCCGGAGTATCCCGCCATGAGATTCCTTATTGCACCGGGGCGTAGTAGCCACGTCGGCTGCGAACGTGCAGACCTTTCTGCTTGGCGGAGATTTCAATGGTGCGGAAGCGGCCGTCGGGCCTGAAGTCTGCGGGTTTGTAGGAAACGGCATATTGACTGCGCAGCTCTTCTTGAATAGAGGCGAAGGCATTGGCCACTTCGGTAAGTTGGAAAGGAACGTAGGAGCGACCGCCGGTGGCCTCGGCAATGCGTTCGAGAATTTTGTCACCGTGGTGGCCGCCGCTTCCCATGAGGTTGGTGCTGATGGTGTAAACCACCACTTCGGCCCGCTCCGCCATTTCGATGGCCTCCTCGCGGGTAACGTGGCTCTGGTTGTCATCGCCATCGCTCAGCAGGATGATGGCCCGGCGGACCGCGCCATTGGGGGAACTCTTCAGCAGTTTGTCACGGCAGGCAAAGTACAGGGCGTCGAACAGGGCCGTGCCTCCACCCGGCCGCAGTGCCCGGATCCCGATGGAGAGTGCTTCGGTGCTGTCGGTGAAGTCCTGGGTAACTTCGGGAGTGGCATCGAAGCCGACCACGAAGGCCCGGTCATATTTTCGGCGCAGGGTTTGGTTGAGAAACTCAATGGCGGCCTCCTGCTCGAACTTGAAACGATCGCGGATGGAATTACTGGCGTCGATCAGAAGTCCGGCTTCGAGAGGTAGATCGGTTTCGGCGCGAAAGCTGCGAATCTCAAGTGCAGGCTTGCCGTCGTCAATGATCTTGAAGTCGTTTTTCTTGAGGTCTCTGACATAGCGACCGTGCTTATCGGTCACGGTGAAAACCACGTTGACTTCGTTGACTCGGGTGACGATGGTAGGAGCGCTGTTGTCTTCTGGTGGTGGGGTGGGCGGGGCGGTCTGCGTGGCCGGCTGCTGCTCGGCTGCGGCCTGAGGCGGAGGCGGCGCCGGCTTAGGCTGTGCCTCCTGCTTCGCCGCCGACGGCGCTGTGGGCAGTTCGGCCGGAACCGAATCTTGGGTATGGGCCGCCATCGCCAGCACGAACGAAGAACCCAACAAGAGCAAGATGGCGCGGACTTTCATCGGAGTTCGTATTATAGCTGTCCTCTCCTCCAATCCCGCAAAACCTGGTGTGCCGCATTGTGGCCGGGAGCTCCGGTCACTCCTCCGCCGGGGTGGGCACCCGCGCCGCACAGATAAAGACCGGCAATCGGGGTGCGGTATTGCGACCATCCTGGCACTGGACGCATAAAGAAAAGCTGTTCCAGCCTCAGGTCGCCGTGGAAGATATTGCCTTCGGTCAAACCGTAGGTGCGCTCGAGATCGAGCGGTGTCAATACCTGGCGAGCGAGGATCGCCCCCGGAACGTTGGGAGCGTACTCCGCAATTTTCCCGACGACGCGATCGCCGAGCAGTTCCCTGTTCTCGTCCCATGTGCCTTCGCGCAGACGATACGGTACGTACTGCACGAAACATGTCAGGATGTGCTTGCCTCTGGGCGCCAGCGAATCGTCGGCGTTCGAGGAGACCACGCAGTCGACCCAAAGTTCTTCCGGAATGTCTCCAAACTTAGCAATGTCGTAGCAGCGTTCAGCGAAATCAAGGGAAGGAACAAGAGTAAAGAAAGTCCGTTCCAGCGGCGTGGCGTTGACAGGAGTTCCAGTGAAACGCGGCTCCTCGGCGAGCACCATATTTACTTTGGCGCAGGGACCATCCATTTTGATGTTGCGCACGGATTGCACGAAATCCTCTGGCAGCTCACTCGACGCGACCATTTTCAGGAAGGTGCGCTTCGGATCGGCATTCGAGAGAACAATGCGCGAGCGAATCTCGGTGCCATCTTCTAAAACGACACCGTGAGCCTTGCCGTCACGCACCTCAATCTGGGCGACCGGCGCTGAGGTGCGAATTTCGACTCCAAGTTTTCGTCCCGAAGCCGCCAGCGCTTGTGTGATCGATCCCATGCCGCCGATGACGTGTCCGTAGAACCCTTGTAGTTCGTGCTCGCCGCCACTCAGCAGATGAAAGAGCAGGCCGATGGCTGTCCCCGGCTGGTAAGGCCCACCATGCTTGCCATAAACGTTATTGGCAAGAAACATGGTCTTCATCTTTTCCGATTCATAGTGATTGTCGAGAAATTCGCCCAGGCTTCCGGTGAGGAACGAAACGAGTTGAGAGATTTCACTGCTGGAGATTCCGCGGAACCGCTTGCCCGCGCGGAAAAGATCCATCCATCCGCTCAGACTCGTGGTATCGATTGCCGGCGGAGGTTCGAGGAAAAATGGTTGCAAGTAACGCGCCAGCTTCTTGAGTTGTTCGTCTACGCGAACGAAGGTTTCCGCATCTTTGACTGAAAGCTTGCGGAATTCCGCCTTCGCCCGTTCGCGATCCACCCACCAGGGCACGACTTGGCCATCAGGAAATGGAACTTGAATCGCTGGATCGCACGGGATCATGCGCAGTCCGTATTCGGCAAGCTTCAGATCCTGGATCACCTCGGGCCGCAGCATGCTCGCAATGTAGGAAGTAGTCGAGACGCGGCACCCCGGCATTATTTCTTCGGTCACGCAGCAGCCGCCGACAATTTCGCGGCGCTCGAGCACCAGCGTCGAGAGTCCGGCACGCGCTAGATAGGCGGCGGCAGTGAGTCCGTTATGGCCGGCCCCAATTACGATGGCGTCATACGGCTTGGCGAATGCGGCAGGCATTTTTAATCTGCCATGACCGGAAGTCAGAAGCGGCCCGGTCAGGGAGTAGGCTACATTACCTTGCGGTCTCAAAAAACAGAATTGAAATCGGAGGGCTTTTCCGGTACAGTTCCGTGACTTGAGGTCAAACTATGAGCGCTAGTGGTAGCGGTGTGGTTTCTTCCCCAAACTATCGTCAACTGCCTGCCCGGCCCCGTTCGGAGGGCAAACGGACTCGAATCGTTGATGCCGCCATGCGTCATTTCGCCGAGCTCGGCTATGATGCCGCGCGCGTTGGTGACCTGGCTGCGATGTTGGGCATTGCCAAAGGATCCATCTTTCAACATTTCGGCAGCAAGGACGGCCTGTTCCTGGAGGTTTACAAGAAGGCTACGCGTTCGTTTCCGCGCTACCTGGATGCGCCGGCTGAGGTTTGCGATCGCGGATTCTTCGAGGTGCTGCGATACTGGCTGGCGCGCACCGAGCACTTGGTGCATGAAGATTGGATTCCTTACCGGGTTTCGCTGTTGGGAAACTACGGCACCAACCTCGCCTTGAAACGCGAAATCAATCGCTTCATGCAGGCTGAGGACCCGTACGGCACGGTGGCCTTCGTACGTTTTGGCCTACAACGCGGAGAAGTGCGCAGCGATCTCGATCAGGAGATGGCAGTTTCGATTCTCGACTGGACCATCGAACGGTTCCAGGATGCATTGTTAACCGAAGAACTCGATCCCGGACTTTTTCGCCGCCAGGGAGGCCCCGCCGAGAAAAAGGAGGCCCGCATCACGCAGTTTCTGGATGTGTTGAAGCGAGCAATTGGCGGCTGGCCCGCTTAAGTAAGCCACCGGCATGTCCTCCGTGAAAGACATCCTCGCGATTTATAACGACAAAGCTCCGCTTGCCGAAGCTTCCACCATTCCTGCGCCCTGGTACGTAGACCCGCGCATCGCGGACTTGGAAGCGAAAACCGTGTTCAGCAATACATGGCAACTAGTCGGCCGAGCCGAGCAAGTGGAGAAGCCAGGCCAGTTCATCACTACCACCATCGCTGGAGAACCGATTGTCGTGGTGCGCGGCAATGACCACATCTTGCGCGCGATGTACAACGTTTGCCGTCACCATGCAGCGGCAGTAGTCACGGAGCCTTGCGGGCAGGCGACGATTCTGCATTGTCCTTATCATGGCTGGAATTATGGGCTGGATGGTTCGCTGAAAGGCATGCCGGAGTTCGACGGAGTGCAAGACTTCGACCGGCAGAAGAATGGTTTGCTGCCGGCCCGGGCGGAAGCCTGGGAAAAGTTCGTATTCGTGAATCTTGATTTGAAGGCGCCGTCGCTGCGCGACTTTCTCGGTGGCCTGGTCAAGCGAGTAGCCCCACTGGGCGTCAGCAAGCTGCATTACTTCGACACGCGCGTTTATGACATCGCCTGCAACTGGAAAGTCTTCGTGGATAACTACCTCGACGGCGGCTACCACGTTCCGCATCTGCACAAGGGTCTGAATTCCGTGCTGGACTATAAGGAATACACCATCGAAAACGAAGACCGCTATTGCTTGCAGTCCAGTCCGATGGTGTCTTCCAACGAAGACAAAGCGACCGGCGCTACGCGGAAGGGTGACCGCGCCTGGTATTTCTGGCAGTATCCCAACCTAATGATCAATTGCTACGAAGGCTACATGGACACCAACTTGGTACTGCCGATTGATGTAGACCATTGCCGCGTAATTTTCGACTTCTATTTTGCCGACGTGAGCGATGCTGCTCGCGAATACAACCAGCAGAGCGTGGCTGTGGGTGCTCGCGTTCAAGAGGAAGACCTGGGAATCTGCGAAGCCGTGCAGCGCGGGCTGAAGTCGCGGGCGTATGGCGCGGGCCGGCTCTCAGTGCGGCGGGAGGCAGGTGAGCATTTGTTCCATCGCCTGCTGGCCGCGGATTTGAAGGTGGGAGTGGGAACCGCGGCGGCGGCGGATTAAGCCTACTGGTGATCCCTCGGGATCGTTTCTTGCCAAGTTTTGGTCTTGATCATCTGGCCGTCTTTCAACACTTCCCGCGTGTACTTGTAGTAGAAATTCGCGCGGTCGGTGGTCAGTGACAAATGTCCCTGCCAGATCAGCACTCTCCCCTTCAATTCGAAAACAGTCCTGGCCTCGCCCTGCACGGCGCAGATTTCGGGGTGGTTGTCGTCGGCTGTGTAGGTTAGGTTCTCGTAATCGGTCTCCTTGCCCCAGGAATACCACTCTTCCGATTTACCGTTCCAATATGCCGTCGTCGTACGCTCTTTCAGTTCGTGGGTCACTGACCATTTCCCGGGCAATATTGCACCCTGGCTGCGCATGTCGCTGCGCTGGTCTGAGGGTTGGGGCGGCTGGAAAGGTGAGACCGGCGGAGAATGCAGCGGCACAACTGGAAGCATCAACTGTGAGCCGCGATTGCCGCCAAGTTCTAGCGACGTGGTCATCGAATATGGAGTTGGCAGAATCATCGGCCACAACGCGTTGGAGATGGCCACTCGGATGCGATGCCCTTTGGGGAACACCCAGGACGTAAGGTGCATGGAAATATCGAGCGCGTAAGTCTTGCCGGGTTCGAGATCGCGAGGCTCGGTCATCGAATCGCGCTGCGCCGCACTTATGCCAGCGCCGGTGATCTGCGTGACTGCGCCGTCGGGAGCCACATCTGATAAACGCGCGAACCAATTCGCCAAAGGCGCTGTGGCCGAAGCCTGCAACAAGGCGTGTGGACGCCCGAGAATCGCCAAATCTTCTTCCAGCGGCGCGGAATCATAGACCAGGCTGAACGCGTCCATGGGACGCACATCCGGCAGCAATTCGCCCCACCAGAAGCCAGCCTCGACCCCTACCGAAGGAACATAAGCAAGCTGGTGCGTGGCACTTTCCGGGGGCGATGCGGCCAGCGTGTGATCGCCTCGCAGAAACAATGTTGTGTTCTTCGCGTCGGGAGGCGGCCACGCATCTTCGTGCCGCCATTCTCCGGGGATGGTCTCGAGATTCATGTCGGGCGGGTACCAATGCCGCATGTAGACCACCAGCTTGGGATCCTGCAACACACCGGTGTCGCGGCCTTTTAGCCAGTAGTCCCACCAACGTACGGCTTCGGCGCGCCATTCGAATTGCGGACCGAAATCGCCTTCAGACGGATAGCTATGGTTCCAGGGACCAACGATGGCCTTGATTGGCGCCTTGGTCTGTTCCAGCATGGCGGGAATGCTGTCGCGGTAACCGTCCATCATTCCACCGATCAGGAAACTGGGGATTCTGATTTCGCTCAGCGGCTGCACCGGACTGCGCCAGAACGGGCCGTCGTGCTGATGCTTGAGGTAGAGGAGCGACCACGGTGGCGCATCGAAACGCGGGCCAAGGACTTTTTCGTCGAGCGTGTAATCGGGCGCGCCGGTCATGCCGGGAGCCATGTCCATGTTCAATTCAAATTCGTCGATGTGCACCATGCCATCGACGAAGTGAATGTCATCATGAAAAAGTTCGTCGGTGGCAGCGGCAGCGAGGATCGCCTTCAGTTCCGGCGGATGCAACATGGCCATCTGCAGTGAATTGAATCCGCTCCACGAAATGCCCATCATGCCAACGTTGCCGCTCGACCATGACTGATGCGCCAACCAGGTGATAATTTGCAAACCGTCGGCCTGCTCCTGCTGGGAGTATTCGCGGTCGGTGGGAACGCCTTCGCTGGTGCCGAAGCCGCGAATGTCCACACGGGCGCATACGTAGCCTCGGCGTGTGAAGTATGCATATAAGCCGTAATCACCTTCCGCCGTGGCATCGTCTTTGCGATAAGGATGGTATTCGAGTATGGCGGGAAACGTCTCTCCCGGCTTGGCGCCGTCAGGCATGTATAAAGTGACGGCGAGGCGGACGCCGTCTTTCATCGGAATCCATTGGTTCTCCATGCGCACTCCGTAGGTGGGGGGAGAAGGCGGATCGATGGCGAAGCAGTTGAGCGCGCATGCGAACACCAGCCACGCGATTGCGATGTGGCGGATCATGACGCTCCAAAAGGGTCTTCGAGCGACGGACTCTGCGGGGTGAACAGCTCCGCGCCCGATTCCGTGACGTGCATGTCATCTTCGAGGCGGATACCGAATTCTCCGGGAATATAGATCCCTGGCTCGTCGCTGAAGGTCATGTTCGGCGCGAGCAGCGTAGTGTTGCCGCGCACCAGATAAGGCCATTCATGGCCGTCCATGCCCATGCCATGTCCGAGACGATGCGGGAAGAATTTGTAGTCGGGCCGGTAGCCGGCGTCGGTAATCACCTTGCGCGCGGCCGCGTCAACGGCTTGACATTCAATGCCCGGCCGGGCGGTTTTCAGGGCAGCAGTCTGAGCGCGGTGAACAATGTCGAACACTGCTTTCATTTTGTCGGTAGCTTTGCCCAAGACGAATGTGCGCGTGATGTCGGAAACGTAGCCCTCGACGCGGCAGCCGTCATCAACAAGAATGATGGAGCCTTCGCTAATGATTTGGGGGGTAACCGATCCATGAGGAACGGCAGTGAACTGGCCCACCTGAGCGGTCGCCTCGCCAGGAAAGCCGATTCGATCGTACGCGGTCGAGATCAATTCCTGGAGTTCGTCTCTGGTCATGCCTTCCTTTATCGCGCGGTATGCAGCTTCGTACACGGTGAGAGTGACTTTGGAGGCCACACGCATGAGGGCAATTTCGTGATCGCTTTTTACCCGGCGGCAACCGGCTGTGACCGGAGTGGCGCTGGTCAGCTTCACTTGCGGCACAGCTTTGGCAATTCCGTCTTCAAAGACAAATCGGACGGTCTCGTCGAGGCCCACCGTTCCGGTTGCGATGCCGCGATCTTTGAATCCCTGGGCCACTCGTTGATAAGGATTTTCATCTTCCTGCCAGACGCGTAGATCGGCATGTCTGCTGTCCGGCGCGTTCACCATTTGCTCACGGGCTCGCGCTTCTTCGAAAGCCGGGCAGACATAAAAGGCTTCGCCTTTCGCAGGCAGCACCATGGCGAAGAAGCGCTCACCTCCCCACCAGCGAATGCCGCTGAAATATTCGAGAGACGTTCCTTCCATCAGAACGATGGCGTCGAGATGATTGGCTTCCATCAAGCGGCAGGCATTGACCTGGCGTGCAAGGCGTTCTTCCTGGGTGATGGGAACGGCCTGGTCTTTCCAGGATTTCAAGCTGGCGATGGACGGTGGCAGCGGTGGACAAGAATCTTTACTGGCGGCTTGTGCCAGCGGGCCTGCGGCGAGAGTTGCCCCGGCTGCGCTGCCGGCTTGCAAGAAACGGCGTCTAGAGATCATTGGCTCCCCAAGCGGTCATTGCCCGGACATTATAGTGTCTGTTTTTGAAAGGTAAGATGTTTTCATGGAATCTGGCTTCCAATGCGCCGGCTGCGGCGAGTGGAACACAACTACAGTGGACGACTCCGCTGGCCGCACCCAGTCTTATGTAGAAGACTGCCAGGTCTGTTGCAAACCCAACTTGCTGCGGGTCGAGTACGATTCTGCACAGCAGGAGTTTGTGATTACTGCCGAATTGGAATAGCGTATTGCGGAAGGCAACGAAGCTTACTGGGAGGAGAAAGCCATGAGCACCAACTATGTTGGCCCCGGTCGTATGGTCGCACACAACATGGTCACGACACAGTTCGAACTGGATGGCTTCCGCGTGACCCGTACTCTGGGAGTGGTGCGCGGGATCGTTGTGCGTTCGCGCTCGATCTTTGGCACCATCGGCGCCGGTTTGCAGACCATCCTCGGCGGGAATATCACGCTGCTGACCAATCTTTGTGAGAAGACGCGCTCTGAGGCCTTCGACTTAATGCTGCAACATGCCGCCGAATTGGGTGGAAATGCGGTAGTCGGCGCTCGTTATGATGCGACCGAGGTCATGCAGGGTGTGACTGAGGTCCTGGCTTACGGGACAGCGGTGTTCGTTGAGCCAGCGAGATAGCCGCTTTCACCTCGAGTGGCCGATACGAGAGCCTCAGCCATGAATCAAGCCTGCAAGCTCGTTGTCTTCATCTTGTGTCTCGGGCTCTTTGCACAATCGGTGCAGGCTGCTCCCGAACGGGCGAAAGGCATGTCTGTGCACATGCTTCCGAAACGTGTAGCCGATGTCAGCGGACAAAGATGGGGTCTTAGCGTGGACTATACCGACGATCTCAAACCGGAATCCCAACAGCCGGTTCTGCAGACACCAAAGGAGCTTCTAGCGTTTGTTCGGAAGCAGGATACGCACGTGCAGGAGAACGGAGTGTGGATTGTCGTCAGTCACCCCGACGCTTATTCAGACTCCGAAAAAGCGCTACTCGAAGATATCAAGGTCCTCTGCCAAAAGGAAAAGATTCCCCTGTTCGTTTGCCGTGCATCAGAATTGCCCAATGGCTGGAAACGTTACGACCAGCATTAGACTCCCGGCTCGTTTCGTTCAGCTTGACGACTCGAACGGAATGCAGCCCGACCCCGTTGTTATATATTGACCACGTGCATCGTTCCTGGCCTCAACTCCTTCTGATCACTTTGGTCTTTTGCTGTGCTCTTCCCAGCTACGCCGCTTCTTACCAATACATCCGGCTCGGCCAGAAAGCCGACGCGCACACTCACCCCTTGCCTGGAATCGCCATGATGGGTGGCGGCAGCGATCTGGATGAGGCATTCCGCTGGTTGTGCAAGAAGGCCGACGGTGGCGACTTTCTGGTTTTGCGGGCGCGCGGTGACGACGACTACAACCCCTACATCAACGGTCTCTGCAAACTGAATTCGGTTGCGACCCTGATCATTCCCGATCGCGACGCCGCGCAGGATCCCGCTGTCGCAGAGATCATCCGCCACGCCGAAGCACTGTTCATCGCCGGCGGCGACCAGTCTCGCTATGTCAACTTCTGGCGGGGAACGCCGGTACAGGATGCGATCAATGCTGGCCTTGCTGCGGGCAAGCCTATCGGTGGGACCAGCGCCGGTCTGGCAGTGCTAGGCGAATTTGCTTACGGCGCGCTCGGCGATGCCCCCGACGACGAAGATTTGTCCTCAAGCGAGGTTCTGCGCGATCCCTATTTCCGGAGGGTAACGCTAGTGCGAGGCTTGCTCGCGAATCCAAGCTTGTCGGGCGTCTTGACCGACAGTCATTTCGCTCAACGCGATCGCATGGGCCGCAGCCTTGGCTTTCTGGCGCGAATCATGCAGGACGGCTGGTCAAGCACTCTACGCGAAATTGCCATCGACGAAGGGTCCGCTGTGCTGCTGGAAGCAGATGGCCGGGCAACGGTCATCGGTCCCGGCAAAGGTGCTTACTTCCTGCGCCCCACCCAGGCTCCTGAGGTCGGCCAACCGAAAACTCCGCTCACATTTCGTAACATTACCGTATACCGGGCCCCAGCCGGAGCGCGCTTCGATATTTCCAAGTGGAGCGGCGAGGGTGGCGTCAGCTACTCGCTGTCGGTCGAACAGGGAGTGATTCACTCCACTCAACTGGGAGGAAGCATCTATTAACGCGTGGCCATTAGGCCATGACCACCCGAACCTGCCAAGCGTCTTGTGCTCAGGCGAAGCTTGGTTTTAACTAGACAGGACTTGCTTTCGTCGGGGGACGGTCGCGGGGGACTGAGCATTGGTCGAAGATCCAAAGTGGGAGCTGGCCATCCTGGCCACGGTCCAGGGTTTTTACGAGAAATTGTTGCAGGAGCATCTGGGCGGCGAAGTACCTGTCCCCGCCGGCCTGGAAGCCATCTCGCTACAGAGCGATGGCGATATCCACGCCACTTTGTCGAGCATGCACCGCTGGCTACGCTTGCTCGACCTGGCTATCACTCCCGCCATGTTGCGCCGGGCGTTTACGCCTGAGACCGACGCGGAAATCGCCGAGGCCATGCTCCGCTATTTCACCCGCAACAAAGACACCAGCGACGCCAATCGTGACAAAACCGATCTGGTAGCCACATTTCTATATCGTCACCCACGGGTTTCCGGCCAGTGGGAACGCCGTGGCTACGGCCTGGATGGCTCACTCCCGCTCGCTCCCTTCGAGATTGCAATGCTTGAAATTCTTGCGGATGCCGATGTTCCGTCGCTGTCCGAGGAGCAGATGCACCTGCTGCGTCAATTCGACCGGCTACAAGAGGAAGCGGGAAAGTTTCGCGACCTGAATGCATTGCTCGACTCGGGAGTGATCGTGCGCGTCCGCGAAATCAAGCAGTTATTCGATGCGTCGTTTTACCACCCCAGCGTGCTGGCCACGATTGCGCCCTACAACACTGCTTTCGGACGGCGATTCGACGAGCTTTTCTTAAGGGCAACCATGGAGATCAAGAGTTTCGCCCGTGAACTCGAAGCGCAGGGTGGCAGCATCCTGGGCAATGTCGATGGCATGGACATCACCGTGGAGCACGTGTCGGCGTTACAGGAAAGTGAACTGCTGCGAATCGACTACGGCACGGCGTTGGAGAAATTCCGCCGCGTCTCCAGGTTGCGAAAGACCTTACAAGAGCATCCCCCGGTGCGGCGGGTACCGCCAATTCCCATAAGAGCAATTGCGAAGGCGGATACTCCACTCCGCTTACCTGATCTGGAGGCCATGCGGGCGGCTGTGACTCCGCAGCAGATTTCCAGCGAAGAGGGCAAGCTATCCAAGGTCGAGGAGTCCGTTCGCGTCTTCGTGCGCGTCGCAGACGCCAGATTCCGCCATGTGGTGCCCATGCGTTATTTCAACCTGATCCTCACGCCCGCGGAGGTGGCCGCGTTTTGTGCTGACACGCGTGACCAGAAGAACCTGCAAGCGCAGATGACGCACGCGTTGTTGCGCGTAGTCACGGTCGGCGCGCGTATGACTACGGAACTGGAAGAACTACAGCGGACACAGAATTCGCCGTCGCTGTGGAGACTGCACGCCGATGCGCTGGTGGTCTTGCTGGAAATTGAGCGTAGTGTCCGGGAGAACGTGAAACGCGTGCTGGTATCCGCTGAAACCGAAGGCGGCGTCCAATCCGAGGATCTCCAGGCATCTCTCCAGAAACTCTACGATTGCACCGCCCGGGTGCAACAAGCGCTTTTGCCGGACGAGAAGGTTGCGGGGGCTACGGGCGGCCGTTAACAACCTCAACCTCTGGCTCTTCACAGGTAGCTAAGCCACCAATCCTTGCGCCGTCGCTTGAGCGCGGCAAACCAGCGGCAGGGGAAGTACAAAATCACGATGACGACAATCCACATCAAGTAGACGAATGGCAGCCCATGGCCGTAATCGTCCGGAGTACCACCAAAAAACGCGCCGTGGAACAGCCAAGCCACCGGTTGGTGGAACAATGGCGCAACCGCGACCGCGAGCAGATGAATCAGGTAGAGATGCAGCACATAAAAGAACAGCGGCACCCGGCCGAAAGTGACCAGCGGCGAAGTCCAGCGCGGCAAGTTTGATCTCTCCAGCCAGGCCAGCAGCAGCAGCGAGGGCCCCAGCGTCATAAGCAAGAACTGCAAAGATGGCGGGTACTTTTCGACATCCAAAAATAAGATGACCGTCTTTTCGACAGTAGGCTGGATATACCAATCGCCCTGTGAAACGCCTCCCAAGCCAACCGGCGGGTTGCCATAGAGATTCGTTGCCCGTAGAAGAATGAAGGCCAGGGTTAGAGCCATTCCCAGTTGGACCAGTATGCGGTTGCGGCGACTGCTTTCGAGGTCATAGAGCCTGCCTAACGCATAGCCCGCAGCCATGACTCCCACCCATGGGACAATTTGAAAAAGAACAAATTTAGGAATCCCGAACGGCAGCATCGCGACGCCGCGTACGTGGAGCAGCGTCCAAAGCCACGCAAAGGAGCCAAATTGCCGCGGCCGAACTCGATCCAGCAGGTCGTGGGTCGCAATCATCACCGTAGACAAAACCACAATCCAGCGAAACGGAAGCCTCACCACCAGCGCCATCAGGACCATTGAGGCTCCTAACGCCCAGATAACGCCGAAGAATCCTCCGGTGACCTGGAATGTCCAGGCGAATCCGATAACGGTGAATTCGAGAACGATCAGCCACAGCCCGCGCGTCCAAAGAAAGTGACTCAACGCCTGGGGAGTTCTGCGCCGGCCATAGAAATACGCCCCGGTTCCAGCCAGAAAAAAGAACAGAGGCGCGCAAAAGTGGGTGATCCAGCGGGTAAAGAACAGGCTGTAATAAGTGAATTTCAGGTTTTCAGGCGCAAACGGCACATTAGTAAAGAAATCCCGAGTGTGGTCGATTGCCATGATGACCATCACTAACCCGCGCATGATATCGAGCGAGGCCAGGCGTCCAGCCCCCAGAGAAGTAGTGCTGGAAACACCAGTCGGCGAAGAAAGTGTGGAGGATGCCATCGCAGTCACACCTTAAAACTGGAAGTATATACGGCGAAGCCTCGGGCGCTGCCCTTTTTTGCTACGCAGGTTAGACGTATGGTTGCGAAAAGTGGCTCGAAAATCGCCGGTCGGTTTAGTCGGCGACTTTGTAGTCGCAGGCTTCGCGGCAGGGCAGGCAGTAAAAAAGGCCATCCCGGCACAACCGAATGTCCATCTGTGCCTGGCAAAGGCAGCAGTATCGCTCGCACTGGCAACGGTCTTCGGTCATCTCGCACTGCATGCAACGATACTTGTTTTTCGTGGTAGTAGTGGACATGGGGGAACTGTAGCGCCGGTACGGTTGTGGGGAAAGTACCGTTGGTAACCGCCCCTGCGGGTGAGGCTGACGCTCGGTTGCCGCCTTCGCCACCAGCATGTTAGGGTAATGAGTCTCGCCATCCCAGCAGCCCAAGCCACTGCTTTTGATTGAGGAGAAATTGTCCGCCGCTGAAACCACCACGCCGGTCATCCGTAAGACCGCCCTGAACGCCGTCCATCGCAAAATGGGCGCCAAGATGGTGGAATTCAACGGCTGGGATATGCCTGTCGAATATCCTTCGGCGGGCGGCATTATTGCCGAGCACAACGCAGTGCGCAACGGCGTGGGAATTTTCGACGTCAGTCACATGGGCGACATTCGGCTGCACGGGCCCGAGGCGCTTGCGGCCGTCCAACACATTTCCATGAACGATGCCTCGCGGCTGGCAATCGGCCAGGCGCAGTATTCGGCAATGCTCTATCCGCAAGGGGCGTTCGTCGATGATGTGATTGTGCATCGCCTGGGCGAAGATGATTATCTGCTGGTCATCAACGCCGGCACTCGCGAGAAAGACTTCAACTGGGTCCGCGACAATACTCGCCAGTTCAAGTGCAAAGTCGAGAATCTTTCGGATGATTTTACCCAGATTGCCATTCAGGGGCCGAAAGGTGTGGATTTGCTCCAGAAACTCACTGACGCGAATCTCTCGGCAGTGAAGTTTTATTGGGTGACGCGAGGAACGGTTTGCGGACTGAAGAATATTCTGATTGCCCGTACCGGCTACACCGCAGAAGATGGTTTTGAAATCTACGTCCCATCCGACGAAGCCACCAGCGCCATGGTCTGGAACCAAGTGCTGGAAGCAGGCAAAGAGTTCGGAGTAGTCCCGTGCGGCCTGGGCTCGCGCAATACACTTCGCCTGGAAGGCAAGCTGCCACTCTACGGACACGAAATTTCCGATACGATAAATGTCTGGGAAGCCGGTCTCGACCGCTTCTGCAAAATGGAGAAGCCGGAGTTCATCGGCCGGGCCTCATTGGAGAAGGCAAAGTCCGCAGGCGTTAAGCGGACTTTAGTAGGTCTGGAGATGGTCGAACGCGGCATTGCACGCGATGGCTACAAAGTGCTGGATGAAGGCGGTCGCGAGATCGGCTACGTTACCAGCGGATCATATGCGCCGTTCTTGAAGAAGAACATTGCGCTGGCATACGTGCCGCCCGAGTTCGGGAACATTGGATCAACCGTAAAAGTAGAAATCCGCGGCCAGGGTGTGAAAGCACAAGTGGTGCCGACGCCGTTTTACAAGCGGCCGAAGAAGACTTTAACCACAGAGGGCACTGAGGAACACAGAGTTAGCTAGAAGCCAGAAGCTAGGAGCCAAGCATGTCTTATCCAGCAGACTTCAAATACACCAAAGAACACGAATGGATCAAGTCCGATGGCAAGACCGCGACTATCGGCATCACCGATTACGCGCAGGGGTCGTTGGGCGACATCGTCTTCGTCGATCTGCCCAAGCCCGGCGCCGAGATCACCGCGGGCAAGACGTTTGGCTCGGTAGAGTCGGTGAAGGCAGTCTCGGATCTGTACGCGCCGGCCTCGGGAACCGTAACCGAAGTGAATGGTGAGTTGGCGACGGCTCCAGAGAAGATCAATAAAGATGCTCACGGATCATGGATGATGAAAGTGACCCTGAAGAATCCCGGCGAGTTGAACGGACTGCTGTCCGCCGCCGATTACGAGAAATTTGTCGCGGAAGAGGGTGGACACTGAGGGCAACGCGTTATGAAGATGTACGCAGTCGCCGTTCTGATGGCTGTCGTAATTGCTCTTCAGTTGGCCCTTTGGGTCAAGTTTCGGGCTGAAGCCCGCGGACATCGGATTGGCGTGCGGACGTTGCAACTGCTGTTGGTAATTGCCGGGGCGGTCGTAATGGGCTCTAGGCCGCAATGGACGCTCAGTGTGTTCCTTTGCGTTCTGATCGGTATCATTGCGCTTTCGTTCGTTCCGACCGGGCGGAAGACAGTTTGATTTATCGAGTGTCCCTGGCCCTGAGTCCTGTCAGTTTTGGCTACATCTAATTTAAGTCCTATGCGCTATTTGCCCAAATCTCCTGCCGACCGCGAAGCCATCCTCAAAGCCATTGGCGCGCGCTCGATTGACGATCTGTTTGCGCCCATTCCCGCCGAGTACAGGCTGAATCGCGACCTCAAAGTTCCGCGCCAGATGGCGGAATCTGAAATTGTTGATTGGTTCCGCGAACGCTCGCGAGAAAACGGTGACAGTTACGCAATGTTTCTGGGGGCGGGTGCTTACTATCACTATCGCCCGGTCATTATTGATTCGCTGATTTCGCGCGGCGAGTTTCTCACCGCTTACACGCCTTATCAGGCGGAAATTTCCCAGGGCACGCTGCAATCGATTTTCGAATTTCAGAGCATGATCTGCGAGTTGACCGGCATGGAAGTGGCCAACGCCTCCATGTACGACGGTTCCACCGCAGCCACCGAAGCCGTAATGATGGCAATACGGCTGACAGGACGCCGCACGATCGTCGTAGCCCGCAGCGTGCACCCGGAATACCGGGAAGTTCTCGCAACCTACGCCACACATCAGGACCATCCCGTGGCGACCGTGGGATTCACGGAGAGCGGACGGATCGATCTCAAAGAACTGGAAAAGTCGGTCAATCAAGACACCGCCTGCGTCCTCATCCAGTCGCCTAATTTCTTCGGCACCATTGAAGATGTGAACGCCGTCGCTGAAATCGCCCACAAGAACGGAGCCATGCTGGTAGTTTCAATCTCTGAAGCCGTGTCGCTGGGTATTGTGGAACCTCCGCGGCAGGCTGACATCGTAGCCATGGAAGCACAATCCTTCGGTGTGCCTCTGGGATTCGGCGGACCATACTGCGGCGTGATCGCAACCCGCGAAAAATATGTACGGCAGATGCCCGGCCGTCTTGTCGGCCAGACGACCGACAGCAACGGCAAACGCGGATTTGTACTCACGCTCGCCACCCGCGAACAGCATATTCGGCGCGAGAAAGCCACATCCAACATTTGCACTAACCAGGCGCTGGTCGCGTTGATGGCCAATATTTTTATGACGGTTTACGGCAAGGTAGGCTTGAAAGAGCTGGCTAAACAGAATCTTGCGAAGACCGCTTACGCCGCCCAGCAATTCGGCAAGCACGCCAAAGTGCTGTTCTCCGCCGCTCCGCGATTCAACGAGTTTGTGGTGCAAACCAGCGAAGATCCTTTGGCCATCAATAGCCGGCTTGTGGGAAACAAGATCATCGGCGGCCTTCCCCTGAAGAAGTTCTATCCGGAGCTGGGCAATGCAGCTCTGTGGTGTTGCACCGAGCTAACTACTCGCGCCGCGATTGACACCGCGGCAGGTACGGTTGGGGAGAGCCAAGGTTCGGCAGAACCTTCTGGCGAAGTAGCGGAGGTGACGCGATGAAGCCCGTGATCCGCAAAGCCACTCGCCACGTCAATCAGAATGAAGGCCTGATCTTCGAGAAGTCCTCGGCGGGCAAGGGTGCCTGGAGATTGCCGCCACTTGACGTTCCGGAAGTCGACGCCGCCAAGCTGCTGGGTTCGTCCGAAAGGAAAGACCTGGGACATATGCCGGAAGTGAGTGAGATTGAAATCATCCGCCACTTTACCCGCATGTCCACGTGGAATTACGCCATTGATCTGGGGATGTATCCGCTGGGTTCCTGCACCATGAAGTACAACCCGCGGGTGAATGAAGTTGTTTCTCGCCTCGACGGCCTTGCCAACGGCCATCCTTATCAGCCCGAGAAAGTTTCCCAAGGCGCGTTGCGCATTCTCAAGACACTAAGCGATTGCCTGATCGACATCACCGGCATGGACGCCATCACTCTGCAACCGGCAGCCGGCGCGCATGGCGAGTTCACCGGGCTGCTGCTGGTGCGGGCTCACCATCAATCCAAGGGGCACGCGCGCAAGAAAATCCTCATCCCCGACTCTGCCCACGGCACTAATCCAGCCACCGCCGCCACCGTAGGATATGCAGTCGAGAATCTGAAGTCGAACTCGCAAGGCATGGTGGATGTAGCTGCGTTGGCATCGCAAATGAACGAAGAAGTCGCTGCGCTCATGCTCACCAATCCCAATACGCTGGGCGTGTTCGAGCAGGAGATTCACAAGATTGCTGACATCATGCATGCCAAGGGCGGACTGCTCTACATGGACGGCGCCAACATGAACGCGCTGGTTGGCAAAGTGCGGCCGGGCGACTTCGGCGTCGACTTGATGCACCTGAATCTGCACAAGACTTTTTCCACTCCCCATGGCGGCGGCGGACCGGGTTCCGGCCCCGTTGCAGTAAAGAAGATTCTGGAGCCATATCTACCCACGCCGGTCGTGATCACGAGGCCCGACGGAACGCTGGGCTTCGAATACAACCGTCCGCAATCAGTAGGACGGGTGCGTGCGTTCTACGGCAACTTTGGCATGTTCGTTCGGGCGCTGGCCTACACGCTGGCCAACGGCCCCGACGGTCTGCGCCAAACCACAGAAGATGCCGTGCTCAACGCCAACTACATTCGCAAAGGCCTCGAAGGCGCATACGATCTACCCTACGCGACGCCGTCGATGCATGAGGTCGTCTTCAGCGACAAACTCCAGGCGAAAAAAGGCGTACGCACTATGGACATCGCCAAACGGCTCATCGACTACGGCTTTCATCCCTACACCACGGCGTTTCCGCTTATCGTTCCGGGCGCGCTCATGATCGAGCCGACGGAGAGTGAGTCGAAAGAAGAAATGGATTTGTTCATCGACGCCATGAAGTCGATCGCGGAAGAAGTGGAAGAAGATCCCGAGATGGTGCTGGCCGCACCACATACCACGCGGGTGTCTCGGCTGGATGAAGTGGGGGCGGCGCGGAAACCCGTGCTGCGCTGGAAGCCGAGCTAGGCGGCTTGGTCAATGAGTGAAATCGTCTGGTCACAACAGTTAGGCGTAAGCTCCCCTCAGCATGGAAACTCATAATCCTGATGACGCGTTAGCGTTGTACGTCAAAGAAATTAGCAATGTAGAGCCTCTTACCAACGATGAGGAGACAAAGCTATTTCGAGAACTGGCAGGTCGTCCGGGCGTTTGGGATCAAGGGCGGGAAATTGTCGAGAGAAGATTAATCGAAGGTCATCTTGCTCAAGTGGTGAGCATTGCACAAAAACACTCCACCTCAGGCGTGCCGATGTTGGACTTGATTCAGGAGGGCAACCTCGGCCTGATGAATGCCATCAGGAACTTTGCAGAAAAGCCAATTGGCGACTTTGCGGACTACGCCGCCACGTGCATTGATGATGCAATCAAGACGCGTTTGGGTAGTTGACGTAACATAATTGACCCGGGAGCAACTGCCACACCCAAATTACCTTGGTTTCGCCATGCCCTCTGTGTCCTCTGTGCTCTCTGTGGTTAAATTCAACTGTTGGCATCTCCCGCGACAACGCGCGTCAGCCCATCGGCCCAGACCGACAGTCTTTTCTCTTCTCCCGAAAAGCGCAACCTCGTTCTCGCTCTTCTGCTCGTAGTCGCAACTCTCGCGCTCTACAACCCCGTCGTCCACCATCCCTTTGTCAATTTCGACGACGACCGCTACGTTACCGACAACATCCACGTTCGCGCCGGGCTGCACTGGGACACGATAAAGTGGGCGTTCACCAGCTTCGACGAGGCTAATTGGCATCCGCTGACGTGGCTCTCGCACGCTCTTGATTGCCAACTCTTCGGGCTGAATCCTGCCGGACATCACTACATCAACGTGCTGCTCCATGTGCTGAATGCGGTTCTGCTGTTCTGGGTGCTGTGGCGGGCAACCGGTTCGACCGGCCGCAGTTGGATGGTGGCCGCGCTGTTTGCGCTTCATCCCATCAACGTGGAATCGGTAGCCTGGGTCGCGGAACGAAAAACCGTTCTCAGCATGTTGTTTCTGCTGTTGGCGCTCGCGGCTTATGGCTCGTATGCGAAAAAGCCTTCCATCGGCCGCTACACCGCGGTCGTCGCGGCACTCTTTGCCTGTGGGCTGATGGCCAAGCCCATGGTCATCACCTTTCCCTTTCTGCTTTTGCTCTGGGACTACTGGCCGCTGCAACGGACACAGAGCTTTGCGAAGCTGGCTTTGGAAAAAATCCCGCTGCTGGCGCTCTCGGCAGCCAGCGCAGTAATCACAGTAAAAGCCCAGCGAGCCGGAGAAGCCATTGGGAGCATGGTGCAGTATCCACTTTCCGTGCGCATCGAGAATGCCGCCATCTCCTATGTGCGGTATTTGGGAAAAGCGTTGTGGCCATCGGCGCTGTCACCACAGTATCCCTACCCAGAAGGCGTACTGATATGGCAAGCGATTGGCGCCGCGATCCTATTGTTGGCCATAACCGTTCTGGTTTGCGCCGCGGGAACGCAACGCCGCTATCTGGCAGTAGGATGGTTGTGGTTTTTGGGCACGCTGGTGCCGATGATTGGGCTGGTCCAAGTGGGCAGCCAGGCCATGGCTGATCGCTATGCTTATCTGCCTTTCGTGGGGCTTTTCATCGTGGTTTGCTGGGGTCTCGCTGACTTGGCTGGCGAGAAGACGGCTTCGAAAATTGCTTTAGTTGTGGCCAGCTGCATCGCGCTCGCAGCACTATCGATTGTGGCCTTCCGCCAGATCGGTTATTGGAACGACAACCTGACCTTGTGGTCGCATGCAGTCGCGGTGACTCCCGGCAGTTTCATCGCACAAAACAATCTCGGCGGAGCATTGTTAAGTGAAGGCAAAGAGGAAGAAGCTATGCCGCACTTCCGCGCCGCCGCTGCGCTCAATCCTGCCGATCCCATGAGCCGGTTGAATCTCGCGGCGTACGCGCAGCGGCAAGGCCATCCGCAAGAAGCCATCGATCAATACGCCGAAGTGTTGACCATGACGCGCGATCCCAGACTGCGAGCCACAGCGTTTAGTGACATGGGCTATGCCTTGCGCGACCTCGGGGACTCAGGACATGCGAAGGCCAGCTTCCGGGCGGCCGTGAACTTGAGACCTCGCACTCTGCGCGCATGGCTCGGTCTCGGACTGTCCGAGCAGAAATCGGGCAACTACGCCGAGGCCATCAAGGACTATGCTCAGGTCTTAGCGATCCAACGCTGGGATCTGGGATATTTCCTGATGGGGCGCGCCTTGGAACAAAACGGGCAGCCAGAAGCAGCAAGAGCCGCCATGGAACAAGCCCGGCGGCTCTCGGAGAATTTCGACGAACTTCAGAAGACGGCAGAAAGCTTAATGGCCAAGTAGGGCTTCAGCTATTTACTCTCTGTGACTTGCACCGACGCCTTGGTGTTTTCCCAGCTCATGCTCAGTGCGCAACCGCGGTCGTTTGAGTCCAGAGCGATGGTGAAATCCTCCACGCCTGACATGGTCTGCGAAACCGTCATGTCCACGCGTCCAAGTTCATCCGCTTCGTACTTGTAGGGAATACCCCACTCGCCGGTTTTCTTGTTGACGATCAATGTCCACTTGTCTTTATTAGGGACGGTGAAAATGGTGTAGCTGCCCGCCGGAACACTCTTGCCACCGACATTGACATTCGCCGTCGTGACAAACGTGGTAGCTTCGTTGGCTCCAGTGCGCCAAACTTCGCCATAAGGCACTAGATCGCCAAAGATCTTACGGCCTTTCATGCGCGGGCTGGAGTAATCCACAGTGATAGTTTTGCCGTCCGAAAACTTGCATTGCGCCTGCGCCGCCGGGCTGGGTTTCTGGGCACAAGCGATGGTGGCGAGACCGAGTACGGATAAACAGACAATAGCGACTTGCTTGAACATAAAAGTCTCCTTTGGGCAATCAGCAGTCAGCACTCAGCATTCAGCCAGCGGGACGCTAGCTCCACTACCTGGACATTGAGGGCAGGTGCTTAGACTATCGGAGGCCCTTGCAGGATAGCAAACCACCCAACTTAGCCTGAATGCAGATTGCCGAATGCCGAATGTTTGGAGGGTACAATCTCCTTATGCCCGTATTCGACGAAAAGCACGAAGAATTGGAACACTACGAAACCATGATGGGAGTGCCGCGCGGACGCCTCGCCGTCACCATGGACATGATCACCGACGCCATGGCCCTGGTCGGCCAGCATGGCGTCTATTGTCAAAGCACCCGCTGGCCGGGCAAGCCGGTGATGGACATCCAGATGGTCATGAAGAATTTGACCGACGCAAAAGAGTTGATTCAGAGTGTGATGGAAGGACTGAAGAGCAAGGCTTAACCACAGAGGGCACAGAGTCACACAGAAGCTCTGTTCTTCTGTGGTTAAGCTTAGGATTTATGTGAGCGAATACTTCCCCCGCTCAATCATCTTCTGCGCAATCTGCTGCCGCAATTCAATGGTGTTGAACGGCTCATGCTTAGCCAGACGGCGCAGGATAGCAAGCTGGGTTCGAAGCATGTCCCCTTCTGCGACAGCGGCGATAACTTTTTTGGCTGCGGCTTCAATCTTCTCCATCGCCTGCGATAGATATACCCGCGTCATCGCAATTGGCAACACAGCCGCAGCTTCCCCACCATGCTTGACGAGCTTTTGCGCCCGCAGCACCGCCGACTCCATGGCGTAAGTTTCAATCACCATGTCCGCGATGGCGCCCATGACCTCCTGCTGGTCTTGGATGGCCTGCATGTACTTCTGCGTGGCCGCGCCAGAGGCGAACAGTCCGAGTTTCTTGGCGCTTGCCACCAGCTTGCGTTCCTCAGCAAGCGGGCCTTCTAGGTCCTCACCCATTGAAGGACCAGAAAGCACTTCGTCCATCAGCTTCTTGATCGCCGGCATCAGCGGCAACTGGCCACTCATCGCCCGCTTCAACAGAAAGCCGGTGATGATCAGCCGATTGATTTCGTTGGTGCCTTCGAAGATGCGGTTGATGCGGGCATCGCGATAGGCTCGCTCGGCAGGATACTCTTCGACAAAACCGTAGCCGCCGTAGATCTGGACCGTTTCATCAACGACGAGGTCCACCATCTCCGAGCCCCACACTTTGATGATGGAGCACTCGACGGCGTACTCCTCGATAGCCTTGCGAGTTTCTTTTGCAGCGTCGGGACGAGATTTGTCGACTTCGGAGAGTGCAACGTCCATCATGCCAACGGTGCGATAGACCAGAGCTTCGCCGGTATAGATTCCTACCGCCATGTTTGCCAGCTTTTCACGGACCAGACCGAAGTCGGCGATTACCTTGCCGAAAGCCTTGCGTTGCTTGGCATACCCAATGGCGTTCTCGAGCGACAAGCGTGCCCCACCCACGCACATGGCGCCCAACTTGAAGCGGCCCACGTTGAGGATGTTGAAGGCGATGACATGCCCCTTGCCAAT
>DATHOQ010000038.1:0-65027 GCA_035484735.1 Terriglobales bacterium | reverse complement strand
TTCGAGAATAGAAAGCACATGACAGACTGGTTCGCGCGCCCCGTCCTACACGTCGCCGACGTTGAGGCCTCGCTTCGCTTCTACGTTGACCGGCTCGGCTTCACGAGCCCCTGGCGCTACGACGAGAACGGCAGAGCGCATGCCGCACAGGTCGATCGGCAAGGCTGCGCGCTTATCCTGGCCGACACGTGGCCGGAGAAGATTGGCAAGGGGCTGATGTTCATTTCCGTGAACGTCGAGCGGGAGACGCGCGAGGCCGCGATCGCCGCGTTGGACGCACTGCGTGCGGAACTCGAGGGCAAGGGTGTTTCGGTCAAGGAGGGTTCGTGGGGCTACCGGCTCCTGGTGGTCGATGATCCCGACGGCAATCAGCTCTTCTTCAACTATCCGGCCGAGACTGCGTCCGCCAAGATGCGGCAGATGAAAATGTAGCGAAAGAGTCCCAAATCGGCACTCCCCACCGCATTTTCCCGTTTCGGCCCCACCCTCCAAAAACCTTGTCAAGGCCCAATAACAGTGCAATTCCTCCCATCCCTCTCACCCCGTGGACAATATAAACTTCCCCCGCGTGTCTCACTTACCTTCCGAAAATGCTATTCTAAACTTAGAGCAGAAATAATAAGGGCGCAGCCAAAAGCTGCGCCTTTTCTGTTTGTACCGCAAACGCGGATCGGAGGAAGCAAGGCGCAGGCCTGACCTGCGCCTTTTGTTTTGCCCTATGGAAAAAGACACAGATAAAACGCCCTTAGTCGCGCTCAACCTCAATTCATCCCGCAGCTTTCCCAAACGCCGTACCGCCAAACGCCGCGGTGAAGCCGCCGAAGCCGCATTCCTCAGCAAAACCATCAGCCTCGGCTTTGAAGTCGCCAAGCCCTGGGGAGACAGTGCTCCCTTCGACTTCATTGTGAACAGCGGCCCCAAAAGCTGGCGGGTGCAGGTGAAGTCCGCTTATGAGAAGCGCCACCGCCGCTACACCGTAAAGGCCAGCGGCGACAAAGTCGCTTACAACAAAAACAACATCGACTTTCTCGTGGCTTATGTCGTGCCTGAAAACGCCTGGTACGTCCTCCCCATCGCCGCCGTCGACGGACGCGCCGGCCTCTGGTTCTATCCTCACCAGGGCAGCAAATCCCGCTTTGAGCGTTATCGCGAAGCCTGGTGCCTGATGGCTTGCCAGCACGACGGCGACTGCAATCCGCGAATCACCCTGCGAACCGATTGCCAAGCCCGCGCCGCTGGGATCTGTCCCGCCTTAGCCCCAGAATAAGGCAAAACAATACCATCAAGGCCCGCGCCGAACACCGTTCAGGACTCGCGAACCGTGGCAACGGCTACATCAAATCCGGTATATCCCGATCCCGCCTGACGGCATCAAACATCTGCGGATGAGGAGGAGGCCGGGCCATAACGCCTGGAAACTGAGATGGGCGATTACGAAAAGGAAAGATGGGTTGAGCTGTACCGTTCCGCACTGGTGGAGTTGGAGCACGCAAAGATGGCCGGACGGATCGGGGACGCGCGCCTGGAAATTGCAGCCCGCATAGAAAAGCTGTGCGAGCTACCCGGCCTCCATACCACGGAACGCCAGGCACTAAGCGACGCGCTCACCGGTCTGCGGGCTTTGGAACGTTTAGAAACGCGGCACGAGGAATACGAACGCCGCATCGCGGAGACTACCATCGAGAAAATACGGATGATTGCTCCCAAGATCCAAAGGATGGAACAGGAAGGTACCTAGAATCGCCAGTTCGCGGCCCGCGTCAGCGGTCAAATGTCCAAAAGAAAGTCGCGGCGGCGTTCTCTGAATTCTCCTCTGGCCAGCCGCTCTAAAGTCTTTGCTCTTAGGCGCTCGGTGTGTTCACGGAGTGCGGCTTGTAACTCCAGGAGGGAATCCAACCGTGGCCGTGGTGCAAATGATACGCGTCCGCACAATCCCCGAATCCGGTCTTCTAGACGTCGAGCACGCATACTGAAGAGTGCCACGGCGTTGCCTTGATTGCTATCGGGTCCATTTGGTAGCCAGACGCGGCCCGGCCACTAGGGGAAACAGCGAGAGAGAGTTGAGCGCCATCAAGAGCAACCAGAGAATCGGAAAGCCATCGGAGTTTTTACAGCGGTTTTACATTCTCATGACAACTGGCCGAGTCTTCCTTAGGTATGTTTCATGGCGCTGGAGAAACCTACGACTCTCATCCCGAGGTGACAAAATGACCGGACACGCTAGATCCATCGCAATGGCCTTTGTGGTTGCAGCCTTCGCCTTCATGACCAGCGCTGCCATGGCGCAGAGCTACACCGGCGATTGGCCGGCGACCGTGACCCGCTCGCAGCGCTCCAACGGCGCCTACTGCATATCTCTGACCGACGATGGCAGCTATGGCGCTCCGCACAGCGGCGAGGCCAAGCTGATCCCCAATAACAGCCCGTATCCCGGCTATTTCACAGTCATCGATGGAATCATGACTGTAACGATCACCTATACGTCTGGCGCAGGTGAGTGTTGTAGCTTCGAAGTGTTCACGGCTCATGCCAGTGACGGCAACATCGGCAAGGGCGTCTTCAATTATTTCGGCATAACCGACATTGGTCTACTGACGTTCGGCAAGAAAGACAGCTGCAGTATCTAAAGACTGCATCCCGTCGCGGAAGAATTTACAAAGGCGGCCGGGTACGCGAATGAGTGGGTACCACGCTGACCCGGCTTAGCCCCGCAGATTGGACAGCGAATGGCAAGCAGCTGTTTCGTATCGGTTTTCATCGCAAGGAAGATTTCGCAATCGCACGCCCACTCTGTTTTTTATCGCGCAGCATTCTTCGCGTCCCTGCCGCTGCCATATAAAGCAAGAGGCCCAACGCGACAGTCACGATCAGGAAGACTTTCCCGATAGCCCAGGCAAAGACGATTTCATCCGATGTAGCCATCTTCGGCTCCAGTCAAGCAGGTGCTAAGTAGATTACGCGACGTGCTGCAAATAAAACGGGGCGAGCGTAAGGGTCGAATGTCGCAACCACATGGCGACGCTAACCCATGCCAGCCCCCACAGGCGCCCCCCGTTCTCCTTGGGAGACAGCCGTGTTTAATGCTGGTCTAACAGTAACGTCCCGGAAATGTTGTGGCTGGTCAAAAATGCTCATTTGTGCGGATTACGCTCACATGTACGATCCTCAAAGACAGTGGGATCGTTGGCGTTAATAAGCCCTGCACGAGTGGGTTGTGAGCCGTCTTGCTCAGATTCAACTCGTGAGTCAGCGCTAGGGTATTTGCAGAGGACAAATCATGACTCGAACAGCGTCTGTCACTTTTCCCGGCTCGGTTGAGATGGTTGCGAAATCCGAGATACCCAACACGCCTGAGACAGCCCAGATCGTCGTCGAAAGTGTCGATCAACAAAGCAACGTTATCACCATCGAGAATACTCTTACCGACAAGTGCGCCCACCAGGTTCATCTAAATCCCGGCGACAAAGTTGAAGTGACTGTCGATGCCAAGGCGGACGCGATTCAACCTGTTTGATCCGTGGCCTGGATCACTTCATCCAGCGGGGGCTCGCCCACGGTCTCATTGGGCTTTTTGACCATCGCCAGCAGGCTTGCGAGATCGGGATCGGTAACGGCGCGAGCCTGGAGTCGGCGGTGAACTTCTTGGGGCAAAGGCATGGTTTATCTCCCGCACCAAGCTTAGAGGTGCGGAGTCAAGAGAACTGTTTCATAGTGCTCACTATGGAACGTAATCCGGGAACAGACGACGTTCACCAGTTGTTCTCGTCCACTGGTAGTTCTCTGGTTCGGTCTATCGTGTCGATTCTCGTTGCGGATGGCCACTCAGGCCGGGTGCCCCATTCATTCGCGTACTTTGCGAATGAGTGGGCGCTGTGTGGTGCTGCTGACCCCAAACTTCTCCACCGGACAAGCTTTGATCCCCAGTGGCCACTCCTGATAGTTCACCCGCACGAGGCCGCGCTCGCCGCTCCAGTAGGCGCGAAAACTGCTCCACTTCCATTGCTCAGGCTCCATCACCAGTCCGCGCTTCACCGGGTTGCGGTGCATGTAGCGCAACTTCTCGATTCGTTTCTTATCGCTCCACAGGTTGAAATCGTAGAAACGCTTTTGCCAGATCGGCGCGGGAGTAAAATCCCCGAGCAGGGGCTGGGCGGAGGGCGTTTTGCGGCGTTGGTTCAGTTGGCGCGTAAATCGTTCCTTCACAACTTTCATCACCACCGAAGGGTCGCCCATTTCCGGTTCGGTAATGAGCAGATGAAAGTGCTCAGGCATAAGGACGTATCCATGAACCACGAAGCGATACTTACAGCGGGCTTCTTCGAGGATGGTCAGGAATAGGTCACGACGACCGGCGGTATGGAGTTGCGGCTGGCGGCGGTAGCAACTACAAGTGATAAAATGCAGATGCTGACTACCATAATAACGAATGAGTCCTTTAGTCACTTAGACAGATTATCCACAAGAGTAAAGTGTGAATATGATGGTTCAACAGTCTGATGGTGACAGCTCCCACTCATCCGCAAAGTACGCAAATGAGTGGGGCACCCAGCATCCACGAAGAGCAACTGCTTGCCATACTGCTTATTGATGTTTGAGAAAGAGATCATTTTGAAGGAGCAACTCGCGGCAAGCTGCCTCTTCCAGTGTAGCCCGGCCAGAACATTGCCGGCCAATGCTGGTTGCTTAAGCCCTTGGTGCAACCGATGTTATTGTCAGCCAATAATTTAGGGTGTTAAAGTTCATGTCAAGCCCATGGCAACAAACGCCCGCAAGATGACGGAAGGCAAGACGTTGAACCGAGGCTTGGCCGCCGCCAAGGCGTCCAAGCAGGACGAGTTCTACACCCAGTACGTCGACATCCAGAAAGAGATCGAGGCTTACCTGGAGTTCGACCCCGACACCTTCCGAGGCAAGGTCGTCTACTGCAACTGCGACGACCCATTCGAGAGCAACTTTTTCAAGTACTTCGCCGCCAACTTCAACAAACTCGGTCTCAAAGAGCTCGTCACAACCAGCTACGACGGCTCCCCCATCGCGGGCCAGGGCACCTTGTTCCCGGAATACAACGAGGGAAACGGCAGGCGCCAGAAGCCCAAAGCGCTCGCCGTCACGCTCGACCATGTGAAAGACGAAGACGGCGACGGCGCTGCGAACGTAATCGACGTTGAGCTTTTCCTCAAGCGGAACAAGGCCGCCAGGACGGCCTTGAAGGCAGATGAGAAGTACCCCGGGGGCGATTTCCGCAGCCCCGAGTGCATCGCCCTCCTGAAAGAGGCGGACATCGTGGTCACCAACCCGCCCTTCTCCCTCTTCCGCGAGTACGTCGCCCAGCTCGTGGACTACGGCAAGAAGTTCCTGATCATCGGCAACCAGAACGCGATCACTTATAAGGAGGTCTTCCCACTCATCAAGGACAACAAGGTGTGGCTAGGAGTTGACAACGGAGGAACGAAGTGGTTCGAAGTGCAGGAGGACTACGACATCAAGACTGAGTCGCGCAAGAAGATCGTGAACGGCAAAAAATATTTCAGCATGGGAAGCATCATGTGGTTCACAAACCTGGACCATGGCCGCCGCCACCAGAAGTTGCCCCTGATGACGATGGCTGAGAACTTGAAGTTCAGCAAGAACCTGAGGGGCAAGGCCGCTTACGACCGGTACGACAACTACGACGCGATCGATGTGAGCACCTACAAGGAAATTCCCAGCGACTTCGACGGCGTCATGGGTGTGCCGGTCACCTTCCTCGACAAGTACAACCCAGACCAGTTCGAGATTCTGGGGTACGAAAAGAGCTATCACTTGCAGACAAGGAAATACGAGATACAAGTTCAGGTTGACAACTCAGGGAAGAAAAGCAACGTGACCAAGCTCAACGACGGCGTAGCGATCAAGCTGGAGCGACCCCCGACAGACCAGACCTACTACGTCGTCGACGGCGAGTACTATATCCAGCAATACAAGCGTATCTTCATCCGCCGCCGCACCCGCCGCGCACGAGGGATGAAAAAGTGAAGACCAAACTGAGAACCGACATCAGCGTCGCCAACATCTGCGACGGTTTTGTGTACAACCAACTGGAGGGCAAAGGACTATACGGGTTGGGCGGAAAGCTCACGATTCAGCCGGAGTACCAGCGGAATTATATCTATGCGGATAAGGGCGGCAGCAAGGAGCAGGCGGTCATTCATTCGTTGCTCAAGGAGTATCCGCTCGGGCTGATCTACTTCAACAAAGTCGGTGAGGAAAAGTTCGAAGTGCTGGACGGCCAGCAACGGATTACCAGTGTCGGGAGGTTCGTTACAAACAAATTCGCGATCATGGATAACGGCAATCCGAAGAATTTCGACAGCCTGCCCACCGACCAACAAGCCAAAATCCGGGACTCGAAATTGCTGATCTACGAGTGCGAGGGCAAGGAGACCGAGATCAAGCAGTGGTTTGAGACTATCAACATCGCAGGCGTGCCTCTCAACGCCCAAGAGCTCTTGAACGCCATCTACTCCGGGCGGTTCGTGACGCTCGCCAAGGCCGAGTTCAGCAACAGCCAGAACGCGAACATCCAGAAATGGAGCGCGTACATCAAGGGCAGTGCAAACCGGCAGGACTTCCTGGAGCGGGCGCTGGACTGGGTGAGCAAAGACAATATCGGCGGCTACATGAGTGCTCATCGCAACGACAACAACATCAATGAGCTGAAGACCTACTTCAATAGCGTGATCGACTGGGTTTCAACGGTTTTCAAAGATGTCAAAAAAGAGATGCAGGGTCTGGAATGGGGCAAGTTCTACGAGCAATATCACTCCCAGTCATACGATCCAGAAAAGGTGTCTGCCGAGGTGAGACGACTATACGCGGATCCCTACATTAAGAAGAAACGCGGGATATCCGAATTCATTCTCGGCGGCCTTCAAGATACGAAGCTTCTTGAAGTGCGCGTATTCGACGATGCCACCAAGCACGCGGCCTACGAGAAGCAAACGAGCGCGGCAGAGGTGGAGAGCAAATCCAACTGCCCGCTCTGTGCGGTTGGCAACGACGCGAACAAGAGCAGGATCTATGATTTCGACGAAATGGACGCCGACCACGTTGCAGCCTGGAGCAAGGGCGGCGGAAGCTCGGCCGACAATTGCCAAATGCTCTGCATTACCCACAATCGAACCAAAGGTAATCGATAATATGGGGGCGCTAACCTGGCATTCTTGCGGCGCGAGTGAATCCCACCCCGGCAGAACTTACAAAGCCACCGGCGCAACAACCACTGACACCGGCGCCACTTCCATCACCGGCTCCGCCATCTCTTTCACATAAAACGACACTGCCGCTGCCCGCTGCCAGAAACGCATCGCCAGCAACAACAGCATCATCAGTTGGCTCACCAGGAACGCTCCCATAATGCTGCTCGACGGGACAATCATATTCCAAAGCACAATCCCAACCATTAACATAGCCACTGCGACCAACGTGATCGCCACATAGGTTCCCAACAAGCGAAGCCAGTTCTTGCGCATGGCGCGGAATCCAAAAGCTACCGACTTACGTACCGCCGACTGATCGCTTAATACAACGTCGGTTGCGGCCAGATCGAACCAGACTCGAATCTTGGTCAAGGCCAAAAGAATGATGACCCAGCCGGCAACGTTGGTGAAGAAAGGCAGTCTCTCGTAATTAGTATTGTCCGCAGCTTTCGCCAGCGCATCCAAGCCCATGGACAGCAATCCTACCGTCACTCCAACCAATATGGCAGCCATCACGAACAGGCGAACAAACCGCCACAGATTATGGCCGCAAGCGCGAAAGAATTCGTCGCGCGAAATGCGATGGTCCGAAGAGTAGCCCAGCAATACTCCCGGCATAAACGTCAGACTCACCAAAAGGAACAGAATTCCGAAAGACATCGCCGGCATCGTGGTGCTCTTGGTGGGCCCGAATTCGGGGCGGTTCATCATCTCGATCAGCACCGCCGGGTGAAACCCATGCAGCACTCCGTCGGAATAAAGGCTGTGGTCCATCATGTCATGCGCGTGCGTGGCAAAACCCGAAGCTCCAAACCATGCGAACAGAATGCTCAGCAGATAGAACCAGATGATGTAGCGCAGGTTGCGCCGGGCAATGCCCGCTCCCGAGGACAGCAGACTCTTATTCTCATTCATGAATGCATTTCTCCTAGACCAGGAACCAGGTCACGACTTGGGTCATAAACTGGCTGATGAATTCCCAGTAATGCACCAGCTTGCTCGCCGGTGCGGGATTCGCCTTTACCAGATAACTGTTGTCGAAATTATTGCGATCGAATTGCAGTTTGTGGTCGGGATCGATCTCCACCGACTCGATCTTTGCCTTCTTCTGATACTGATATCGCACCCAGCGGTCCTGCGCATCCCAATGTTCACGGACCTTTTCGCCATTATCGAATTTGATCTCCACGTCAACCGGGATGACGAAGTCTCCCTTGCGTTGAATCCAGGCATTCGACAGATAAACCGTTTCACCCTTCTTCTCTTTGAGATCGTCTTTGTACCAATCGACCGGCACCGAACTGACTTTGTGGACTCGGAAGTCGAGAACCGCCGTCCCATAAACCGCCTGATTGAAATACCAGCGCAGGTCCTTCCCGGAAACTTCTTCAATGGTTTTCATGAAGTCTTCTGCCTGCGGATGGCCAAAGCGGTAACGCATGAAATAAGTGTGCATAGCCCGCTGCATGGTGTCCGCGCCAATGACGCCTTCTAGTGTGAGCAAAACCACAGCAGTCTTGCCATAAGTGATCCCGCCATAAGAGTCCGAATCAAAAAACTTCCACCCCTTCCGCGTCATAGGATCAAGATCCGCCACCGACAACATGAAAACTCGATCCCCCTCGCGCTCCCCCACATCCATCCCCCAAAGATGATTGAAGATAGAAGTGGCCGGGCTGTAGATATCATCCATAACTTTAGCTTCGGTATATTGATTAATACCTTCATCCATCCAGGCATCTTCAAATTCGTTGGTAGCGACCATCCCATACCAATACTGATGCCCAAATTCATGTTCGACGACTCCTTCGGGCTCCGACACCGAACCCTCCGGATCAAACCACCCCGCCCCCCCAGTAATAAAAGTCGGATACTCCATCCCAAAGGTTTGGGCGCCTGGTTCGGTGTCTACCACCGTTAGGGTTTTGTAGGGGTAGGGGCCGTACCAGTGGTCGAAGCGGGTCATGGTTTCTTGCACGATTCGGGTGTGGCGGTCGGCTAGGAACATGTGTCCGGGCTGTAACATTACGCGGACTTTTACTGGGCCCATGCTGCCTTTGAAAGTGTCTTCGACAATTTTGTAGTGGGGGCTGGCGGTCCAGGCGAAGTCGTGGATGTCGTCTCCGTGGTAAGTGACCGTCTTGGTGCCGTCGGGATTTTCTACGTTGCTGACTTCTATTCCGCTGGCGCCTACTACTTCATTTTGTGGGACAGTTACTTTGACGTCGTAGACACCGAAGTCGGCGAAGAATTCGGTGTAAGCGTGAAACTGATGGCAGTTCCATGCGCCGTGCCACCACACGCCGACTTTGGGGAACCACTGGCCGGCGACGATCGAGTCGCGGTCCCAGCCTGTGCGTTCGAGAGTCTTCGGGAACTGATCGTGGAACTTGATTTTGAATTGAACATAGCCATCGGGCGGAATCGGTTTGGGTAAATGCACCTGGACGACAGTGTGATCGTCTTTGTTGTTGTCATCGGGCTGAATGAATTGCAGTTGGGAAGTGAGGTCGCCCTGGCCGATGACTTCGAGAGACTTGATTTCACTGGAGCCGTAGCTTTTGGGATCCCACTTGTCAAAATCCTGGTTACGAGTGCCCTCGCGTTTGCCTTCGCGCAGCCAGGTGGAGGTGGGCTGGAAAGCGTTTAGATAAAGATGGAAGGGAAACGTGTCCTGGGGCTGGCCGGTAAGGTTGTGATAAGTGAGTGTCTCATCGGCGTCCACGGTGTGGTTTTTGGCGTTGTACTTGGCGTCAATCTCATAATGCACGACTCGCTGCGACATAGGCGTAGGAGAGTTGATGGCCGAAGTTGTGGTGGGAATGGACGGCCCGGCGGGAGTTTGCGCCAGGGCTGGAAGAGTGCCCAAAAACACAAAGATCCACACTATACGTTTGCAGGTAAAGGACATGCTTACGACCTCTTGTTCTTGAGACTGAGAAGATAAACGCAGCCCGGAAATCATATCAGTTCACAGGGCGGCGGTGTTGTGGCGCTGAGTATGGTACGGCGGGGAAGGCGAGGAAGTTCCGGGTGGTTAGTGCGAGCCAGCGAGTGAAGAAACTGGGGTACGTCCCGTCTGTCCCCAGGTTTCCGTCCCAGGTTTCCGTCCCCAGGTTTCCCCCAGGTTTCCCCAGAAACTGGGGAGCGTCCCGTCTTACCCAGATTACCGGGAGATTGCAGCTCGTGGCCGCGCTATTCCGCTTGACACCTAAACCTAGCGAGACGACAATTGACCGCTTAATTTGCCGCTTCCCCCGGGCGGTCATTCGGTTCCAGCACAGGCCGTTTCTAAGGGCGCGCAATTTCCCAGGGAGGGGCGCATGAGATCACTCCGGTTCACGGCTTTCTTTCTTGCTCTCACGAGCGTCTTACTTTTGGCCCAATCCGCTAAGCAATCGGAGCGATTGCCAAAACCTCAGGTGACGCGCCCGCCGCTGCCTCCAGACTTTTCTCTGATCCCCCAATCGCCGGCTTTCGCGAGAGGGGCAACTGCGGTTGGATTGGCGGATGCTTATGAGCCCGAGCGCTCCAAGTTGCCTTCAGGGCTAGGCTTCGATCCCGCTGTGACCTATCTGTCAGGCGGGTGCTATGCGTATTCGTTAGCGGCGGCTGATCTGAATGGTGACGGCATACTCGACTTAGTGGTCACGCAGGGTTCACCCATTTGCGGGCAGGGCGATCCCGGTGCCGTAGGCGTCCTTCTCGGAAACGGCGATGGCACCTTCCAAAAAGCGGTGACCTACGACGCGGGTCCGAGCTGGACCTTCGCAGTTGCAGTCGCCGATGTCAACGGAGATGGCAAACCCGATTTGCTGGTTGACAACTGGTGTATAGACCAAAACTGCGACGGGGGCGTAAGCGTGCTGTTGGGTAATGGCGACGGTACTTTCGAGCCAGCGGTGACGTACGGTACGGGCGGCAAAGTCGATCAAGGCCCATGGCAGTCGTCGCTAGCGGTGGCGGACGTGAACGGGGATGGCAAGCCCGACGTCCTGGTAGCAAACGAGTGCGCTGACAGCAACTGTGACACGGGTTCCGTCGGTGTGCTGCTGGGCAACGGCGACGGTACCTTTCAATCTGCGACGACCTACAACACCGGCGCATACGACGCTTTTTCCGTCACAGTGGCCGACATAAATGGCGACGGCAAACCGGACGCACTGGTAGCAAACAATTGTTCGACCGCTGACACTTGTGAAAGTGGGGGACCTGACGGGACGGTCAGTGTGCTCTTAGGCAATGGTGACGGCACTTTCGGTTCGGCGACGACGTATAGCTCAGGTGGGTTGTACGCTGAATCTATCGCAGTGGCGGACGTGAACGGGGACAGCAGGCCTGACATCATTGTCGGGAACATATACGCGTGTTGCAACAGCGACAACGATGGCTCAGTGGGCATACTGCTTGGCAACGGCGACGGAACTTTCCAATCGGCTACGACATACAGTTCGGGAGGCTACGTCGCGTTTTCCGTTTCTGTGGTGGATGTGGACGGGGATGGCAAGCCTGACTTGGTGGTGACAAACGAGTGTACTGCCAACCGATGCGCCAATGCTTCCACCGGCGGTGTGGGCGTGCTGTTGGGCAATGGCGACGGAACTTTCCAAACGGCGGCAACCTATGGCACGGGTGGTTGGGCTGCTCTGTTCGTCGCTGTGGCGGACGTGAATGGTGATGGCAAGCCCGACCTCGTGGTGGCAAACGAGTGTTCGACCAGCAACTGGATCGAATGTTACTCAGGGGGCGCGGTGGGTGTGCTCATCAACGCGGTCGCAACTACCACAGCCCTCACCTCTTTACCCAATCCATCGAACCTCGGGCAAACCGTGACATTTACCGCCACGGTGACACCGCAAGGCCAGGGAACCCCGACGGGAACCGTAAGTTTCTTTGACAGCGGCACGAACATTGGCAACTCCAACCTCAACAGCAGTGGAATCGCGACTCTGATGTCTTCGTCTCTGGCCGTGGGCACGCACACGATCACCGCGACGTACAACGGAGACTCGACCTTCGCGCCCAGCACATCGTCTCCGCTGTCCCAAGTGGTGCAGGGAGCGATTGCGATTCTGTCCCCGAGCGGGCTTAACTTCGGAAACCAAAGTCTCGACATCCCCAGCGCGCCCCAGAATGAGATGCTCCAGAACACTGGGAACATCAATCTCACTATTTCGACGATCCAAATCACGGGAGCTAACGAGCAAGACTTTTCCCAGAAAAACAACTGTCCGGCATCACTGCCTCCGAATAGCAGTTGCAAAATTAGCGTCACATTCACGCCAAAGGCAGCCGGTACGCGCAACGCGGCTGTCAGTGTCACGGATAATGCGCCGGGGAGTCCGCAGTCGGCTTCACTTACCGGCGTCGGCATTGTGCCTGGCGTGATGTTTTCGCCGACAAGCCTGACATTCGCGACGCAATTGGTTTACACGACGAGTCCGCCGCAGAAAGTTACCCTCACAAATACTGGCGCCGGAATTCTGAAGGTCACGTCGGCTAAAGTTTCCGGTCAATTCGCTATCAAGACCGATTGCGGAGAGATGCTCGGACCAGGAGCCAGCTGCACGGCGAACGTCACATTCAAGCCGACAACCAAAGGCCCGCTGAGCGGTTCTATCTCCATTACCGACAATGCCCCTGATAGTCCGCAGAGCGTTCCGCTGTCAGGTACGGGGACGTTCGTACAACTGACGCCGACCAGCGTGAATTTCGGAACACAACCGGTGAACACTACCAGTCCTCCCAAATACGTCACTTTGGAGAACAAGGGCGATGCGCCATTGAACTTCACGGGTTCCGGCATCAGCCTCACGGGATCAGACCCTGGAGACTTTGCTCAACAGAACAATTGTGGCAGTGGTCTCGCATCAGGCGCGTACTGTCGGATTAAAGTGACCTTCACGCCTTCGCAACAGGGCAAGCGAACGGCGGATATTTCCGTCAGCGATGACGGTGGTGGCAGTCCGCAGCTGGTGCCGTTGGCGGGGACGGGAACGCCGTAGGGTATCCGCGGGCGGCCGAAATCCGGGGACAGACGAAAACGCTTCCCAGTCACTAGTTTGCATCGCAACCGAGAGAGAAGCGCAGCACACACCTCATTCATTCGTGCGGGACTAAGCTGAGCGACGCGTTTCCCCAGGCGCTGTTGCGATACCGTCACTGCATTGTGCAGGTTCACCGCGCACGGTGACTTTATGCCGTCATCCTCATTCAGAACGACTTCCGATGGTACGGGCCGGAGGTAGTGGAAGTTCCGGGCGAATGAGGCGAGCCGGAAGGATCCGGCAAATGAAAAAGGGTAGAGGAACGTCCCGCGTGCCCGGGTTTCCCTGTCTCTGTGTTTCCAAGACCCAGACGGAAGCGGCCTGGGCTTGAAGTTGTCGGCGACGATGCCGAACGTGTGCGACAGGCCTTGCAGCAGATAGAGTGAATGCACCGTTGCTTGCCTTACCTCTGCTTCACCGAGTGTCGGCTCCCCCGTGCCGCATATTGCTGATCGAGCGCTTGCCGTATGAGAGTCTTGATCACCGCCTGGCGGCTGATGTTCAACTCTTCGGCGGCGCGATCCAGTTCTTCCAACATGCCCGCCGCCAGGTCAACATTCACGCGTTGAATGGGTGCCATCATTTGCCCCGTATTGGTGAAAAACCGCGACACATCTTTTCCCTGGTCGGCAAGCCGCGCGATGGCTTCCACCGGTACCGGCTTTCGTAGCTTACGAGTGCTCTTCATAAAGTTGCTGCTCCTGCCTGGTGGCTTTCCGGAGCGTGACGAGGTGGTAATATTCGCCGTCTTCGTCCTCCCGGACCTCAAAGATGACGGTGTACAAGTGCTCATTCACCCAGCCGATGGCGCGATACTGTTCCGGCCAATCCGAGCGCTGGTCGAGGTAGTATGGGTGGGAAAAGACCTCTTGTACTTCCTCGGATCCGATGCCTCTTTTCGGATTAGCTCTTAAGCGTCCGCTCTTGCGCTCATCGAAACGGAACCGCATAAGTATAACAGTTATACCACATTTGTGCTATTGGCTGGGGGAGGCCACCTGCTTTTGTTGTATATGCCTTGACATGTATATGCTGAATAGAGTATATAAAGAACGTGGAATCTGTATTTGAGGTCATTGCGGAGCCGAGCCGGCGGGCGATATTGAGCCTGCTGGTTTCGTCCCCGCAGTCGGTGGGAGAGATCGAGCGCCAGCTTGGT
Source organism: Terriglobales bacterium (assembly GCA_035484735.1). Lineage (GTDB taxonomy): Bacteria > Acidobacteriota > Terriglobia > Terriglobales > Acidobacteriaceae > JABCZH01. The sequence goes on along the minus strand of DATHOQ010000038.1, from coordinate 50,583 downwards.
ATGTCGCAACCGGCGGTGTCAAAGCACCTGCGCGTGCTGCGCGACGCTGGTTTCGTTGAATCCACGGTGGACGCGCAGCGCCGTCTTTACCGGCTGAAGCCAGAACCACTGCGAGAGATGGATACCTGGCTGGCTCAGTTCCGCCGGTTCTGGTCGGCTCATGTGGATGCCCTCGAACGCCATCTGGACCGTATGAATCGCGATCGCATGAATCACGACCGCATGGATCAGAAACCACCAAAGAAACGGAAGACTAAGGAGAAGGCGACGCGGCCCAAACCGCGACGTGACTAAGGAGAAACAAAATGAAAATCAAAGTGACCAGCGTATACGTTGACAACCAAGACACCGCGCTGCGCTTCTATACGGAGGTGCTGGGCTTTGCCAAGAAGACCGATTTCAGTCAGGGCCCATATCGCTGGCTGACCGTGGCATCGCCCGAGGAGCCGGACGGCACTGAGCTGCAGCTGGCGCTGAATAACAACCCCGCGGCCAAAGCGTATCAGCAGGCGATGTTTCAACAGAGCCAACCCGCGGCCATGTTTTTCACCGACGACATCAAGGGCGAGTACGAGCGGATCAAGGCGCGCGGGGCCGAGTTCACCATGCCGCCCACCGACGTGACCGGCTCGACCATTGCGATGCTGAAGGACACCTGTGGGAACCTGATTCAGCTCACCCAACTGGCACGCTGGTCACGCTAAGGGAGAAGAAGATGCTTGATCGCGAGGAGTACACGCCGGGTCCGGCAAGCGGAGCGCGGGTACAAAAAGACGGAGAGAAGTGGACGCTTATTCTCGTCCGTGAACTGCGCCACTCGCCGGAAAAAGTCTGGGAGGCGCTAACCGACCCGGCGCAGCTGCGGGAGTGGGCGCCCTTCGACGCTGACGGGAACCTGGGTACGGCCGGAGCCACGGTGAAGCTCACCACGGTGGCAGCGCCCGCGCTGCGCGTTACCGAAACAAAAGTGACGCGAGCCGACGCTCCCACAGTGCTTGAGTACAACTGGGGTGACTTCGATATGCGGTGGGAACTCGAAGCCTCCGGTGGGGGCACGCGCCTGACGCTGTGGACCAACATCGGTCACCGCTTCATCGCAATGGGCGCTGCCGGATGGCATATTTGTTTCGATGTTCTGGATCGGATGCTCGGCGGAACTCCCATCGGCCGCATCGTCGGGCCCGAGGCGATCAAGTTCGGCTGGCAGCGATTGAACGCGGAGTACGCCAAGCAGTTCGGGGTTGAAACGCCCAACTGGCCGCCGCAGGCGGCGCAAAAGTCGTGAATCGAGGGGGATGCATCAATGATGAAAGAAGCCACCAAACGGTCGATATTTCGCTGGATTCACATCGTCTGTGGCATTCCGATACTCGGTTACATTTATGATTCGCCTTCGGATACTCACAACTACGCCACCAGTGTCAGATATGGTTTTCTTCCGGTACTGATCCTTTCGGGGCTTTGGATGTGGAAAGGCCATGTGGTTCGCCGACTGATTTCGAAGAGATCGGCGTAGTGATCTAGTTTCCGGTTCTATGACAGTCAATGAGCATGAACTCATTCCACGTGTTTCTGTCGTCGGATTTTTCTCCACGCCATGTAAAGTTCACGGGAGAGATGTTTGTATAGGTCGCGCGCGTGTATGCCCAGGCTGCCGCTGGATCTTTGAAGATGTAGCTGACGGAGTGATCATCGAAGTGCGCGCCTCCGAACTCTGGCGATGTAAGATCAACCCACGTGCCATTTAGAGCATTTAGCCACTTGATGTTCCAGAGTTGTTTGGCAGCGTCATAGACACGGAAGTTCGTGCCGAGAACAAGCACCTCTCCGGATGAGTTAGTCATGCGGTATTCGTCTGCAATGGCATAGCCGTCGAGGATGAAGCGGCCCTCCCAAGTCCCCTCGAACTCTTGCGATTCTCCACTGCCGGAGTGAAATTTCGCATGGAACTGCCATTTGCCAATGAGGAAAGCAAAACGAGAGAGCGCCGCGGGTGCCTTGGGGTTAATTTTGCCGCTGCTTCGATCGAGCTTTTCCATCAAGTGATCCTCCCGCCGTAGCCGGTGGTCCGGAGTCAAACAGGAGAGCTTCTACAAGGAAGCTCTCCTGCGCTTTACCATGAGTTAGCTTGCACGCGCGAGAGCCCCATCCGACTTCGCGACACCCGATCGCAGTGACCTGAAGCCCGCGCGAAGCTCTTCTGAAAAGAGCTTCGGCTGTTCCCAGGCCGCAAAGTGCCCGCCCTTGGGGAGCTTGTTGAAGTGAATGAGCTTGGGATATGCCTGCTCTGTCCAACTTCGCGGGGCAGGATAGAGTTCGTCGGGAAAGACGCTCACGGCGGTCGGGATACCGACGCCTTTCACGCCGAAGAACGAATAACCCTTGTTTTCCCAATAGAGACGAGCCCCCGAGAGCGCAGTATTCGTCAACCAGGTGAGCGTGATGTTGTCGAGGACGTCGTCTCGTGTGAGGCCTTCGTTTTCTCCGGCAAAGGCACGCGCGATCATCTCGTAGCTGCGCGCATCGTGGTCGAGAAAATAGGCGGCCAATCCAACCGGTGAATCCGCTATTGCGTAAAGCGTCTGTGGCCTTAACCCCATCTGGAAACCATAGGCGATGCCCTTCGCATACACGAAGCTGAGGCGCTCGTAAGCGAGTTTCTCGTCGGCGGAGAGATTCGCCGGCGCTGGTGCGCCGGAAAATGCCAGCTTGTCGATCTCGAGGGGAATCACGTTTGCCATGTTGGTGTGAATGCCCAGCAACTCCGGAGCCGCCTGCACGCCCATCAGCTCGGTGACGATTGCACCCCAATCGCCGCCTTGCGCTACGAATTTGTTGTAGCCGAGGCGCTTCATCAATGTGACCCAGGCACGCGCAATGTGGGCGGGGTCCCACCCGGTGGTGGCGGGCTTGCCGGAAAAACCGTAGCCGGGCATGGACGGAATCACAACATGGAACGCGTCGGATGCATTTCCGCCGTGCGCGGTGGGATCGGTTAGCGGATCGATGATCTTCAACTGTTCGGTGATCGAGCCGGGCCACCCGTGGGTAACGATCAGTGGCAACGCATTTTCGTGTTTGGAACGGACGTGAATGAAATGAATGTCCAGTCCATCGATCTCGGTGATGAATTGCGGCAGGGCGTTGAGTTTTGCCTCGATCTTGCGCCAGTCGTACTCTGACGCCCAATAGCGAGCGAGCGCTTGAGTCGTCGCCAGTTGCACGCCTTGGGTTGCATCTGGGACCGTTTCTGGTTCCGGCCACCGTGTGTTGTTGATGCGCCTGCGCAATTCGGTCAATTCCGCTTCCGGAACATTCACATGAGGAAACGGACGAATTGCATTCTTGTCAGCTGCCTGGTTTTTGCCTGGTTGTATAGTACTGGTCTGCGTCATGGTGTCCTCCTTCTTGAGTAGTTTTGGATTTCTTGGTTTGTGCGCTCCTGAGTGAACTCAACATGCCAACGCCGACGGCACATGCTGGGACGACACTGCAACTTGCGGAACAATTTTACCTGACGAAAAATAGTTTGAAACAGTTGGGTGAGCGAATGTTTCGCTCCAGGATCGACTCAGCCTTGACCTGGCGGTTGAGCCTGAAGAATCAATGCCTCATGGAAGAACGTGCCGCGCTTGAGGTCAATACAGCAATGACTGTATCCGTTTTGCACAGGCGTGGGCGGTTGGCCAACATCCCCACTCTAAATTTCGCAAACAACGCGAAATTTAGAATGGGCCACCCGCCCATTTACAACATCCCAAGCCGCCAACCCTTGTGGAGGTTGCAGGTTACGCTAAGCGCAGCTAAATTAAATGCGAGAGTTGGAGGTGTGCATGAAAAAGCCCGTTCCGGTGGAATCTGCCACTGCATTAATCGACGAACTGATCGCAAAACTCACAGACTGGCGTGGCAAAACATTCGCCAGCGTCCGCAAGAGCATCCTTGAGGCCGACCCGGAGATCATCGAGGAATGGAAGTGGATGGGAAGCCCAGTGTGGTCACGTCACGGAATGATCGCGGTCGGCAACGCCCACAAAGATAAGGTGAAGCTGACCTTTTCTCATGGGGCGAACCTCCCGGATCCTGACAAGCTCTTCAACGCGGGCCTGGGAGGCAACGCGTGGCGAGCGATCGATTTGTTCGAGGACGATAAGATTAATGAGCGTGCTTTGAAGAATCTCGTCCGTGCCGCCGTTGATTACAATCAGATCAAATTGAAGAGCAAAGCGCCTGCCGGTACTCGAGCGAAAGTACATAAAAGTAAAAAGTGACAAGTACAGCTTTTTCTCCCCGGTTCGAGGTGCGTTTGTGATCTGGGCAAATCCGGTAAGAAAAGAGAACAATGGCAGAATCCCCAATTACTCCGCGTGAGAAAGACTTTGCTGCGTGGTATCAGGACGTGGTGTTGCAGGGCGACATGGCCGAACCGGCAGAGATTGTCAAAGGCTGCATGGTCATCAAGCCGAACGGCTACGCTGTTTGGGAGGTGCTGCAGCGTGCACTCGACGACCGCTTCAAGGCCACCGGCCACCAGAACATTTATCTTCCGCTGCTCATTCCACAGAGTTTTCTCAAGAAAGAGGCCGAGCATGTGGAAGGTTTCGCGCCCGAGCTGGCGATTGTTACCATTGCCGGCGGAAAAGTGTTGGAGGAACCTTACGTCATTCGTCCGACTTCGGAAACCATCGTCGGACATTTTTTCGCCAAGTGGATCAAAAGCTATCGCGATTTGCCGGTGCTGATCAATCAGTGGGCGAATGTGGTGCGTTGGGAGTTGCGTACGAGAATGTTCCTGCGGACGACAGAGTTCTTGTGGCAGGAGGGGCATACTGCGCACTCATCCCACGAGGAAGCGGTCGAGGAGACGTTACGCATGCTGGACGTTTATGCCGAAGTGGCGGAAGACGTCATGGCGATGCCGGTGATCAAAGGGGCCAAAACGCAGGCGGAGAAGTTTGCCGGCGCTCTGCGGTCGTACTCGATTGAGGCCATGATGCAGAACGGCCTGGCGCTGCAAGCGGGCACGAGTCATGACCTAGGGCAGAATTTCGGCAAGGCGTTCGACGTGCAATTCCAGAGCAACGAAGGCAAGCTAGATTATGTCTGGCAAACCAGCTGGGGCGTGAGTACACGGCTGATCGGTGGGCTGATCATGACGCACTCGGACGATAAAGGGCTGGTGCTGCCGCCGAAGGTCGCACCGCAAAAGGGCGTCCTGGTGCCGATCTTCCGCAAGGATGAGGAGCGCGCCCAAGTGATGGAGCGGGCCACGAAGCTGGCAAAAGATCTGGGAGCGCACATCGACACGCGAGATGGGCTGACACCGGGTGCGAAGTTCTTTCACTGGGAGCGTCGCGGAGTGCCGGTGGTATTTGAGTTGGGCCCGCGCGACGTGGCAAGCGGCAATATTGTGATGAAGCGCCGCGATACGGGAACGAAGGAAGTGGTCCCGCAAGCGGAGGTGGTGGGAAAGTTCGCGGCGTTGCTGGGGACGATACAGAAGGACCTCTACGCTCGTGCCAAGCAGCGTCTAAAGGACAACACGGTGCTGGCCAATTCTTTAGACGAGGTCAAGTCGATCCTCAACGATGTGACCGCCGAGAAGGGTGGCGGAAAGTTTGTCATGGTGCACCTGAAAGACAGTCCGCAGAATGATGCGAAGATCAAAGAATTCAAGGCCAGCGTTAGGAACATCCCGTCGTTGGATGAGTACGATGGAGCGGGCAAGTGCATCTTGACGGGGGAGACTGTCGACCGGCGCGTCGTGATCGCTAAGGCATACTAGAAGCAGAATAGGGACCGCTATTCTGTCCTGGTTTACTGCGGTAACGATCTCGCAGCGATCCCAACGACAATTACAAATTATGGTTGCTGCGGGGGAGGGTTCTGGCCGGTGTTGCCGGTTCCAGTTCTTGCACGCTGTTCCCGGCAACTCCGCAATGCTGCGAGTTGCTGAGAACCTACCAGAGCATCCAACTGTTGGTATTCCTGCTGGCGCAGTTGCCGGGTCTTTTGGCGCATTTGCTGGGAAGTGAGCGAGCTGTCACTGCGCACCGCCATCACCTCGCTGTGGGTGGTTTGGTGAATCTGCCGGAGCTGTGGGACCACTGACGGCGAAATGCCAGCTTGCTTCCAGCAGGGCTGGCCGGAATACCGTGCCCGGTGAACCCCAGGCGCAGGACTGGTGCTTGTCTGCGCGAGTAATGGACAGCCGATTAGTGCACTCGACATAACAAGGGCGAGCCCGAGCGGTTTCAGCATGGTCATGGAAATCCCCCTTGCAGGAAAGAACCTCATCGTAGCAAGAAAGTTTCCCCCATCAACTTTGACGCGGGGTTACTTTCGGCGTGGCCGTTATCGGCGGAAGGTCATGCTCGATGCGGACGACTAGCAGGCAGTTTCCGATTTTCTATGGCCCGATTATCTTACTTTTGACATAACGCAAAAGTGTGCCATCCCGCGCAAATCCGCCGGGCAACCAAATGCGCCTGTCCTCGCAACTAAATTATTAGTTGACGTTTGGCGCGGGCCCGCGTCTAATCAATAGGTAGGGAGGAAGGCATTGCCGCCGAGGAAATCCGTAACCCTGACTGAAGCTGAACTGCGGCTGATGGACGTGGTTTGGCAAAGGGGTGAGTCGACCGTGCAACAAGTTCTCGAGGCACTGCCCAAGCGGCCGGCGCTGGCGTACAACTCCGTGCTGACGACGATTCGGGTGTTGGAAAACAAAGGGTATTTGAAGCATATAAAGGATGGCCGGGCGCATGTGTATATGGCGCTGATTGAGCGCGAGGATGCTACCCGGTCGGAGATCAGCCATCTGGTGAATCGCTTCTTCAAGAATTCGCATGAGCAACTGGTGTTGAACATCCTGGAAGATGAGAGCATTGATGCGGCGGAGTTGAAGCGTTTGCGGAAGTTGCTGGCAGAGAACTCGCGGGAGGCACGATGACGGCCTGGCATGAGCTGGCGCGGATTTCCGCCGAAAGAATGCTGAACGGGGTGGCCGAGGGTGTGGTGATCGCTCTGTTGGCCGGGGTGCTGTTACAGGTCATGCGCCGGCAGAATTTGGGTCGGCGAAATTCCGGTACGCGATTTGCTGTATTGCTGGCGGCGCTGTTGTCGATTGCGGCGCTGCCGGTGTTGACGGTGGTGAGAGCGAGCGTTGGGGCGTCCATAAGTAAAGGAGCGGTTTGGGCGGTTACGGTGCCCAGTTTGTGGGCAACGTACGCTGTCCTCGGGTGGGCAGCGATTGCGCTGGTCGGACTCGCGCGTGTGGGGCTGGGGCTTTGGCAACTGCAAAAGGTGCGGGCAGGAAGTGAAGTCGTCGATCTGGCCATGCTTGACGTTGTTTTGCAAAAGACTCTGGGGGAATTTCACTCAAGACGCCAGGTGACGATTGCGATTTCAGAGAAGGTGATGGTGCCGGCTGCGATTGGATTCTTTCGTCCGATGATCGTTTTACCTTCGTGGGCGTTACGAGAACTGTCGACGGCGGAGCTCAATTCGATTTTGATTCACGAACTGGCGCATCTGCAACGGCGTGACGATTGGACGAACCTGGCGCAGAAAGTGTTGCGGGCGGCGCTGTTCTTTCATCCAGGGGTGTGGTGGGTGGAGCGGCAACTTTCGCTGGAGCGGGAGATGGCTTGCGATGATGTAGTGCTGGCGCGAACGGAGAATCCGCGGGCGTATGCCGAGTGTTTGGTGACAGTGGCGGAGCGCAGCTTGATGCGCCGCGGTCTGGCGCTAGCGCAGGCGGCAGTGAGCAAGAAGCGGCAGACGACACTGCGGGTGGCGCAGATACTGGATGGCAGCAGTTCTACTGCGACGCGGGTTTGGAAGCCGGCGTTGGGGCTGGTGACCGCTGTTTCGGGGATCTTTGTTGTGGCATTGGCGCGCGCGCCGGAGTTGGTGGCGTTTCGGGAGAGCGCGCCGGTGGTGGCTTCGACGGCTTTGGTTCCGACTCCTTTGGCTTCGGTTGTTGTTCCCACATCTTTACCGACAAGTTTTGCCAAGCCAATCTTGCCGAAAGCTGTATTGACATCTTTTAGATACGGGACGGAGCCATCGCGAAAAGTAACGGCTAGGCCGATTCAAGCGAGGGTGATGCTGCCGCAGAGCGCGCAGCCTATCGCTAAGGCGACGTTAGCATCTTTGAAACAGGGTGAGGCTTCCGCGCAGACTCTGTTCGTTGTCATGCGGACGGAGCAAGTGGGACCTGAGGGCGCGAGTTGGACTATCCGCGTGTGGCAATTCACGGTGTTGAAGCCTGAGCAAATTCCTGCCGGGCTGAAAGTTCCCGCGAAATCAACTTAAAGAACGAAGTTGAGTCGCGGAAAAGTTCTGGCAATACGAACTAAATAATTAGTTGTACTAAGGAGAAGAGGAACAATGAATACCTTGATCGCGAGAGTTGGAAAGACTATTGGACGTCACGCGGCGGTGGCAGTGCTGGCACTGGCGGCGCTGGCGTCGGTTACGACTTACGAACTAATCAAGCCGATGTCGGCGGGGGCGGCGGTTGCGCCGGCGGCAGCTCCGCTCGACGACAACAGTCTCAGCCCGTTGCTGTCACTTGACCGCGCCATGGAGACTTTGGCGGCGCGTGTGACCCCGGCGATCGTGAACGTTGCGGTGACGTCGCGCGGCAGAAGCGATAGCCAGCAGTCTGAGATTCCTGATGATATCCAACGATTTTTTGGTCCGTTCGGACCACAGGGCCCGCGCGGGCAAATGCGGCCGCAGGAGCCGCAGATTGAACGCGGCATTGGCAGCGGCGTGATTATTTCGCCGGATGGATACATCGTCACCAACAATCACGTGATTGATGGCGCGGTGGATATTCGCGTCACAATGAGCAACCGGAAGATTCTGGTGGCGAAATTGATTGGCGCGGATCCGTTGACGGATTTGGCGGTGATCAAAGTGGATGGAACTAATTTGCCCAGCGTTCCCTGGGGTGATTCGACTGTGCTGCACCCGGGACAGACGGTGCTGGCGTTCGGGAATCCTTTTGGCTTCCGCTTTACGGTGACTCGGGGAATTGTGAGCGCGCTCAATCGTCCTAATCCGTTTGCTGGTGATCGCCGCAAGCCGGGTAACTTCATTCAGACGGATGCCGCGATCAATCCGGGGAACTCGGGCGGACCCCTGGTGGATGCCCGCGGCGAAGTGATTGGCATCAACACCTTCTTGGTTTCTGGTACGGGATCGTTCTCCGGGATGGGATTTGCGATTCCGGTGCAGATTGTTCGGCCGACGGTTGAAACGCTGATTCGCGATGGCAAAATCAGCCACGGTTATATGGGGATCGGCATTAGCGACGTGACTCCGGAGAATTCCAAGTTCTTCAATTTGACGGATGCTGACGGCGCATTGGTCACGCAGGTGGAACCGGATTCGCCGGCGGGTAAGGCTGGAGTGAAAGTCGGAGATGTGGTCCGCGAACTGGATGGAAAGAAGATGCCGGACGCAGGGGAATTGCAAGTGGAAGTCGGACAGAAGCGGCCAGGGACGACCATCAAGCTGGGGATTTTTCGTGATGGCAAGAATGTGACCGTGCCGGTCACGCTCGAAGCCATGGGCGCTCGCGATAAGGCCGATAACGAAGTCAGCGATGCAGGCCATGGCAAGCCTCGCTGGGGAATCGGGTTGTCGGACCTGGATGACAATACGCGTGGACAGATTCAGGTACCGACCAATGTTCATGGCGCGGTGGTGGATCAAGTCACGCCTGGCAGTTCGGCTGACGACGCTGGGTTGCAGCGCGGAGATGTGATTGTGCAAGTGAATCGCAAAGACGTGCAGAGCGCAGCGGATGTGCGCGAGGCTTTGGGAAGCGTTCCTAAGGGACAAGACGCACTGCTGTTGGTGTGGTCGACCGGTGGGAGTACGTTCAGAGTGTTGCATGCGCCGGATGGGATGTAGCTTTCTGGTGGATTGGGGCAGGCGCTTTGCGCCTGCCCTTTTTTTATTGCCGACTCTAGCGAGAGGAGCCGCTCACGCACATCGAATCGACTTTGCCCGTGAGTTTTGGCAGCTTGCGATCCTTGGCCTCTTTGGCAAAAGAGACTAGGTCGACCAAATAGCTGGGAGTCGGCTTTGTTCCCTCCGCATCGACGAAAAGGACGACTTCCCGTTCACTTTCGGGGTTGACTTCTACTTCCACGATCCTTCCATCTCGTGCGGACAGCATCGCTCCCGGTTGTCTGTTCACTCGATTTGCAGCCGTTGCGAAATCCGGATGGGTCACGTCTTTTTTGATCCGTTGAACGTCGGCATCAGACGCTGATCCCTCGAACATTTCCCGGCGTCCTCCTACGATTGGGATGACTTCACGTCGAAGGCGGCCATCCTGGGTGATGACGGTGCAGCCACGGACCGAATTATTTAGCTCGTTAATTCGAACCATAATGTGCGGCTTCTCTTGTGCAGATAGAGATATGCTCAGCGAAAAGAACGCCGCCAGCAGAAGATTCGGTAAGCGGGAGACCGAAAGTCGGCGGTTGGCCACGAGCATGCGAGAAAATTATATACCTCTAGTTTGTCAGAAAACTGTTGAGCTTCTTCGCTCGACTGCCCAGGCGAGGGCGTCTGGCCCTAGGTGGTTCGAGGTGCGGCGACTCGCTAGGGATCAGGCGAAGAGGCGTTGGGCTAGTTTTGCGGTGGCGATGGGGCGGGAGCTGTAACGCTTGAACTGTTTCCAGAGATGGCGGGGATTGCTTTCGAGTCCTCTGCTCGTGAGTTGGTAATTCGCGTCGTCGATGGTGTAGGCGTAGCGCCAGAAATAGCCGTCATCGTAATCTGTGGGATTCTGCTCGCAGGTGAGGCGGGCGTTGCGAATACATTCTTCGCTGGCCATCAGTTCTTCTTTGCTGGGGCCGTAGGTGGTGTGGGAGTAGTCGTGGTTCTGATGTACGACCAGCACGGCTTTTGTGGCATCCACTACTTTGGCCTGAAGCGATCGGGCCTTCCATAGTAGCCAGTTATCCCACCAGAAACGGCCAATCGCGAGAGGCGGCATGGGAGGATAGAGGCCGCGAGAGAAAGCGAAATAATCTATGCTGCGGGCGATCTGGAGCTTGCCTTCTCGGCGGGCGCGGTTTCTGATCTGCGTCGCCCAGTCGCTCTCATTAAAGTCGATGGGCTTTGTGATGTCGAGGTCAGTGCGGCGGCCGACCATCAGGAAATTGTCACTCCATGCGGCCACGCGGGAGATGGCTTGTGCGAAGTCGTCGAAGAGGATGATGTCGGCGTTGACGTAGCAGACCGCGGCGCCAGTCGCCAATTCTTGGGCTTGTGCGAAGAGGTCGCTGACCAGTGGCGTGCCCCATTCGTTGCATTTCACCGTTGGAACATGGCGCAAGCCGAATTCAGAGGCGATTTCGGCAGTGCCGGGGTCGGTCCCGAACAGGATGATTTCTGGAGTGGGGTTCATGCGGGTCCAACTGGCAATGGCATTGCGTTGGATGACGGCGATGTGTCCGTCGAATTTCTTGGGAGTGGAGAACAGTGTGAATGGAGCCTTACGCGACTCTCGCGTCGAACTCATACCAGGCTCTCTCCGAGACCGAGGCCGATGTAGTGAATGCCGGGCTCGTCGTGCAGGAATTTTAGAGTTCGCCAGCAGTCGATGACGGTGCGGGTGGCATGCTTGCTTTTGTCGGTCCACTGAGCGCGGGAAATTGCATCAAACTCGGGCCATGCGGTGGCGAGGACGACTACGTCGGATTGCTCGATACATTCGATTGCGTTGGTCGCGAAACCAATGTTTTCGTGGGAGACGGGCGATGAATTCTTGCCGTACGCGGGGTCAAAGGCCAGCACTTTTATACCCCGGCTCGCGAGTTCCTTGGCGAGCAGAAAGCCGGCAGCTTCTTCGACGACATCGGTACCGGCTTTGTAAGTGAGTCCGAGGATGCCAGCGGTTTTCTGAGTTCGCTCCTGAACCAGGTTGGCCAGCCAGGAGATTTGCGAACGATTGAAGCGGTCGACAGTTTGGGCCAGGTCGGCTGGAACTCCCAACTGGCGGGCCAATTGAGCGAGGGCGAGATTGTCGCGAGGGAAGCAAGGACCGCCGTAGCTTACCGCGCCCTTCAGATATTTGGGGCCGATGCGGGTGTCGAGGCCGAGCGCCGAAGTGATGACATCGACGTTTGCGCCCGAAAGGCGTTCGCAGATTCGGGCCAGCATGTTGGCGTAGCTGATTTTCGTAGTGACGTAAGTGTTGACGGCGAGCTTGGCAATCTCTGCGTTCACGAACGACATTCGCGCGACCGCGGGCTTGTTTTCGCACACCTTGGCGTAGAGCGACTGAAGGGTGTCGCCGGCGCGGGAGTCAGATTCACCGATCAACAACAAATCGGGATTCAGGAAGTCGTGAATGACGCTGCCGAGGGCGATGAATTCGGGGCTATAGCAGAGTCCGAAATCCGTGCCGACTCGTTTTCCACTGGCTTGTTGCAGCATCTCCCGCACCGGGCCGCCGGTGGTTCCGGGCATGACGGTGCTGGTTAGGCAGACCAGATGGTAGTCGTTCTTCCGGGCGAGAGCGTGGCCGATCGCCTCGCACACCGGTTTGACGTAGCGCAGGGAGAATCCACCCGAGGGATCGCTGGGAGTGGAAACGACGATGAAAGTGATGTCGGTCTGCGCGACCGCTGCCTCAACATCAGCAACCGCAGTGAGGCGGCCTTGGGTTTGCGTGAGTAACTCGGCGAGGCCGGGCTCGTTTACGGGCGGTTGATTGTGCTGGATGGCGTCGACTTTGCGCGGGTCGCGATCGACACCGACAACTGTCAATCCTTTGGAGGCGAAGCAGGCAGCCAGTGGCGCTCCGAGTTTTCCCAGGCCGACGACGCAGACACTTGGGCTAGTGGTCATCTTTGTCGTCATTAAACTGCCTCCGCGGTGAGGCAGAGATGCCAGCCAAAGTGGCGCTCCATCCAGCGGGACAGGGAGGGAGATGTCCAACTCCAGGGCCAGATTTTCACGTATTGATATTTCACGTATTCGGGGATGCGGTAGGGGAAGATGTGGTCGACGAAAATGTTGGTGGCGTGGAAGCCGGAAGATTCGATCAGCCGGCGGCCTTCATCGCGAGTGTAAGTGTAGGTGACGGGGCATCCGGTTTGCGCTTCGGAGTGCTGGGCAACGAGTTCCTCGAGGCGCCAGAATTGTCCTTTGCCGAAGCCCATTAGAATGCCGAAGACTTTCCAGGAGCGTTGGTGATAAACCATGATTTTGATGGTAGTGCCGGGCTTGGCATAGCTTCGCATCTGTTGCAGAACGCGCCCAGGATGCGGCGTGTGGTGGATGACGCCGAAGGAATAAATAAGGTCGTAGGTTTCGACGGGAACGAATGAAGTCAACTCTTCGGCGCTGCCTGAGTAGAAGCGAACGTGTTCCTGCAACCCAAAAACCTCCGTGCGGCGGCGGGCCAGGTCGAGAGATTGTGGAGACAAATCCACGGCGGTGACGGTAGCTCCGTGCCGGGCAAAGTTCACGGTATCGGTGCCGATGCCGCAGCCGATTTCGAGGACTTTCTTGCCTTGCCAGCGGTCGAATTCAGCGAACCGCGGAATGTGCGGCTCGACGAAATACTTGCGGGCTTCGACTTCATCGAAGTATTCGCGCGTGCCGACGGGTTTGGGGGAGTGGCGTATGTTGCAGGGACGCTGGTCCCAGTAGTTGCGAACCTGATCGACCGTGATTTGGGAGAAGTCTGACATCCTTATTGTGTTGCCCAGCAGGCCACGAAGTATGATGCCACATTATTGCCGGGCTTGAGAAAATGGACGCTTGGGCGGAGTTGGATGGGCGAATCCTGGGAGTAAAGCAGGTAGGTCTCTCGACTCTAGGCAGGCACCTTGGGTTGGTCTACAATTCCAGAGCTTTTGCGAGGCAAGTTATGAGAAGCGCGTCTCTGTATGTGGCGGTTGTTCTTCTGGGTTGCAGCTTCGGGCTGGGCCAATCGCAATACAAAGTTCTCTGGACCTTTACTGGTTATCCCAGTGACGGAGCATCGCCGAGGAGTAACCTCGTCTTCGACAAGGCCGGAAACCTTTATGGAACCACGTATGCCGGCGGGAGCGCCGGGAGCGGGACTGTATTCATGCTTTCGCCCAACCAAGACGGTAGTTGGATGAGCACCATCCTCTACAATTTCTGTGCGCAATATAGCCACAACCATTGCCTAGACGGAGCCTATCCACAAGCAGGTCTCATCTTTGACGCCCAAGGCAATTTGTACGGTACAACCGTCAATGGCGGAGGACCAGACTGTCCGGCTAACGGAAGCGGCTGCGGAACGGTCTTTGAATTATCGCCACAAAGTGGTGGTTCCTGGACCGAAACGGTGTTGTACAGCTTTTGTGTGAACGGCGGCGACTGCCTCGACGGGGCCTTCCCGCTCGGCCAGCTAACCCTGGACGCATCGGGCAACCTTTACGGTACGACCGAGCAAGGCGGCACGGGTGTTTATGCCGTCGGAACAGTCTTTGAGTTGTCGCATGGCGCGAACGGATGGAGTGAGACCGTTCTCTACAACTTTTGCCCACTCGGACATGGAGGACGTTGCCCGGATGGCGCAGAGCCTCATGCCGGCGTGATCTTCGACAAGGCGGGCAATCTCTATGGAACGACGGAATTAGGAGGATCGAACAACGGAGCGGGGACAGTGTTCAGGCTTTCGCCCGGCGCTAACGGATGGACGGAGAAGGAACTCCATTCCTTCACTTCACAAGAGGGGGGAGGCGGGGATCCAATGGGGGCGGTAAGTTTCGACACTTTGGGCAATCTCTATGGCACGTTCTCGGGCGGCGGACCGGACAATACAGGAGGGGTCTTCAGGATACTTGCGAAGAATGGGAAAATTGGGTCGTTTTTCTTCAACATCACCGACGGGTACAAGCCTGTCGCCGGTGTACTCGTGGATTCCAAACACGCTGCCCTGTACGGGACGACCTCAATCGGAGGAACGTCGGATGGGGGAACGGTCTTCAAGATCACCGCTCCAGCCGAAGATACTGTGCTCTACAACTTTTGCTCGCAGCCGAATTGTACGGACGGAGCTAGCCCGGTCGCTAGCGTCATCTCGGATGCGGATGGCAACCTCTACGGCACAGCGGATCAGGGCGGCGCGAACGACTTAGGTGTGGTGTTTGAGATCGTGCAGCAGGCATCAAAGGCTTCGGCAAGCCAAGCCACTTTAAAATCACCGCACGATGAGAAGCACTGAATGTTCTGTCTTCCCACCTTCGCAAATCGCGCAAAAGTGGGCCTCTCGGGCCTCGTAAAGGGCCATGCACGTCGGTCACTTTGGGCGGGGTTGGCGACCCGCTAAAATTGCACCATGGGCCTCGAGTGTTTGCTGGTGACCAGCGATCCCGGGTTGTTGGGTGAAGTCCATAGCAGTTTTGTCGCGCATGGGGCCGCGCTCGATGTTCGCCAGGATTCGGCGAGTGCGATCGAGTTTGCCTCGCGACGGCATTTGGATGGACTGGTGATTGATTGTGATGATGTGCGGGGAGGCACGGAAGCGCTTGTCCAGCTGCGGAACAGCCCGGCGAATAAGCAAAGCCTGATTGTAGCTGTGGTAAACGGTTCGACCAGCGCCGATGCGGCGCTCGATTTGGGAGCAAATTTCGTGCTCAGCAAGCCAATTCAGCAGGCCCGGTTGCGTAGCGTGATGGATGTGGCCATCCCTAAGATGGAGCGCGAGCACCGCAGGTATTTCCGGTACGACGTTGATTTGCCGGTGAAGTTCCAGAATCCGCTTAAGCAATCGTTTTCGGCGAGGATGAAGAACGTGAGCGAAGGCGGATTAGCGATCAAGTTGATTGATCCGGTAAGGCTCAACGGAGTGGTGGCGGTGGAATTCGAGCTGCCCAGCGTCCAACGTCAGGTATTTCGCGGAAAAGGGGACGTGGTTTGGAACGACTCTTTTGAGATGGGGTTGCGTTTTCTGTACGTCGAGAAGGACTCTGGAGTTGCGCTACAGGCGTGGCTGAATTCGTTAGAGGGTCAATCCCGGTTTCGTGAATTTATCAGACAGGCCCACTAAGAACCGCAAGACTAGCCCACTCTTTCCTCTAAAAAGCAGGCCTTCATTCCCTGTGTGAATTGTGGTGGATGGGACGTTCTCCGGCTATTCACACCTACTCACAAAGTGTTTTTTTACAATTATTTTGCAAGGGGATGGCAAGTGGAGGTGGCAAGCCGTCGTAGAATGTCACCTGGCCGAGGAGCCGTTAAAAGCGGCGCTGCTGGCCCAATTCGAAGGAACCGGGGAAAATACAGAGCATGTGCAGAAAGAGCTTACTGACATTGACCGTACTGGCCCTTGCCAGTGTGACAGTTTTTGCCGCCAGCAACGATAAAGGTAGCGTGACCGTGCTCCACCAATTTACCGGTGCGGACGGCGCGTTTCCTGTTGCCAGCCTCACAGCGGATGCAGCAGGGAATTTTTATGGGACGACACAGATCGGTGGCACTTATGGATCCGGCACGGTGTTCCGGCTTTCCCCAGATTCGGGCGGGGGCTGGCGGTATTCGTTGCTGTATGAATTTACGGGCGGAGACGACGGTGGACAGCCGTTGGGTAGTCTGGTATTCGACGCTGAGGGCAATGGATACGGAACGGCAGCGGCTGGAGGCACGGCGGGAGTAGGGGTCGTCTTTAAACTCAGCCGGCCAGCACTACCTGGCAACTTGCCGGAAGAAAGCGTTTTGTACAGTTTTCAAGGCGGTACAGATGGTGAGTTGCCATTCGGCAACGTCATATTCGACGCTGCGGGGAATCTTTATGGCACCACATCGAGAGGTGGTGTGACACATGTGGGATGCTTCCAGTCGGGGTGCGGGACAATCTACGAACTTTCGCCGACCGGCAATGGCTCATGGCAGGAGACGATCCTCCATGCCTTCGCCGATAACTTCGGCGAAGGCGCTGAACCGCGCGCCGGCCTGGTTTTTGATACGGCGGGAAATCTGTATGGAACGACTAACTCGGGCGGCAACAACGACGTTTGCAACACCTTCAATTCCGACGGTTGCGGCTCGGTTTTCGAATTGAAGCAAACTTCGCCCGGGCAATGGCAGCTGGTGTCATTCGACTTCAACCTTAATGATGGAGGGCGTCCGCAGGCAGCCGTGACTTTAGACGGGAAGGGCAACCTTTTCGGCACGACTACAGTTGGAGGCGCTTTCAACGGCGGGACGGTGTTCTCGCTGACACAGGAATCGGGTCAATGGAAGCCAGGACATCTATACAGCTTCACTCAAGCAAACAGCCAGCCATCAGGAAGCATCGCCGTCGACAGCGCCGGCAACCTTTATGGCACCACATACCAGGGTGGTGCCAATGTTTGGGGCAGCGTGTTTCAGTTGGTTCCGAAGGCCAATGGATGGGCCGAGCATACTTTGTACAGCTTTCCAGTGTCTGGAAACCGGACTGGCGCTTATCCTTCGGACGGAGTTTTCATCGATGGCTCCGGCAACCTTTTTCTTACGGCAAGCGAGGGTGGAAACCTGAACGACTGTTTGTCGACGGGGGCCGGATGCGGCACGGTCATCGAGCTTAGCAAGTAAGAGAGGCTGTGTGTTTCCTCGGCAAGGCGCGGCTTGATGCCGCGCTTTCTTTTTTTGGCAAGACTCCATGTTGTCCGTCGTCGCCGCATTTTCAGAAGTGTTGCAAACGTGCGCTCCCACGCCCGCAACTAAAAAGCTGAGCCTGATCCCAACAGGCTGTAGAGCAGAATCACCAGCACGATTCCGGTGAAGATCATGTACAAGCGGTCGTGTTCGGCGGCGAAGCCCCAGATGGAAAACGCGACACGGGCGACAGGAGTGGCGATCAGACATAGTAGTCCCAGTTGGATAATGCCGCGGCTGCGGAGTTCCCTCGCACTGTGGATGATTCCGCGGAGATTTCTCAGGTCGGAAGGCTCACCTTGAAACACGCGGTAGTCGGCGGGGGCATGGCCGTACCGAGCCAAATAGAAACATGCGCCCACAAAGACGACGATTGCAGAGAGAGTGACACCAGTGCGCAGTAAATCGGCTACGATTTCTTCGATTTGGCGGTCAGTCCAGCTTTGTATCCAGGCCATATCAGATTGTCCCCACGATACCTTGATAGATCATTTGACCTCCGAGCAGGAGCAGCACCAGGCTGAAAACCACGCGCAGAACCCGGGTTTCGGCTTTCATCAGAATGTGAACACCCAGCAATGAGCCGGCGAGAACGCCGAGCATGACCGGCATGGAGAGTCCGGGATCGATGTAGCCGCGATTGAGGTAAACCCCGGCGCTGGCGGCAGCAGTCACGCCGATCATGAAGTTGCTGGTGGTGGTGGAAACTTTGAAAGGAATCTTCATGGCCTGGTCCATGGCCAGAACTTTGACTGCTCCTGAGCCGATGCCCAGGAGACCGGAGAGCGCGCCTGCTCCGAACATCAGCCCGAAGCCCGCGGGGACGTGCTGCACGTTGTAATTGCGAGTGCCGTCCTCGGAAGGGAAGCTGCCGTTCATGCGCAGGCGCGTGGCCAACTTGTCGGGCGGAAGATTGCGTTCTTCCGGGGTGCGTGGCCGGCGGGAGAGATAGGCGGAATAAACGAGCATAACTCCAAAGATGATGGCCAGGGCACGGGTGGAAACATAGGCAGCCAGGAAAGCACCGCCGAGAGCCCCGAGAGTGGTTGCGATCTCCAGAAACATGCCGATTCTGATGTTGGAGAATCCCTGTTTGACGTAGGTAGCGGCTGCGCCGGAAGAAGTGGCGATCACAGAAACCAGGGATGCACCGATGGCGTAGCGGATATCCACCTTAAAGAAAATGGTGAGCAAGGGAACAAGAACGACTCCGCCGCCGAGTCCGGTGAGCGATCCGAGGAGGCCGGCGACGAAGGATCCTATCGCCAGCAGCAGCGTGAATTCGAGGATGTTCATTCCGCCCTGAAGAAAGAGTTTGCCACATCCGCTGGGGGAAAAGCGGGGGGAGGGTTAGGTTCGAGGTTCTTGCAACAGATGACTTCCTTGGAATGAATCAACTCATTAGTCTTCATTGACTGGCCTCAGTCTCCCGCATACTATGGCGTCGCGCCAAGATTCGCCTGAAAATGATCGGCCAAACGATTTCCCATTACCGTATCTTCGAAAAACTCGGCGGAGGAGGCATGGGGGTCGTCTACAAGGCCGAAGATATAAAACTCGGTCGATTTGTCGCCCTCAAATTCCTACCTGAGGATGTCGCGAACGACCCGCAGGCTCTCTCCCGTTTCGAGCGCGAAGCCAAGGCCTCATCCGCACTGAATCATCCGAACATCTGCATGATCTACGAGATTGACGATCAGCACGGGCCGGTATTCATCGCCATGGAGTATTTAGATGGCGTAACTCTGAAGCACAAGATCTCGGGCCGCCCGCTGGAAATCGATGTGATTCTGTCGCTCGCTATCGAGATTGCAGACGCGTTGGACGCGGCCCACAGCGAAGGCATTGTGCATCGTGACGTCAAACCTGCGAACATCCTCGTCACGAAGCGGGGACACGCCAAGATTCTGGATTTCGGGTTGGCGAAGGTTGCCCCGATGTCGTCTTCTTCAAGCCAGACCGCCGGCGCCAACACTCAGACTGTGGATGAACAATACCTGACCAGTCCCGGCTCGACGCTAGGAACGATTGCCTATATGTCGCCGGAGCAGGCCAAGGGCAAGGAACTGGACGCTCGCTCCGATCTATTTTCCTTTGGTGCGGTGCTGTACGAGATGGCCACTGGACAGTTGCCATTCCACGGCGAAACCTCTGCACTCATATTCAAAGCTATCCTCGATTTTGATCCGCCTCCTGCCATTCGTTTCAATCGTGACATCCCGCCCAAACTGGAAGACATCATCAACAAAGCTCTGGAGAAAGACCGCAATTTCCGCTACCAGGGCGCGGCGGAAATGCGAGCTGACCTGCAACGGCTGAGGCGAGATACCGAGACGGGACGAGCCAAAGCTGCGAGTTCAGGTTCTGTGGCGCTGGCACAGGAAAGCGGCCTTCCGGTCGGACCACCGCCGTCGCCCGCAACCCGTTCTTCTACTGCGCCTGTTCGAAGTTCGCCATCGAGTGCTATGAATTTCACCGATGCTCCCGGCGCGAGCAGAAAAATCTGGAGGGTGCTGGTTCCCGCAGCGGTGATCCTCGCTACTGCTGCAATCGTGGGGGTGTTCTATTTTCGCTCGCGCCAGAGCACGCACCGCCTGACCGAGAAGGATACGATCGTCCTTGCCGATTTTGACAACAGCACCGGCGATGCGGTCTTCGACGACACGCTAAAAACGGCGCTCACTGTTTCTCTGCGGCAATCGCCTTTCCTCAATGTGCTCTCCGACGGCGAGGTTGCGAAGACCTTGCAGCAGATGACCCGTCCGACTGATACGAAGCTCACGCCCGAGCTCGCCCGCGAAGTTTGCCAGCGGGCCGGCAGCAAGGCTTATCTTGCCGGATCGATTGGCTCTCTGGGCAGTGAATATGTTCTGGGGTTGAAGGCGGTGAACTGCCAGAATGGAGACACGCTGGCGCAGCAGCAAGTCACAGTGGCATCTAAGGAGAAGGTGCTGCATACGCTCGGAGAAGCAGGTTCCAAGCTGAGGAGCGAACTGGGCGAATCACTGGCTACCGTGCAAAAGTTCGATATTCCGCTAATAGAAGCCACCACTTCCTCACTGGAGGCTCTGAAGGCCTATAGCATTGCCGCCAGAACTCGCGACACCACCGCGAGTCTCCTCTACTATCAGCGTGCCCTCGAGCTTGATCCGAATTTCGCTTTTTGCTACAGGGAAGTAGGCGAACGCTATTCGAATCGCGGCGAACTCGGACGGGCAAGCGAGTATTACACCAAGGCATTTCAGATGAAGGAACACGCAAGCGAGCCGGAAAGGCTGTTGATCGCCTCCAGCTACTACCGCAGCGTCACCGGGGAACTGGATAAAGCCGCCGAGATCCATCAGGCACAGATTACAAGCTACCCACGCACAGCTGCCGGAGCCTATGGCAACTTGGGCATAGATTATGTGGAAGAAGGTCAGTACGAAAAAGCCGAGGAGTGCACCAGGCAGTCCATGCGCCTGGGGACCGATCCGTCTGTCTACGGCCAAAAGGGCACAAACGACCTCGCGTTGCAGCGTTTCGACGACGCACGCGAGACCATCCGTCAGGCGGAGGCGCGTAAGCTCGATGGCATCGACATCCGTGTCCTTCTCTACGCTCTTGCTTTTCTCGCTTCGGACTCGGCAGCCATGGCGGAGCAACAACAGTGGTTTGCGGGCAGGCCCGAAGAAAACTTTGGACTTTCGCTCGCATCCGACACCGAAGCCTACGGCGGCCATTTGGGCAAGGCGAGGGAACTGACGAAACGGGCGGTGGACTCTGCCATCCGGGCCGATAGCAAGGAGACTGGCGCAACCTGGCAGGCGATCGCCGCTCAACGAGAAGCCGTTTACGGCAACCCAGCGGAAGCCCGCCGGGACGCGGCGTTGGCCTTGAGGCTGGCACCGACAAGTCAGGCAGTGGCGGTGGAAGCCTCGCTAGCCTATGCCTTGGCGGAAGAAACGTCGCCAGCCGAATCGATGGCACAAGATCTGAGCAAAAAGTTCCCGCTGAATACTCAGATACAGTCGCTGTGGTTGCCGGCGATTCACGCACAGGTGGCACTGGACCGAAAGGACCCGGCGGCTGCCTTGAATGCACTGCAAGCTGCTTCACCATTAGAATTGGGCGGCATTTTGTTCACAGCCAATACTTCCTGCCTCTACCCGGCGTATGTGCGCGGAGAGGCATACCTGGCGGCAGGGCAGGGCAAGGAAGCTGCCGCGGAGTTTCAAAAGATTCTCGACCACAACGGCCTTGTCTGGAACTGCTGGACGGGAGCTTTGGCGCATCTCGGAAAGGCTCGTGCCAACGCCATGCAGTCGAAAGCCTCGCAGGGAGCGGATGCCGATACCGCCCGCGTGCGCGCGCTCGCCGCTTACAAAGACTTCCTCGTTCTCTGGAAAGACGCCGACCCCGATATTCCCATCCTCAAAGAAGCGAAAGCGGAATACGCGAAGCTGGAGCAATAGAAACTTCTCAACTTTTGCAAACAGGCGTTTACACTCATAAACCCGGTCAAATCAACGTAAAGGGCGGCTCGCACAGATCCCTCGAGTGCCAAACGAAGACGCCTCGGGATGACAATGTGGCTAGGCCAGAGGAAGCGTGAAGTAGAACACCGATCCATGGCCAGGTTGGCTGGTGACTCCGATTTCGCCGCCGTGAAGCTCGACGATGGCTTTGGCGATGGCCAGACCCATGCCCGTGCCCTGCACTTGCAGGCGGTGATTGCGGCCGCGGTAGAACTTTTCGAAGATCAGCGACTGGTCGAAGTCGTCAATTCCCGGGCCCCGGTCGGCGATGCTGACCATGAGCGAGCGATTCTTGACTTCGGTAGCAATCTGAATGGGCGATCCTGGCGTGGAATACTTGGCGGCGTTTTCGAGAAGTTGGGCGATGACTTCCGAGGTGCGATCCACGTCAATGCGAACCGGAGGCAGGTTGTCCGGAAGGATGGTGGTGACGACATGTCCGGCGATCGCACTTGCCAGTCTTGCTATAGCGTCGTCGATAGCCTCCCGGATTTGATGCGCTCCTAGATGCAATTCCACATGGTGTGCGTCTAACTGGCTCATTTCTGCCGCCTCACCGATCAGACGGTTCAGGCGGTCGCTCTCTTCGTTGATGATGGTAGTTAGTTCAAGACGCTGAGTCTCATCCAAACCGCGGTTTGAGAGCAGGGAAGTGACGGAGGCCTTGATGGCGGTGAGGGGAGTACGAAATTCGTGAGTGACGGAATCGAGGAGAGCGGAGCGCAGTTGTTCGCTTTCGCGCGCGGCTTCGGCTTTGCTCAGCTTTTCGATCGCGCCCGCGCGCTCCACGGCGATGGCAATCAGGCTGCTCAACGCTTCCAAAGTTTCGCGGGAAAGTAGGCCGCCGGCCACTCCCAGACTGCCCACCACCTTTACGCCCAGCCGCAAGGGCACGACAGCTACACGAGCCTCAGAATCAATGGTCGGTTCGCCACGCATGCAGACCATTTGAAGGTCGTGGATATCCAACACGTCGGTGGCGGAATCGGACCGGTAGACATCGGGCCGGTTCGGCAGGGACACCGCGGCGGAGGACACCTCGAAGTCATCGACGATGAAGCGTGGAATCTTGTTCAGCAGTTCGGCAGCGTTGTCACTGGTGAGCAATTGCTGGCTGAACCGGTATAGCTGTTCGGTTTCTTTCCTGCGCTCGTTGGCACGGAGGGCTTCGCGGCGGGCCCGTTCGGCGAGTTCGCTGGCAATGATGGCGGTGATCAGGAAAGCGGTTAGAGCGACCCAGTTCTGAGGATCAGAAATGGTTAAGGTACCGATGGGGGGAAGAAAATAATAATTGAAGGCCAGAGTGGCCAGCAAAGCCATAAACACGGCGGGTCGCAGGCCCCAGTTGGCGGACACCACGAGAATGCCGACTAGAAAGGAAAGCGCCACCGTTGTCGGGTTCACCAGCAGCACCGTCCGGTAAACTGCCACCAGGACCACCACCGTCGCGGCCGACGCGACGTAGGGAAGGGCGGGCTTTAGCAGGGACAATTTCACGCAGCCGATTGTAGCTGACATCGACAATTTTGTTCTGCTCGACGACAATATCCGCGATGACCAAAACTCCCGAGCAATGGCTGGAAGAGACGTCGCCTGCGAAGCAAGGCGCCGTGTTCAAACTGTTCCTGGGTTACGCGCCTGGAGTGGGGAAGACATACAGCATGTTGAGCGAAGCCATTCGCCGGCATAGCCGCGGCGAGGATGTGGTCATCGGGGTGATTGAATCCCACGGACGCAAGGCGACGGCGGATCTGGCCACGCAATTGGAAAGCGTTCCGCGAAAGAAGATCGAATACAAGGGTACGATTTTTGACGAAATGGATGTGGACGCCATTCTTGCACGCAAACCGCGCGTGGCTTTGGTAGACGAGCTGGCGCACACCAACGTGGAGGGCAGCAAACACGCAAAACGTTACCAGGACGTGCTGGAACTTCTCGATGCCGGCATCGACGTGCTCACGACCATGAATATTCAGCACCTGGAGAGCATTACTCCCACGGTGCAGAGCATTACAGGCATCACGGTGCGCGAAACTGTGCCGGACTGGGTGCTCAAGCGGGTGAATGAAGTTGTGATGTCGGACCTGACGCCCGAAGCGCTGCAGAATCGCATGCGGCGCGGAGACATTTATCCCTTGGACCGGGTGGGGCGGGCGCTGGGTAATTTCTTTCGTCCCGGAAACCTTATTGCCTTGCGCGAATTGGCGCTGCGTCAGGTGGCGCAAGAAGTGGACCGCAGTCTGGAGTCTTATCGCGAGAAGGATGACGCTACTGCGTCGGTTGCGGTGCGGGAACGGATCGCAGTTTGCATCAGTTCGAATCCAGCCGCCCAGTATCTGATTGCCCGTGCGGCCCGCATGGCACAGGCGATGAATGGCGAACTTTATGTGGTGTATGTGGACTTGGGCCAGGACGGCAGCGAAGCCAATCAGAAGACACTGGCGGCGAACGTCCAATTCGCGGAGAACGTGGGCGCGCAGGTAGAAAAAAGGACAGGGAAGAGTGTGGCGGAAGTGGTGGCTGACTTCGTGCGCGCCAAGCACATTACTCAGGTGGTCTTCGGGCGGTCCGCGACTACGGGAGTGAAACGATATTTGTATCTTTCGGCCATCCACAAGTTCTTGCGCGACGCGCCGCCGGTGGATGTTCATATTGTGACGCAGGAGCCTTCCGATCCGCGATGAATGAACGCCGGCGCATTCTCGTAGTGGACGACGAACCGCAGATCACGCGGGTGTTGCGGACCAGCCTCTCCAGCCAGGGCTATGACATTCGCGTGGCGAATGATGGCGAGACAGCGCTGGAAATCATGAAGGATTGGACACCCGATCTGGTGGTGACCGACCTTTCCATGCCCAATATGGACGGGCTGGAACTGTGCCGCCGGCTGCGAGTTGCGAGCCAGGTTCCCATCATCGTTCTCTCGGTACGCGGGGAAGAACGAACCAAGGTGCAAGCACTGGACGCGGGCGCCGATGACTACGTCACCAAACCCTTCGGGATTGAGGAATTGCTGGCGCGGGTGCGGGCAGCCCTGCGACGCGTTCCGGCTGAGAATGGACAGGCATCGCTGATCGAGGCCGGTGACTTTAGAATTGATCTCGCCGCCCACAAAGTTGTGGTGCGCGGCCGCGAAGTTCATCTGACTCCCAAGGAGTTTGATCTGCTCGTCTACCTGGCTCGCCATGCGGGCAGGGTTGTCACCCATCGCGCACTGCTGGGTGCGATCTGGGGTGGGCAGAGCACCGAGCAAGTGGAATACGTGCGGGTGTTCGTGGGGCAATTGCGCAAGAAGCTCGAACCAGAAGCCTCTTCACCGCAATATATTATTACGGAACCCTGGGTTGGGTATCGCTTCGAGCCCGGGAAATAGTTTCTCTTTATCGAAGACGCGAGATGACCGCTGACTCCACCTATTACCGCGACTTAGCCTATGTGTTGGTAGCGGCCATGGCCGGTGGCTTAGTGGCGCGCAAGCTGCGCCAGCCGCTCATTCTGGGTTACGTTGCTGGAGGAATTCTGGTGGGCCCGTTTACCCCCGGCCCCAAGGTGTCCGAAGTTCACGTTCTCGAACTTGTGGCGGAAGTTGGCGTGATCCTGTTGATGTATTCCATCGGGATCGAATTCTCCATACGGGATCTGCTGCGCGTGAAATGGGTGGCGCTGATCGGCGGTCCGCTGGGCATCCTGCTTTCTCTTCTGCTGGGAACTGGGGTGGGATGGATGCTGGGTTGGAGCACGGCACAGGGGATCGCGGTGGGCGCTGCGGTTTCGGTGGCCAGCACCATGGTTTTGTCACGTCTGCTGATCGATCGCGGAGAGCTGCAGACCGAACACGGCCGGGTAATGATCGGAATCACGCTGGTTGAGGACTTTGCCGTGGTGGCTCTCACGGTTTTGCTGCCGACCCTGGGGACCGTCGATAAGGGCCAACTTCTCGGAGTAGGTTGGGGCCTGGCTAAAGGGTTGCTCATTCTCGCGCCCGTGGCTCTGTTGGCGTACAAGTTTGTGCCGCCGTTGATGACGCGAGTCGCCAGGATGGAAAACGATGAACTCTATCTGCTGGTGGTTTTGGCCTTGGGATTTGCCACGGCTGCGCTAACTCAGGCAGTGGGTCTGTCACTGGCACTGGGCGCGTTCCTCGGAGGCGTAGTGATCAGTGGATCAGAACAGGCGCATGAGACTCTGGTTCGAGTGCTGCCATTGCGCGACGCCTTTGTCGCTCTGTTCTTTGTGACTATCGGAGCGCTGATCGATCCGCGTGAGTTGTTTTCTCATCCCTCGCTGCTGGCGGAGATCCTTGGATTGGTGGTGCTGGGCAAATTTGTGATCTGGCTGGTGGTGGTGCGCTTGTTTCGCTATCCGCTTTGGTCGGCAGTGCTAGTGGCGGTTGGGCTCACCCAGATTGGCGAGTTTTCTTACGTTTTGATGCAGGTGGCCCGCGACGCCAAGCTGGTGGGGAACGACATTTATAACGCGATCCTGGCAGCGTCGTTGGTTAGCATCTTGCTGAATGCCGCGTTGATGAAGGTTGCGCAGCGATGGCAGCCAAAACACCATTCGTGACAACTATCCAGATTTTCTTCGAACCGTAATTCCTCTGTTTTCAACCTGAAAGGTCGTAACGGACATTCTACGAACTCTTTATTCAATCCTTACGGGTTTCGCTATTTAATCAGGGGAGTTAAGGCAATAGAAAGGCCAGGAATCATTATGTCATCGATGAATAACGTATGTGCTGAAGACTTAGCCAAGCTTTTTCATCACTACCACGAAGCTCTCGCTCATGACTTCCACGGTCACGCCAGCCAGGAAGCGGATGTTTCCTGGGAGCAGGCTCCCCAAAACGAACGCAAATTGATGATTGCGGCTGCCCGATTGACGCTGCTGGAACTGGCGGCATCGTCGGCGGGAGAGCAGGCCGATCGCAAGTACTACGCCAAGCCTGGCGAGGCGGATTGGGGCTGCTAGTTTTCCTTGCCGGTTAGAGGTGCGGATCTTTACGAAGTCTTTACGAACTGTTTATCCCAGTCTTACGGCGCAAGTTGTCAACTTCACTTCGCACCTTCCAAGCAACTATTTTGGCGGCTTAGATGAAGCCTATATTTGGAATACTGTGCACCGGCGCAGCAGTTTTTATGCTGCGCATCCTGGGCGCACTTTTGAAAGAAAGGAAGAATCTGTCGCCGCAAAGCGATAGAGGTCTATTTTGCGAAGTTCAATCCAGTTAAACCACGTGGAGAACTGATAGTTATGAATTCTAAAAGCTATGTGCGCAAGTCCGCGGTAGAAACCGGCAAACGGGCGGCTCTCATCGTTGTGGCAGCTGCGTTGCTGACGCTTCCATTACACGGTCAACAAGCAGCGAAGAGCGCTGCGACCGATGCTTCGGGCTCGGTCAGCCAGTCTGCAAGCACGGCGAGTCCGCAAACGGACCAGGAAATCGTGCAAGAACTCGCTGCCATGAAGAAGCGTATAGAGGAGCTCGAAGCGCAACTGAAACAGCATGTCTCGGCGGAGCAGCCGAACACGGTGGTTGAAACCGCAAAAGCGACTACGCCGGTGGCGCCGTCCCCGAGTGTAGCAGCTGCGAACGCCACTCCGGCGGAAGCCGAAGCTGTGCTGCCTCAGACGGGTGCGCTCGATAAACCGGCCAAAGAGGAGCCATTTGCATTTGCCGACTGGACGTGGCTGAACGGCAACGCCCGCACCAAGACGCCGGCCTTCGATTCAAAGTTCTTCACGCCGGAAATTCGGGCGGACGTGGACTACATTTATGACCTGAATCATCCGAAAGATGACACCATCGGTGGATCGAGCGAAGTATTTCGGTCGAACGAAATCGGTGTGACACAGCTCGGTGTTGGCGGCGACTTCCACTACGACAACGTTCGGGCGCGCCTCATGACGCAATTCGGATTGTATTCCGAAACGACACCGCGTAATGACGCCAGCCCCGCCCGCGGACAATGGAACCTTGCCGATGCCTACCGATACATTTCGGAAGCGTATGGCGGGTATCACATTAACGCACTGCATGGGATCAATGTTGACGCGGGCATCTTCATGTCGTACATCGGACTTTTCAGTTACTACAACTTCGACAACTGGGCATATCAACCGTCGTACGTTTCGTCCAACACGCCGTGGTTCTTCACCGGGATGCGGGTACAAATTTTCCCTACGGCGCACTTGAAGATTGAGCCCTGGCTCGTCAACGGATGGCAGTCCTACGGGCGGTTCAATGGCCGGTTAGGCGTCGGCGGACAGATTTTGTGGCGTCCAGTTGGGTGGCTCTCCGTGCTGGGGAATCAATATGCGTTAGGTGAGGACGCGCTAAACACCCCGGGCCGCGTGCGCTATCACACCGACGATAGTCTCGAGATCAAGTATTACGACCATCCTGAAAACTTTCTGAGCAAAGCTGCGTTCTCGCTGACTGGAGACATGGGATGTGAGCATGGCGGCGGCGTCAGTTGCGCCGGCGATTCCGCCAAGGGGCCGAAGCAGGACTTCCTGGGCTTCATGCTCTACAACCGCTTGTGGTTTCACAAGGACCGGTACGGTTTCACGGTGGGTGGCGGCAAGATTAACAATCCTGGCCGGTACTTGGTGCTGCTGCCGCCAATCAATGGCGCAACAGCAACTTCCGGAACGCCTTACTTTACTGAGAATCCGGGCGATCCGTACAAAGCGTGGGATCTTTCCGAGACTTTCGATTACATGCCGAGCCAGTACATTACGTTCCGCTGGGAGTTCGATCACCGGGCGGCGAATGTGCCGTATTTCTCTGGGCCGGGTGGGATCACGCCTCCGGGCGGCAATACTGGTGCTCCGGGTTCGGTGGTCCCAGGCTTTACCCCGGACCTGGTGAAAGACGAAAACCGGTTTGATCTGGCGATATTGGTTAAGTTCTGAGAGTCGTCGAGGTGGAGGAGATTGATCTATGCAGGATGTTCTTTGGATTGCAGTCACTATCGCGTTTTTTGTGATCGCCATAGGTTATGTGCGGTTTTGTGACCGCATTCGTTAAGGAGAAGTGCTGTGAGCGCTGAGTCGATTGTCATGCTACTGGTGAGCGCGGGACTGATGGTGTACCTGCTTTATGCCCTGTTGCGGCCGGAGAAATTCTGATGACTGCGAACGGCTGGCTCCAGATTGTGTTGTTTCTCGCGCTCATTCTCGCGGTCACCAAACCGCTGGGCGTGTTCATGACGCGCGTGTTCAATCGCGAGCGAACGTTTCTGGATTCGGTGCTGCGTCCGCTCGAGCGGTTGCTGTATCGCGTGACCGGCGTCGATGAGAACCACGATATGGCGTGGACGGAGTATGCCCTCTGCACGCTGCTGTTCAGCGCCGTTTCCATGCTGCTGCTGTATGGGATCCTGCGTCTGCAGCAGGTGCTGCCGTGGAACCCGCAAAGATTTGCCGCGGTGGCTCCCGGCCTGGCGTTCAATACCGCCGCATCATTCACCACCAACACCAACTGGCAGAATTATTCCGGCGAGGCTGCCATGAGTTACCTGACTCAGATGGAGGGGCTGGCGTATCACAACTTCACGTCAGCGGCGGTGGGAATTGCCTTAGCCATCGCGTTTATTCGTGGCATCGCACGCCGTGAAAAAGAGACCATTGGCAACTTCTGGGTTGATATGACGCGGGCAACGCTCTGGGTGCTCTTGCCGATGTGCGTGGTTGGCGCTCTGTTGCTGGTTTCGCAAGGAGTGGTGCAGAATCTCCGTCCCTATGACACGGTGAAGCTGGTTGAATCGCAGCAAGTCCAGAAATCCGGCGCTGACGGCAAGCCGATGGTGAGCGCGGATGGCAAGCCAGTCATGGATACCGTGAGCGACCAGACGATTGCGCAGGGACCAGTCGCTTCGCAGGAAGCAATCAAAGAGTTGGGGACGAATGGCGGCGGGTTCTTCAATGCCAATAGCGCTCATCCTTTTGAGAATCCCACGCCGTTCAGTAACTATCTGGAAATGATTTTCATCTTTGCCATTCCCGCAGGCCTGACTTATACGCTGGGCCGCATGACCGGATCGGCGCGGCATGGGTGGGCGGTGTGGGCAGCGATGGCATTCCTGTTTTTCTGTGGAGTGACGGCCGCTTACTGGGCGGAAGCTAAGGGCAACCCTCTGCTGGCAGGAGTTGACCAACGCGTTTCTGCTACTCAGCCCGGCGGCAACATGGAAGGCAAGGAAGTCCGCTTCGGCATTGCTAACTCCGCATTGTTCGCGACCGTGACCACGGATGCGAGTTGCGGCGCGGTCAACGGGTTTCACGATTCGTTTACGCCGCTGGGCGGCATGGTTCCGCTGGTCAACATCATGCTCAGCGAAGTGGTTTTCGGAGGTGTGGGCGCTGGGCTGTACGGCGTTCTAATTTACGTCGTGTTGGCGGTGTTCATCGCCGGACTGATGGTGGGCCGCACGCCGGAATATTTGGGCAAGAAGATTGAAGCCTATGACGTGAAGATGGCGATGCTGGTGACGCTGGTGTTTCCGCTGGTGATCCTTACATTCACGGCGATCTCGTCAGTGGAAGGTTTTGGCACTTCGAGCATTACCAATCCCGGGCCTCATGGATTCACCCAGGTTCTTTACGCTTTTGTGTCGCAAGCGGGCAACAACGGTTCGGCGTTCGGCGGGTTGAATGGAAACACGCCCTGGTACAACATTTCGGGCGCGATCACGATGTTGGTGGGGCGGTTCTTCATGATCCTTCCAATGCTGGCCATTTCCGGAAACCTGGCGAAGAAGAAATACGTTCCGCCGTCGCTGGGAACGTTTCCGGTGACGACGCCCTTGTTTAGCGTGCTGCTGGTGGGAGTGATTCTAATTGTCGGCGCGTTGACGTTTTTCCCCGCGTTGAGCCTGGGGCCGATCCTTGAGCACTTGATGATGACCGCGGGCAAGACTTTTTGAGAACACAAATGGTTGAAAAGCATTCCAAAACGAAGTCGATTTGGGACCTGAAAATCGTGAGACGCGCGACGATTGATTCGATCCTGAAGCTGAATCCTCGCAACATGATGAAGAATCCCGTCATGTTCGTGGTGGAAGTGGGCAGCGTGGCCACTACACTTCTGCTGCTGCGTGAGGGGCGGCATCAAGGCGCGTTCGGATTTAATTTGCAGATCACGCTGTGGCTGTGGTTCACCGTCCTGTTTGCCAACTTTGCGGAGGCCATGGCGGAAGGCCGGGGGAAGGCGCAAGCCGACGCGTTGCGCAAGACCCGTGCGGAAACCATTGCCAATCGCCTGCTCCCGGATGGGACCGTTGAGCAGGTGGCCAGTTCCAAGTTGTGCGCCGGCGACATCGTGAAAGTTGTGGCAGGCGAATTTATTCCGAGCGATGGCGAAATCCTGGAGGGCGTCGCGTCGGTGGACGAGTCCGCCATTACTGGTGAATCGGCGCCGGTGATCCGCGAAGCCGGGGGAGACCGATCGGCGGTGACCGGCGGCACGCGTGTGTTGTCCGACTGGCTGAAGATCAAGATCACCTGCAACGCCGGCGAGACCTTCATGGATCGCATGATTGCGCTGGTGGAAGGCGCGGAGCGACAGAAGACCCCCAACGAAATCGCCCTCAATATCCTGCTGGCAGGGCTGACCATTATTTTCCTGCTGGCGGTAGTGACTTTGCAGCCGTTCGCAATTTACTCAGGTTCCCCTCAGACCGTCTTTGTGCTGGTGTCGTTGTTGGTTTGTCTGATCCCAACGACCATAGGCGGCTTGCTCTCGGCCATCGGCATCGCCGGTATGGACAGGCTGGTGCAGCACAATGTGCTGGCAATGTCAGGCCGGGCGGTTGAAGCGGCGGGTGACGTGAACACGCTCCTGCTCGATAAGACTGGGACCATTACCTTGGGAAACCGTCAGGCGTCGGAGTTCGTACCGGCTCCGGGGATCACCGAAGCGCAGATGGCGGATGCGGCACAGCTTTCCTCTTTAGCGGATGAAACTCCCGAGGGGCGGTCGATAGTTGTACTGGCGAAAGAGCGCTACGGATTGCGGGGCAGGGAACTGGCCTCGCAGGAAGCTGCCTTTATCCCGTTTAGCGCTCAGACTCGCATGTCGGGTGTGAATCTGGATGGCCGTGAGATTCGTAAAGGATCAGTCGATGCCATTACAAAATACCTCGCTCAGCACGGCACCATTCTTCCTAAAGAGGTCAATTCCGCGGTCGAAACGATTGCTCGCTCGGGCGGGACGCCGCTGGTAGTCAGCGAGAATCGCCGCGTTCTGGGCGTGATCCATCTGAAAGATATTGTGAAAGGTGGGATGAAGGAACGGTTTGACCAGCTGCGCGCCATGGGAATCAAGACGGTGATGATTACCGGGGACAATCCGCTCACTGCGGCAGCCATAGCGCGGGAAGCCGGGGTGGATGATTTTCTCGCTGAGGCTGCGCCGAAAGACAAGATGGACCTGATTCGCGCCGAACAGAAACAAGGGAAACTGGTGGCAATGACCGGAGATGGCACTAACGACGCGCCGGCGCTAGCGCAGGCGGATGTCGGAGTTGCCATGAATACGGGTACGCAGGCGGCGAAAGAAGCGGGGAACATGGTCGATCTCGATTCCAATCCTACGAAGCTGATTGAGATCGTGGAAATTGGGAAGCAGTTGCTAATGACGCGTGGAGCGCTGACCACCTTTTCGATTGCGAATGACGTTGCCAAATACTTTGCCATTATTCCAGCGATGTTTGCCGGGACGTTTCCGGTGCTGAATGCGCTGAACATCATGCAGCTCAAGACGCCGCAGTCGGCGGTGCTGTCGGCGGTGATCTTCAATGCGCTGATCATTATTGCGCTGATCCCACTGGCGTTGCGCGGGGTGAAGTATCGGCCGATGGGCGCGGCCGCGTTGCTCCGCCGCAATTTGTGGATCTATGGGGTTGGCGGCATTTTGGTGCCGTTTGTCGGAATCAAGCTGATCGACATGCTGATTACCCGGGTGGGAATGGCGTGAGGCTATGAAGAAGAATCTACTGATTTCGGTGTGGATGACGATTGCGACTACGATCCTGCTGGGGATCGTCTATCCGCTGGTGATTACTGGCCTGGCGCAGGTGCTCTTTAAAGATAAGGCCAATGGCCAACTGATCGTGCAGAATGGGAAGGTCGTCGGTTCGCGAATCATCGGGCAGGTGTTCACCGGTCCGGCTTATTTTCATTCGCGGCCTTCGGGGGCAGGGAATGGATATGATGCCGCGAATTCCTCAGCGTCGAACCTGGGACCGACCAACAAGAATCTGATCGATCGGGTGAAGGCATCGGTGGCAACCGAGAGCGTCGGCTCGGCTGGTCCTGTGCCGGTAGATCTAGTGACGATGTCCGGCTCTGGGCTCGATCCTCATATTTCACCAGCAGCGGCGGAGTTTCAGGTTGAGCGAGTCGCCAAGGAGCGTGGAGTCAAAGCTGATGACCTGCGGCAGCTCGTGATGAAGCACACTGAGGGACGGCAGCTCGGGTTTCTGGGCGAAGCGCGGGTGAATGTGCTGGAGCTGAATCTGGAACTGGATCAACAATTTCCTCTGAAAAAGCAGGCTGAAGTCAGGTAGACGCGAGGCGACGCTGGCTACACACCGTTTCTCCGAGTGTTAAACTCGCTTGTGGCCCGCATTGCCTATCTTGAATGCACGAAGTGCGGCGAGCATTTCAGCGCCGATCGTCCTCAGACGGTGTGTCCTAAAGACGGCGGAGTTCTATACGTCCGCTATGATCTTGCGGCGTTGAAGAAAACCTTTCCCGCAGCTTCGCTGGCGGGGCGCTCTCCCAACATGTGGCGCTACGCAGAAGTGTTGCCCGAAGCGGAGCCCGTCTCGCTGGGTGAGGGTTTCACGCCTATGCTTCCCAGCCGTGAGTTTCCTTCCGTCTATATAAAGGACGAAGGATTGAATCCCACGGGATCGTTCAAGGCGCGAGGTATGTCGGCTGCGGTTACCATGGCCAAGGCTTACGGTTTGAAGAAGCTGGCAGCGCCTTCGGCCGGAAACGCGGCCAGTGCGCTTGCGGCATACTCGGTGGCGGCAGGGATCGAGGCTTATCTTTTTATGCCAGAAGATGTGCCCTTGGCGAATCGCGTGGAGTGCGAGAGCTATGGTGCGCACGTGACATTGGTCGATGGCCTGATCAGCGATTGCGCGCGCATGGTTGCCGAGCAAAAAGAGAAAGAAGGCTGGTTCGATGTTTCGACCTTGAAAGAGCCGTTCCGCCTGGAAGGCAAGAAGAGCATGGGTTACGAGGTGGCGGAACAGTTGGGTTGGCGGATGCCGCAGGGAATTATTTATCCCACGGGCGGTGGAGTCGGGTTAATTGGAATGTGGAAGGCATTTGATGAGATGGAGCAGTTGGGGTGGATTGGTGCGGAGCGGCCACAGATGATTGCGGTGCAAGCGGCGGGATGCGCTCCGATCGTTAAGGCGTGGGACGAAGACCGGCCCACCGCAGAATTCTGGGCAAATGCGTCGACGCTGGCAGCGGGGCTACGGGTTCCTAAAGCGTATGGCGATTATCTGATTCTCGACATATTGAAGAAGAGCGGGGGTCTCGCGTTGGCGGTCAGCGATGACGAAATCATGGATGCGCTGCGACATTGGGGACGAGTGGAGGGGGTCTTTGCGGCTCCGGAGGGAGCGGCGGCGCTGGCGGCGTATCGCAAGCTGCATGCCACTGGATTCTTTGGAGCTGAGGATACGGTTGTGCTGTTCAATACCGGTTCGGGGTTGAAATATCTGGATGTAATTGAAGGACAGAAGAAGCGTCAGGAGCCGCAGCCGGCGGCTCGGCAAATCGGCGGGATTATTGGGCCGTATTGAGCAACAGCACTTAGCACTCAGCATTTAGCCATGACTGAGCATCTTTACTATCACGATTCTTTCCTGTACGAGTTCGATGCGGAGGTGCGCGAGGTTACTGCGGTTGAGTCACGTCCGGCTATCGTTCTGGATCGTACTGCGTTTTATCCCACTAGCGGTGGACAGGTGTTTGACACGGGGTGGATCGTTCCTGCTGGGCACGCAGACGGCAAGCTGCGCATCGCCGAAGTGGCAGAGCAGGAAGACGGGACTATTCTGCATTTCCTGGAGAATCCAACTCAGATCGAGAGCGGCAGTCGCATTCACGGCCTGATTGACGCTGATCGCCGGCGTGATCATATGCAGCAGCACTCCGGCCAACATGTTCTATCGGCGGCGTTCGTGAGGGCGCTCAATATGCCGACGGTTTCGTTTCATATGGGTGCGGAATTCTGCTCCATCGATCTGGACACAAAAGGACTGACAGCGAAGCAAGCTGAGACAGCTGAGGCGCTGGCGAACGAGGTCGTGACTGAAAACCGCAGTGTCGGCATTCGCTTCGTCAGCAGTGCAGAAGCGAAGGAGCTCGGACTGCGCAAGCTTCCGCCGACGGAACGGGACGAGTTGCGGCTCATCGATATTCAGGATTTCGATCTGACGGCTTGCGGCGGTACCCATGTCACGGGTACGGGGCAGATTGGGTGCATTCTGCTGCGGAAGATCGAGAAGGTGCGGCAGGGATGGCGAGTGGAGTTTGTCTGCGGTAAACGCGCGGTGGGCACGGCGCGCCGGGATTACGCCACGCTGGCTGAGTCTGCGGGACTGCTTTCCACCCATGTGTGGGATGTGCCAGAGCAGGTCCGAAAATTACAGGGTGAATCGAGAGCGCTAAAGAAATCGGCCGAGCACGCGTTGGCAGAGATCGCCGATCTCCATGCGGGCCGCATACTGGCTGAGACGACCGATAGCGGCGGCCGTAAGATTGTGATTCGTGTATTTCCGGATCGTGATCTGGCGTATATCAAGCTTCTGGCACAGAGACTCACCCGCCAGAGTGCTAACGTTGTTGCCTTGCTGGGTGCGGGAACTGACTCGCCTTCCCTGGTTTTTGCACAATCCCCGGGACAGCCCTTTGATATGGGCGGGCTCATGAAAGAAGCTCTTGCCAAGCTAGGTGGGCGGGGCGGCGGTAGCAAAGATATGGCCCAGGGTGGCCCGGCGCAAGTTGCCGGAATCGAGGCAGAGCTTAGCCAAATCGCGGTGCGGGTGGAAGAAAACCAGAAGCCGTAACCGCAAAGGACGCAAAGAACGGCCGCGAAGGTCGCAGAGAAAAGCCTGTAGCGGCCCGCCTCGTGCTACATTTTCCTCAGCCAGTATGGAACAGCGCCTCATCCTTATTAATCTGCTGATCAAGCTCGGCGTCGCCGCCGCCGTAGCCAGCATCCTGGTTCGCTCGGTCGAATTCAAAAGACTGCTGTTCCTGGAAGATCGCTCACTCAAGCAGAAAATCTATCTGGTGCTATGGGTTGCGGGGCCACTGGCGATCGGTGTTTATTTCCGGCTGATAGCACGCAGCTTTCTGGCCGGGGATCTATCGTTTGAAACCGCGATCGTGTTGGGAGTGATTGGCGGCCGCCTCACTGGAGTACTCGGCGGCACGTTAGTGGCGCTTCCCGCCTTGATTTATGGCGAATGGGCAACGTTGCCGTTCGCCATTGTTTGTGGGTTGGTGTCCGGACAACTGCGGGATGCGGCTCCGGATCGCGAAGATATCTGGTCGTTCTCTCCCTTCATTGACCTGAGCATTTATCGCATGATTCGCCGCAATCTTCCGGCTCCGCGCAGGTTCGATTGGCAGGTCATGTTCTTCGTGACCATCGTGGGGCTGAGGTTTATCCAGACGGAGATGTCACATTTTTCCCCACGCTCCACCTTCAGCCTGGAGAGCCCCGAATATTGGGTGGAGTCTCTCATTTACGCGGCGTCGATCATGGTGATTGGGATCGAGCTCAAGATTTGGAACAGCGTGCGCATACAGATCAAGCTGGAAGAGCAAGAGCGGTTACTGCTGCGCTCCCGCATGGAAGCACTGCAAAACCAGATCAATCCGCACTTCTTGTTCAACACGCTGAACTCGGTTTCGTCGCTAGTGCGCTTCGATCCTGATACCGCGCGCGAATTGATCATCAAGCTGGCCACGATTCTGCGGCGGTTACTGGGCAGCGGCGACGCTTTTGTGCCGTTGCGCGAAGAGTTGGAGTTCATCGATAACTATCTCGACATTGAAGTGGTGCGTTTCGGCCGCGACAAGCTGCGGGTGGTGAAGGAACTGGAGCCTGCCTCCCTGGACGCCATGGTACCCAGCATGTTGTTACAGCCGCTGGTGGAAAATTCCATTAAGCACGGGCTTGCGCCCAAGATCGAAGGCGGCAGCATCTACCTGCGCAGCCGTCTCACTGAGTCGCAACTGATTGTTGAAGTTGAGGATGACGGGATAGGGATGGGCGCCGCTCAACTGCTGGAAAAGCCCTCTGGGCTGGGCGGGACGGGCATTGGAATGGCGAACGTGGCCGAGCGTTTGAAAGTGCTTTACGGCGACACCGCGCGGATGACAATTGATAGTCATGAAGGCAAGGGAACGCTCATTCGACTGCGGCTGCCGGTGTTGCAGAGCGAAGGCTCCGTTCTGGCGGCGCTTCAGGAAGAGCGTTCCAGCGTGCGACGGTAGAATTCCTCATATTGCGGGACGATCCTGGAGGAGCAAAACTTGGATTGCGCCATTGCGCGGCTGGCCTTGGCCATTTGCTGCAAGCGGCTGTCGTCGTTGAGTAGTTCGATCGCGTAGCCGGCCATAGTGTCGACGTCGCCGACATCGGCCAGGTAACCGCTGATGCCGTGCTCAATCAGTTCGGGAACGCCGCCCCCGCGGGTGGCGATTGGCACCACCTTGCAGGCCATGGCTTCGAGCGCTGCCAATCCGAATGATTCGAGTTCGCTGGGCATAAGAATGACGTCGGCCACAGCCAGTTTTTCGCTGATCGTGTCCTGCTTACCCAGAAACAGAACGTCGTCGTGAATCCCTTTCTGCACTGCCAGCCATTCCGCGCGCGAGCGGTCGGGGCCGTCGCCAATCATTAGCAGCTTGGCCGGCATTTTCTTGCGCACGCGGTCGAAGATCTCCACCACGTCGGTCACGCGCTTGACCGGGCGAAAATTCGACAGATGCACCAGAACGCGTTCACCGTTCGGCGCATATTCCAGGCGGCGCTCCGCGGCCCCCGCATCGCGACAGTAAAGATCACAATTCACAAAGTTGTAAATCACTTCGATGTGATTCTTGACATCGAACTCACGTAAAGTGCGTTCTCGCAGATAGTTCGAGATCGCAGTCACTCCGTCGCTCTCTTCGATTGAAAAACGAGTAATGGGTAGATAAGAACGGTCGAGTCCCACCAGAGTGATGTCAGTGCCGTGCAGCGTGGTGACGAATGGCAGGCGTTGTCCGCGCGGCTTGGCGGCCAGCATTTGCCGGGCCAGCAGAGCGCTTACCGAGTGCGGGATCGCATAATGCACATGCAGTAGGTCGAGGGCATAGAGTTCGGAAACTTCCGCCATGCGCGTGGCCAGCGCAAGGTCGTACGGCGGGAAGTCGAATAGCGGATAACGGGATACATCCACTTCGTGATAGTGAATATTGGGATGCAGTTCGGTGAGCCGGATGGGCTGCGCATATGAAATGAAGTGGATTTCGTGTCCGCGTTGAGCCAGTTCCAGACCGAGTTCCGTGGCCACCACTCCACTGCCGCCATAGGTAGGATAACAGGTGATGCCGATCTTCATGCCGGTCCTTTGCACGCCAGCCGGCGTGGCTCTCTGATTCGATGGCAATCAGCTTAAGGGGATTCAGATTTTAGGGTAATTCCCGGCGGAAAAGAGAGGGTTAACTTTCGGAGTTGGTGGCGCCTTTGGCAGCATCGCGGTTGCCCAGCCCGTCGTCCAGTTTATCGAGGTGTTGTTGCAATCGCTCTTGAACGGTGTTGTCTAACGCAGTGAATTCGATGCCCATGCCGACTCCGGGATCGCTGGCCCGGATGACGCCGCTGGTTTGGACTTTTTCTTCATCCATCCAGAACTTGATGTTGACTTTCGTGCCCAGCTGAAGCGGGATCAGACTCTCAACATAACAGCCGCGTCCGCCAATGTCAGTGGCGTTGGTGTTCATCTGCGACCGGCGGCCATCGTCGAAACTGATCTCAATGGGAAAGATGACCTTATGCCGTGCGAAGCGCCGCTTGTTCTCGCCGGTGATAACTTCTTTTTTCTCCCATGCGGCCAGGTCCTGCCAGGGGCTGCGCTGGTTGGGAAGCATTTGCACGCCGGCTTCAATTTTGCGGGCTACGCCGGCATCGATGACCCAGATGACCTTGAAGCGGGCTTTCTTGTCGCCGTACTGAACGCCAATGATGTCCCCGGCCTTTAAAGGATGAGCGATGCCCGAGATTTGCGCGCCTTCGCTCGAGATTTTGCCGGCGTTGGCGTTCTGAAAGAAGGGACGGCCGTCCGCATCCATGCCCCAAACTCGAACAAGGATTTGGGCTTCGATCCGGCTTTCCGGTCTTTTATCCATGAGCTCCGCTACCTGATAAGTAGTATGAAAGTCTTGCTTATGATAACTGGGCACGGTGACCTCCGCAGGTTACCAACGTAAGTGACTGCGGATACCGGAAGGACGTGTACGGGCGGGGGGCGGGCGGAATCTTCAGGTCTCCGAGAGGCCTAGATTTCCTGTTCAATCCATGATTTGGATACCGGGGTCTAAAGTCTCTTGACGGTATTCGTGGGGGAGCCTAAGATTTTGCCGCAGTTTACCCAGGGGTTTTCTTGTTCTCGTCTCTCGCGTGAGTTGGGCCGCGATTCATGAATGCTGTGCCAATGGAAGGAATTCTCATGATGCCACTAACGAAATGGAAGAAAGTCCGGATTGTTCTTCTTCTTAGCGCTGCAACGGCAATGGTTGCTCACGCGCAGACATTCACCGTTCTAGCAGACTTCGACTACTCAGATGGTTCGTTGCCCAATCTTGTGCGGCTTGTGCAAGGAGTGGATGGGAATCTATACGGGACGACCGAATCAGGCGGAGCCTACGGTTCCGGAACGGTCTTTCGAATCACTCCCGATGGCACGGTTACCGAGATCTACGATTTTTGCTCTGAAGAGAACTGTAGCGATGGGAGCAATCCCAGCTCAATTACCCTGGGGGTGGACGGGAACTTCTTTGGTACGACAATCGGATTGGGTACCGTCTCCCATTCATGCACG
This sequence comes from Terriglobales bacterium, assembly GCA_035484735.1. Taxonomy (GTDB): domain Bacteria; phylum Acidobacteriota; class Terriglobia; order Terriglobales; family Acidobacteriaceae; genus JABCZH01. Next base: position 10,283 of record DATHOQ010000038.1, on the reverse strand, counting down.
GGTGCGGATTGTGGGACCATTTTCAAAGTTACCCCTAGCGGCCAACTAACAACTCTGTACACCTTTTCCGACGGTATCGACGGAGAAAGTCCCTACGGCGGATTGATCCAAGCCACAGACGGCAACTTTTATGGAACCACGGAGTTTAGCCGCAATGGTAACCAAGATAATAACGGCACGGTTTTCAGGGTCACACCTCAGGGGCATTTGACAACCTTATACACTTTCGGCGAAGGCAATCCCGTTGGCGGAGTGATTCAGGCTGTTGACGGACGCTTATACGGCACAACTATAGGCGACGGCGGGGACGGATGCTATGGGGGTTGCGGAACGATATTCAGAATCACTATGGCAGGTGTCTTTGAGACGTTGCACAACTTTCACTACACGGACGGTGCAACTCCTGTGGCAGGGTTGATTCAAGGGTCTGATGGGAACCTCTATGGGACTACATCAGGCGGTGGGGGCGGTTCTGATCAATGCTATAACGGCTGCGGAACAGCATTCAGAATTACGCCTCTGGGCGTACTGACGACGCTCCATTTTTTCCAAGGGTCGTCTGATCCCTGCGGGCAAGCACGCTACTGCCCCGACGGTGCTGATCCTGTTGCACCACTCATGCAAGCCACAGACGGGAACTTCTATGGAGCGACCGCTTTCGGTGGTGCCTTCGGGGAGGGCACGATCTTCCAGATTATGCCCAGTGGCTCGTTAGTCACGCTGCACAGCCTTAGCTCCGACGGGACCGAGGGGATCCTTCCCGAGAGCGGAATACTTCAAGCGACCACCGGTATCCTTTACGGCACCGCCGCTTACGGCGGCGCACCCAATTGCTCCTCCCAAGGCTGCGGCACCGTTTTCACTTTGAATACAGGCCTCGGCCCATTCGTGGCTTTCGTTCAGGCCGCAGGCAAGGTTGGCCACACAGCACAGATTCTCGGGCAGGGGTTCACCGGAACCACCAGCGTTGCATTCAACGGAATTCCTGCGACCTTTACGGTTGTTTCCGATACGTATATCACCGCTACGGTTCCTGCTGGCGCGGCGACGGGATACGTCACCGTGACTACGCCCAGCGGCACGCTGACGAGCAACGTTCCGTTCCACGTGCTGAAGTAGTGTCAGGAGCGAGCTAGATCACGGTAGGAAATGAGTTGAATTTGTTTGCTGTGCAGCAATTCGTGTGCCGCGGGACTCAATAAAATCTGCCTTTCCAAGTCGCGCGATTCGCGCAGGCGAGTGTGAATGCCGACCAAGTCTCGATCGTTGTAGCCGGGGTGGGTCACAAATTCCCATGTACCCTCGGGAAGAGTTTCCAGGATGAAGTGGATCAGCCGGTCATCGAGCGCGCCGGTGGCGACCACCCCCACGCTTCCGTCGGTCGTAATCATTCCAGCGTCGGCTACGGCACGACGAAACTTCCCCGCCAGAAGGTTTAGGAGCTTTACCTGACCGTAGCGCTGCCATAGCTGGGGACGGTTGGCGATCCTCGAAAACGCCATCCATCCAAATGGGTTGCGAATGGCCCGCACACCGCATGCCTGTGCTGCGCGCAACAGCGGACGCAATACCTGGGGAAACATGTGGGTATGCTTGTGAGTGTCGACGTGCGAGACCGGAATGCCGGCGGATTGTAGCTTACGGATCTGAGCTGTGGCTTCGGCTTCAATTTCGTCTGCATCGAGACGTCCACTCAAAGTGCGCAGGGCGAAGCTGCTGATGTCTTGCCGAAAGTGGCCGGGATTGCTGGAATCCATCAAGCTTGGGGTTTTGTCCGCGCCGAGCAGTGGCGAACCGTCGACCAGAACCAAGTGGCATCCGACGGAAAGTGTTGGGGTCGATCGCGCGAGTTGAACGGCGTCGTCGAACGCGGCGGAGTTGGCCATGAGGGTTGTCGAGGAAACGATTCCCCCGGTATGCGCCTCCACGATACCGCGATTCACTCCCGCAGTGAGGCCAAAATCATCCGCATTGACGATCAAACGCCGCACGCGGACAGGATAGCATTCAGCCGTCAGCACTCAGCATTCAGCCAAACGGGCTTGGCCGCAGGCTCAAAAGTGCGCTGTTAACTGAATGCTGAGTGCTGAATGCTGAATGCTGAATGCTGAATGCTGAGTGCTGAATGGTGACGGCTTCGAGTTTGCCCACTCTCCCAGCGTGACATATACTGCAAGCAGTCCGCAGAAGCGCTTCTCATCCTTCACAATGCTCCCACGGCGTGGGATGGCCGGGAGCGAGGGGCGGTTAGCTCAGCTGGTTAGAGCGCCTGCCTTACAAGCAGGAGGTCGCAGGTTCGAGTCCTGCACTGCCCACCAGAATTGCTGCCCTACATTCAGGCAGATATAGTGATGGATCTACGATCCTCTACCGGCGGTTTCTCTCTGTGCCACCTACCAGATCAAGAGGCTTTATTTGTAGGACTTGGAAGGCAGCAGGAGCTGAATTCCGAAATAGCCGATGAAGTACGACTGAGTACTGCTGGTGGGCTCGAGGCTGCGTCCGGCCATGAAAAGAAGGATCACTGGGCGATGGATTTTGTAGCGTCCGCCAAAGTCTATCGTGGGCTGGTAGGCGGAAGGATGGAAGCTGCCTTGAGAATAAAGCTCCATGTCGAGTTCGAGCTTGGAAGAGAATTCGTGGCCGACGACGAGGCCAGTGAGCCAGGCGTCCGGTCCTTTATGGACAGCCTCATAACCGATTTCGTAGTCCACATCGATGGGGCCAAATTTCTTGGAGAATTCGAAGGGCAGTAGGAAAGTATCGGTGCGGGGAGTGATCCCGCGCCGGACGGCGTCATTGGGATTATTAAGAAAAAATTGCGGGAAGATCGAAACCGAGAGGCCGGATTCCCCGGCGTCGTAGAAACGCCATTTAACACCGGGATTGGATTGCCCCAGGCCAAACTCTGGCGCGGCAGAGGGGTTTTGCACGCGCAGCCAAGCATTTTCATACGTGAGCTGGATGCGATCGCCTATGCCGAAGTTTATGTCAACGTCAGGAGTGTGGGAGACGGACTGATTATTGTAGTAAAAAGGCATGTACCCGAGATTGATCTCCCAATTGAGATGGCCGGGTGTGCCGGGATCATTGGTGTAGTAGGGCGGGCCGCCTTGGGCAAGTACGGGGACAACAGCGCCGAAGAGGACGAGGAGCAGGGTGAAGAATCTAGCTCTCCTTGTCAGCGGGATCCATGTCTGAAAGTGTTTACGCATCCTCTCTTTAAACTACCTTTCTCGCATCATGCAGTGTCACCATTCAGAATTATAGGGTCATGACTAGGTTAGACTCTGGGGCACTTCTCGCACCAACAACCAGCATCGAAGTGGCCGCGAGGGCGGCGATTATTGACACGGCCCTATTGCTTTCTAAAAAACAGAAAGCCCGGACTCTAGTCCGGGCTGCAAAATCATAATCGAGAAGGTCAGGCTACAGGGTGCGCAGGCATCTAATCGCTGATATCTATCCCACCTTCTCAATGTAGAACTTCTGGAAATTGTCGCGCTCGATGCGTTGCGGTTTCTCCGGCTTGTCCGCCAGGTATTCGTCGATCGCCAGATTGCAGCCCGGCCAGGCGGGATCATTGTATTCGTCAAACAGTATGATCCCTCCCCGATTCAATCGAGGATAGAAAAAGGAAAGACACTCTTTATAGGAATCGTAAGTATCGCAATCCAGGTGAACAAATGAAAAGCGGTTGCTGGCGCAGGCAGTCAGCGAGTCGCGGAAGTATCCCGGCACCAGGGTCACGCCTTGCTTTACCCCAAAAAGACGCAGCTTGCCGGCTACCAGCTCTTCAGAGGTTTCCGAAAAGCCGCCCACTTTCCGTTGCTCATCTTTGCTTCCGCCGAGCGCGATGTCTTTTTCTACAGACTCGTCGAATCCCTGGAAAGAGTCGAAACCGAAGACATGCTTGTTGATTTTCTTCTGTTGCAGGAAGATTGCTGTCGGCACCAGAGTCGATCCGCGGAAGACTCCGCACTCGGCCAGGTCTCCCCGAACCGAAGCCACTCTCTCCACCAGGGCAAGAATAATATTGATGTTGGAGTACCCGGCCGGCGAGGAAACGGGCTGGGGATGCACACCGCGCGGCACACGAATGTCGTGAACCACTCCCAGAATTCCAGGCCAGGAGGAGATCGGCTTATCCCGAAAAGGTTGCCGCGGAAAGACGTGCCGCAGGGGAAAGAGGGATTGCTTTACCAGGAGTTTGATTCGTGACATACGGTTGGAGATCGCGAAAACGAAGAACAGTGCTTAGAGGCTGGCATCCCCATCGAGGCAGGATGGATCCCAAGCTGCCGGATCTTTGAGCTGTTCGGCTAATGCTGGTTGTGCCGCCTTGTAGAAATAACGCCAGGCATCGAGATTTCGCCCGCAGGGAGAAAGACTGTCAATGACGCTTTGTTTCTCCGCTGAAAAGCCGGAGGCTTCCAGCATATGAATACGTTCTTGCCGGCAGCGCTCTAATGCGCCCGCAAGCAGAGGGCGCAGCAACTCATTCTGACCCTGGAGGGTTTGAAAGTCGACTATGCGCATACGGGTCAGCCCGTGCTCGGGATTATCCTGCCGTAGGAAGATCGCGTAGGCGGTCAGCTGAGAACCCTTGCTAAGGGTAAGTATCCAAGTCCAATTCTTCGCCAAGGCGGGCTTGAAATGCCACTCTAGCGCCTCTCTTGAGCGATCGGCAAGCAAGCGCTTAGGATAGCGTTCGCACAACTCCTGCCAAAAAACCTCAAAGCGGCCATCAAAGCCCGTGCAAAAATCGGGCTCTACGCTCTTGCCTCGAGTCTTGAAGAACCTCCCCAGCGCCACATCCCGCGCCCACAAACCAGCGCCAGTTGGGTAACTCAAGGCTTTGGCCCCAGGCAAGGCCTTCATCTTCAAGACGCTGGCACTAAAGCCTGGATAGTTGGTAATCCAATACGCCGAATTGTCCCAGGTTCCGGCGGGAACCCGCAAAGCGCGAAACACTTCGTACAACTTTGTGGCTTGGGCGTTGACCGTGGTGGCGAGAAACAGATCAACTTGCTTCTGACGGAAGAATTGGCTTAAGAGCTGGAATGAATAACTGCGGTATTGCGGATCCACCATCACCGAACGACTGGCGCACGCGATCAGCTTTTGCTTGCCCAGTTGGTAGGCGAGCGGGACATTCGCAAGGTGGCCAACGATCTGGTGATCTTCCCTCTCGAAAACCCAGCCCATAGGGCAATCCGGCACCCGGCGGAGAACCGGATTGTTTGCCCAAAGGTGAGCCCACTCGTCGTAGGTTTCCTTGCCCAGACCGTAGTGAGAACCTAACGCGGCAATCTGCTGATAATCACTGAAGGCTGCTTTACGCAACTGGGGCGTTGATTCTGCGCTGCCGATGCCATTGCTTGTGGTCACGAGAACAGAAGCCAATACTTTCTTTGGGCAGGCCAGGATGAAAACGCAACGCGTGAACGCTAGGACATAATACGACATGTCGGCAGCGATGGGAAATATACTTGCGCCAACTTCTGGCTAACGCGTGAGCGCGGGAAGCGTGGGATCGCGAGGGTCAAGTGATCCCGGCATCTGGGGATTGCCTGAACCGGCAGCCGTCCAGCCGCGAACTTCGACGCCGGGCGGAAAGGGATAAGGTTGACGGAGAGACCAGGTAAAGAGATTGTCCTGCTCGGCAAATCCGGAAGAAATCCAGAACCCGAGACAAGGCCGGTTCTTGGCGGTCGGTAAGTACTGAGCGCGCAGCTCTTCCAAGCCCTGGGCCGCAGTATGTTGCGCGGCACAAGCTACCATCACGCGTTCGACATTGCGCCCCATGACCCGACAGCTGAGTACAAAATCCACGATGCGTGCGACTCCCGACTTAATCTCCAGACTGAGGATGCCGGTCAGGCCTGAATCCCCAAACCGGTCGCTGACTCGGAAGGCCCACAATTTCCGGTTGTCCGGTTGCAACCAGTTCTGTAATTCCTGGGCGGATAAGCGCCGGGTAGATAGATTCATCTGGTTGGTTTTATTCAGCAACTGCACGACCCGCTCGCGGTTCGCATCGCAAAACTCTTCGACCTTCACCACCGTCTGGGATGACAGCAACCACTCTTCGGCGGAGCTGAAGGCGGCACGGGAACTCTTGCGTTGGGCTTCGGTCGCGTACATGGCGTGCCGGGAGGAATCCTCGGCCGTGGCGTAGGCGGAGTCGAAACAGTGCAACTCGCCCAAGGTGCTGGCGAATAGAGTCTTGTCGTCCGGCCATTCCGGCACATAAACCTCTGGTAGCGCTTCCCGAACCCGGGCGCGCTCGATGGGACTGTCGTCGATGAACACGACCGACTGAAGCCCGAGATTCAGTTCCTCAGCCAGTTCCGCGATGTTGGCTGCCTTGTCATTCCAGTTGATTCGCCGGGCTGCAAAATCTTCCGGCCGAAGCAGCATCTCGGGATGTTTAGTGAGAGCCTCGAGGGCGACGCTTTCTTCGTTCTTACTGGCGATGGCCAGCAGGATGCCTCGATTGCGCAGGGTCTTGATGGCGCGCTGGAAATCGAGAAAGGCTTCGCCAACGTAGTCGTGGCCTCCGAGTCTCAGGTTCTCCCACCCAAGATCGCCCACTACGCCTCCCCACAGCGTGTTGTCCAAGTCAACCACCAGCAACTTTCGGGAATTTCCCAGCACCGAGGAAATGGCCGCTTTCAAATCGCGAGCAGCCGCGGAAAGCACCGTGGGCTGGAACGGATTCTTTGTTAGATACCATAGCTTCGGGCTATAGGAGTTCTTTCCGCCCGCATCCAGCCAGCGCTGGGCATCAAGCAGGTAGATGCTGGGGTTATCTTCCAATTTCTCCGCCAGCATGAGGTTCAACTGAAGCAGCAATCGCCTCGGTCCGTGTTTTCTCATGCTCAACAGGCCGTTCCCGCGAAGGTGAGCCGGCAGGGTCCACGAAACCACGAAAATGGCGCGAAAATGATTCTGTGCCTGCTGCAGAGAATGGACAAACTCGTTGAGTTCAGAGGTCAGGCGATCTTCGTCGACTTTGCCGTAGTGCAGGGCTTGTTCGAACGCAGGAATGACCTTATCGGGCGAGGTCCAAACCAAGGCAAAATCTGAGGGTTCGTTACGGGGTTGAAGCAGGGCGGGGAACACCTGTCCAAAGGGCGCCGAGGTGATGGCCACCTGCGGCAAGGAATCATCGTTGGCCAGGCAATGTCCGAGAGTATCGAGGTTGAAATCGGAGATGAGGTGCAGGTTCACGGCTTCGTTCTGGCCGTGAGCGGAATTATTATGAGGACGGTCCATCCCACGTTATCGTACTGCGCCTTCCGGTCTGCTTGATATCAATTCCGAGATATAGGTCGCCAATGAATGGATGGTCCGGAAGTGACCGGTGGCTGGAGAGAAGGGATCGTTCTCGGTGAGATCGATGGGGAATCCAAACGAATCATCGAGTTTCTGCTCGGTAATCACGATGAAATTGGCCAGGCCCAGAGAGTCCAGCCGGCCGCCGGCACCGAAGAGAACTGTCGAGGGAGATGGCTCAATCCTTTGTTCACGGGCCAGTTGCAAGTTCAGGTCCGAGACCGATTCGTAGATCACTTTTAATACGTGATCAAGACGGCTGGAGCCATTTTTAGGTGTGTGGAGAGTATCCATGGACTTAATTCCTTGCATGGTCATGTTCAGCCTTCCAAAGTTGAAACAAATTTCCGTTGGTCACTTTTGTAAATGTGCGGCGTTGGGATATGGCTGCGAAAGTCTCTTCCAGACGGTCCCATTGCTTCAGTTCATCGATCTCCCAGCTGTGAAGATAAAGGTGAGCAATGCCCCCGTGCTGCTCTACGTGATCTAATGCATGTTGGAAATGGTGTTGCCAATCGGTAGTGCCCTTATAAGTACTTAGAAAATTCAAGAGGCCGAGGACGTTGCCTTCCAAAACCGCATGCCGCAGTTGAATGGTCTTACTGTGAGAATAAGCATGGGTACTGCATCCCCACAAAAACGGGTTTCGTGGAAAAGTATGCAGGTTGTAAAGACAAGTGCGCGCGCCTAGAAAGCCGGCTTTCTTGATCAGAGCGGGGGTGGTGCTGTTGAACTTGCCGCGGGGATAACAAAACGATACGGCCGGCGTTCCGAGGGTGTCTTCCAGCCACTGTTTGCTCTCTGAAATCTCACGCCATGCCTCGGATTCCGCCATGGATTTCAAGGGGAGGTGATTTATGGTGTGAGCGCCGATTTCAAAGCTACCGGAGAGTTCGCGAATCTGGTTTTCCGGCATCACCGGACGTTCCGGATTCCGCGAGGGAATGTAGAAAGTGGCCTTCAGTCCGTACTTGTTGAGCAATTCTGCCGTCCGGAAATCCCGGGGATCTCCGTCATCCACGCTGATGGTGACGAAACGAGTCGAGTTCAAGTCGGTTCGGGATGTGGACGGCTGCGTGCCCATAACGCTATCTGGCTGGCCCTTGAGTCGCATCCTGCAACCCTGGACATTCGATCAACTCAATCAACAAACTGTTGGGAAGTAGGAGAAAGGCGACTTTACGATCACCGAACGCGACGGCGGGTTTGGGCCGAGAAACAACCACTGCGTGCTGGGTCCGCAGAGCTTTCAGCGCGGTGTCGATGGACGCAACCTCGTAGGCCTGATGATACATTTTGGCGTCCTTGTTCAGCCACGACACAATCGGCGAGGACTCGTCAACGGGTGCCAGCAGTTCCATGCGGGGGCCAAGTCCGACCAGAAAACAGCCATGAATTTTCTGCAGCGGATCCATGAAGTGCTGCCCTTCAAGCTCATAGCCCAAAAGCCGGAGCGCTCTCGCCTCTTTCTCAATGTCGCGACAGGCAAGCCCGATATGATGAAAACGGAACCCTGTCAACGGCGCATTCGTCTTTGTGAGTTCCGGTTCCCGATCAATCAAGGTACTTACCGCGGCCTGGAGTTGCTGAGATTGGGAATCCACAAAGGTCTTGAGCGCAAATATGAGGTAGCCATAGCTTCGCCCTCTGAGTCACATTTTGAACGTGACTCCCTGAATGTCCACGAGGGTTACGAATGCCAAACACCAACCCCGATTACCCCGTCAAAGGGAGCACTTGCACCACCAAAACCGGGTCCCTCGAATATGCCAGGATCATCATACAACCCATTGAAAAATGGAGCCCTACCGGAAATTCAAAGGATCCCATTTCGCGGCGCTAGGGGCGATGCCGACCGGGTCATGCAAACTCTTGCACATACGCTGCCAACCGCTTCGCTAACATGTTCTTGCAAAAGGATTTCCTTCCAGTAAGTGCCCGTGGAACGAAGCGCGGCAAGTGTCGCCTACACTATCGCGCAGCGCAAAACCGCTGCAAGATACCGAAGCTCCTAGGGACGAAAGTCTCTATGGGCGATGATCGGTAAAAGTATGCGCGGGGTCGGGATTAAAGACCAGGTTAAAGCGGGGTGTGTGGAGAAAGCCCTGGCTGTCGACGAAATAATGGAGACTGTTCTAGCCGGGTCAGGATTGAATAGAAGAAGATTTTATGATCACTTGGCGGGCAAGAGTGCCGTTGCTTGTCGGTCGCATGGATCTCCAGAAGTAGCGAGTCCCGGCCCTCCGAGTTCGCGAATCGTTCCCAGAAGCAGAGCCGAGCTTCACCTCCACTACGCTCGAGAGCTTGGGCACTAGGGAGTTGCGCCGATTATTTCCCCGACGTTGCATTGGTATGCCATGAGGAAAGCAGTGTCACTCATTCAGCGTCGAAAACGCTGTGATAAGATAACTTCCGTGACAAGCCACGCGGCAAGCGGAAATTTCTAAAGGCTGTTTTGTAGGTCGTTCCGCTGGAACGAACCGCAATGAGCGGTAGACAGTGTGCTCTCATGCGGATGCCGCAAAGCCGATCCCAATGCGGCGTTCTGCTAGGTGGCTGATTCTAGAAGTGGGGACGTAGTTCAGTTGGTTAGAACGCTGCCCGGTCACTAGTTCTGATTTGCCTTTCTTTTGCCCCTGTCCCTCTCGAAAACTCCATCCGCATGGACTTGAACCCGATGTGACATTGCTACATCCTCGCTTATCCTTAAGCCATTTAGGGAGCGAGGCGAGTTGCGGGTTAGTAAATTGTTGATTCGGAAAGGTGCTTAGCGAAACGCGGAGTTTTGACGAGGGACGCGGGCTGTCACCCTCTTACCAAGAAAGTCGGTCGCCGGATGTTATCGGCGACCGCTACATCCTCGCGTATATGGTTAGGCGTCAAACGGGTTGAATAATCAGAGTTATCGGGGATTCAGGGTCTGTAACAAGCTCTGGGAAGCG
>DATHOQ010000037.1:0-5583 GCA_035484735.1 Terriglobales bacterium | reverse complement strand
GTCTCAGGGAACGCGGAGCAAGGCTTCATCACGTTTCGCAGCCAGCCGGGAGAGCACGCGATTCTCGACGGGGGTTGCCTCACGCCTCCGGCAGGCGAGAGCAACATGGTGCGACTGACCAACGTGAGCTTTGTGCGCATCGAGGACCTGGAGATACGCAACTACCGGACCAGCGACTTTGGCAGCGTGCCAGGTGGAATCCGCGTATTCGGCGGCGGCTCGCATATCGAAATCCTGCATAACAACGTGCATCACATCGAGCAGAACTCGCCGCGGCGGCTGCGGCCGGGCAGCGGGGCCAACGGCTTTGGGATTTCTGTTTACGGCACTTCCGCCACCACTCCAATCAGCGACCTGGTCATTGACGGCAACGATGTACACCATCTCAAGACGGGATCGAGCGAATCGCTGGTGGTGAACGGCAATGTGGCCGGGTTCCGCATCACCAAGAACACGGTACACGACAACAACAATATTGGAATCGATGTGATCGGCTTTGAACACACGGCGCCAGACCCGGCCGTCGACCGCGCGCGCGATGGCGTGGTGAGCGAGAACCTGGTTTATAGCATCACTGCGAGAGGCAATCCGGCCTACGGCGAGACCCCTGACTCCGACGGCATTTACGTGGATGGCGGAACTCGAATTCTGATTGAGCGCAACGTCATCCACGATGCGGACTTCGGCATTGAGCTGGCGAGCGAACACCGCGTCGGGAGCACCAGCCACATCATCGCGCGCAACAATCTGATTTATTCCTGCCATGCTCCCGGATTCGCCATTGGAGGCTATGACGAAAAGCGCGGGACTACTGAAGACGTGGTGATTGTGAACAACACGCTCTACAAGAATGACACCTGGAAGACAGGACAGGGTGAGGTCCTGATGCAGTTCTACATGCGCAACAATGTCTTCAAGAACAACATCGTCTACATTGGCGACCACGGACTAGCGATGACCAGCAAGTCTGCCCGCATGGATGGCGGCGCCCCCACGGTGACGATGGATCACAACATTTATTACTTTCCATCCGGTTCGAAAGCCGTGAAATGGTCTTTCGACACGAAAAATTACTCGAGCTTCGAGGAGTATGTCGCCGGGTCGGGCAATGATCAGAAATCGCAATTTGCGGATCCGCAATTTGTCGACACCGGTGCGCACAACTTTCATCTGCGGCCGGACTCTCCGGCGCGGAATGGCGGCGAAGATTTGGGATCGCCAATGGTCGGCGATCAGGATCTCGACGGCCATCCCCGGATGCGGGAGAAGAAAATTGACATAGGCTGTTACGAGATGCCGTAGCAGCACATTTCCCCCAGCTTGAATCCAGCCTCTTGTTGAGGTGCGTCATCCCGAAACCCGGCGCCGTTCAGCCGGGTGAGGGATCTCCCCCTAGACAAGCGCATGCAAGCGGGAGGTCTTTCGCTGCCTAGCCGTCCTTGCGGTAAAGCAGGTCGCGCATAGCTTGCCTGCGGGCTTCGTTCGCTTCCTTCAAAGTCTTGCGTTCGTCGGCGTCCGTACTGCGCTTCGTAGCGGCGTCAGTATTCTCAGGCGTGCTACAGGCCGGACAGCGGTTGGCGAAGCCGGGCTTGTCCGGCCTCAGCTCGAACTCTTCTGAGCAAACCGCGCAGACTCGGATGGGGAATGCCATGCAAATATTATGATATAAGTCGGCCCACCCTTCCAAGCCAGGCTACTGGCTCACCCTCCCTTCGCCATCCCCCGAATCCTCTCCACAATCCGTGCACTCAACCGGTCCACCGACCCCGGCCGCCCAACCTCCGGAGGCACCACAGTCCTCGTTCCTCGCCGGAAATGGTGCCGCGTCAGCAGCCACCAGTTTTCCATGTAGCGCTCGTACTTGTGTCCTTTGCTGTGCGGCGTCAGCACCACCGCCCCCAACCCCGCCAGCGTCCTTGCCGGAAAGATGTACCACAAATCCAAAGCCAAAACGTAGATGGCAAAGTAGTCGATGTCCGCCGCCGTATACAGTCGCCCGCACATATGCAGCTGGCACACGTAGCCGCTCCCCGTCCACAGCTCGGTCGATTTCACCTGTATCCTGAGGAACCGCCCCTCGTTCTCCACAATCACGTCGTATCGCGCCGAATCCCCCCACGGCTTCGCCACCGTAAAACCCAGCCCCGAAGCAACCGTCATAAACAGCAACTCCACCCACTCCCCCCGCCGCTTGTAGTTCGCAAAAACCTTCCCACCCCACCGCCCCATAAGTTCCCCCAAGAAAATGGGCAGCGCCAAACTCGATTTGTCATCCTGAAAGAGCGCGTTCTTTGCGCGAACGAAGGACCCGGGCGAGCCGCGCGATGCGTCGCGTCTTTTGCGACGCAATAACTCGCGCGTTTGGCTCGCTTCCAAATCGAACTCTGCCGCCGCCACCACAGACCCCAGAAACACAAAAGGCGCAGCCCGTGGGCTACGCCTTCTTTTTCGATTTCTCGACTCTATAATTCTATTATATCATATTGCTATAGTGAAATCTGCACACTATTCTGTGCAAGCCAAAATTTATATTTCCTTCACCTGCACGCACATAGCCCCAATCGTGTAATTCCTGCCTATTGACAAGGTTTGGCTACGGTTTTCCATAGACCTAGTTGCCCCCAACTACCAAGGGATGTCATTCCGAACCGGGCTGAAGGCCCGGTGAGGAACCTGCTGTAGGCACCTCCAGCGCCCGCGTGGGACAGACACTCCTCTCCGCGGCCTTCGACTCTCTACCCCGGCACCCACAACGTTCCCTCTCGGGAAGCCTCGGCGATCCCAAGCCCCCAGTCCCGAACCAAGCAGGGCACTTATCTAAGTTACTGGCCTGGAATCGCTTAGCATTTTTGAAATGGCCTGAGTTGTATCCAGCTGTACCCAGCTTTATTCAGCCTGGTAGAGGTAACCGAGTTCCGCTAGCATCGTGCCCTGGTTGAGTGCGCACTCCCGCGCCGTCTCCAGATCGTCGAAGTGCATTCGCAGCTTGAAGTGCCTGTACGAGTCACCATCTCTCCGCACCCGCCCAACGTAGGGCCACACGAAATGCTTGCCCTCCCGGTCTTTGTAGAACTCGATGCGCACTATGTCTTCGTGATCTTCGTGCTTCCGCACAACGTAGCGTTCACGGTGATCAGGATCAACGGGCGGTGGGATGTCGATCCCTATGGGCGGGAAGGCCCTGAGTGAGTCGAGATAGTTCTCGTGACCGCACGATCTCTCCAGACGAATCTGGCCTTCCTCTTCCAGGAGGTAGAGGGCGGCGATCACGCTGGGAACATGCTTGAGCCGATCAGGAAAGTCCCTGAGCAGTTTGTTAAGGGTGATACCCAAGCCTCGGTCTTTGAATGGGTAGTTGAGCAGGAGGGCCATTACCTGATCGGCAGCTCTGGCTTCCCACTGGAGGAGTCTGGAAAAGTGATTCATGAATAATTATCTCACGGGAAGTCAAGCCGATGACGCATTACAGGCCCGGCTGAAGGAGCCGCTCACCCAAATAGTAGGTCCTGGCCGCTGGGCTGCCCTGAGTCTCTCCACCTCAAACACTCCTTGTCGATGACCATGCGACAGTTTGCGATGATCGATGCGCCGTGATGGAGCAATACTTTCACCTTGACTTCAATCTCCTCTCCGTTTGGAAGGTCCGCTGGGATGGGTTCCATCCCGTTGAAGAGAAGTGCCCCTTCTAAGATGTCTCCAGGAGCGAGCTTACCCTGAGAGTAGACCCGATGGTTGAGAATCATGTCTCTCGGGTATTGCCACATTGAGTTGGCGGAGCCTGGTATGACGTACTCAGACCTGTCAAGGATTTGCGGGTCCGGAAGAAGGTCAAGGTACTCATCCTTCCATGGCAACAGCAATTGAAAGTGGGCGAGCACTACCGGCTTCCTGGTGGACTCATTTGAGATCGCCACTCTCAGCATGTAAATTACTCGACCATCAGGTCGGGTGTGAGCGCGATCAGTGATGGAGTCTCCGATCTGGCGGACGACTACCTTTGGCCTGCGCTCTGCGAGGGCGTCATAGACATTCCAGCCCAACACACTTAGGCCGATGACGATGCCGTACCAACCGCTCGGGTTGTTGGTGTCAAGCATACGGTGGCGGGCGGTCCATCTTTTGCGTTCCTTGCAAAAGGCGGGAGTCCCCAGACCTTGATCCTCCGGCTCGAAAGCCCGATCACTCCGTCAGGTTATAAATTAGCCCGTATGGATCCTTAACGTAGCATCGTGGAAAATCAGGCTCATCCTTCACCACCCTGCAGCCCTTTTTCTTTAGCCTGGCTTTTGCTTCCTTCACGCTTTTCACAGTAACTTCAAAAACCGGTCCACCGAGAGGCGGGCCGGGCTCAATGAACAAATTGATGTGTGGCCCGTGGAGGCCGACCATTTTCGGGTTCTTATCCGTAATCTCAAATCCGAGTTCCTTGACGTAGAAGTTAGCGGCCTTCATGGGGTCTTTAGCCTGAATCAAAATGTCTGTGCCAAATTTATTTGCCATAGGATTCCCCCGTCCTCACTTACTTGTGATCGGTGTGTCCCTCGAGCAATTCGAGCGCATGCGGAATCAGGTCCATGACCGCTTCCAGGGATTCCACCGCACCGCCGGGGCTGCCGGGCAGATTCAGGATCAGAGTTTTCTCGCGCACACCGCAGACTCCCCGGCTCAAGGCGGCGAACGGAGTTTTCTTTACGCCTTCGAGACGCATGCGCTCGCCTACGCCATCGATCAGACGATCGCAAACCGCTTCAGTCGCTTCCGGCGTGACGTCGCGCAAGGCAATTCCTGTGCCGCCGGTGGTTACGATGAACCGGACTTCGAGCGCGAGGTGAACCAGTGCGTTCTGAATCTGCATGGAATCATCTTGCACGATTTGCGTCGCGACCACGCGAAATCCGAGCTTCTTTAGGACCTCGGCGACTGCCGGCCCCGAAACATCCACGCGTTCCCCGCGGGAGCAGGAATCGCTGACCGTAACCACGGCAGCGCTGAGCACCGCCGGCCCGGGGTTCCCGTGCGACGAAGCCTCAATTGTCGAGGAGGACATCTTCTTCCTCTTCCCGGCGGCCACTGCTGCCGCTCGAACCAGAACCGCTGCTGCTGGCCGCAGCGCTCGCAGTTGCGCCGCTGTCTTCAGAGCTCGCAGGCTCGCCGCCGCCATCGCGCTGCGATTCATCAAGCAGGCGTAACCCTTCCATCAGCAGACCCTGGGTGTTGAGCTTGGTAGTTTCCTGATCGGTCTTGCCATCGAAGTTGAGTTCGAAGTTGCCGCCGGTCCAGCGCAGAACTTTGAAGACGGCCTCATCTCCTGATAAAGCTCCGTAGGTTGCGTGCTTCACCTGGCCTTCGACAAAGAAGACCTCGCACTTGTCGCCTTCATTGTTGAGCTTGAGCTGGCAGCTCTTGCGTCCCATTTCGAGCGACTGCATCAGGTCAATCACATTCATCTGCGAGAGGTTGCCGCGAACCACGCCGTCGGAAGGCGCGGTCTTCGCCATCTTCTCAAGCGCAATGCGGTCTACAGTGCGCTTGATGCGGCGCGTGGCTTCTTTCAGGAAGAAAGGTTTGGGGAGGTAATCGTCA
>DATHOQ010000036.1:0-224818 GCA_035484735.1 Terriglobales bacterium | reverse complement strand
GCTGAAGCCCTGTGCCTTGGCAGCCTTAATATCGGCGGCCGGAATACGAACGATGTACGACCCGCCCTGGTCAAGAGTGGTTACCTTCCGTTGATCGATATCAAACCCGGTGACGGGAAACTTCTGATCGCTATAGAGCAGCGCCAACGGCAAGCCCACATAACCGAGACCAATAATTGCCACTGCAGCGCGTTTCTCTTCAATCCTGCTCTTCAGAGCGGTAAACACGTTGGCGGATGTTGTAGTAGTGGCAGTCATTTTGAACCGTTAGCCCTAAGAATGAATGTTAGCATGGGACGCTGCGAGTGCCTGGGCGTGCGGAAGACCGCGGCGACCGGTAATTTCAGCGCCGACCTTATGGGATGGCCGGACATGCTAAACCAGGCAGGTTGTGATTTGACAAAGATCTCCACGAGCACCACGGCGCTTGGTCGATCCCAGATCAGGTCTCGCGAAAACCTCGCGGCAGAAGCCTTCCCTTTTCGGCCTGCCAGCACCTATCACTTCACGTGATCCAAGGATCAACCTTGAGAAACGAAAAGCGGCCTCTGCCATTTGGCATCATGGTGCGAGTCACGGCGTGATTTTATACACCACCCCGTTGTTATACGCACCGCCATACTCTGCCGTCCCGTACAGATTGCCTTGCGTGTCGAAAACTAGGTTGCTGATGGAGTAGAGACCATCAGCTCCGCCCGTAAAGACGTACATCGAGGTATAGTTCCAAGTACCCCCTGAATTCGTAAGCTCGAAAACGGTGCCAGCCTCGTCGGAGCCGTCGCAATGTGTGGTCCCCCAGATGTTGCCAGATGCATCCATGAAAAGATTTTGAAAAGCTCCCGAAATGTCCCATCCCGCCAGGCCGTAAAGAACCGTAAAATTCCAGCCGCTGGCTGACGGCGTCAATTCGAAAATCGTGCCACCATTATTCGCACCGCCGCCGGTGGCCGCACCATAGAGATTTCCGGCGCGATCTAATATCAAGCCAGCGTAGGGGACATCGCCATCATTTTGATGTGTGAAATTATGCAATATTTCTTCTTCGTACTTGGAACCTGTCGCCGTGACCGGAGTCAACTGGAAAACGGTACCGTAGGTGCCAGTACCTCCTGCAGAAGTTGTGCCATAAATTTCACCAGCCGAACCCAAAGTAACGCCAGCGACCGGATTTGCGCCATCAGTTCCATTGCCGAAGCTGTACAGTACAGTCTCTTTGCCCTTCGTGCTCAACCGGAATACGGTTCCCGCGCCGTACTGGCCCCCGGCATAGGTCGTGCCGTAGATGTTGTGTGCTCTGTCCACAGCCAAACCGCCCTCCGGATTCGCCCCGTCAGCCGTTCCACCCGCGAAGCTATAGAGCACAGTCTCCTGGCCACTCTGAGTCAACTTGAACACGGTGCCGAAACCGAAGGCACCCCCGGCGTTGGTCGTACCATAGAGGTTGCCTGCGGAATCCATCTGTAAGCTGGCTTCCGGAGTGGAACCATCAGTTCCGCCAAGGAAGTTATACAGCACAGTCTCTTGGCCCCCTTGTGTCACTTTGAATACCACCCCGTTGTATGTGCTTCCACCGTAACTAGCCGTGCCATAAAGATTTCCCGACGCATCGATGACGAGGCCAGCGAGCGGGAGTCCGCCATCACCCCTTGGCCCTGCGAAATTGTAAATTACACTAAAGGTCTGACTCTGAGCCCGTGGGGCGGCGAATACCCCGAGGCCGAGCATGAAAGCCACAGCCAATATGCAATTGCAGCAAGTTGACATCAATCCATGTTTCATCTGAAATCCTCTTTCCAAAACTTCAAGAACTACAGGGTCATATCCATGTACGCAAACCTATGCACAAAAGCTTTGAGATGCCGCCCGTTAATCTGCCAACCCTCCGAGACACGTGTGGCGCTCCGCATGAATCTGCCCCCAAGGGTTGAAACTAGCTCAAGGTAGACGCGTTCAGGGAAACCAAGGCAGGCACTAATCGCCTAGCCTTTCAAGAGGCACCAATTATACACCGTATTCTATCGAACCCACGAAACCGTCATCGCGGTTCAGTGTCGGAAGAGGCCGGCCAACCGGTATTCATTGGTGAGTCCAGTCATTCAATGCGAAGCAGCAATAATGGTCTGACCATGAAATCAAGAGCGTTGATTTCATCTACCGCACGACAAATTAGAGGCTCAGAAACCGGTTCTAGCGTAATACTCAGAGACAATTCATCGCTGGACACGCGAGGTTCCTGCCCTAAGGACTCGAGATGAATATCATAGCGAGCTATGACCTCGGCCACGAGGGCGACAACACCGCGCTGATCTTTGACGTTCAGACCTAAATACCAGCGAACCGGACGGGGATCTTCGCAGAGTTTCAGCTGCGGAGAATCTACAAACCCTACCGCACTTTTAGCCCGCAAATGACCCTGCACCAGGTCACGTGCAATTTCAATGAGATCGGAAACCACCACGGCTCCCGTGGCATTGCCACCGGCGCCGTGCCCGTAGAACATCTGCGTTCCAACTTTGCTTCCGGTTATGAAGATCGCATTGTTCACACCTCGCACTCGGGCCAGCATGGAATGGCGGCTCACCATCCAGGGCCGCACTGAGACCTCAATCCCCGATGCCGTATTCTCCGCCGAGCCTATCAGGCGGATGGTGCTGTCGAGACGGTTTACCGCGCGCACATCAGCGGCGCGGATCTGACGTATACCGCAAGTGGTAATGCGGGCGATGTTCAATCCTCCGCCGAAGGCCATTCGCGCCAGGATGCAGAGCTTATCGCGGCTGTCGACTCCGTCAATGTCCAATGATGGATCGGCTTCGGCGTAGCCTTTTTCTTGTGCCTCCTTGAGTGCCTTGTCGAACTCAATGCCACGGTCCTCCATCTGGGTGAGGATGTAGTTCGCGGTGCCGTTCATGATTCCATAGACGGCGAACAACCGATCGCCGGTGGTCGACTCGTGTATGACCCGTACGATGGGGATGCTTGAGGCTACGCTAGCTTCGAAACCAACGGGTAGATTGCGGGAAGCTGCCAGAGCGAACACTGCCTCGCCATGTTCCGCTAATAGATTCTTGTTGGCTGTCACTACCGGCTTCCCTGCTTCCAGAGCGGCGCGAACTAGTTGCAGAGACTGCGTCGTCCCGCCCATGACCTCGACGACTATGTCTACATCGGAAGCCCCAACCAATTCGTTCCAATCGGAAACGAAGCGGGCGCCTTTAGGAATGCTTCCCGCTTCAACCGGGGAGCGCCGACATATGGCTGTAACCTCGAGCTTAACGCGGCTTCGTTCTGCGATCAGGGCGGCATGTTCCGAGATGATGCTAGCAGTGGCGCGACCGACTGCGCCAAAACCGACGATGCCTATTCGCACTGGCTTCATAGTCTATAGTCTATGGAGAAGTTATTTCCCACGTCCTCGCGCCGATCAAGCTGCAATGGCGTCATTCGATTGTAATCGGTGGAACGTTCGTGCCACCATGACCCTAGTTACTTAGAGCGACCCGGGGCCTATGATGAACAGACCAAAGCATCAGATGGACTTCCCTTTGCCACCCGATCTGCCGGTGCCGGTCGATGATGGAGCGGCTGACCATCTTGTCGGCACCCCGCTGCCGCGCATATCGCTTCCCTCAACTGCCGGGAGAACCGTGGATATCTCGCAACTCAGCGCGGCCCGAACCGTCGTCTATTGTTATCCCATGACCGGAGTACCGGGAAAGCCGCTTCCGCCGGGATGGGATCTGATTCCGGGTGCCCGAGGATGCACTCCGCAAACCTGCGGATTCAGGGACCATTTTGCGGAATTGCACGATCTGAAGACCGAAGTCTTTGGACTGAGCACGCAGACCAGCGAGTATCAACTGGAAATGGCGAAGCGGCTACAACTTCCCTTCGAGATCTTAAGCGATGCTGATTGGAAACTGTCTGAAGCTTTGCGATTGCCCTGGTTTGAGGCGGACGGAATGCGGCTTCTGAAACGTCTCACGCTGGTGATTCAATGCGGTAGAATCGAACACGTTTTCTATCCAGTTTTTCCACCCAATGACAGTGCGGCCCAAGTGCTCAGTTGGCTCAAGTACCGGCCCATCTGAGACATGCAAATGGATTCCGAAGTAACGCTGAACCCTGATTTTGACTAGACATAAAGCGCTTGGTTACATATACTTATGTTGAACAGAAACGGGTCGCGAGTGCCCCCTTTGCGACTGCGCGTGAGCGCCTGTCGCGCACCTTCCTCCAAGCGACCGCTCGATGGTTAACCGGGAACCCAGCTAACGAAGATGGAACGACGTAAGCGCATCTCACACCGTTAGGGGAACAGTGACTCAATCGACGACAACTGCGATCGCCGCGAATGGCAACGATACCGAGCAGCATCTCGCTCGCATCTGGCAAGAGATTCTAAGGCTCGACTCGGTCGGCGTTGACCAAAACTATTTCGACCTTGGCGGCGATTCTTCGCTTGCTGTGCAAATGTTCGCTGAAATCGAAAAGACCCTCAGCATCAAGCTGCCGCTGGCTACGCTTTACGACGCCCCCACGATCGAAGAGCTCGCCCGGATTCTTCGCGGCGAGGTTGCAGGGACGGGATGGTCGCCGCTGGTGGCTATTCAACCCGAGGGATCACGCCCGCCTTTCTTTTGCGTGCATGGAGCGGGTGGCACGGTGCTGATGTACCGCGACCTTTCACGGCGCATGGGCGCTGATCAGCCGTTCTACGGGCTACAGTCGCAGGGCCTGGACGGGAGTTGTGCTCCGCTGACCACCGTGCAGGACATGGCAACCTTATATGCCGCGGAGATAAGGAAAGTGCAACCCCGCGGACCGTATTTCATCGGCGGCTATTGTATGGGCGGCACGGTTGCCTATGAGGTAGCCCAGCAACTCCAGGCAGAAGGTGAAATAGTTGCGCTGCTGGCGATGTTCGATACGACAAACTGGCACAAGATTCCGCTTACCGTTTGGACAAAAGCCTCGCACACTGTACAGCGCGTTTTCTTTCATGCCGCCAATTTCATGAGCCTCAGTTTGCATGAGAAAGCCAGTTTCTTCCAGGAAGAGCTTGGCATTCTGCGGAGCCGGATCCCGGTCTGGCGAAGTATGCTGCTGGCAAGGTTCGGAGGACGCTCGCGCCATGGCAGTTCAGACTTGTTGCTGTTAGGGCAGATCTGGCGGGCGAATGATTCGGCCACATGGAGCTACGTGCCTCGACCTTATTCGGGCACGGTCACGGATATTCGTCCTAAAACGCAGTATCGTGTTTTCGATAGGCCTGGAGTGAAATGGGATCAACTAGCTGAAGGCGGCGTCGAAGTCGTCGTTCTCCCGGTTTATCCCGCCGGAATGCTGGTGGAACCGTTCGTGAAGGATTTGGCGGTTGCGCTGCGGCGATCGATGGATGCAGCCATGATGTGCTGCGAGGCCATGCATCACCAGAAGATTTAGTAAGAGCCATAACCAAGGAGAAACCGGTTGCCACTAGGAGACGGTTGGTCGAAAACCTGGACGTTCTTCCGAGGTGCCTGGCACGAGGGCAATGTCGGAATCATGGGTCCACGGACCCATGCCGCCTGGCTCTGCTCGGTCGTGTTTGATGGAGCGAGGACATTCGAGGGAGTCACACCGGACCTTGACCTCCACTGCGCCCGCGTAAACGATTCCGCGAAGAAGCTCTACCTGAAGCCGACGGTGTCAACTGACGAGTGGGTAAAACTCGCACGCGAAGGAATCAAGCGTTTCGATAAGGATGCCTGCTTATACATTCGACCTATGTACTGGGCGGAGAGAGAAGGACCGTGGGTCCAGGCGCACGATCCGGAGTCCACTCAATGGTGCCTTTCGATCTACGAGGCGCCCATGCGAACGCCAAAAGGCTTCTCGATCACTCTGTCCCCGTTCCGCCGGCCGACGGTGGAAACGATGCCGGTGGATGCCAAAGCTGGCTGTCTCTATCCCAACAACGCGCGCTCGCTCTTTGAAGCGCAGTCCCGAGGCTTCGACAACGCTATCGTATGCGACGTGCTGGGTAACGTCGCCGAACTTGCGACTGCCAATATCTTTATGGCCAAGGATGGAGTTGTATTTACCCCTCTTCCCAACGGTACATTCCTCGCAGGCATCACTCGCCAAAGAACCATCGGTCTCCTGCGGGATAGTGGTGTGACCGTGTTGGAGAAGACTCTTAAGTACCAGGACTTCGAAAAAGCCGACGAGATCTTTTCCACTGGAAACTACTCCAAGGTCGTTCCAATTACCCGGATCGGCGACCGCTCGCTTGCCTTCGGCCCTTTGTACGCCAAGGCCCGAGAACTCTATTGGGCATTTGCCCATTCCTGACGGATGGACCATCCAGGTAACGTGAAATGTGGGGGTATGTCCACTGATTTAGCCCTTCCCTGGGTGTAATGTGAATCCCATGCCGACTTCGACAATGGTCGAGATGCTCACCCCGATTTGGCGACGAGTGCTGCAGTGCTCCGACATCGGCGTCGAAGACAACTTTTTCGATCTTGGCGGAGATTCATCGTTAGCGCTGCAATTATTTAATGAAATCGCGGTTGCATCCGGCCGTGAACTTCAACCAGTAACCATCTACGTCGCCCCAACTATCTCGGCCCTGGCCACCGTCTTGGAACAGCCAGCGGACCTGCGATTTCCGCCCCTTGTGTTGCTAAAGGACGGCGCGGAACAACCTCCGCTCTTTGTCGCACACGGCCTGGGCGGGAGCGTCATCGATTTTTTCCAGGTTGTAAAACATATCAAGACCCGCCATCCAATCCAAGGGATGCAGGCGAAGGGACTCGATGGCAAGCAAGAGCCGCTCGACCGGATCGAAGATATGGCCGAGTTCCACATGGATGCGATCCGGAAAGTGCAGCCCAACGGGCCATATCTTCTGGCGGGGTACTCGCTGGGTGGCCTGGTGACGTTTGAGATGGCGCACCGGCTGACAGCCGCCGGGGAAAAGGTGGCGTTGCTAGCCATGCTGGATTCTTATCCCGACATACGCTACTTATCGCTCATGCAGCGCGCGCGTCTGGTAGCGCGTCTGACGACGCGGCGCGCCACCACCGCGATGAAATTGCCTGCGGGCGAGGCGTTGTCTCTGATCATTCGCCCCTCTCGGCACCGTTCAGTCGCGCCCAAAGTGTCCTATCAGTTGCCGGTCGATGTGTCGCTGTCGCCGGCTATGCAACGCTCCCGCGAGCGTGCGTACGTGGCGCTCACCCGCTACACACCGCGTTTTTATGCGGGCAAGATCAGGTTCGTGAGGGCCGCAATCCCCACCGACTTCCCGGCTGACCCTGCGGCAGTTTGGGCACACCTAGCGGCTGAGTTCACGGTGGAGACTGTACCTGGCAATCATCTAGAAATCATGTCGACGCATTACGACAAGCTAGGAGCCGCACTCTCTCGCTATGTAGAGGAAGAGCTGCGCTAGCCCGCGGATTCCGAGACGTGTTTTGCCAACCTTCCGAGAGTTTGCAAGGATAAGAAGATGAACGGAGCAGAAGGTCTAATTCGCACGCTGCTCGCTGGTGGGGCTGAGGTGTGTTTCACCAACCCCGGCACATCGGAAATTCATATCGTTGCCGCCCTTGATGGGATCGCCGAAATGCGTTGTGTATTGGGTTTGTTCGAAGGCGTGGTCACTGGCGCAGCGGACGGTTATGCCCGCATGGCCGAAAAACCGGCAAGCACGCTGCTGCATCTCGGACCGGGACTGGCGAACGGGCTGGCGAATCTACACAACGCCAGCCGGGCGCACGTGCCTATTATCAACCTGGTCGGGCAACATCCGAAGGCTCATCTGCGTTACGACACTCCCCTCAGTTCGGATATTGAAGGCATTGCGAAACCGTATTCCAAATGGCTACGGACTTCTCAAACCTCCGCCGAACTAAGTCGTGATGCCAGCGACGCCGTGGCCGCCGCTCGTAGAGCACCCGGCCAGATTGCTACGCTGATCGTTCCCGCTGATGTTGCCTGGGGCGAAGGCGGTTCAGTTGCCGCCATTCCGGCATTGGCAAAACCTCCAGTGCCGGATGCTCATGCCGTCGAACGATCCGCCGACATGCTGCGCTCGGGTGTGCGCACTGCAATCCTGATGGCCGGGAACACGCTGTACGGCCAGGGGTTGGTTGCCGCCGGGCGCATTGCAGCTGCGACCGGGGCGAAACTACTGGCCCCCTATCCATTCACTCGTTTGCAACGCGGCGCAGGACTGCCCAAGGTCGATCGTGTTCAATACGTCCTCGAACTCGGGATCGAACAATTCAAGGAGTTTCGCCAGCTGATTCTGGTGGGCGCTCCGGCCCCGGTTGCATATTTCGCTTATCCGGGAAAGAGCAGTGTATTCACTTCTCCGGAGTGTGAGATCCATGCACTGGCGACCCCGGGCGAGGATTATGTTGGCGCGCTGGACGCGCTCGCGGCAGTCTTGTCAGTACGCGGGACAGAACTTTTGGCCGAGAAAGCGGAACGGCCGCCCATGCCGAGCGGAGACATCACGCTGCCGGGACTGGCCGCGGCAGTTGGCGCCCTGATGCCGGAAAACGCCATCGTGATCGATGAGTCGATGACGTCCGGGCGTGGAATGATGGCGACAACAAAGGGGGCTCCGCCTCACGATTGGCTGGGAAACACCGGCGGCTCGATCGGAATTGCCATGCCACTTGCGGTAGGCGCAGGAGTGGCCTCGCCGGGTCGCAAGGTTCTGTGCCTGACCGCCGATGGGAGCGCGATGTACACAGCACAGGCCCTGTGGACGATGGCGCGGGAAGGTCTCAACGTCACAACGGTGGTATTCGCCAACCGGGACTACGCGGTCTTGAAGCGAGAATTTTCCTATCTGGGCGGAGGCAGTCCTGGACCTCGCGCCGCGAACATGTTTGAGATAGGGCGGCCCGACCTAGACTGGACACTACTGGCGAAGGGAATGGGTGTGCCCGCGACGCGGGTCACTTCCTTGGATGCATTCGGGAAGGCGCTGCGGGCGGGGCTGGAGGGCGAAGGACCGACGCTGATTGAAGTGCCTTTATGAGCCTGGCGGCTCGGCGTCGTTAGCGGGTGTGGGCGAACTGCGCCATCTTGGCGAGCTCGCCTTTGGCAACTTTTCCGGTTGGAGTTAACGGCATCGAGGGCACGAGCAGGATTTGCGACGGCCGCTTGTAGGGCGCCAGGTGCTCGGCAGCGTGTTGTGCCAATTCAGTCTCCGAAGTTGATGAGGACGGTGTGAGCTGCACGAAGGCGACAACTTCCTCGCCACCTTCCGTTTCGACGGTTCGACCAATAACCGCGGAACGGATAACCTCGGGATGGGTGTTAAGCACCGCTTCGACTTCTGCCGGGTAAACATTCAGTCCAAAACGAACGATTAATTCCTTGGTTCGGCCAACGATAAAAAGATAGTCATTTTCGAGGCGAGCTAGGTCGCGAGTGTTGAACCATCCCTCGGAATTGACGGCTGCCGCAGTGTCCTCGGGGGCATGGTAGTAACCTTTCATGACATTGGGACCGCGCACCCACAATTCGCCGACTTCTCCGTCGGCAATGGCCTGTTGATCAGGTCCGACCAGCCGGACCTCTACCCCGGGGAGCACTTGTCCCACGGAGGTATCAGTTCTGTGCTCTCCTACTTTCGCCTGTGAAATATTGGGAGAGCATTCTGTGACGCCGTATCCATTGTGCAGCACCGTGCCGAATAAACTCTCGACTTGCGATTTGACGGCGGGCTGAAGCGGAGCTCCAGAAGACGAAATGATGCGCAGCGCGGGAAACTTGAACGATTTCAAACCCTTGAGCTTCGCATAGTCGGCCAGCAGCGAGAACATTCCGGGGGCGCCCAGCACCACAGTCAACTGGTCTTTTTCCAACGCGGCGAGAGCTGCTACCGGATCGAAACGTGGCGACAGATACAACGTCGCGCCGCTCAGCAAGGAACCCAGCAGGACTACGGAAAGGCCGACTGCGTGCGACATTGGCAAAACGCCATAAAGCCGGTCATCCGGGATCAGGGAGCGAATTTTGGCTGAGACGGCTGCGACGAAAAGCAGGTTTCTGTGCGTCAACATGACGCCCTTAGGAAGTCCGGTTGTGCCAGACGTATAAATCAGCGCGGCGACGCGTTGCGTGACTTCGGGGTCCATTATTTCTGGTTCGACGCTTTCGTTCAGTGGCCCGAATGCAATCGGCCCCACCGGAGTCTCCTCGTGCGTGACCGCACCGTGGCGCTTGGCGTGGTCTCGCGCATGTGACGACACGCTGGTGGTGTAGATAACTCGCCGGGCGCCGCAGTGGTCGCGGATCTCATCGACTTCGCGAGCTGACAGACGCGCATTCACCAATACCGGCCAGGCGTCGATTCCGGCCAGGGCCAGTAGAGTCGCGACGAATGCCCGGCAGTTCTCGCATACGATCATCACCCGGTCACCGGGGCGTATATTCGACTTGAGAAGCAACCGCTGAGAGTCAGCGACGACGGAGGCGAGTTGCTGATAGGTCCAGGCGCCAGATGCTTCCACCAGGGCCGGTCGCTCGGGCATCCGTTCAGACCACGGCTTGATGACATCAGAAATGCGCTCGGGAAGATTGGTCAAGAGATCAGCGACGCTTTCTGAAGTCATTTCCGACACGAAGTTATGCTTTAGATTCTAGAGTACGAAAAAAGACTAAGCGATTTCGGACGGCTCAGGCTCTGCTCACGAGACCGGCGTCCGGCGCAGCCAAATTTCACGCCAATAGGCGAATTCGCCGCGCGGGCAGCCGCCGAAAGCTACGCAGGAACATCCGCAGAGCGAACCTTCCAGAAACACAGTATTGCGAAGCTGCCGCATTTCTCCCGTGCCATCGACAATAATCTTTTCAGGCTTGCTCTCGACCCGGTGCTGCTGGCCGCACAACCCTCCCATGGCCGGGGTGAAAAACAATCCGCGGTTAAAGGCCTCTTCATCCAGAGTCTTCTCTATGCTTTCCAGCGGTTTAATTTCGATCAATTCTCCGATCCGCAGATTCAGACTCTCCACCGGGGTTGCCTTTTGACTTCCATGCGCGTAGGCGCCAAAGAATACTCTTCGAATCCTCCAGAACAGCCATACGCTGACGCGTTGCGCCATCTCCGTAACGCCACAATTTCCCGCACGCACCTCGCTGACGCACTTCCCGAATCGTTCCCAGTGCGACAATTCTCTGGTCGCGTTCAATATCTCGCTGGCCTGACAAAAATAAGTCTTCGGACCAATCGATGTCTTCAGCCGGGCTCGCAGCCCGTTGCTCTCTGGGTCCGGAACGGATTGATTCGGATTGGGGCCATCAACTTTTCGTAGCCAAGCCTCGCGCCAGAAAATGTTGCAGGCCTTCTCACAACCATCGTGTGCGGCACCCGAACAACGCAGGCCTTCGAGCAGGACCACGTCTTCCGCCGGGAACTTCCGCATACCAGAACTGGTTCCGTAGTAACAGGTCTTTACGACGCGCTTCGCGACGCGAAACCTTTCGCCGCAAAAGTCCACCATCTCCGGCATGAAGGGCAGCAGGTCCAAAGCCCCATCGGCGTCAAGGGTCTGCAGAATTTCTCCTGGAGACTTTACTTCAACAAAGTCACCAGGGCGAAGGTTCGCGGTTAGAGGATTCACAGTTGGTTTGGTGGCAACGAAAGATCAAAGTTCTGTGAACTTAGCAAATACTAAAATGGCGACTTGCCCGATAGCCCCGCCATGCGAAGGAGCTTTTTCCAGACTTTGAGGCAGAATCCCAGGGGGCGCCAGACGGTTTCACGCACGACGGCAACCTTGCGAATGTAGTCGGCGACACGCCACGTTGCGGTTGTTCCAGCGGGAAAGAATCCTACATCGCCAGCTCCGAAGCGGCGTTCATCGCCATTCTCGAGCAGCAGGAAAGCTTCGCCGGAAACGACGAGAATCACCTCGTCTTGCCCGTAGTGCCAGCGAAACCGCCCGGCAGTACAATCCCACACGACGACGGTGGAGGTCCAATCACGGCTTCTTACCATACTCTTGCTGCGCGCGACTGGCGAACCGCTCAAAATCCATTCTTGGGGAATGGGTTCTGACGCAAGCTCGACCGTTGACGGGTCGGCAACCATGATTGACCGAAGTAAGGCGCTCTCAGGCTGGCTTTCAGCGGCACGCTCGACCGATCCATCGCTCGTTAAAGAACCTACTTTTGACACGTAATCCTCTCTTATGTCAGTGCAGAACGTTTTCGCGCACTTTGATGATAGACGGCGGTCACGGCGGTGAAGGCTGGCACATCCGCTTTCTTCGCCACCAGATATTGCAGCCAGTTCCAATAGATGTTTGTGGCTGAGGAGTGCCACGTTTTCCTAATGCTGGCGACAATGGCAGCTTCTGGAAAGCCTTCGATAGTCTCTTCCCGTCGAGCGCGCAGAGCAACATTCTGAAAATCGGCGAGAAGTCTTCCGGCGCCCTCATCGAAATAACCCTTCGGCATCGACGGATACGTCTCCCGCTCATTCCTGAGAAATCTCTTTATATCCCGACGATATTCTTTCAGCAAGGTCTGAGCGCCGTACTCAGGATGGCCCTGGAAGTGGACGAACAGGCTGCGCTTTTTCTTTTTTACGAACGAGTCCACACCACCATCGGCCGATTGGGTCAATAGTTGGTAACCACTCGCGGCCAGCGCATCCGCTCGCACTTCATTCCAGCGAGAATGCGGGAAGCGAACTCGATCCGCCGTGCCATCGGTTAGCTGGTGATACCCAGCCTTAACGAACTCGAAAACGCCGAACTGTTTGTCAGCCAGCGGGTGACGCTCGATCCCATCGCTATGAAGTACACCGGCATGAGCCGCCAGGCACGACAATATGGCCGAGGCCGTGTTGTTTTCTGCCCAGTCGAGAACGTTGGTCAAGGGAGCCCAGTAGGGTTCAGTTCGCAAGTTGGGCTGCCGCGGCTCGGTTCCGGTCATGACTACGGCATCAAACTGGCTGTTCAATAAATCGTCCGTACCGGAGTAGAAGTTTGCTACATGCTGCTGTCCCCGTTCCCCGCGAGGAACCCCAGTCAGCGAATAGAGACTGAGCAACACAGGAAGATCGCCGGACGCATCATCCAGAAGCTCGAAGAATTGCATCTCGGTGTCTTCAAGCGCGCTGTCGGGCATATTGTTGATGAACGCCAACCGAAGGCACTCCAGCCCGGTGAGGTGGTTCCCCACCAACCCCGCTGGACATTTCCTCTCCGCCCAGCGAACAGGAACCCGGTCGCCGTCGATGATCAACGGCACGCGAGAGCTCCAGAGCTGATGTATGTTCTTCGCTTCATACTTTGGACTTGTCGAGTGCCTGACCCAGATCGTCGAGAATATCGTCGATATGTTCGATGCCCACGCTCAGCCGAATCATCTCCGGGGTTACGCCGACTTTGAGCTGCTCTTCCGGCGTCAATTGCCGATGCGTTGTGGAAGCGGGATGACACGCCAACGATTTGGCATCGCCCATATTCACCATTCGCTTGAATAATTTCAGCGAATTGAAACACTTAGTGCCGGCTTCAAACCCACCTTTCACTCCAAACGTCAGCAACGAGCAACGTCTCGACCCCAGATATCGCTGTGCCATGGCGTACAAGGGATTGTCAGGAAAGCCGACATAATTTACCCATTCCACCATGGGATGATCCCGTAAACACTCCGCGACCTTACGGGCGTTCTCCACATGGCGTTCGACTCGGAGAGCGAGGGTCTCAATCCCCTGCAGTAACAAAAAACCGTTGAACGGAGACAAAGTGGCGCCGGTGTTTCTCTGGCAGACTGTTCGGCAACGGGCGACGAAAGCAGCGTCGCCGTAGTGCTCTACATAGACCACGCCGTGATACGCGATTTCCGGCTGGTTCAACATGTAGAAGCGCTCCGGATACTTGCGCCAGGGAAACTTTCCACTATCCACAATCACTCCGCCCAGGGAGGTACCGTGGCCTCCCATGAACTTGGTCATGGAGTGCACCACGACGTCGGCACCGTATTCGATAGGCCTCAGTAGGATTGGGGTCGCAATGGTGTTATCGACAATCAGAGGAACGCCGTGCTTGTGAGCCACCCGCGCGAGCCCCTCGATATCGGCGACATTTCCCGCAGGATTGCCTACACTTTCGCAAAAGACCGCGCGGGTGTTTTCGTCGATAAGTTTCTCGACGTCATCAGGATGGTCACTGGCTGCGAAACGCGAAGATATTCCACGCTTGGGGAAGATATGCGCGAGAAGAGTATAGGTAGCGCCGTAAAGCTGCGGCAGCGAAACGATATTGTTACCCGACTCGGCGATATTGATCAGCGAGTATTCAATGGCAGCCATTCCGGAGCTGACACTCAAAGCCTCGACCCCGCCTTCTAATGCTGCAACTCGCTTTTCGAGAACCGTGTTGGTCGGATTGCCGATTCGCGTGTAGATGTTCCCCTGGACTTCGAGATTAAAAAGCGCCGCTCCGTGCTCGGCGCTGTCGAACTCGAAAGCGACGGTCTGGTAGATGGGAACCGCGACCGCTTTGGTCGTGGGATCACCGTCGTAGCCAACATGAATGGCAATCGTTTCTCTCTTCATTCCCGTGTGGTCCCAACGTATCTCATTTCGTGGTCGCCGCCATGCTCCTGGCCGATGCCGATACCGTTTCCCGAGGGCGTAACTCCAACATGGTGCGGGCAACGGTGCGAGCGGCAAAAGCGGCGCCAAATGCAAAGCGCATTACCGGCCCAAAACTGTTTGCCGCCGCGACGCCAACGAAATAGAGACCTGGCACGGACGACTCAAATGTCGGCGAGAGAGCCGGCGAAGTCTCGACAGTCTTGAGCCTCGAACGAATTTCTGGATTCAGGAACTTGAGTCGTTCGAGATCCACTCTATAACCGGTCGCAGCAATAATGTGCTCGGTCACAATCTTCTTTTCACTGCCATCCGTTGTGCGAAGGTGCAATTCGACCTTGCCATTCTTGACCTCGGCGCCTTGCGGAGTGCAGCCCATCACCAAAGGCACTTTCCCTATTACTTTGTCTCGGCTGAACCATCCACCGGACGGACCAAGCGATCTGCGAACCGCTTCCACCCGCAGGCGCTCTGGCAAGTAATAAAAAGCCATGGGCGCATTCGAAAAGAAACGCGAGCGCAGGCCGGGCCCAAGCCCTGATGACGGATGCCGAACTTTCTGCCACGCAGTACGCGGCTTTCCGGTGGGCATGCTATGAAACCTCAACTCGCTCCTGCGGCTGACGAGCTGCACGTTGGCGCCAGCTTCGTGAAGCAATCCCGCCAAATCTATCGCCGAAGATCCGCCCCCAATCACGACTACGCTGCCGCCGCGAAAGGGTTCGACTTCGTGATGGCGAGCGCTGTGCGAAAGAAACTCCTCCGGCAGATGCTGCAGGCTCTCGGGAACATAGGCGAAGTGAGTGATACCGACCGCCAGCACAACCGTACGGGCTTGCACGGTTTCACCGTCCTCAAGGCGCAACAGAAATCCGTCCGGCGAGCGGTCGACATTGACTGCGAGCTTGTCTTCAAGCTCCGGCACCATGCGATCTCTGAAAGCGAGCCCATACGCACTGAAGGTTTCAAGTCGCACGGGTATGCCGGAATCGGCGTACTCGATGCCCCGCTCCGCGCAAAACTGTCCCAACGTGAACGCATTCTCCGGGTCGTCAATGTTTGAAGCAAAGCCGTCGGACTTGAGCATCATGCCCTTCGGCATGTGAGCCGTCCAGCTGTCCATGGGACGACCGAAAATGCGGAACGGAATGCCACTATGCCGCAAATGCGCGGCGACCGAGAGTCCATACGGACCCGCGCCAATGATCGCAGTGTTCAGCATGCCTGAAAAGATGCTCCTTTGAGATTTATCACATTAGGCACGGAAACTTGGACCTGTGCCGATGAATTTTGGGGGAAGATACTGAAGGGGAGACATTTAGATTCTATCACATTCACGCGAAGTGTCTTCCGCGTTGCTGGCCATTTATTATCAATGATATACGAGATTTTATGGCGCAAATCCTTACTTGCCACCTACGCTAAGGAGCTCAAGGTTGGGCTGTCCCGCAGGTGTCGTTCTTGGTTCGAAGAATCTCTTCAACTTCAGGATCGGCTTTTCAAGCACATTCCAGGATGTAGCCGCCATGGCGTAGGTCGCGGCAGTCGTGAGCGGCAGCGCCAGAAACTGGTGCTTATCCAGATGGAACGTTTTCGCAGCATCGAGTGGAATTTTCTGCAGCAAGTAAATCCCGTAGCTGATGGTGCCGGTGTAAACCAGAAACCGGTTTGTGAGAATCGCCTGCAACCATCTCTGGGGCGAGAACAGAGCCAGGTACACGAAAGACCCCGAGGCCAGGGCAATAACAGAGAAGCCAATCCATCTCGCATTCAACCTCTCGATCACGAGAGCCAGTGGCGCGGAAACAAGAAAGATGATCCATGCTCGAGTCAGGAATTTCGATGGGGAAAATACGGCCGAACGGATCGCAAGCGCGAGAAGCGCTCCCGCCATCAGCCCATCCAATCGGCAGAACGTATTCGAGTAGATATTGACTTGATGCTGCAATAGATAAAAACGCAACACCGGAGAAAGACAAATCACGGCAATGGCGATTTTGCGAAGCCGCGCTTCCGAGCAGAACCATACTATTAGAGGCCAGACCAGATAAAACTGTTCTTCGACGCCAAGCGACCAGGTCACCCCGAGCGGTCCGGTGGCCATAGTTGGAATCGGAACCAGGAAATTCTGAAGGAAAATTGGATACGACCACCACGGCGACGATCTTGCTTCGAAAACGGTGTGAGCTTCGGACGGACGCACGATGGGGACAATCACGAACATGAACAGCAACACCGAGTAGTACAAAGGCCAAATGCGAAGACACCGCCGAGCGTAGAAATTCTTGAAATATCCCTCCGATTGTTCGCTATTAAGCAGGATTCCTGTGATCAGGAGTCCCGACAACACGAAGAAAAGATCGACACCCATCCATCCGTTGCCCGAGATGAACTGCAAATGAAGTGAGGGGTAGCGATCTGTGTTGTGCAGCAGCACGAGAAGCACGGCTAGGCCGCGAACGGCATCCAATTGCGGGATTTTCTTCATTCTTGGCGTGGTTAGCGTCGCTTGAGGAGGCACACCCCAGTCCACGGATAATTTCCGAAATTGCCTTTGGGCTCGGGCAGCAATGACAATAGTTCGACTGGCGGTCGGTTAAATTGCGCCGCGGTCTTCAGAAGCCCCTGAACATCCTTTGGCTCCCAACCATACGGCGAGAAAAATTGGGCACCTTGAGGAGGCCCGAATTTGAAGGGCGCGCCGGCTTCGCCCAATTGCTTGCCGGTGGTGCGCTGCATTAACTTGAGTTGGCCGGGGGATGCAAGATCGATAATCCAACTCCGAAAGCTTTTCCCCGCAACCAGGTCTTCTGCAAGCGACGCAACTTCTTCCGCCGTGAAATAGATGAGAAGACCCTCGCTCGCAACCACGATCTTCGTTGCCCGGGCATCGAGTGCTGCGAAGAGCTTACGCCGCGCCGCCAAGTCTGTCAGGTCAAGCGAAACTCGCTCCAGCCGGCACTGAGGTTTCTCATTGCCCAGAACTCCTTCCTTATGGGCAATGAGGTCCGGCAGATCGACTTCCACCCACTGTAGCGTGGCCGGCAAGGTCATCCGGTAAGGCCGGGCATCAAGCCCCGCGGCAAGATTTACTACCAGGTCTGCCCCTTCTCGGATTGCACGCGCGATGAACTGGTCGAACAAGTATGTCCGCGCCACCCAAGCCCACTCGTGCTTGTTGCCGTCGGGCAGAGTGTTCGCGAGTTGGAACCCACGCTCGCCAGCCAAACGTTCAGCGTAGGGATCGCGAAACAGTGCGTCGGGCCGTTCCGTCTCCCGCGCGCGAAAATATGCCACCCAGCGGGCGGTGTCGGAAATACCGCGAATGGTGGAAGTCGGGTCAATCACTTCCGGATAGCCTCGTTGCTAGACATCGCGGTTGCATAATTCGGTCAACTCCTCTTCCAACTCGACGTCCTCATCTCCGTGTTCGATGGAACTACTCATCGCAGGTATCAGTTGGACAAACCAGGTCTGCTTTGCGATCCAGGTCCATACCATCGCTCCCAATGCGGCGCCAGTCGTGTTGGTAATCAGATCCGTCATCCCTGAGTTTCGCGTGGGCAGAAATGCCTGTAAGACTTCGATGGTAAGACTGACGACGAATCCCGAAATCACTGCCACAAGCACAGCCCGTTTGATCTTTCGCACGAATGTGAAATACGCACAGAAAAAGAATCCAAAAGGCACAAAGCCGGCAATATTGACGCCGACATTGCCCCAATAGCTCCACTTTGGATAAAACTCGCTCCACGGAGGCTCCAGAAACTCTTCGCGCAGAACAAAGAAACGATTTGGAATGAAAAGATCTGCCGCTGAATTCACCAGGTTGTGGGCAACGCTTCCTTTCCCTTCATCGAACAGGTAAAGCGCAACGGTATCATGGCTGTTGGCAAGTTCCGATGGTGTGTTCTTTGTCCAGTTTGCGTAGTGTTGTGACACTTCGGCAGCCTCAAGTTCGCGATCGTAGATTGCCAGCGCCTTCAACTTCCCATGCCACAGATGGAGTCTCCCGGGAGCATTGCCAACCGTAAATTGACCGGCCAAGTCCTTAGCCGAGAATCTGAAGTCGGGAACCTTTCTGGCGAGAACACCATCCTCGTACACTGCCGTCCCCGCCGGGCCCGAGCTAATCGTTATGAAGACCAACTTCGCATCACGGAAGAGGTCGCCGACATAGATTCTCGATCTCTCTATATGTTGAGACTGATCGACGCTCGAGCGCCTGATTCCAAGATCAGCCCCAGATTGCCACATTTCAAAGGGAAGAACAGAGGTTTCTGGCCGGTAAAACGCGAGAATCGTGCCCGAGTGTTCGAAGCCCGGTTGCAGCCAGATCTCTACACTGCAAGCTGCCTCGCTGGACTCAAGAGCCTTGAGAGAGCCCGAACTCAGGATGCTGCCGTATTCTCCGAAGAGCAGCCCGTTCCCGTTGCTCAACCAACTGATGTCATTCTTGGGTGCATGGAACGGCCACAATCCTGCAACTAGAATGCAGCCCAAGACCAACAGGCACATCGGTCGCAGGATCGCTTTTGTTATCATTTCGAAAGGATTGCAGCTGTGCAGCTCTAGCCCACGTGCCTGTAGAGGAGTCCACCCATGATCCTGAGGACGGAATCCGGAGTAATCGGCACCAATCGCCGAAGGACGCTCTTCTCCAGGCTATCCGCATCCTTCCCTGGGCTCCGCGTGTACTTCCAGTAATGGAGTTCCGTGCCAGCGGCACCCCAGTGCTCTTTGAATGCAATGAGTCCAAGATTGTCGCTGTCGGAACGGCCCATTTCAAATTGCTCAAGTCCCTTATATTGTGCCTCCTGGATTGCCTTCCAGAACAAAAATGCCATTCCTCCTAAGTTGTGGAATTCCGCATTGCTGCCAGCATACTTGTAAACCATGGTTTTCTTGTGGTTCAGGGTCAGTATGCTCGCGATTGGCAAACCATCCTTGGTCGCAACTCGAATCTTCAGGTCTGTGCCAAATGTGGCCAACAATCCGCGAAACCAGGACAGGGGCTGGGGTGGCAGATACTGCCTGCGGCGGGTGACTACCAGAAGGTTATAAAACTGCTGAAGCAGAATTTCCGATGTTCCTTCCTCGTAATGCAATTTCTCCCGCTCCGCCCGTCGAATTTTTCTTTGTACACAATCCTTGTGAAAGCTGCGAAACAAGTCCTGCTCGTTCTTACGCAAGTCGAGGCGGTGAAAACTATAAGTGTCACTTTGGGTGAGTCCGGTCTGGCTTCCCGGCTCACTGGAAGTTGGCCTGATCTCGATATACTTAAAACTTCCTTTCTCCACATCTCGCCTCATATGCACCAGCAGATCATCCAGTTCATTCGAATTTCTCACCAGGGGTTCGCAATGATCGGAGAAAGGCAGAGACACGAGTCGGCGGCCGGTCAGCCAGCTGTTGACACGGCAAAACACGAGGCCATTGGTGAGGGCAGCTTCTGGAGCACTGGTCGTGACAACAACTGGATTATAGCCATACGCCATCTGCAAAGCACGGAGCCAGTTTGTGCTGTGGAACACCGAAGACCGAGGATGGCTGTGAACGAAGGTTTCCCACCGCGAATCGCTGAGAGGATTGATTTCTAGGACGCTAGCCACATGTGACTCTATGTTTGCCGACGCCGCCCGTCCAGCGGGAGATGTGATGATCGCCATTGCACTAATACCTGAACTCACTCTGTTTCTGAACCCAAGAACTGCGCAACCACGGCGTCACCTCTACTGGATCTTGATGCAGACACGCGTGTACCCGTAAACCGCAGCTGCGACTTCGTATTTCACTCGAAACGATCGCACAAATTCCTCGAAGGCTCTGAATTCGTCGAGCGGACAAGAGAACTCATCAAAGAAAATGAGGTCTCCAGACTTCAGATACGGTGCCAGCGTTGTGAGCACGAAAAGCGTCGAAGTGAACATATCTGCATCCAAGTTGATCACTACACGTCCCGACAGATCAGTGCGGGCCACGAAAGGAGGCAAGGCGTCTTGAAAGAGTCCGACTTCGAAGCTGCAGCGCGGATCTTTGATATCTGGAACTAGGCCAGCTGCGTTGAAATGTCCGGCCGGCTCGGTCGGTCGCCACCTCTCAGGGAGCCCCGTGAAAGTGTCAAATCCGACAAATCGTGAGCTTGAATTTGAGATTCCAGCAAGCCACCATCTCAGGGAATCACCCCGGTATACCCCGAACTCGAGATAGTTGATCGGACTTTGATCCAATGCCTCTTGATCTATGACCGATCGATACAGCCAGCTTCGGTCCCGAGCGCCCTTCCCGTTATTCGCCCCTGGCGCAGGATGGGTGCGACACCAGCGAGAGAAGCGCGCCCAATAAGCGACCGCGGTAAGTCCTACGGCTGGAGCCTCAAGATTCAAACGTCCAACCGTCCTGGCCAAAACTGAAGTTAGTGTTGGTCTAATAACTTGTGGGATCTGCGGCTGGAAGAACCGCCGAATTGGGGGGAATTTGGGCATAGACATTCACTTCTCCAACGGTTCCGGCCTGTACATTACAAAAGAATACATATGGGACGCCTGTGCCTACAGCCCTCGCATGCACCTAAATGCCACGTAGTAGAATCTAGTTCTCTGTGCGAGGCTGCAGTGGGCCTTTGGCAAGGACTGAAATGGTACTACGAGTTGTGCGGGAGCCGTGGAGTTTGCGCGGTTGCCGCTTTTCGTCTGTGCGGCAAACCTTACGACCTGGCTGTAACCCCTCTTGAATCGGATCACCGAGTGTATCTCCGAATCGACACGTCTGATTTTTGTGCCTACAGAGACGTTTTGATATTCAGAAGCAAATCTTACGATCCCGGCATAGCAGGTTTTAGTCCTAACACAATAGTGGACGTTGGGGCACACATTGGCACTGCGAGTATTCTGTTTGCCCTACAATACCCGAAGGCGCGAATCATTGCGCTTGAGCCAGAACCCGCGAACTTCGCAGCATTGGTTAGAAATACAACTCCATACAAGACGGTTACTCCGATTCAAGCGGCCTTGTGGCGAGAGGACGGAGAGGTTACCCTCGGCGCGTCCGGTGCCCCTCCCAAGGGAGCTTTTCAAATCGTCGAAAATGGCGGATTACGAGTCCGTGCGGTCACGATGGAGACGGTAATGCGCCAAACCGGGATTTACT
The DNA here is from genome assembly GCA_035484735.1 of Terriglobales bacterium. GTDB lineage: Bacteria > Acidobacteriota > Terriglobia > Terriglobales > Acidobacteriaceae > JABCZH01. The sequence continues at coordinate 203,049 of DATHOQ010000036.1, read as the reverse complement.
CCATCGACTTGCTGAAGGTGGACATTGAAGGCGCCGAAAAGGAGGTATTTGAGTCCTGCCCATGGATCAGGAATGTAGGCATTATTGCCATCGAACTACACGATCGCATACGACCGGGATGCAGTTCCACCCTCAAGAATGCGGCAAAGGACCTTCGTTGCGAGCAAAAGAGTGAAATAACATTCTTTATCCAGAATCAATTCAACTATTCGACTGTCCGACTTGAGGGTAGTTCAGCGGCTCCGCCGTTACCAGCTGATTGATTCTCAGGCTTTCCTCCCGATTTCACCAGGTACTTCTGTCTTATCAAATATGGAAGCATCAGCACTTCTGCGACGGAAGGCAGAGGATCTCGTAAACAGAACACCGATTCAACGCGTGTATGTTTGAGGGAATTCCAGTAGGAGCCGAGATCCAATTCTCCTGCCCATAGATCCGAGACCATCGTTGGCAAGTCCGTGACCGCCCGAAGCCAGCCGACGCCTGCTCGCGCCCTGGTCCGTTCGACAGGTTTACCCAACTGGTCTGCATACAGCAGATAGGGAAAGTCGACTCCTGCGGGCCCGCCTATGCTGTGGAAGCCCCAAGTTCGCGCATTTACGTCCAACAATTTGAATCGACCATCCCGGGGATCCTGCTTGAATTCCACCTCCACCAATCCGTAGTAATTGATGGCTCGCAGAAAACGCTCAGAGAGCTCTTCAACCTCAGGGAGTTCAATTGTCTCCACGTAGGTAGCTGCCCGGCCAAATTCTCGGGGATGCTGGCGTATCCGCCGCGCCACCAGAGTGCTCAGCGCCTTACCATCACGAAAAAATCCGCAATAGGAATATTGCTGCCGACCATCGCCAGGAATAATCTCCTGGATCAGAATTTCTTCGCGCCTGATTTGGCGATGCGCCTTCCGATAAAGATCGTTGAGCTGATCGGGGGTCTCGGCACGCCACGCCTTGGCTCCGGTGGCGTAGAAAAAATTCTCTTTCACAGCCGGCTTGATAGCTAGCGGCAGGCGGCTATAAAGTCCAACCAGCTCTTCGTCGGTTCTGGGATTGTATGTGTGTGGAACCGGGATCCCGAGTTCCAGTGCCCGATCATAGGTATTTTTCTTGTCCCACGCCCACCGTACTGTATCCCAATGTGCGGTGGTAACACGAAAAAACTCTGCCAGCCGATCGCGGTGGCGGGAGAATGCAGCCACTGTTTCATCTCTGGTGGGAAACAAAACCCAGCCTTTCAGCCCGTAGCGCTGACCAACTTCCATCACACTGTCGACCGTCTTTTGCTCATCTCGCAAATCCTTTACCCGGACGACTTGGGTAACGTACTTGGAAAATTTTGAAACCGAGTGCTGGTCGTCGATGACATAGACTGGGATGCCCCTGCGCCCTAGGCTCCGAGCAATACCCAGTCCGGGGTGTTCACCACCAATGACCACCGCTCCCACCTGCTGGGAGTTCATGGCTATTTCTTTGTGGGAAGGATTCATTGAGAGCCCGGACTACCGACGGCTTCTCGACAGATGCGAAACTAGCGCCCGAGACGCCGACTCCGTGCCTGCCACGAAATAAAGCAATGGCCCGAAGCTTCGGGCCGCTGTGGCGCCAATGAAGTGTAGTCCGGGCACAGAGCTACGGAAACCGCTGCTGAGCTTCGGATAGCCGTCAAACTGCTCGATGTCCCCTGTCAATTCTGGCGGAAGGAAATCGTAGCGGGAAATATCCACCCGGTAACCGGTTCCAAGTAACACATGGTCTACGTGGCGCTCGCTGCCGTCGTCAAGCTTAAGCGTGACTTCATCGCCCAAGGCTTTGGCCTCCGACACTCTGCGTCCCGTCGAAATCTTGACCGCAGCCAATCGCTGGATGAGCCAAGGAGCTCCAGCCGCTCGCACCGCGCGTGTTCGCATCTTATCCCGTATCTTCAAGGGAATATGGGAAACAAGTTTGGGATACGCAACCAGACGGCTGATTCCGAGCGGCCCCACATCATGTGGAGAATAGAGCAGCGACGAAATCGGACCCATATGGTGCAACCAGGAGTGCATGCCGATCCAGCGCAGATCCGACTCTCGCGCAATCACCTCAACCTGCGCATTAGCTTCGTGTAGAAGTGCTGCCGATTCCAGGGCGCTCTGTCCTGCGCCGATGACTGCAACTCTTTTTCCGGAAAATTGTCGCACTTCCCTCCCCTCGTAGCAGTGAATTGCCTGTTGAGGGGAGAGGCTTTTGAACACATCGGGCTTCTTCTTAAACGGGCCAATCCCTGCGGCGATCACCACATATGTCGAGCGAATCTCCTCGCCGTCTCCCAATGTAAGCCTGAATCCCGGCTGGTCCCGGTCCACACGCAGTACGGTCCTCTGATCGAGTTCCGAACCCAATTGGTGTCGGAACCATTTCCCGTATTCTACAAACGTCTCCAAGGGAACCGGCCAGCAGGGCTTTCTCTTCGACATAGCCTCATACGCTTCAAGTGTGAAGGCCCTGTCGGGGTCAGACAGACTGGATGCGACGCGGGGTGAACGAAGGAGCATGCCTTCTGGCATCTTGTTCGCCCAGAAATCCATCGGTTCACCGAATACACGCGCTGTGATCCCATTCGCCTTGAAGTGGGACCCTGCCGAAAGGCCATAAGGGCCAGCCCCGATGACCGCAACGTCACAGTGCACCGCAGCCGTCCGACTCACAGTTTGGGAAGAACGCGCGACAACGTTATTCACTTTCACGCTTGATTGACCTTCCTTCATCTCAGAATGATTGCACTCCACACATTTCGGGTGGAGCTTGTGCTACAGAAATCACGCGCTGCCTAGTTCTTTCGGCGTAAAACCAGATCTTGCGGGACCTGATGCTTTCCACTAAGCTCGGGAAGACGCATGGCCACGCGCGACTCGATCTCCCCTACAACTCCCCTGTGGAGCATCGTCATCGGTGTTTACAACGACTGGGTGCCGCTCAATGCATGCCTGCGCTCCCTGACTCAGCAAGCCAACGCCCCAAACTTCGAAGTCATCGTGGTGGACGATGGCAGTAGCGAGCCTACCCCTGACTACATCCAGCAGTGGGTTCAGAGTTACCCTCTGACCATTGTGAGGCAACCTCACGCAGGAATTTCGGTGGCCAGAAATCGTGGTGTTCAGGAGTCTAAAGGATCGGCGCTGCTGTTCGTGGACGCTGACTGTAGATTCGAGAAGGATTGTCTCGTTGCCTTGGATTCGGCGATCAACAACTCGCCCCAACACGATTTTTTTCAACTGCATCTGGTCGGAGATTGCTCGCAGTTTGTCGGCAGAGCAGAGCAACTGCGGCTCGAAACGTTTCAGAATCATATGCTGCAGCCGAACGGCTGCATTCGATACCTGAACACCGCGGGATTTGCCCTGCGACGAACCAGAGTCGACTTCGACCAGGGCGTATTCGACCCGATCGCCATTCGCGCCGAAGATACGTTTCTGCTAGCGAACCTCATGCAGAGTGGAGAGCTTCCTTTATTCGTTCCCAGCGCTGTCGTTCAACATTCGATTCCATTGTCTTTACTGGCGTGCCTGCGCAAGGATCTCCGGTCGGCATACCTAGAAGCCAGGGTATTCGACATCATCGCTTCCAAAGGAGTGAAGATTCGTGTGAGCCATCGGCAGCGTTTCAGTATGCTGTGGTCCATGTGGAAGACCTCAGCACAATCTGCGATCGGAAGGTCGGCCTGGTTCGTGCTCGTAACCAGGCAGGGGCTGCGACAGGTGGTTTTTCTTCTGTACCGATGTTTTGGAGTTCGATCTAAGTTCGCTGATCGATAGCCTTCCTTTGTAAGACCCTTTCTTGTACATCTCTTCGGAGGTCCCGGTTTCCGTTCCGCAAGAACCGACATTCAGGCGCGATCGGTACTGGCCGCCTTAGATTCGCCGGGTTTCGCCAGCGAAAGGTGGCCGTATTCAGGACCACCCAGTTGAAATTCGCTATGGGTGGTAACGAGCGCTGCCTCCATATCGTCTCTGGCGACCACAAAAGAGAGATTGCATTCGGAAGAACCTAGCGCGATCGCGATGACGTTGACGCTTGATCGGCCGAGCGCGCCGAACGTGCGCCCGACGATCTCCGACCCGCGCATGTTACGGCCGACAACAGTGACAATCGCCACCGTGGGGTCAAGAGTGACATGTTCCACTTTTTCGTGCGTCAGGTCGTGGGCAAACTCGCGACGCAGCGCCTCGACCGTGGGTTTTGCGACTACTGAGGAAACCACCAGGCAAATGTCATTTTGCGAAGAGGATTGCGAAATCAGCAGCACATTGGCTCGAACTGCCGCAGTAGTGGCGAAGGTGCGCCCCAGAACGTCAGGCACACCGACAATGCCCGGACCACCAACCGTAATCATTGCGACGTCGCTGGTACAGGTAAGGCCTCGGATGCCTCTGCCGTTCGGTGGACCTGCGGGAGTGATTTTGGTTCCGGCCTGTTCAGGCGCGAAAGTATTGCGGATCCAAAGTGGAATGCCGCATTGCGTCAGCGCGCGAAGAGTTTTCGGATGGAGCACCTTGGCGCCAAAGTGCGCCAGTTCGGCAGCCTCGCGATACGAGATTTCAGCAATGGTGCAGGCGCCGGGCACCAAGCGCGGATCAGCCGTCATCATGCCGTCCACATCCGTCCAAATGAGGATCTCATCGGCTCCCAGAGCTGCGCCCAAGATGGTCGCCGAATAATCCGACCCGCCGCGCCCGAGTGTCGTCAGCACGCCGTTCGCAGTAGCACCAATGAAACCGGTCACCACTGGAACGATACCTTCCCGCAATAGCGGGAGCAGGCGCGCCTCGCAGCGTTTTCGAGTTACGTCCATATGGGGGTCCGCTGCGCCATGGCACGAGTCGGTTTGAATGAGTTCGGTAGCTTCGATTGCCTGGCTCGTCACTCCCAATTCCGCGAGCGCAGCCGCGATGATCGGAGCGGAGAGACGCTCACCTAGACTCGATATCGAATCGCGCGAGCGCGGCGTCAGTTCGCGCAGCAACGCCGTGCCTTGGCACAGGCGCTCGCCTTCCTGAAGCAAATTGTTAATTTCCCGGGTGATGCGAGTTCGCTGGGCAGCGGAATGGATCAGTGTGTTGACTACTGCGACGTGCTGCTCTCGCAGATCCTCGATGATCAATGCGACCGAGGCACGGTCTTCCGCTTCTGATTTTGTGCCTGCGTCGATCAATTTGTTGGTCACGCCACTCATGGCAGAGACGACTACCAGGACTTCACTCTCCTGTGCAGCCGCGCGAATGATCTCGACCGCTTTCGCGATGCAAGACGCGTCACCGACCGACGTCCCGCCGAATTTCATTATTCGAAGCGGCCTTCTCATTTGTGCTCCGGAATCTGGCAGGCTGCAGCAAGTACCCGATCCGCGTTTTGCTCGGAATACCAGCCACGCTGCTTCCGACCGGCTTGAACGCAGGCGCGAACTAATTCGGGTTCTTCCCATGGAACATCGTGATATGCCGAGCGCAGGAATTCGCTGCCAGGATCTCTTATCCATTCCTGCGGAAAAAGCGCGATAGTGTCTCTGTCCGTAACTATCGGAGCCGGCTGAAGAGACTCGCCAGACACGGCGGAATACAAAGCTGCGGGAAGATCGCGCCCATGGCCAAGCGTAAGGTGCCCAACCTGTGTGGCTCGCGGATTTATTTCTAGGAGGTACGCGTGTCCCGTATCTGCCTCCAGGATGAAATCAAACCCCAGCAAACCCGACAGGTTAAGACGCCGTACCATGATCTCGGCAGCCTTAGACATATCGGCGTTCTCGATCAAGCGCACAACCGTGGCGTGTCCCGCCGAATCTGCCTTCTTGAGCACCTCGAAATGGAGACTGGCCAGGATCTTGCCTTTCCAGCACGCGACGGTGCTGGTCGCTTCACTCCCCGATACGAATGCCTGCGCGTTTACCAACGATCGGCGTCGAAGCAGTGATGGCCACAGCAGCGTCTGGTCCTGGTCGACCAGCGCCCGCTTGGCCGCCCGCGCCAAAAGCGGCGGAGCTTGCAAGTCACGAAGTGCTTGCTCTGCATCTTCGAGGGTGTGGACGATTCTTACGCCGTCACCGCCGGAAGTTCCGTCTGCCTTCAACACCGTAGGCAGGCCCACCCGGGAAATCCACCGCCTGAGCTCACCGGCGGTCGCGATAACCTGCGTTTGCGCAACGCGCACGCCCGATTGCTCGGCCAATTGCATAAAGGCCGATCTTGCGTTCACGACGGAAAAGCTCTCAGGCGATCCGAGTGACCGTTCTATTAGCGCGCCAAGCTCTCCTTTTCCGGAGCGAGATTCTCGATCATAGAGGCTGTGCAAGTTCCGGGCGGCATAGTCATCCGCTGGAACGATTAGATCTGGTTTCATCGCGGAAATCGCAACAGCGAACGAAGTCAGTGGCGCCAAGCCCCGATACGGATATGTCTTGGAAACCGCGGTCGTCTTGCATAGGGGGTGGCGAGACGGGTGGGCAGCTCCAACCGTGAATCCGGCATTTGCCAGAGCCACTGCCAAACGGGCAGTCGGAAACCAGTGACACGTCGTGGTAACAAGGACGCTTGGCTTCACTTTCGGTTTTGCTCCGCAGTATGTGGATCGGCAATCATCGTTAGACTTCGGTCACGAGTCTTCTCACTTGCGAACGGGCGTATCCATTGCCCTATTTGCTCCCTGGAGGGACAACACGAGCCGGCCATTTTCTTCGCTCGCATAGGCGATCCGCGCTCGCTCTTTTCCGGAACCTTCGATGCGCCAATAGTCGCCATCCGCTACAAGCCGCATCTGCGCGCGTTGTCTCCACCAGTGATCTACTTCACCTGGAGTAGGCATCCAAATGTTTCGCTCCCCTCGCAACTGCGCCAGATAAGTAAGCAGCTCTTCGTAAGTGCGTCTCGCACGAGGGCCGATGATGTAATCGGGGTGGACAATGAAGCTAATCAGCCCGTGCCGCTCCATGATGAGGCCGATTTGGCGCTTCCATAAATCGATCGTGTAATCGTTGAGAATATGAAACAGGGAGTAGTCCTGAGTAGCAGTGACCGGCAATTCCAGGACGTCTCCAACAAAGTACGGCATCACCGTGCAACATCCGCCTCGCTGCGGATCTAAGTGAGCCACGTTCGGTACTGACATGTCGTAGGAGAATTCCAGGGAGTAAAACCACTCCTGCCGTCTGTAGAGAATAGCCGAGCGGAAACCACGTGCGCCCCATTGGCGACCGTAGGCGTTGATCTTAGGGACTCGTGTCAGAAACTCTTTTCTGTCTCGAAACAGGCGCCCATCGTGATTTAAATCCTGAACGTTGATTTCGAATCCACGGCCACGAATTTCATTGATATAGGAGGCAGGGACATCGTATCTGCGTTCCGGGACAACCTGGAACGACGCCTTGATTCCGAAACGGTCGTCGATATCCATCAGGCTGGAGCAGAAATCCCTGCCCGCGGTAGTCTCAACATCGTGAGTCATAATGGCGCAACTGCTTGTGCCTTCCGGCCAAAACCAGACAAACGGGATTCGATCAAGTCCGCGTGACCGCAGGACCAGCAGCATTGATCGCTCGAATAAATTGTCCACTGTAAAGTCCACCGGCCAATGGGGGAAAGTCAACTTGTCCCAATTCATCAGAAGCGTTTTCTGAAGATGTTTGCGGACCGCGACCGGCAGTAGCGGGCGTACCAAGTAGTAGGCCGCGGCCGTCGTTGAGTTGAGGATCGACCGTCTGACGTAGCGCTCGTTGCGAAGGTTATCGGCCACCTGGGCCAGATCGAATGGCAACGAAACCGTTCCGTTCTGGCTGCTAGTGCCCGGCAGAGCATCCGCCAGCGAACCATTTAAAGTGCTCACCAGGTTGAGGCCCGCGCATTGTCCATAGCAAATCTCGGTCCCGAACCGGAAATACCCATTGCCAATCTTCGATTCCCCCTGTTGGACAATCCCTACCAAGCTCTCGGGAAGGTTGTAGTATTCGACCAAGCCGTCGGTCATGTCGTTTTTACGCTCCAAACGATTTGAGTAGCCGCAATTTGCGGGTCGTCTGCTGCACTTTCGACTGCGCTAAGCGCGCTAGATGGTCTACTCGGAGGGGCGAGCGAGTTAAAGCATTTCTGAGCCAGTCAGCACCGATGATCGTCGCGTGGGCTGGGCTCGCAGTTTATATCTTGTCAGTCCCTTGCGGATCCGGAATCTGTCGCTAAAGCAAGATGGCGGACCGGAGAATCGCAAATACCGGCGGCGGATGATGGTGTGATAGACATGCGAAAGCCATTTCAGGGTCGCTGCGAGTATACTTCAGACCTCTCCCTCGTCAAGGATTGGTCATAGACCATCTCTGGCTCATAGACAACTACGTGACTTCCCCGATTGGAGAAACTAAACGGAACACAAAGCAATTTGTTCAGCCTGGCTCTTAGGGCTTCGCGCCGTTCCGGTGGTACAAAGAACAGCATGAAGCCTCCTCCGCCGGCTCCCAGTAACTTGCCGCCGAGCGCGCCAGCGCTGAGACCCGCCTCGTAGATTTCATCGATGCTGGCGTTTGAGATTTTTTGTGTCAGGGTTCTCTTTATTTTCCAGCTCTCGTGCAGCAGTCGTCCGAAGTCAAGGATTGAGCGATTGGGATTCGCAATAATCGCTTCGGCTTCGCTCACGAATTGCAACATCGTGTTTAACTCCTGCTGCTTGTGAGGCGTCATTCTCAGTTGCTCCTGCGCGATTTCAGAAGCAAACCGTGAGAAACCCGTGAAATAAAGCGCCAAGTGCTGCTCGAGTTCTGCCACCCGGTCCTGAGAAGTCACCATGCGCCTCACGTCAATCGAGCCATCCGTCCCGAAATCGATGCGATTGAAGCCGCCGTATGCGGCGCTCACCTGATCCTGTGCACCAACGGCCTCGTGTAGCAGATCCTGCTCTACGTGAATGGCTTCCGAGGCCAGGGCGTGCTTATCGCGCATCTGATTCTTGAGCGCGTACAGGCCGAGCAAAAGGCCCACCGTGAATGCAGAACTCGTACCCAAACCGCTGCGAGCGGGCAGGTCCGCTACGTGGTGAATCTCGACTCCCTCATCCATTCCCGCAAATTGCAGGCACGCGCGCACCGAGGGGTGCTGAATCGCGTCGTTCCTGTCGACGTTTTCAATCTTGGAATAGGAAATTCGGCTATGGTACTCAAAAAAAGGCGGCAGCCGACGACAAGTTATGTAGCAGGACTTGTCAATGGTGGTTGACAATACCGATCCACCATATTGGCGGTACCAAACAGGATAATCGGTACCGCCCCCGAAAAAAGAAATGCGAAGCGGAGTGCTAGTTATGATCATGTGTAAGGTCTTCCATCCGTTAAGAAACGTTCCCGAGATTGGCTTTCACCGCTCCGCCTTCCTGACGGTCAGGCACCGTCGCCTCATGCTCAAGGATCTGGTGGACGGCGTCAAGCAGGGATGGTGCGATTACATCAGCGTTACCGTCGGCGGTGACGCGAGGTCTCAGAATTCTAGCGGTCCTGCATCCCGCTCTTCTTCCAGCCTTCACATCTTTCTCCGAATCGCCGATCATCCACGAAGAATTCAGATCAATCTGGTGTTCGCTCGCAGCCGTAAACAGCATGCCAGGCTCAGGCTTGCGGCAACTGCAAGGAGGCTGCTCCTCGTGCGGGCAATAATAGATTTCATCGATCTTCGCGCCCAAAGCCCCAAGCTCGTTGCGTAGCCGCTGATGCAAAGAATCCAACTCACATACGGTCAACAACCCTTTCGCCACGCAGCGCTGGTTGCTGACTACGACCACGTGAAACCCAGCCCGGTTGAGAAGAGTAATCGCTTCCACTACTCCGGGGAGAATCTGCATCTCCTCCCAACGAGTTATATACTCTTCTTCGGTCGGGGCCTTTTGGTTGATGACACCGTCACGATCTAGAAACGCGGCTTTGTTCATGAAATATTGTTTCTTCCACCAGCTCTGAAATGATGTGTCCGATCAAGATGTGGCACTCCTGGATGCGCGGTGTCTCGTTCGATGGCGCACAAACGCAATGGTCCACAGCATCCTTGACTTTACCGCCGGTGCAACCGGCCATGGCAACCGTGCCAAGCCCCATTTTGCGGGCCGTTGTAAGGCCATGGAGTACATTGGGCGAATTACCACTGGTTGAAATGCCAATGGCGAGGTCGCCCGGGCGCGCCAAAGCCTCAATTTGCCGGGAAAAAACCACGTCAAATCCGTAATCGTTGCCGATCGCCGTGACACACGATGGATTCACAGATAGGGCCAAGGCGGGCAGAGCAGGCCGATTAAACGCAAAGCGTCCCACAAATTCCGCAGCGATGTGCTGGGCATCCGCAGCACTTCCGCCGTTACCGAACAGAAGCACCTTGTTCCCCTTCGAGAATGTGTCCACCAAGAGTTCACTGACGTGGGCGATTATGGATATGATTTCGCCATTCCCCAGCAAAAGCTGCTTCACGGCAATAGATGCCTGGATCGAGCGGCGTACACGTTGTTCGAAGTTTCCAGTATCGTTCATTTCTCTAGTTCGATCCTTCTAAATACGTACCAACTCATTTCCCGGCTGCGGAATCAGGGAGTCGACCTCTAGCGGCCGCCTGGTTGAGGGAATCACAAAGCTGCTGAGCGCGCGCATAGTCGGTCGGCGTACCGATATCAATGAACATTCCGTGCTGTTCCAGTGCGTACACCCCTTGGTCCAGCAATCGAGGAAATACGTCTCTTTCGAGGCTGGCCGGTCCCTCGGGAATATATTGAAAGACCAACTGATTAAAAACGTAGACGCCGCCGTTCACCAATCCAGCTATTTCGCTGCCCGTCTTCTCGGCAAACCCTCGGACTCGGCCGCCAGAGTCGACTTGCACGGTTCCGTATCTACTGGTGTCCTCTACCCGCACTACGGCCATCGTCGCCATTGCATCGTGATTTCGATGACATTCCATCAAGTTACAGAAATTGATCTCGAGAAATGAGTCTCCGTTCATTACCAGAAAGTCGGGAACGTCTTGCAGAAATTGCTGAGCCCGCTTTACTGCGCCTGCCGTACCGAGAGGTTTCTCTTCTTTTGAATATTCAATCGTAATATCCCATGCGCGCCCGTCGCCAAATTCCTTCTCGATCTGGTCTGCTAGATATCCCGTGCACATGACCAAGCGACGGATTCCCTGCGAACTGAGCTGCCCAATCAGCAACTCGAGAAAAGATTTCTTTCCGAGCGAGGCGAGAACCTTGGGCGCAGAAGGCACAACTGAGCGCAAGCGGGTTCCCAATCCACCAACCAGGAGAACAGCTTTAACGTCACCTGTCATGGTGCTTTCGACTTACGAATCTTCTGGATCGCTTGAGCATGTGACGCTACATTACCCGGTCCCAGTATTCCAACATCGATGTCAGGGTCTGTTCGATCGAAAACACGGGCTTCCATCCCGTGTCTTTGTGGATTTTCTTGGTACTGCCGAAGATGATCTTCTCGTCGGAAGGCCTCATCAGACGGGCGGCAGGCCGTATCTCCGCTTTTACGCCTGCAAGGCGGATCGCGGTTCGCAGTATCTGGCCAACCTCGTGGGTCGTAGTCGCGCAAAGGTTATACGCCTCGCCGCGCTTTCCTTTGAGTGCAGCCAGGTAAAAGCCATTCACCGTGTCGTTGACGTCGAGGATGGCGCGATGGGGCTTCAAGTTTCCCACCTCGATAAGGGGGGGCTGCAGGCCCTTCTTGATGCGAATCACCTGGCGCACGAAATCCGACGCCGCGTCGTTTGTTTTCTCCGGACCCGTAGTGTTGAAAAGCCGCAAATTCACTGCGGGAATCTTGTAATCCAGAAAATATTGTCGTGCCAGCAGATCCAGGCACACTTTGCTGATTCCGTAAGGGTGCAAAGGTCGAAGCGCCTGCTCTTCAGTCACCGGTATGGCCGACGCGGGAACGTGTCCGTACTCAGCGCTCGAGCAGGCCGAAACTACGACTGGAAGGCGCTTCATGTGCCGAACCGCCTCGAACACGTGCAGCGAGCCCATAATATTAGATTCGAACGTCCCGACCGGATCCACCCAGGATACGGTCGGCAAGCTCTGCGCCCCCAGATGAAACACATGCGTCGGCTGATTCTGTTTGAAGAGTTGTTCCACCTGCTGACCGTTGGCGAGGTCGCATTGCGCGAACCGCACGTTCTTCAGTTTGGGAAACAAATTCAACCCATGCGGAAGATAGGTGCCGACTACGTCCCACCCCTTCGCTTGAAGGAACCTGACGAGGTGCGATCCGATAAAGCCTTCCGCACCGGTGACTAGGGCGATCTTGTTCATTCGCATGACAAGTTAATCTTACTTTAGGATTGAGCTAGCTTAGCGATGCAGGTTCGATTCCGCAGGACCGCTACTGAGCTCGACCTTGGGGGGATGCAGAAGGGAGGTTGGAACCTTCACCTGAGCCTGCTGCAAGCCGTTTCGCGGCACAGTGTGCCACAGCTTTATGTGCAGAAATGGGACAAAATATCACTGAACTTGGGCGCTGAGGCCCGTTGGAGGCGCCGGAGGTGAACCTCCCTGAAGCGGGTCTGGATAGGTATAGGCTACGTAGCCCGGCATAGTGCTGCCGTTGATGTAATCCCGACCTGCTTGAAGATAGTTAGACAGGCCCAGCCCGCAACTGTACCCGCCATTGTATGGCGTGATGCCGATTGAACCGTTGTTCCAGGCATAGAGGGGAGAGAGAACCTGATTGTGGGTACGCCCAACTTGGTCGCGGCAGGCATTTCCACCCGCTCCCGCGCCATCGAAGTACGTCGAACAGGTATCGCCTTGAGTGATCGCCGAGCACGTGGCGTCCGCTGTGCAAACGGTGTCCCGGTTGATCGCGCAGAATTTCACGCCTCCGTTGGTGCTACAAGTACGAGAACCAATATTTGAGAAGTCCGTCGAGCCAATCTCCCAGTTCGTGCCATCGCAGGTTTGCCATTGGCTTTGGTCCAACGGAGGACATGCGCGGTAGTTCATCGGGGTGATATCGTACCATGTGCCGTGACTACCACCGTAGGTGTTGTTGTAGATGACGCCCGTGCCACCCCGCATCCCGGCAGCGCGCAGCGTAGTCGTGGAATTGTTGGTGTAGGTGTTGTTGTAAATCTCGTAAGAAAACACCGACCGATTGTTCCCGCTGTCGGTACCGTGAAAACCCTGACTGATGTTATTGAACTGGTTGTGCCGAATCACTAATCGCGCCCCGGTATAGGCATCGATGGAATCTTCGTTTTGGTTGGCGTAGTTAAAGGTCGAGTCCTCAACATAAACCGCATTGGCCGTACCGAGACTAAGCGGACTCATCCAAGGAGTAAATCCGCCGTCGGCACCAATGGATGAACCGTAAAGCGAGATCGACTGATCGGAACCGCTAACATCAGTAACGTCCACCAAGTAATGGTCGATAAGCCCATATACGCCGAAAACAGAAATGCCACGCCCCCCGGTTGTAGGGTCTTTCATATGGACATGATCTACACGAAAACTGACCGTGCCCGTGAAATTGTTGTTTCCGGCTCCGTAGATCTGAATGACGCCATCGGCAATGACCGCCTGAGTGGTGATGGTCACTCCTGTCAGTTGCACGAAGTGGTTTGCGTCCAGCCCCGCAATGTCAAACGCCGGATTGTCGCCGCTTGTGTTGTCAGTAATGTTGGTGCTGTCCACGCAGGACGATACCGGAGTTCCGGTGCAGGTTGTCTGGCCTTGGACGACGATTCCTTTGCTGGCTATCGTGACCGGTGATGTCCACGTGCAGTTGCCTGAAGGGATCACTACCGTGTCGCCCGTGGACGCGCTGTTGACAGCAGTTTGGACATCAGATGACGAACAAGACGCCGCATTCACGTTTGCTGCGTGGGCTCCAAAGGAAAGGCAGACCAGCATAAAAGGGAAGACGGACCAGCTTTTCCGCGTCAAGTGTTACCTCGCTGAGGCCCGAACCAGGCCCATCATTGAACTGTAAGATTTCCTTTGGAACATCTTATACAGAGCACAGGACGGAACTCCAGACACGAAGGTGCACTCCTAGAGTGGAAAAGGTACGTACGATTGGGTTTCCGTGCCCCGCGTCCGCTGCTCGTATAGCTGGTTTCACGATTCCGAATTGGTCCGTACAAGTTGTTTGCGTTCCATTCGAAAAATCGCTTGGTCCCAGAGCCCCACAAGCGACCACCTGACGCGTGGCAGGAGCAGTTGAGCTCTCTGGGCAAAATCCCACCCGAAAACTGCCTGTATCCATGAATATTTCCAGGACAGTCGTGGAGAGCCCAGTCGTCCTCCCAAATCCTTCGCTGTCTGGCGCAACTGCTCGATGATGTCGAGCCTAAGCGGATAGAAATCAATTAAATAGTTTTGCAAATACTTGATACAAGCAACTCGGACCCTTTCACTGTCCTCCAGAGACCGTAGGTAGCGGATGTGCAACTGCATGGAGCGCCACAATGCGTCTAACTTAGCGTTTGATCGGCCGATGTAGCTCAGGCTTCCCGTTCCAACCGACCGATAATAAACCCGGGCTTCTCGCACAAACCGAACCCTCTCACTCGCAAGAAGCACGCGGCAGAAGTATTCGCCATCATCGTCCGAAATCATGCTGACATCCCATGCGCCAGCAGCTTCGGTCAACTCGCGACTGACCAGCCACGCGGAAGTCTGCATCGCTGCCTTTTGACCTAGTTTGCGCACAAGGAATTCGGCGGGAGACAGATCACACCACAATGCGGTGGGAACGAACCGTGCCCGATGGGGCCGGTACATGAAGTGTCCCCAAGATGAGGAGAGAAGTACCCGCCGCGTATCCGTTACGCTCAGCGCTTCCATCTGTCTGGTGATCTTGTCCGGAGCCAGGAGATCATCGGCGTCCAGCCATTGAATGTAGTCTCCCTGGCTTAGGGAGCAGGCTTTATTTCTGGCCGCTGCGGCACCTTGGTTCTCTTGTGTGACAACTCGCAGCGACTCCGATTCAAATTGCCGCGCAACTTCAAGTGTGCGATCCGTGGATCCGTCATCCACGACGATGATCTCTTTGGGTTGCCAGGTCTGCGCCATCGCCGAACGAATCGTGTCCGCGATCCATTTCTCGGAGTTGTACGCAGGAATGAGAATTGATACGAGGGGCCGCATGATTTATCTCGCCGCCAACTCTACATAGACGTTTCGGGTCACCGCGCCGACGGTGTCCCATGAATGTCTTGCTCCGGCGTAGTCACGTATTTCTTGCCGTCGCCGGCCCAGAGTCTTGAATAGATCACTCTCAAAATATGTCCCGATGGCCCTGGCCAACTCGACTGCATCGCATGGTTTACACAGAAAGCCTGTCTCGCCTTCGATTACGTCTTCCTTGATGGAACCGACGTCCGTGGCGATTACAGGCAGACCGAAGCTATACGCCAAGAAAAGCACACCACTCTGAAAAACCTGCGTATAAGGCAGCACCACGACGTCTGCTGCTTTGAAATAAAGCTCCGTCTCCTCATCGGGAATATGGCGAATCTCTTGAATTACCCGCTCCCGGCTGGGGTCATTGCTGATTCCCTGCTGGATATCCCCGATGTATTTCTCGCAGCCTTTTTTGGGCTCGCCGGCAATGATCAGCCGGTAGTCCACATTGCGGGCCGAAAGCTGCCGAAACGCATCTGTCAGGTATTCGAGACCCTTGTACGGCCGGATCGCGCCAAAAAATAGGATTGTCTTTTCATCGTTCCTGATGCCCAGGCGCTGTTTCGCCTCAGCCGAGGTAAGATCTGTGTCTGGGACAGAGTTGTTGATGCCAAAAGGGATAACTGAGATTGCTCGGGCACGAACCCCATAATCCTGGCACAGCTCAGTTTTCATTTTTTCGGTGTGCACAAATAAATGATCGGCAAGCAGATACTGCGTTCTTAATGTAAGGCGATTGAAAAGCGAGTCATTTCTGTCCCGCTTGCCTGCATTCACGTTGTGTACCGTCAGCGCGATCTTCTTCCCCCACGCCTTGTAGTAGAGCATCAGGAGCGTTCGATCGAAAAACTGAAACTTGTTGTTCCATAAGATATGAAATATCTCTGGCTTGGCAGTCGCAGCATAACTGAGGAGTCGCGCGTAGTAGGTCAACACCCTGGATATTTTCGCCGCCAGGCCGGTGCTTCGCTTGCTTCCTTCGAGATTGAGAAATTTCAGTTGGGGAGTGGTATGCAGCTCCGGGCTGTCCACTTCATCGCTGCCGATCACATCCAGGCAAATGCCTTTTGAGGCCAATGCCATAGCTAGGCCGAATGCATACGGCCGGTCAAAACCGCCGGTGAGTAGAGCCGCTCCAACCTCGGTGGGCCGCTTCAGCGGTTGCTGTGTAGCGGGTTCCGCATCTTTCACAACGGTCGGCGGAGATGAAAAACAGGTTGTCATTCCGATTATCCTCGGTCTAGGTGGCTTCCCCGCTGCCGGTTGGAGCCAGAACTAAACCAGCGTCGCCGGCAGAAGGCACGGCCCCTGCCGAAGAAGGTTTCGAAACCTTGCTCCATGGCGCCATCTCCTTCACCAGTCGCAGCAGTTGATAAAGAGGCTCGCAGCCGCCGTGCAACATGATGACGGCCCCAATGTAGAGGGCAACAAACAACGCGGAAGTCACCACGATCCGAACCAGCGCTCCGGCGGCGCCTGCCATGGCAGTCAACGATGAAAGCTGCCGGACAATCTCGAAGCAAGCCACACCTGCCGCGAAAGAGGCCAGCGTATACTTCCATACCGCAGCCAGGATTAGGCCGACGCCCAGTTGTATCGGCTTGCCGGCGTACCAGAACGAGGGCAGCGTCAGAAGCCAGTAGGAGGCTGTCCAGGCCAGCGCGATGCCGGATGGGCCCCACCGCAATCCCAGGAAAAACATGAGGCAGGTCACCGTAACCTCGATGAGCCCCCAACGGAAATAGCGGCCCGTGGTTCCGAGGGAAAGATGAAGCATGCCGTGAGTGCTGTAGATCAACATGGCCCCGATCCCAGGTCCGAAAAGCGTGAAGATCTGTCCTGTCATTTCCCAGCGGGGACCGAGCATGAGACGCACTAGATCCTTACCTACTAGAGTAAGGCTCGCACCCAACCCCATACCTAGCAAGGCCAGAATGGATAAGCCTCGAAGGAAATAGCGCCGGTATTGGGCAGGATCGCGGTTTAGTCGACTCAGGGTGGATACAGCTACGGGATACACAGTTAGCAAGTTGAACGGAAGCACGAAAAGGTCATATGCCTTTTTGTAGAAGCCTAGCGGGCCGGAACCAAATCGCCAGCCCACCAGCAGGTTATCCGTATTCTGCGTGAAGTATCCCACACTCCAGCGAGCGAAGAGATTTCTCGCGAACCGTGCCATCGCTCCCGTTCCGTCCGCACGCCGCGGAAGGCCAGGAATCCAGCGACACAGAACCCAGGCGCCGACGGACGTTGAAAGGGGTTGTGCGATCACCCCTGCGACCAGCGCCCAATATCCCCATCCAGCCCATGCAAGAAGCACCGAAACAACCACGGAGACGGCACGGGCCACAATATCGTTGGCGGACACGGCGGAAAAGCGCATCGCCCGCTTGAGGAGGGCGAGGTGCAGAACTGAAGTGCTGGTGACGAAAATCGTAAGCGACACGCCAATGGCAACATGGGTCACGCGTGGGTCGCTATAGAACCGTGCCAGCAGCGAGCCGGTTGCGGCGAAGACCAACGTCAGAACCAGACCTATACCCACGTTGATCCAGAACAAATTGCTGGCAAGGAGATGGTTCATCTCGTCCGATTGGAGAACAGCGTCGGGGAACCCAATCTGCCCGCAACTCACAAGCAGAACGCTGAAAGTGGTCACCATGGTGACCACTCCGAAGTCTGAGGGCACCAGGAGCCGTGCCAGGACAACCATGGCTGTCAACTGGACTGCGAATGCAACGCCTTGCGCAAGCACCGTAACTGCGGCACTTCGGACGGCTGCCCGGCGCAATCCGCCTGCTTCCACCAACGGATGGAATGCTCCGCTACTATCAAAAGGCTTCAACTAATTCCTCATCATCTCAAGAACAATTTGGACGGCAAATGCAGCTGCTTTTGCGACCGTGGCCGCTCACCTTGCATTCAACAACCTTCGAATGACTCCTTTTGGTTGAGAGAATTCTTGGCGGTTCAGCGCGCTGTTAAGGCAACTTCCGAAGGTAATTGTGTTTTATTCAGCGGAAATGTGGCTACCGAACGATTGTTTTCTAAGAACTTGCGGATCGGTTTCGCGCAGTAGAGTATCAGCAACGCAATTGCCACGTTTATTGACAGCAAGGCGACCACATTGAAGGGAAAAGGTCCCAGTTTGGCGTCTAGAATGTCGATTGAATTGTTCACCATGAAGATTTCAAGGGTCATTCCGCTCACAAACGTGAGCGCCTTCCCCAGGTGCCGACTGCCCATGATCGTTTGGCTGACAAAACTGGATCGTGCAACCCTGGCGAAGAAAAACAACATCGGAAACGAGGCCAAGTGCTCAACCCATTGCCACGACAGCAACAGGCCGCGTTGCATCAGGTATTTATGCCCGTATATGCACGAGATCGACACTAGTAATAACACGACATCCCATGTGCCTCTGAACCGTAGCTTGTCGCTTTCCGCCCCCAGGTAAAGTCCCCACAACATGACCAGAAAATAAAAAATGACTCTAAACGGTGTCCCTTCTATGGAAAACTTCGTGAGGTCGAGCAAGAAAGCGTAGTAGAGGGTGTACACCATCCCCACTGCCAGAGAGACACCAACCAGTCGCTTATAGGAAAAGTCTCTGATGACAAAGAAAATCAAAACATAGTAGATCATCAACGCTTCCAAAAACCAAAACGGCGGATAAAAAAACTTACGCATTTCGTCGAGACTGTTGTCGAGTGTGATCGAACCTCCGTATATACCTAAGGGAAACGTGAGCAGGATTACTGTGACCCATACCGGGGGGTAAATACGAGTGATTCGCCGCCCATACCACTCCCCAAACGATCTCGGCTTCTCCCGCATACTTAACAGCAAGCCCCACCCTGAAAGCATGAAGAAAAGAGCATTTCCCATCATTCCGCCAGTCGCGAGAACGGCAAACTTCGCAGGGTAAAGAGTGTCCATGTGGGAATTAATAACCAACAGAATCGCAACGACGCGTAGGAAATTGGTGCTGTGTCTTTGCATACCTACTCCTTGTTTCGACCTTACATTGCGCAACCGATCACCCTGCAAATATTTGCGAGCGGGCGCATCGCGGCTCGGGCAACTAACCCCGCACTCGTGCGCGATCACATCACATTTAGTCTGGAACTGGAGGTCAACAAATGGTCGCCAACGCGCAACGGACGGGCAACGCTCGAGACACCGAACTTTTGGACCACTCTGTCGGGGCTTGTGACAGCAATGGGCTCAGCGGAACTCACGTGCAAGCCACGAGGGCCGAGTCGGACACCAGCCGGTAGACGGAAGACAACCAGAATAAGTGCAAAATACACCAAAAGGCCCGGTCTGAATGACGACTCCGTAATGTTGTACAGTATCGCCACAGTCAATACCGCCAATCGCAGGACACCCTCTTCGAAGTCACTGCGAACCATCTTCAGGGCGAACACCAGCGCGGAGGTCAGCAACCCGGCCAGAACTATCAACCCAATAACGCCGAGATCAAGATAGATGTCCAAGTACCCATCGTGCACCTCAGTGGGATGCCACGAGAACATCTCCCACATTCTCTCCATTCTCTGGCCGAGCCAAAAGCTGTTGTATCCATCTCCAATTACGGGGTTTGTACCCAATCCTATGGCCGCGTGCCATACGTCAGTCCTTCCCGTCAACGTTTCATCACGCCCTAACATTCCCGTCGTGACGGACAAGCCGTTGCCCATTAGCAACATGCCTGACACGGCAACAATCGCTGTAACCACATACACTCCTATGTTCCTTCTTATCGCGTTTACCCGAGTTGCTATAAGAATGCCCACCCCGAGAACAAAGCATGCCAAGGATGTTGCGCTATGGGATTCCACGAGAACCCATACTGTCATGAGCAGCATTCCGCCCTGAACCCATGCTTTCTTGTTACGAAGCGCTGCTTGCGATCGCCCTTGCTCTGACAGAAGGCTCCAGGCCAGCCCGATGCCGCTAATGGCGCATAACGCGCCCAAGCTATTCTTGTTGTTGGTTACACCTGTAAACGACAGATCCCCTGTCCACCTACTGTAACTGCGACCAAATTCTGGATAGTATTTGAACATGATAATCGACAGGGGTATGAGCACATAGGCGCACCGTTTCATCAATACCTTTACCGCCTCTACGGGAGTGACTTCGGTCCATACAATCATCACCATCAACAGGTTGCCGATTTCCTTCACGTACCTCTTGAAGGACACAACCGGAAAGTCGGACCAGGCTATGCTGATGCCACAATAAACTATGTACAAGCACAGCCAACGATTGTTTTGGAAGAGCTTGCTAATACTCTGTCGTCTCTTGATCACCACGACCAGGGCGGCCAGTATAAGAACCAAGAATATGTTTCTGTCTACAGGACTGCCGTCTGCGTAACTATCAGCCGACTGTACGCCAGCACCCAGATTGAACCACTCCCCGACCATTCTCGAAGCAATTATCAGCATCCATATCGATGGGAGCCACAACGCAGTGGACACACCAGACCGTGGCTTTGAATCCAGCTTAAAGAGGATCAGGATAAAGGCACAACAAAACAGAAGCGCTAATATACGTGGCATTTAGCGTGAAACTGGTGTAATCGAAGGCGACTCGGCCCTGGGCCGGAGTTGTCGGTTGTACCATGTATTTCGCAAGCTGCGTACCCTGGCGACAACGGGCTCGGGCAATTGGTCTAGTAAGCTATGGTGCAGACCTAAGCGAAGAGCGATGCGTCCGAAGTAAGATAAGGGCACGTAGTAGCGCGGGAGATCGATACGCAGGAACCCGTTATTTTCTTTAAAATCGCTAAGACTGTCATGCTGCTTTTTGCCGTATGCGAAGTTTGAATAAACAAGATGGGAAATCCCACGCTCGGCGCAGGATCGGACTGCCTGTGCAATCAACGCATTCGTTGGAGCCTTATCCCTATGCCCAGCCCTCGAGAGTATGTGCATAATACCCGCTTGTGTGCCCGTCTCATCGCATGTCAGCTTAGCAAAACCGACTATCGTGTCACCGAGAAATGCTCCGATAAAGATGCTGGTGGCCGGGAAGGTTGCGCTCATTCTACGCACTGCTTCGATGTCTTTGCCATAGTGGGGAAACGGTCTTCCCTGGCGAACCGGAGACTCGTTATAGATTTCCCAAATGCCGCGTACTAGGGTGTCGTCAAAGGGTACCTCACGGACGACTACATCTTTCTTTTCGGCGCGACGCACCATGTTTCGGGTCTTCCCGTCGATTTGGCATGTCCACCAGTTTTCGAATGTAGACACCGGTAGAGCAGCAACGTTGTGCCATTCCGTCGGGTATGTATATTTCGGTGAGGTTTCAAGTACTTTCTGCGTGAACGTGAAGAGATCGATGCGAACTCCCGATTTCCGCAGACTCGCGATTACCGCTTCGGGATTTTCCAGAAACTCAAAGCCGTCCCCATCGACTTGTGCAATCCGGATCACTCGACCTTGGACGTTTATATCCTTGCCGCAAATGTTCACAGATAATCTCCCGTGGAAAGACGCAGTATCGCCGAGGGGGGCGCAATGCTTGCCTCCCCCATCTGACGGAAGATCTCGCCCCCCGCGAGATATTGATATTCCTCCGGCACCACGGGGTGGGTCTCCAGTTCAACAACAGATTGACCAGCTAAGGAGTAGATCCGGCGGAGCCGGCTTGCAGGTTCGATAGGAGGCAGCGAGAAGAAAAAATCGGTCATCAGGTGTCGCCTCGACAGGGCCATATCCGAAAGCTTTCGATAGAGGCGGTTGGCTAAGCCAGTCTTGCCCAGCTCAAAAGAGAAGTTCCGACGCACAATCGTCCCGCGCGGCAGCAACCGCTGAAGAATCACATTCGCACACAAGTGCATATGATGATGACCGTCGAGCCTGGCCGGTTCGCTCCCGTAAATCCGCCGAAATTCATCGATTTGCGCGGCCACGAGATACTCAAAAAAAACCATAAGTCCCGGATGAAATAGGATCTGGGCGTAGCGGTGCCGCAATAGATACCGGCCAACTTCTTCCTGCTTTTGCCGGAGTCCAGCGGGACAGTTGGAAGCCGAGAATTGAGTGGTAAAGTTCAGGTGAAGACCGGTTTCGATTCCCTTCTGACGAGCCAGAGCAGCGGCTCGCTCTGAGTCTTCCATGAACACCATGCCGCTGACCGACGACACCGCTCCCCGTTCCCAGCATTCCAGCGTCCTGTCTGTGGTGACGGGATCTCGGCCCCAATCGTCGGCATTCACCACAAGGAAGCCACCGGTTTTGACGCCGGCGTCCGAAACCCGTCTTTCCCTGTGTGCTACACTCGCTGATTCCGCTTTGTGCCCAAGCGCCAGCTGAGGCGACCCCATCAGATCCATTTCGTGTCCCTTTGCCTGTCACGTCAAGCAGGTTATAACTTCACTTCTTCAGGGACACCAGTACCCGCTGCCGGATTGGACTCGCTTGCCGGACTACGCCGAGCCCACCCCGTCAACTTCTGCCTTGCGGTCCGACGCAATTCATTCAGCCTATCGGCTCGTGACACGCACGAATGACTGAAAGCATTGACATAAGACTCAAAGCGTCCCATGAAGTAGCGATCTTTCCCGTTCTTGCCGCACAGATCCGCCTTGAACTTGTACGTTCCAGGATTCAGGACTGGATCAATTCCGTTCAAATCGTAAACTGTAAAACCATTTCCCTTCAACCACTCGATCAACTTCCAGTGCAAGAGATACGCCCCCCTGCTCTTCAGTCCCGCATCGCTGGTCGCCCCGAACAGGTAAACTCCGGTATTGCCGACGGCGCTACAGATCAGTCCGGCGCATACCTCATCGCCTGCCTTGCACAACATGACCTTCATCTTCAAGCTTTCCGGGAGCCGTCGCTGAATTGCGATGAACTCTGCGATATCATTGGGCTCGGGAAATTTCTTTCGGGAGACCATTTCCTTGTAGATTTCGATGAACGCGGAAAACGTTTTGTCGTCTGAGCCCTCAATGATCTCCAGCCCGTTTTTCTCGGCAACCTTGAGGTAGCGGTGCCAGTGAGGTCGCAGGCTGGTGCGCAACTCCGGGAGTGGAAGGCTCAAATCGAGTAACAGCGTCCTGTCCACCCTTTCTTTGCCTCGGGGCGGGAAGCCTTCGTCGGCCAGAATCGAGGCGAAGGTCTCGGAAGCAGAGTCCCGAAATAGGGCTGGATAAACCCTTAGCACCAGCCCGCGTCGCCCTGCATATTCGTTTCGCAAGGCACGGATGGCTTGACGAAATACCTCCGGATCCGATTGCTCACCGCGGCGCTGCCATATCGGTCCCCAACGGACATAGGCGATACCAACCCTAACAAACGGGACTTTTACGATTCTTGATTGGGCGAGTGCGACGACTTGGCCGTTGTGCTTCAACAGCACATGACTGATATTCTTTCGGCCACATCGCACCTCGTCATACGACCAGGTCTGGTAGATGTTTGCGTCATCAAAGCCTTCGAGGAGTTGGCACCACTCCGCCTCATCCACGGTGTCGACATCCGACACGAAGCCAGGGGCCAATTCTTGCATTTTCGATTTCATCGATAAACCATTCGTGCCGTTGCTCAGCGAGGGCTTGTCATGGTATCGAATGTCTCGTTTTCCCGTGCCGGCACGGTTCTACCGTGCAACTGGTCGAAGATATCGTCCATGATCTTGGCAGTTAACAGAATCTCACGATATGGGATCGGCACAGGGGTGTCTTGAACTATGGAGTCATAGAAAGATTCGATCAAACACTTCATGCCGGCCTTCATGTGGAACTTGTTCCCCAGAAAGCTCCTGACGTTCGTCCGCACGTTCCCAAGAAGCTGCGACGCCAGATTAGCCGGGGGGATGAACTTATCCGCATAGCTCTTGAACTTGGCACCCCGGAGCTTGATCAATAGTTCGCGGTCCTGATCGACAATCAGTCCGTTGAGCGGTCCATAGACACGAAACTCGTGAAGGGACGGGCGCATCTGCGACGAAAAGGTGAAATACGCGGTGGTACGCTCCTCCTCAGAGATAATGACCCTAAGCTCATCTACAAGCTCAGTCTCTCCCATACTTTTCAAAAGAGGACTAACAAAGCCGTGCGCGATCACCTGAGGTTCGTCACTGGTCAGAAATTCAGCAATTCGCGCAACCCCGTGGCTGATAATGTTTTGCAACAGCTGACCGGGCAAGCGACGAACCCAATGTTGTTTATCTCCAAGTAGAGCTCGTGCGTATGCCGGGTCACTCAGGTCGTAACAGAAATAACTTTCCATGTGAACGGGAGTCCCGCCCAAGTATCCGCTCTGAACCAGAGACCGCATGCGTCTGGCAACATTGCTGAATTGATCGTCGTGTCCGACGGTCATCTTCAAAGCCTTCCGCTCAGCCAGTGCGACGAGCGTTCGTGCCTCCTCCGCATACAATGTAAATGGCTTCTCGACGTACACATGGCAGTTCCGTTCGAGGCACAATCTCGCCACATCGAAGTGGCTCTGGGGCGGTGTAGTGATATGAACTACATCGGGCTGAGCCTCATTCAGAAGTTCCGTCACGTCACTGAAATATCGCTTGATGGGGAACCTCTCGTAAAGCTGCCTGGCCATCAACGGTTCCCGGTCACATACACCGACAATCTCGCATCCTTTTATCCTCCTGATCTGGGACGCGTGATCATCGGCGATCTTGCCGCAGCCAACGATGCCGACCTTAAGCATGTCGTCGCTCCCGGCAGCTCTGGAAGTAGCGACTCAATCCCTCGGCGGTCGGCACCTTGGGCGTCCAGCCCAGCCTTGCCTTTAGTTTTTCATTGCTATAGCGAGTCTTTTTCCATTCGGAGCGCCATCTCCTACGATTGAAGACAGGAAGCAACTGCCCCTCGGACCAGTCCGAGTATTTCTCCCACAAGCCACAAAGTGCATAACTCACAAAGCGGGGAACATAGATTGATGAAAAGGGCCTGACATTGCGCTTATAAAGACGCAGAAACTGTCTGCTTGTGGGCAGGTTGTCGTCCACAATGTTGAAGACTTCCCCCTCGACCCCTGCCCGCAACCCTGCAAGTACGATCGCGTCAGCACAGTTGTCAACATAGGTAAACGGTATACGGTTTCCTCCGCCAAGGTGCAGAAATATGCCGAAGGTGTCGATACCCACCCGGCCGGTGATGGCCTCTTTGCCCGGACCATAGACGGATCCGGGCCTCACAATGACGTACGGAATCCCAAATGTCTTCCCATACTCGCTAACGAGTTGGTCTTGTTTTATCTTTGCAAAGCAGTATGCGTCCGACCCATGCCCGGCATGCTCTTCCACTGGCGAAGACTCATCAAGTACCTTCCCTAACTTCTGTGCATTGCTGTACACCGCGAATGAACTGACATTGACGAATCTCCGCAGCCGGGTGTGTTCCAAGCTCGACTCCAAGAGATTCCTGGTTGTGACCACCGAATTCATGAAAGCATTGGGAAAGGACTTGTCGCTGGTCGTAGCGAGATGAAAGATAACTGCAGCTCCATTGGTCGCCGTGAAGCAATCCTCACGGGACAAGAGATTCCCTTTGATCACTGTGACTTGTGCTGCTGGTCGGTGGCTGCTGGCGACAGCTTCGAGTCGGGTCATATCGCTCGATGGCCGGACAAATGCGCGGATGTTTCGGAAGCCATGACGCAACAGGCTCTCGATCAACGCCGGTCCGATAAAGCCAGCTGCGCCTGTAACCACGATCGGCGCATCCGGTCCGCTTATGAAATTGTTGGGTTCCATTTGTCTGTAAAGTCGCGTGTGATTTCCGTCATTCCCTGCCGCGCGGGATAGGACGCTCCTACGACTGACTGCTAGCCCTACTTGCACCTGCAATCCCAATTGTCTTGACCAAGCTCTCGCGCAGCCTGCGCATTTGCTCGCCTTGATGGAATCGGATCAGTTCGCCGGAAATTGGCCTCTGAGCGCCGGTAATCCATGCCCACCCGTAGCCGGCTAGCAGGAACAGGCCGCCCAGAAGATAAGGGCTCCTCCCCATCTGGTAGCATCCTCGGACCATCTGCCACAAAGGATGCCCTCCAAGATAGTAGTCTTGCCTCCCCAGCTTAAAGTTCGCTTCCAACCTTCCGGCGGAGGCGGTGCCCATTGGGCGATGGTGATGGCACACCTGCTCAACAAACGTCCTCGTCTTCCATCCCTTCATTCGCGCCGTCGTCACCGCGATCCAATCGATTCCCCCGCCTTTGACCGGTGTATAACCGCCGATTTCTTCAAAGCACTGACGTCGGAAGAGTTGGCAGGCTCCGGACACATGTTCCACACTCGTGAACCGGAAATCATAGGAGGTCGTTCCTTCAACGAACGGCGTTCCCGCCACTCCAAGCAGTGAATCCGCGCCAAACTTGGATAACAGGAAGTCGAAGTACTGCTTGTCGAACGTGATATCGGCATCTAGGTTTCCGATAATATCGAAACTCAGATCCTTCACCCTGTCGTAACCTGCGTTGAAGGATCGAACCTTGGCGCCAAAGTGCCGCTCTGTGCGCTCTGGCATTCGTACCAGCTCCATCCATGGATAATCAGCTAGATATTTTCGGACGATTTCGTCGGTTCCGTCGGTCGAGCCATCGCTTACGATGACCCACTTTCTCGGAAGAACAGTCTGAGAGATGACCGATTGGATTGTCTGCTCGATCAGATCCGCCTCGTTGCGCGCGGGAGTGATCAAAACGTAGGTAAAGTTCTGTGTGGTCATCACAGCCTCGCGCCGGTCTTCTTTTGTTGTAGTGATTTGCATCGGTTTATGAGAGGGCAACGCACCGATGGCCAGCATTATTCACCTCGGGCCCACCCGGTCGCGAAGCCACAGGCTGAATCTCAAACTCTTGTTGCTCGTGCCGACCGTTGTGCACTCTTAACTGCAAAGCTGGCAGACCGTCATCTCCCTCGGCTGCAATCTTCGTCCGCGACTCGGAGCCGGGGGTTTCAAATACCACCGACCTACGCTTTTGAAACCATGAGACGGCCTGGGTAGCAGTCGCGAACCATGCTCCTTGGCGTTTGAGTTCATCAACTAGGTCAACATAAACACCGCCCCATAATCTCTCGGGCGAAAGACTCCGATCATGCCAGTTGACGGTGACCACTCCACCAAACTGAGCTGCATTGGCGATAATTTGGCTAACTTGTTTCTGGGCCTCCCGGGGGGAAAGGTGGAGATAACCAGGGTAGAACAAAGCCGTGTCCATTATGTGCAGGGGCAACTCAAGCAATCGGGAAACCGACAGCGGCTTAAAAACCTGTGTGGTGCCGGCACGATAGCCCACCGTCCCGTTATAGCCAACGCTGGAATCGTAGCTGGCACCAGCCTTTTCCAGGACCGCCGGAGAACCTTCCTCAAAATAAAGCCAATGCATGCGAATACCGAGGTCGGTTCGTCCCGTGATCCGACGAACTTCTTGCAATTCTTCGTGCCCAATAGCGCTGTCACGCCAGGCATCAATCCCATGTACACCGATTTCGCAACCCGCACCCATTAGCCCGCCGATTTGTGCCTTCAGGTCGGCCACGCCGTAACGAGCCGCACGTGAACTGGGCGCATTGTCCGAACCATTCTTTCCCGGACGGTTCTTAAAGGGAATCACGAAAAAAGAGGAGCCCAATCCACGTTCGATGTTTAGATAACCATCAAATCCGCTCCAGAAGTCCTTGGCCAAACCTAAGTGAACAAGTGGCAGCTTCGCGACGGCTCCCCAATTGGCAAGGAGATCGCCTACAGAGATCCGCCCCTGCACGAGGCCAATGAGGGAACCGAAAATGGCGCGGTATATGAAGCCCAGCATCGTGTGGTCGAACTTGTGAAGGCGGATCGAAGGATGATCGATGTCATGAGTCAGGCAGGCGATCATCCGATACCCCGGCGGAACAGGTGGGACCTCGAAGACCTTAACACCACTTGCGACGATTAGTTCCCGCAACAAAGCAATGTGCAATTCCAGAGTTGGAACAGCGGCATTCTCTTCCGGTTGCCCCTCAGTCAGAAGCGCTCGGACTTCCTTGAACAGGTCATAGCCAACGCGGGCGACGGACGCCTCGGAATCTTCTCCGTGCCTCGCCATGGCGCGTCGGCCGCGATGCACTACGCAGCCGCCATCTTCGGCGAATGCTACGCTGTCGCCATAGATCGGGATGCTAAACCCTTTATGAGATACCGTGCCAGGTTTTGTCATCTGGGGAGTGACACCGATCTTGGCAGTCTCATCGAATGAAAGTTTGTGACCACTGTAGATCAATACCAGCTTTGCAGTGTTGCGACCGTACTCGCCGTCTCCTGCGCAGAGCAAGACATCATATTTTCGGCCGTGCTCATAAAACTCCCATGGTGTCTTGAAAAGCTCGAAGAACTCCCTAACCACTGCATGTTCTGACGGGTTGGCGATAACACCGATCATTAAAGTAGGACGTACTTTTTTCGACGCTAAACGCGCGACCGCAAGCACACCAGAAGATCCGCTAAAGCCTTGAACATGGTGGCTTGTCCCCAATGAAGCATGGGAGTCTTGGCCATCAGCAACGGATACTGCCGATAGTAGAAGTAGCCTTTCTTATCCTGCATTGTTCCGATCGCCCAAGTGGTCACTTTCTCAGCCAACTTGAGACACTCTGGGTCACGGTCCGCAAACAGCGTAAGAGTTTCGATAGATTGCGCGACGCATTGAATATCTACGGGATACGTCCGCGTGTGGTAGTACTTCGGGCGTCCACTGTCCTCAAAGAAGTGAGCTTTATAGTACGCTAGGCCCTTCTCAATGTTGGGAAGGAATTCGTTATCGCCGCTGGCCTTTATGTAACAATCCAGGCTGTTCAGGTTGTAGCCGGTATGAAAGTTGTCAATCCACTGGTTGTTGGGTGCTTCGGCGTACCTCCAGGCACCGTCCGGGAGTTGACGCAAACAGCTATATTCCATCGCCGAGCGAGCCACCTGAAAGAACTCTTCGTTCCCGTTGTACATCGCGGTTCGGGCAAGAAGACTCGCCCCCAGCATATTGGCATTGTGTATGGAACTCTGCACATGCGCGAGGTAGCTCACACAATTTCCGCGAGCCGTCGTTTCACGGGGTAACTCAAGGATCCACCTGCACGCGCTCTCTGCGATGTCTAGGAACCATTGGTCGCGGGTAATCTTGAAGGCGAGGAGGTAGGCGTGGCCGATGAGGCTTGTCCAGACGATGATGGGATCGTCCTTGGTGTACCCGCCACTCCGGGAGACAAAATCAAAATGGTTGCTCCAACTGTGGTGTTTGAAGCGCTGGACTTTGTGCTGGTCGAGCCACTTAAGACAGGCCACAGCCTTCTCAAGATAGGCTGCCTCCGGGCTCATTTCATAAAGTGTTAGATACCCCCAAGCCATATAACCTCGGCCTTTTGTCGAATCCTGCGGTCGAATGCCAAACAATGGTCTGATATTGAATGGGGACTGCCGGATGGTCTGCTGAAGAATCCGCTCGGCCAGTTGGTTGCCAAAGGTCAAGGATCGCGCCCATGAAGACAACCCGTCGAAAGGCTCGTAGCCGCGGTATTCATGGTCCTCAACCCATTGCTGGACCAAATCGAGAGACCGCTTAACTTCGCGATCACAGAGCAGGTCAGGAGTTTTAGTCACTTTAACGAGCTTCGTTTCAGGCATGGTGCCGACGTTCGTCAAATCAGTTGCTCCTGTCTAGAATGTTGTCCACCAGATCCACCAGGGTCTCTCTCTCCTGAGCCCAGGTGTGGGCCAGGTAAACCTGCCGTCCGCGCTTCGCCATTTCCACAGCCTCGTCAGCATGGGTTGCCACATATTCGATTTTCTTGGCGAGATCCTCGACGTTGCCGGGGTCGAAGTAGATCAGGGAATCTTCACTGAAATAATCCTGGATTCCTGAGGTTCGTGGACAAATTGCCGGCTTGCCCATGGCCAGGTACTCGAAAATCCGTGTCGGCGTATTAATCTCGGTAAATGCATTGCGAGGGTTGGGAATAATTCCCACATCACAGGCTTCAATTTCCTGGACCAACTCCTCCTGCATCTTTCCCCCGAGATACCGCACATTTTCCTCTAAACCGTGGGTTCGAACATCCTCCATGATGCGGTCAAGAAAAGGAGTTCTGCGGCCAAAAATGCGGAACTCCACCTCGGGAACAGACTCTTTCACCCGTGCCAGTGCAGCGATAGCCAGGTCCAGACCATTCCGTTCAACGATCGAACCGTGACACATGATCACGAAACGCTTGTTTGGAGTTTGGCTTCGGGGCTCGACCTTACTTGTGACTTGAAATGGGAAGATGTCCTCGTTAGGAGAATTCATCACCACCCCAATTTTTTCTGGAGGGCAGCTTCGCGTGGCAAATATACGCTTACACGTGACATTTACCGTGATCACCAGATCTGCGCATGCCAGGCTCAATTTCTCGAGTCGCTTCACCAGCCGGACGTTCAAACTGTCTGGGTCCAGGTTGAAAATCGTCGTCATAAGTTCGGGCATAGGGTCGTGCTGATCAAGAATCACTTTTGCCCCCAGCATTTTCGGTATCAAACCACTCAGGACGAGAACGTCGGGCATGTTATGCACATAAACCAAGTCATACCGGCGTCTTAGCGAGCGCAGGGCCAGAATAGCGGAAGCCATCAGAATGAAAGCAGAATACTCGTAAGCGTATCTAAGCTTTCCACCCCGACCGTGTGAGATCGGAAGCCGCCAGACGTTGATTCCACTTACCATCTCGCGCTTCGGCGCCGTTTTCTCCCCCTCACAAAAAAAGTCTACGATCATGCCTTGCCCGAAGAGTGCATCCGCGGCGCGGCGAGGGCGTGGATCGAACGGAAATAGCGAAAACGAAACCATCGCGACCCGCTTGCCCTGAAGATTAGGTCTGGTCGAAAGGCCCAAACCCTTCACCGGAGAAGAAAAGCGCAAAGGTCCCTCGGTAGGCTGCATCGTGGGGCCGCGATCTGTAGCTGGGCGGACCTCGTTCGTGACAAATCGGACCGGGTTCGGCGCGAAAACAGATTTACCCGCGCGCCCGTAGCCCTTCATCAGGCCAGACCAGAAAAAATCAATATAGTCGTTCATGTTCGCAAAGGGGTTAATGGGTTGACTCTACGATCCGGGGTTCGGCTACCGGTTAGATTTGTTGATGAAGATGGACGGGTGCAAAAGGTTTACGGTCTGCCAAGGACCGCACAGCGCCAGAAGTACTGCGCTTACGAGCCTATCGGACTTGGGGTCGAACACTATCCCGCAGTCGCAGTAACGCTATCAACATCTTTCTTTACTGCGTCTCGCTCGATCTTCTCTTGGTTCGATGCCTTGATCGCCTTGAGAATCGTTGAATGGTCGAACTTGCTTAGGATTTCGATATTCGGCATGACGCAATGGCCGCCGATCACACCCGGAAAGTACTTTACGGGCGGAAAGAATTTTATTTCGTCATAGAACGAAATGATCTCCTCGTAGTCGGCACCCGATTGATCACAATACCTCTCGAGCTCCTGGGCCCACGCGATCATGAGTCCGAAGTAGGTCGTCTCGGTTAGCTTGGCCAGCTCCGTCGCCTCGGGAGATGTAAGGACCTCGGTTTTCAATCCCAAAGACTTGAAATGCCCGGCGGCTCGCTCGCCAGCCTCAGGATCCATTGCCCCTACGAACTTCTTATAACTACGCATCTCAGCCAGCATACGGGCATGTTTGCCGCGAACCGGGCTGTGTACGACGGCCGTACCCGTTCGTTGAGCCACGGCTCTGGTCGTCCCGACCCCCACAGTGCTATTGATAATGGTCAGCCCGGGCTCGAAGCGCGCAATGTAGCGAGCCGTTTCACCGACAAAATCTTTGATCTCGAACGGGTAACAAATGTGCAGGACATCCGGCCGGCTGACGCGCTCGGAAGTTGGTGCAACGTCCACCCCAACTGCATCGTGGTGCTCGGAAATGAGCTCAAGCAGCGGCTTCCCCACCTCGCCGAGTCCAACCACAACTATTTTCTTGTTTTCTTTCACCTGTTTCTCTCCTTACAACATCGCTTCGATTCGAAAGACCTATAAAAGTACTGACTCGCGCTAGAAAGTTTCCTGCCGGCTTCGACTGACAGGCGAGGAAGCAGCAATCGCGACCGAAGTGGCCCGCATCGGCAGCACCGGAGGCCTCCCCACACTGAAGTACTGGAATCCGTGGCCGGCCGCTTCGGATGTGTTGAGCATGTTCCTGCAATCCACGATGAGCTGCCGCTCGACTACGGTGCTAAGCCGATCCCAATCGATCTCGCGAAACTCATTCCACTCGGTGACGATCAATACGGCGTCAGCGCCCTGCGCGGCCGAGTAGGGGTCGTTGCAGTAAGTAATTTGCGGAAGCTCCATTTTCGCTTTTTCCATCGCTTCCGGATCATACGCGCTGACAATCGCTCCCTCGTCAAAGAGGACCTTGATCAGCGCCAGGGACGGGGCGAAACGGACATCATCGGTATCTGGCTTAAAGGCAAGACCCCATACCGCCAGTTTCTTGCCGCGTATCACCCACAATTCCTTGCGAAGCTTTTCAACCACGTGTTCGATCCGGCGTTGATTGACCTTCTCGACTTCTCTCAACAATGAGAAGTCGCAGCCCGATTTCTCAGCGATCCGGATGAACGCCTGCACGTCCTTAGGAAAGCAGAACCCTCCAAAACCGATCCCGGGATTCAAGAAGGCGGGACCAATTCGAGGATCGAGGCCCATGCCCTCGGCGACTTTGGTCACATCCGCGCCGACCACTTCGCACAGATTGGCCACCATGTTGATAAAGGAAATCTTCATCGCCAAAAAAGAGTTGGAGGCATGCTTAATCAATTCTGCTGAATTGGTATCCGTAGCCAGGAAAATCGGGCTCTTGCGGCTTGGGCAACTGGAATGGATGGGACAAGTAAATTCCTGTTGGACGATCGGCTGATAAATCTCCCGCAAGATCTGTTCCGCACGGGGCGAGTCGGCGCCAACCACAATGCGATCAGGATGAAGAAAGTCTTCAACCGAAGTTCCTTCCCGCAGGAATTCCGGATTTGAAGCCACGTCATACTGCAGTCTATCCGTGCTATGCACCGACAGGTGCTTTTGAAGCTGTTCGCCGGTCTGGACCGGCACGGTGCTCTTCTCGATGATCAGTCGATACCCTGAAGCTCGCTTTGCGATCAGCCGGGCGATTCCCTCAATGGCAGAAAGGTCCGCGTCGCCATTGGCCAAGGGCGGCGTTCCGACGCAAATAAAGATCACGTCTCCCCAAGTAATGGCTTCGTCCGTGAGTCCGAACCTCAACCGGCCAGACTTCTTACCGTTCTTGATAACGTCCTCAAGGTGAGGTTCAAAAAACGGCATGACTCCATTCTGCAGTTGAGCGAGCTTTTGAGCATCACTTTCACTGCAGAAGACATCGTGACCGATTTGGGCCAGGCAAGCAGCGGTGGTGAGACCTACATAGCCCGCACCAATAACTGAAAGTTTCATCGCTTTGATCTTGTCCTTACCCGGATTATCCGAGCGGGTTGCCAGGAGAAATTCTATGCCCGACCGTCGGCCGTGGCCAAAGACTTTCCGTCGGCCTCGGCGTGCCTGCGAGCGAACTTGGCGGTGAAGCTAAGAACCTGCTCTACCACCCTCGCCTGCTGCTCTGCGGTCAGTTGCGGAAACATAGGCAAGGAGACGATTTCGGCGGCAGCTTTCTCTGCCACAGGCAGGTCCCCCAAGCGGTAGTTCAGCCCCGTGTAGGCCTTCTGCAGATGCAACGGAATCGGGTAATGAATTCCAGAACCAATGCCAGCCTTCTTCAAATGGTTCATCAGTCCATCTCGGTCGTTGGTGCGAACTACATAAAGATGATACACGGATCGAGACCATGAAGGCTCAAAAGGCAGAACAACTTCATCTGCCGCGGCGAATAAGCGGCCGTATTCAGCGGCACGTTCCCGCCGTTGAGCATTCCACTTAGCCAGATGAGTCAGTTTCACATGCAGGAGCCCGGCTTGAATCGCATCGAGGCGTCCGTTATAGCCCTCTACATCGTGATAGTACTTCTTCGCTTGGCCGTGGTCTCGCAACATTTTTATCTTGTCCGCGAGAACGAGATCGTTTGTGGTCACCGCGCCGGCTTCGCCGCACGCTCCTAGATTCTTACCCGGGTAAAAGCTGAAGGCCGCCGCGCGTCCCATCGAACCCGCTTTCATCCAGCGATTGTGCTTGCGGGAAAAGTACTCAGCTCCATGCGCCTGGCACGCGTCCTCAATCACAGTCAGGTCATATTTCTCAGCCAGTTTGAGGATGGCGTCCATGTCAACCATTTGTCCGTAGAGATGCACGGGGACAATCGCCGTCACCGAGCGGCCGCTGCGTGGACTGATGAGCTTGCCAGACTTGTCCTTTTTGCACTGCTCCAGGAACTCTTGCAGCCGTTCCGGGGACATGTTGTAGGTGCGTTCGTCAATATCGACAAATTCAGGAAAGGCGCCCGCCTGCGAAATGGCTTCCGTTGTGGCAATGAAGGTGTGAGGCACCGTCAAGACCACATCACCAGCCTGTATCCCGCAGGCCATGATGGCGAAGCGCAAGGCATCGGTGCCGCTGCTGATGGCAATCGAATGACTGGTGTTGCAGAACGTAGCGAATGCCTTCTCAAATTCTTCTACCATCGGGCCACCGATAAATCCTCCGGTACGCAACGCTTGGTGGAAAACACCGGTGAGTTCCTGCTCGAGTTCTATGTGGGGAGTAATCAGATCAAGAAAAGGAATGCTGTTTGGCATATTATTGGAAACGCTCATTGTGAAGCCTCCATAGTCCGTTCGATATGACGTAAGAATTTTGCTGGGTTGCCGACGACAATGCTATTCGCGGGGACATCTTTGGTAACCACACTGCCCGCGCCTACGATCGCATTTTCGCCAATGCTGACATTGCTAAGAATTGTGGCGCCCGAACCGATCGAAGCGCCCTTCTTGACTATAGTCCGCTCCACCTTCCAGTCGGCCTCGGTCTGAAGCTTGCCCTCGGTCGTAGCGCGGGGATAGCTGTCATTGATGAACATCACTCCATGGCCGATGAAGACATTATCCTCAATGGTCACGCCCTCACAGACGAAGGTGTGACTCGAGATCTTGCAGCGCTTGCCGATGGTGGCGTTTTTTTGCACTTCGACAAACGCACCGATCTTGGTCTCATCGCCAATTTCACAGCCGTAAAGGTTGATGAACTTTGAAAGCTTCACATCCCGGCCAAGCTTCACGTCAGGCGCAATGCTGAGGTGGGAATTCATAAGGTTGAGATGCGCTCCACTAACTTCTTCATGGAATTGCCTGCTTAGAGCTAAGAGAAGAATGCAGGTTGGAAGAAGTCAGGATCAGAGATAGACCAGACCACCCCGCTTGCGAAGGGATTCGTCGGCGGCTTCCAGCATTTTGACCACGCGAAGTCCAGCCGCTCCATCGTTGAATGGCACCTTGTCGTGAGTGACGCAATCCACGAAGTACGCCAACTCGTGGCTGAGGGCCTCGATCCTGTCTACCTGGGGCGACCACATGTCTCCTGAACGATAGTTTACCAACAGATTGTACAGTCCCTGCTGGCTCTTGACATCAATGCCCTTATCATAGATCTTGATTTTCTCGTCAGCTTCGAGATCATTCCACACCAGCATCTTTTTCTCGCCTCCGATGAGGGTGGTGCGCACCTTGACCGGCGAGAGCCAGTTGACATTGATGTGAGCGATGATCTTGTTTGGGAAATACAGGGTTATGAAGGCCACATCCTCAAAACCGTTGAGGTGGGTCTGCCCGGTCGCGACTACAGCCTCCGGGGTCTCCGCGATGAGATGGTCGATAATCGACAAATCGTGCGGCGCCAGATCCCAGATTACATTCACATCGTGTTGGAACAGACCGAGATTGACTCGGGTTGAGTCGTAGTAGTAAAGATTTCCCAGCGTGCCTTCCTTGAGTAATTCCCGGATCTTGTTCACTGCCCCGGTGAACAAAAAGGTGTGGTCCACCATGATTTTGAGGTTTTTCTTGGCCGCCAAATTGATCAATTCTTCGGCCTGGGCTGAGTTGCTGGTAAATGGCTTCTCCACAAAAACATGCTTGCCGTGTTCCAGTGCAGCTTTGGTCAGTTCGTAATGCGTCCAGACCGGCGTGATCACTGCGATCGCATCCAGATCCTTGGACGACATCAGTTCGGCTGCGTCGCTGGTGACGCGCACACCGGGATAGGCTTTCTGCACTCGCTTCCGCGATGCAGGGCTCTTATCGCACACCGCCAGAACCTCGGTCTTGTCGAGGAGGTCCAGGTTCCGGACCACATTCGGACCCCAGTATCCGTATCCGATCACTCCGAACTTAATCATTCGTTCCACTCACCACTCATTCAGATTTGCAAAACCGGGAAACAACTTGCCATAGAGATCAGACAGGGAAAGACCGGACTAGTATGCACCTTCACTTAGCATTGCACCTGGAGTACGGAGGATGATCTTCAGATCCATCCAAGGCGACCAATTCTGCGCATATTGCAGATCCAACCGTACCATATCATCGAACTTCACTCGGTTGCGTCCGCTGACTTGCCAAAGTCCAGTGATGCCCGGTTTAGCTTCGAGCACCCGACGGCGATGCCAAAAATCGTAAGCTTCCACTTCGTAGGGAACCGGAGGACGCGGTCCCACCAGCGACATTTCGCCGCTCAATACATTGAGAAATTGCGGTAGTTCGTCCAGACTCGTCCGGCGCAAGAACGCCCCCACCTTGGTAATGCGCGAATCCTTGGTCATCTTATAGACTCCGCCGCCATTTCCATTGGCGGGATGCAGCTCCGCTTTCCCAGCAATCAATTGCTGGACATACTCCTTGTGAGTAGTGGCATCGTTATCCACAAGCATAGATCGGAACTTGAAAAAGGTAAACGGTGTACCATGCTGGCCGATTCGCCGTTGCCGGAAGAATACCGGTCCTTTCGAGGTCAGCTTGATTGCCACGGCAATCGCCAGCCACAACGGAGCAAAGACGATCAAGGCAAACAGACTGCCACCGATGTCCATGGCGCGTTTCACTGCGTGCGACACCTTGCGGGATTCATCCCGCTTTTCCAGGTCGGGGTACAACCTGGAGTCAGTCGGTCTCTTCTCGTCTTCGTGGTTCCAGTCCTCGGGGAATAGGTGGAAAGAGAGGCTGACCTGGTTAAATTGTTCAAAGCTCAATGCACTCTTGAGCGTTTCACTCACGCGCGTAATCATGGTCCCCAAGACTGAGGCCCGATCCTCGAGACCAATCTCCGTGAACATCACTCCCACCACGCTGCAGTGCTTGTACCAGCCGGTCACATCGGTTTCCCGAGTGGACACGGATAGCGCGGTGAGGATGCTGCCCAAGACCTTGGTGGTCCTTTCCGAGGGCAAATAGCCACCCATATCGACCAACATGAGCAAAAACGGTTTACGAGAACGTTCGCTTCGTTTCCGCTCTAGAGAGATCATCCTCTGGAAAGACTCTTCGTTCAGAACCGAGTGTTGCCCGTTAGTTGGCGCTTCCACTGGGAGCGGGCTCAAAGTCGCACCGTTGTTTGAACGTCGTACATTCACAATTCCCTCCGTCTGTCCGGCGTCATTCGTCGCGCCGGATCATTCAGTAATTGATTTGCTTGATTAACCAGGGGGGATTTTGCTGAATTACAGGAACGAAATAGCGGAGTTTCTCGACCAAAAACTCTTATTTTTCAGGGGAGTTATCTTGCGCTACAGCTGGCGAGGGAACATAACGCGAGTAATAATCACCAGATGCCGCTTCTCGCGAACTGTTTAACAAAGCACCGATCAATTTCGATTGATCGATGGCTTCCAAACCACGCTGCAATTGCTGCTTTTGCGTCGCACCCTGCCGCGTCACCAGCAGGACACCATCCGCCAGTCTCGTCCAGATGCTGGTATCGCCTAACGGAAGCACCGGAGGAGAATCGATCACAATCCAATCGAACCAGGCAGTCAACTGCTCCATGAGTACGGAGAGCCGGCCGGATTGCATCAGTTCCAAAGGATTCTTCGGGGAACTGCCCGCCGGCAGAAACCAGCACCCCGGCCCTTCGAGGCGGTAAATGTTTCGCATCGGGCCAGGCTCACTTTGCAACCAGTCGCATAGCCCGGGTAGGTGACCTAACCCGAAGGTCTGGGACAATGCCGGCCGCCGCAAATCTCCATCCAGCAGCAGCGTCTTTTGCTGTTGTCTCCGTGCAAGCGTACACGCCAAATTCGCCGCCACCATGCTCTTCCCTTCCTGCGGAATGCTACTGGTGATCAAGATCTTCTTCAGCGGACGGTTTTGCCGGAACTGGCGCAAGCGCACGCCAAGAAAACGGAACTTCTCTGCCGCCAAACTTTCATGGTCCACCAGGGAGACCAGACGGCTTTGCGGATTCACTGCCACTTGCAATGACGGGAATTCATCAAGCGCGGTTGGATTTGGCCCCAGGGTTCCAATTTCCGGGCCAATTTCATGTTCAACGGCGAACCCGCGTTCCACAACAGGTTCGCGTTCGGTGGTTGCCTTCCGCTCCACCGCTTGTATCAATTCAGTTGCAACGGCCAACGCCGGGGCTTCGCCCGACTGTTCTGCCTCGGACCTTTGCAAAGCGTCAAATATATGGCTCATTGTTTAATCACACGGGTTGCCACTGGGGCACGCTCTTCAAGTTCGCGCAGTGGTTTTTGCAAAAAGGAATGCAAGTCGAGCAGCGTCTTGGCGGCCAGGCGCAGGTCGGTAGGGTCTTCCACTTCCTTGGGCCGTTCGGCATGAGGTTGATGCACCACTCCGAGGCGAAAGTCGACTGCGATATCCTCAATGATGTCCGCAGTAATGCTGTGCATCTGCCGGGCATATCCGGCGATCAGCGCGTTCTCACATACAGTGTTGATCAGACGCGGAATCCCCCGGGAATG
Source organism: Terriglobales bacterium (assembly GCA_035484735.1). Taxonomy (GTDB): domain Bacteria; phylum Acidobacteriota; class Terriglobia; order Terriglobales; family Acidobacteriaceae; genus JABCZH01. The sequence goes on along the minus strand of DATHOQ010000036.1, from coordinate 163,925 downwards.
CTGGTAGATGCAGGCGATGGTTTCGACCGGGAACAACCTTTGCTCCGTGTTGTCCGCTCCTGCCAGTTGCAAGCGACGCTCGATGTATCCTCTGGTTTCGCTGGGATCAAGAGGCTCCAAGCGGGAACGCAGGGCAATTCTCTGCTTGAGCTGCCGGAGCCCAATCGAGTCCAGTTTGTCGTCAAGTTCGGGCTGTCCCACTAACAGAATCTGCAGCAGTTTGTCGTGGGCCGTCTCCAGGTTCGTCAGCAGGCGGATTTCCTCAAGAATATCGGCGGAGAGATGATGCGCCTCGTCCACCACTAGCACGGTCGTCAGTTTCTTTTGAGCGCGGGCAATTACATGGCTGCCTAGATCCAGCAGCAGTTCACCCTTGTTTCTTCCCGACGCGGCCAGCCCAAAATCACTGGCGACATATTGCAGGAACTCAACCGGAGACAAGCGCCCGTTGAAGATGTAAGCATAGGCTACATCGTTGTTCTGTTTGAACAATTGCAGCAGGCAACGCAAGACCAGGGTCTTCCCCGTTCCTACTTCCCCGGTCAACACCACAAACCCCTTGTGCCGCCGCACGCCATAATAGAGGGCAGCCAAAGCTTCGTTGTGCCTTCGAGTGGGGAACAGGAAAGACGGATCCGGAGTGATCTCGAATGGGTTCCGCTTCAGCTTGTAAAAAGACTTATACATTGAGAAGGCGTCTAGCTGCGCAAATAGCTGATCGCAGATCCTGCCAGAATAGTGACCACTACAAATACCGCTACTGCCCACCCTAGCCAGACTTTCTTCTTGCTGATTTGCTCGTCGGCTGCAGTAATGATGACCGGAATCTCGGAAATGACCGACACCGGCAACAAGCTCTTGATTTCCGCTTCGCTGTACACCCGGTCGTCGGCCATCTCAAATGCACCCGCCACTACAACCCCTAATGCTAATCCAATCCCCAACCCGATGCCACAGAACTTCAAGCGGTCCGGGAAGTCGGGTTTTAGAGGCAAGCTAGGTGGGTCAAGGATGCGAAAGCGTTCGCCTTGCTGCAGTAATTCCATGCTGGTGGCCATGGCAGACTCATTCTTCTTTTTCAATAGCCCGTCATAGTTTGCCTTGGACTGATCGTAGCCACGGGTAAAATCCGCCAGTTGTTGCTCTCGCACCGGCTCCTGGTTAAGCCGCGCCTGGTAATCGCCCACCTTGGCTTTCAAGGCCACGATACCCCGTTCCCGGTTGGCGATTTCCGTCTCGTTTGCCTGCAATTGCCCCTGCAACTGGACCATTGGGGATGCATCGCGAATGTCCGCGGCTGTGTGAGGCGCGGAAACGTTCTGGGTGGTGGCTGCGCCGCCGTCGGCGTTCGTCTTCGTGCCAGCTACAATCTGCGCTCGCAGCTTCTCGGTGGTCACGATCTGATCTTTCACTTTGCGAACGTCGGGGTGACGATCCGTATAGTGGGAACTCAGGTCGGCGAGTTGTGCCCTTAGTTTGTCGAGTTGCTGGTCAACGGCCGGCAGCCCCAATGGAACTCCGTCGGCGGTCTTCGACGATCCCGATCCCTGGAGAGCCCGGTATTGATCCACCATGGTTTGCAGATAGACGTGCTGTTGACGGGCACTGTTGAGAGCGTCTTCTTCGCCCTGGAGCTGAGCCTGCAGCCCTCCAAGTATCTGTAGATTGGTGGCTAGCTGCTCTGGCAATTCGCCCACGTGCTGTGCCTTGAACTCACGAATTTTGTCTTCCTGCGCCGCCAGAGCCTGCCGCGCAGTCTCCAGCTGGCCCTCCATGAACTTGGTTGTGTCTTCGGACTCTTGTTGGCGGCTCTCCAGATTCTCGTTGATGAAAAGGTTGGTGAGCTGACTGGTGACCTGCTGGGCAACATAAGGATCCCGCGACGTGTAATAAACATTGAATGCGGTGATTTGGTTACGGGCATCCCGCACCAGCTCGATCTGAATGTCCTTACGCATGCGCTCAACCAGCTCATCGGGGCTGTGACGGGGACGATCGGCAGCGTAAAGATTCAGCTCATCAATGATGTGCAAGAGCCGGGTCCGGCTGAGAATCTGTTGGGTGATGCTTTGCAATCGCTCCTGCAGATCGTCGTTGACGTTGGGCGTCACGTAGTCCTTGGGCATGGTCGGCTGTTCGACCAGAATCAGCGTGCTCGATTTATAGCGGGGCGACAAAATCCAGCTCGCACTCCACACCGCCACCCACCCGATAAACAGCGGGATCAGGAACTGGAGATGGCGGCGGCGCGCTATCCCCAGGTAATGTTGAAGATTGAACCCTTCCGGACTTTTCTCTTCGAAATCTTCTGCCATGATTATCTTCCCAACGGCCGCGCAAATTGATAGGAGATGGAAACCCACTCGCGATTGGTATCGGGTGCGCTGCTGATCGCGGCGATGTCGCTGTAGCTTTGATGCAGCCGCGTGTATCCTGCCTCCGCATTGAAATGCTGGCCCAGTATTCTTTGGATCGATGCGCTCCCCGAAATCGTATGGCCTCCCGGAGTGGGGAACAGTGGACTCACGGTCTTATTAATCGAATAGCCGCCTACCGCTCCCGCGTTCCAATTTCGGCTTAACTGTTGCCTCACCGACAGGTTCGCCGTGTTCGAATGGAACGCTCCCGTCAATCCACCACCTCCAGATACGATTCGCGAATAGCTGGCCGCAATATTTGTGCGCTTCGCTTGCCACCCCATGCTGGCGGTCACTGCCGGTGACCATGACTGCGCGATCGGCAGCGGGGACTCGTCAACTTCGTAGTGCTGCGGCCCTGCGGAAACCGAGAGTGACAGTTTAGGCTGCGGATAGAACGTATAAAACGCCAGCACGGTTTGGGTTTGGGTCACGTTCTGTGCTCCGACGGGATAAGCCACAATCCTCTGGTATTGATAGCTCGCGCCGATGTAATGCTTCTTCGAGAGGCGGTGCGAATAGAATGCCGACCCTGCCTGCGAACTGGAATCGAATAACCCGGGGACTTGCCCCTGCGGGTAGTGCAAATTAGTGAGTGTTCCACTCGCCCCAATCATCCCGTTTGCGCCGAATTGATAGGTAATCTCCGCATTGCCGTTGTTGTTGAGCTGATCGGCGAGCGGGGCAATTACCGTGATCCCTACACCCTGAATACCGCCGGTCACAGGGTTAGCTGAGGGCAGGCCAGGTTGATCCAGGACATTCGAAGATTTCTGAAACGAGTCTCTCAAGCTCAGAGTCACATGCGGGCTCAAACGATATTTGAAATCGATGGAAACATTCTGGTTCTCCTGGTTCCGCGAACTGAATCGCTGATAAAACGTATACCCAGGAGCATAGGTAAGGACCCAATGCAAGCGCGAAGTAGTGCGGTCCAGCGCAATGTTCGGAAAAATCGAATAGCTCACATCACTCACAGGATTGGCGGTTAACCCCCCCAGGACGTTATCACTGTACGCCGTAGTGAAAGTTAATCCGCCGCGCAGGTAATTTGACCGCTGTTCGGATGTGTATGCGGTCGGGTAAGCGGCCCCACTGACCGGAGGAGGAGTTTGCATGCGATCTTCAACTACAGCCGGAACAGTGGCGTTATCCGTGGTTTGAGCAGTCGCAGTATCGGCGGCCGGAGGAGCGGCAGTGGTATCGGGTGCGCCATTCGCCTGCGACCATAGCGGTACGCCAGTCATTAGCACTATACCTAGCCCAGCTTTTCTCAGGATGATTGAATTCACGGGACGACGATGGTGTCGCGCGGCTGCAATTTGATGTTCTGCCCAGTATCCTGGCCCTTCACCACGTTCTTATAGTTGAAGGGAAGGCGGGTCACCGTACCGTCCGGGTTCTGCCGCAGGATATAGATTGATTTCTGCTTAGCAAAATCACGAAAGCCACCGGCGATGGCAATCGCGTCCAGCACTGTCTGCGAATTCGTCAACGAATACGCGCCAGGCTTGGTGACTTGTCCCAGGACATTGTATTTCTGGCTATTAATCTGCTGGACCATCACGGTCACTTCAGCGTCGGCAATGTAACTCTGCAGACGGGCCGCGATGTCTTGCTCGAGACTTAATGGAGTCCGCCCGGCGGCCTGCACTTCTCCAACCAAGGGCAGCGAGATCTTGCCATCGGACCGCACCGGAATTGCCTTTTGCGAGACGTCGGGCTCCTTCCAAACGTTGATCGTCAGAACATCATCGTTGCCAATCACGAAGCTGTTATCGTGCGGCTTACTGGCGGCGACCTCTGAAGGCGAGGTTGACGGCGGCGGTGCCGAACCGGCTTGCCCCCACAACCCGGTGGCCATGAGAAGGCAAACGAACAGTAGTCCGAGCCACTCCACTCTAAGGTTGTTTTTCATGTGCGCTCCTGAACAGTCACTCATCAATGTCGTCTACCAACCGTTCTGCTCAGCTTATCCTGCCATTGCTCTTAAATCCATTGCCATTTGTTCGTGTGCCGTTTCCACCCGCGAAGGGTGCAGGGTCGGAAGCGTGCATGTGATATTGCTCGATCTTGTACAGTAGCGTTCGATAACTCACCTTCAACAAACGCGCCGCTGCCTTACGGTTCCATCCGGTTTTGTCGAGTGCCGCGGCAATTGCATTTCTCTCCGCTTCCAACTTTACGCTTTGAACCAGCGATTTCAAGGAGCCCAGGTTCGACCTTGGGGCGCTCGGTTCATGGCTCGCAAACGAGGAATCGATCCCGCGATCAAAGGATTCAGCATCGCGGGTTTCCGCATCGAGGGATCGCTCTCCGGGAGCCAGATTCTTGTCCCCCATCACCAGGTATCGCTTCACAAAACTCTCGAGCTCTTTCAGGTTTCCCGGCCACGAATGGGCCTGACAAGCATCCAGCACAGAGGCTGAAAAGGCGCGAGGCTGAAGGTTGTAATGCTTGGCCAGATGGTGCATGAAATGCTGCAACAATAACGGAATCTCGTCCCGACGCTGGCGCAACGGGGGAACCTGGACGGTAAACGCGCTCAACCGGTAGTACAGGTCTTCCCGCAATCTGCGTTCGAAAGCGGCCCGCTCGTCACTGGCCGTGATAGCGGCGATGATTCGCACATCCACATCCACCATTACGTGACTGCCTGGCCGGGCGAATTGTTTGGTTTGCAGTATTTGGATCAGCTTAGCCTGCAAGCCGGCCGGCATTTCCGAAATTTCATCCAGTAGAATCGTTCCCTTGTCACAGAGATCGAACCGGCCCGGCTTGATCCGCGGGGAGCCGTTCGAAGCCTGGTGTTCATAACCGAAGAGTTCACTCTCCAGAAGGTCCTCAGGAAGAGCGGCACAATTCACTTTGACAAACGGGAATCCAGAACGAACCGACAATTTGTGGATCAGGTGGGCGACGGTGTCCTTGCCGCTTCCACTTTCTCCAAGAATCATTACCGGGACATTGGCTTCGGCCAGCAATTCCGCTTGCGCGCGAAGCTTGCGCATCACCGGGCTGGCGCCGACAAAGAAGGCCTCGGCACTCAATTGCTCCACGTCCTCGCTAGTGATGTCGGTTCCCGGGGTCTGGTTCGATGACAAATTTCGTCGGATGACCTGCTCCAGTTGCCGATCTTCCACCGGCCGGACCAGATAGTCCTGGGCTCCCAGACGAATCGCTTCCTTCTCGCGATTGGCGTCTTCGGGGTAGGCGATCAGGATGATAGGCAGCTCTGGACGCAAGCGGCGCAGCCACCGCAGGATATGCAGGCTGTCGGCGTCGCCACGCGGCAAATCAAGCAGAAGCAGGTCGGGCGTGGCCCCGGATTGCACTCGCTCCATGGCCTCCCAACCGCTACCGGCGGTTTCCAGGCGCCAGGAATTTGATTCGCCAATCGACCACAGCGGCCGCAGAATAGCAGGTTCACGGCTCACAACTAGTAGACAGGTAGTTTCGATTGCGTTTTCTGCCACGGGATTAGTGGCTCCTTTGATAGATGCTGGCAAGATTTATTGTTACAGGTTTAGGCGGAAAGTCTTACAGGGGCTCGACGTCGTACCCTTCGATGCGAACCGCCAGCGATCGTTGAATGGCATCGACGGATAAGACCAGGGTGCGGTCTCCATTGCGTGAAACCAGAATGCCTTCTAGTCCGGTTAGGGCGCCGCTGCGAATGCGGACGCGCTGACCGATTTTAAGGAAAGGATGTATGGTCCAGGGCAACTGCTCTTCGACGAGCATCCGTACCGCGTCGATTTGCAGGTCCGGAATTGGAGTTCCCTGTCCCCGCACCCCGACGAAGTTCAGCACGCTGTCAATCCGGAGCACCCGCAGGCGCTCATCGCTGGTGGACGCCAGCCGTACAAAAACATAGCAACCGAACAGTGGTAATTCCACTGACTTCTTGCGATCACTCCAGCTATGTATCTCGGTAACCAACGGCAAGAACGTCGGCACTCCACTTTCTTGAAGACGCTGCGCCACAACCTTCTCGTGCCGGGCACGGGTTTGCACGGCGTACCAATTCGGGGGGACCGTCTCAATTTCTGCTCCGGGAGCTGGAGTCGCCACGCTATCCCAAGATTGATTGACGATACTCATAGCTTCGCCCTCTGAGTCACAAATACAGCTTGACCCTGCTGCCACGCACACAAGTTACCGGGGGGATGACCTCAACCCATGAGGTCGGGGAAAATGCAAACAAAAGCAAATAGTTACGAAATTGCTGTGGGGGAAGGACTAGCCTGTTACCTTTTCTGCATCATTGCACAAATTGCTTCAGCTTCAAATACCACCATTGGGCTATGTCGTCGGATCGTACACCGAGGGGAGAGACTTCGCCGACCCGCAATAGAGCGGAAATTGCTTAAATTCCCTGTTTGCACTGCCCCGAGTGAGCTCAGGTTACAATCGGATGCAGATTGCTGCAAGTGGTACATGTGCTCGACGGCGTCCTTCTCATCATCGATGGGGGGTAATATCTCATTCTTATAGGAAATATAGCTCAGAGACGAACTTCTCTTGTTAGCCTGTACCCCGTTTTTGGAAGGATCCATTGAAGGGCAAGTGGTCCCTCCAACTTATCTCTGCATTTCAATCCAAATATATGATTTTAAATGGTTAACCTATGCTTGGTGGATCTTGGGCGGGGTAATTACTGCCATCAAACGAGCGCCAAAAGGATCTAGTAGGCAGTGTCCTGCACCCTATCGCAATCTATTGCGCATCGCGCGTTGGATTACGCTTGCTTCACTCCGGCTGGTTCCATTAAACTGACGCCGTTATCTGTAACCGCGGCCCGCAAGGATCCCCCCGCGCCGGTTGTTTGTTATTGCTTCTTCCCCACTAGTGTCAGGCCTCTCACGGACGCTTGGCGTTTCAGCAGACTGGATGAGTTCTCCGAGCGCATTTGGGGGCAGAGTCCTTTGGAGGAGTTCATGACAGACCAACCCGCGTCCGGGGCAACCGTCCGGGTATTCGTGGCCGACGATACTCGAATTCACACTCAGCTGCTGGCGGACGTTCTGCGGCGAGACAGTGGTCTGCAGGTGGTCAGTTCGGATTCGGGGTTTGAGGGTCTAACCGCTCGCGGAAGCCTGCACGACATCGATGTTCTGGTGATGAGTTCCACTCTGGATGAAGAGCCTGGCCGCGGATTTGATGCTTTGCGCGCAGTACGCGTATCGCACCCTCATCTTCGAGCAATCGTCCTGCTGGAGTCCTCCAAGCGCGAAATAATCTTGGAGGCTTTTCGTTGCGGCGCCCGAGGGATTTTCAGCCGTCACGAATCCGTGGAAACCCTGGCGAAGTGCGTGCATAGCGTACATCGTGGGCAGATCTGGGCGAACAGCCAGCAGATGGCATATGCAGCGGAAGCGCTGGCGGCCTCGCACAGCGTACGCGCGGTGGATGCGCAAGGCCTGAATTTGCTCTCCAAACGCGAACTGGAGGTGGTTCGCTGCCTGGCCGAGGGCCTGACCAATCGCGAAATTGCCGAGCACCTGAAACTGAGCCAACACACCATCAAGAATTACCTATTTCGCGTCTTCGACAAGCTTGGCGTGTCCAGCCGGGTTGAACTCCTGTTCATGACTTTGAGTCAGAGCAATCATTCACGATCTCTGTTTCAGCACTTCCTATCCAGTCTGACCGCACCCAAGTTTCAGGATGAGGCAACCTTCTCCGAGTGCCAGACAGCGGCCGAGCAAGGAGCGCCGATCGCCCAGTTGGCGCTTGCTCAAATGCATGGTACTCGCCGCGCCAACTCCAGGGACTTGATGCAGGCCTACATGTGGTATTTGATTGCCAGCGAAAGAATCTCGGAAGCCGGCAAGAATGTGAGTGAATCCCTCAGCACTGAGGAGTTGCTCCAAGCTGAACTGATGGCCGCAGACTGGCTGGGCAAGGCGAGGGAGATCGCGCCTCCGCGCATGAAGAGTGCACCTAGCCGCCCTCCCCGGAACAACGCCAACGCGTCTTCCGCATAGCAACGACGGAAAGTAATCCACCCTGTGCGTCTGATTGATTGTCTGGATTTCTGCTAGTTTTCGGAGGGTTGGCGGCGTTGTTTCCCAGCTAGCAAGATCCCTGCAAACAGCGCTAGCCCGGATGCCGCTAGATAGGCGAGTGGCGTGCCACCTTCGGGCGTCTGCTGTGTATCGTGCTGAAAATATCCCTCGCTTCTGCCCTTGGATATGCTTCCGTACGCATCATAGGTACCGGTCAGCGGATTGAACACGATCATATAGGCGATGAGGTCACCGTCAACCGTCTTGTCGAATGTAAACGTGTCTCCGTGCTGCGGCTGGGTGATAGTCACTTGGACGCCATTGAAAATACCACCCGAAAATGTGAGCGTCTCTTTGGTGAACGTGTCGCTATTCGAGTTGTAGGTAAACGTTGCCTGCAGGGTAGAGTTGGACACACCTGTCAAACCCGTATCGTAGCTGAACTGCGAGACGGACCCTGCGAAAGCGCTAATTGAAAACGCCATCACGCAGATCACAACGCCGAACTTGAGATAGGACTTCATTCGCTCTGCACAAACCGATAATACGCTGTCACTGAGTTTACTATGTTGGATTGCCTTGTCTAGACTGTGAGATCTTGCACACTATGCAAGTGCTTGCGACAGAGATCTAAATCTACCGCTTCCTTGTACTTAGCATGAATTGCTGACTGCTCCAGCGTAGCCTTTGACACAGAAGTGCAGTCTGGCAAGATCGGGCGAGAAGGAACTGTGGAAAACCAGGGGAAGGGGCTGGGGGTTGGGCTGGATAGTGCTCCCGCACAAGCGGCGGGAGCACTCTACGAACTCACGGACCTAATCTAAACTGCGGTTACTCGCGTTTCAACCTGCCGACGCGAACGAATCCAGATGGCTCCGAAACATGCGAGCATGCTGATCAGCACGTACATAAGTGTTGATCCGCCATCCGGTGTCGAGATGAATCCAAAGAACTCCTGCGGGGGTGCGGTTGGGCACCCTCCTCCGTTGCAAGTAATCGGATAATTCAAGTTAGGTGTGTAGAGGAAGAAATTAGCAAACTCACCAGGTGTGAAATGCTGCGCACTAGCCGAATTCAGCCAGGCCTGCACAGCCAACCAGGTAGAGGAGTTCGCACCTAACCAATTCTCGACCGCAGCGGGTTGAAATACTGCCCACAACGCATACGCCAGATAGCCTACTTGGGTGGCGTTTCCGGAATACGTCGGAGACAGCATTTGCGTAGCCAGCCATGCGGCTTCGTCGTAAAGCGTGGTGGCATTGGTCATGCCGCCCCATTTTGTTCCGTTCAGGTTTGCGAGTGTGGTGACGTTGGCCGTCCAAGACTCGCCTACATAGCTGTCATCGACGAAGTCATCACAGATGATTTGCGTAGAAGTTCCGTTAACCGTGGCGTTGTACGGTCCCACGTAGACCCCGTCCATCACGTTGTTCCCGGCGCTGGTCAAGTTGATATTGACCTGGCCAAGAGCACAGGGCGCGAAGCACAACATTGCCACCGCCATGGCCCACCACAAATTGCGACTCATTCGCATCATTCCATCTCCTCAAAGTAATGAACAAACCTAGGGATTCGTGAGCTGCATTCGAGGGGGAAATGCTGAGGGAAGGGCCCGTTTATCCACAACTACTACTGCTACGGTCTCCACTCTAACCCAACCGTAACTGTTGTCAAGAATGATAATTCTTGCGACCACGTTGCAAGCCGCTACAACCACCAAAGTGCCACTATTAACCAGCTAGACGTCGTCGATCTCATATCTCTGAGAAGCTCAATAACACGCACATAAATAACATAGTTAATGCAACAGCATCATTGGCCATTCCCAGACTTAGCCAAAAAGACTCTACCTTCGTATGGACGTTGGTCTCTAGTTAACATTCCCATTAATCAGAACCCGCGCCTCCCTCCATTTCGAGCGAGTTTTCAGGTGAGCACGACAATCCTTATTATTAACGAACAGCGGTAACGGAGCTGTACATGACGCACTGCTCGTACAATCCTGTCGCTGGTACTTTGGAGCCATTTGGCTCAAGCAGGTTGCGCGTAAACTAGGAGGACATGGCTAGACTTGCTTCCGCGCGTCTGATTCTTTGCTGCGTAGTAACTGCAGCCACCTTCTCTGGATGCGCGCGTGACCCCAATGTGCGCAAACACAAATACTTTCAGAGCGGCCAGAAATACTTTCAACAAGGCAAATACTCCGAGGCCTCGGTACAGTTCCTGAACGCCACTCGCGTCGATCCCGCTTATTCCGATGCCCATTATCAACTAGGGCAGAGTTATCTAAAGATGCAGCAATGGTCCCCGGCTTATCAGGAGTTCGTGCGCACAACGGAACTGGATCCGGACAATTGGCAAGCGCGCCTTGATTTGACCAAACTGCTGATCGCCGGTAGCAACCTGCAGCAGGCACAGGAGCAAGTTGATCTACTGCTCAAGAAGTGGCCAAACCAATGGCAAACGCATGTGATGGCCTCCAGCCTACTGACTGCGCGTGATAACGTCGCGGATGCAATCGCAGAAATGGAGAAAGCCATCGCGCTCGAGCCCGGCCGCTCCGATTCATATTTGACGCTGGGAATCCTGCAACAGAAGAACAATCAAGCTGACGCCGAGACCAGTTTCAAGAAAGCAATTGAACTTGATCCCAAGTCAGCGTCCGCGCAGTTGATGCTGGGCAGCTACTACCAATCGCGCGGCCGCTGGAGCGATGCCAATCCGCTGTTCCACAAAGCGATCACGTCAGACCCGACTAACCCGGGAGCGCGTGGCGCCATGGCCCGGCTCTATCTGGCCGAGGGCAAGAAAAACGAAGCTATAGAACTTCTCCGGCAGGCCAAAGCTGACTTCCCCGACAACTCCGTGGGCTACCGCCTGCTTGGGGATTTTTACTTCGCCGTGGGAGATATGGATCAGGCCACTGCCGAATACGGCAACCTCTTACAGGAGCACCCGAAAGATCTCCAGGTTAAGAATAACTACGTTCAACTCCTCATCTTGAAGAACCGTTTGGCGGAAGCCGGGAAGTTGAATGACGAGATTCTAACCGCGAATCCCAAGAATACGGACGCTCTGGTCAACCGTGGCCAGATTCAGATCCAAAGTGGAAACCTGAACGATGCCAGTTCCACGCTGCAAGCCGCCGTACAAAACGACCCTGAAAATGCCCTTGCCCACTACTACTTTGGGATCGCGCTGGAAAAATCCGGCAACTCCGGGCGTGCGGAGACAGAGTGGAGAGAAGCTCTGCGCCGCCGTCCCAATCTAGTGGACGCACAAAAAGACCTGGCTGGAGTGGCTCTGCGCAAGGGCGACATGACGACGCTTGAGATGACCGCCACTCAGATCATCGAGTTGCAGCCTACGTCACCGGACGGTTATGCCTTGCTCGCCATTTCAATGATCAACCGCGGCCATTTCAAGGAAGCGGAAGAGGACACGCGCAAAGCCATTGAAGTCGCGCCACAGAGTCCCGTTGGCTATGTGCAATTGGGAAGTTTGAGGTTTGTGCAGAAGCAGTACGACCAGTCAGGTAAGGCCTATCAGGATGCATTGAATCGGGACGCAAACTCCGTCGATGCTCTACGCGGTCTGGTCAACACTTTCCTGGTACAGAACCAAATCGACAAAGCCATCGCTGTCGCAAAAACTCAAATCGCCAAGGTGCCCGACAATAGCAGCTTCTACGATCTGCTCGGAACCGTACTCTTTAGAAATAAGAAAGACTTGAACGGCGCTGCGACAGCGTTGCAGAAATCCGTGGAGATCGATCGCAATTCCGACGCCGGGATCAAACTCGGTGAAGTGCAAGCTGCCAAGGGAGAAGTGGATCAGGCGATCGCTACTTATCAGCAGGCCATCAAGGACCACCCACGCAATGCCAACTTCAGCATCCTGCTGGGAGAGCTTTACGAATCCAAGCGCGATTGGAAGCCGGCCGAAGCCGCGTATCAACAAGCACTGGATCTTGCCCCCAACGATCCTCTCGCCTCCAACAATCTGGCCAATGTGATTATGCAACTGGGAGGCAATCTGAACACTGCCTTGGCGCTGGCACAGAACGCTCGCCGAGGCATGCCGAATTCCCCGGACGCAGCTGACACGCTGGGATGGGTTTACTATCAGCAGAAAGCCTATCAACCCGCTATCGATCTGTTCCAGGAGGCTCTCAAGCTGGCGGAAAAGAACAAAGCTCCTGAAGATCCTGGCATCCACTACCATTTGGGGCTGGCCTACGAAAAGATCAACCAGCCCGCGCTCGCTCGCCAGCATCTGGAGAAGGTCTTGAAGATCAATCCCAACTACGGCGACGCCGCCGAAGTGAAAAAACAGCTCGCACAACTGAAGTCGTAGCCCCCTCTAGGCTGTGAGACAACTGTGCGGTGCGCGGGCCCCAATCGGTAAAGGCCAGGGGGCCGCGTATCCAACTACCTTCTCATAAATCCCTATACGGTATTGACATTCCGAGGTATCATGGGCGCGTCACCCCGTCGCATGGAGGCAAGATATGGCAGATGTTCTTCGCGGGCTTTGGTCGAATGAAGAAGGTCAGGATATTGCCGAATACGCGGTATTGCTGGCGGTCATTCTGGTACTAGTCGTGGGAACGGTTCGGCTAATCGGCTCCAACGCCAACAACGTATTTTCTCAAACCGCCAGTTCGATTAACCAGTAAGTAACGCAAAACGGCGGCAGCGTAGGCGGCGGCGGATCAGGGGTGGTTTCGCCTCTGCGGAACGTGCGCAGATGCCGGGCCAAAGAACCGCGCGATCGATTCCACCACGAGATCTTGCTGCCCGGCCGACATCTCAGGAAATATCGGTTTTTTCGGCTGTACGGCAGTGGATGGCTTACATATTCGTGATGTGAGGGCGAGGATTGGCAAGAGTGAAGAAAACGGCGGCAGCGCGGTTGCGAAAGCGGCCCGGGACGCGGGATTCCATCCTAAGGTGGCCGCATGGAAGAAGATAAGAGGAAGACCGCTTCGCGAAGGCCAAGTGTGATAGGCGTACACACCTAATTAATTGACGGGCGAGGACCCGCCGCATAACATTATGGTTATTGTTGTAGGAACTCACGAAATATCCCTGTTCTGGAGGTGGCCTGTGAAGAAATACGCGTTGTGCACCATCCTGTTGTTAACGCTCGTGGCGGTTTTCGGTATTTTCAGTTTGAGCAATGCTTCTAACGGAAACGCTGCGGCTATGCCGCAAGGGCCGGGCGGGCCTCATCAGAGGACCGAAACCATTGCCTACGGTACGGTCGCGATGCCGACCGCAATGATCGGTTCAGGAGGTTGCTCGGCTGTAGTTACAGTTCCCGCCCCTGGCGTGGTCAACACTGATGTCATTCTCTGGTCCTACGGATCGGCCCAGGGCGCGACCATCGGATCGTTGACTGTGAACACGTTCCCAACCCCCAATGCTGTCAACATTCAGCATTGCAACACCTCGCCGAATCCAATATCGCCCCGCAATGTGAACATGAATTGGAGGGTGGTGCGCTAGGCCGTTCGGAAACTGCGATGGTTCGGCCTGCGTCGATTCCAATCTGACTCCATGACCAGAACCGTGGCCGCCGCCTGGAAATTTTGATCCAGGAGGCGAGGGTTTCTACTCCATTTCGAACGCCACCCACTCCAGCTTGTTGTCGCGTTCCACTTGGAGCACTACCGGGCTGCCGGACTAGATGTCCCTGTGGCGCCCGCGTATCGCCTCGACCGAGTCCACTGAATCGGCTTTTCCTCGCAGCAGTGATATTCCGGAATGCCATTATCTGTAACCTGGATCGATTAGCGTTCAATTCCTTTTTGTTTTCTCGCCCTCTTTGTGGTAGGTACTTCCCGTTCCTCCCAGAGATTCGTCAAAGTCGTTTCCAAGTAATTTGTGAGTGACCTCCGCTGCACCGAACAGTACCTGGAGGTATCCACGACATTCTCTATCTCGCTCCAAAGCGGTTCAACTGAATCACCGGCAGGACAGAGACAGAAGCGGGACTGCTTCCAAGTCTGTCCGGCCATCGCTCGAGCGAGCCGAAAGCATCTATACCGTCAACGCGACACGAACTTTTATGAGTCCCATCCCCGGCGCACCATTTCCTGCGCCAAGTCCTGCCAGACGACAGCTATACTCAGGCGCCCGCACCATAGAATCTGGCAATCGAGTCCACTACCAGGTCTTGTTGGACGACCGACATCTCGGGGAAGATTGGTAGTGCCAGCGCTTCCCTGCTGGCCGCTTCCGCCTCTGGGAAGCTGCCTGGCTTGCATCCCAAACAAGCGAACGCCCGCTGCAAGTGCAGCGGTATCGGGTAATAGATATCGCTCGGAACCCCGCATTGTCGTAGCGCCTCCTTCAACTCATCCCGCTGCGGCGCCCGAATCACATATTGGTTGTAGATATGCGTGCAACCCGTCTGCACTCGAGGCAGTGTGATCACGCGGTCCAGACCGCAGCTCTTGAAAAGCTCTGCATACCGCGCGGCATTCTTTTGACGTCCCGCTGTCCACTGATCGAGGTAGTTAAGCTTGACCCGGAGAATCGCCGCTTGCAACGCATCCAGCCGGCTGTTCACGCCAATCAACTCGCACTCGTACTTGGAATGTCCCCCGTGGTTGCGGAGCACGCGCAACCGGTCGGCGAATTCGCCGTCGCCGGTCGTCAACATACCACCATCGCCCGCACCACCCAGGTTCTTTGAAGGAAAAAAGCTGAAGCACCCACACAAGCCGATGCTTCCCACCGGTCGCCCGCGATAGGTGGCTCCGATGGCTTGGGCTGCATCTTCTATTACGGGTATGTCGCGCGTCTTCGCGATCCCCATGATCGAATCCATGTCGGTTGCCATCCCGAACAGATGCACCGGAATAATCGCCTTGGTTTTAGGAGTAAGCGCGGCTTCTAGTTTTCGCGGATCAAGATTGTAGCTACTGGGATCGATGTCAACGAAGACGGGTTGCGCACCCAGCCGGGCAATCGCTCCGGCGGTAGCCACAAATGTGAAGGGAGCAGTGGTAACCTCGTCTCCCGGACCGACCCCGAGCGCCATCAGTGCCAACAGCAACGCATCCGATCCGGAAGCACAGGCGATGGCAAACTGCGTCTTCGTGTAGGCAGCAATCTCTTTCTCGAAACTCTCCACTTCCGGGCCAAGAATGAAATGCTGCGACTCCATCACCCGCTGGATGGCAGCGTCAATCTCCGCCTTGATGGTGCGGTACTGCGCCTTCAGATCGAGAAACGGAAATTGCTGGGCGGAAGTCTTGTTGGATGCGCTTGCCGGCATCATCCTAGTGTAGATGAACGGAACCCGATGAGGGCTTGATTTAGCTTGTCTGACAGCCCGCACCTACCGGCTTTTTACCATCTGGGGCTAACCTGTTGCACGACAGCGTGAGCCCCCAGCGCACGCTCACTTCAGCACGTAGAACGGGACATCGCTCGAGAGCGTTTGCCCCGGCAGGGTAACCTCGATCTTGCCTGTAGTCGCACCGCTTGGCACATGCGTCAAGATGAGCGAATCTGAGGTTACGCTGAATTGAGCCGGCGTGCCGAAAGCCTCCGTCCCATCGAGCGCGCTGACTACTGAACCACTAGAGTAAGGTTCGTATCGTGAGTCAATGTGGTGGCGCCGGCAGTGAACTTTCTTGTCACTGTAAGGTCGTAGCTGCCCGGACCACCACTGCCGCTGCTCCCGCCGCCACATCCTGTCCATGTGATTGCCAGAGTGAACAGGCAGACAAATGCCAATCCACAGACGATTCGTCGGCTGCGGCACCGTTCTGCGCTCGAGCCCAAGATCACCAGCCCCGGCGGGAGTCTTCTTTCTGGGAGGATCGCCTCCATTCAGGGCATCCCCGCTAGGGAGGGGGAGTGGTAGAATTGTGGCCTATGGAACCCCTGATTTGCGGATTCTGAGGCGAACCATGAATTTCGATCGTACCGGGAAATCCGCTGTTCTCGCCAAACTAGAGGGTTGTTTTACCCGTGGCATTGAATACAGATGGAACGTTTTTCGACCCTATGTTGATCGGCTTGCCGAAGGAAGCAGCGTTCTCGATATGGGTTGTGGCAGCCTCGTAGAAACACATTATCTTGCACAGCGAAAGTTACGAGTTACCGGAATTGATCTTGAAGCCCAGCGGTTAGAGGAGTACGAGCGCCGATACGATTGGAGCGGACTTCCAAAGCCGGCCCTTCGAGCAGCTTCCCTATCTGACATAGCCAAAGAATCGTCCAGATTTGATTTGATCGTCACATTTGACACCCTTGAGCATCTGCCTCCGGAGCTTCTACAGCCAACTCTCAGCGATCTACGGACGCTGCTTAATCCGGGAGCAGTTTTGATGATCACTGTACCTAACAAACTTTCAACATTTGAGCTGTATCAGATGGCCGTGTTGAAGCTCATCCGGCTGACTGGTCGAAAAATGGAGGCCGGTGTTCCGCATCTCACTGTGAAAACGTCAAAGGAATGGAAGCAATCCTTTGAGTCCGCTGGTTTTGATATTACCGCATGGGACATGGCCATCGGCCCACTGATGAATACCTGGTACGTAATGACAACTGCTCCGCTCGCCTTGGGACTCCAGGGTCTAGAAGCGCTGCGACTTGTTTCCCGAGGAACACGGCACAAGTTGGTAAAAAACTTTAACGAGGTCGTGCTTTTTCCTGGCTGGTTGAAGCTGCTGAATTCCATTGATGAGGCTTGCCGTTCGAAGTTGTCGCGTTTCTTTGCCTGGAATCTGGTAGTGCTCCAGGCCAAAGAGTGTGTGTCTCAGAACGCAGTCGCCTGAAACACAAACACATCATTCTGCGTAACTGGAGAACAGTGGTGGATCAGTAGAATTGGACGGGCATGACCGGACAATTTTGACGGGGATTTTATGGTGAATTATCGGAACAAGAAACGGGACTGGCAACAGCGATTCGCAGGGGTCCGAGTGAATTGCGAGAGAGTTCCGCCGATGTTATAGGTCACTGGAGACTGAAAGGTTCCGTCGCCGTCGCCCAAGAAAACTGCAGCATCGCTACCACAGAACTAGTTGTTGGGGTTGCTGCGTTCATTTATCACCACCAAGTCAAGTTTCCCGTCACCGTTCACATCCCCAACTGCTACATAATTGCCTCCCGTTCCCTCCTGGGCGAAGGTGGTTGCGGTCTAAAAGGTTCCGTCACCGTTGCCCAGGAGAACGGCTACCGAACCGTCGTTGCAGTCACTGTCTGCGCAACCATTCGCCACCACCAGGTCGAGCTTGCCATCCCCGTTGACATCCGCCACGAAAAACGAATTGGCATTAAACCCTCCGGTACCGTAGTTCACCGCTGACGCAATCCTTAACGGAGCCGTCGGATAAGCAACCGTTAGATATTGAACATTGGATGTGCCGCCTCCCAGCGTCGGATTCGTCACCGTGACGCCCCTGTGCCGGCGTCGGCAATGTCAGGAGCAGGAACCGTGGCAGTCAGTTGCGACTCGCTTACGAAGGTTGTGACCAGGGCCGTGCCATTCCAGTTCACGGTCGCGCCCGAGACAAATCCAGTACCGTTCACCGTGAGTGTGAATCTCGTCCCACCGCGCGCGACGGCATCCGGAACCAGCGGCTGGTTAACCAAGGGAACGGGATTTTGCGCCAGCGCGGTCGCGATGGCCAAAAGTACGAACAGGCAAACGAAGCGGGCGATCTTCATGGCTACCCCCGGTGATTATGTGCCTACTGGCCGGATACACATAACTCGACAAAGAGTTGCTGCTGGCTGCCTTAGGCGCGACCTTCGAACTTCAGGCGCCGATCCCGATTATCCCAGCCTGGTGCCTATACCTTGCGAGCGGAGTACACTTAGCCTCAGGCTTTCGGTCCCTGCTGCGATGCTCGGCATTGACGATTCGACAATTTAGGAGACTAAAAATCAGGGAGGAAGACTATGAAAGCGTTTATCGCTGCTCTTCTGCTAAGTTTGGCGCTAACCGGATGTTCGAGTAACTCCAGTTCTTCACCGCAACCGACCAGCCCTTCGCAACCGAATGCTCCTACGACTTCCTCCGCTTTCAACGCCGGAGGGGCGAGTGCAGGTTTTCATGGCAGCATCGCCAAGCAAACTACGGCGTATAAGTTCTCGTTTCTCCCCACCGTTTACGCTCGAACCACGGTTACCCTGAGTGGAACTTACAGCGGATATGCGGGTGCCGAAGAGGGCGCGGAATTCGAGGGATTCGGCAACCCGATTTCTCAAGGCAGTGTGCCCCTAGCCTATCCGATCTACGGAGTGGGCACCTATAACAACAATTGTGGATTCGGCGACCCCACCCAATGCCTCGACGGAACTGCTACCGGCTCGACGGATCCCGGTCAAGCACTCGCCTCCATGTTCAATCTTACAAACGCGACGAACCTTAATCTTGCTACCGCTCCAGTGACGGGACCTGGGACTCTTGGTCCGCTCGTGGTCTATGGGTACCCGGAAAATTTAGCTGTCCCGCCGCCACCGCTTGGAACTGACGTCATTGAAGTGTGGGTGATCCGGAACGGCCAGGTACTCAACAGTGGCATCACATGCTCGCTTCAGGTGCAAACGGGCGCTAACTTTTCGCAACAACGCTGCGAGTCGTCATCCACGTTCGCTATTCAGGATGGGGACGGGATAATCGCGACCATAACGGTCAATCCCGCGGACTATGTTCTTGCCCTGACTTTCCTTCTAGTGAAGTCTTAGGGTGCTGCAGTTTTCGAGCAGCTCAGTTCTCTATACTGGCAAAGCAAAATTATGTGGAAGTTATTCCAGCCACTCCGGTCGTCTTCAGCGCTTATTCTTAGTCCAGTTAGGCCAGAAGGTTAGTTGAATGGAACCGGTAACGTCGGTTTGACTGGTTGCGGCCAATGCCGGAAAATTCCAGGTTTCATACTGAACATTGGCCGAAAGACTGAGGTCGTGCCGCAGCTTGAGATCGCCGCGGACATTCACATCTTGCAGGTGGCCCGGCAAGAATCCTGGGTCGACGTTGTTGTGACGATAACCTACCTGAATCTGGGTTCGCGGCGAAAAGTTATACGTGGCCCAGGCTTGTTCACCGCGGCCTCTGCGGCCAATCCAGTTTCCCAACAGAATCCCATTGTTGGTATAGCCTGAGCGATATCGTTCGTCAGTGTAAACAGCTCCGGGGCCGAAGGTAGAGGGAATATTGAGGTCGGTCGTAACTCCCTCAAAACGTAATTGCATCTTATGTAATTTCGGTAACTGCGGCAGGAATATTCCTGGGTTGATCTGAGGGCGAGTCGATCCAATCGGCGAATACTCGTCAATCACCATGGAGTCGGTATACAGCGTCACCCAATTTCTCAAACCAGGGAGACGATAGCTAAAGTCGAACTCCGAGAGTCTTTTGCCGGGATTTTCAGTTGGAGATGCCTTGTGAGAATAAAACGTCTTCAGGAAATTACCCCAGGTGAACGGATTTCCCGTCCCGCCAAATTGCGCGGTGAAACCAAAGCCGAACTCGAAATTGTCAGTGGGCTGGAAACTCACCTTTGATCCCTGCACCCAGGGCTGAGACGGAAGACCGGGACCGGTAGAGAACGACCAGAGTTGACCAGAAAGCCGTGCCAGGAAGAACTCACTATGCACGCGACCCAGCAGGCGTGAGATTAGCGGTATCTCGTAGGGTGCGACCGAGTCGATACGGAACATCGGAAGCGGTTCAGCGTTGTCGCTGAAGAGCATCGGGCCGGCTTCCGTCGGTCCGAGCCACAAGCTCTGTTGCCCAAAGGAAAACTGTAGGTTTCCCGTCTGGAAAGAAACCGTGGCATTCAGCAGTCGAAGCCTGTCAATCTGCGAAACGCCATTGGGGGCAATGAATGGAACAAAATCCACAGTCGCTTCGGCTTGACGTGTCGCCGCAGATTCCGAAGGCATGGCCGGTGAGTGCTGATACTCGCCGTTGATGTAAAGCGCGAACGGCCCGGCCATGGCCCAGCCAGTCACACCCGATACATTATTGAAGCCCGTCCAATAGGGGCGGCCGTAATCATTGATGATGGTTTGGCCAAAGTGGAATCCGTCGGTCAAAGGAGTGCCACCAATCGCCGTGCTTCGCGAATAGAGAGACTCGACGGTTGCTCCTACATTTGCGGCGCCATCGAGACGCGCAGTTTCCTCGCGGAACTCGTCGGCAAGTGCAGCGGCGATAGCTTGCGGCTCTCCCGCACCGGGCTCTTGATTTCCCAGTCGGTCCTGCACCTCTTCGAGCAGGCGAGCGCATTCCATCCGAGTCCAGGGACGAATATTGAGAGCGGCGCTCCGAATGTATCCCATGGCAATGAGACGCTCGAGCGCGGGATAAATCCAGCTATCGAGCAGGACGTAAGGAGACGCCATATTGTCGGGATTGCGAGTCTTCTCGCCCGTGGTATCGGGCAATAAGCTACCCCAACCCGACCCGCCTAGTTCCGGATCGTGATGAGCCCGGTATACCTGGCGGCCGAAATACCACCCCAGCGCGCTGCCCACAATCACATCCGATGGAAAGTGCTGCTTAGCGGTTACGCGGGTGATGGTTACGGTTGACGCCAACCCGTACGCCGCCATTTGGCTGAACCAACCCGGATACTCGTGCGCCCAGACACTTGCGAGGGACCAGGCAATCGCCGAATGCTCAGAGGGAAACGAAGCTCCTCCCTGAAAGAAATTTCCGTGCCCATTTCCGTCGAGAGGACGTTGCCGCTCAGTAATTCCCTTAAATAAGTATGCCACTGCCGAACTGTCAATTGCCGCCTCGCCACTGAGTAGTCCGGTTTCCTCCAGATGATCGTTATGGTTCAGGTAGCCAAGCGCGAATGCGGCCCCGCCCAGTCCAATCATCGAATACGTCGTGTAATCCGAAATATGCAGGCTGGTCTGAACATGATTCGTGTTCACCTGCTTCGCCCACCAACTATCGCTTGCAATGAAAGCGGCAGTCACACCTGCGGCAGGCAGAATCCAGCGGAGATCTTTCACCCTAAGGCGTGTGGGGGCCGTCCAGAACTCTTTTTGGTCTCCGGCCAGATGCTTGACGAACGGAGTAAGCAGCCGGTTCTGCGGATCTTCTCCGGGTGGCAAGTGGTCGTCGTGTTCTGGCTTCGGCGTAGATGAAGCGGGGCCGCTAGTGGTGGAGGATGGCGCTTGTGAAGGGACTTCCTGAGCCCATGCCTGCGAACTCAACGCGTGTACCACCGACAATATGAGGACAAAACCCGCAAGCCGATACTTCATCTCTAGAATTTAGAAGACTCTTTCGATTGGGATGGTTGTACTCACCGCACACACCGCTCCATCTTCGCATGCGCCCCTCACCCCATGTTCCCTGGTGCCTGTGAAACCGAAGTGGCCGACTTTCAAATCAATATATCTGCTTCCGCCACGAATTGCGAGAACGCACGCTTATGGTCCGTTCTCTTGTCATGCGAAAATCGCGACAACGCTCCTGGCGTTTTCCAGGACAATGACTTAAGATGCCAGAGGTTCGGTGCTGCTGCTGTAAGTCTTGCATTAGATCTCGCAACTTCCCTCCCCCCGCCGGGTTAGCGACACCGAGCGCCAGGTTTTTCACTTGAGACACTTGAAATAGCGAGGTGCGCTATGCCACGCGTCCGCATGACCTTCACACTGATTGCAGTGTGCTTGCTCCTACTAATTCCCGGTACAACGTCGGCACAGAGCGCTAACTTCTTGACCGGGCGTAATTTTCCCGCCTCGCAGAGTGACACAACTGCCATCCTTACTGTCGAGGGCGATTTCAACGGTGACGGTAAGCCGGATTTGATTGCGGTGACGAGTAGCCTGCACGGCTACACTTTGTCTGTGCTACTGGGCAACGGCGACGGAACGTTCCAGACCCCGGCAACCATCGGCCCCGGGCCATCGCAGGGGATCGCTGCCATCGAGGTAGGAGACTTCAACGAGGACGGACACCTCGATTTTGTTTTTACCCAAGGGCAATACGGCAACAACACTATCTCTGTGTACCTGGGTAACGGAGACGGTACGTTTCAAACACCGATCACGACCACGCTGGCTAGCCCTCCTCAGTTGGCGGACGGATTAGCGGTAGGCGATTTCAATGGCGACGGAAAGAGCGATGTCGCCCTCACTGCCAACGCTCCCCAGCAAGGCGCGGGAACGGTCGAGATATTGATCGGCAACGGCGACGGAACATTTAAGGCTCCCGTCGCCTACCCCAACGCTTACTTGTCGTGGAAGATTGCAGTGGGAGATTTCAACGGCGACGGAAAGCTCGATCTTGTCACCGCTGGGCAGGATTTCGACAACACCGGCATTTCGGTTCTCCTAGGTAATGGAAACGGGACGTTCCAAGCGGCCCAGAATAGCGCACTTTTCGGCTTAGAGACTAGCGCCCTGGTCGTAGGAGATTTCAATCGCGACGGGAAAGACGATTTGGCCGTGAGCGATGCGGTACTTCTCTCGAACGGGGATGGAACGTTTCAGTCGCCTATTACCAACGCGGTCACTTCCCCTAATGTGATTGCGGACTTCAATAATGACGGGATTCTGGATCTGGTATCGATTTCGGGAGGTGGTTCATATTCCTCTGATGCAAGCATTTTCCTGGGAAATGGAGACGGGACATTTCAGCAACCATTCACATTTCAATCGTCATTGAATCCGCTCGCAATCTTTGGAACTAGCCCCATCTCCATTGCTGATTTCAATGGGGATGGGAAGATCGATCTGGCAGGGCCAGGGGCAGGAAACGGAGATATTGTGACGGTTGTTCTCGGCAATGGAGACGGAACATTTCGAGCGGAGGTAACCCTAAACACCCTAAACCTATACTTCACCCCGTATACGTTTACAACGGCGGATTTAAGGAACAATGGAAAAACCGATTTCATTTTGTTTGGGGACGATGGTAATGGGCTCGGCTATGTCGGCACCTTCCTTGGGAACGAAAATGGCACCTTTCAAGCCGTAGCGAATTACCAAGGTGCGGGTATGGCTTTCGGCGGGGCGGTGGCTGATTTCAATAACGATGGTAAACCCGACGTGGTCTCAATTGGGTATTTAGATCAATTCGCGGTTATTCTGGGGAATGGAGACGGAACGTTCCAGGATCCGGCTTTGTATAAGTCAACCACTGGGACTACGGCAGTTGCGGTTGGCGATTTCAATGGAGACGGAAACCAGGACATCGTTGTCCCGGGATCGACTGGTGCACAGTTTTATCTCGGAAATGGCGACGGGACATTCGGCTTTCCGGTCGAGGTTGCTGGCATACCAGTCGGGCTAGTCGGGGATTTTAACGGTGATGGCAGACCGGACCTTGTGTCCGGTGGTAGCAACTCCGTAGAGGTATTTTTGAATACCGGCAACTTGACTTTCCAGGAAGTAACAACTTCTACCGGCATGGAATCTGCGCCTGCCGCTCTTGCAGATTTGAATCATGATGGCAAGCTGGATTTGGTGGCGAATGTAGGCGGTGGAGTGCTCGTTCTTTTAGGCAACGGTGACGGAACCTTCGAATCGAAGGGGACGTTTGCCACCGGGACAAATCCAAGCGCGGTGGCTGTGGGCGACTTCAACGGGGATGGAATCCCCGACCTGGCAGCGGCCAGCGGCAGCAATGTTTCAGTGCTGCTGGGAAACGGAGACGGCACCTTCCAATCCCCCGTAGTTTACGATGCCGGTCCTCTAGGGATGGGGGCCCTTGTCGCCGCCGATTTCAATGGAGACGGAAAGATTGATCTTGCAACCTTGAACGGGTTCAGCATCGCTTTGCTGTTCAACGCCGTTGGACTTGTGCCGGGCGCTTCGCTGAGTCCAACGACGTTGGCCTTCGCCGCCCAGGAATTCAATACGACGAGCCCTGCACAGAAGATAACCCTGACAAATCCGGGCGGGGTGAACTTGAGTGTCACGCAGATCGCCATCTCGGGGGCAGATGCCGGGGACTTTGCTGAGTCCAACACCTGCGGAAACGTTGTCGATGCGAATGCAAGCTGCACCATCTCTGTGACCTTTACGCCGACGGCATTTGGAGCGCGTAGCGGCATGCTTAGCATCACTGACGCGGTTGGTGTTCAGACCGTAGCTTTGACTGGCACCGGCGCGGGTTCGCCGAGTCTAGGCATCGGAACTCCATCCGGAGGTTCCAATTCGGCCACCGTTTCGGCAGGTTCCACCGCGAAGTACACGCTGGCAATTGGTGGCGGCGGAATCAGCGGCTCGGCTAGCTTGACCTGCACAGGCGCGCCGGCGAAAGCTACGTGCACCGTCCCCGGCAGCGAGAGTGTGAGTGCTACGTCGGCTTCGACGTTTACCGTGAGCGTGTCAACTACGGCCCCAAGCAGCGCTATATTACAGCGTACAGGTTGGTCGTTCACCTGGTTCTGGGCCACCGCGCTGATCGGGATGGTGTGGCTGCCGGTCAGTCGAAAGCCCCGGCGCTTTGCGCGGACAATTGCGGCAGTATTGTCCCTTCTGTTGGTGACGTTCCTGGTTTCGTGCGGAGGAGGGAATGGTAGCAGTAACACCGGAGGCGGTGGATCACCCTACGGAGGCACCCCGGCTGGCACTTACACTTTGACAGTCACGGCTACCATGGGAAACACGACTCAATCGCAAACGCTGAAGTTGACCGTCCAGTGATTAAACGTGGCGAGGAATCTAGGCTGCTCTTGACGCTAACGGTAAGCGCCTATAGAATCATTAGTTTGCGGTTAGGAATTGCACTATCGCCCAGAGTTCTTTGGGTCGGGAACTAAGTTCGAATTCCTGCCCAAGCGAAGTCATACAGGAGGTCCTTTTTGAACCCGCTTACAAACTCCCTTGCGGAGCCGTTGCAGCTATTGGAGGAAGCGGGGTTCGACGGGAACGCCAATGAGGATCTGGCGCGTCTGGCTCGTATGCTGCAAGTTGCCTATGGGGCGCTGGCGTTCGCCGAAGGCCATGGTCTTGAAACCTACGACACCATGGATTTCAAAGGCACCAAGATTCTGTTGTGGACGTATACCAAGGGCACGTTCCTGGCGCGTCTGTTACGCCTGACCCTGTTCGGTGGAGCTTACTTGGCCCCCATCAGAATGCGGAACCTGCTAGGCGTTAAACCCAGCCGACTTCCACAAGCTGCCGCCGCGCTCGCTTCGACCTACCTCGAACTCTCGAACTTGACATCGGAAGATCTGTGGACACTCCGGGCGAAGTCTCTGCTGCAGTGGCTCGAGCAAAATACCGCCGAGTCGCCGGTCGGCGAAAGCTGGGGACTTCCCTTCCCGTGGTTCACCTACGCAGGGGTCGTGCCTCCTACGGTCGGGAATGCGCATAGCACCGTCTGGGCAGCCAATGCCTTTTTTTCATATTATGAGGCAACCCGGGATCCATGGGCCTTGGAACATTCCATCCGAGCTTGCGATTTTTTTGCTTACGGCCTCAACTCAGCGGAGCGTTCGTCCGGCAGCTTGGCGATTAGCTATACTCCGATGGACCGGTCGCAATGCATCAACGTGAACGCGGACGCTGCCAGCTTTCTGCTTCGCGTTGGAAAGGCCGCTGCGCGAGCAGAATATCGCGAAATAGCCCGGAGGATCGTCCAGTTTGTGGTTGAGATCCAAAAGCCGGATGGCAGCTGGTATTACGACGAGTTCGTACCCGGAGTACGCCGCGTACCCTTCATTGATGGATTTCATACGGCAATGGTTTTGACTGCGTTGACACAGATCGTTTCAGAATTGCATGAAGTTCCGGATTTGAAGAGAGATTGCGAATCTGCGTTAAATACGGGACTCGCCTTCTATCTTCAGAACCTGTTTGCCCCCGACGGTAGACCGCGTTATGACATGAGGAGGCTTTACCCACTCGACTCGTATTCCTGCGGTCAAGCCATCAACACCCTGATCGATGCAGCCGACTGTGCCGCGGTTGACATCAGGTTGCGGGAGAAAATAGTCGCCCTTCTCCCTAAGGTCGTCGATCAGACTCTGAATCTCATGTTGGACTCGGATGGCAGTTTTTTCACGGCACGCTATCGCTTGCGGATTTTTCGTTTAAAATCCCTGCGCTGGGCCCAGGCGGTCCTGACGCTGGCCTTCGTGCGATATAGTCGCTTTTTACTTTTGCGCTTCAAGGCACAGAATTGAGCCTATTCGTGCCCGGTTCGAGCAGGGTCCCTTACCTCGACCGTATTCCCGGTTTATACCGAACTCTCTACCTGCGGATCAGCCAAAGCAAGTTTGGCCGCCACGTGCTGGTCTTGACGGGCGGTACGATCATTGCACGCGCGCTAGCAGTGCTTGTGTCCCCCATACTCACCCGTATTTATCAGCCTGCAGATTTTGGCGTGCTCTCTGTGTTCTTTTCCATGGTCACGGCCACGGTCACGGCGAGTTCTCTGAATTACGAAGCCGCCATACCCCTGCCCAAGGACGATGAGTTTGGGCTGAATGTAATGGGTGTTTCTTTCGCGGTTTTGTTCCTGGCTACGCTGCTTTCTGGAGCAGTGGTCATCTTCTCGGCCCGTCCTCTCACTCAGCTCCTCCATACTCCGCAGTTAGAGCGTTACCTGTGGCTTCTGCCTTTCAGTTTGCTGGGCGGGGGCACTTTCCAAATTCTCAACTCATGGTCGATACGGGTGCAGGCTTTCCGATCTCTCGCCAAACGGCGGATCATCCAGTCTGTGGCCCAAGTGATTACACAGTTGTGTGTGCCTTTGTTAATGAGAGGTCCTTTTGGCCTGCTGCTGGGTGATTCCGTAGGGCGAGCGGGCGGGTCGTTAGAACTGGCGTTCAGCGCCAAGAAGTATGCGGAGGAGCACCAACTTCATATGTCGGCAAAGAAGCTTGCCGAAGCCGCGATTCGTTACAAGAGATTTCCCGTCTTTGGGACGGCTTCAGTTCTGGTACATGCAGGTTTCTGGGTCTTGCCGGCATTGCTCATAACCCGGTTTTATGGCCTGCAGGAGGCCGGCTGGTATGGTTTGGTTAGTCAGATTCTTGTGATCGGAGCCGGACTGCTGGGGCTGGCAATCGCCCAGGTTTATTATGGTAATGCTGCGCAGCTCGCACATACTTCTCCGACTCAGTTGCGTTCGTTATTCCTAAGGACGAGTCGGGCTGCTTTCTTGCTGGGGGTGGTTCCTTTCGCTCTGCTGATCTTCGTAGGCCCTCAGCTGTTCGGTTTGGTCTTCGGCCCGAAGTGGATTGAAGCCGGGCGATACGCTCAATTGCTGTCCGTACCTTTCCTGATCGTTCTTACGGTTGGGCCGGTGTTCCCCACGTTGACGATCTTAGAGCGGCAAGACTGGCAATTTGGGGTGGATCTACTAGGCACCCTCTTAATGGCTTTCACGATGTTCTACGCCCATCATCTTGGATTGTCCGGCCGTTGGGCGATCGCGGCTTACGGCGTCTCGCTCTTGGCGAACTATATAGCTCTCTTCGGACTGGCCTTGATGGCCATCCGGCGACATTGCCGCCAGCAGCCCCGACCGAGTGAGGAAGCTTCAGCCGAGTAGAAACAATCCAAGACTCAAACTTGCAGTAATAAATAGAAAAGGCACGGAGAGTTGCTCCGTGCCTTACAAACCCGCCGAGGCTCAGGCCCTAAGAGTCTTAGACCAAGTGAACGGCCAAAAGGGGTTCTAGTGTATTGAGAATGCCGTCCGGCGAAAGATTAGCTTGAGAGCGAAGATATTCCTGGCTCCCGACGTTGGAGGAAAAAGCGGATGAGATCCCCAGTCTCTTGAAAGGCACCGAACTACCCGCTTCTGCCAGACATTCGGCAACCGCCCCACCTAAACCGCCAATTATGCTGTGCTCTTCTACAGTGACGATGGCTCGGGTTTCGCGAGCGGCGGCCAAAATCGCATCCTCATCCAGGGGTTTTATAGTGTGCATGCTGAGAACACGTGCTTGAATTCCACGAGCGGCTAGTTTGTCTGCCACTCGTATCGCATTCTGCAGTAAAGCGCCTGTGGAGATGATGGTGATGGCATCTCCGTCTCGAACTTGAATCGCTTGGCCGAGCCGGAACTTGAAGGCAGACTCATGGAGAATGGGCTCCCCGGCGCGCCCCAGCCTCAAGTAACACGGACCCTGATGCTCTACAATCGCTCGAGTAGCCGCTCGTACCTCGAGTGGATCACCGGGAGCCAGCACCGTCATTTCAGGAAGGGCGCGAAGAATTGCGATGTCTTCAGTGGCGTGGTGGGTCATGCCAAGCGGACCATAAGAGTATCCACCGCCCACCGATGCGATCTTCACGTTCGCTTTGTGATAGCACACGTCATTGCGTATTTGTTCCAAGCATCGCAAGATGGGGAAGTTCGCAATTGAATAAGTAAACACGATCTTTCCGGAGATCGCGATGCCGGCGGCGATACTGGTCAAATTCTGCTCTGCCACCCCAACGTTGAGAAAACGCTCGGGGAATTTATTGGCAAAAGGCTCAACCACGCCAAAGCCAATATCCGCCACCACCAAATAGATGCGGTCGTCGCACTCAGCCAGTTCCACCAGCGTTTGGAAAAATGCGCCTCTCAATTACGTTTCTCCTAATTCAGCAAGCGCCAGACGAAGTTCTCCTTCATCAGGCGAGCGATAATGCCACAGCAGCTTATTCTCCATGAAGCTGACACCCTTCCCTTTTATGGTGTGCGCAATAATGCATGTGGGACTTCCAGGCCGCGCGGGAATCTCCCGTAGAGCGCCTTCTATTTGTGCAAAGTTGTGACCGTCGATTTCCAGCACCCACCAGCCGAAAGCTCGCCATTTTGCAGCCAAAGAATCGAGATCCAGAACTTCCTTCACCGTTCCGAGACTTTGAATTTTGTTGTAATCCACAATCGCAACTAGGTTATCCAGCCGATGGAAGGGCGCGAACAAAACTGCTTCCCACGTCGACCCTTCGTCGCATTCACCATCACTCAGCATGGTGAACACCCGAAAAGGGCGGCTCTCCCTCTTGCCCACAAGAGCCATTCCACACGCGAGCGGTAAGCCATGCCCCAAAGAACCCGTCGAGACCTCCACGCCGGGCACGCCAACGTGAGTTGCATGGCCAGCGAGACGACCGCCGTCGAGGCAGAACTCGTCCAGCCAGGATTTAGGGAAGAATCCCCGTTCAGCCAGCACCGTATACAGACCGGCACTGGCATGGCCCTTGCTGAGAATAAAGCGGTCTCGATCGATCCAATCCGGCTGAGTCGGATCAATCCGCAATATCTTTTCATACAGAACTGCCAGAATGTCCACCGACGAGAAAACCGACCCAACATGTGAGCTTTTGGCGCGATGGATCATCTTTATGGCGCGCCGACGAATACGATTTGCAAGAAGTTCCACCTCGGCTGTTGAAGCCGGGACCGTTGAAGATGTTGCGCTATTCACTTTCGCTCCGACTTTCCGGTCTTTCTCAACCTTACTGTTTTATTCCGCATTCTCCCGCCGGCAAAGTAATTATACTGGTGACGTCCGCCAATCAACTCTCGACCCAGACTATCCATTGCTGGCACTGTGCGCAGGGGTTCCCGCCAATCCACTTGGACACAAAGATGATAGATAGCTAAGGTTTTCCCTTTCTTCGGCCGAAAGCTGCCAACCGATCGCCTTCAGATTCTCTGCCAACTGTTGCCGGCTCTTTATTCCGACTAACACAGCGCCGACATCGGGATGGTCGAGAACCCAGCGAATGGAGACCGCCGAAAATGGCCGATCGAGTTTATCGCTAAGCAACCGGATGCCATCCAGGACTCCCTGCTTCTCCCTGCGATTCTCCTCCGAGAAATAAGGACTCTTCCTGCGGACATCATTGACTTCGACCACCTGCCCAATGGTTCGCCGTCCTGCAAGCAAACCCTGGGCCAGCCCGGAGTGCGCGAGAATGCTAACATGTGACGCAGCACACCAGGAAAACATTTCTCCTTCAGGCTCTCGACACAGCAAATTGAATGCCACCTGTTGCGAGACGATGGGCAGAATCGCGTGAGTTCGCCGCATCAAATCGAGAGGAAAGTTCGACACACCCAGAAATTGAAATTTCCCTTGCTCGCGACACAATGTCAGTGTTTCCAGGGTCTCTTCGATGGGAGTGGCGGGATCCGGCCAGTGAATTTGATAGAGCGGGATGGTATCCACTCTTAGTCGCCGCAAACTGGCTTCCAGGGACCGCATTACTGTGCTTTTCCCCAGGTCGCGATGCACTTTGCGATGCTGGTCCCACACCAAACCACACTTGGTAGCAATCACAGCCTCATGGCGTCGTTCGCCCAAAGCCTGCGAGAGCAACTCTTCGACTCGTCCCAATCCGTAGACGTTCGCGACATCGAAAAAATTAACGCCATTCTCCAAGGCAGCATGGACTGCGGATTTCCATTCCGCTTCATCCACCGGTCCATAGTCATAACCGCCGGCAGGACCGCCTCCGAAACCAATCCGCGAGATCGAAACAGGAGTTTTTCCAAGTCGCCGGTATTCCATTTATCGTCTCAGAATTATGCAAGCGAGAGTCTTAATCAAAATCTTCATATCCTCTCTCAGAGACTGCTGTTTAACGTAAGCCACGCGCAAACGATTCTTCTCCGGCCTGAACTTTTCGATGAACACCCGGTGAGGCTCCTCCGAACCTACCAGTTCATTGAGATTGCGGAATTGAACCGATGCATAGTCTGTGATTCCCGGCCGGACAGAAAGGATAAGTCTTTCCTCGCCCTCGTAGGCTGAAGTATGCTCATCGAGTTCTGGCCGCGGACCCACCAGGCTCATGTCTCCCGCGAGGACATTCATCAACTGAGGCAATTCGTCGAGCTTGTATCGTCTCAGAAACCTGCCAATCCGCGTGACTCGGGGGTCATCTTTACCGGTGGTACCACCCCGACTCTCCGAACCCAAAAGCATAGATCGAAATTTCCATATGCGAAAGGGTTTTCCATACCTTCCCGTGCGCACTCCTCGATAGAAGACGGGGCCGCGGGAATCAAGTTTAACTGCGAGCGCTATCAGGAGGAGAAGTGGAGAGATCAACATCAATCCGAGAGCAGAAAGAAGTAGATCAACGGACCGCTTGACCAATTCTTCAAATGGTCCCATGCTCTCCGGCAACCACTTCCCTTCCCCTGACATTGAAAACCGTACCCCGGCCGTCTGGAATCGATTGCACTCTTAATGCCTTGCTTCGATTCGGAGTGCACGGCTTCCTCTCTCTATTGTGGGGAAGCACTACTCGACACTTCCGTAAATGAGCTTTGGACTGCCTGCCGATCATGCCGGTTTCCCGTCACGGGTTGCCGCATCGACTCCCCAGGCGTCAGAGATTCGTTAACCACCGAAATCAACATGTTCTCCAACCGATCTGCCATGACTGCGATGTCAAACCGTTCCCTAGCGCAACGGATTCCGTTCCTGCCCATTTCCGCGCGTTGTTCAGTGGTCATTTCCTCAAACTTGCGAATGGCGGCAGCAAAAGCTGGAGGGTCTTGGGGTGGTACTACGATGCCGCAGTTAAACTCCTCCACGACGTTGTTGCTCGGATTGCCGGCGAACAACACCGGCCTGCCAGCCGCAACGTAATCGCATAATTTGTTGAAGCTGATTCCATAACGATAAAGCTCGGGAAGATCTTGCATGCTTAGGATAAACGCGTCAGCGTCCTCCATGACTTGATACAATTCGCTCTTGGGGACAGTGTCTCTAAACTCCACGTTCCGGAGCTCCAGATCCTGAGCCAATTGGACAAGGTTCGGTTTTTCTTGCCCGCCACCTACGAAAACAAAACGAGCCCGATTGCCATTTTTTTGTTCGATTTGTGCCGCACGCAGCACCGTTTCGAGCGAAAAAGCCTGGACATGACCGCCCGCGTAAACCAGCGTGCAGGGACCCGAAATCTGTCCGCTATAAGGTTTTAAATTCGCGTAGCGCGAAAGATCTAGGCCGTTGGGAATCCAAACTATTCGTTCCTTCGGGATTCCGAACCGGCTGAAGTATTCTGAAGCGCCTGGAAGAACAGTCATGATCTTTACCGCTCGACAAGCGAGAAATCTTTCCAAGCGGCTCAATCCCCGAGCAATCAGACTGTTCGCAGACAACCTACCGAACTGAATGATGGTCAATGGCCAAAGGTCTTTTACCTCAAAAACAAATGGTCTCTGTTTTGCGACCGAAACTCCATAAGCGCTAAGAGACGCTAATGGATGGACTGTGGTGCCAATGATCACATCAGGAGTTTCGCCCAACTCTTTGGCCGTCCAATAGGCCCTCCACGCGAAAACGCACATATTGAGAGCGCGTTTCCAATCGTTCTTCTTGTACGGCGGTGTTTTGATCCATACAAATCGAACCCCGTCATATTCTTCCGCGCGCCAACTCTCACCTTCTTTTAATCTCATCTCCTTGAACTTATAATGGCTAAACCCGGCGGAAAAAAAAGTGACACGATGACCTTTCCCAACAAGTCTTCTGGCGAGGTCGTATTGCACAGTGTATTGTTGATCTGGTGTCGAGGCGTAATGTGAAACCCACCAGATGTTCAGCTGCTCGTTTTGTCCGTGGTTTTGCATATGGAAAGATTATTGAAACTCTGATTAATCAATATTGAAGTGCGGAACCAGGACTGCTGACCGTAACTGGGGCAATGTTAACGACGATGCACATATGCGTCCGGCTAAAATCTGGAACCAAAGGCAACCCCCTCGCCCATTCCATCCATGATTACCCATTGGACCTTCTGCACAATTTCCTGCAAAAGTTTCTCCCACGGGACTAGCGACCCGAAATCGTTTCCGTTGCTAGACGCCGCTTCAGTTGACTGCAAATGTGCGGGCCCACAGCTCTAAGTTTAAAACACGAAAGGCTTCGAGATCCGTCAGGCAACCAGGTTTTTCCACGAGAAAGGCATCGAGTTCATCATGAACTTTCTGGGCTGAAAGAATGCGGCTCATCTTGAGGCCGGGCTCGTGAATCATCGATCGAATGGTTCCGCGGGCGTCTTGCCGAAGCCATGCTCGCTGCGGCGTCGCGAAACCCAACTTGCTTTTTCGCAAGCGCACCGCCTCCGGCAGAACGCCGCTCATGGCTTTGCGAAGAATCCATTTTGTCCAACCGCCGCGGAGTTTCAACGACGACCGGCAGTTTACCGCGAAGCTCGCAAGTTCGTAATCGAGCATCGGCACTCGCGCCTCAATGGAGTGAGCCATAGAATTCCGGTCCTCGTAATGGAGCAGGGCCGGAATGCTGTAGCGACTCAGGTCGTCCTTTTGACGCTGCTGCAGGCTCGCCCCTGGTCCAAGACTCACCTGTGCAGACTCGTGATTCGCGGCGGCGAGCTCGGGATTGCCAACCCGAGCGAGGAGCGGCTGCTTGGCCCCGCGCAACCAAGGGATATACCTTTTTGCGGTGCTCCAAGTCCAAGGATTTTGACTGACGTTTCGCATCCAGGCGACACCTTCGGGAAGAACCCGAGGATTCGCGCTTTTGAGAAGATGCCACAGATAGAAAATGTAGAACTTCCGATATCCACAGAGGATTTCATCCCCCCCCTGCCCATCGAGCAGGACGGGGATTCCAGCCTGTCGGGCGGCCCGCATCACGCACCATTGCGCGTAGACGCCCGTTCCGCCCACCGGTTCGTCTTGATGCCAAATCAGACAATTCAGGTCGTCCCAAAAACCAGCGGTCTGAGGAAAAACATAATGCGGAGTGGCCCCTGAGGAACGGACTACTTCTTGAATATACTCGCGCTCGTCGATCGCTGCTTCATTGAAACATGAGGAAAAGGAATGAAACTCCTTTGCCTGCTTGGTCTTGCTGGCCAGCATGACGACCGACGAAGAATCCAACCCTCCGCTGAGGCACGAACCCACCGGTACATCGCTACGCAACCGCCAATTCACTGCTCTCTGCAGGTGCATCAGGAATTGCTCGGCAGCTTCTTTTTCCGGCATATCATCTTCCGGCCTGATTGGCAGTTCCCAGTATCCGGCAATCTTGACCGAAATAGAAGGCTTCGTGAGGTCGATCGTCATCGAATGCCCAGGCAAGAGCTGGCGGATGCTGGCAAAGAAAGTGTTTTCCGAATGGTCCTGCACACCTTGCTCTAAATATTGCAAAACAATACTCTCGTCGGCAATACGTGGAACGCCGGGATAAGCAAGAATTTGCTTAATCTCTGATCCGAAAACGATATGGGAATCCTGGGCGAAGTAGTAGAACGGCTTTACCCCGAAACGGTCCCGCGAACAAAAGAGCTTACGCTGTTTGCGATCCCAGATTGCAAAGGCCCACATGCCATTAAATCGCTTCACGCAGCCCTCACCCCACTGCCGGTACGCTCTTAGAATGACCTCGGTGTCTGTATGGGTGCGAAATGACTCGCCCTGTCCCTCCAACTCCTTGCGAATTTCGAGATAGTTGTAAATCTCGCCGTTGTACGTGATCCAGTAATCCCCGTTGTCGATCTGCATGGGTTGCAGGCCAAGCTCAGAAAGATCCAGAATGGCAAGGCGTCGAGCTCCGAGTCCCAAAGATGGTCTCTGAAGAACGGGCGAAGTGTCTCGATTGTAAATGCATTCCCCCGCTGACCCAGAGTGGACATCGATAAACACGAAACCGCGCCCATCAGGCCCCCGATAGTGCACCAGATTTGTCATGGCCGTGAGAATCGCAGGATCAAACCCTGCGAGCGCCACAATCCCGGCTATGCCGCACATGGAGAGTCCAGGAGCATGCGATAGAGTTGGAGGAGTTTTCGTTCCTCGCTGGCCCAGTTGTACTTACTCAGCACCGCTTCGCGCCCTTGTTTCCCCATCTCTTCGGCCTCCTCAGGATGGGTAAGGAGAAATTCGATAGCCTTCGCAATCCCGACAGGATCGTCGGGTCGCACCAAAAGCCCGCACTTCGCACCCTCGACAATCTCACGAAACCTTGGAAAATCAGACGCGATCACAGGAATGCCAGCGGCCATATATTCAAACATTTTGACCGGAGCAGACTCCAGGTGACCAGGGGTTGGTTTAAAAACCACCAGTCCTGCGCGCACCTCGGCCAGTAGCCCGGTCACTCCTGCGCGATCCAGCACCCCCATCACGCACGTGCGGTCCCACCCATTCGTCCCGGCCAGATCCTCCCTCAAGGTAGAGGGAGAAAAACTACCTGCCAGTTTCAGTGTCGCTTGCAATCCCTCTGGAAGCACCGACATGGCTTGAAGGACCTCTGGGAGACCGCGATCTCTCGAAAGCAGACCGACATACGCAACCGCGCTGCTGCGGCGATGCCCAGCGTTCGGAATTACAGATTGAAACTCCTGCAAGATAGGGTAGTTGCTTACCACCACCCTGCGCGGATCTTCAACCGTGAAACGCCGGTAAATTTTCACGGTCGCCGCGACTACGCCAGAAAAAAACCGGGCACTGCATGATTCGAGTGTGCCCACCATCCACGCCAATGGCCGTCGAAAAGCTCTGGGAACGTAATGTTTGGCCGCCATATCCGCTGCCACGTCTTCATGGGCGTCATACACAACCATTTTTCCGCGCATCCGCAAAAGCAGCCCGACCAGAAGCAGTTCTGGATCATGAAAATGGTACAGATCCGCATCCTGGCGAACTGCTTCTCGATACATGGACCAAGTTCCCTGCATGATTCGCGACAGGCGGCCACGCGACTTGGGCAACCCGCGAATCCGGATCCCTTCTCGTATTTCGTCCTTATCGTGACAGACAATCAGCGTCACGTCGTATCCAGCCCGAGAGAGCGACTTGCATTCCTTGTGAAAGATGCGCACGTCAAACGGCGTATGCACCGTTGTGAGGTGAGCGACTTTGCGCACTTTGTCAGGTAACGGTTTGTCGATAGACATGACGGAAAACGAAAACAAAACAAGCGTTCACGCTTGCTCTGGCAAGGCAGTCTGAATTCTACGTAACCCTCACGGCTGGAGCCGTCGCAACCGCGAGTACCGCGTTATTGAACTGCGCCAGCGGCCTGGGAGTCAAGCAAGCTCTTGCCCACACTTCCAAAGAAATCCACCTCCAAACCGAGGTGTAACAACCGCTTTCGCCATTCAAAAAGCGGCGCCACACCGAGTCGACGATCCCCGGATCCCACCACTCCCTCTGCCTGAATTCGGCCGAAGAAAACATCTCTTCCACCCAGGGGCGCAGTGGCCCCCTGAGCCAGGAGACTTCTGGTGGAGCAAATCCCAGCTTATCTTTGCGATTACGAATTTCCTCCGGCACAATTCCTGGAATTGCATTCCTAAGCACGACTTTTGTCGTAGTCCCGGAAATCTTTTGCTCAACTGGGATGGCAAAAAGGAACTCTACCAGTCGATGGTCAAGAAACGGAAGTCGCACCTCCCGGGAAAAGGCCATAGAGTTGCGATCCGCGTAACGCAAAAGCTGCGGCAAACTAGTCTGCGTCAATGTTTCATAAAGGGACTGGTGCACGGCATCTTCGAATTTTCGAGCGATCCGCACCGGCGGCTGCTGCCACTTGCTCTTGAATTCCTCGCGGAGACCTCTGGGCCTCCTTCTTTGTATAACGACTGAGCGTAACTTTGTTGGCAAGAAACTAGAAAGCACACCTAGCAAAAAACGCCGGTTGTGATCAGTCATGTAACGCTTAAAGGAAGTGATGGCTTCCGAAAAGTGGCGCTCTTTCAATAGATACCTGTAATACGCTGCAAAGTACTCATGATATCCAGCCAGGGTTTCATCTCCACCCTGGCCATCAAGCAACACCGTGACTCCGCATTCCTTTGCCAGCCGCATCACGCACCACTGTGCGTAGATGCTGGTGGTATAAAACGGATCGTCCTGATGCCAGGTGAGTGCTTCCATTTCCTCCGGCAACCGTGTGGGATCTGGATAGACGTGGTGGCTGTTCACGTCGCCCCACTGAGTCATAAGGTCAATGTATTTTCCTTCGTCGAACGCAGGATCTGAGAAACGGGCCGAAAAAGTGTCCTGCCTGCCCCCCGCCCGGTTTCGTGCAACCAAGCCAACAATGGTCGATGAATCCAGTCCTCCCGAGAGGCTGGAGCCGACTGGAACATCAGATCGCTGGCGGATTCGCACTGAATCGGACAATAGCTCCAGGAATCGTTCCGCATACTGCTGGGCGTCGGGCAGACGAATCTGCTTCCCAGGATCAAGATCCCAATAGCGCCAAGTCTTAAGAGCACGGTCCCGCCAGGAAAAGCGCAGGGCATGTGCAGCCGGAAGAGAGGAAACACCTGCAAACATGGTTCCGGTACCGGTGTTAATCTCGCGGTTTTCCAGGTAGCCGTAGACTGCTGAGCCATCCGGGCGTGGCGAAAAGAATCTCCCCGCGACCAGGGCCTTCACTTCGGAGCCAAACGCTAGGAACTCTCTCTCTTTATCTAAGTAGTAGAAGAACGGTTTCTCTCCAAATCGGTCGCGCGCCGCAAACAGTTCCTGCCGGCTCTCGTCCCATATGGCGAAGGCAAACATCCCATTCAATCGACTCAGGCATTCATTTCCCCAAACCTGATAACTCTTCAACAATACTTCCGTATCAGAACGCGACCGGAAACGGCATCCCATTTTCGTGAGCTCGTCAGCCAGTTCGACATAATTGTAAATCTCGCCGTTGAAGGTAATCGCCAGACCGCTGGCTTCATCCACCATGGGTTGATGCCCACTGGGTGACAAATCAAGAATTGCCAACCGGCGGGTCCCAAGACGGGCAATCCCGCCGGGAGATTCCCAGATTCCGGCGTCATCGGGCCCGCGGTGCGCAATACTGTCGCGCATCTCAAGGAACAAACTCGTCGAAATCCTACGAGCACCGCCAACAACTCCTACAATCCCGCACACTTATGCGCCCTCCCGAAGGACTGCCCGGACTGCGCTCTGCCAGTCACGTACTGAATTAGTGTCGAACAACATTCAGATGAGTAAGCTAAAATCCGAAGTCTGGAGTGCCTCAAACCTGGAGTCCTTGAACGAAGACATTGTTGATAGGGTCCGCGGAATGTTCGCTCTCATGGGGCGGATGTTCCCGCGTATTGGCAGCGATTAAGTTCCGCTGCTTCCGAACGGGCCCAGTCGCGTAGGTAATACCCGATCGATTGTCCTTGCGGATTTTGCGCGTAGCTTTGCATCCACTTCCAATTGGCATCGATAATGGACTGGTTTGCCACTTCCGGTGTCAGGTATCCTCCCCCCGCGAACGGATCCTGCGAAACGTTGATCGGGTCGGAGGCCTTTGAATTCACCCTCGGATAATAGCCTCGCAAAAGAGCCGCGGACCCTTCTACAGGACTGGAACCATAAAAAAGATATTGCTGAAAGGCCGTGCGATTGCCGTTGTAGACGTAGTCCGAAAGGCAGATTTCAAAGATTTTCGCGTAATGCAGAAGGTCAACAAAGAATCCTCCGTCGGTGTTTGGAGATGGCGTGCTGGGATCATATTCGAACGAATCCCATACGCTGCCTGATGGAGCGTTCGCTCGGGTCGACCAGGGAACGAAATCCGGCCAACTTTGGAGCAGTAACCACCCTTGGGGGCCAACCCCCAAGTGGAAGTTTTGCTGGTGGAGGATCAAGCCAGTGGCAATCGCAAGCTGATGCGGGTCTCCGGTTAGCTCGTAAAGAAACAACCGAAGCGTAGCCTCGGCGGATATGTAGTCCATCGGTGCATCTATATCCGCCACCACGTTGGGAAGCCATAGCGGATTGTGCTGTCTCAGGCCCCCTTGTCCATCTGAAACGAAGACGTCTTCATAACCGGCTGCGATTGCAAGAATTTTGCTTGTCCAGTCTTCTCGCGTGACTTCGTCCACCAGTCCAGGGTGTTCCTTTGCAAGCACTAGAAAATGGGCAAAGGGAAGAAGAATCCCGCCGGCTTGCTCTGAATTCCACATCGTCTTTTCGAACTGAAGGTTAACTTGGTATATGCCGGGGGCCGGCAATCCCGCGCCTGTCAGCTTTATTCTTCCCACCGACTGCGGCCACACCAGGGGCGCCGCAGCAAGCGCGTTCAGGTCCGCGACGCTTTGAATCGTATTGCTTTGCAGAACTTGGTCTCCCGTGTTTCCCGCAGTCCATGCCAATTGGAGGCTTCCATCACTTTGCTGTGTAACCTTGAAAAAGATAGCTCCTGCGCTGAGGTTCTGTGCGTACAAGGCGATTTGGCCGGTTTGAGTCGGGACCGCGACCGGAACGCCGAAACCAGCAACCGAGGTGGGCCACCCGGTCACCGTGAGCAGCGGACCCGCGCCTGGCGCCGTGGGTTGGCCAGGATCGGGGGCATCAACTATCGTCATTGTCTGAACAAGATTCAGCACCCATTGTCCAGAATCCAGGAACGCCTCGATGTATTTGGGATTGCCGGTGGCTTCATACGCTGTGAGAAGGGACTCCAGATAGTAGCGGGTACCCCACACGACATTTCCCGACAAATTGCCAGTGGGATGTCGCGTTTCGTCATCGAGAAATTGCGCCGAGAGGCGATCGTAATTCGGCAGCGAGGTCGCGGCTGTCCCCGAACAACTGGCTATTTGAACCAGCGAAGCGTCAACCGGCCGGCCGCTCCCACAACTGCCAGTTGGATCACCGCTACCGCAGCCGGTGATGAAAAACAACAAACACCCGAAAACGCAGAAGCCAAATTGTCTCATCGTCACCATGTCTTTGAGGTTAGTAGGGTCTCGAGGAGAAACCGTTTCGCTCCTTCACGACATCGCACCGTAGGAGCGAAAAAGATGTTAGCACTGCGAAAAGCCGCTCTGCAAGAATCCCACTCATAACTGAGAATCAAGCCATACACTGAGATGCCATAAGCGCATGGACGACGACCCGGGATCATAAGCGCTTGCCGGATGTCCGTTCGGGATTGTGGGACCGAGATATATTTCCACGCATTCTTTGGGCCAGGGGAATGTGGCCGCAAGCTCGCGATACACGGCTCGCATTCGATCCGTATCCACAAAGGCCCACCATCCCACAAGCAACGCATAGGAGTTTCCGTACGGACCGAATCCACTGCCTTGGCCCATCCCCGGATAATTCCAACGGTATACGCCGTTCGAACCATCCATAAAGTTGTTCATGCGGTAGCAGGGGAAATCCTTGGATGGTTTGACTAAGACGCTGTTGAAAACCTGCTTTTCGAAACCGCTTCGCAGTCCTTCATAGAAACGACTCTCCTCACTGTTCGGCGGATAGGCCCGCATCAGGCTGGTCAGCCAAAGAGGAAAGCGATGAGCGTGGGAGGAATCCGGAGCGATACCCCGCACCGGAACCGGCTTCATCCCAGGAGTAATTTCCTTGTTACCTGCGTACTGATATTCCGGATGATCGGTCCATACCCCCGGTTGCAGGATCCATCCTCCTCCGGGCTGTGGCGCCACTTCCTGGACGAATACGCGATGCGCAATGGCAAGTACGTCATCCAACATTGGGTTCCACGCCTGCTTCTGGGCCGCAGTCCCACCGTAGGCCTTCAGGTCCGCCGCAATGACAAACACATAGAAGTCAACGTCATTAATCTCGCGAAAATAGCTCTTCCCCACTCGGCGAGTCTTGAGTTTCCACAGGGTCCTTTCGCGCACTCCCCCGGGGAAAGCCGGCCCCCCTCCCGCGAATTGCCAGGCTGGCTTCACCAACCAAACGTTGTGGATCTGGGAAAAAAGCAATTCGGGAAGGCCCAGCGGGATGATCTCCTGCTGCCCGCTCGCTTGGGCAAGAAGCAGGAATTGACTCGCCAGATAGAGATACTGAAGGCGGCCAAGATCCTCGTCAGGCAACAATGAGGCATTATCCACCAGGCGCGAAAAATGGTCCGTGAAGGTGCGCTGCCATTGCGCGTCCCGAAGCCGGAAAGCCGCCTGCAAGGGGACCATCATCGTTGTGCCAACGGTTTCAGACTGCTGGCCACCCTGGATCGTCTGACGCAATATGGGGTCGACAACCCGGGTCCAAAGTTGGTGCAGTTCGTCCGCTGGTGCAGTGGGTACAACTTGAGGACTCTGCGAAAAAGCAGGCGTGCTCAGAGCACCGGCAACAACAATCAAGATCACTCTAAGAAACAACTTCACCGTAAAAGGGGAATCGCGTTTCATCTCTGCTCGATTCTGATGTCGCTGATGGGGGCTGGCGCTGCTGGTACCAGCAAATGTGACCGCTTTAGGCCGTAGATTTACTTTTCGGCGAGGTTGGCTTGAATAATTCAAAGGTAAACTGCCAGGCCATCAGCCGAACACCCGGAAGAGCCAGCAGACATTTATCCACACCATTCAAAATCAGGGAAACGGGCTGGAATAGCGATGGAACTCTCCGAGCGAACACTCCAAACATGCTTGTAAGGTGCCAATAACGGATCTCCCCCACATTGAAATACTCCTTAGCCGCACGGAGGTCTCGGAGAGACAGGATGTGTACTTTTTCCCACTCTGTGCGCTGTCCCGGCGTGAGCCAGCGATAGAGCTTGATAATCGGGTTGTAATTGAGTGCTTCCTGAGCAAACACGCAGCCCCCTGGCTTCAAAATGCGGTGCATTTCAGGATATGCCTTCGTCAAATCGAGGTGATGCAGCATACCGCAGCACAGAATTACATCGAACGAATTATCTGGAAAGCCGGTGTCCTCGCAATCACCTTCAATAAAGACGCAACGCTCAGACAGGCCTTCGCGCATAGCCACTCGAGCTGCCCCCTGAACGGAGACGTCGCTCACATCGATCCCTACCGCAAGTGAGGCTCCCATCCGAGCCGCTTGAAAGGTTTGCCCGCCGTTGCCGCAGGCGTAATCCAGAACGACCTTACCGGGCACGTGCTTGGCCAGCCACTGGTTGCGGTAGTCATCGGAAAGCTGAGTCGCGGAATACCATTTAATGGCAGGTAGTTCTCCATTGTTGCTCTCTTGAACGCGTACGGTTTCCGGGTCTCGAACAAAATTGGCCCACTCCCGCTCTTTCAGCTTGCGTTCTTCAAGGCGCCGGGAAAATTCTTCGGAATTCCTCGATCGCAACTTGTCGAGCGCTTCCATCAGTTGGGGCGCCGGCGATGTTGGGCTGAAAGGAAACCGCTCAGGAATCTTGGCTGAGGAAGTGCTCATGACTGTCGCTCTCCTTTCGCCCAGGCTTTTGGCCACACGGGACTGCGTCTCATGTTCATGAAAGAATTGCGCATTTCAATTTCGTTCCTTTCCGCAACATACTACCTCCCGTGTTCACTCGGGTCAATCTTCAGTCACCCATGGGACACAACCGCTGCGGCCTCGATAACCTCGCAAGCATGAACCCCGCCGCAAACCGCTAGCCGCCGGCGGGCGTGAGTCCAGATCCAAGGGATGAGGGAGGCTCCTTCCAGAAATCGCCGGGAAGAACTCGTTCGCGATCCTTAAAAAGCCAGAGCAAGAGAAGCGCGAAAGTCACACCGCCCGAAAGCAACTGTGTCGACAGCGCGCTGGTCACCAACATGCCGAACGCCCAAAAACAAAGCGCACATGCAGCCAGATGAACCACGGTCTTGGGTCTGCGGCAGAAGTAAACATTCACGAACTGCATAATGAAACCAGCCGTGATTCCGCTCACAACAACGCCCGGCAGGCCAAAGTCGGCGTTAAAATTCCCGATGAAGCAAGTGTTCGC
Source organism: Terriglobales bacterium (assembly GCA_035484735.1). Lineage (GTDB taxonomy): Bacteria > Acidobacteriota > Terriglobia > Terriglobales > Acidobacteriaceae > JABCZH01. Next base: position 120,903 of record DATHOQ010000036.1, on the reverse strand, counting down.
GGTGATCGTATCTAAGTCCTTCGCACCCTCCATGTACACTCCGACGAAGTTGGGAATATCTATGACCGTCCAGCCCATCAGGTGACCTAGCTTCACCATTCCTGCCCCATGTTGGAAAGGAAGCACACCGGGAAACACCTCAAAATAGGCATATACCACCTCGGCCGGACTATAAAAGATGCGGGCCGCCATGGCTTGCAGTGCACCGGACAGAGTCCCCGCTTCCGATCCGTTATAAGCGAGAAGAACGACGATGATGGGAAACGAAAGAAAAAGCAGCGGGAAAACCACTGTCGCCATCTTGCCAAGTTTTCCGCCCTTGAACAGATAATAGAAAATGCCCAGCACCGCGGCGATGGCGGCAACCGGCGCTTTCTCAACGGTGACTGCGGCATACAGGACTCCTAAAACCAAAGAAATCACGAACAGCCGCCTCCAGGCAGGCTCCTTCTGTTGTAAGTAGCGGCCCAGTGCAAGGATGATGAGAAAAGGCAGAACGGTTGTGCGGACCACATAGTATGCATACAAGAAATGCGAAGTGAGAAGCTTAAACGAATCCTCCCTCAGCAGCGCTACTTGCAGAAAGTCTCCCGGGTGAAAAATTAAGTAGAGCAAGGGGATGACCGGCGTCTCCCAAAGGTTCATCAGCACCAGTACGAATGCCAGCGCCAGGACGACGAGATAAATGCGTTTAGGGTGGGCGCCCGGTTTTTCCGGCGCGACTGGCTGGCGAAAATAATCTGCGATCTCCTGCCTGCGGAACCTTAAGAAGAGATTAGCAACCCATATGCCGAGTGGCACCGTAAGGAGCACACTCTCGATGCCAAACAGAAACCTCCATCGAGAAGGCGTAATCTCAGCGTCAAATATGAAAAATCCTGGAATCAGGATGATGCCAACATACATGAAATAAAAAAGGGCCGGTATGGTCATTTGCCTCAGGTTAAAAAGGCTCACGGAGCGTTGCATCATCCATAATGAAACAACGATTATCAGACCGGAAAGCAGTACGAGCGGCGGCAGGATCCAGAGGCTCGCAGGAAGGATCAGAAAGAAAAGCGTCAGCCACAGGAACTGAAGAGAGACCTCAGCGACAAAAGAGGAAAATGCCAGGGGGAAGCGCCCGCCCAAATGGTTTCGAACTCGGTTCACTGTTTATTGTCCGGAAACAAGACTGAGATGCATTTTGAGATTCTTGCACCGACATGATTTCCATTGCAGCAACCCGGTGCTCGCTATTCAAAATCGCAACCCGGTGATTCTCTTTGCAAGACGGGATGTACCCGGTCCAAGACTGGTTTACCGATCAACCGGTCCGCGTCCGGGCGAGTGATAGCTGCCAAGCTCATTCTCGGGCGTTCCCAATTCCTGGACTTCGCCCTCACGTGACATCCGCGCCATCCGCGCCTTCAGGTTATCGGCCGCTTCCTGCAAAAAAATCTTGCGTGGATCCCGCGGATCGACCTCTTTCCAGCGCTCGGCCCCCCACACCCAGACCACACAGCCGACAAAGACCAGGGAGGTGCCGAGAAACACAATCATCAACCGCGGGGGAAACGACTTGTCTTCCGGCACCATCGCCGGATCGAGGACCTTGACGCTGGGCGTCTCTTTCGCCTCCTGCACTTTGGCGAGTTCGTATTGCTGGGTCAAAAGCTCGTAGACGGTTTCTTGTATCTTCGCGTTTCGGTAATAGTTCTCGTATTTTGCTCCGAGCAGCGGCAAATTATGAATGGAGGGCATGGCCGCCGACGAGCCGGCCGAAGCATCCGCGCCGTCCGCAACATTGTTATTGGCCCCACTGATCTTCCCCAGCTGCTTCTGAAGCTCTGCAACGCGGGCCTTCAAGGACTGCACGCGAGAGTTGTTATCGGTGTATATCTGCCGGAGTCCCTCGAGTTGAGATTGCGCAGCAATCGTCTGTGCCGCAAGATTGGCTGCCACGTCCAGCATGGCTTTCCCTTCCTGCTGGATATCGAGCGTACTGTTCTTGCTGGAAAACTGAGCCAACTGGTCTGAGGCATCATCCAGGCCTTGCTTGACAACCTTGAGGCGAGCTTCAAGAAATACCCTTTCCCGATGCGCGGAAGAAGTCGAAAGGTCTGCAACCAGCAAATTCAGTTGGTCGACGTAGGCATTCGCAAGGGCAGCAGCCCTCTGAGGGCTATGATCGGTGATGCTGATAGTAATGATGCCGCTCTTCCGGTCTTCTGTAATCGAGGTGTTTTCGTCGAGTTTGACTTGGGCATCCTTAACCAGGCGCTTGCCATAGACCTTCCTCAGATCGAATTGCTGTATGAGGCGATCCTGAACCGTCTGGCTCTTCAATACCCCAATAAAAAGCGCTCCCGAAGTCTTCAGGCCCAGCAAATCTCCCGCCATAGAGCCAAGACCTCCAGCCGCTGAACCCGGACCACTGATCTTCGCCGCCATCGCGGCCATCATCGCCATGCTCGACGCTGAAGACGACTGTGAATCAGGAGGCATTAGCTCCGTCGTTGAAACATAGGACTTGGGGATCAGAAAAGCGGTCAGGGTTGAAACCAGCAAACCTATGGCTGCACCGCGAAGAAGGAATCGGCGACGATTCCAGAGCAGACGCAGGCGTTCTATCTGCCGCTCGCGCGAATCCATAGGCGGCACTTCCACCAGCGAATACTCGGCGATGGTGCCCTGCGACGCCTCATCGGAATGCGATCTCGTTGCGGTGTGCGTCACACTATCACCTTTCCTACCCATTAGGTCAGTGCCTAATTCCGCGTTCGTTCATTTCGAACGTACGGCCAGAACGCGCAAGTGGGCTGTGGTCAATAAATGTAGCTGAGTTCTGGCACTAGCAACTTTTATTCTACTTAAAGTTATGACAGACATCATCAGAAAGCGGAAGCTCGGTTGACGCGGATCTAATTTATCGGCCCAGGACCTAAACTTGCAGTTGATTGAAAACAGAGGAGATGTCGATTGGAACTGCTGCAAGTGCATTCGGGGTCAGAGATCCAATGGTTAGAGGGCTCTCGTTAATCCCCGTCTTTGCAGCAGAAACCCTAAGCTGAGTTGGTCTTATATCTTTCCGGAGGAGATGCGACTGTGTCGGCCTCCAGCGGGACAAGTTCCTTGATCTCGCGCGACATGACTGGGCCGTGAGGGAATGGACGGCGTTTCTCGGTATTCGCTCCCTCAAAAAAGCTCGCCTCGGGAACCAACTTCTTCAGGATCCTGAGAATAGGATCGGCACCATCGACATAAAGCGAAGATTTCAACCTTCCGAGATCACTGTTAAGATCCATCCAGTCAATGCTCTTGGTCATGGTTCTCTTGATTTTCTCGCAACTTGTGTTCTTTATGCTCTCCGTCGGATAGAACAACTCCTCCACCAACTTCTCCCCGTTCCGGAGGCCCGTAAACTGGATTTCTACATCATCGCTCGACTTTCCCGACAGCCGTATCAAGGTGTGAGCCAAGTCCAGTATTTTGACCGGTTCTCCCATATCGAGAACAAGAATGTCCCGATGTTCACCCAGGACGGAAGCCTGCAAAACCAACGCAACCGCCTCCGGAATGGTCATGAAAAAACGCTGAATTTCAGCGTGCGTTATGGTAATCGCTTGATTCCGTTTCAATTGTTCCCTGAAGACTGGGATTACACTTCCACTCGACCCCAGCACGTTACCGAAACGGACCGAAACGCATCGCATTTGTTTCCGTGGCCAAGCAGAAAGGATCAACTCACCCACTCTCTTGGTGCAACCCATGACGCTGGTGGGGTTCACGGCTTTATCCGAAGAAATCATCAGGAACGTTTCGCACCCTGTTTCTTCTGACACCGCCAAGAAGCTTAAAAGCGAAAAGACATTATTATTAACCGCTTCCTGAACATTCTCCTCCATAACTGGCACGTGTTTGTAGGCTGCCGCATGGAAGATCATTTTGACACCGTGGACCGAGCACAGCTTACGCATGCGCTCGGCGTCGCCAATATGGGCAACGCAGCACACCACGTTGCCGAGACCTCGCCGCGACAGTTCCCGTTCCAGGTAAAAGATGCCAGTCTCGTTTTGATCAACGCAGATGAGTTTGGAAGGACCATAGTCGAGAACCTGCCGGGAAAGCTCCGAACCAATCGAACCAGCCGCGCCCGTAACCATGACAACCCTACCGGAAATATTCTTACGAACGGCTTCAAGATCGAGGTTTACAGGTTCACGGCCAAGCAGATCTTCTACGTCCACTTCGCGGAGCTGGTTAATCTGCGCCTGACCTGTAATGAGGTCCCGTAGGGATGGGACCGTCTTAAACACAAGTCCTGCCTGTTCACATGTCTTCACAAATTGCCGCATCTGTATACCGGTGGCGGATGGAGCAGCGATAAGGATCTCGTCAATCCCCAGCCTTTCGCTCTGCTGAGGCAACTGGTCGACCGTTCCCATAACGGGCACGCCGTGAAGGCGGATTCCGACTTTGGAACGATCGTCATCAAAGCAGGCCACTGCGACAAAGTCACCACCAGGCCGTTTCAATTCACGGATGATCATTTGTGCAGCGAAACCCGCCCCGATGATCGCCACCCGCTTACGTCCGACAACGTCCACGTGCGCCGCTTCTGCCAATAAACGCGAAAAGACCCTGACCGACGAGAGCAACCCAGCCGTAATAATGGCCTCGCCCAGATAGACTGACAAGGGGACCTGTCTAAGATTCAATAGATAATGAACCGCAACGAAAAACCCCAGAGACCCCACCAAAGTCGACTTGGCAACATCAACCGCTTCGTTCAGGCCGGCATAACGCCACCATCCACGAAGCAGGTTGAATCGTGCCATGGAGGCTAGCCGCATCACAACTAACACCGGAGCGGTAAGCAACAAAAGGGATGGCGGGGGCAGATGGAATTCGAGCCGCAACGCCCAAGCAGCCAAGAAGGATATTAGTACCAAGAAAACATTGAGAGAGACAATAAACGGGGCCCGGTGTTCCAGAAAGAAAAGCCCCTTGGACAACTGCGAAATTTTTCTCTTTACCATTTTCACCTATAACGCCTTCTCGCAAGAAGTCTTAAGACTCGTACGGCTCTCCCCGGAAACCGGGTATGAACAAGTACGCCGTGCAGGCTTTCTCCCACCTGCCGGACAAGTAGGTTTTGTGAGCTAACGCGGATTGTAGCACCCGAACCAAAGGCAATGACAGTTCCGACAAGAATGGTTCCCAACAAACCAAACACCTCTTAACTCACTGGATTCGTGGGTGAGCAGTTATTCTAGCTCGTCCAAGAAAACCATAAGGAGGAAACTTTGACAGATGTTTCAAGTCAACGTTCTAGCACCGTGGCTGAGTGAAATGCTTTCCCGGCACGACAACAGATATCAGGATGCAACACGTAAACGAAAAGAGTCGATTTGCGATCCAGTCTCTAGAAGCTCCTCGCGGCTTCGACGGAGATTGCTACCGATGTCAGAATCTGCGCCGCTTGCACCGTGTTTTGCCATCTGCGACTGATCGCATAGATTCTTTCTGGCACAACCACCATGTCCCCGGGTTGTAGCTCCGCATTTTCCACACCGCCACTGAACAATCCTCCCTTCCCTCCCACGACAGAGCCATCCCCCCGAATTACAAAAACAGCATTCTTGTTGGCCTCCTCGGTGGGGCCACCCGCCTGGCCCAAATACCATCCGGCATTCTTGCCAGGTTTGTAAGTGATCCCGGTGGGGTTGTACACTGCGCCATTCACAATCACAATGCCTGGTTTCTTCGGGATGTAAATCGAGTCGCCCGCACGCACCTGAATATCGGCCTGGGTGTTGGCCCAGCGCCGAAGATTGCTGGAAATGTGGATCACTAACCTTCCTGCCGGCGGCGTTCTCTGGAGCTTGTCAATCGTGGATTGATACTGTTCAACTGCAGCCTGCTTGGCGGCGGTATCCTCGTTCTCCTGCGAAGGCAGGAGCTTGACTGAGGCCTCTTGGTCTTTCACTCGCTGGATCAAATCCGCCCGGTTGCGTTCCTCCAGTTCCCTGATCTGGGATCGCTCAAAAACTGCGCCGTAGGGATACGCATCAACGCTGAAGCCTCCGGCTCGACTGATAATAGAACTGAGGCGTTCACCATCCTGAATGCCGAAGGAGCCGGGGTGGAGCACCTCACCTTTAACCGTAATGGTTGCACCTAAGTCATTCCATCCCGTTAACTGCCGGATTGTGAGGACATCCCCATCGTGTAAGCGAACGTCGGTATCAGGTTCCCCGGCGAGGGCGCGCGCAATCGGCACTGTCTGATGATCGCTGACGATCTTGCTTCCGTCCTGGACCATATAGCTGGTAAGGTCGGCCGCGTCAGCGTAAGCGCCACGAGTGAGTCCTCCGGCAAAGCGAACGAGACCGGCAGCGGTCATGCCTTCGCCCAGCGGATACTTCCCGGGGCGTCCGACTTCTCCTTGAATAGTGACGGTTGGAGGATCGACTTTTGTCAGGTTTCTCGAAACGATCACACGGTCTTTAGGCTCCAGCAAAATGTCGTCTTTTGCATCCCCAGCCAACGCATTGGTCAGATTCGCGCTGATGACCCTTAGCTCTCCACTTTCCGTCTTTCGGAAAATCTGGACATTACTAAAATTGGCATCCGACGTAGTATTGCCAGCCAAGAAAATGGCGTCGCGGAGGTGTATGACCCCGTTGGTCACGTGGTCGCCAGGGTCCCTGACCTCCCCGGTAACGGTTACGATCGGAGGGTCTTCGAAATCAAACCGTCCGAACACGCGCACCGTGTCAAATGGCCTGAGAACCAAATCCTGATCTTTTCCCGCCAAGGCGTCGTCAAGATTAAAAGCAAGAACCTCCGGAGCGTTTTCCGGGCCCGACAGGCGGATGATTTCCGCATGCTGTTTATAGGGTTCGGGAAGAACATCCTTGTACGACTTGATCAGATCGGTGACCTTCATGCCGTCTCGATAAGCGAACTTGCCAGGACGAAAGACATACCCATCCAAGTAAACCGTTTTGTCCGCATAGGGCAGGATGGGCGAGATTTGCACTTTGTCACCGTCCTGGATGGTGAAATCTTCGAGAGCTTTGGTCACTGCCTCCTGATTGTTGTTCTCAGGTATGTCCAGCCGCAGCATCGAGCGGCTTTCGTGGGCTTCCACTCGTTCCACGTCGACATGGCGTAGCGTACCGCTGGGCAGAACACCACCCGCAACCTCGAGAACCTGCGCCAGACTCGTCTCGCCATTCAGTTCGTAAATCGCTGGACGCCGGACCATGCCTGAGACGGTGACCTCTGCACCAAGCGGCGGCACTTGAATTGTATCTCCGGCCTGCAGTCGTTGAACGTTCGCATTCACCCCATGCAACAAGAGATCGTAAACATCAATCTTCTCGACCAGTTGTTTCCCGCGATAATGGTTGAAAATGCGCATGCTACCCCGAGAGGTCGGCCCTCCGGCTTCATACACAGCATTTAGTGCCGTGGAAAGAGCACTCACTTGGTAGGCGCCTGGATAATCCACGTCACCCACCACGTAGACGCGGACGCTGCGCAGCTTCGACAGCGAAACATCGGCCTGGACATCCCGATATTCAGTACGCATCACGGTCTGAACCATCTGCTGCACATCGCCAAGCGTCTTGCCTGCAACCTCTACCCCTCCCACTTCCGGCAGAACAACCCGGCCCTCCAGGTCAACAACCCGACGCAAGCGCTGGGCCACACCGCCGACCAAGTTGATCGTCAGACTGTCACCTGGACCTAATACGTAGTCCGGTCCGACCGGCACATCCATGGGCAACATATCGAAATTACCGGTACCGTTCCGAAAGACATCGATAGCAAAACGATCTAGCTTGGGAGAGCGCAGCGGGTATTGGGCGTAGAGGTCGTAGAGTGAAGGGATGTCCGCGTAAGGATTGGGTCTCCGCCGCAAGGCAGGTTGCTTGTCCTTTGAATCCAGCGGACGAGGACGATAGCGAGGATAGTAAGCACCACCTTGGGATGTCCTCGAGGCGAAGGGATCCTGATTGGAACCCGAGGGACCAAGTCCTCCCAATGAAAAGGCATCGAAACCCGGCATTCCTACTCCGCCTCCCATAAGGTTACCACTACTCAGATCACCGCCTGAAGGGAAACCCCCGGCACCTGACATGGAACCACTCCCAAGCGCATTGCCGCCGTCCCCGGTTCGGATAAGCGTCGATAACTGATCACTCCCCATACCCGAGAGGCCCCCGCCTAAGCCCGAAACACCGTTGTCGCCAAGTGAGGAATCCGAGTCTCCCTGAGTTTGCGACTGCGTCATCATCAACTGGCGCCGAGGATCATTGGACGGATAGTCTGGCGGGTACGGTTGATAGTTTGGGGGAATCGTTTGAGGGGGGGGCGAGGCATCTTGTCCCGCCTTTTTATTTAGGAACTCAGTCCGGTCAAGGTCGCGCTCATGCCTCAGCCAGTACGCTTCCTCCTGGTTCGTGGCGTTGACGGGATTAGGCGACCCCTCAGCTTGCAGTTCGGTGGCATCCGGCACTCGGATGCGGCCGTGCTCCCAGTCGTTTTCGAGTTCTTCCTGGGTAGGCTTCGCACGAATGTAGGAACGATTTTGAATTTCATGGGTAAACAGTATGCGAACATCTTGGTCGTTACGCACTAATCGCAAGACGGCGTCGTCGGACAGCTCTTCAACGGTCAGGACGCGACCTTGTGAGAACGCACTGCGAACGAGCACTCTCTTACACACTAAGAACAAGCCCGGTTCTTGTGTCAGGAGGGAGACGATCTTATCGGCCGACAAGGAAACCAACTTTTCCGCTTCCTGTTCGGCGCGAGAACGCTCAACGGGAACCGCTCGAGTTCGATCATAATCCTGTTTGGGGTACGATTTATCGTATGACTTGGTAATCGGCTGATCTTGCTGGGCGGATAGCGGGGTCGCTCCAAAAAAGGCGACCAGCAATGCCAGTGCTACCAGGAAACCAAACTGTATGTTTGACAATCGAACTCTCATGACATCTCTCCCACCCCAATTGAATGCAGGCCAAGTAAGCAAAGGATTATCTGAAATTGTTTTCGTAGCGGACTTGGGATTTCGGCGTTGGAAACCATGTACACTCCACGGCTCCGCCCTCTCACTTATGAGGCCTGTGTGAGCTAAACCTAGTTATTAAAACTGTTTACGGATCAAACAGCTTACAAGATTGTCGAACTATCGCACCCAAGGCATCTCTACACGAGCGCAGGAATCGATGCCTTTCCAAACCCTTATCCAAGCACAAAGTCGCGGGAAAGATTACCGCGACCCACTTCGATGCGAAGCCAAGAGCTTAAAGTTCGCAGCCATCCGACCACCGTTAGGCAGTCCCTACCAACTCTGCTTTGTTCCGCAACACACTCAGGATGCCTTGTTCCGACGACTCCACCCGCATGGAGCGAATGTCGACAAAAGCCCAATAGAAAATGCCGCTGTTACGTTCGGGTGCAACCGCAAGAATCTTCATTTGAGGATACCGCCCCAAGAGAAAACCGTGCAGGCCCGGACGAGTCTCCGGCTCCTCCAGCGCGATGATCAAGTAGTCTGGCCGTGTCCGTTCCACCAATTCAGTGAGTTCGGCATCGTCTTCGGTCTCGCCCACGATCTCAATGTCTGGCTGATCTACTACCGTAGCTAGTACTAGATCCTTCATCAGACGTGGCCGGTTTGCAACCAACACTTTGACTTTTTGCACGCTGTTTTCTCCGTGCCACAAGTCTCGCCCAGAACCGGAGGAAAAGTAAGACTCAAATCCGGTCCAAAGAACCTAGATGTTTAGTACCAAAGAGTTTACGTCAATCGGGAACCATCTGTCTGTTTGCGGGCAGGCCAGTACCAAAAAAGTACCGCCAGTGTTCGGGATCACCTCATGCTACCGCACCGGGTACACGGCAACGTTCCACCGCGCCCAAGCGATCACTCGCGCCCAGCTTGCGCAACATGCGGTGGACATGGTTCTTCACGGTCTGCTCGGAAAGATTGAGCTGGGCAGCGATCTCTTTATTGGTAAGACCGCGGCTGATCATTTGCACCAATTGCTGCTCGCGACGAGTCAGGCCCAGATTATGTTTGAACACGAAGGCTTCCGCATGCGGCGCGGGATTGACCAGTTGCTCGAACAGCGCGATGCACAAGGCGGGAGGACAAACCGCTTCTCCGTTGGCTACGGCGCGGACGCATGCAGCCACCTCCATTGCCGAGGCCTCTTTCAATACGTACCCCACAATGCCGTCACGCACGGCCTTCAGGAATGTTTCCCGCTCGGATTCCATACCCACCATTACTACCTTGACGTCAGGCATGGCGACGCGAACCTCCGAAACCAGACGCAACTCGGAGAGCGCAACTGTTGCGGAATCGCAAAGCAGGACATGTGGGGCGGCGGCGACGATCTGCTGAACGATATCAGGTGCGAAAGCCGATGCGCCTACGACCCGTATGTCGCTCTTCTTGTTGAGAATCCGTGCGAGAGCTTCGCGCAAAAGACGGTTCTCAGCCAAAATAAAGACTTGCACAACGGCAATGTCAGCTAACATAACAAACCTCTGCACCCCGCATGCGCGCCCCCCCACGCACTGCTTTGAGGTGTGGTCAGAATTCGAACAAGCGCTGCAACTAGTTGTCGGATAAGCATATCCGCTTTTGCGGAAAAATGCGAGAGATAGGGAGCTCCCGGGTTTGCCCCAGTATGATTGCGCGACCAAAGTTGAGGTTGCGTATCTAATAGGATTGATCCGGCAGCCGCAAGCAAGCCGAAATCCTCTCCACAGGAACTGAGACGGAATGGCGAAACCAATTTTGTTGAGTGTGGACGACGACTCCGATGTGTTGCGTGCGATCGAGCGAGATCTGCGATCACACTATGGGGCAGACTATCGCGTCATCGGGAGTGATTCTCCTGAAGGGGCGCTGGATCTGCTGCGGCATTTGAAGCTGCGCAACGATAGTGTAGCGTTGTTGCTGGCGGACCAGCGCATGCCGCGCATGGACGGAATTGGCTTCCTGCAGGAAGCGATGCAGATCTACCCCGACGCGAAACGCGCATTGCTTACCGCCTACGCTGACACCAACGCTGCGATTGGCGCCATCAACCAAGCCAGCATCAACTATTTTTTTATGAAGCCGTGGGACCCACCCAGCGAGCATCTGTATCCGCAACTGGATGATCTTCTCGATGATTGGCAAGCTTCCTATCGTCCGGTGTTTGAAGGTATTCGAGTGCTGGGCACGCGCTGGTCGCCGCGATCCTACGAGCTGCGGGATTTTCTGGCGCGCAATCGAGTTCCTTACCAGTGGATCGATGTTGAGCAAACCGTCAACGATCCGGAGACAAAACGTCTTCTGGAGGCTCTCGGCCCGGACGCACCCAGTTTACCGATCGTGCTCTTCCCGGACGGAACCAAGCTTCTGAAAAGTGTGCCTGCGGATGTGGCGCAAAAGGTTGGTTTGCGCACCCGCGCCCAGACTGACTTCTACGATCTTGCAATCGTGGGCGGGGGGCCGGCGGGCCTGGCGGCCGCGGTATACGGCGCGTCGGAAGGTCTGCACACGGTGATTGTCGAACGAGAAGCTCCAGGCGGTCAGGCGGGGATGAGTTCGCGGATTGAGAACTATCTGGGATTTCCGACCGGGCTGAGCGGCGGCGATCTGGCGCGGCGCGCGGTGGCGCAGGCGATGCGTTTTGGAGTTGAAATATTGGCGCCACAAGAAGCGGTCGGGGCGCGAACCGAGGGGCCGTATCGCATTCTGAAACTAACAGACGGCAGCGAGATTTCCTGCCACGCGCTTATGATTGCCACCGGAGTGCAGTGGCGGAAACTGGACGCACCAGGAATTGACCGGCTGCAAGGGGCGGGCGTTTACTACGGCGGAGGAGCGACGGAAGCGTTGTCCTGCAAGAACGAGATTGTCTATGTAGTGGGCGGAGCGAACTCGGCCGGTCAGGCGGCGATGAACTTTGCCCGCTACGCGGAGCGCGTGATCATTCTAGTACGAGGGGAATCGCTCTCAAGCACCATGTCGCAGTATTTGATTGACCAGATCAAGGCGACTCCCAACATCCAACTATGGACGCACGCCAGCATCGAGGAAGCACACGGTGAGACCCATTTGGAAGAAATATCCGTGCTGTGTACGGATACGGACAAGATTGAACGGGTGCCGGCGAGTTCAATGTTCATCTTTATTGGAGCCTTGCCGCGCACCGACTGGCTGGGAGACCTGGTGAATCGAGACGAACGCGGCTTCCTGCTGACCGGTCCCGATCTTATGCAGGACCGGCAGCGGCCGAGTGGCTGGACTCTGGATAGAGATCCCTTTCTGCTTGAGACCAACGTCCCCGGAATTTTTGCGGTGGGCGATGTGCGGCACGGTTCGGTCAAGCGTGTGGCTTCGGGAGTGGGCGAAGGATCTGTGGCAGTGCAATTCATTCATCAATACTTGAGCAAGGTATAAATGGCGGAAAAATCCGAACTACTCCGTGTGCCGGTATTTGCCGATCTGCCGGACGATCAGATTGAATGGTTCCTCAGCCAATCGCAAGAACTCCATCTCAAGGCGGGGGAGACCTATGCGCGCCAGGGAAGCCCCGCGGACGCCATGTTTGTGCTGCTTGAAGGAGTGCTTCAGGGGCGGGGCGAACTGGGTGGCGAAACCTTCGTCTTTAATCTGGCGCCGGGCGCTGTCACCGGGGTGCTGCCCTTTTCGCGGATGAAGGAGTTTACGGTGAGCGGGCGAGCGGAGACGGACAGCCGCGCGCTGCGATTTCCTGCCTCGCTGTTTCCAGATCTCGTACAAAAGATGCCGGAGCTGACGAAACGTCTGGTGGGCCTGATGGCCGACAGGATCCGTGAAACCACACGGATGGAACAGCAGCGCGACCGGCTGGCGGGTCTGGGAAAACTCTCCGCGGGACTGGCGCACGAGCTTAACAATCCAGCATCGGCTGCGACCCGCGCCGCCAGTCAACTGCGCGGCGTTTTGCAACGGATTCGCGACGCCAGTCAGGAATTGGGCCGGCGCAACTTAAGTACCGAGCAGAAACAAGAGATTGCCAAGATTGAAGATGAGGTGGCGCTGTCGAATGAACCTCCGCCAGATGCGTTGACCATCAGCGATCTGGAAGACCGGCTGGATTCATTATTGCGCAGCCACGGACAGGACGATTTGTGGCAGTTAGCTGCCGATTTGGCGCACAAGAACGTCAAGCCGGAAGTTCTGGAGCATGTGTTTGCAACTCTTGATGCGCCCACCGCACGTGCCGCGTTGGTACGGATTGCGGCTTGGATCGAGATTCTCGACTTGCTGCATGAGATTGAAAGCGCCACCACGCGAATCTCAGACCTGGTGCGCGCGATCAAGGAATATACGTACATGGACCAGGCTCCGCTTCAGAATGTCGATATTGTGAAGGGCCTGGAGACTACGCTTACTATTCTGAATCACAAACTGAAACGCGGAGTTGTGGTAAAGCGCGACTACCAGCGGGTTCCGTTCCTGGTGAATTCGTTCGGCAGTGAGCTCAATCAGGTTTGGACCAACATCATCGACAATGCCATCGACGCCATGGGCGGTCAGGGAGAGTTGCGGGTGCGGACCTACCGCGATGACAACTGTGTGGTGGTGGAAATCGGCGACAACGGTCCGGGGATTCCACCGGAAGTAGTTCCTCACATCTTTGAGCCGTTCTTCACCACCAAAGCAGTCGGACAAGGGACCGGGCTAGGCCTCGATACGGTGCAGCGCATTGTGAAGAAGCATGGTGGCAACATTCAAGTGAATTCGAAACCCGGCGACACACGCTTTCAAGTCTGGCTTCCATTGTCGGAAGCAGCGGCAGGTTGAGAGTGCCCCTGTCCGAGGGCACCAGTGCTGTAGAATTCGGCTGTTGCCCGTCATGCCCGGGTGGCGAAATTGGCAGACGCACGGGACTTAAAATCCCGAGTTCCGAAAGGGACGTGCCGGTTCAATTCCGGCCCCGGGCACCATCGAACCCATTTTCGCGGCAGGCTTGGTATATAGCTTTCGTCAGGGCAAAAAGACCAGACAGCGCCGGAAGTCTCTATCGGAGGTCTCCATGCCGACAGAGACTAAGGTCTCCAAGTGGCTTATTTCCTTTGACTTTTGCCCACCCGGATGTTAAAAAACCTATTGCTTTGCTTGACCTCTGTTTACCAAGAGTCAGTCACTCTCCTGGCCAGATCAAACAACGGTGACTAGTCGAAAGCAGCCACGTCCAGCGGGTCCTGTCCCCAACGTGTGTCTGCGAATTGGGAGTACAGATTGAGAGCGCTGCCCTGATAATGGTGCAGCGGTGACGTAGAACAGGGTCGTCAGCACAAGTTGCATCCAGTCGTTTTCCATCGGGAGGAAGTAGTCGCCATGCGCAAGAGTCCATTCACTATTTCAGCAGTTGGGGTTTTACTGGTCGCGTTCCTCGCGGTGGTTCAGGCCCAGAACATCACTACGCTCGCTGGCGGCGGGCCGACTGGTCTGTCGGCAAAGACCTCGAGCCTGGGTACACCCTGGGCGGTGGTGCAGGACTCAAACGGCAACACCTACATTTCGGACAACCTCTCGAATCGCGTATTTAAGGTGGATGCAAGCGGCATTTTGACCGTGGTTGCGGGCAATATCGTGCCCAAGTACGACCAGTTGAATCAAGGCGACGGTAATCCTGGCGCTGCGGCCTACCTCAATGCTCCTGAGGGAATTGCGCTGGATTCTAAGGGCATTCTCTACATTGCAGATACCAATAACAGCGCCATTCGCGTAGTGAACACGACGAGTTCCTCGCAGACTGTGGGAGGCTTGGTGATTCCCGCAGGCGTTATCGAGACGGTCGCGGGAAATGGTACGGCGAGTTACACGGGCGACGGCGGCGCGGCAACGAGCGCAACCCTCAATGGTCCCGGCGGAGTCTGGTTAGACACTGACGGGAACATCTACATTGCCGACACCCAGAACTCAGCTATCCGGGTCGTAAACATGCAAGCCAGCGCAATCACCTTCTACGGCGGCACCAGCGGTGTTACTGCAATCACGGTTCAACCAGGAGATATCCAGACGATTGCTGGAACTGGTGTGGCGGGGTTCAACAATGACGGGCCGGCTCCGACCCAGAAGATCAACCTCCCTGACGGAATTTTCGTTACTGGCTCAGCCGTCAGCAACACCGTCGTCATTGTTATTTCAGACACCGTTAACGACCGTGTTCGCGTAGTGAATACCCAACCTTCCTTATCAGCGTCGGTTGCGGGCGTCTCCATTCTTGCAGGCAATATCGTCACTGTCGCCGGCGACGGTACTGAAGGATATTCGGGCGATAACGGACTCGCCACCCTTGCCGAACTCAATCATCCTTCTGCCGCAGTCACCGACAACCTCGGCAACCTTTACATTGCCGATGGCGACAATCTGCCGCCTCCGCAGAACGTCGTGACCAGCAATGAAGTAATTCGCGAAGTAAGTAACAATGTAAATACCAGCAATATCATTTCAACCATCGTTGGGGATGGCACGCGATGCTCCACCTTCACCTTCACGTCTGACCAGTGCGGGGATGGCGGCCCGGCAACCAGTGCAAACCTCTGGGCTCCGACGGGTGTGTTTGTGGAAGGATCTGGCGATCTGCTCATCGCTGACCAGAACGACGACGCTATCCGTGAGGTGGTAATCGGTGGAAACATTCAGACTTTGATGGGCGCTCTGCTTAACACCTCGTACTCGCCCTACCCTGTAACCCTCACCACCAAGCCCGCCACGCAAGCCGCGCTACGCCGGCCAGCCGGAGTCGCTTCCGACGCTGCCGGAAATGCTTTCATTGCCGACACCTTCAACAATGCGATCCGGAAGGTGGACGCGGACGGCACGATTTCGACGTTTGTCGGCAACGGCAATCCTTGCAACACATCGAATTGCGGTGACGGCGGGCCTGCCAATTCCGCTACGGTCACCACCCCCTTTGATGTTGTCTTCGACAAGGCCGGCAATCTGTACATCGCGGATTCCGGCGATAACCTGATCCGCGTAGTGAACAATCAAGCAACTTCAATTACGGTTGCAGGACAAACCATTGGGGCGGGACAGATTCTCACGGTGGTTGGCAATGGCACCGCTTGCGCCACTTCGCCCTGCGGCGACGGTGGTCCCGCCATCAACGCCGAGCTTGACTCTCCTGAAGGACTGTTCGTCGATCCAGCCGGCAACATTTATGTCGCCGATACTAACGACAATGCAATTCGGAAAGTTAGCGTTGCGGGTACGATCACGACGGTAGCGGGAGCCGCCAATCCGAACAATGCCTGTACGAATTCGCTGGCTGGCCAATGCGGCGATGCTGGTCCCGCTACCAGCGCGCTATTGAACGGTCCCGGCGGCGTGGGATTAGACGGCACCGGAAATATCTACATCACGGATACCGGCGATAACCGGGTCCGCGTCGTGGGCGCCACCAGCGGCGTCATCAATGCTTTTGCCGGAACTGGTGTTGGTTGCACCACCGACTGCAAGAATGGCGGTTCAGCTCTCGACGCTCTTCTGGACCTGCCGCAGAACCTTTTTGTCGATTTCTCGGGAAATGTTTTCATCGCGGATTCCTTCGACTTTGAAGTACGCGAGGTGACCAAGTCCAACGGCATCATTCAAGGCGTTGCGGGAAATGAAACGCAAGGCTTTTCCGGGGACGAAGGACCGGCCACCAGCGCACAATTGGCAGTGCCTTTCGGCGTGAGCGGAGATCCATCCGGAAACCTGTTGATCGCCGACATTATAGAGTGGCGGGTCCGCAAAGTGGCTGGCCTGGTGGCCACCACGCCCAGTGCAGAACTGTCGAAAAACAGTGTGAGCTTCCCTGCTCAGGCGCTTAAGACCAAGAGCGCGTCGGTTCCGGTCACATTATCCAACACCGGCCATGGCGCGAATCTCACCACAACCATCACCATCACGGGCGCGGACAAATCCGACTTCTCCCAGACCAACAATTGCGCCTCGGTTCCCGGCCCCGGATCCTGCACCATCGACATCACCATGACTCCGTCGGTCGCGGGCGCGCTGAGCGCCGTTCTCACAATCACGGACAATGCAGCCAACAGCCCACAAACCATCAATCTTTCCGGGACGGGTGAGGACTTCACTCTGCCCAAGACCGGAACGCTTTCCAACCCAAGCGTCGCTCCTGGAGGCTCGGCCACGGCCACGATCACAATCTCGCCGGGTGGCGGACTTGCGGCCACAGTTGACTTGACATGTGCGGTGACTCCGGCAACCGCGGTCCCGCCGACCTGCTCTCTCAGCCCGGCTTCGCTGACCCCTGGGACCACAAAATCGACTCTGACGGTCACCACGGTGGCAGCGTCGACGGCGCTTCTCACTCCAGGCGTTGTCCGCAGATCGGCCCCGTTCTACGCCGTCTGGCTGCTCTTGCCCGGCATGCTGTTGAGCTCAACAGGTCTCGGCGCATCGCGTCGCCGCAAGCTGCTTAGCTACCTCTTGATCTTCTGTGCCATTGCGGGCTGCCTGTTCCTGGTGGCTTGCGGAGGCGGCGGTAGCAGCGGAGGTGGTGGCACTGGAGGCGGCACTGCGGGCACGACCGCCGGATCTTATACCGTCACGGTAACAGCCAAGACCAGCACGACGACGGCTACCCAGACACTGCCACTCACCGTTCAATAGAATAGTTGCACCCCAGAACACGCCCCGGATCATCACACGATGGTCCGGGGTTTCTCTTTCGCGACAGTATTCCCGGCGAAACCGAGAAAGCTGCGATCAGAATGACTTTCCACCCTGCTGCTTTATCTTCGGCTTATCTGCGGCTATCCAAGGGCAGAACACTTCATCCTTAGACTTCTCCTCATCGGACGGCTTCCAAGAAACTGCTTTTGCTGGTCTAATGCATACGTTCCGTTTCCTGTGGAGAAATCATGACGACCCGTCCCCCGCTGCCTCCCTTTACTCGCGAAACCGCGATTCAGAAAATTCGTCTGGCCGAAGATGGCTGGAACTCCCGTGATCCGGAAAAAGTGGTTCTGGCCTATGCGCTGGATTCGCGCTGGCGAAACCGCTCTGAATTTGTAAATGGAAGGTCAGAGATCGTCGCTTTTCTTGTGCGCAAATGGGCAAAAGAACTGGACTACCGGCTCATCAAAGAACTCTGGGCCTTCACCGCAGAACGCATCGCCGTGCGATTCGCGTATGAGTGGCACGACGACTCAGGCAACTGGTTGCGCTCGTTCGGCAACGAGAACTGGGAATTCAATGATGACGGGCTGATGCGCCGGAGGCTGGCATGCATCAACGATCTTCCCATCAAGGAGTCTGACCGCAAATATCACTGGCCGTTGGGGCGGCGTCCGGATGACCACCCGGGATTGAGCGACCTGGGTTTCTAGCAGATGCCCAGTGGTGTTAGCAGGCCAGAATTCGAACTGCCGTTAAGATTGGCGAAACCTGAAATTGTTTCTATAATCTGTCTCTCAGTTCAAAGGAGGAAGCAAATGGCTAAACCTAAATCCACCGCAAACGACAACGAAATTTCCCGCGACCGACTCGCAGAACTGTTGAACGAGGACCTTTCCCGCGAATATCAAGCCATTATCGCCTACGTCGTTTATTCCCAGGTGCTCAGTGGCGCCCAGTACATGGACATCGCCGCCCAACTCGAAATCCACGCCAAGCAGGAGCTCGATCATGCGTTGATCCTTTCGCGGCAGATCGACTATCTCGGCCATATGCCGGTGGTCACCCCGCAGCCGGTGCGGACGTCGAAAAATGCGAAAGACATGCTCCGCTACGATCTTCAGAATGAAAACGACACCATTCGTAACTACCGCGATCGCATCCGGCAATGTGAAGCGCTGGGAGAATACGCGATGGCGGAACAGATCCGCCAGATTCTCATGCAGGAGCAGGACCATCAAATCGATTTGGCCACTGCTCTCGGCGAAAAAGTTCCAGACCTTAACGGTGGTCCCAAAGCACGTAGCCTGCGCAAGCGCCGCTAGCGCCCTGTGCAACGATGAAAATGGATGCGTCAACGGGAACCGGACAGAGGGCCGCTCTCAGCGACTATCTAGCTGCGGAGCGGACTCTGCTGGCCTGGATTCGCACCGGCTTGGCCTTGATGGGGTTCGGTTTTGTGGTGGCACGCTTCGGACTCTTCCTACAGGAGATCCAAGTCGTGCAGCACACACCTGCAGCGCAGTCTTACGGACTGTCGCTTTGGTTCGGCACCGCGCTAATCGCAGTCGGGGTCATGGTGAATGTTTTTTCAGGATGGCACCACGCCCGACTGGTCCGGGAATTGGATCGCGGTGAAACTGAACACTCGCGTCCTTCGACCCCAGCCGTCGCGATTGCGTTTTTTCTTGCATTGGTCGGGCTGGCCATGGCGATCTATCTGATTTCGGTGCGAAGTTCCGCGCATTCACAAGTTGAACAAAATCAGGAGACATCTATGACGTCAACTACCGACAACGGGATCATCGATACACCCAGCAATCACTCAGTAGCCGAAACCGTGGAAAAGCTGAAGAGCATTCTGCAAGACAAGGGAATCACTCTTTTCGCGCTGGTCGATCATAGCGGCGAAGCGGAGAAGGCTGGGATGAAAATGCCTCCCACCAAACTGCTAGTCTTCGGCAACCCCAAGGGTGGCACGCCTGTAATGCTGGCTGCTCCCAGCATCGCCATCGATCTGCCGCTGAAGGTTCTGGTCTGGGAGGACAGCCGGGGGAAAACCTGGCTTTCCTACAATAGCGCGGAATACTTGAGGAAGC
Organism: Terriglobales bacterium; assembly: GCA_035484735.1. GTDB lineage: Bacteria > Acidobacteriota > Terriglobia > Terriglobales > Acidobacteriaceae > JABCZH01. The sequence continues at coordinate 101,115 of DATHOQ010000036.1, read as the reverse complement.
GGCATGCTGTCCCGGATGACTTGGTAAAGAACATCGCCGTAGTCGGCGCTTTGGTTGAAAAGGTAGCGGAATAGAGTTGGGAGTACAAACACGCCGTCTACTTCCATCCGTCATATTGCAGGATGGCTTAACCGTCTTCTACCGCCTCATTTCAATACCCCTTCGCCGTTCTCGCAAAAGACTGCTGGTCAAACCTACAGAAACACTGCTTCCGCTCGACGGCTTCGCATGGACTCTATACGAGACGAAAGTCCCTAGCCGCCAGCTGGCCGGGTTCCTTACGCGCGATCCTAAAGAAATTACAAATCCTTGACACAACGGTGGCAGGAATGCGGCAGAATGCCGGAGATTCGGGTTGAGTGGTTAATTTGGTTTTGAGCCCCGCTCAGACTCCGCATTTCACGGCATTACGCCATTACCGTCACTCTTGAATAAACAAAGGAGAAACACCCATGGTTGCTCAAAATAGGATGGGCCGGATCATCGTACTCGTCGCGTTGCTGGTCGTCACGCTGGGTATGATCTCGAGCTCCGCATTCGCGCAGTATACCGTCACCAATCTCGTCTCGAACCAGTCAGGCAAGGCGCAGCATCAGGATACTTCGCTGGTTAACGCCTGGGGGATTTCTTATGCTCCAGGTGGCTATTTCTGGATTAGCGATAATGGAACCGGCTTGTCCACTTTGTATAACGCCCAGGGCGTAAAATTCTCGCCCGTGGTGACGATTCCTCCGTCATCCGGTACCGGCACAGGTTCTCCCACCGGGCAGGCTTACAACGGCACGACCGGATTTGTGATTTCGCAGAACGGACATTCCGGAGCCGCCACATTCCTCTTTGCTACATTCGACGGCACCATTAGCGGCTGGAATTCGTCAGTCAATGGAACCTCCGCCGTTATCGCGGTTAATAACACCGGCGCGTGGTATACCGGTTTGGCAATGGGGGTCAGCAACGGCGCCAGCTACCTTTTTGCAGCCGACAACCTCAACAATAAGGTGGACATCTATAACAGCACATTTGGATTGGTAGGTTCCTTTACCGATACCAGCCTGCCTTCGGGATCGGCTCCCTACAACGTGGTAAACATCGGCGGTCAACTTTACGTAACCTTTACTAACAGCAGCGGCGGCGGCGTGGTGGACATTTTTACCACTGCCGGCACTAAGGTCAAGACCCTCATTTCCGGCGGGAACCTGCATACCCCGTGGGGAGTAGCACTGGCGCCGACGAATTTCGGCGGAGCCAGCAAAGCGCTTCTGGTGGGCAATCTGGGTGATGGTTTCATCAATGCATTCAATCCCACCACCGGGAAGCTCGTCGGGAAATCGGCGGTTTCTTTCCAAGGCCTGTGGGCGCTCATCTTTGGCGACGGCAAGGGATTCAACGGGCAAACCAACCAGCTCTTTCTGACCTCCGGGCCGGGGGAGTATGCGGACGGTCTGTTCACTGTAGTGAACGTGAAGAAGTAATAGATTGTCGGGGAAAGAAAGCAAAAGGGGCTCCGGATCACCGGAGCCCTTTTTACGAGCGCAAGTTGAAATCATTGCGGACAAAGGGCTGTGGATTAGACCGCAGCTGAAGCAGACTGGCTGGCCGGACGGGCACGGCGTTGCGCGCGCAGTTCCTCGCGGAAGGATTCACTGGTTAATTCCGCACTGCGACGGAACAGGTTCAGCAACGGATCCTCGATCTGCGCCAGTGGTTCCACCGCGGCGCCGGATACGTCCTCATCATCCATACCTTCAGGCAGGACTGTAAATTCCAGCGAGGATGTGCCTGCCTTCATCGCCTGAACGAATTTCCCGGCCTGCGCCTGCTGTTCGTCAGCATTTTGGGTAAATTCGACTCCCATGCCGACTTCTGGATGCATGACGCGGACTACGCCCTCGACCGGGATGCGAACGCTGCCCCGCTGCATCGTCAGCACTACTCTGGTACGCGCGGGGAAAGGAGCGCTGGTCTCCAGGTAGCAGGCGGCGGCGCTTACGTCGGTAAGGTTGCAACTGAGTGGAGGATCATCGGGTTCGATCTCGGGAGAATGCCGGGCCAGCCAGGTCTTGAGCTGTTGACGATGTTCGCGTGACAGTTCCAGGAAACGCACCCCGGTATTCGATCCCGGATTCTTCCAGGCTATTTCTGCGGCGCATTCGACAGCGTAATCGACATCGGGCAGCGTGAATCTGATGCGCACTCCGCGGTTCCTGGGAATATAGCGGGGGACGTGAACCGCCATTCCTCCCTCGCTGATGTCCAGAGTTGTAATCCGTTGCTGGTCGGCGCCGGCGAAAAGCGTGACCGGGATCTCGACTGGGACACGGACATTGCGGCGGCGTTCGCACTTCATCAGGGCGCGGGCGGCGCGGAAGCTGCTCCGGGCGCGCTCGAAGTTAACCGGCTTATAGAGGACAAAGTGTGCACCCAGTGCAAAGGCGCTTCGTACCGCCGTCTGGCCGTCGATCATGGCGACGGCAATCGCGCGTTTGTTGCAAGGAGCGGAGCGAACACTGCTTAGGACCTTCGCCGCCACGTCCTGGTCAGCGCAGTCCACGACAACGGCTTCGAATCTGGTGCGGGTCAGCCGGCGGACGGCCGAATCGGCGTCGGTGCAAGTTTCAATCCCAACTTCAAGGTCGCTTAGCACACGGCGTAACACGCGGATGATCTTGTCGTCGGTGCAAAGAACCAGCGCATTCAAATCCATACAGTGACCGCATCGCCAGAATCAATCAATTCCGGCGGTTTCCCGCTCACCTTCTTCTTCGTTCAGTAGGTGGGCGACGCCACGAATCTGTTCGGCCGCGGCCTGTAGAGCTTCGATCTGTTTGCCTAGTTGCGCTTGTTGAGCCTGCTTCTGGCGCAGCACTTCATGGATGTCTCTCACGTTAGACCCCCTATAGGCAATGTAGAATTCGCCACCGCCGTGGTCAATGAAGGCCACAGGTCAGCGGGTTACGGGCGTAATCGCCCCAAAGACTGGGAAAATTGGTGTTCGCTGGAACGGGAACCTAGTTGGATATGAGCGGATTCAGAACGGGAACGGGTTTGTTCTCAGGTATTTGCTCCGAAATAATCAAATTGCAAATGCAGTTTTTGGTTGACATCAGACGCAAACACCCATAGAATCATTGACTTCCGGCCAGTATCAGGGTTGCAGGATCGCCCCGAGGTCTTGGGTGATAGGAAGAATTAGTGCGAAACTCTGGGAAGACCGGATGAATCTAACTCCAGTAGATCGCATTTAAAGCGAGGGACGTCATTAATCTATGGCAAAGCGACGCGGAAATCCCAACTGGGGCAAACCAGAGCCTATTGGCCCTATTGTCCCCACTATCACTGAGTTTGAGCAGGTGGTAAAGGAATACAAGCTTTCGCCCGACCAATACCTGCGTTCAACACGGCTGCGCGAGTGGGCACGACGTAACAAGAACTCAAAGTACATTCCTGAGCCATTGCTTGAGGCATGGGGATTTGAAATCGAATCCACGCTGTAAAACAAGCATTGGCAAGCTTGAAGGGTCGCCTGACGGCGGCCCTTTTTGCTTTTCGGCCGTTGGCTCCTAGCTTTTGGCTACTAGCTGATCCGTGGAGGTTTGGTGGTAGCTGTAAGCCCAGAAGCCAGAAAGCTCTTTTGCTATAATTTCGAGATATGGCATCCCTCTTCACTGATGTTCCCACTGCCATTGAGGAAATTCGCGCCGGGCGCATGATTGTAGTGGTGGATGACGAGGATCGCGAGAACGAAGGCGATCTGACCCTGGCCGCCGAAAAGGTCACACCCGAAGCAATCAATTTCATGGCAAAGTATGGCCGTGGATTAGTCTGTCTGGCCATGACGGAAGATCGGTTGGATCACCTGCGCCTCGGCCCCATGAGCGCCGAGAACACTTCAAACTACGGCACCGCATTCTGCGAAGCCATCGACGCTCGGGATGGGGTCACCACCGGCATTTCTGCTTATGATCGCGCCCGGACGATTCAGGTGGCGATTGATCCGGCGACGCGGCCTGCTGACCTGGCACGTCCCGGGCATGTCTTCCCTTTGCGTGCGCGCAAGGGGGGAGTTCTGGTGCGAGCCGGCCAGACCGAAGCTTCGGTAGATCTGGCACGGTTGGCTGGATTGGTTCCTGCTGGCGTGATCTGCGAAATCATGCGCGATGACGGAACCATGGCCCGCGTTCCCGACCTGGTCGGATTCTGTAAAGAGCATGACTTGAAAATGTTGACGGTGGCAGAACTCATTCGCTACCGGATGCAGCATGAGCGCTATGTGAATCGGGTGGGAGAAGCGCTGATTGGGACACGCTATGGCGAGTTTCGGCTGATCGCGTATGAGAGCGCGATTGATGGCGGAGAATCACATGTGGCGTTGGTGCGCGGCGACATCGAAAGCGGAGACGAGCCGGTGCTGGTGCGCATGCATTCGCACTGCGTGATGGGAGATGTGTTCGGCTCGACTGCCTGCGACTGCCATGCTACCGTCGAAGGCTCGATGGGGGCCATCGCACGTGAAGGCCGGGGCGCGCTGATTTATCTGCATCAGAGCTCCAAGGGATTTTCCGTTGAACGCGCCGGCGAGCGAAACTCTTTGATGTTTCACCGCGACAAGCGTCTGCCATCACTACCCGAGAGTGAGCGCAAGACCCAGCGCGAGATCGGCATCGGCGCGCAGATTCTTTCGGATTTGAATCTGCGGCGCATCCGGCTGCTGACCAATCATCCCCGAAAAGTCGCGGCGCTGGAGGGCTTTGACATCGAGATTGTGGAGCAGGTGCCGGTGGTGCTTGAGAAGGCATCGCTGTAGCACTGGCAGGTCTCGGACGGTCGCGACAAGGATTCGAACCTACCAGCCCAGCACGTAAGCAAACACCAGCGGCGCCACAATTGTGGCATCGGACTCGATGATGTATTTGGGAGTGTCGATGCCGAGCTTGCCCCAAGTAATTTTCTCGTTTGGTACGGCTCCCGAGTAAGATCCATAGCTGGTCGTCGAATCGCTGATCTGACAGAAGTATGCCCACAGCGGGACATTCCCCCGTTGCAGATCCTGATGCAACATGGGGACCACACAGATCGGAAAATCGCCTGCGATTCCCCCGCCAATTTGGAAGAACCCCAATGGAGATTTCTGGGTGAGGCTCGTGTACCACTCCGCCAGTTCCATCATGTATTCAATCCCGGTGCGGACCGTGTGGACGTTCTTTACATCTCCGGTAATGCAATGTCCGGCGTACATATTGCCGAGAGTTGCGTCTTCCCATCCGGGCACGAACATTGGCAAGTTCTTCTGTGCGGCAGCGAGCAGCCAGCTGTCCTTCGGGTCGATCTGGTAAGAGTCTTTGAGCTTGCCTGACAACAGGATCTTGAACATGAACTGGTGTGGGAAAAAGCGCCGTTTCGCTTTGTCGGCCGCGACCCATTCCTCCAAAACGACACTTTCTATACGGCGCATGGCTTCCATCTCAGGAATGCAGGTATCGGTGACGCGATTCATGTGGCGCGCCAGCAAAGCGGCCTCGTCTTTAGGCGTCAGGTCTCGATAGTGCGGCACCCGCTCGTAGAAATCACGCGCCACCAGGTTGAACACGTCCTCTTCAAGATTGGCACCGGTGCAGCAAATTCCATGGACTTTGTCCTGGCGGATCATTTCGGCCAACGAGATGCCGAGTTCGGCGGTGCTCATCGCGCCTCCGAGGGTCACAAACATCTTGCCGCCGGAACTGAGCAGCTTGTTGTAACCCTCGGCTGCATCCACGAGGGCGGCAGCGTTAAAGTGCCGATAGTGCTTCTTGATGAAAGATGTGATTGCTGGCATGCAACAAATTTACGGTGCAGGAGTGTTTTCTGTCCAGCCAATCGGAGGGTGAAAACCAGACCTTGGCGCTGGAAGGGCGCTCGGCCCTGTGGAAATCCAGCCGCACGGGGAATACGCAGTCGCTTCCATCGAACTAGAACGGTTTTCGAATTACCACTTCACTGTCGTGAATGAAGAACTGTGCTGGGCAATCCTGGGAGCCGCAGATCACCGGCAGCAAACCAGCCAATTGTTTACGCGTGATCAGACCCAGCGTGCCACATTCCGGGCAGGAAAGCACCGCCCAGTAGGGATCCTCCTTTTCGCCCACGCGACCAGCATTCTCCAGCACAAAGACCGTGCCGGGCAGCATTTGTTCGGGGATCCATTCGCTCAGGACGTCGAGTTCTCCAACCATGTTGCCTCCTCGTGCGGCTGACGTGTGTGGAACCAAACTTCCCTGCTATGAAGCCGTTCCTGCTTTTCGTGATGAGCGATTAAAGCTGCTGCTACTTTTTTTTGCTCTTATCCCCGCACGCACCCGCTGAACCGTATCACTCAGACAAATGGACAGCATGGGCTGGCGCGCGTTCTTCAAGAGGTCAACAATCTGCCGGGCCGAAGTTTCCAGATAAAGCGTCTTTCCGTCCGTGAGCAAGTGATATTCAGAGCTCCCGCTCACCGTCTCAGCCAGGCGCTTGCTGAATTCCCGCTGCAGAAAACGCATCACCTTACGCACTCGCTGCAAAGGGAACCCGCGTTGCCGCAACTCACAGATCACGGCCACCTCGGCCAAGTCCTCCATGGAGTACAGGCGCCGATGCCCTTTCCGTGATGGAACCACGATTCCCCGTTCGTCCCACCACTGCAATTGCCGGGGAGTGATGCCGGTGAACTGAATGACCTCACGAGTTGTGAATGGCCCATGCATTTCCATGCCGAAATGTTTCAAACAATCGTATGGCTGAATGTTTTAAACATTTTAGGCGCGAGCCGGGGACTGTCAAGGAAACATTCTGTGGATAAGGGGGTGACTAGGGGAGTTCCTGGCAGGCCGTAGGTGGATTATCCCCCGCCGACGAACTGGACGATCTCCAGGTGATCGCCGTCGCTAAGGCTAGTTTCGGCCCATTGCTCGCGGGGAACGATGCCACGATTTAGTTCCACGGCGACCCGATCGGCTTTCATCCCCAGTTGTTCGAGCAAAGCACCGAGCGAGAGTGGGGCGGCAAAATCACGAGGCTCGCCATTGATTTGAAGCTTCATCTCACAAGGATTGTCGCAGGCAGAGACGTTCGCCGACAAGCGGACGGGTTAGGCTTCGACCTTTCGCAGTTGGAACTTGCGGGTTGCGGTGCGGCCGGAATAGCTGGCCTGGACCAGAATCGCGGAATCGGGAAGTGAAGATTCGTCCACATCGATCTTCATTTCGGCATCGCCATCCGATCCGGTGGCGACTTGCGCATAGAAAGGAGCGGCATCGGGACGTGCAAAGCGCACGGTCAGCCGGGCACCCTCGACGGTAGCGCCGCTGTCGGTGACCCGTAAGCGTAAAAGTAACTGACGGTCGGAGTGGACGGACTCGGCATTCAGCCATTGCACATCTAGCTCTTTGACAGTAGAAAGCGATTCCGTAGTCTCTCGCCGATCAAATACGGATTCGAGGTGGCCGTCACGAATGGCATCGAGCACCATGCGATGCTGGTCGCGCAGGATTCCTTCTCTTTGCTGATCGGTGAAGCCAGAGCCACTAGCTTTATCGGCGTACGAAACGGCGTGCTTGCCGATGCAGCGTCCCCGCACAAACACCTGGGTCTGCAAAAGCAGTTCGTGCTCGCGCGCTTCGCTTTGCACGTGGTAAACCGTGCCTTCGTGTTTAATGTCGGTATTGAAGCCAAAAATCATGGTTTTCCGTTCGTCCGGCTATTCGCCCCGCAAAGGACTGCGGCGCGATTGTTAAAAACTTGTTACCCAGCGGCCCGGTTGCTTGACACTCCCTACGGCGAAAACTAATCTAGAATGTTTAGACAATCCTTGGCTGCAAATTATATATAGCTCCCCTATGCCGGACAATTACTTCGCCCGTTACCTACCTCTGCTGATTCATTTCATCGTAGCAGGTGCTTTGGCATCGGCGATTGTGTTCCTTTCGTGGCTGATCGGCTACCGCAAGCCTACCCGGGCCAAACTGTCTCCCTACGAATGCGGGATGACCCCGGTCGGTGACGCCCGCGGGCGCTTCTCGGTCAAGTTCTACCTGGTGGCCATGCTCTTTATCTTGTTCGATGTGGAAGCCATTTTCCTGTACCCCTGGGCGGTCATTCTCCGCCAGCTTAAGATGTTTGGTTTCTGGGAGATGCTGGTCTACATCGGAATTGTCCTGGTAGGCTTTTTTTACGTCTGGAAGAAGGGTGTTCTGGACTGGGGTGCGATCCGTTCGCGCCCCGGGGAAATAGGTGAAGTCTAGATGCTGACTCCGGCGATCACCGATCTGGAACAACTGAAGGAGCACCCTGCGGTCGAGCGGCTGCGTTCATGGAATGCGGCTGCGGTTGAGGGAGCAAAATTTGATCGCGACGAGATCAGCATATACATCGAGCGTTCTTCGCTGCGCGAAGCCTGCGCTTTGTTGCGGGATGACGCCAGCTGCCCTTTCAATTTTCTGTCGGATGTGACTTGCGTGGATTGGCATCCCAGAGAGCCACGCTTTGAAGTCATTTACCAACTGCTCTCGATTTCCAAGAAGGAACGGGTTCGCCTGAAAGTGCGATTGAGTGGCGACAGTCCGGCTGTTGAATCGGTCACTTCGGTTTGGCCCGCCGCCAACTTCTTCGAACGCGAAGTCTTTGATTTGTTCGGTATCCGCTTCACCGGGCATCCTTATCTGCGGCGCATTCAAATGCCGGAGAATTGGGAAGGGCATCCGTTACGCAAGGATTATCCCGTGGAGGGCTATCGCTAGATCCGGCCATGGCCCACCTATCGTCCACCATCGCGCTCGAACCCACGCAGGATCAGACCATGATTCTGAATATGGGGCCGCAACATCCCTCGACCCACGGGGTGCTGCGCGTGATTCTGGAGATTGACGGCGAAACGATTGTGCGGATCATGCCCGATATCGGCTATCTGCACACCGGTATTGAAAAGACTTGCGAGGCCAAGTTCTACCAGCAGGTGGTGCCGCTCACCGACCGCATCGACTACCTCTGCCCCATGACCAACAACCTCTGCTATGCACTGGCAGTGGAGAAGCTGCTCGGCCTCGAGATTCCCCCGAAAGCGCAATGGTTGCGGGTGATGATGAATGAGCTGACCCGTATCAATTCACATCTCGTGTGGCTGGGCACGCATGCTCTCGACATCGGCGCCATGACCGTTTTCCTCTATTGCTTCCGTGAACGCGAAGACATTCTGCGGTTATTCGAGGCGGTCAGCGGTCAGCGCATGATGACTTCGTATTTCCGTATCGGGGGAGTGGCGCTCGAACCGCCACTGGATTTCTTTGACCGGGTGCGGGAGTTCGCCAACCGCTTCCCTTCCAAGGTGGACGAATACGAGAACCTGCTGACGGGGAACCCGATTTGGGGAATGCGGACCAAGGGCGTTGCCCGGATCACGGCGGAAGATGCCATCGCTCTAGGCGCCAGTGGGCCCACGTTGCGCGGCAGCGGCGTCGATTTTGACCTGCGCCGCGACATGCCCTACTCCGGCTACGAGAATTTTAGATTCAAGGTGCCGGTATCTCAGGATGGCGACGTCTTCGCCCGTTACCTGTGCCGGGTACAGGAGTTGCGGGAATCAATCGCCATCGTGCAGCAGGCACTGGATGGCATGCCACAAGGCCCGATTAAGGCCGATGCTCCCAAGGTCGTTCTACCCGACCGCGAGAAGATGAAGACGCAGATGGAGGCGCTCATCTATCACTTCAAAATTATTACCGAGGGCTTTGCCGTGCCGGCGGGTGAGGTGTATCAGGCGGTGGAGTCGCCGCGTGGCGAAATGGGCTATTACGTGGTGAGCGACGGCACCGCCAAGCCTTATCGCGTTCACATGCGCTCGGCCTGCCTGGCCAACCTACAACTGCTGCCGAAGATGTGTGAAGGAAGGTTGATCGCGGACGTGGTGGCGGCCATAGGGTCGATTGATATTGTGCTGGGAGAAATCGACCGATGATTTCCTCTGTATTCTCTGTGCCCTCTGTGGTTAGAAAAAAAACATAACCACAGAGGGCACAGGGGTTCACAGAGGCGGCTTATGAAGATGAAGTTTTCAGAACAATTCGAGCAGCGCTTTGCGGAGATGCTGACGCATTATCCGACGAAACGTTCTGCCTTGGTTCCGACACTGCTGTACGCGCAGGATGAAGTCGGTTGCCTGACCGATGAAGTCATTGCAGAACTCGCAAGCCGCGTGGATATTACCGAGCTCGAAGTGCGCAACGTGATCAGCTACTACTCCATGCTGACCACCAAACCTCGCGGCCAGTACAACGTGCAGGTCTGCACCAACATTGCTTGTCTGCTGCGCGGCGGCGAAGAACTTTTGGAGCATTGCAAGGGCCGGCTGGGGATTGCGAACAAAGGAACGACCCAGGACAGAATGTTTTCTCTGGAAGAAGTGGAATGCATCGGCGCTTGCAGTTGGGCACCAGCAGTGCAAGTGAACTATGCCTTCCACGAGAATTTGACGACAGAGAAGATGGACAGGGTTCTGGACGAGTACAAGAAGAAAGCAACGCAGTAAACAATGGCTGACCTCGTTTCCCATCCCGATGAAGTGAAAGTCGTTTCCCGGCGCTTTGGCCAGGGCGCGGCCGACATCGATCGCTACTTGCAGCTTGATGGCTACAAGGCTGTGCAGAAGGCACTGGCCATGCAGCCGGATGCCATCGTCAACCTGGTAAAAGACTCGGGCCTGCGTGGCCGAGGCGGAGCCGGGTTCAATACCGGACTGAAGTGGTCATTCGTGCCCAAGCAATCGGCGAAGCCGAAGTACATCCTATGCAACGGTGATGAGAGCGAACCCGGCACCTGTAAAGACCGTCTGATTTTCGAGCATGATCCGCATTCAGTGATTGAAGGAACCGTCATCGCCGGCCTCGCCGTCGGCGCGCGTGCCGGATACATCTACATTCGCGGCGAGTATCGTTACTTGCTCGAGATCATGCAGAAGGCGATTCGCGACGCTTATGCCAAGGGATTTCTGGGCAAGAACATTTTCGGCAGCGGCCAGGATTTTGAAGTCTATTGGCACGGCGGCGCGGGAGCGTATGAAGTTGGAGAAGAATCGGCGCTGATGGAATCGCTCGAAGGCAAACGCGGCATTCCGCGCATTCGGCCGCCATTTCCGGCGGTGGTCGGGCTTTGGGGCGGACCGACAGTTATCAATAATGCGGAGACGCTGGCCAGCGTTCCGCATATCCTGCTCGGCGGAGCGGAATGGTTTGCCAAACTGGGGCCTCCGAAGAATGGCGGAACCCGCTTGTTTTGTTTGAGCGGACACTTGAATCGTCCCGGGGTGTATGAGTTGCCCATGGGTTACAACCTCAAGAAGATGATTTACGAGGTGGGCGGCGGCATTCCTAACGGGCGCACACTGAAGGCTGTAGTTCCGGGAGGTTCGAGCTGTCCGATCTTAGCCGCTGGCGAAATCGATGTCTCCATGGATTTTGACTCGATGATGAAGGCTGGTTCCATGCTTGGTTCCGGCGGCCTGGTGGCCGTCGATGACACTACCTGCATGGTGAAGTTCGCGCTGCGGATCATGAAGTTTTATCAGCATGAGAGCTGCGGTTGGTGCATCCCTTGCCGCGAGGGTACGGATTGGTTAAAGAAAACCCTGACTCGTTTCCACTCCGGCGGCGGCGTAAAGAAAGACATCGACAACATTCAGTATCTGTCGGAAAACATGCTGGGACGCACGTTTTGCCCGCTGGGCGACGCGGCCGCCATGCCGACAATTTCCATTGTGAAGAAGTTTCGCAAGGAATTCGAAGATCATTTGGACGGCAAGCCGTGCCCGTTTGAAAAAGCGGGGGTGGCAGAACTGGTAGTGGCTTAGCAGTACCTACGAATGACGGTTTTCTATGGCTGACGTAAACATCACGGTTGACGGCAAGAAGGTCACAGCTCCCGTGGGGACGCTGCTGATCGAGGCCTGCAAGAGTGCGGGCATCGAGGTACCAGCCTTTTGCTACTACCCGAATCTGTCCCCGCAGGGCGCATGCCGAATGTGCCTGGTGAAGGTGGAGAAGATGCCCAAGCTGCAAACCGCCTGCACCACCTTCATCAGTGAAGGGATGGCGGTGAGCACGGATACCCCCGAGATCCACCAGGCGCGCAAGTCGATGGTCGAGATGCTGTTGGGGAATCATCCCCTCGATTGTCCGGTTTGTGACGCCGGCGGCGAATGCGAATTGCAGGACATGACTTTCTCTTACGGCGCCGCCGAGTCGAAGTTTATCGATATCAAGAACCATCGCGAAGAGCAGCAATGGTCGCCGGTGGTCTATTTCGACCGACCGCGCTGCATTCTTTGTTTTCGCTGCGTGCGAGTCTGCGGTGAGGGCATGGACGTGTGGGCTTTAGGCGTGCAGAACCGCGGCGTCGGTTCTGTGATCGCTCCCAATAAGGAAGACCATCTTGAGTGCGAAGAATGCGGCATGTGCATTGACATCTGCCCGGTGGGGGCGTTGACTTCGGGCGCGTATCGCTACAAGACACGTCCCTGGGAGATGAAGCACGTGGGCACCACCTGCACCCACTGTGCCGACGGCTGCAAGACCACCTTGGGAGTGCGTCGCTCCGATACCGGCATGGAGATTGTACGCGGCGACAACCGCGACAAGAGCGGCATCAACGGTGATTTTCTGTGCATGAAGGGTCGGTACGCATTCGATTTTGCAAATCATGAAGATCGCTTGACGCAACCGCTGATTCGCAAAGACGGGCGGCTGACGCCTTCCACCTGGGAGGAAGCGTTTGAATTGATTGGGAAGCGCTTTAGAGAAATCTGCGATCGCGAGGGCGGACAAGCTATCGGCGTGGTTGGCTCGACCCGCACCACCAACGAAGAAAATTACCTACTGCAAAAGTTCGCGCGTGTGACGCTGGGCACTAACAATATCGACCACCATCGCACCGCCGACTTCCCTGCCCTGGCAGCGGCGCTTCGCGGCAAGCCCGAAGCTACGGCCAGCATGCGCGATGTGTTCAACGCACCGGCGATGTTATTGATTGGCAACGACCCCACCGATCAGCACCCCTTGCTGGCATGGCAGATTCGTAATAATGTCCGCCTGCACAAAGCGCGGCTGTACGTGGTCAACTCGCACCCGATCAAGTTGCGGAGGCAGGCCGCGAGTTTCATGCAGATTCCCGCGGGAAGCGAAAATAGCGTCGCCAGGTTCCTCGCGGGAGACGACTCGGTTGCCGGCTCCATCTCCACCCTAACCGCCACTCGCGATGCGTGGGTCGCGCTCCGCGACAAGCTGCGTACGGAACAGAATCTTGTAATCATTTTTGGCTCGGAGATTCGCAGCCAGGACATCGCTTCGCTGGTCAAGTTTGGATCTGCCCTACCGGGAGCGAAGTTTGTGTGCCTCAGCGATTACGCCAACTCGCGAGGTGCGGCTGATATGGGACTTTATCCCGATCTCCTACCCGGCTACCACCCCCTGTCGGACGCCGAGAAATGGCGCGAGGAGTGGGACGGCATTCCTCCAACGCCGGGGCTCACTCTTCCCCAGATGGTCGAAAGCGCGAAAGCCGGCAATCTTAAGGCGTTCTATGTGGTGGGAGCGAATCCGGTCGGGCGACTGGGAATCGATGCTTTCAGCTTTTCTCAAAGTTTCGTCGTCGTGCAAGACATGTTTCTGACCGAAACTGCGCTGATTGCGGACGTGGTTTTGCCAGCAGCTAACGCTTACGAGAAATCGGGCACAGTTACCAACACTTGTGGCGATGTCCAATTCCTCCAGAAAGCCGGCGAGATCGCAGGCGCCAAGTCCGACTTCGAGATGACAGTGCGGATCGCGGATGCGATGGGCTTCGATGTCCGTAAGCTGGTTCCTTTCAGCCGGGGAACGCACTCCGATATGGGTCAATCGCGAGGAGCGCAGTCCGGCGAAGTGGATCGTCACGGTGTGTGGCTCGAAGCCCAGGGCTTGGAATTTAAGATGAGCCCCTTCGACCCCACGGCGATTCTCGATGAAATCCAACGGTTGGTGCCCGGATACAGTGTTTCCCGCGCCAACCTTCTTGCGGGCAACGACCAGCACACCACCTTGTCGGGCAGTGGCCCAGGGGCGCAGCACGATCCGGGGTTAATCGAGCCCGCCAACGATACTTTGTTTACGTCCGGAACTTTGGGCCGTTATTCCCGTGCCTTGAACTCCGTGATGGAGAGCCGGCAGAAGCAGTCCGTGGAGGAAGTCGCCGCGGATTGAGTCGCGTGACGGCATTTCGTAACCACTAGCAAGCTTTTCGAGGAAGACCTGCATTGTTGAGTATTGAAAGTTTCGTCGCGATCTCGCTGATCAAGACTGTGATCGCACTCTTTGTGCTGCTCACGGCGGTGGCCTACACCGTCTGGCTGGAGCGCAAAGTCGTTGGCCACATGCAGAACCGCTGGGGGCCGACGCGGGTCGGCCCGTTTGGCCTGCTGCAACCGCTGGCCGACGGCGTCAAATTCATGTTCAAAGAAGATCTGATTCCCCCACATGTGTATAAGCCGCTCTACATCGCGGCACCTATGTTGGCAGTCGTGTTCGCCCTGACTTCGATCGCGGTAATTCCCGTGGGCAACTCGATCTCCATCGGCGGCATTCAGACGTCGCTGCAGATTACCGATGTAAACATCGGTCTGCTGATCATTCTCGGTGTCACTTCGCTCGGCGTTTACGGGGTGGCGTTGGCGGGATGGTCCTCCAATAGCAAGTATTCTTTGCTGGGTGGGTTGCGGGCCAGCGCGCAAATGGTGAGCTATGAGATTGCATTGGGGCTGTCGCTCGTAGGTGTTCTGATTCTGTCAGGCAGTTTCAGCTTGCGCGAGATTGTCAATGCGCAGTCAGGAACATATTTAGGATTCATTCCGCGCTGGAACATTTTCCCTCAGTTCATCGCATTCTTTATTTATCTGATGGCGGCATATGCCGAAACCAACCGCATCCCGTTTGATTTGCCCGAAGCCGAAACCGAACTCGTGGCCGGCTACCACACCGAATATAGCGCCATGAAATTTGCCATGTTCTTCATGGCTGAGTACGCCAACATGATTACCGTGGCCTGCGTGGCGTCTCTGTTGTTTCTAGGCGGATGGCATGGGCCGGTGTTTGGACCGCCGCTATTACAGGCGATCTTGCCGGTGTTCTGGTTCGCGTTGCGAATCTTTGGCTTTCTCTTTGTGTATATATGGATCCGTGGCACGCTGCCGCGTTTCCGTTATGACCAACTCATGGCATTTGGCTGGAAATTCTTGCTGCCGCTGGCAATTGCAAATCTGGTGGTAACAGCGCTAATAGTGGCGGTTCAATCTTAGTTGGAATTCGACCCATGCATTTGATTTTATTTCTGGCGTTCGGCGCAGTCTGCGTGGCGGGCGCGGTCAACCTGCTGGTGCAGCGGCATCCCATCAACAGCGCGTTATCGCTGGTGGTGGTGATGGGATCGCTGGCGGCGGAATACCTGCTACTGGGCGCGGAGTTCGTCGCTGCTGTGCAAGTAATCGTCTACGCCGGCGCGGTCATGGTTCTATTTGTCTTCGTAATCATGCTGTTGAATGCCGGAGAGGAAGAACCCACCAAAGGCAGCCGTGTCGCAATGCTGTTTGGCATTCCTGGAATGCTGGTGGGGAGCTTACTGATCGCGTGGGTGCTGCTCCAACATTCGGAAAATCAGTCGGTAGCTGTCGGAGCGCTCCCCGGGCCGCCGAAGACCATCGGCTGGCTGCTCTTTCACGAATATTTGCTGCCGTTTGAAGTCACGTCGGTGCTGGTGCTGATTGCCATCATGGGGGCTGTGGTTCTGGCCGCATCTCCGGGATCGCTGGGGAGGAAAGAATAATGGTTCCAATTTCCTACTACCTGATGCTAAGCGGGATCCTGTTTGCCTGCGGTGTGACGGGCTTTCTGATCAAGCGCAACATCATCACCATCTTCATGTCGATCGAGTTGATGCTCAACGGCGTAAATCTGTCGTTCGTTGCCTTTGCGGCGGAGTGGAAGGCGCTCAGCGGCCAGGTATTCGTATTCTTTGTGATGGTGGTGGCTGCGGCGGAAACCGCGGTGGGACTGGCGATCATCATCGCTGTCTACCGGACGCGGGAAACATTGAACGTAGACCAGGTGAACCTGCTCAAACTATGACGCCCGATCTCCATCTTTGGATGATTCCGGTGCTGCCGTTGATCGGCGCGGCCGTCAATGGGCTGTTTGGGAAACGTTTTTCTCGACAGACGGTCGTCGCTGTAGCGCTACTGTTCAGCGGCGTGGCTTTTGCCATGGCGTTGTGGATCGCTTCGCAGTTTTCTTCGCTGCAAACGCCGCACATTGAAACTCTTGCCACTTGGCTTCGTGCCGGGGACTTTCAGGCTGATTTCGCTTTCTACCTAGACCAGCTTTCGCTCGTCATGCTGCTGGTGGTGACCGGGGTGGGTTTCCTTATTCACATCTACTCGATCGGTTACATGTGGGAAGAAGGTGGATTCTACCGCTTCTTCGCATACCTCAACTTGTTCATGTTTTTCATGCTGACGCTGGTGCTGGCTAGCAATTACCTGCTCATGTTCATTGGCTGGGAAGGTGTGGGGCTGGCGTCGTATCTGCTGATCGGTTTCTGGTTCACCAAAGATTCCGCGGCATCGGCGGGCAAGAAGGCATTTATCGTCAACCGCATCGGCGATTTTGGGTTCCTGATTGCGCTGTTTCTGATGATTCAGCATTTCGGTTCGCTCAACTTTGTGGAGGTGGCGCAGAAAGTAACGCCGATCAGTCCCGAGATTGGCGGCGCAGGCCTCCTGACGGCCATTGGCTTGTTGCTCATGGTCGGCGCGGCGGGCAAGTCAGCGCAGATTCCGCTTTACGTTTGGCTGCCTGACGCCATGGAAGGCCCGACGCCGGTTTCCGCCCTGATCCATGCCGCCACCATGGTGACGGCTGGCGTGTATATGGTCTCGCGGTCCCATGTGATTTTCGAACGTGCACCGACGGCGCTGATGGTGGTAGCAATCATCGGCACACTGACGGCGTTGTTCGCGGCGACGATAGGTATGTGTCAGACCGATATTAAGAAGGTGCTGGCTTATTCCACGGTCTCGCAGTTGGGATACATGTTTATCGCTTGCGGAGTGGGTGCGTTTTCAGCGGGAATCTTCCATTTGATGACGCACGCCTTCTTCAAGGGGTTATTGTTCCTGGCAGCGGGATCAGTCATCCATGCCGTCGGCGGCGAACAAGACATGCGCCGCATGGGCGGTCTGCGAACCAAGATTCCCTGGACATTCTGGACCATGACGGCAGGAACATTCGCGATCGCTGGATTTCCACCGCTGGCCGGATTCTTCAGCAAAGACGCGATTTTGTGGCAGGCATATTCCAGTCCCTATGGAAGTTGGGTCTATTGGGTGATCGGCGTGTTCACCGCATTCCTGACTTCGTTCTACATGTTCCGGCAATGGTTCTTGACGTTCTTCGGAGAGTACCGCGGCGAGGAGCGCGCTGAGAACGGCCATGGGGAGCACGGGCATGGCGGTATTCATGAAAGCCCAGCGATCATGCTGGTTCCGCTGGTGATTCTTGCTCTGCTCTCGGTTTGTGGCGGATGGATTGGCAGCGAGCGCTTCGACAAGTTTCTGGCGCCCGCATTCCAACTTCACCCCAACCAGTTCACGAGTGTCAGCATAAATGTGTCGCAGGGGCGTGAAACGCTCCAGGTTGAACCATATGAATACTTGTCAGAACGAGAACTGACTGGCATCTCAGTCGCAGCGGCGCTCCTCGGTTTCCTGCTTGCCTGGCAGCTCTACCATCGTCGGCCCGAACTCCCACAAAAGATTGCCGCATCCCTCGGTGGCTTCTACCAAGCCGTGCTCCATAAATATTACGTCGATGAGTTCTATGCGACTGTATTCGTCAAACCTTTAATCGAAGGCTCTACAAAATTGTTGTGGCACGGCGTGGACCAGAACATGATTGATGCCACGGTGAACAACAGCGCCGAGGGAGCGCGTGAAGTTTCCGATTCAGTGCGGCACATGCAATCGGGCAACATTCGGTCTTACGCCGGCTGGGTCGCAGCGGGGGCCGCAGTGGTCGTCTTTTATATGGTCTGGATGGGGACGCGATGACCACGGCTCTCGACAGCGTCATCCTCACCCTGGTCACGTTCATCCCGCTCGCAGGGGCGCTGTTATTGCTGATCATGCCCCGGCGTGACCGTGAAACCCGCTGGCTGGCTCTCGGCATATCGATGGCCACTTTCCTGGCCTCGCTGCATCTGCCAGTGCATTTAGTGCGCGGTCAAGCGGGGTTTCAATTCGAAGTCAACCGCTTGTGGATTTCGAATCCCAACATTCACTACCACATGGGTGTAGACGGCATCTCCGTGTGGCTAGTGGTGCTCACGACTTTTCTTACACCGCTTTGCGTACTGATTTCCTGGAAATCGATTCATGACCGGGTGAAAGAATTTTTCATTATCCTATTGGTACTCGAAACGGCGTTGATCGGTGTGTTCACGGCGCTCGACCTGTTTCTCTTCTATTTTTTCTGGGAAGCCACGCTGATTCCGATGGCGCTGCTGATCGGCATGTACGGCCACGGCCGCAAGGTATATGCGGCATTGAAGTTCTTTCTATATACCATGATCGCCTCAGCCTTCATGCTGGCGGGAATTTTGTGGCTCTACGCGAAGACCGGGACGTTCGATTTCGTCAGCATACAAGCCGCAATCCACAGTGGACAGGTCGAAGGCTTTGCTACAGCCGCGCCCTGGCTCTTCCTGGGATTCTTCATTGCTTTCGCGGTCAAAGTGCCGCTATTCCCTTTTCACACCTGGCTGCCTGACGCCCACGTCGAAGCGCCGACCGCGGGTTCAGTACTGCTGGCTGGGGTTCTGCTGAAGATGGGCACCTACGGCATGTTGCGTTTCAACCTCGGCCTGTTTCCCGAGCAGTCGCGCAGCAATGCCTGGTGGGTCATGATCCTGGCGCTGATCGGAATCATTTATGGCGCGCTGGTTGCCATGGTGCAGCCCAATCTGAAAAAGCTGATTGCCTACTCTTCCATAAGCCATCTGGGATTTGTAGTGCTGGGAATTTTCAGCTTCACGCAAGCGGGGCTGGATGGCGCGACCTTTGTGATGCTGGCCCACGGCGTCTCTACCGGTGCGCTCTTCATGCTGGCGGGGATTTTGTACGAGCGGCGGCACACTTATGAGATCGCCGAGTTCGGCGGCCTGGCCGCTCCCATGCCGGTCTATGCGACTTTCTTTATGTTCATCATGCTGGCATCGGTTGGATTGCCCTTGCTGAACGGGTTCATCGGTGAATTTCTGGTGTTGAGTGGGACGTTTCGCGACCGGGCTCTATACGGCATTTTGGGCGCTACGGGTGTGATCTGGAGCGCGTGTTACTTGCTGTGGATGTATCAGCGAGTATTCTTCGGCAAGGTGACACACGAGGTCAACTTGACATTGCCCGACCTCGATGGCCGCGAGCGAGCTGCGCTCTGGCCGACTGCCATCGCCGCGCTGGTCATGGGCGTCGCGCCACTGCTTTGGCTGAACGCGATCGATCCCTCAGTTCAAGCTGTGTTGTCTCCCTTCACACAACTGGCAGCCAAGGTGGTGGGACGGTGAATAGCTCCACCATGCTTCCCCAAGCTGCCGACTACATGCGCTTGCTGCCCGAGATCGTGCTCACCGTCTTCGGCATGATCGTCATGGTGGTGGACGCAGCCGCCGAGGAAAAACGGATCGAGAAGACTCTGGGCACGATCGCGTTGCTTGGCTCACTGGCGGCGGTCGCCGCCACGTTCGTCCAGGCGCAATATCCTGGCTTCGCCTTTTGGAACATGGTGCAGGTGGACTCGTTCAGCGTCTTCTTTCACTTGCTGGTCGCGGCGGTAACGACGGTCGTCATTCTCACCTCTTTCGAGTACATGAGAGTGCAACAAATTCGCGCCGGCGAATACTACGCCTTGATCCTGTTCGGCGCCGTCGGGATGAGCCTGATGTCGTCCGCGGTTGAACTGGTGCTCGTCTTCATCGCGCTCGAAATTTCCTCGATCTCAACCTACGTGTTGGCGGGATTCAGGCGGCGGGCAGCCATCAGCAGCGAGTCGTCAGTCAAATATTTTCTCTTAGGATCGTTCGCCACTGCGTTCTTTCTATACGGCGTTGCTCTCATGTTCGGAGCCACCGGCTCAACCAACATTTCGACCATCGGCGACGTTCTGCGCTCAGGGCAGATTCCGCTCCTCGCCTATGCGGGAGTTGCGCTGATGTTCGTTGGCCTGGGATTCAAGGTGGCTGCCGCGCCGTTTCATGTCTGGACGCCGGACGTTTACGAAGGCGCGCCGTCGCCGGTAGTCGGATTCATGTCCACCGCTCCGAAAGCCGCCGCGTTTGCGGTATTGCTACGGGTCATGTTTGAAGCCCATGCTCCCGGCCGGATTGGGCTGATCTGGGTGGTGGCGGCGCTTTCCATGACAATCGGAAACCTTGGCGCCCTGGTGCAGAACAACATCAAGCGATTGCTGGCCTACTCCTCAATCGCCCACGCTGGATATTTGCTGGTCGCCTATGCGGCTTTGCCCAATAACGGCATCCCCGCTGCTATGTTCTACGCGGCTTCGTATGCCGCCATGAACGTGGGCGCGTTCGCCGTGATCAGCTACTTTGGCGGCGCAGGGGAACGCTATGTGACCCTGGAAGATTACTCCGGCATGGGACGACGATCGCCGCTGCTGGCGGCAACGTTGACCATCTTCCTGCTGTCGCTGATCGGCATTCCCATCACCGGCGGTTTCTTTGCCAAGTTCTACGTCTTCAGCGCCGCCTTGCAAGCGAATCTGGTCGGCTTGGTGATCATTGGCGTGCTGAACAGCGCGGTGGGAGCGTACTACTACCTGCGGATTATCGTCGTGATGTACATGCGTGAGCCACAACAGGAAGTTCCGGTGGCGCGGATTCCTATGGGACTCGGGGCCGCTCTGGCCATCAGCCTCGTGGCAACTATCTATCTCGGCGTGCTGCCCGGCAGAGTGCTCGAATACGCTTCGCGGACTGCGACCGCATGGGCCCGCTGAATTCGGTCAGCTTGCAAACCCTTTGCCCTCAAGCTCGCGCGACGGCCATTCGCGTTCATTCTAAACGCGCGCGTCCGACGCAAATTACAGGGCAGAGTTTTCACGACTTCGATTTGACAACTGCGCTCCGGCCCGGCATCATGGAGAGCACGCAAGGTGTCATGTGGAGGGTGTATGAGTCAGTTGTTTCGGAGTTTATGGTCTGAAGACCAGGGTCAGGATATCGCGGAATATGCCGTGATGTTGGCGGTGATTCTGGTTTTAGTGGTCGGAACCATCCGCTTGATCGGTGCTAACGCCAACAACGCATTTTCTTCGACGGCCAGTGCCATCGGCCAGTAACCAAGCTAGCTTGGCCGTTGTCTTCTATAGCCACTTCCAAAAAATCGAACACTCTGGCTGCCGTTCGGATTTTCCCTGCTCATCGCCGACATTAAGTTGGATATAGCGTCATTAACCTGGGGAGATTCGTGGTAGCTCATCGACTTCGAGCGGCCAGCGGTTCTTCGGCGGGGTTTCCGGCCAAAGAACCTCAAGTCGGTCTTTGAATTGATCATCCCCTTCAAGCAACAATGGCGCCACGAACCGCAGCGCCTCGACTTCCTGGCGCACCCGCGCCAGATCTATTTCCTTCTGCCGCAATACTTCGAGTAGGCTTCTCATGACGAAATGCAGCGCTCCTGCACCACTTCTCTGGCAGAATCGAATACGCGCTCGTCTTAGGCTGGATTGCTGAGAATTGTAGTCTACGGCTGCGATAGATTGCTACTGCGAAAAAGCACATTTGCGCCAGTGAAGCGTCCATGATATGTAAGGCCTGCGGGCAGGTGGAGCGCGTGGAGCAATCGAAGGCGGCGCGCAAATGGAGATCAATAAGCAATGGTGGCTGGTTCGGACCTGATCAAGATGGACGGGCTCCTCGGCAGCACCGAGATCCACGTCTGGCACACCGATCTGACAGCCCAGGAAGCGGCCGTCGACAGACTATCTTCGCTTCTGGACCACCATGAACAAAAACGGGCCGCGCACTTCCTTGTTCCCGAGCCGCGCATTCAGTTCATTCTTTCGCGGGCATTTCTGCGCATCGCTCTGGGTCAATACCTCCAGATCGAACCTCGGGAAGTGCATTTTCGCACCGCTGAGTACGGGAAACCAGAACTGGCCGGAGCGGGCGGCGACCTGTACTTCAATTTGTCTCACACCGAGGGGACAACCATGATCGCGTTAACCCGAGCCGGTCGCGTGGGCATTGATGTCGAGCGAATCCGGGAGAACCTGGATCCGCTGCAGCTGGGTACCCGTTTCTTTTCGGCAAAGGAGTCGGAGTGGTTGCGATTGCAGCCCGCGGACCAACGCTTTGCGGCCTTTTTCGCCTGCTGGACCGCGAAGGAAGCATACATAAAGGCCTGCGGAGCGGGTCTTTCGGCTCCGCTTGACGGCTTCGGCGTGATTCCCCGTTCGGACGCTGGAGAATTACATTTGGAGATCTATGACAAGCCTGAAGAGTCAACGGGCTGGTCGATGTGGCAGTTCGACCTGGGTCCGGACTTGCGCAGCGCTGTCGCGGTCGAAGCAGTGGACTGTCAGATTCGTCTCGGCCGATGGTCGGCGGCAGTCACAAGCATATCGTAGCGTTCGAAGATTAGCGGGTTCATTCAGGGAGGAAACATGCAGATTGGAAGCAGGAGATCACTGAGCCGTTTGCATCGGTTATATGTGGTATTGGCCTATCTGCTAGTGGCAAGCGGGCTTGCCTCCGCACAAGCGCCGCAAGCTCGGGCCGAGGACGTGGTTTCTCCCTCTGCAGTCGTCCGGACGTCTTATGTCGCGATTTCAGGACCACCTGGACAGGCGCTTAACCTTGATCGCTTCCGCTCTCTTTTCCAGCCCCAGGCACAATTGGTAAGCATGAGTATTAAAGATGGCCGCGTCGTCGCTCATACCATGACGTTATCCGAGTTCACGGACATGGTGATCGCCGCAATTGGCAAAGACGGCCACATCGAGCACGAACTCGCGCAACGCGTCGACGTGTACGGAAATATCGCCAACGTCTGGAGCAGTTATGAATCACGCAAGACGCCAAATGACCCGCAAGTAACTCGTGGCATCAACAGCATTCAATTGATGAACGACGGTAAACGCTGGTGGATCAGCGGCGCGCTATGGCAGCACGAGACTGCGGAGAACCCGATTCCCGCGAAGTATATGTCCGGGGCACACTAGGCGCATGAATCTGACCCCGAACCTGGCAAAGAGTACTGCGGTAGCCGCGCTGGTGGTCTGCTATTCGGATTCGATACCGCCGTCATCTCCGGCGCCACCGGAACCCTCACCCAAACCTTCCAGCTTTCGCCGGGCGGCCTCGGCATCACCGTAGCTAGCGCCTTGGCAGGAACAATTCTGGGCGCGATGCTGGCGGGGTTTCCCGGCGATCGCTACGGTCGTCGCGATAGTTTGCGGATTATGGCCATTCTTTACTTGATTTCGGCCATAGGCTGTGCGGCGGCCTGGAGTTGGCCGGCGCTCATTGTTTTTCGTTTCATTGGAGGATTGGGCATTGGCGGGTCTTCGGTTCTGGGCCCTATATATATTGCGGAGATTTCTCCCGCGAAGCTGCGCGGACGTCTGGTGGGGTTCTTCCAGTTCAACATCGTCTTCGGTATTCTGCTGGCTTATTTCTCGAATTACCTGATCGGACTGCAACGCTTCGGTCTGTTGGAATGGCGGTGGGAACTGGGCGTGACTGGCATTCCGGCGGCGCTCTTCTTTGTCCTGTTGTTCACAATTCCCCGCAGCCCGCGCTGGCTGGTCAAAAAAGGACGGATTGCCGAGGCAAGGACGGTTTTGCAAAGCACTGGAGCTAGCGACTTCGAAGCCGAGTTGCAGGAGATCGTTGCCTCCATCGATTCTGAACATACACACGCCACCGAGGTTCTGTTTTCACGGAAGTATCTTTTTCCTATCTTTCTGGCGGTCACTGTCGGAATGTTCAATCAGCTTTCCGGGATCAACGCCATCCTCTACTACTTGAACGATATCTTTGCCCACGCCGGCTTCAGTAAAGTATCGGGTAGTCTTCAAGCCGTGGCCGTTGGTGGCACGAATCTGCTTTTCACCGTGATTGCCATGTCGGTAATTGACAAGATTGGACGCAAGATTCTGCTGCTGATTGGCGCTGTCGGCATGGCCGCCTGCCTCTCTGGCGTTGCAGCAATTTTCTTCACAGGACAGCATCAAAGCCTGTTGCTGGGGCTGCTGATCGGATACATTGCCCGCTTCGCTTTTTCGCAGGGAGCCGTGATCTGGGTTTATTTGGCGGAAGTTTTCCCCAACGCAGTTCGAGCGAAAGGTCAGAGCCTGGGCAGCTTTTCACACTGGTTTATGAATGCGCTCATCTCCGGAACGTTCCCGCTGTTAGCTGCCTCGTCTGGAGGCTACCCGTTTGTATTCTTTGCGGCGATGATGGTGCTGCAATTCTTTGTGGTCCTGTTCGTGTATCCGGAAACGAAGGGTTTGTCGCTGGAACAGATGCAGAAGAAGCTCGGAATTGAATAACGGTACTCAGTGTTGCTCGAACAACTGCGTCCGGTCGATGCGTTCGCCTTTGAAGATTACCGAGGAAATTCTCTCAGTTGCGGTGATGTCTTCGAGCGGATTGCCGTCGATGATCAAAAGATCAGCGTCGTTGCCGGGGTGTACGGACCCTATGTGAGCGTCGGCCCCGAGCAACCGCGCGGCATTGGATGTAGCTGCTTGCAACGCCACGGCCGGCGGGATTCCCGCTTGTACCCACAACTCTAGTTCCCGCTGCACCGTGGGGCCGTGGATGACGAGAAAATTGCCGGCGTCGCTCCCCGTGACCAGCAACACTTTGTGTTGGTACGCACGCTTAAGGTTGGCAGTCGCGATCTGCATGTCGATGGGATATTGCCCAATCGAAGCGCGAATCACCTCGGCATCCTTGGACCCGAGGGCATCCTCGGTTCCTCGCAGCAATTCCGGCGGCCCGACTTGCTGCACTAATGAACGCTTGAGCAAATCGGCCTTGCCTGCCGCAAAATCCTTGAAGGCCTCGCCCACGCTTAGCGTGGGATCATAAAAAGTTCTCTGGCGAGCCATCTGATCTAACAGAGCATCCGGAATCGCTTCACGAAACGACCCGTGTTCAATGGAATTGGCCATCGCCTGAACCGCCTCCTCCACATCGCGCAAATCGCCGGTGTGGACCGCCAGCGGCAATTGGTCGACATGAGCTTGTTGAGCGACCGCCTGGAATATGCCGGGATCCAGCCGGTTGTACACCCGGCCACCAGCGCCGGATTCCAGAATGGCTTTGATGCAATCCACACCGGCCTTTTTGAGGTCATCCACCTGCTGCCTGGCTTCTTCGGGAGAAGCCGGAATGCGAGTGAACTGCTTTTCCGCATTCTCGCGGATTCCTGCTGGAAGCTGCTTAAAGTATTCGGTTCCATGGCCGCCCTTAGCGGTAAACAGCGGCCCGCAGGTGAATAGTTCCGCGCCCAGCACTTCTCCGCTGTTGATCTTCGACCGTGTCTTGAGAATGCCGTCGAGTCCGTCGCCCACACTGCGGACGGTGGTGACCCCGCTGTAAAGATATGCCGCCAGATTGCGCAGCATCATCTTGTCGGGATCATACGACTTCATGTCAGGATAGAAACCAGCAGGCGCGCCGAGGTGCACATGAATGTCGATCAGGCCCGGAAGAATGGTCTTACCGGCGGCTTCGACCACTTCCGCATTCACCGATTTCGGATCCGGCCCGTTGCCCTGATACACTTCCGCAATCTTGCCGCCGCGGACCAGCACAGTTCCATTTTCAATGACCGGCCCGTCGCCGATGAAAATACGTGCTCCACGAATCAGGAACGTCTCGCTGCGATTGAGCTGGCGCTGCAATATTTTGGTCTTTTCGATATTGCTGTTAGTGTGCATCTGCCAGAGGCCGAGGCACACAAACGGCGCCAGCACGGCGGCCAGCCACAGCTTTGCCGAATTGCGGATCTTCTCTTCTTTCTCCCAGCGGAAGAGCTTGTAGGCGATAAACAGTCCCACCACCATGGTCAGCAACAACGCCGCTGCCGGCTGGATGTTCGCCATAATGCCTTCATCACGCATCAGCATCGCCTGTACGCCGGTGACCAGGTAAGTTGCAGGCAGGAATTGGGTAATCATCAGTAGCCATGAGGGGAACATCGCCAAAGGGAAAGTCGCACCACTCAGGAATAGCATGGGCAGGTAAACCAACTGGATCAGAATCTGGCTCTCCTGCATCGAGTTGGCAACCGCGGCCAAGATCAAACCGATCGCGCGAAACCCGGCAATGCCCACAGAGACAAAAATCAAGATTGAGCCCATGCTTTTCGGCCAGGGCATGCCATAGATGAAATGCGCCAAGCCAAACATCACGAACACATACGGCATGAAAATGATCCAGCCGGTCACGGTGGATGCAATCAGCAGGGGCGCAGGTGAAATGGGGGTGACCTTGTACCGCCGCAGGATGTTGGCCTCCCGCTCCTGCACCGCGCGCATCCCAGCGCCGAACAGTCCGTTACCCAGGATTCCAATGATCATGACCATGGCAATCACAATGGTCATGCCAGCGCCGCGCTCGGCATGAAACGCTTGGGCAAACACAAAGAAGAAGACCAGAGGAAACAAATAATTGAAGAAAAGTACCGACTTCTGGCGCATGGCCAGTTTCAGATCGAGCGCGATCAATGCCTTATATGCATTCATTCGCGCAGGCTCTTTCCCGTGAGTTCGATGAACACATCTTCAAGCGTCGGCTGCTTAAGATGAACGTCGGTAAGTTCCAGCCCTTGCTGATCAATCCACTTCACCAGATCAACCAGCGTCGCTGCCGGACGGCGGGAATGCACGGTCAGCGTGCGGCCAGTGGAGTCGAGAGCGCTTTGCGTGGCTTCCGCCCATGCGGGACGATTCACCGGAAGTGGCTGAGCGCACGTGACCACGATGCTCGACGCGTTACGGCTTTGCTGTTGCAGGCGACTGGGCGTATCTAGGGCGATGATCTTGCCTTCGTCAACAATAGCTACCCGGTCGCACAGGCGCTCGGCTTCCTCGATGTAATGGGTGGTCATCAGAATCGTGCGATGCTCTTTCTTGAGCTCTTCGAGCAAAGAATGAATTTCCACACGGACTTGCGGGTCAAGGCCAGTGGTAGGCTCATCCAGAAAAATAAGCTGGGGATCGTTGACCAGCGCCAGAGCTAATGCCAGTCGCTGTTTCTGGCCACCCGACAGCGTCCCATAGAAAGCTTCGCGTTTTTCTTCGAGCTGAAGGCGGCGAAGCAATTGATTCAGGTCGGCATGTTTGGTGTAGAAAGATGAGAATACCTGCAACGCCTCGCGCACCCGAATCTTTTCGGGCAGATTCGTAGCCTGCAGACAAACTCCGATGCGGTCCTTAAGGCTCTGCCGTTGCTTGTCAGGATCGAATCCAAGGACGGTGACCTGTCCCGCCGAGCGCGGGCGCAAGCCTTCTAGAATTTCTACTGTGGTGGTCTTCCCTGCACCGTTGGGTCCGAGAAGACCGAACACTTCACCGGTTTGGATTTCGAAATCAATTCCCTTCACCGCATGAACGTCGCCGTAAGACTTCTTCAGGCCTTGCACCGAGATGGCTGGGCTGTCGGGGGACATTCGGAAACGATTAGGCTATCGAAGAAGAGGGATGGAGTCAAAAAACAGCGTACTACACTGCTCACCAAAGCCTTGGCAACTACGTCGAATAGGACTATAGTGTCATTTCCGCAGGGAATCTCTTTGTTTTTTAGATTGGAGCATGCATGCGTTGCAGATTGCTTCTTGTGCCCGCCGCTTTGTGTTTGAGCCTTTTGTCCTCTGCACAAACCGCCGACGAACTGGTCGCGAAGAACATCGAGGCCAAAGGTGGAATGGACAAGATCCAAGCCGTAAAAACGATGCGCATGACCGGAAAAGCCTTACTTCCGGGAGGATTCGTTGGCACCGTGACCCAGGAAAACTCGCGTCCAAACCTGGTACGGGAGACTTTTTCGCTGCAAAGCATGACCGCGGTGCAAGCCTACGATGGCAGCGCAGGCTGGCAGATTCAGCCCTTTGGCGGACGCAAAGACCCGCAACTCATGGGCGAAGACGACTTGCGCGATCTTCTGATCGATTCCGACTTCGATGGCCCTATGGTCAACTACAGGGAAAAAGGCAACACGATTGAATATTTGGGCCACGACGTTGTGGATGGCGATGACGCGCTTCGTCTCAAAGTCACGCTCAAGAATGGCGATATCCTTTATTACTACCTCGACCCGGATACTTACCTCGAGATCCGCCGCGAGACCCAGGAGTTCATCCGCGGATCGGTGCGGGAAAGCGCCAGTGAAATGGGTTCCTACAAGCCAGTTGCCGGCGTCATGTACCCGTTTTCCATCGCGACGGGGCCTAAGAACGATCCTACTCAATGGCAAACGACCAGTGTCGAAAAGATTGAAGTCAACGTGCCGCTGGGAAATTCAGAGTTCGCGGTTCCAGCTTTGCTGAAAAAATGACGGAGTCGAAACAACGCACGGAACTATGCTCATGATTTCTTGTCACATTCAAGAGGACTCTCAATGACTGCTCATGTCACTCGCTGTTCCTGCTGGTTCAAAAGACTACTTCTACCCGCCATCGCGTTGCTGTTATGTGGCGCCGGCGCAGCCCAGCAGGCCATCAAGTTTGACTCTGCCACCATTTCCGGTTTGCCGATTCGCAACATTGGCTCCGCTGCCATGAGCGGACGCATCGCGGCCGTGGATGCAATCGAGAAAAATGGGCGCGTAACCGTGTTCATTGGCGCGGCCAGCGGCGGAGTATGGAAGTCGATCAATGGCGGCACGACATTCAGACCGGTCTTCGACCGTCAGCCGGTGCAATCGATCGGCGCAGTCACCATTGATCAAACCAATCCCGACACGGTTTGGGTGGGCACGGGCGAAAGCTGGACCCGAAATAGCGTCTCGGTTGGCAATGGCATTTACAAGTCCACCGATGGCGGCGAAAACTGGACCAACGTAGGCTTGCAGGATTCCGAGCATATCGCGAAGATTCTGGTCGATCCCAAGGACAGCAATGTTGTTCTCGCCTGCGCCACTGGCCATCTCTGGAACGACAATGACGAGCGCGGCGTCTACAAGACCAAGGATGGCGGTAAGACCTGGACGAAAGTTCTGGCCGGGACCAATGGCTCAACCGGATGCGGCATGCTCGCCAGAAGCTCCCAGGAACCCAGCACCATATTCGCCGACATGTGGGACTTCCGCCGCCAAGGCTGGACTTTCCGCTCGGGCGGCCCCGGCAGCGGGCTGTTCAAATCGACCGACGGCGGCAACACCTGGACCGAACTGACCACCAGCAATGCTAAGGGCCTTCCTGACAAGCCTTATGGACGAATCGCAGTGGCGGTTGCGCCCTCCAATCCGCAAGTGGTCTACGCGATGATCGAGTCGAAGAAGAGCGCTTTGTTTCGTTCCAACGATGGCGGCGCAAGCTGGAACAAGCTCGATGCCAGCCAGTACATGGTGTGGCGTCCTTTTTATTTCGGCAACCTGATTGTCGATCCCAAGAACGAAGACAAAGTTTTCAAAGTTGATCTGGGCCTGTTGCTGAGTGTTAACGGAGGCCAGAGCTTCAGCTTCGTGGCCAATGCCCACGGTGATTTCCACGATGTTTGGATAAATCCCAAGAATCCCAACATGGTTTTTGCCGGAGACGATGGCGGCCTGTGGCGCAGTGAAGACGGAGGCACGCGCTGGAAGCACCAGCTCAATCTGCCGGTTTCGCAGTTTTACCACGTGAGCGTGGACAACGCGAACCCATACCACGTGTATGGCGGCTTGCAGGACAACAGCGTGTGGGTAGCGGACTCGTCGTACCCGGGAGGTGTCAGCAATTCACGTTGGGAGAACGTCTATGGCGGCGACGGCTTCTGGGCTTTCGAGGATCCTGCCGATCCCAATTACATTTATGCCGAGTCGCAGGGCGGTGAAATCGGCCGCATCAATCGCCACACCCTGGAATCTCGCAGCATCAAACCCTTTCCGAATTACAACGAAAAGAAGCTGCGATTCAATTGGAATACGCCCATGCACATGAGTCCCAACGAAAAAGGGACGATCTACATCGGCGCGCAGTTCCTTTTTCGCTCGCGCGATCACGGGCAATCCTGGGAGCGAATTTCTCCCGACTTGACCACCAATGATCCGGAGAAACAGAAGCAGGAGGAATCGGGAGGAGTGACCGTGGACAACTCCTTTGCCGAAATGCACACCTCCATCTATTCCATTTCAGAATCGCCAAAGAATGGTCAGATCATCTGGGTGGGAACTGACGACGGAAACCTGCAAATCACTCGCGATGGCGCAAAGACCTGGAATAACGTCGTGGGTAACGTTCCCGGGCTTCCCAAGTACTCATGGGTTTCCACTGTCGAAGCCAGCCGTTTTGACGAAGCCACAGCGTACGCGACCTTCGATCGCCACACGTTCGGCGACATGAAGTCTTACGCCTACAAGACAACCGACTACGGCAAGACATGGACGTCGCTGAACGTTCAGGAAAATGGCGCGGTTGGTTACGCCCACGTGATCAAAGAAGATAGCGTCGATCCCAATCTGCTCTTTTTGGGCACCGAGATGGGGCTTTGGATCTCCTACGATGGGGGAACGCATTGGGCGCAGTACAAGGCCACCAATTTCCCTTCGGCCGCAGTACGTGACATCGCCGTGCAGACGCGGGACTCGGACCTGGTTCTGGCAACCCACGGGCGCGGCATCTGGATCATCGATGACATTTCTCCGTTGCGCGCGCTCACTCCTGACTTGATGAGCAAAGATGCCGTGTTATTGGAAGGTCGTCCGGGAATTCAATACTTTCAGGCGAATGGAGGCTGGGCAGAGGGCGACGAAACTTTCAACGGCCCCAGCCGGCCCGGAGATGCCTTCATCACCTACTACCAGAAGAGCCGGCACATCTTTGGTGACTTAAAGATTGAAATTCTTGATCAGGATGGCAAGTTGGTGGACACGGTTCCGGGCAGCAAACATCGCGGTATTAACCGCGCCACCTGGTCGATGCGCCTGAAACCACCCACAGTGCCTCCCGCAGCGAGCGCTTTGTTTGCCGCGGCTCAGGGCGTGCGCGTAATGCCTGGCACCTACACCATCAAGATGACAAAGGGGGACCAGGTGTATACCGCCCCGCTAAAAGTGGTGCTTGATCCGCGCGCCACCTACACGGTGGAAGATCGTAAGGCACAGTACGACTTGGTGGTTCAGTTGGGCAAGACGATGGGCCACATGACCTACGGGGTAGCCGCGATCGAGGGAGTGCGCGATGCGGCGACCGCCGATGCCTCCAAGCTCCCGGCAAAGGATGCTCTCCGCGCGCGACTGGAGCATCTTGCAGAACAGTCGGGAGAATTGCGTTCCAGGATTGTGGCCACAAAAGAGGGCGGCGCGATCACCGGTGAAGAACGAATCCGTGAGCACCTCGGCGAGGTATACGGCGACGTGAACGGTTACGAAGGCCGGCCAACCGCGGATCAAACCGCGCGCGCTGCTTCGCTCGCAAAGGAACTGGATGACGTCATAGCGGATTTCCGTAAACTCACGGACAAAGAGCTAGCCGCAATCAACGCCGATCTGAAAAAGAAGAAGATGGAGATCATCTCCGTGCTCAACGAATCCGATTGGCAAAAACAGCAGGACAGCGGGTCTGGAGCGAAGCCCCAAACCGCAGTATTCCGGGAAGTTGACTAGGTCGTGGCGCTTGGCTTCGTCGTCGGCTGGCAGGCGGGCAACCCGCCTGCCAATGGTGGCTATCTCCATCGATCAGTGAGCCGCTGTCCCACCCGCAGACGCGCCGCCCTGGTTCTGCAACCACAATGCCAGTTGACCAGATTGATCGGTCTTCATCGCGATACAGTTATTGATGCGTTCCATCGATTGCCGTAGAGTCCGCTCCGCCGCAGACGATGGATGTGCTGCGAAGAATTCCTGAACCTGATCTTTCATGGCAGGATCGCAGAAGCCACCGACATTGCCTTGGACTTGTGCGCTGGCGAACGGCCCGCCGGCCTTTACTACCTCGTCCCAATGAGTACGGACAAAATCCCAAGCGAGTTTTTGGCCGTCAGGATGGGCCATGACGTTGCCAATCAGTCCCAAGCTGTCCTGAGAACGCACTTCCGGTGAAACAGCGAAGTCCAGCGTGCGCTTTATGAGGTGGGAATCGCTGAAATTCGATAGGGTATAGAAATAAAGATAGTATTGCTCCGGCGTCTTCGAGCCCTTCATTGCCGCCATGACCTTGTCGTAGAAATCTGGGCCGCTGTTGGATGCGGCTATCCCAAATGCAGCGTTAGCCAAGTCACTCTGCACCGAACCCGGATCCTGCAAGGCCCGATCTGCCAGCTTCTGGGCCTCGGCGATAGCTTCGGGATCGCGCCCACTGCCTCCGAGCGCATTTAACAGATGCGGCCGCAGATTCTCGGCATCTTCGCTCTCGCCGGGCTTTGGCTCCAAGCCAATTCTCTTGGCCACCGGGTTCAGGGTA
Organism: Terriglobales bacterium; assembly: GCA_035484735.1. Lineage (GTDB taxonomy): Bacteria > Acidobacteriota > Terriglobia > Terriglobales > Acidobacteriaceae > JABCZH01. Next base: position 68,396 of record DATHOQ010000036.1, on the reverse strand, counting down.
TTGCGAACCCAGAGCTGATAAGCTGGCCGGTCGTCGTCCGTCACGATGTTGCGCCCAATGCCGTTTAGCTGGCCAAGCACGAGTGCCATAACCGCGGTGGCAGGTTCGGTCTTGACGCCCTCCGCGAGAGTCAGATAGTCGCCCACCGGCTGCCGCCCCACGCGAACCGACGCCCAAGTGTCGATGAGCAACAGCAGGCGCTCCTGAGGAGTAAGCACAGCCTCAGCATCATGTGCCAGAGCGCGCACGGCTTCGGGCTCGTACGCGGTGCGATAGTAACCAGTGCCGCGGGCGTTGCCCAACACCCAGGCTGAGCAGCCCGGAATGGTAAAACTCTCTTCCCGTTTGGTAAGCAATTCACATCGTTGCGGGCTCTGTCGGGAGCCTGATGCCGGTCCAGACTTCAGGCAAACTGGCACTTGCCACAACTGATCGTTAGCGGCGTCAAGCTTCGCCCGGTCGTAAAAGTACCGCTGTTGCTTCATGGAAACCATGGTCGAATTGCCAGTGCATTGCGCCTTGAGGCTCACCATTGGAACCCCAGGCTGCTGGACGAACGTCGCCATAATCTGATCCACCGGCTTCTTCGACACCTGGGCCAGTGTGGTCCAGAAATCCTCCGCAGTGGCGTTGCCATAGGCATGACGCTTTAAGTATTCATTGACGCCGGCACGAAAAGTTTCCGGCCCAATGTACGCTTCAATCATGCGTAACACAGCCGCAGCTTTGCCGTAGGCGATGCCGTCGAACAATTCTTGAATCTGTCCGGGAGTTTCAACCGGCTGGTGAATGGCGCGAGTACTGGCCAGCGAATCGATGTTCAGCGCTCCAACCGTGGTAAGAATATCTCCACGGCTGACTTCGTCAAGACCGACATGCCAGTCCGGCTTCCACGCGTCAACCGGCTTGCCTTCCATCCAGGTGGCAAATCCTTCGTTAAGCCAGATGTCGTCCCACCAGCTCATGGTGACCAGATCGCCAAACCATTGATGTGCGATCTCGTGAGTCACGGTGATGGCCACATTCTTCTCATGGGCCAGCGACACGTGTTGTTCATCCACTTGGAGCTCGGCCTCACGCGAAGTGATGAAGCCGATGTTTTCCATGGCGCCCGCGGAAAAGTCGGGCAGTGCGATCCAATCCAGTTTGCCGTAGGGATACTTGATACCAAAATAACGGTTGTAGTACGCCAAAGAGTATTCGGTTGCTTGTAAGGCAAACCTGCCCAGTTCCTTCTTGCCCGGCATGCTGTAGATCCGGATTGGGATCCCTTCCACTTCACCCTCGATATATTCAAAGTTTCCTACCGCAATCGCCGCCAGGTACGACGACATCTTCTGCGAAGTGGCGAAGCTCACGGTGTGCTTTTCACCAGGTCCCGGAACATCGGAAGTTATCTTGGCGTTCGAGATCGCGATCAGCCCCTTGTCGGCAACAACCGTAATGTCGAAAGTGGCTTTGTAGGCGGGTTCGTCGAAGCATGGGAATGCACGGCGCGCGTCGGTGGCCTCGAGCTGCGTTACCGCATACTTGTGTCCCTGCGCATCCTTCCCCAGGTAGAAGCCGCGCAGTTGGTCGTTCAGAATGCCTACATACCTGATGTTCAGTGTGACCGGTCCCGGCTGCAGTTCCTTCCCTACCGCAAAGATCACCATCTCTTTCTCTTTATCGAAGGTGATGGTGGGGGTTTGGGTGACTCGGTTGCCGACCACGGAAGCTTGATTGATTTCGATGTCCGCCGAGTTAAGAACGATTTGCGAACTCGGCTTCAAGATCTGGATCGTTATGACTTCCTCGCCGGCAAAGTTGTTCTTGTCGAAATTCGGCGTGAAGGTTAGTTTGTAGTTCTCGGGGACAGCAGTTTCCGCGAGGCGCTGGGCCACGGCGAACGAAGCCAGTAGCAGGACACACAGACAGTACGACAATTGTTTTTTCATGTAAGGGCTCACGAATCTGGGGTGGTACAAACGCGAACGAACGCGTGCTTTAAGGATACCAGTCTTAGACTCGGAACTTCGGCAATCGTAAGCAAGGGTAAAGCCCGTTGTAGCGTCGCCTTCGTCGTGTGGGATAATTGGCCCACATAACAACAGGATTTTGTATTGTCCAGAGCGAGAAAGACGAATTCAATTGAGGAACGACGGTCGACCGCCTCATGCCAAGCAACGAACCGGCCTTCAATAACAAAGGCGGCTGGAAGGGTCCGATTGTTCCCATCCCGCCGCCTTTTTGAATCCCTGACTTCAGCCTACATTGCGCTGCAAACCGCTTTCACTTCCGTGTACTGCTCCAACACTTCGTGACCCATCTCGCGGCCCCATCCGGACTGCTTGTAGCCGCCGAAGGGCAGCGCCGCGTCGAAGATGTTGTAGCAGTTGATCCACACCGTACCCGCGCGCAGATCAGCCGCCAGGCGATTGGCCTTTTGGATGTCGCGAGTCCAAATGCCGGCCGCCAGGCCATAGGCTGAGTTGTTAGCTTGCGAGACCAACTGGTCGGGATCTTCGAACGGGATGGCGGTCACCACCGGTCCAAAGATTTCCTCCTGCACGACCTTCATCTTTTCGTTGGTGTTCACCAGCACCGTCGGTTCTACAAAATAACCCTTGTCCCCAACCCGGTGTCCACCGATGACTGCTTTTGCCCCCTCGGAGAATCCGGATTCGAGATAACCGCAAACCCGGTCCAGTTGCTCCTTGGAAACCAGCGGGCCCATATCGATGGCGGGATCAAACCCATGGCCAACCTTGATCTGCGAGGCCTTGTCCGCCACACCGTCCACCACTTTGTCGAAGACTTTCTTTTCGACAAATAATCGCGAACCAGCACAGCAGCACTGGCCGTGGTTGAAAAAGATGGCACTGGCCGCGCCGGCGATGGCTGCATCCAGATCCACGTCCGCGAAGACTATATTGGGTGACTTGCCACCCAACTCAAGCGAAACCTTCTTCAAGTTCCCTGCAGCCGCCTGCAGAATCAGTTTGCCAACTTCGGTAGATCCGGTGAAAGCGACTTTGTCCACATCAGGATGCGCAGCCAGCGCCGCGCCGGCAGTCTCGCCGTAACCGGGGATGATGTTGACAACGCCGTCCGGAAAGCCCGCTTGCTGAATCAGTTCACCGAGGCGTAGCGCAGTGAGTGGCGTCTGCTCGGCCGGCTTCAAAACCACAGTGTTTCCAGTAGCCAGCGCCGGCCCCAGCTTCCAGGCCGCCATCAACAGCGGGAAATTCCAGGGAATGATCTGGCCGACGACACCGACCGGCTCTCGTAGCGTATAAGCCAGGTAACGAGCGCCGGGAGTGTAAGGAACAGAAATCGGAATGGTATTGCCTTCGATCTTGGTTGCCCAACCCGCCATGTAGCGGAACAGGTCCGCGGCCAACGGAATATCCGCAACCCGCGCAACCGTGAGCGGCTTGCCGTTGTCCAGACTCTCAAGTTCAGCAAACTCTTCCAGATTATCTTCCAGCAGGTCTCCCAATTTCCAAATGAGCTTACCCCGTTCCGACGCGGTCATTCTGCGCCACGGTCCTTTCTCGAACGCAGTGCGCGCGGCTATGACAGCGCGGTTGATATCTTCGCGATCGCCCTCGGCAATCTGTGCCATAATTTCTCCAGTCGCGGGGTTATAGGTGGGGAAGGTCTTGCCGGAGGCCGAATCCACCCACTTGCCGTTGATCAGCATCTTGTGTTTTCTGGAAACAAAACTGGTAACTCTTGCTTCCGGTGGAACAATCTTCAAAGCTGTTGCCATAGGATTCCCTCCATTACGTTAATCGGCGAAGGCCCACATTGTAGCTCTTTTGGGTGGTTGTCGCTTGTGGTTTATTGGGCCGTGGTGCGGGGGTTCAGCGCGTGGAGATTGCCCGGCAACGTAGGACTCAGCAGCGGTAGTTGTATAACCAGACGGTGCCATCAGCCAGCGACTGTGGCGGTCATCCCCGTAGGTTTAAATCTGTTCGCCTCGGCAAGTGGCAATTCCACGGTCGCGCGCGCTCCGTGGGGCTGCACGTTTTCGATTCTAATCTCACCATCGTGCTCTTTGATGATTCCGTAGCAAATGCTTAGTCCAAGGCCAGTGCCCTTGCCCACCGGCTTGGTGGTGTAGAACGGATCCAGAGCTCGATTCACATCCGAGAATCCCGGCCCGGTGTCTTCGACTTCCAAAATGGCGCGGTTACCCCTTGAGAAGGCGCGGATGCTGATCTTCTTGGAGCCAGATTCCGCCTCCACCGCATCGATGGCATTATTCACCAGGTTCAAAAGAATCTGTTTGAATTGGTCCTCATCCACCGCGACTTGAGGCAGCGCGGCGTTGATGTCAACCACAATTTCCAGGCCGCGGGTGCGGACATAATACTCGCGGAGAGCCAACACTTCCTGTACCACCGCAGCCAGGTCGACCGCCTGACGATCCACCGCGCGCTGGCGCGAGAAGCGCAATAGATTCTCCACAATTTTCTTCATGCGGCGGCCTTCATTCACCAGCTTGTCGAGCCGGTCGCGCATCGTGCCCGGAGGCGCGTCCTCACTGAGCAATTCGCCGTAACCCATCACTGCGGTAAGAGGATTGTTGAGTTCGTGGGCCACACCGGCTACCAACTGTCCCAAAGCAGCGAGTTTCTCGGAGCGAATCAACTGGTTATGCAGCGATTTCAGCTCCAGCGCCACCGACAAATCCGCGGCCAACAACTCGATTCGCGACAGCTCAGAGGCGTTGACAGCTTCCACTTCCCGAGGATCGTCGAGGGCAATGCATCCCAGGTACCCGCCCCGCGCCGAGCACAACGGGATCAGCAGCTCGTCGCCCGTATTCCAATGCGGATTGGGCGGATATTCTCTCTGGCTCTTGACCGGCTGGTATTTTGCAGCTTCGCGATGCGACAGTAGAAAGGAGTTCTGTCCAATCTGCCGGCCGCGGACGCAAAAGTCTTTGATGTCGTCGGTGGTCCATCTCCGCGCCTTGCTTTGCAACTCTGCCAGCAGGTCCTTCGGCAGTCCGCTGGCTCCAGCCACCCGCAGACCATGTCCGGCGTTGTCCAGGTGAATCACAGCGGCCCGAAAGTTACTGACTTCTGCGATTGCAGAAGCAATCTCGTCGCATAGCAGCTCCACGGTCGCGCCGCTCAGCAATCGCGAGGTGATGGCGGAGAATCGCTCCAATTGATGATTCAGGGCCCGTTCCTTGCGCTGCATGACTTCAATGGATTCGGATTTATCTTCAACAATCGCCAGGATCATGCCAAAAGCGACAAACATTTTCGGCGTATTCCAAAGCTCGGGTGGGACATTCAAGGCAGGAGCGAAGTGAGCCAGAAGCATGGCCACGGGAAATACCGCTCCCCAGCAGAAGAATCCCGCGGCAACCGTCAGAACGCCAGGTGAGGGCCGCCAGTAATTTCGGCAGATCAAAACCCCGGGCAATCCGAACCCCAGACCCAGCAGGGCGGTCAGGCCTTCATCAAAGGAACCGCGGGATGCGGCATCGATAGCCCAGGCACCCACCCCGATACCCAGTCCTGCCAGGGAAAGTACATACCATGAGGATTTCTTCCTCACCCATGCCAGAAAGACAATTCCACCGCCAATGGCCGCTGTCAGGCTCACCACAAACGGCCAGCGGGCGTGAACATCGTAGGCGGCAAGAACTGTGTAGGCAATCGACGGCAACCCCACGACGGTCAACATCAGGCCACGTTTCACTCGGTCATCGACTATCGATGCCACAGAAGCGACAAATACTACAGCGGAAGCCTGCAACGAACCCAGATCGAATGCCAGAAGCAACGAACTGGACGCTCCTGATGCCGGTTCGAACATCTGAGCCACAAAGTGGATAAAAATCAGAAACCACGCGATCAACCAGAGTTGTAGACGAGCGGAATGGCTATGGCGTTTCAGTCCGGCAAAAATGCCCACCAGCACGGCCACGGTTACCACCGTGGGAATCTTTTCCAGAATGGTCATATAAGGACTGGGTCAACCGTATTTCAACCCCTCGGATTAGCCAAGATATCGCGGGTAACCTTAGTCATTGTGGACGGATTCACCCCAAAAACGCAACTTTTGCCGCTGCCGCAGGTTTTAGGAATCAACATGGTAAACAAGCGTATTCCGTTCGCGGTATTGGAACATTCTTTGTCATTCGCGGTAGGCCAAGTTTTGTGATTGTATAGTGGCTGGATGGCCATGCAGGCCGTTGAAACAGAAGTAGTTATGGAGTTTTACATACGAAACGTCAAGACTGTAAATCCAACCCATCGGGCCGGTCGAACATCCAAAGTGTGTACCCCACAATCAATGGAGAAGAAAGTGAAAAAATTGACAGTTGTCTTCGTTCTCGTCATCGCATGTTCTCTACTTGCTACGAGCGCTTTTGGGCAGCAATTCGATGCAGCCTTCGGCGTCAGCACAATTTCATCGCCATCGTCGACCGTCACTAACGGACTTTTGTTCCCGTCCGACAGGGGCGGCGCTTACCCTGGGTTTAGCGCCGACCTACTCTTGAGCCATCATCTAGGGTTTGAGGGTGATCTCTCTTGGAGAGCGAGCCAGGATCTATATGGCGGATCCCAACCCTACCGTCCGGTGTTCTACTCCTTCAATGCCATCTGGGCTCCGAAGCTGAGCAAGAATTTTACAGCTGAACTCTTGGCCGGAATTGGGGGCGAAGACGTTAGGTTCTACGGGTTCACCAATTGCAACAACTTCTTCGGATGCACTAGCTATACCAGTAGTAATCATTTCATGGGGGACTTCGGAGGAGGCATTCGTGCTTACATCTGGCACAATGTCTTTATTCGCCCGGAAGTCAGGCTTTACCTGATCAACAACAACAACGAGTTCAGCTCGAACACGGTGGTACGCTACGGGGGCTCTCTGGGTTACAGCTTCGGCGGGCACTAACCCACAGCTGATCATCCGGGGCGGCATGCACTTCGGTGGTTATCTCCTTTAGAGCCATGCCGCCTTCGAATTTGATTTCTGCCATATAAGGTAGGCGCGGCCCGGCAGCCGGGAGTACAATCGGCGGAAGTAGGAGGTCTCTCTATGAGACATTGCCTTCTATTCTTCTGCCTTGTCGGCATCGTCGTAGTAACTCCCTCTATCTGTGCGTGGTCTCAGGGACCGGGGTCTTCGGGAGGATTTGAGGCACCTGGCAAACTGGAAGTTGCCAGGCACCCGTTGGTGCTTGAAGGGCCGTCAGCTCCGGCGAAGAGATCCATCGATCCGGTAAAACTCCACGCCGAGGCCAATGAGCTAGCCGATCTTGCGCGTTCGGTTCCGACCGACATGGATCAGGTTTCGCAGGGCAAGCTGCCCAAAGACCTCGGGGATAAACTCAAGCGCATCGAGAAGCTGTCGAAACAGCTGCGCGGCGAATTGAATCCCTGAACCGAGAAGCGATCATTCGCCCGCTTATCCAGCGGGCCAGCCGATCAGGGTTGTGGCGTGTCTTGCAAACGCTTCGCCTCCATCTGCTCGCGGCGAGCGTTCTCCTCCTGCCCCAGTTCGATGTAAACGTTGCCCAGAAACTTGTGCGCGTCGGGCGAATTCGGCTGCAGTTTCACCGCTCTCTGCAAATATAGCAAAGCCTCGCTGGGGCGGTTCTGCATACCCAGGATTCGTCCCAGCAATAGATTTGCGCGGTAGTGGTTGGGATTGATTTGGAGCGCGTGGTGCAGGCTATTAGCAGCGTCTGTCGTACGACCGAGTTCGTCGTACGCCATCCCAAGGTAGAACTGCATATCGTCAGAATCGGGAGCATGCGCCACCGCGATCTCAAGTTGAGTTGCCGCGCCAGCCCAATCCCCGGTCTCCGCCAGCACCACCCCCAACTCATAATGCGCGCGACCGGATTCCGGCATGATTTCGACCGCTTTCCGTAACCAGGGCAGCGCTTCCGGATAGTTTCCCAGACCGCTCCAGGCCCGGCCCAGTTCGAGATTTGCGAGTCCTACCGTTGGCTGGTCTTTGAGCACCTCCTGCAGCTGCGGGATGGCATCCTTGTAACGCTCATCATCCATGTCGAGCAGACCCTGGTGCAGCAGATTTGAGATCCGGACTTTCCCTTTGGGATCGGGACCAGTCAGTGTCTCGTTTGCTCCAGGCTTGCGAAACTCGGACGTGATGTATCCGAGCGCCTGGAGTTGCTCCCCCTGATCGGGTGTGATCCCAGCCTGCGCCGGAGTAGCGCTGGTAGTCTTGCGGTGAAACTCATCGAGTTGCAACGCCAAAGTGTCCGCAACCGCGGTTGAATTGCCCGCGAGATTGCGCGATGCCCCAGGATCCACTATCTGATCGTAGAGTTCGCGCTGCGGCGCATCGACATAGAGATACTTCCCGGCCCGCCATGCGCGTAGCGGACTCCAGCCGAAAGCCCGAAAGGGATAGTCGGTTTCGGCGTAAGCGGGACGGTCCGCCACCCCACTCTTGGAGTCGGGCTTCACCAACACCATCAAAGACGCCCCCTGCATGGTAGTAGGCGGCACGATCCCAACCGCTTGCAAAATCGTAGGCGCCAAATCCACCAAGCCGACCCGGGTGTCGATGAGCATTGGCCCCGGCCTTTCGTCAACAAACTTTACCAACAACGGCACATGGATTGTCTCGTCGTAAAGAAATAGCCCGTGGGTCTGCTCTCCATGCTCTCCAAAAGCTTCCCCGTGATCGGCTGCAACCGCAATCACAGTGGAATCATACCGTCCGCTGGCGTGTAGCACGGCCAACAGTTTTCCCACGGCGAAATCGGCGTAAGCAATCTCGCCGTCATAGGGGGAAGCGCGATACTTGGCTTTGAACGGCTCCGGCGGATCGTAGGGATCATGCGGATCGTAGAGATGTACCCAAAGAAAGAAGGGACCGCGCTGGTTCCGGTTGAGCCAGTCTATTGCGTGAGCCACCACAAGCGTCGCACGACGCTCCACACTATGATAGCGATCCTCTCCCGGCGCTCGGCTGTGGAACCCGGCATCGTAAACCTCAAAGCCGCGATCGAAGCCGGGCGCGGCCGCACTCTTAGGATCGAGTATCTGTGAGCCGACAAAGGCCGCAGTGTGATATCCGTGTTGTCGCAGGATATCGGGAAGATATGGCAAATCCTTACCCAAAGGATCTCCCATATCCTGAAGATGACTGAATTGTGGATAAGTCCCAGTGAGGATGGTGGCGTGCGATGGAGTCGTCAACGGAACCTGGGAATACGCGTGTGAAAATACCACGCCTTGCTTCGCTAAGGCATCCAGGTTGGGCGTAAGCCCCCGCTTCGAGCCCAGGAAACCCATGCGGTCGGCACGGGTGGTGTCCAGCGTGATCAGAATGACGTTACTGGGCGCAGCCAGACTCGGCAAAGAACAACTCGCCCAGACCACGATACAGACCAGAACATACCCGAATGACCGACGCAAGGACATGACGTACCGTCAGTTTAGCATTCGACGGCGGGTGTACAATCCGCACCAAGTCTTTCAGGAGGCCGCTATGAAAGTTCTTCTCGCTTCCTCATGGTTTTTCCTGCTGGGACTATGCCTATCGGCAGCGGGGCAATCGGTCCCGCCTGGCGCGCCGATCCCTCCCGGATATGGGACATCACCGCCGACCATTTACCTCCCGCCTTACCCCGGGCGACTGCCGGCTTTGAGGGTTGATGCAAGCGAACTGCAGCGCGAAGCCAGAGAACTGCTGCAACTGTCCCAATCCATACAGCCAGACATCGAATCGCTGAGTCGTGGCCTCTTGCGCAAGGACCTCACTGACAAACTCAAGCGTATTGAGAAGCTTTCCAAGCATCTGCGAGGCGAGATAGCTCCTCTGGGCAATTAAAAAAGCCGCTGACCCGAAGGTCAGCGGCTGATTGTTTGTGTTGAACCTCGCGACTAGAAGTTCAGCCTGATACCCCACTCCACTTGCCGCGGAGCACCCAGCGAGAAGACACCGGAACCGGTCCCAACTCGCAGTGATTCACGAGTGGAGCCCGTTGTAGTTCCGTTGACGTTCCCAGCGGGAGCAAGGCTGCCCGGGGGGAATGGTGTGACCGAGTTCGTCAGGAATCCATTCTCAATCCCAAAGTTCGCCAGGTTGAACACGTTGAATGCGCTAAAGGAGGGTTCGAGACTGAACCGTTCCGTCACTTTGATTGGCCAAGCCAGCGTGGTGCTGACTTCACGGAAGATGCCGTTACCCACTGCGCCTGGAGGTGGCGGAATAACGAACGGCTTTACTGCACCCAGCGCCTGTAACTGCGCGGTTGTGAACAGGCCCGCCCCGACCAGCGCTTGTCCCGCTGGCGTCAGCGTACCTGCCGTCGTGCTATTCCATCCGTTGATCAGGTTGGCCAGACCGGTCGACGAGACTGAGCGACCGAACTGCCCAGGCTTTCCGGCAGCTTCGCCGGGAGTTGTCGGGAAGATATCCTGCACGGTACCGTCACCGGTCAGATCGGTGCGGAATATCTCGCCCACACTGGTGACTCCACCAGATGATCCCCCGTTCGCAGCTTGCAGGAACGGTGTAGACGGGTGTGCAGTACCGAAGTTACCGATTACGCTGAGGCGTGGTCCGTGATGTGCAACTTCCATCGTAAGACCAAACTTAAACGCGTCGGTACGATCCAGCGAAGTTGGGCCAGTGAAGAAACTGGGGTTGTTGAAGTCAACCGCAGTGGCGCTGAAGAACTGGTCGTTGCCACCGTCGCCAACGAAGCGCGACAGGGTATAGGCAACGGTCAAGTTCATCGAGGTAAACCCAGGCATCGGATTCGCCAACTGTTGTTTGTAGGACATCTGCAACGCGTTGTAAGTGGAGCGGCCTTCTGGCTGTTCGAAGTCCCCAACGCCTACGTTGCGGTTGATGCCGCCGAAAGCGAAGCCGCTTCCTGATGCTCCTCCCGTCGGGCCGCCACCGGCGACGTTGCCGGAATCCAGCCCATTGCCGGCGAAGTCGTTGATGCTGTCCCCAGCGGCAATCGCACAATCGATTGCTGCCGAGCTGGCACCGCCGACGCAGCCCGCAGCCGCCGTGGTTGCGGCGATCGCCGTAGTTGCTGCCGGGACGTTCAGGAACCGCGCATCGCCGACGTGGTTTTGGTCAATCGTCAGCATGAAGCGGGTGCTGACGTTGCGGATGTAATCCGCGGTTACCACGCCGCCCTTCCAGATCTCGTGTTGCATTCCAAAGTTAAACTGGTAAGAACGGGCGTTGCGGAAGTTAGGATCAAACGCCGACAGCCCCTGTTGTGGCGAGCTAATTTCCAGGGTGTTGCCAACGAAGCTGGGGTTCGATGTCGGCCCCTGCGCCTTCACAGCCGCCTGGAACTCCTGCTGCAAGTCAAACACCAGCGGACCGGAAATCGAGAGTGGCTGTCCACAAACGCCCGATCCTAGATCCACTCCATTAATCGAGCTGACCGATCCTCCCGGCGCACCCGGAATGGGGAAGGTGGTGGTTCCCGGACCGTTACAGATCAGGTTTGCGCTTTGGAAAAACAGACCCTTGGCCAGCTTGGCCGGCCGATCAAACAGTGTGTTGTTGAAAATGGAGTTCTCGTAGTAGATACCAGCGCCTGCCCGGATCACGGTCTTGCCTTTCTTGGTCGGATCCCAGGCAAAGCCGATTTGCGGTCCGAACTGAGTGTTCGGCTGCTTAACTGGTTGACCCAATCCGGGTCCGAACTGATCCAACAGCGGAGTGCTGCCAGCGCATGGTGCCGCGATGGTGGTAACCACGGAACATGGAATGGACGCCAGGTCGCTGTCGGAACGGCCAGTGTCGCGGTTGTAGCGCAGACCGTAGGTCCAGGTGAAGTTCGGTTTCATCTTCCACGAATCGCCCAAGTAGAACTGGAAGCGGTGGTCAAGTTGTCCGCCGGCCGGGAAGCCAAAGTTTGGCTTTTCGGTAAAGAACCCCTGGCCATTACCCAGAATCGACTGCAACAACGCGCAGCTGGTTACATCCCCCGGCTTAGCACATGCACCCGACACTGTGATGTCCAGCGGCGCAATTCCGAAGAAGCTCGCGAACCCGCCACCGTTGATATCGTTGAAGCCGATACCGAAGCGGAACACATGCGAACCATACACTTTGCTTCCGTCGTACTTGATCTGCTTATTGCTCTGGAAGGTCTGCTGCGGTGCCAAAAGATTTGGCCCGGACAGCTGAACCCCTAGGTCGGCCACAAGAATCTCAGCTTCAGGTATCGGGTTTTGGGCAGCCGACAATCCTGAAGTTCCATTGCCGATGAGGTTGTGGAATTTCAAATAGCCGAAGCGGAAGCTGTGCGACCACGATCCCTTGTTCCAGTCAACGCCAACGGCATCAGAGGGAGTGTTGTCCCGGTTCGAGTAAACCTGGTAATCATAGCCGAAGTTGGCCGCCGATCTGTTCCAGTTATAGGTAAAGCGGTAGAAAACGTGGACATCTTTGGTCGCCTGCCAGTCCAACTTGCCCGTGACTTCGCTGTCGCGGAAGGGCGAGAGGAAACCGCCAGTGAGCGCATTGAACGGAGCCGGCACCACAATGGGCAGCAATCCATCCTGCTTCATGCGTTCGCCGTCAATGAAGAAGAACAACTTGTCCTTAATGATTGGTCCGCCAACGCGGCCGCCGAAGTTGTTGCGCTGATAATAGCCGACCTGAGCTCCAGGGAATGCTGCGGTGCCCGCGTCGCGGCCACGGAAGTTATAGAACGCCTGGCCGTGAATGTCGTTAGTACCAGACCTCGTGGTCACGTTCACCGCACCCGCCGACGTCAACTCGGTGGAGAGATCAAGGTTTGACCGGCTGATATTGAATTCCTGAATCGAACTCATGCCGACGTTCTGCGTAGTCGTGCCGACGGTCTCGTCGCTGATGTCAACGCCGTCCAGTTCGATACGCGGAGTACGTCCGAACACGCCGTTAATCGAAATCGAAGAATAACCCGCCTTGGTAGGATCGAATGTTTGGCCGTCCTGAATCTGCACGCCTGGTTCGAGCTGGGCGAGATCGAGGAAGTTGCGGCCGTCAACCGGCAGTTTGTCAATCTGGTCGCCGGTGATGACGCCCTGCACCGTCGATTGCTCGGTATTGACCTGGATCGAAGAAGCCTGCACTTCCACAACCTGGCTGGCTTCGCCAACCTCGAGCTTGGTGTTGCCGGAAGAGGTTACGCCGACTTGTACGGCAAACGCTCGTTCCGAGGTGCGGAAGCCCTTGGCTTCAATCCGCAATACGTAATCACCGGGGATCAATCCGCCGGAGTTGTACGTGCCCGAGCTCGTCGAGGTGGTGGTGATGACCTGCCCCGTGGCTTTGTGAGTGATCGTGATCTTGGCGCCACCAACTACGGCACCGGATGGGTCGGTAACGGTTCCCTGAATACTTCCTTGGGAAACGGTCGTCTGGGCCAGGAGCACAGTGCTCGTTGCCAGCACGCATGTAACCAGGAGAGTGAACATCAGTAAACGCTTAAAGCTCATTTCTTTCCTCCGCGAACCCGAGTCGCTTTCAAGAAATTGTTGTTGATTGCGGCCTACATGCTCCGCCCGTAAAAAGCACACTTCTTACACCACAACACAGAAGCGGTCACTTGAGATTAAGCACATGCAGTGCCAAGCCATGTATTGTTATAAGTACTTGATTTAAAGGGCGGTAGTACATAACTGACTGTAGGCGTGGCTATGAATTTCAGAATATTGCATGACGACATCCGTAAACTCATAAGGTCTTAACCTCGCGTGTGCTGATCGTCTCGAAGTGAGACTATCAAAAAATCTTGGTCTTTCACGGTTCACACTTTGCGGTTCCACGGCGATAAACGCATCTCAACGAGGTCTTCTCGCTTGCAGGATCGATTGCAAACGGTGCGATTTGTCGCCACGCCGGGACACTCGTTGGTTTGCGCTATGGTGTTATAGTATTTAGCAATTCCAAACCAGAGGTGTTCCTGTGGTTCCCCGACGATTGCTTGCAATTTTTGGAGTTTTATTGGTTTTTGTCTCGATCGTGAACGCTCAGACGTCTACTGCGAAACCAAAACCGCGCGTGATTGTTGTTGGCGTGAACGGCATGGAGTGGGACATGCTGCGGCCACTGCTCCTGAAAGGCGACCTGCCCAATATGGCCAAGGTGATCAGCCAAGGAGTACACGGCAAGTTGCGCACGGTTTCGATGCCCAACTGCCCCCGTGTCTACAGCACCATATTCACCAGCACGAATCCAGAAGAGCATGGCGTTACCGGCTTCCTGGTCGGCGGAGTCACCGCCAACACCAATATGTTGAAGGAAGAACCCATCTGGTCCATTCTGTCGAAGAACAATGTGACGGTGGGTATGGCGAACGTGCCGGCTACATTCCCAGTGATGCCGGTGAACGGCTACATGATCAGCGGCATGCTGACCCGCGGCAAGAACTGCGAGGACGGCGTACTCTGTGCGCCTAAGTTAAGCGAAGTGGAAGGTGGCGACGCTGTCTATCCGCAGAGCTTGCAAGCTGAGTTGCTTAAAAACGTCGGTGATTTTTACATTGACTGCGAACGCATGCCCGCCGCCGCGGACCTTAAGGGCAACGCGACAGAGTTCATCGATAACTGGCTCGCTAAAGTGCAACTCATCCGCGACCAGCAGACCAAACTCTTCGATTACCTGCTCACCAACCATCCCACCGACTTCACCTTTATGGTGCAGTCCTGTGAGGATCGCACTGGACACTGGCTCTATCCGATTACACCTTTTAATGTCGGCTACAACCCCGCTATCAACGGCGTTCGCCAAGATGCGTTCCCCAACCAGTACATCGGTTTTGACAAAGTGCTGGGCACGATTTTGAAGCACGTGGACGAGAACACCTACCTCTTCATCGTCTCCGACCACGGCATTAAGCCGTTGCGCGAGTTTGAAGAGACCGATCCGCACGCCCATATGGACCATGAAAAGACTACGCCGGTGATCGCCAAACATGACTTTGCCGATGGCGACGATGTACCGGGATCGATCATAGCCATGGGTCCTGGAATCAAGCACGACCTGCGCTTGATGGGTTTTGAAGCCAGCGTTTATGACGTCGCGCCCACCATTCTCCACATCTACGGCATCGAGCAGCCCAAGCAGATGCGCGGGCACGTATTGACGCAGATTTTCGAAGACTCAGATAAGAAGGTTGCGCTGAAACGATAATTTCAGTGGGGACTTTGTTGCTTCTCTAACGCCTTGGCGCGGTTTGCCGCCGTCAGGGCTTTTTCTTTTTGTCCTAAGCCGCTGTACGCTCTTGCCAACCAGTTGTATGCCTCCGCGTTAGCTGGCTGTGAGTGGGTGACGGCCAGCAGTTGTGGCACGGCTTCACTGAATTTGCGTTGCGCAATCAAGATTTCCGCCAAGCTGAGTTGGGCTTCCGCACTTGCTGGTTGCAGTAGCAGCGCGGCCTCGAGCTGGTCTTCCGCCGCAGACGCTTCCTTCAAACCCACATATACCTTCGCCAGAAGCAATCGCGCCAAAAACTGCTTGGGATTCAGCCTCAGGCTGGCTTGCAATGCATTGCGCGCGCCGCCCAGATTGCCCGTCATCCGCAGTGCCTCGCCGTAATTCAACTCTGCGGCAGCATCGGGACGCATCTCGACCGCCCGTCCCAAATAATCGATTGCCCGGGCATAATTCTTCGCCGCCAACTCGAGCTGGCCCAATTGCACCAGAGCCGTTGGCGATTTCGGATCCAGTTCCAGAACCTTCTCGAACGCATTACGCGCAGCATACGTGCGTTCATCGTCGACGGCTAACATGGCCTTGTGTAGCAGGTTCTGTTCTTCTATCTTGTCTTTGGGATCCGGCAGCAGCGACGGCTCCGGCACGTCGGTCGAACTCAAAGCATCGGCCGGCCCCAGGTAGCCCAGAGCGCGCAATTCGTCGGTTGTGCCCTGTCCCACCGCACCTCTGGAAGACTGCCCTGGCGGAGGCATCTTCTTTCTAATCTCGGCCAGCATGGCGCGCGACTTCTGGACGCTCGCATCCCACGGCTCGTAACTATTGCGCAGTTCTTTCGGATCAGCCTGCAGATCGTACAATTCCGGCCGTGGAGCCTCAATAAACTTGATGCCACCCTCTCGCACCGAGCGCAGCGGCGCCCAACCGAAGCGCAAAGGATAATCAGTCTCACCGATGGCAGTGCGACCAGCGGTTTCTGCGCCAATGAAGTATGGCCTCAGCGATTTACCGTCGAGCCGGGCTGGAGCCTGCGCGCCCACGAGATCCAGAACCGTAGGCAGAATGTCGGTGGTTCGCACTTGCGCCGCAACTTCCCTTCCCTTCGCTTCTTGCGCTGGCAGTTTCACCAGCAGCGGAACGTGCGTGGTCGAATCGTAGAGAAAGATTCCGTGAGTATCTTCGTTGTGCTCGCCCAAGCCTTCGCCGTGGTCACCCACCACCATGACCATCGCGCCGTCGTACCATCCCTGCTTCTTCAAATAAGCGAGAAAAGCACCGAGCGCGGAATCGGCATATGCGATCTCGCCATCGTAGAGCCGCTCCTTATACATGGACGCAAACGGCTCCGGCGGCTCATAGGGATCATGCGGATCATACAAATGCACCCACACAAATCGCGAGCCTGACCGATGACTGCTGAGCCACTCTTCCGCGTGTTGCACCACTTCCATCCCCCGCCGCTCCACCCGTCCCCAGCGTTCTTTGGTCTTCGGATGCTCGGGAAAGTTGTCGTAGAAATCAAATCCGCGATCGAACCCCGGTGCAAGCTGCTTGCTATCGAGTATCACAGCTCCGATGAAGGCCGCGTTCTGGTAGCCCTGCGGCTTGAGCAGTTCCGCCCAGGTGAGATGATCCGCCGCCAGCGGCACCGCAAAGTCAGTCACACCGTGAGCGCTCGGCAGCAGTCCGGTCAGGATCGTAGCGTGCGAAGTATTGGTGATCGGGCTGGGAGTAAACGCCTGCTCGAAGCGGATGCCATCCATAGCCAAGCTGTCCAGTGCAGGGGTCTTTATGTCGGCATCGCCGTAACAATGGATGTGATCGGCGCGCAGGGTATCGATCGTCACCAGAAAGACGTCGGGCGGTTGAGCCGTATCAGCAGCCGGACCCGCCCCACCAGTCGTCGCCGAGCAACATAAAAGAAATAAAACCGAAGAGACCTTCATTGGCGTCAGCCTAGCACAGAGTCGCGCGCCGTTCCCGATCTGCAACTCCGTCCCACCGTGGGCCGCTTAGATACGTACCAGCACCTTTGGAAAGGCTGATTTTTCTTCCACCTGTGCTGCAATGAATGATGTCCCCCGCCTAACGCCGAAGGAGTAGCTTGGAGCCAATTCGTCAACTGCTTTCGCCGGATTTCATGCCCCACGGATACTGCTATCTCTGGGATCCGAGGATGGTCTGGCTGCACGTTATCTCCGACGGCCTCATTACGCTGTCCTACTATTGCATTCCCGTCGTCCTTATTTACTTCATCCGCAAGAATCGAGATATCCCGTTCAATCGGATCTTCTGGATGTTCGGAACCTTCATCCTGGCCTGTGGAACTACACACCTGATGGAAATCTGGAACATCTGGCACGCCAATTACTTGATCGCGGGCATTCTCAAAGCCATCACCGCAACCGTGTCCGTAGTCACGGCGGCGATGCTCATCCCCCTAGTTCCGAAAGTCATATCACTTCCTGCCCGGATGCATTTACAGGAAATGAACCGAAAGCTGCACCAGGAAATCGCCGAACGCACGCAGTTCGATGCACCGATCGAAGGGCCGATGCGGCGCCGACTCACCGTTGGTTTCATCGTAGCCTTGTCGTTGACGCTTTTCATCAGCGTGTCGTCCTGGCGAGGCACTTTGCGGGCGGAACAGGATGCATACTCGGTATCCCACACCCATGAAGTGCTGGAAGCGATCCAGCGCACCTCCAGACATGTAATCGAAACCGAAACCAGCGCCCGGGCTTTTGCCTTGAGCGGACAAGAGCCGCTGCTGGCCCACTACCAGATGGCGCGAGACGCCGTCTACCGGGACGAGGAGGTATTGCGTCATTTGACAGCAGACAATCTCAGTCAACAAAGACGCTTGGATGCGCTCGATCCGCAGGTGGGCACGGCAGTCGCATTCGCCGACAGCATCATCGCCAATCGCCGGAAGACGCACGCCTATCCAGGCGGTGATGACGCGCTAGAGACCGAGAGACTCATGGATGTAGTGCGCGCAACCACTCGAGACATGTACGCTGAAGAAACCCGATTGTTGGGCCAGCGCGCTCCCCGAATCCAGGCCCGCCAACGGCTGGCGAGGATCATCGACCTGGTCGGTGCAGTTCTCCTTGCCGGCCTATGGGGACTCGGATGGGTCGCCGTCAACCGCGAGATTCACGTCAGCGCCCGCGCCCGGGCACAACTCAACACCCTCAACCTCCAGTTGGAACAGCGTGTGGGGCAACGAACCGCCGCCCTGGAATCGGAGATCGCCGAGCGCAAGCGGGCTGAGGGCGCCCTGAAGGAAAGCCTCGCCACCAGCGAGGCGGCGCTCAAAGATCTGGCCGACCAAAAGTTCGCCCTAGATCAACACGCCATCGTGGCGGTGACCGACGTCCAGGGCACGATTACTTACGTCAACGAAAAGTTCTGCATCATCAGCCAATATTCCAAGGATGAACTGATCGGCCAGAATCACCGCATTCTCAACTCCGGCCACCACCCAACAGAATTCTTCCAGCGCATGTACCACACCATTGCTAACGGCCAAGTTTGGCATGGTGAGATCAAGAACCGGGCCAAGGACGGTTCGATTTACTGGGTGGACACCACCATTGTGCCCTTCGTCGGAACCGACGGCAAGCCACGGCAGTATGTTGCCATCCGGGCCGACATCACCGAGCGTAAGCGGGCGGAGGAGCGCAACGCCTGCCTGGCGGCCATCGTGGATTCCTCCGACGACGCCATTATCAGCAAAACCTTACAGGGGACGATCACCGCCTGGAATCGCGGCGCCCAGAAGCTGTTCGGCTACTCGTCATCCGAGGCCGTTGGCAAACCCATGGCGATACTCTTGCCGCCGGAGCGCCTGGATGAGGAACCCGACATTTTGGCACGCATTAGACGTGGCGAAAGCGTTGACCATCTCGAAACCGTGCGGGTCCGGAAGGACGGCAAAAAGATCGCCATTTCAGCGACCATTTCGCCGATTCGCGACAGCGGCGGTGCGATTGTGGGCGCTTCAAAAATTGCGCGTGACATCACCGAGCGCAAGCGGGCGGAAGAGGCACTCGCTGGTCAAGCCGAGGAATTGTCCCGTCAATCCGACGAATTGTTGCGCTCACAGCACGCCCTGGAAACACAGACGCTGATGCTTCAGTCGGTGCTGGACAGTATGGCCGAGGGGCTGGTCGCAGCTGATGAAAACGGAAAGTTCATCATCTGGAACCCGGCAGCAGAGAGGATCCTTGGCCGGGGTGCAACCGACCTTTCCAGCCAGAAGTGGGCCGAGCATTACGAGCTCTATATGGCCGACACCGTCACCCCTTTTCCAGTGGATCAACTCCCCATGGTACGCGCCATCCGCGGGGAAGCGAGCACCGCCGAAATGTTTGTGCGCAATCCTGCGCTCACCCAGGGTGTCTGGATCGAGGCCAGCGGTGGCCCTCTGAAAAACAAAGAGGGTGCCGTGTGTGGCGGGGTGGTCGCCTTCCGTGACATCACTGAGAAGAAAGCGGCGCAACACGAAATCCAGGAACTGAATGAGCGACTGGAACAGCGAGTCATCGAACGCACGGCACAACTGGAAGCAGCCAAGAACGAACTCGAAGCTTTCACCTACTCGGTCTCCCACGATTTGCGAGCGCCGCTGCGCCATATTGCCGGCTTCGTTGGCATCCTGATGGAAGATTGCGCGCCCCGGCTCGATGGCGAGGCCAAACGCCATCTCACACGCATTCAGGAAGGCACTCGCCGCATGGGCGTGTTAGTCGATGAGTTGCTGGCTTTGGCGCGTATCGGCCGCCAGCCGCTCACCTACCAGCCCACTCGGCTGGATACTTTGCTCGACGATGTCATCACCATGCTCAAAGCGGATACCGAAGGCCGCGTGGTGGAGTGGAAGATTGCCAAACTTCCGCAAATCGATTGTGATCCCACGCTCATGCGGCAGGTTTTCCAGAACCTGATTTCGAACGCCCTTAAATACTCGCGAAATCGAACTCCAGCGGTGATCGAGATCGGACACCTGGAAGCAAACGGGCAGGGCGCGATCTTCGTCCGCGATAACGGGGCAGGATTCAGTATGAAATACGCCGATAAGCTCTTCGGAGTTTTTCAACGCCTGCATCGCGCCGAAGAGTTCGAAGGCACAGGCGTCGGGCTGGCCACGGTGCAGCGCATCGTGCAGAAGCACGGCGGACGGGCGTGGGCCGATTCCGAAGTAGATAAGGGAGCAACTTTTTACTTCACCTTTGGTCCCAGCCACGACCATCCCAAATCGAAAGCCACCAACGTAGGAGAAAACTCATGAATGACGTTGATATTGAAGTGGACATCTTATTAGTCGAAGACAGCCAAGACGACATTGACCTCGCCCTGCATACCTTGCGGCGGGAGAACCTGGCCAACCACATCTTTGTGGTACGCGACGGCGAGGAAGCGCTGGACTTTCTGTTCTGCTCCGGCCCCTACACCGATCGCAACCCGGCACACATGCCCAAGCTGGTACTGCTCGACCTGAAGTTGCCCAAAGTGGATGGCATGGAGGTGCTGCGCCAGCTTCGCGCCGACCCTCGCACCACCAGTCTTCCCGTCGTCATCATGACTTCCTCGAAAGAGGAAAAGGACGTGGCCAACGGTTATCACTTGAGGGTGAATAGCTTCATCCAAAAGCCGGTGGATTTCGACCAGTTCCGCCAAACGGTAAAAGCCATCGGGCTCTACTGGCTGCTGATCAATCAGCGTCCGCAGAACCATTTGGCTAAGAAGCTGGCGGAACCAGTGAAGCCATGAGCGAAGCCGTCGCCATCGACCGGGTTGAAGTTAACGGAGTCCGGGCCATCGTGCGATTCTCGGCCCTGCTGGTCGAAGACAACCTGGCGGACAGCGAACTGGTGCTGCGCGAATTGCGACGGAGCGGGTTCGAAGTCACTTGCGACGTCGTCCAGACCGCCGACCAGTTCCGGCAGAAATTGCAGACCACCACCCCCGATGTGGTGCTGGCCGATTACAACCTCGGATCATGGCGGGGCATGGAAGCGTTGGAGATTTTGCGCAGCGCCGGCCTCGACATTCCGTTGATCCTGGTGTCGGGCGCGGTGGGCGATGTGACCGCCGTCGAATGCATCAAGCTGGGGGCCACCGATTATGTTCTCAAAGACTCGCTGACCCGGCTGCCGGCTTCGGTGCGCCGTGCTCTGGAAGAAAAGCAGGTGCGGAAAGAACGGCGGCAGGCGGAAGCTGACTTGGCCAAAAAGGCCGAGGAATTGGCGCGTTCCAACCGTGATCTCGAACAATTCGCCTACGTGGCCTCGCATGATCTCCAGGAACCGCTGCGTATGGTGGCGGCTTACACCCAACTCCTGGCCGAGCGCTATGCCGGCAAGCTCGATGAAAATGCCGACAAGTACATCCGCTATGCCCTCGAAGGCGCGCTGCGCATGCAGACGCTGGTAACAGATCTGCTGACATTTTCACGGGTGGGCCGCAATCGCAAGAGCAACCCGCTCGCCGGTGACGCGGTGGTGCGGGAAGCGCTCGAGAACCTGCAGGCGGCGCTGCAGGAGAGTGGCGCTGTCGTCCACTATGAAGCGCTCCCTACCGTCAGCGGCGATCGCACTCAATTGGTGCAACTGTTCCAGAACTTGATCGGCAACGCCATCAAGTTTCACGGCGAGAAAACTCCGGTGATTACGGTGAGTGCGAACAGGAGCGCCGCGGAATGGGAGTTCTCGGTCAGCGACAACGGAATCGGCATCGCCGCCGAACATGCCGAGGCCATCTTCGTCATTTTCCAGCGCCTGCACACCCGCGCCGAGTACCCGGGCAACGGCGTGGGGCTGGCCATCTGCAAGAAGATTGTCGAGCAGCATGGCGGCCGTATCTCCGTGGAATCAAAGGCCGGAGAAGGAGCCAGCTTCAAATTCACGCTACCCGCCAGTCCTGCCGATGGAGAAATGGATCACACGCAATGAAGGAAGCGCCTGACATTCTGCTGGTCGATGACAACCCGGCCGATGTGGGATTGACCCGCGAGGTGTTGGCTGCCAGCGCGCACCACAGCAATATCCACAATGTTCCCGATGGCGAGGAAGCCATCGCCTTTCTCCGCCGCCGCGGCAAGTACACGGAGGCAGCGCGCCCCGACCTCGTCCTCTTAGACCTGAATATGCCACGCAAAGGCGGCCGCGCGGTTCTGGCGGAGGTAAAAACTGACCCCGGATTGCGCACCATTCCCATCGTAGTGTTCACCACTTCCGACGCCGACAAAGACATCACCAACAGTTACGAACTGGGCGCGAACTGCTACATCAGCAAGCCCGGAAATTTAGGGGATTATTTCTCCGCCGTGCAATCTATTGAAGAATTTTGGTTTGGTTTTACCAGCCTGCCGCATTAGAGGGAGAAGCGATGAGCGATCAAGCTACACGCGTGCTGCTGATTGAAGACAACCCAGGCGATGCCGACCTGGTGCGGCTGCGCCTGGTCGAAAGCAAATCTCTGGTGGAAGTGACCTGCGTGGACCGCCTAGCGGATGGCATTGCCTCCCTTGGTCTCAACCCGCCCTCGGTGGTACTGCTCGACTTGAACCTTCCCGACAGCCACGGCGCGGAAACCTTTCGCACGGTCATGGCTCATTCGCCCGACGTTCCGGTGGTCATTCTCTCCGGACAGGACGATGAAGGGCTGGCGCTTAAGGCCGTCCACCAGGGCGTGCAGGATTATCTGATCAAGGGCGACATCACCAGCAAGCAGTTGGAACGCGCCATGCGTTACGCGGTCGAACGGCAGGCGCTGCTGCGATCGCTCGAAATCACCCGTAAACAGCAACTGGAATTCAAGAACCAGTTTCTGTCCCATGTCTCACACGAGTTGCGCACTCCCCTGACCTGCATTCACCAGTACGTCACCATCCTGCTCGACGGACTGGCTGGACCGATGGCCTCGGAACAAACCGACCACCTTAAAACCGTACTCAAGAGCGTGAACCAGTTGCACGCCATGATTCGCGACCTGCTGGAGGCGACGCGGGCCGAAAGTGGCAAGATCCGGGTCGAACCGCGTTGTATCTCGATCGGCGAACTGATCCAGCAGGTGGCCACCATGATGCGGCCCATCGCGGGCGAGCGGCAAGTCGGCATTGAGATCGGCCTCGATAGCCGCATCCCCCTGGTCCATGCCGATCCTGACCGCATTCTCGAAGTCCTCATCAACCTGACTGATAACGCCATCAAGTTCACCGCTCCAGAAGGTTCGGTGATGATCAAGGCCTGCATGGTCGAAGCCGACGAAGACGCCGTCTACGTTTCGGTCAGCGACACCGGCCGCGGCATCAGTCCGGACGCCAAGGCGCTCATTTTCGAACGCCTCTACCAGGACCCAGAATTGATCGACAACAACCGCACCGGCCTGGGCCTTGGCCTCTACATCTGCCGGGAACTGGTAAAGCTGCACGGCGGAAAAATCTGGGTGGCAAGCGAACCCGGCCAGGGCAGCACCTTCACTTTTACCTTGCCGCTGTACTCTCTGGCGAAGCTATTGGCGCCCGTCATTGTGCATGAGGGGCGGATACGCGACCACATCGTACTGGAAAAAGTGGAACTGGTCCCGCTGTCCAAGACCTTGCACGGCAACTGGCGGGAAGTTTGGCAGCAGGCGATCGAGACCCTGCGGCGCTGCGTTTATCTCGACAAAGACCTGGTGCTGCCTCCGATGGGCGGCTCGGCCGCGGCCCAAACTTTTTTCGTGGTCGCTTCCACCGACCTCGAGCATTCCGGGATCATGATGGCCCGCATACGCGGACAACTCGAGCGCAATGAAGAATTGAAGACCAGCGCCTCTTTGGTAATTTCCGCGGTGCCCGTCAACTTCGCTCCGCCGCCGGTCGATGCCTCACTGGACAAACAAGTTCAGGCCGTCGCCAACCGCGTCACCGAAATCATCATGGCCAGCATGGCGCCGGAACCGGCCAGGCCCGGCAACGGCCACGCTACGTCGAAATCCATCCGGCAAGTTCAATCCATTCAAAAGGAGAGTTCCAAATGTCCAAACCGAAAATCCTGATTGTCGACGACGATCCCGACCTGCGGCACGCCTTGCGGCTGCGCCTGCGGGCCAATAACTACGACACCGTTCATGCCCAGGATGGCTACACTGCCGTCGCCGTGGCGCAGAAAGAGCATCCCGACCTCATCGTTCTCGATCTCGGCCTGCCTGCGGGCGACGGCTTCGTGGTCCTCGACCGGCTGCAGAACATAGATGCTCTGGCCGGTATCCCGGTCGTGGTATTAACCGCGCGCGACCCGCAGAACAACGAAGAGCGCGCCCTTAAAGGCGGCGCCGCAGCCTTCTTTCAGAAACCGGTTGATAACGCTGAATTGCTGGATGTGATTCGCGCCAGCCTGACTGATTCGCGCGTCCCCGGAATGCGTCCGTCCTGATTCGAGGGACGATTCACGCTTGGCAGTCGTTGTGGATCGCTGGAGTAGGCCAGCGATCCCCGCCCTCCATGCGGCTCGAACACGTGCTCGCAAGGGAACGGCGCAGCCGTTAACCCAGGTATTTCGCCAGGCGCTCCCAATAATGCTCTTTCCACCCTGAGCTGAGGGATGCGAAATCGCCTTCCGGAAAGCCGGTGTGATCAAGCACTACATGGGTTTGAGGTCCCTGCGCCTTGAATTCAAACTTGACCAGGCTGTAGACCCCCGGCTCCCAGTAGGCGGGACGCCAAGCCTGCACGATTCGCTGGTCGGAGACCAGTTCGATGTTTCGTCCCACGATTCTGGCCCCGAACATGCTGAAAGCGCCGCCAACCTCTGGGCTGATCGTCGCCGGCTCGGTGGAGAACGCACTAAACTGTTTGGAATCCAGCAGAATCGTGTAAATACGATGGGGAGTGGCTTTAAAATCGACTTCCTGGTGAAGAGACGTCCGCGTCTTGTCCGCACTGGTGCTCGGCGTTTCCACCATTGTCTGCTGCGCCCTGACGCGGACCGATCCCATTGCCAGACTCGCCAAGGTGACGGCACCGCTGGCAATCACTTGGCGTCGAGTGGGCGCGACGGCCAGAACTCCAGTCTTTTTTCCCTCGTTCATCATTGCTCCGGCATTCCTTTTGCCCTAACTGTACCAACACTTCGGCAAGTGCAGCGGTCTTTTTCGACTAGTGTTGTCTCTATCCAGGATATGGGGGAAATCTTCCCTATATTTTGTTTCTCTTACCCTATCCTTGTTGTAAAAAGTGAATTCCATAATCCGCGGCACCTCTATTCCCCGCCTTCTCACACTGCCACAGCAATTGTTGGGATGAATATGCACCACATGAAAATGTCTCAGTATCTTCTCAAAACAGTTCTCAATCACCGCATAAGCAAAGGGGTCAAATATCTTGTCGAGAGAATGAAACTCGATCACCATGATTCGAAAATCAGTCAGGGTGTCGCTTGGCGTACTCAGGATCACCTCATATTCACTTCCCTCTATATCCATTTCCAGCAGAAGATCATGAATATTGGCTGCCAGATACTTGTCTCTCCAGGATTTGAGGGTAAATGAAGTCTCGCTGTCGATAGCACCCAGAAATTTCTTGTCGAAGGTGAACTCCGGTTTTGCAATCGGCGGAAAATCGACGGAATGATCCGCAAGGAATGACTTTATGTTTAGCGTCGCCAGATGGCTTTCAAAATCCGCCATGGCACCGACTCCAGGCGAGAAACAATATTCCACGCCATCGAGATCGTTCGGGAGCAGATATCCACCGTCAGCACCTCCTCCGATTCGTATCAGTTCCCTTCCACAATGCAAAGGTCTCAGCCTTCGGATCAAATCGCGGACGGCAGCATCACTGGTTTGATCGGTGAAGTTGTAGCCAATGGCAAACGCCCCATCGCGGATCTTCCTTTCAATCAGATTCATATTTCAGTCCTGTGGCGTTGCTCTGATGCAACTGACGACCGATCTCCCGGTGGGGATCCGGATGAAGAAATCTAGGTCTTGCCTTCGACTACGATTTCAGAGAAGTCGGCGATGGTGGAAAATTTCTTCAACAACGTCTGCAGCAGGGCCAACCGGTTGGCACGGACACGCTCGTCCTCAACCATCACCATGACCTTGTCGAAGAAGGCGTCAACTTGCTGTCTTACAGTCGACAGTAGGCGAAGCGCATCACCATATTCTCTCTTTTGCCGATGGGCCTCAATCTTCGGGGCATTCACGTCCAAGTAGGCTGCCAGTTTCTTTTCCTCTTGCGAAGACTCCGGCAAAGCCTCGAACATTTCCGCCGACTTGATCGCCTTATCTTCTGCCTGCTTCAAGATGTTCCGCATGCGTTTGCAAGCGGACGCGATGGCTTGGAATTCGGGCATGTGCAGTACGCTCTTGACCGACTGTGCACGTGCCACGGCGTCCACTACGTCGTCCGAACCCGAAGCCAGAACGGCCTTGACCACGTCGTACCTGAAGCTGAGGGCATCACGCAAGTAAAACTCCAGGCGCTCGCGGAAGAATTCACGGATCGCACCTGCGTAGTCGATCTCTTTCGAGAACTTGCGCTCGGCTTCCGACCCTCGGTAAATCTCACGCGCATCGCGGAATATGCTGCTCAAATTCAGTGGCAACTTGTGCTCAGCGATCGTCTTTACAATGCCGTTGGCCTGACGGCGCAGGGCGAACGGATCTTTCGAACTGGTGGGCTGCAATCCCAAAGCAAACATTCCCGCAATGGTGTCGACCTTGTCGGCGATCGAAAGCACCGCACCACCGGGAGTTCGCGGGACTGAATCCTCCATCGACTCTGGCTTGTACTGATCGTAGATGGCTTGTGCGATCAACTGCCGGGTGGCATCCGGGAGATCGGTATCGAGTTCCTGTACCCCGGCGTACAAACCACCAACGATTCCCTGCAATTCGGTGAACTCTTTCACCAATTCGGTCGTAAGGTCGGTCTTGGCCAGGTAGGCGGCTTTGTGAACCACGCCAGGGCGAATCGTCATCCCGCTTTGGCGCACGATCTCGCACAGCCAACTGCACAGGCGCTGGACACGAAGCGTCTTGTCATAATAGTTCCCCAAGTCTTTCTGGAAAGTTACGTTCTTTAACCACTGCACTCGCTCACGCAACGGATGTTTCTGGTCGGTCTGCCAGAAGAAGCGAGCATCGTTGAAGCGGGCACGCAGCACACGCTCATGTCCGTGGCGGATGGTGCCCTGCGGATCGCCATTAGTGTTCAAGACTGCGAGAAAATGGGGCAGTAGCTTGCCCGAGCCGTCTTCAACCGCAAAGTATTTCTGATGGTCACGCATGACCGTGACCAGGACTTCTTCCGGCAGTTGGAGAAACTCGCGATCGAAGCTGCCGAGGATAGCCGACGGCCACTCGGTGAGGTTGACGACCGTGTCGAGCAGGCTCTTGTCTTCGCGCCAGCGGGCACCAGGGATAGTGCGCGTCGAAGCGTCGAGCGCTTTGCGGATTTGTTGCTCGCGCTCACCGCGGCCGAGGACTTTCGCTCCTCGCAGAGTGTCCACGTACGACGGGCCTGCGCCTGGAATCCGAATTAAGTTTGGGGATAGGATTCGATGTCCGCGCGATTGGCTTCCAGCGCGAATGCCGTCGAATTCGAGTGAGATCACTTCCTTGTCTAACAACGCGACCAACCAGCGCACGGGACGCACGAATACCTCGCCCGGCTTGCGCCAATACATATTCTTGGGCCAATAGATGGAGTTGATCTCTTTGGGAAGCAGTTCGGCCAAGACTTCGGATGCCGATCGTCCTTTGCTGGTCACTTTCGCGGAAAGATATTCGCCTTTGGCAGTTGTGATTCTCTCTAACTGCGAAACATCGATCCCTGCTTTTTTCGCAAATGCGTGGGCAGCAGGAGTAGGCTGGCCATCTTTGAAGGCAATTGCAACCGAAGGCCCTACGACTGTTTCGTGGCTGTCTTGCTGCATCTCGCGGATGTCCGGGAACATGACGGCCAACCTTCGTGGAGTCGAGTAGTGCGTTCCATAGATCTCTCCATGGATCTCCGGAAGCAATTTGCTCTGACGCAAGACGGCCACTGCTCGGCTCCACAAGTCTTGCGCAGCCGCATCGATCATGCGCGCCGGGATTTCTTCACAGCCGATCTCGATGAGGAAGTCAGGCATTCAGTAAACTCTCACTTTCGCAAACCCGATGCCAGCACCTGTAAGCACGGTTACAATCTCGGTTATTCATAGTCAGGAGACGGATGGGGCAGCTTCGAATCTATTTTTCTGCTTCTTGTCAGGGGGTGCTGATTCATCTGACTTAGCCTGACGTCCTGGATGCTGCTGCTCCACCCAGGCCTTCGCGACCCCTACGGCCAATGCCCGCACGCGCGCAATCACTCCCACGCGCTCTGTCACCGAGATTGCGCCGCGAGCATCAAGAATGTTGAACAGATGCGAGCACTTCAAACAGAGATCGTAGGCGGCAAGGATCGGAAAACGCTTCTTGTCCCGGGCCATTCCGTCGCCGGACTTTTTATCTTTGCTCAGCGCAAAATACTGATCGAGCAGGACCTTGCATTCGGCTTCACACAGCTCGAAATGCTTCCAGGTCTTCTCGACGTCCGCTACCTCAAAGTTGTAAACCGAGAATTGCAGCTCGTCGGCCAGGCGGACATCACCGTACGTCGTGGCCTTGCCGCCTTCTGGATCGCGCGCCCACACGATGTCATAAATTGAATCCACATCCTGTAAAAAAGCCGCGATTCGCTCCAAACCGTAAGTCAGTTCCGCCGAAATCGGATCGAGATCCACTCCGCCGCACTGCTGGAAGTAGGTAAACTGAGTGACCTCGAGACCATCGAGCATGACCTGCCAGCCCACGCCCCATGCGCTGAGCGTTGGCGCTTCCCAGTTGTCTTCCTCAAACTTGATGTCGTGCTGGCGCAGGTCAATGCCGATGGCAGCCAGCGACTCCAGGTATAGCTCCTGCACGTTTTCCGGCGGCGGCTTCAGGATGACTTGCAATTGTGTGTGCTTATAAAGACGGTTGGGGTTCTCGCCGTAGCGGCCATCGGCCGGGCGGCGTGAGGGCTGGACGTACGCGACCTTATAAGGTTGTGGCCCCAGCACCCGCAAGAAAGTCTCAGGGGCCATAGTGCCGGCGCCGACTTCCACGTCGTAGGGCTGCTGCAATACGCAGCCGCGCTCCGCCCAAAATGTCTGGAGCCGCAGTATAAGTTCCTGAAACGTCAACGATTTGGGGTTGAATGGGTTCAATGCCTGTTCAGTGGCGCGTGGATCAAGCAACGATTGTAACGGAAGCAGAGGAAGTCGTCAGCTTGCAGCTTGAAGTGCCAACTATTTCGTCAGGTCGGGTGGCGGCCAAGAGAATTTGCCGGCGAGTGTTCCAAATTCGGACGCATCGTCGGACGCATCAATGGACGCCATTTTCTCCTCTTGCGAAAAAAGCAAAGTGGTGTAAAATCGGTGCACTTTTTTGAAGTCGGAAAAAGATTCCGACTATACCCCACGGCGGAAAGCTATAACCAAATCCGACGTGCGGGTTCCCTCTTGCAGGTCGGTTCGCCGCTTATTGAACGGACTCGATTGCTGCACGGTTGACAAAATAATCCATATGGTTTCCCCCAACCCAGTGGTGCAAGGCATGACAAACCTGGAACGCCGCCGAACTCCGCGAACCACAATTACCGGGCACGCCTACGTCAACATCGAGCCAAACAACGGCGGCATCGTGTTGAATGTATCGGATGAAGGACTCTGCTTTCACTCCTTTGACCCGGTACCGCGGAATGGGAAGGTCCGCTTCTGGTTCTCCGAACGCAACCGGCGAATCGAGGCGCAAGCCAAGCTAGCGTGGACGGATGAGACGCAAAAAGCAGGCTTGCAATTCACCACTTTGCCCGCGGAAGCTCGCGAACAAATCCGCCAATGGATGATCCAATCGGCAACTCCACTCGGCACTGTCGATGGATCCGCACCGGCGGCTTTGCCACCCCGCGGATTTCCGGCTCGGCCTGACAAACGAGCGGAAATAAGGCCAGGGCCGGTTGGTTCTGCTGCGCTCGGGGCGGTTTCAACCGAGTTAAAGGCCCCGAAGCAATTCAGTGGATTCTCCCGAGGCTTAGTCACCGGACTTTTGGTTTCGGCCGTCGTGGTAGCTGCATTCTTGTTCCAAGGTTATCGTCGTGAGTTCGGCGAGTCGCTGATTCGGCTGGGAGAACGATTCGCGGCAAAACCTCAAGTGCAGACCGTAGCCACGCCAACAGCATTGCCGGCCGCACCCACAGCGGCGGCGATGGTGGTGCCGCCACCCGCGACTCCGGTGGTAGTGCCGGTAGCAGCGCCGACTCCGGTTCCGCCGTCTGCGAAGACCTCACCGCATAACGACAAGGCAGCAATTCCGCCGAACAAACCCGTGCAGCCGCCGCAGAAGGTCGTGTCGCCGCCCTTGGCAAACCCAGTCCCAACGCAGCCAGCAAAGATCGAACCCGCGAGGCCGGCTACGCCTCCTGCGTCAACCGCGACTGCCGCGACTGCTCCGAAAATTACGGACACAACTGCTCCCACGACTTCGTCAACGCCTCCGGCGACTCCTTCGCCAACCCCCGTCGCGTCCGCTCCCAACCTTGTTCCAGCTAAACCTGCACCAGTGCCAAACGTCGAAGCGGCGAAGCAACCTGAGGTGCAGACCGAGAGTTCGACAGCGGAGAATGCCGCCTCAACATCCGAGCTGTATTTCGATGTGGGGAAATTTAAAAATCAGTCGCAGGCACACCTCCAGATGGACAAACTATCGCAGCTTGGCTTTCCCACGACTGCGGTTCAGAAGGGTTTCCTTTGGAGCAATTCCTATCACATACTGGTTGGCCCCTACAGTGATGAGGAACGGGCCAAAACCACACACCAGAATCTGGTGTCCAACGGGTTCAAGCCACGACCTTTCGAAAGAGGTTCCCGTCCCTTCACGTTAGGCGCCCTGGTAACGCTAAACGGTACACGTACGCCCCCGGGAGATTACATCATCAGTTGGGAATCCTCTCTCGACGATGCCAGTGTGAAATTGCTACACAACGATCTCTTGGTTGCCAGCGCCAACGGGAGGTGGGTAAAACGCGACATCAAATTTGCGCGAGATGCTTATGTATATAGGAGAAATGCTGACGGATCGCGAACCTTGCTTGAAATTCGTTTTGGGGGTACGCATCAAGCTCTTGTCTTTGGCAAGCCGTCCTGACCGAATGTCCGCGGATTGGCTCAGCTAAACCGCTTGCTGCGACTGATCGATCAAGTTTCTAGAACCCACCTTTCTCCAGCATTCCTGCAGTCACCAGCTTCTTTTCGATGTGCCGCTGCAGCGTCTGAATCAAAAACTTGCGCAGGTCGGCTGCTTGGGCCTTGAAGCGCGGCGCATCAGCGAAGCTTTCGAGAGGCGCACGGAACATTTGTGCTGCCAGTATCCGCGATTCTGCCGACATTTCCGAAGACGCCAGCCGCTTATCATCCTTACAAACCAATCCGTCAGCCAAGGCGTGAAAGAACGCCCGGCTGCCGTTCAGTGTGCGCCCGCAAGCCATGCATTCGGATAGTTCGGGCAGATAACCCATGAGGCGGGTCATCCAAAGTTCGAAATAGGTAATGGGCAACCACAGGTCAGAGCCGCGCAAGCCGGCCAGAACAGCAAGGACTAGACGGAAAACTGCATCGTTGGGTTCGCGGTCGGGCAGAAGCTCATCCAGCAACTCAGCCACATGCGCGAGCCCTACTGCCCGTGAATACGTGACTTCCGAGGCGAGAGGGGATTCCAACACCTCACAGGAATCTAACCGCGCCAACTCCCGCCGTTCACGGTCTTCGTAGTGGACTCGCACATAGGTCAGAGGTTCTAGCGCACCTCCGAAGCGGCGCCTGGATTTCTTGGCTGAGCGGGCAACGCCGCGAACCTTGCCCTCCGCACGAGTGAATAGAGTGACCAGCAGGTCGGCTTCCCGCAACGGATACGTTCGCAGAACGATTGCTTCCGATTCCTTCAATAACATCGAAGCCCATTTAAACCAATGTGTCCCTTAAGTTAATGCTTGATTGTAAATGGAAAGCGGCTGGGGAATGACTTGCGTCCAGGCACAACTTGCCAGCGTCATGATGCGCCCGGCAGCACTTGCCTGTCCTTGGGCAAAGAGCTTTGCCAACGACGGGCCGTTCTAGAGTGCAGTCCGAATGAAATCAACCACCTGCCAACAGGGGGTTCGAGAGACGGAGTTGGCATCAGAGTTGCGATTGAGCGTGTGTCATCTGTTGAAGGATCTAGGGTAACCGGCCAGTTCGACGGCAGTTTTTGCTGCTAAAGACCTCGCTTGGGCTGCCGATAGGTCTAAGAGACAGAAATCTACCGACTTCGTAGTTCCATTTCAGGAGGCAGCACATGTCCGTCGCGGGAATCTCAAGTAGCATTCTCAGTCAAGCCACCGCCCAACCGCCGTCCGTCAGGCAACAGGAAGATGCTGCCTGGCGGCAGCTGGAACAAGGGCTACAATCCGGCAATCAAACTGCAACGCAACAGGCATATAACACCCTGGCTTCGTTCGGGCCGAACAACTCTGGTCCGTTCTCTAACTCCACCCAGGCTGCTGAGTTCAAAAGCCTGGGGCAGTCGATCCAGGCGGGAGATCTAACGGGCGCCCAACAGCAAGCCAGCCAAATCGCAGGGCAGCAACTCACTAAGGATTTCAACCGATACGAAAAGGATGTGCAGACGGGAAATCCAGCAGGCGGACAAGCTTTGGCTGACCTAAAGGGAGATTTTTGGGCAGAGTTTGGCTCTCAGCCTCAATCCTCTCCACCCTCTCCGACGGCTGCGGTTGCCAGCGAGGCGAATCCGGTATCGGTCGGGAGCTCCATTAGCCTACAAGCATAACCCAGGAGATCGCAGGGCGAATAGCACGGAAACTTTCCGCAAGGGGTTTCCGGTTCTGCGGACCGCAGTCGTGAACCGCTGAACCGGTTTCGTTCTCGCACTCGGCAAAGAGAAGGTTGCCGCTTCCCGGGCGACAATCTTCTCCTTGCAGTTTTTCTCCACCTGACTTGCTCTCGGAAAATCGCTTCGCTTATTTCTGAACAGCCACCAAAGTAGACTGGACCTTAGAGGTCTATCATCTTCGTGCGCATGGGCTTACCTTGGACTGAAAGAAACTAACAATGGCGACAACAAGCAAGGTCGACCTCGCTAAATGCAGCGCCGCCCGTCGTGGGGACATTCCCTCAGCCAAGGGGAATGACCAGCATGGCGGTAATTCAAAACAGATTGCTCTTCGGACGAGCCCTCCCCCTGTTGCTCTGAGGAGAATCCCGTGCGGAACAGCGTTAGCCCACTTCGTATTGCGAAAGACGCAAAAGCCCTCGTCCATCCCTATTCAACCTACCCATTAACAGACTGTGGTAACGCGGAAAGGCTAATCGATCAGCACAGTGGATGCCTTCGCTTCTGTCGCGCCAGCCACCAGTGGTTTATCTGGACCGGATACCGGTGGATTGGGGATCGAGACGCCGCCGTTCAACTGGCCAAGAAGACGGTTCGGGCGATGCAACAAGAGCGAAAACAAATTGCGGGCCAGTCAGATCGCAACCCAGGTGACTGGGAGCTCTTGCGACGACGGGCAGATGCGCTGGGCAAGTGGGCAACACATTCCGAGGGCGCTGCACAGATCGGCGCGATGCTCCGCATGGCAGAATCGGATCCTCGGCTGTCGGTGGTTCCCGCGGATTTTGACAGGAACCCCTGGCTGCTTTGCGTGCAGAACGGCTCAATTGATCTTGATAGTGGCGGTTTCCGAGAGCACCGTCCTGAGGAACTGCTCACAAAGTTTGCTGGTGCAACATACCAGGCCGACGCCCAATGCCCCCGATGGGAGAGGTTTCTTGATGAGGTCTTTGAACCGCACCCCGAAGTCATTCCGTTTCTCAGAAGGGCGATCGGCTATACGTTAACCGGCGACACAAGAGAGGAATGTGTGTTCGTGCTCGTAGGCAGCGGTCGCAATGGGAAAAGCACCCTTATCGGCCTGCTGCACGGCCTTTTCGGGGACTATGGGGGCGTTGCGGAGATGGATACGTTTCTGGCTTCGCGGGGGAACGCGCTTAGGGAGGATATCGCAGACATGCGCGGCCGTCGCTTCGTGAGTTCCCAAGAGCCGACTATCAATAGTGCATTCGCAGAAGCCACGTTGAAGTGGGTGTCCGGTGGCGACCGGATTCGTGCGCGACGTCTATACGAACACGCGCAAGAGTTTCAACCCACTCATAAACTGTGGCTGGCTGTGAACCGCGTGCCAACCCTCAGAGCCAACGATAGTGCCGCTTGGAGCCGGTTACGTGTAATTCCGTTCGACGTGTCCTTTGCAGGCAGGATTAATCGAGAACTGAAAGTTGAGCTAAATAGTGAGCTAACGGGAATCCTTAGGTGGGCTGTAAAGGGTTGTCTGCTGTGGCAGCGCGACGGGCTCGGATCAACCCCATCGGTCGAAGATGCCACCGAAATGTGGCGGAAACGTGGGAACAAAGCGTCGTGAAACTGCATAAGCTCGATTGGAAGTCACTGCTCCTCGGAGACCACTCCTATTTGGATATGACGGACGAGTGTTACTTTACCGACGAGTACGAGTGCCACCACCAACGCGGTATCAAACCGCTGATTCTGTCATTGAAGCGCGGTCATCAGCCCGTGATCCAAGACCTAGCCCGGCAACTAACATCTGCCCTGCCGCATGAGTGGGCTCGCGCTTATACATTCGTTCCCATGCCGCCGTCGTCGGGTCTTTCCAGTCCACTTAAATCGCTAGTCTGGCGACTGCCCGTTGGCGATGTCCGGAATCTTCTTGCACAGGGCCGATGCACCCTGGCTTCCCACAATGGGTGGCGACCAACGCCCTTACAGCGGGCGCAACTTATAACGTTGAACGAGCTACAGGTAGATCCGGAGCCCAGAACCGTTGTAATCGTTGATGATGTGCTTGCTACGGGATCCCATTTTCGCGCAGCGAAGATGTTGGTTCGCGTTAGATGGCCAAGGATGAGGGTAATTGGCCTGTTCTTAGCCCGAGTGTGTTCGCGGCGAAGCGGCTCCTGTCACTTTGAGACTGCCGACCACGGAAACGACCAGACTTGCGAGGTGGACCCGCGGCGCACCGACTCTATGATCGTCCGACCCTTTCACTGTCTTGAAATTGATACCATCGACCAAGTACACAAAGGCCACCATTCGAGGTAACCAACCGTGCGGTTACTGACGATGGTAACCACGGTCATCTTGCCCATCCCGCCAACCTGCTTCACTCTAGGGTGTGCTGGAAATTCTGCTGAAGCGCGCACCAACTGACCGGAAATGAACAAATCCGAAACCGCCGCGCCGGGCGCGGATTGGACTAAGCTTCTTACCGACCCGCAGATCGCGAGCCATCTCGGCGAGCTATTACGGGCCTATAGGGAAGCTCCGCCCGAGAAGCGCGATCGCGCGCTGCTCGAAGCCATGCGTAAGATCAAAGGCGAATCAGCCAATGCGCAGCCCTCACGCGGCTTGTCGTCTTCATCTCATCCCAATCCCATTGAGCAAGTGGTCGCTACTGATTCCGCTGCCAGCCCACCTTTCGAGCCTGACATTTTTACGCCGTCATGGGGAGAAGATCGCAGGCACTATCCTCGTATGAAGTGTTTTGTCGCGGTCGAATTGCGCATGGAGGGTTCATCCACTCCCGTTTGGGGCAACCTCTCGAACACCAGCCGGGGAGGATGTTTCGTAGAAACGGCCACCATGCTGGGCGATGGGGCCAAGCTTGAAATTGGGCTGTGGGTGGCCAACGGAAAAATCTGGGTCAAGGGTCTGATCATCAACGGAATCGTGACACGAAGCAATTCCTTCGGACTCCGCATCAAGTTTGGCGAAATGGAGACCTCGGAACGCGAACGGCTGCGCGAGTTCCTGAAATTTGTGGAAAACACTACCAAGGGTTACCACTACGAGCACGGCTACCTGGCGCAGATCAAGCGCTAGAGTTTCGCTCTTCCAGCTTTGTATATTCCCACGCCACTGAATCCTTCCGGAAGGAAAAATCATCTCAAGTATCGAGATTCCCGTTGCTGAGGCTGTACCGATTTCGTTCGTCACCCGCGTAAGGCAATATCTTGATAAACTGCGTGAGTAGAACTCCGATCCGTCCCTGAAGGGAGAACGCTTCTATGGTGGCGAGCGAGCAGATTCTGACCGGCAAGCAACTGGACCTTCTTTGCATCAACACTATTCGCACCCTGGCCATTGACGCGGTGCAGAAAGCCAACTCCGGCCATCCAGGCGCGCCTATGGGATTGGCCCCGGTCACCTATTCTTTGTTTCAGCAGTTCCTGCGCTTCGATCCGAACGATCCCACATGGCCTGACCGTGATCGCTTTGTGCTCTCCAACGGCCACGCGTCGATGTTGCTGTACGCGATGTTGTATCTGAGCGGGGTTCGTAACGTGAACTCCGCCGGCCAACCGACGAACGAGCTTGCCATCTCTCTGGACGAAATAAAGAGATTTCGCCAACTCGGCAGCCGCACTCCCGGGCATCCCGAATACGGCGTAGCGGCGGGCATTGAAACCACTACCGGGCCGCTTGGCCAAGGCGTGGGCAACAGTGTAGGCATGGCGATCGCCAGCAAATGGCTCGCGGCGCACTACAACCGCCCAGGCTTCGAGCTGTTTACCTTTAAGACCTACGCCATGTGCGGCGATGGCGACATGATGGAAGGCATCGGTTCCGAAGCGGCTTCACTTGCCGGCCATTTGAAGCTCTCCAACTTGTGCTGGATGTATGACAACAATCGGATCACACTCGATGGACCTGCTGACTGGTCATTCACGGAAGATGTAGGTGCACGCTTCCTCGCCTATGGCTGGAATGTCACTCACGTGACCGATGCCAATGACCTCGATGCGTTGGCGAAGGCTTACAACAACTTCCTGCAGACGAACGACCGGCCTACGCTGATCGTGGTAAACAGTCATATTGGATATGGATCACCTAACAAGCACGATACCAACGAAGCTCACGGGGAACCACTGGGCGAAAAAGAAGTGCAGCTGACCAAGAAGAATTACGGCTGGCCCGAAGATGCTAACTTCCTGGTTCCGGATGGCGTGCTTGATCATTTTCGGCTCGGTATTGGCAAGCGTGGTCCTGAAATGCGGCAGAAGTGGAGCAAGCTGTTTGACGACTATGCGAAGAAGTATCCCGAACTCGGCGAAGAACTGAAACAAATGCAGCGCCGGGAATTGCCCAAGGGATGGGACAAAGACCTGCCTTCATTCCCAGCTGACGCCAAAGGTGTGGCAACTCGAGAGAGCTCGGGCAAAGTGCTCAATACCCTTGCACAGAATGTTCCCTGGCTCATTGGAGGCTCGGCGGATCTGGCAGGCTCGGACCGCACGCGGCTTAAGTTCGAAGGCGCGGGAGACTTTCAACCAGGAAGCTATGGTGGGCGCAATTTGCACTTCGGTGTACGTGAGCACGGCATGGGTGCGGCTGTAAATGGACTGGTGGTCTCAAAGATTCGTTCCTATGGTGGAACATTTTTCAATTTCAGCGACTACATGAAGCCGGCGATTCGTCTTGCCGCCCTAATGGAGATCCCCAGCATCTTCATTTATACCCATGACTCGATCAGTTTGGGCGAAGACGGTCCGACGCATCAACCGGTCGAGCAGTTGGCTGGTTTGCGCGCGATGCCAGGGCTGGTTTTACTGCGACCTGCGGATGCCAACGAAGTCGTGGAAGCGTGGAAGGTCATCATGCAACTGACTCATCAGCCGGTCGCGCTGGTTCTGACGCGGCAAGCTCTGCCGACTCTGGATCGCACGAAATATGGGTCAGCTGCAGGTGTTGCCAAGGGAGCCTACGTACTGGTAGACGCGCCTGATGGCAAGCCCGACGTTATCTTGCTCGCAACGGGGAGTGAAGTCTCGCTCTGCATCAGTGCACGCGAACAGCTAACGTCCGCTGGAG
Source organism: Terriglobales bacterium (assembly GCA_035484735.1). GTDB lineage: Bacteria > Acidobacteriota > Terriglobia > Terriglobales > Acidobacteriaceae > JABCZH01. The sequence continues at coordinate 30,221 of DATHOQ010000036.1, read as the reverse complement.
TCAAGGTGAGAGTGGTAAGCATGCCTTCCTGGGACATCTTTGAAAAACAGACCGAAGGCTACAAGAACCAAGTTTTGCCGCCAACGGTGAAAGCACGAGTGTCGGTGGAGCAGGCTGCGACCCTCGGATGGGACAGGTACGTCGGTCCCAGTGGCAAGATGATCGGCATGCACAGCTTCGGAGCCTCAGCCCCTATTAAAGACGTGCAGAAGAAGTTCGGATTTACCGTGGAACATCTAGTAGAAGCAGCACGCGAGGCGATTGCGCAATCCAAGTAGCAGGCTAATCGTTATTCAACAGCGAGGTGTTTATGCAACCAACTGGAATTCTCGAAACCGCTAAAGCCACCAACCCCTTGAAAGATCTGCAGAAGTTTGGCCAGTCGGTATGGCTGGATTACATCCGTCGCGACTTGTTCACCAGCGGCGAACTCAAGCGCTTGATCGATGAAGATGGCTTGCGGGGGATGACTTCGAATCCTGCGATTTTTGAAAAAGCCATCGGTGACAGCACGCTCTACGCGGATATGCTCAAGCAACTGTCGTCACGAACCGACCTGGATGCCACAGGTCGCTATGAACTTCTCGCCATTCGCGACATCCAGGCCGCCGCCGACGCCCTGCGCCCTGTCTATGACAGCAGCAAACGCCGCGACGGCTATGTGAGTCTCGAAGTCTCGCCCTACTTGGCTCGTGACACAGAAGGCACTTTGAAAGAAGCGCGCCGGCTGTGGAAAGCCGTCAACCGCGAGAACCTGATGGTCAAAGTTCCCGGCACGACCGAGGGCATTCCTGCCTTCCAGCAATTGATCGGCGAAGGTATCAACATCAATGTGACGCTGCTGTTCGCCCAGGAAGTGTATGCCAAAGTCGCGGAAGCCTACATTGCCGGCGTTGAGCAGCTCGCGGCTCGCGGTGGTGATGTAAGCCGGATCGCCAGTGTGGCCAGCTTCTTTATCAGCCGCATCGATTCCTTGGTAGATTCCATTATTGCGACCCGATTGAAAACTCCCAAAGATGATCGCGAAAAGGCTGACTTGCAAAGCGTGATGGGCAAGGTGGCGATTGCCAATGGCAAGGAAACCTACCAAAGCTATTTGAAAATCTTCGGCAGCGACCGCTGGAAGAAACTGGCTGCGAAAGGCGCACAGACGCAGCGCGTTCTCTGGGCCAGCACCAGCACCAAGAACCCCAATTACCGTGACGTGATGTACGTCGAGGAACTGATCGGGCCCGATACTGTGGACACCATTCCTCCGGCGACCTTCGATGCATTTCGCGATCATGGTCATCCGCGAGCCAGTTTGACTGAAGATGTGGAATCGGCGAATCGCACTATGGCGACCCTGGCGCGGCTGGGTATCTCGATCAAGGAAGTCACCGACAAGCTGACCGACGACGGCGTTCGTCTGTTCGCGGAAGCCTTTGACAAGCTCTTGAAAGCCGTCGATAAGAGTTCTCAGTCCAAGTGACGAGTATGACCAGCCATTCTACGAACTTCCGCTAGCCTTAGGTTTTTTTCGATGACGTTACGGGGAGGCGGCGTAAACGCATAAGCCTTGCACCGGAAGGAACCTGATTAAGATGACCCCAATGCTCGACACTGCGGCAAATGCAAACTCGCAAACACACCCTGTAGGCCGGCCCGGCGATCCCTGTGTCATGGTGATATTCGGTGCGGCCGGCGATCTAACCCGGCGCAAGCTGTTTCCCGCACTCTACAACTTGGCCAAAGAGCAGCTATTGTCGCGCGAATTCGCCGTCGTCGGACTATCCCACGGAGCCATGTCTGCGGACGACTTCCGCAAATGGATCGAGGACGACATCAAACAATACGCGGGTAAAGACGTAGACAACGACATTGTCGAGTGGTTCTTGAAGCGGGTGTACTACATTACCGCGGAGTTCGATGACAAAAATGCCTATACAAAGCTGAAAGAACTTCTGGAACAAGTCAATCGCGATCACACCACGCACGAGAACTATTTCTTTTATCTCGCGACTGCTCCCCGTTTCTTTGGTCCTGTCGTCGAGCAACTTGCCCAAGCGGGATTGATGGAGGAAGCCAATGGACACTGGCGCCGGGTAATTATTGAAAAGCCATTCGGCCATGATCTGGATTCGGCCAAGGTGCTGAACCAGCAACTGCTGAAAGTTGCAAAAGAGAAGCAGATTTATCGCATCGACCACTATCTGGGCAAAGAGACGGTCCAGAACATTCTGGCGTTTCGTTTCGCCAACGGAATTTTCGAGCCCATCTGGAACCGCCGCTATATCGATCACGTGCAGATTTCAGTTGCGGAAACCGTCGGCGTGGAACAGCGCGGCAGTTATTACGATACTGCCGGGGCACTGCGCGACATGGTGCCCAACCACATCATGCAACTCATCAGCCTGACGGCAATGGAACCTCCGGTTTCCTTTCAGGCGGATGCAGTACGCGATGAACAAAACAAGATTCTGCACGCCATCCAGCCCTTAAGCTCCGAGGAAGTACTCAGCAAGACGGTGCGCGGACAATATGGCCCCGGCACCCACGACGGCCAGCGGGTGCCAGGGTATCGCGAAGAAAGCGACGTGCCGCCCGATTCCAAGACCGAAACCTTCGTCGCTATGAAGTTGCAGATCGACAACTGGCGCTGGGCTGACGTTCCTTTTTATCTGCGCACCGGGAAACGACTGGCGGCTCAGAATACGCACATCGTAATCCAGTTCCGGCGAGCGCCATTTGTTTTGTTCCGCGACACGCCGGTAGAAAATCTTATGCCCAACCAGTTGGTGCTTCATATCCAGCCAGAGGAAGGCATCTCACTGCAATTTGCGGCCAAGGTTCCCGGCCCTATCATGCGATTGGGAGCGGTGGACATGAATTTCGAGTACGCCGACTACTTCGGAACCCAGCCCAGCACCGGCTACGAACGGCTGTTGCACGACTGCATGATCGGCGATGCCACTCTGTTCCAGCGTGCCGACATGGTGGAAGCAGGATGGTGCGTGGTGAGTCCCGCGCTCGACGTCTGGAAAGCACTGCCGCCGCGCAACTTTCCCAACTACGCCGCTGGAACCTGGGGCCCCAAAGATGCCGATGAACTGCTGGAGCGCGATGGACGCCGCTGGAGGAACTTCGAAAAATGATTTTGGCGGGCGACATTGGAGGTACGCATGCACGTCTCGCGTTCTTTGATGTCACCAACGGAGATTTCCGCCTGGTCTCAGCCTCAGTCTTTCCCAGCCGTGAATACGCCGGCCTCGATGAAATCGTTGCCAAGTTTGTAGATTCTTCATCGCTTCACCCGGACGCTGCCTGCTTCGGTATTGCCGGCCCGGTACGCAATGGCCGCGTCGTAACCTCCAATCTCCCCTGGACCGTCGAAGCCAAGAATTTGGCGGATGAACTCAAGCTCAAGGACGCCGTCCTGATCAATGACCTCGAGGCCAATGCCTGGGGCATATCCGCTCTCGATGCCAAAGATGTACTTTGCCTCAACCCAGGGAAAGGCCATCCCGTGGGAAATCAGGCGGTAATCGCCGCCGGCACTGGACTGGGCGAAGCTGGCATGTATTGGGATGGAACCAAGCACCACATCTTTGCCTGCGAAGGCGGCCACTCGGACTTCGCGCCCCGCAATGAGTTGGAGATTGAGTTGCTCCAATATCTTTCCGGGCGCTACGGCCACGTCAGCTACGAACGCATTGTGTCAGGTCCAGGCTTGGTCAATGTATTTCAATTTTTGCGGGACACGGGACGCGGCACAGAACCGCAGTGGCTCACCGACGAGATGCAAAAGAGTGATCCGGCGGCCGTCATCTCACGCGCCGCGATGGAAAGAAAGTGTCAGCTATGCGAGCATGCGCTGGATTTATTTATCTCCATCTATGCCGCCGAAGCTGGCAACCTGGCACTCAAGCTCTTTTCGACCGGGGGAGTGTATCTCGGTGGCGGCATCGCTCCTAAGCTGGTATCGAAATTGGCCGGCCCCCTGTTCATGCAGGCATTCGTCGGCAAGGGCCGCATGCAGCCGTTGCTCGAAGCTATGCCGGTAAAAGTTATCACCAATGACCAGACAGCTCTGATAGGTGCGGCTCGCTGCGCGGTAGCGCAGGCGGCCTCAGCTTAGCGTCAACAGCTAGTTTTGAAAGGGCGCGGCTTCAGCCGCGCCGCACAAGGTGTTGGAGATTTAGCGCACGGCCGGAAATCCGCGCACTTTCCTAACCCAGCGCCAGGACTACACCTAAAATACTGGCACCAAGTTGTGTTTCTTCTGGTAGAGCTTGCGGTCAACTGCGCGGAGCACGTCGGAAAAGTCGCTGCCCGTGATGTAGGGCGCGATGCCCCAGCTAAAACTCATCTCGTAGCGCTTGCCATTGTTCAGGTTCCAGTCTGCTACCGAGCGCAACAGGCGCTGCATGGGAGCGTCGGCTTCCTGCTCCTCCGTGTCTGGCATGAGCACCAGGAACTCGTCTCCGCCATGGCGGAAGATCATGTCGCCACCGCGAAAAACCGTCTTCAACATCTTGCCGAATTCCGTCAGAATCAGATTTCCCTCGAACGCTCCATATTTGGAGTTGATTTCGCGGAAATTGTTGATGTCCATGGTCAGGAAGGTCAAGTGGCAACCCATGCGGTTGGCGCGGGCAACTTCGCGGGGAATCATTTCATTCACTGCACGCCGGTTTAGTAATTGGGTCAGAGGATCGATCAGGGAAAGGCTTTCCAGACGTTCATTGAGCACCAGTTCGCTGATCAAAGCCCGCCGGGTGTGATTCAGCGTGAGCTTTTGCCCAATTAGATAAATGTTGAAAAGCAGGACGAGCGAGATCAGTCCGAAGAACAGTTGTGGCAGGTATGCGGATTCGATACGCACCACCCGTTGCGCCCACATAACGTGGGGAAAGATCAGGGCCGAAAGACCAGCCGCGAGTACCAACATAACCAAGGCCCCGATCGACCACAGCTGCAAGTCTCGCCCTGAGAGGTTCTGAATCTCCCGCTGGATTTGCTCCGTCCGCACCAGCATCGAAGGCTGCGCGGCCTGTTCCTCATTTTTCTGCACAAACTCACCTCGAGATTCCAGCCGATGTGAGCTGGAACCGACACCAGACAGAATTTTCCTCCGAAGATTGAACTTGGAGCGAGAGAGAACTGATCGCCCCGGTTACGACCGTAATCACAAGTGGACCCGTTTTGAGCTTTACGCAGCGATTCGCATGCGGAAGACAAATGTTGCAAGGCGTATAATCGCTGCCGTTTTCGAATTCAAGAGGAAATATCGTGGAAATACCGACTCCGCTTGCTCAAGGCGATGAACGGAATAACCCCAAACCGTTTCTGGGACAAGCAACCAAGATTTTTTACGGATTGGTCGCCCTATGCCTGATCTATGCCGCCGTCGTGTCGTTGGCAAACGGTGTACGGCTCGCTCGCGAGCCCTACCAGCTCGATTATGAGGAAGGTAATATCCTCAACGCTGCCGTGCGCGTTGACGCCGGGCTCACCCCGTACCCGCCTCCCCGTACCTGGCCAGTTGTGCTGAATCCGTATGGACCCGTTCCCTATTTCATTTCTGCTCTGTGGCTCCGTGCTCGGGCACCCGAGTTCTTCCGGCCACGAATCACAAGCCTGGTCGCAACCTTAATCGTGGCATCAGAGATCGCGCTGCTTGCCGGCTTTTTCACCTATAGTTTTCTCCTGGGCATCTGCTTCGGCGGATTCTTTCTCGCCATCCCGCTCGTGCAGCAGTGGACTCCGATTCTGCGCGTCGATATGCTCGGGTTGGCGTTCTCGCTTGCCGGATTCGTCGTATTCATCCGCCTGCCGCGGCTGCGTTGCTTCGCCCCGTTGCTGTTTGCGCTCGCACTCCTTTGCAAGGTAACCTTCCTGGCCGCCCCTATAGCCAGCGCCTTTATCCTTGTCAGGCGTAAACAGTGGCAAGAGTTAGCCCGCGGCACTTTAGCCTGCGGATTGATCCTGGGCGCGGCCATCGCCACACTGCAATGGAGCACACACAGCGCATTTCTTTTTCATCAATTTGGCACGCATGCAGACGCCTTCTCCTGGGCAAATTATCGAGGAAACGCTTTCCGGGTTCTCTTAGAAACACCCATACTGGGCGCATTGTCTTTAATTGGAGTTCTTCGCCAGCGCCGGCTATCTGAACCATTCATCTACCTTCTCGTGGCAGTCTTCGGCACCGTGACCGCGCTAAAATTAGGTTCCAACAGCAATCACTTCCTCGAGTTCGATGCCGCACTCTGCATCACTTCTGCGATTGGCTTTTATGAACTGCAAAAAATGAAAGACTTGCCCGTGTTGACGGCTGCGATGGTCATGTTATGTGGTGTAGTTCTTGCCGGAGAGGGGATCGCAAATCGGGCATTCTTTACTTCTCAAGGCCTGGTGGACGAGTGTCCCCAGGCGTACGCCTACATTCGTGATCACGATTCGGTGCTCTCGGAAAACGTGGGCGCCTTAGTCTTGACCGGCAGGCCGGTGTTGTTGTCGAACCCTTTCGTGTATGCGCAATTGGTGCGCAGCGGCGCGTGGCCGAGTGGTCGCGTCGAAACAATGCTTCAGGAGGGGACCGCGGACCTGGTCATGATCGGCACGCCCCGCACGCGCGCAATTCGCTGGTCGCAGCCAGCCTTGGACGCTCTTGCTTCTTCGTACCACGTTACAAAGAGATTCGTCTGTGACGACGCTTCGGTCGCCTACGAACCCAATTCGCCTCGGATCGCGACCGCGCGACGGTAATCACGAGCGGCGCAGGTTCGGCCCAGGGGACTCTCTGATCTGCTAGCGGGATGCTATGCGCCGATTGCGTGTGGTCCAGTTCGCCGTAACCGCAATCCATTGACTCGCGACGGCTTGCCGCCTAACATGGTCGCGCGCAGAGTGAGCCTTCTTTCATTGATCGTCCAAGAATGATCGGCCGGACCATTTCGCACTACCGCATCGTCGAGAAACTCGGCGGTGGCGGTATGGGTGTGGTGTACAAAGCTGAGGACGTCAAGCTGCACCGCTTCGTGGCCTTGAAGTTCCTTCCCGACGACATTTCGAAAGATGCTCAGGCGCTGGCCCGCTTTCAACGCGAAGCTCAGTCCGCGTCTGCACTGAATCATCCCAATATCTGCACCATTTACGAGATTGATGACCAGCATGGACAGACCTTCATCGCCATGGAATTCCTCGATGGGCTGACGCTAAAGCACCGCATTGCGGGTCGGCCACTGGAGATTGAGGCGGTGCTGTCGCTGGGCATCGATATCGCCGACGCACTCGATGCCGCTCACGCTGCCGGCATTGTCCACCGCGACATCAAGCCCGCAAACATCTTTGTTACCAAGCGCGGCCATGCCAAGGTTTTGGACTTCGGGCTGGCGAAAGTAACGCCAGCAGCCAGTGCTTCGAAGCAAGTGCCGTCAAACACCGTGACCGGCACGATCGACGAGCAGCATCTCACCAGTCCTGGCTCCGCCCTCGGAACTGTCGCCTACATGTCGCCGGAGCAGGCTCGGGCGAAAGAACTGGATGCCCGCAGCGATTTGTTTTCCTTCGGTACTGTGCTCTACGAGATGGCGACGGGTGCATTGCCCTTCCGTGGCGAGAGCACCGCAGTCATCTTCAAAGCCATATTGGACGCGGAGCCCACGCCCGCAGTGCGCTTGAATCCTGACCTTCCGGCCGAACTGGAACGGATCATCAACAAGGCGCTGGAGAAAGATCGCGACCTCCGCTATCAAGGCGCAGCGGAAATGCGCGCCGACCTGAAGCGGCTGAAACGGGAGACAGAATCGCGGCATGGCGCACCAGCGAGTTCGGGGACAATGGCGGTCGTGCAAGATACGCCCGCTCCGGCGTCGCCTTCCTCGGGGAGCGTGGCACCAGCCCGGCCAACTTCGGCTTCGGTTGTAGCCGCGGCGCCAGCCAGTTCGCGCTGGAAGGTCCTTCTCCCGGTCGCGCTCGCGGCTCTCATCGCCCTCGTTGCCGGTGGCCTCTACTGGCGCTCGCGATCCGCGACGCCAGCGACCAGCGCTGCCCCGCTCACCGAGAAAGACACAGTTGTACTCACCGACTTCACCAACTCGACCGGCGACCCGGTCTTTGACGGCACCCTCAAGCAGGCCCTGGCCGTCGATCTCGAACAGTCTCCGTTCCTCAACATCCTTTCCGACCGAAAAGTCGGCGCGACGCTGAAGTTGATGGGCCGCGCACCCACCGAGCACGTCACCGCCGAGGTGGCCAAGGAACTCTGCCTGCGCACGGGAAGCAAAGCCATTTTGGCCGGCTCGGTTTCCAGCCTCGGCACTCAGTATGTGGTCGGTCTGGAGGCGACCGCTTGCAGCACCGGGGACACGCTGGCCAAAGAGCAAGCGGAGGCGCCCAGCAAAGAGGGCGTGCTCAAGGCGTTGGGCACGGCGGCAACCAGCCTGCGCGCCAGATTGGGCGAATCGCTCGCTTCGGTGCAGAAGTTCGATGTGCCCGTGGAAGCCACTACGCCTTCGCTTGAAGCCCTTAAGGCCTACAGCATGGGCATCACGACCGGCCGCACCAAGGGCAGCGCCGAGGCGATTCCCTTCATGAAGCGGGCCCTCGAGCTCGACCCCAACTTCGCCATCGCCTACGCGGGTCTTGCCGTTTTGTACGGCAATCTTGGACAGGCGAGTCTCTCCGCGGATTATGCCAAGAAGGCCTATGACTTGCGCGACCGCGTGAGTGAACGCGAGAGGTACCGCATCTCTGCTTTGTACTTTGAAAAGGTCACCGCTGAAGTGGAGAGGGCCACGGAAGCCTACGAACTGTGGGCGAAAAGCTACCCGCGTGACATGGTGCCGCACACGAATCTCGGTGCTCTCTATTCCGGTCTAGGCCAATACGACAAGGCGATCGCAGAGACTGAAGCGTCGCTGCGACTGGAACCCACCCTCAACAGCTATGCGAATCTGGCGAGCGCTTACATCAACGTCAATCGGCTCAAGGACGCGCGGCAGACGCTTCAGGAAGCACAGCAGAAGAACTTCGATGACTTGTTCATTCGGTCCGATCTGTATTCTTTGGCTTTTCTTTCCGGGGATACGGCTGAAATGGAGCGCGACGTGGCCTGGGCGGTGGGCCGCCCCAGCGAAGAAGACCAGATGCTCAGTACCGACGCCGACACCCAGGCCTATTACGGACGTCTAGAAAAAGCGCGCGACCTCGCCCGTCGGGCTTCTGACTCCGCCGTGCGCTCGGATGCAAAAGAAACTGGCGCCCAGTGGCTCGTTTATCAGGGGGTCCGCGAGGCCGAGGTAGGCAACATCACTGCCGCCCGGCAAGCCGTCGCCCGCGCCTTGGCGCTGGCCCCAGGGCGTGACGTCAAAGTCCTAGCGGCTTTGGCGCTGGCGCGTACCGGCGAAACCGCTCAATCCAAGACTCTCCTTGAGGCATTGCAAAAGTCCGAGCCTACCAACACTTTTCTCAAAGTGTACTGGTTCCCGGTGATCGAGGCATCGATTGCGATAGCACAACAAGCACCCGACCGGGCGATTGTCGCGCTTGAGCCCGCTCTTCCCTACGAACTCGGGCAGCCTCCTCCCGTATCCGGCACAATGTATCCCGCATACATTCGCGGCCTGGCCTACCTTGCCGAAAAGAACGGCCCCGCCGCGGCCACCGAATTCCAGAAGTTTCTCGACCATTCCGGAATCGTGCAGAACTTCCTGCTGGGCTCGCTTGCCCATCTCCAACTCGCACGCGCGTACGCCGTTTCCGGTGACACTGCAAAAGCCAAGACCGCCTATCAGGATTTCCTCACTCTCTGGAAAGACGCCGACCCCGACATCCCTATCCTGAAAGACGCCAAGGCGGAGTACGCGAAACTGCAGTGAGTGTTAGGAGTAGATAACGTCGGCCAGCACGTTTTGTCCATGCTGCTTGCGCAAGGTGATCTGCACTTTCTGGCCTACAGGAAGAGCGTTGCGCACGTCGCCTTCGACCACCAGAGTTTGCGAGGACTTGCCGTCGTTGCTCAGCGTGACAATGGACTTGTTCGGCTCTCCCACGTGAGCTTCGTAGAACACAACACCCTGCACTCGTCCACTCTGCATCGTTCCGCCAGCAACCACGCGGCCTCCGAATGACGCCGCTGACCTGGGCCGGCGCAACTCGAATAACGCCGTCGCTCCCAGAATGCCGGACATCGCCAGTAAGATCAGCGACATGAACAGGCCGTCCACGGTGGTTAGACTGCCGTAGATTGCGATCCAAAGCACACCCAGTAGCGGGATTCCCGCCAGCACCATCAGAACCAGCAAGGTCATAGGGTAGATCTCGAAGAGTAGCGAGAACAGACTAGCAGAAAAAAGTCATCTTTTGGAGATCGGACGGGCAGGTGGTATCGAGATCAGGCACACTGGTCGCGCCAGTCGCTGATTTCCTTAAAGCCTTCACCGCGCGATTGTTCGAACAAGCGAACGCGATGCCGAGTGTGCTCGAATTCATGAATGTCAGCCCATACTTCCGCCCGCCAAGGCTCGTCATGAACAGCAGTTTCGCCACAACTGGCGCAGCGGGTATGGAATTTTCTAGCTTCCCGTGGAACTGCGGGAACGGAAGCGGTGGGCCCGGGCAATTCGATGAAAATGCAGCGGACTTCTTTGATGTCGTCCTTGCCGTCGATGACGTGCTCGTAGCGCAATAGGTAGCCAAACCCAAGGCGTTGTGCCTGCGCCTCGGCCTCGGCACGGGTATGAAAAGGGCCGTATTCAGCCCGCAGGGACTCGGTAGAATCGCAGGCCATCCAGAAGGTCTCTTTGTGGGTCATTCCCTACCTCAGATTTCGCGAGTGCCGGACGGGAGATACACCGGTGCCCGAGACTGCCATGATGTCATGAGCAATCGGAATACCGCGCCAGTTGGCCCAAACGCTTGTTTTACGGGCAGTGTGTGAGCGTCCCCGAGTCACCATCGTGCAACCTTTTGCAGCGTTTTTCCCATTAGCTGTGCACTGAGGTTAAAGAGTGGCGGTGGCGTTACTTTGGCACGCGCAAGATTTGCATTAGAATCACGACACCGAGTGGGAATCCGTTTCAGTCAGCGGAGTGAGCTAACTAACCATGGTGGGGAAACGCAGGGAGCCCCGAGTCGATAAGGCGGTGCCGGTCAGAATCTTCGGCACCGACACCAATGGGCAAATCTTCTCTGAGAAGCTAATCACACTTAACGTTAGCCGCCACGGCGCGGAACTGGGCGGAGTTCAAGCACAGCTCAAGATGGGCGAGATCATTGGACTGACCTACGGAACCAATAAGGTTCACTTCCGAATCATGTGGGTGGGGTCGCCGGGCGGGCCAAAAGAAGGACGCATCGGGCTGCTCAACTTGTCACCCGACAAGCCGCTTTGGGACTTTGCCCTGCCGGGGCCGGGCACAGACGGCACCGTTGCCCGCGATGCTCACGACCGCCGGGCACATCCTCGGTTTAAGACTGTGAACTCGGTAGAAATACATCCCGAGGGAGCGCAGGCCCCGATTCGGGTTCGGACTGCGGACCTCAGTATGGGCGGATGTTTCCTCGAAATGCCCAATCCGCTTCCCCAAGGTATGCAGATAAAGATCGCACTTTGGGTAAATGACGCCAAGTTGTGGGCCACTGGCAAAGTGGTGACCAGTACTCCGGGATTCGGAATCGGCGTGCAGTTTATCGAAATCTCTGAACAGGACAAAGGCCAACTACAGCGATTTCTCGAGAGCACAATTCGCATCGCGAGATGAGCATGGCCTGGCTGAGCTAATTCGGCCTGCTCACTAATTGCAAGGTTGGCGCGCCGATACGCGACCTGATGGATTCATCGCTCTCGCCAGAATCCTGACCCAGGCAGCGTTCGATTGCAGCCGAGAGGTACAAGTGCTGAACGGGCTTGACTAGATAGGCTTGGGCGCCCAGCGAAATGGCTTGCCGGATCTTTTCCGGATCATCCACACCGGAACACATGATGACTCTCGCTGCGGGATGCAGGCGCCGCAGAATTCGTAGCGTTTCCAGCCCATCAATTCCTGGCATCTGCATATCGAGCAACACGACTCTGGGAGTGCATCCGTTGCGCAGGCGCTGCAACGCCTCTTCGCCGTTGCCGGCGATGTCGACCTGGTAACGATCGAGCTCTAACAGGAGGCGTAGGTAATTTTGGAGTTCGGGGGAGTCTTCAACTACCAAGACTGAAGCTTTCGTCGGACTAAATCCAGTAGTTGGCATCATAGGATCACAATTGATTCGCCAACATACCCGCGCCGTGCGGGCACTTCCGAAGGCCGCACCCTAAAAGTAGGCAGCCCTTCCCACAACATCCTGATCCCGGCGCATTGAGACGGCGAAACTTCATGGCTGTCTACGCTATCGAGCGGCCTGCGTCAACCACTTTTGTAGGCGCTGAGGACTCTTGATTTTCTAGCACATGCCTGCCCTTCACAGCCCACTGCCCTAAAAACGGTGCAGCGAGTGGAAAGCCACGGCTGCTCGATCCAACTGGCACAAGTGCAAATGCCCTCAACCCAACCGACGGAGGATTGAACCCGCATCTGGCTGCCGTTCGCAGCCTGTGAAAAACTGGGTGCAAATCAATAGTGACGGCACCGTCTTAGCCCCAAATTGGCACTGGCTTCTGATTAGCGTCGATTAACATCCGCTGCCTCACCGTTGCCGTTTCGCAGCCTTAAGCAGCCGATCAAGCCGGCTGCGGCCACGCCAAAGGAGTTCGCCACTCGGCCCCGCCGTGACTCGCCACATAAAGCGCGAGTTCTAGCCGGCTCCATACCCCAAGTTTGTCGAAAGTACTACGCAGGTAGTTCTTGACTACTTGCTCGGTGGTGCCGATCGCGCTGGCGATTTCACGATTGGTGAGACCTTGCCAGACCAGGGTCGCAACTTGCGTTTCTTTGCCGGTAAGTTGATCACAGGGCTGCACAGGTAGCTCCTTTCTGATACATCGCGGTGGCAAGCTTTACACGTTTGCGGCCGTCAATAATCCCGGCGCGCAGAAATAATGTACGCAAATGCTGCTTCACGGTGCGCGGGCTGATGTTGAGTTGTTCTGCGATTTCCTTGTTGCTGCATCCCTGCACCAACAGGTTGAGAACTTGTTCATCTCTTCGGGTGATCTTGATTCCGGTGAGGTCCACCATAGCTTCTCCTAATCAGCGCCATTTTGCAGATCATCAAGTTCGCGCCGTCACTGAAAGCTAAAGCAAGCGTTTCGCCAAACCTTCGCTGCGGGACCCGAATGGCTAAAGACTTGTGATCTCTCAGTTTCGTTCGCGGAGGGTACCAGCTGGGGAGATTCCGAAAAGCCAGAATGGGCGCAATACTCACCGTTGGTTCCGGAATGGGTTTGGTTAGCGCGAAGTTTCTCGCGCGCCACTCATTCGTAGCGGAGCGCCACCATAGGATCGACCTTGGCCGCACGTAGAGCGGGAATACAACATGCCGCCAGTGCGACCAGGCCGAGCAGCATTGCGACCGCGAGGAAGGTTACTGGATCGGTCGCGCCTACTCCGTAAACCAGGCCAGTCATGAAGCGGGCTAGTCCCATCGACGAGATCAAACCAAGGACGACACCCGCGCCCGCCAAGGTTCCACCCTGCCGCAGAATGAGCCACAGGATATCCGAACGTTGCGCGCCCAGGGCCATGCGAATTCCCATTTCACGGGTGCGCTCGCCCACCACGTAGGAAATCACGCCGTAGATGCCCACGCTGGCCAGCAGCAATGCCAAGCCGGCAAAAACACTCAACAGGATCATGGAAAAGCGCCGCGCCGCCAGCGATCCGGAAATAATTTCGTCCATACTTTCGGGACCGTAAACCACCTGCTGGCTGCTCATCTGTGCACTGGCGTGACGCAGAGAGTCGAACAGCGTAGGTGCCGAACCGGTAGACCGCACCACTACTCCCGCTCCCGGAGCTGTCAGCTTCATGATCGGGTCTCCCAGTTGCATAAACGAAAGATAGACCTGAGCCTGGACGGCCTCGGCGTCATCACGATCGAGACCCCATTGTTTCACGTGGCCCACGATGCCGACGATCTCTGCCGCATCGGGATCGAACACATCCAGATACAACCGCTTGCCGATGGGATTCTGATTGGGAAAGTACTTGCTGGCAAAAGCATCATCCACGACTACGACTGGGGGCGCGTGTTCATTATCTTGCGCGTTCAGGAATCGGCCCCGTTGCAACTGGATTCCCATGGTCCGCAGATAGTCTGGTTCGACCACGTACTTGACCGCCCAGCTCTTGTCGTGTTCGCTCGAAGGTTTTGGCTGACCTTCGATCCAGAAGAGCGCTTCGTCATCGCCATTCAGGGGAAATGCGCCCCATGACAGCGAGACGGACTCGATGGCGGAAGTCGCTTTCACCTTGTCGTCGAACTGCCGCCAGGCGGCGCGAATGGCATCAGGACTGGCTTGAGCTGTGGACGGTGGAAGCGACACATTGAACGTCAATACGTTGTGCGAATCGAATCCGGGGCTGACGCTCCAGAGCCGTACCAGGCTGCGGATCATCAATCCGGCGCCGGTCAATAGAACTAACGCCATCGCCATTTCGACAACCACAAAAGCGTTTTGGGTGCGATGATGTACGCCACTCACGCTGCGGGAGCCTTCTTTGAGGGTGCCATGCAAATCTTGCCGGGAAGTTCGCAGGGCCGGAACCATACCAAACAGCACGCCGGCGATCACGGAGATAGCCGTAGTAAAGACAAGAACGCGGATGTCGAGCCCGATTTCCTGCGCACGCGGCAACGCTGCCGGCAACAGTGCGAGGGCGGTACGAGTTCCCCAAGCCGCAAGCAGCAAACCGAGTCCGCCGCCGGCCAAGGCAATCATCATACTTTCGGTGAGGAGTTGCCGGACCACGCGTCCCTGGGACGCGCCCAGAGCCGCGCGAATCGCAAACTCGCGCATGCGCATGGTCGAGCGGGCGAGTAGCAGATTGGCAACATTCACGCAGGCGATCAGGAGAACAAAGCCAACCGCGCCCAGCAACACCAGCAGAATCGGCTGAATGCCGGCCACTACCTCGGCCTTGAGAGGAACTAGCTTGGCACTGATGCCGCGGTCGCTGTCAGGGTAGGCGACAGCCAGATTGCGAGTTACGCGATCCATGTCTGCCTGAGCCTGCTCAACCTTGATGCCAGGGCGTAAGCGGCCTACGCCATGAAGTCCCAACCCAGCGCCACGGTTTAGTAGCGCCGGATTGCCCCACTGACCAATGGGCACATACACTTCGCTGGGCTGAAAGCTCCGGCTGGAGCTTCGCAGCAGCAGATCGAAATTCGAAGGCATTACGCCTACGACGGTGTAATCTTTGCCGTCGAGAGTGATTCCCTTGCCTAGGATGCTGGAGGAAGAAGAGAACTTGCGTTCCCACAGGCTGACGCTGATGATGGCGACGGGAGCGGCACCGATTTCATCTTCCCCGGGCGCGAAAACCCGGCCAACCACCGGTTTCACACCGAGTAACGAGAAAAAGTCTGACGAAATTAATTCTGCGTTCACTTGTTCGGCTTCGCCGACGCCAGACAGAGCGAAGGAATTACCACGCGAAATCGCCATTGCGGAAAACGTCTTGTTTTCCTTCTGCCAGTCGCGAAAGTTGGGATAGGAAATGGAACCAGTTTCAAAACTCGGTTTGCTTTCGTGGAGCCGGACCAGTTGTTCGGGCTCGGGATAAGGCAAGGGATGCAGCAGAACGCCGTTCACGACGGAGAAGAGCGCCGTATTCGCGCCGATGCCGAGCGCCAGCGTCAGCACTACAATCAGCGCAAACCCCGGAGCTTGGCACAACATCCGAAGTCCATAACGAATGTCTTCCGACAGAGTTGTCATATGAATTCTAAAGCCTAAAGGCCAGACAAATCGCCTCTGTGACCACCAAGCAATGTGCAGGCCTGCTTCCGCTGCCGAGATTCATAAGTCGCTGATTTCATGGCGCGTACATTGCTCCGCCCGAAGATATATGTTCGGGCGCGAGATTCAAATGTTCACAACCGGACAACCCGATAGCGGGAGACTTCCCTCCTTGGGTGCAAATTCTTGCGCTAGATACCGCTGGATCTTTGGTAAGAGTTACCTTGACAGGTGAGCAAGGTGAAAGTGGCGGATCTGCCCCGGTCGCGGCCTGCGTCATAATCGCAAGAGCGGAAAGCACTTTTGCAGCTATTACGGAAGCATAGTTTGGCTTGACCAAGGCTGCTAGAATCAAGGGCTTGCGGGTGTATCGTCGGCGTTTGGACTGCCAATTGCACTTCCTTAGGGGCGGTAGATTGAAGCGATCAATACGGAGAAATCGGTCAGAGGTGAACCCGCAAATGGCAAGTGCGCATACGCTGCCGGGCTTGGACGAAGGCACTTTCCAGCAGATGCTGGAAGCTGCCTATGTGCTTCAAGAACGCCGCAAACAACAGCCCGTATTACATCGCAAGCCGGAACTGGGCGATACCCTGGCGGAGATTGCCGCCACGCAGAAAGTTCTGCATTCCAAAGAATGGGACTTGAAAACTTCCGCCCGGCTGATCGCCGAACAATTACAAAAGATCACAAGCGCCACGGGAGTAGCGGTGGCCCTCATCCACGAAGATCAATTGGAATACTGCGCGGCAGTCGGGAACGCTGCTTCCCTGGCAGGAATGGCAATGCCAATTGATTCCAGTTTGTCAGAATTCCTGCAAACTGCAGCCACGGACCCTGCGCTCATTGGCGCACTGTTGAAACGACAGAGCAGCAAATCGCCTTTCTTGTTTCCGATTTACCACGAAGGGAAAGTATCAGGATTGCTCGACGTGCGCTTCGCGGAATGCGATGGCATCCCTGTGCAGGAAGTTCAGAGCTGTCAGGTAATGTCGGGGTTGATGGGGCAGGCGATTGCCAACGCCGCTAAAGTGGAATGGAAACAGGCGCTCGCAACCGAGCGCGCCACCATGCTGGACGTGCTGGAACGGCTGCGGCCCCAACTAGAACGTCTCGCGGCAGAACCAGACGAAGGAACTTCGACCGAAGTTGAGGCGGGGGAGCAATTCGAATCGGCGCCAGCCCGAGAGAGAACAGCTCCCGAAATCGAGGCACTGCTGGCTGCTATGAGCCAGGCAGCAGAAAGAAACGGCACTGGTGCAACTTGTGGGCAATGCGGATACCAGTTTGGAGACAAAGAGTTGTTCTGCGGGCGCTGTGGAACGCCCCGGTTGATGAGTTCCAAACCGGAAGATCTAGACTTCTCCAACCAAACACCCCCATCGCCACAAAGCTCACCTAGCGAAGCACACGCGGCAGTGGAGGACGAGAAGCAGGAAGCGGAGGGTGGTCCGCACTTGGTCAATGAGGAGATACTCTTTCCGCCATTCGAACCAACATCATCGCAATTTCCCGATTCGGCATCTCTGACCGATGGTAGCTCCGCTCTCGCACTCAGCATCGCCGACGAAGTCACGACTCCGGAGTCCGAAGTTCAGGAAAAAGTGCGGGGAGCAATACAGGAATCCGAAGCCGCAGTTGTCCCTATTCCCCAGCAACCGGAATCAGTTTCGCCTGCAACCTGGACATCCGCGGCCGGGGTGCTACAGTGGCTGAAGTCACTGGAAAAGGAAAACTCGCCGGGACGCATCTGGCTCACCAAGCACCGCGGGGATATCTCGATCGCACTTTCAGCGCTGGTCCTGCTGATTGCCCTCACCGGCTGGGGATTGCATCCGGGCAGTGCCGGAAGTTCAACTCAGCCCAGACTCACCTTGTTTGAACGCATGTTGGTGAGTCTTGGTGTAGCGGAAGCCCCGCCACAACCGGCTGCGGCCGGTAATCCTAATGTGTGGGTTTGGGTAGACGTTCACACCGCTCTCTACTATTGCCCTGGCACGGAATTGTATGGGAAGACTCCGGGCGGGAAGTTCGCCCTTCAGCGCGATGCCCAAATCGATCAGTTCCAACCAGCCGAGCGCGCTAGCTGCCAATAGGTCCACTCAAGTGACGACGTTTCGGCATAAACCAATCGCAATTCAGGCGCCCTCACGCGCGGGCGATGTCTTCATAGCGGCGCGCTTCATACCACAGCGCTAATTCGACCCGGTTCCAGAGTCCGAGCTTGTCGTAAATGTTCCGGAGGTAGTTTTTGACGACGTGTTCCGTGGTTCCAATGACGGCCGCGACTTCACTATTCTTAAGTCCCTGGGCCACGAGTTCAATGACCCACCGCTCTCGTTCACTGGGGACGCGGCTGCCGTAGAGTTGGGCTGCTGCTGACATAGTTGCCTCCGGTATAAGAGAGTTGCGAGCTTAACTCGTTTGATTCCATCGGTGATTCCGAAGCGGAGGAACAGCCGGTTGAAGTGGGCCTTGACGGTACGCCGCGCCATTTTCAGTTCGCTGGCAATTTCAGTGTTGTCACAACCCTGCAACAAGAGGTTGGCGATTTGCTCCTCTCGCGGACCCAAGCGAACAGTCTTCTCCGTCATCCCAACTACCCGAAATCCCCAAATACATTAGAAATAGAGGTTGGCTGCTGCGACCTTCCCTTCACACACGTTCGACTAGTCGGTGAGGAAAAGATCAATGTATCCGCTGTGTCGAAGCAAAGAGCATTCGAGATGCCATATGGGGCCATCTTCTCAAGTATTCTGTGGATAATTTTGCCCGGCCCGACAAGCCATACAACCCGAGACTGCCGATTTGTCGAGCAGGGCGCGGATTCTATAGCGTCTATAGGGGTTGGCTCCGACCGGAAGTCGAGCAAACACACTCTTTGCGAAGTTCGCCACAGGGAATTCCGCTCACGTCTTTCAGCCGACGGAACGGGCGTTCATCGTGGGTAGTAACGACTTTGAGTGGACCAAACTCTACAACAGGTACTGCCATCCTAAGCCTGCAATGGCACCCTACTGGGGAATGTCTCTTGTGTCAAAATTCCCCGATTGGCCGACGGCCGAGGAATTAATTACACGTCGCAGTCAGTCAGCTGGAATAAAGCATTGCAAGTTCGAGTGGAGTTTTGTCGCAAAGAATTGCATATTGTCGATAGGATTACAGGGGATTCGCAAACAATGTCACCAAGACAATTATTTTCAATGGCTTACGGGAGTCTCGCTGCCTCCACGAAGGCAACCGAATTGCTCCACACTTAGTTTGCTGCAACCGGCCCCATCTGCAATTGATGCCGCACCCAATTGCGTAGTAGTCTGGCAGGGCAACGCTTTAAGGTTTCACTTCCCATCTGGAATCCGCAAGTGCTGAGCCTCGCAGTTCAGTCAGGAAAAAGGCCGGGAAAGATATAGAGATAGTAGACAAACACTCTTATGAACCTGGGAGGTTCACGGATTTGACCGCTTCGACCAGTCATCTTATTCCGCCGCACGGCGGAGAGCTTGTTAATCTCATTGCAACATCCGCGCGTTCCACTGAACTCAAGGCGCAATCACGCGAATATCCATCGTGGGACCTGACCGCCCGTCAGACCTGCGATTTGGAACTTTTGTTGAGCGGTGGTTTCTCGCCTTTGCGTGGCTTCATGACCCGGGCCGACTATGAGGGCGTCTGTCACAACATGCGGCTGAAGAGCGGCGTGATCTGGCCCATGCCGATCACCTTGGATGTCACCGAAGCCTTCGCCAAGACTTTGAAGCCGGGCAGCAGCAAGATCGCATTGCGTGATCCCGAAGGCGTGATGCTAGCGGTGTTGTCCGTAGAAGATGTCTGGCAACCCGACCGCGCAGCCGAAGCGAAAGCGGTATTCAATAGCACCAGTGCCGCTCACCCCGGCGCCGACTACGCGATCAACAAATCCAATCCCTGGTACGTCGGTGGGACTTTGGAAGGTCTTCAGATGCCTTCCCACTACGACTTCCGTACGCTACGACTGACTCCCGCTGAACTGCGGGCCGAGTTCGCACGTTTAGGATGGCGCCGTCTGGTCGCATTTCAGACCCGCAACCCCATGCACCGTGCCCATGTGGAATTGACTTTCCGTGCCGCCAAGCAGATCGAAGCAAATCTGCTGATTAACCCGTCGGTTGGCATGACCAAACCCGGCGACGTTGATTACTTCACCCGCGTGCGCTGCTACCAATTACTCCTGTCCAAGTTTCCCGCAGGAACCGTAAAGCTTTCCCTGCTTCCGTTGGCGATGCGCATGGGTGGACCGCGTGAGGCTATTTGGCACGCGTTGATCCGCAAAAACCACGGTGTCACTCACTTCATTGTGGGCCGCGACCACGCTGGTCCCGGCAAGGACACAGACGGAAAGCCCTTCTACGGTCCCTACGAAGCTCAGGAACTATTCAAGAAAAACGAAGCCGACATTGGCGTGACCATGGTCCCGTTCAACATGATGGTGTACCTCGAAGACCAGGACCAATACGTCCCCGACAACGAAGTGCCAAATGGCTCTCGCGTTCTGAACCTTTCCGGTACCGATCTGCGGGATCGCCTCAATCAAGGACGCGACATACCGAGTTGGTTTACCTATCCCGAAGTCGTGCAGGAATTGCGTCGCAGTTTCCCGCCACGACACCAACAAGGCGTCACCATTTTCTTCACCGGGCTCTCCGGCTCAGGCAAGTCAACCATCGCCAACGTCCTGCTGACCAAGTTTCTGGAAACTGGCGGCCGCCCGGTCACCATTCTCGATGGCGATTTGGTGCGCAAGCATCTTTCCTCGGAACTAGGTTTCTCCAAGGAGCATCGCGACATTAACATTCGACGAATTGGCTACGTGGCTTCGGAAATCACCAAGAACGGCGGGATCGCCATCTGCGCTCCCATCGCACCCTACGATTCAACCCGCAAGGCAGTCCGCGGCATGATTGAACCGGTGGGTGGTTTCATCCTGGTGCACATTGCCACCTCGGTGGAAACCTGTGAGCAGCGTGACCGCAAGGGGCTTTACGCCAAGGCGCGCGCTGGCATCCTCAAAGAGTTCACCGGCATCTCCGATCCCTACGAAGAACCAAAAGACGCCGATGTGGTAATCAACACCGCGGATCTAAGTCCTGAAGAGGCAGCACAGCAGATCATTCTGCACATGGAACGCGAGGGGTTCATTGGAGTGAACGGCCACAGCGCCTAATGGGTGGAGTTCGTTCTCTCCGCTAGATGCGACTGACGTTATGCTAATCGAGAAAATTCTAATCGGTTTTGTAGTCGGCACCCTGATTGGAATGACCGGCATCGGGGGCGGCGTCCTGCTGTTGCCCATCCTGATTTTTGTGCTTCGGGTCCCGCCTATTCTGGCGGTGGGATCCGATGCGCTCTTCAACTTCGTCACCAAGATCGGTTCCGCCTGGGTTCACGTGAAAAAGGGAACCATCAAACCCAGAGTCGTCATGTGCCTGGCTTCCGGGAGCGTCCCAGGATCAATTGCGGGAGTCAGCTTGCTGGGCCATCTTCGGACTGTCTACGGCACTGGCGTAAACACCTTCATCACCACGGCCGTCGGCATTCTGCTGATCTGTGTTCCCACCTTGATGCTCTTTCAGCGCCGGATTGAAGAACACGTCACCCAGCGCAAGCCCACCATGAAGTCAATTGTGGGCATGTTCTTCATCGGCTTGCTGGCGGGTTTTCTGGTGGGTATGACTTCGGTGGGTTCGGGCAGCATTATCATGATGCTTCTGCTCTTGTTCTACAGCTTCCCGCCAAAAATGATGGTGGGCACAGACATAATGCATGCCGTCATCCTCACTGGCGTGACCAGCTTGATGCACTTCCGCATTCACAATATCGATCCTTACCTGGTGGGTGCGCTGGTCATTGGTTCGATTCCCGGCGGCATCCTCGGTTCTCAGTTGAGCACTCGCATGCCCACGGTTTGGTTGCGGCGCATTCTCTGTGCCATTCTGCTGGTATCCGGAGCGCGCATGCTGATGGCATGACCGGCCGGACCTGAAACTATCCATGACAAAAAATTCTCATACCGAAATAGTAAAACGCATTCAGTCTGCTCTGGCGGCGGCCCGCCTGGTGTTCGACCGCTTCACAGCCGGGGCGATCGACGCCGAATACAAACTGGGACACGATCCCGTGACCGAAGCCGACCGCGCCGCGGATGCCGTACTTCGCAAGGAACTGTTGCGGGATGGCGAAGGCTGGCTCTCGGAAGAGAGTGTGGACGACTTGCACCGTCTGGATAAGAGCCGGGTCTGGGTCGTCGACCCGCTCGATGGCACCCGCGAGTTCGTTGCCGGGATTCCCGAGTACTGCATCTCTGTCGCGATGGTGGAAGATGGTGTACCGGTCGCAGGCGGAATTTGTAATCCTGCCAGCAACGAGGTTTTTCTCGGATCACTAGAAACTGGCTTAACCTACAACGGCAAGCCAGCCCGTCCCAGCCAGCGAACCGTCCTTGAGGGATCACTTCTGCTCGCGAGCCGCAGCGAAACCAAGCGCGGCGAGTGGAAACGCTTCGAAAACGCGAAGTTCAAGATTCGCCCCATGGGATCGGTTGCCTACAAGCTGGCCCTGGTATCCGCGGGACTGGCAGACGCGACTTTCACACTGACCCCCAAGAACGAATGGGACGTGGCGGCTGGGGCCGCGTTAGTGCTTAGTGCCGGAGGCTACGTAGGCACTCTGGATCACAAACCGCTTCGCTGCAACAACCGCAATCCGCTTCTTTCCGGTTTAGTCGCGTGCGGGCCGGGACTGCAAAAAGATTTGCTTGCCCTGGTGAGTGACAATCTGCCGGCGACATCGGCGAAGCGCTAGCGATTACCTTCCAAAAAGTGCAGGCGGCAACAAAGGCGCGAATCTCTCTCTAGACTTCGCCTTGCCAAGTGTTTCGAGAATTGCACCGTCAGTTTCACTAACAACTAGAGTTACGAACGATTCGGACCAACCGCATGGATCGTTTGCGGTCGCTTGAACCAAGATAAACAGATTTCGCCCGTCAGGTGTCCATCCAAATCCCCACACATTGGGATCCGTTGCACGCGAATGACAATGTGCTCGGTGCCGATATAGAGCGACAGCCTTCTTCTCGATGGATTCGTCCTCAAGAACATGGTTAGCGTTCAGCCTAAATAATCGAACGATACTAGACATTCCCGAACCTTCTCCGTCGTTGACGAAAAATGCATTAGACGTCGGAGACCATGCAACCATCGCGGGAGCTTCTACTCGGCGTGCGCTTAGTTCAAGCTTTCGCGATTCAGGCTCATCGAGAAGCGTCATGTCCCCGTGGGTTCCGACTTCGAGGGTGACGCGATTATCCGGAGACGGGAAGCGGTTGTTACAGTCCGCAGTTATGTCGCGCAGTTGCGACGACCACGTCGCGGTTCCGGACAGCGCGCAATTCTGTGCCTCCGCGCAAGTAGAAGCAAGTAGGGCGACGATGACGATAAATACAACCATCAATATTATTTTGGGCATTTCTTGCCAGCCACTCTAGCCCTTCATTCGCGATACTGCCAGCCTCGCTGCATGATATCCGCACATTCCATGCACTCCGCCGCCCGGCGGCGTGGACGCCGAGCATAGATAGATATCTTCGGCCGAAGTCGCATATTGCAGGCGCGTCGGACGAAACAGAAACTGCCGCAGATCCATCGCCCCGCCGCCAATGTCTCCTCCCACCAGATTCGCGTCCATGTTTTCAAGATCCGAGGGGGAAAACACTTTTCGAGCCAGAACACAATCGCTGAATCCCGGCGCAAAGCGCTCGATCTGAGCTTCCATTCGCGGCAGCATGTCAAAGCGCGACCCGTTAGGGACGTGGCAATAGGCCCACACCGTGTGTTTGCCGCTGGGCGCGCGTGAGGGATCGAACAAGCTGGGCTGCGCCAGAATCATGAATGGCCGCTCCGGAGGCTGGCCGGTCGCCATGGCTTTCTCGGACGCGGCAATCTCACCAAAGCTGCCGCCGAGGTGAACGGTGGCGGCTCGCTCACATTCTCTTGCTTTCCATGGAATCGGTTGCGATAGCGCATAGTCCACTTTGAAGGCTGCCGGGCCATAACGGTATTTTTCCAGCCGCTGCCGGTATTGGTTCGACAATCGGCTGCCAGCGATGCGTACGAGTTGCCGGGGAGTAAGATCGCAAAGCGTGACGTCGTACTCGCGGAGCGCTTCCAGACTTTCGATGCGGCGGGAAGTCTTCACCTTGCCGCCAAGTTTCGCCAGGTGGCCACACAAGGCATTCGTAATCGACTGCGAACCGCCGCCGGGAATGGGCCAACCCACTGCGTGAGCGCTCACTGCCAACAGAATGCCGAACGCCCCACTCAACGTGTCGTCCAGTCTTAGAAAAGAGTGCGCAGCCATTCCCGCGAACAGCGCGCGCGTCCGTTGGTCACGAAATGCACTCGCCGCCAGAGATTCTGCCGAACGAAACGCGCTCAGCCCGAAACGCGCCATCAGCCAGGGATGGCGCGTGAACAAGTGGACCGGCTGAAGTATTTCTGGCGCGAATTCCTGCCAATGTTCAACGAATGGCCCCACCAGCCGCCGCCACGCTTTTCCATCGACACCCAGTGAAGTCGCTGCATCACTCAGATCACGCTCCAACATCACCGCTGTGCCGTCGTCCAAAGGGTGGGCGAGCGGCGCGGGCGAGTGTATCCACTCCAATCCGTAATCATTTAATGGCAGGGTCGAAAAGAATGGCGACCCGACGACCCAGGGATGCACCGCCGATCCGAAATCGTGGAGAAAGCCGGGCACGGTTAGCGGTAGCGTGCGCACCGCGCCGCCGGGAGTGGGCTCGGCCTCGAATACAGAGACGTCGAAACCTGCCTGCGCCAGAACAATAGCTGCGGCCAGGCCATTGGGACCAGCGCCGACCACGCACGCTTTACGGCTCATCGAAGCACGCTCCGCATGTCACTTCATGATGGCACATCCGTGTGATCTCCATCGGCTATTCGCGCGGAGCCACATTCGGCATCTCGACAGCTCCAATCTTGCCGTCGGCTGCGCGCTCCAGCGTCGGCGCATACAAGCCGAGCATTTCACGGCGCCACCACGCTCCAGTAATCTGTTTCTCGGCCGACGTGGTGAACCAATACTGCCAGAGGACCGCGCGAATTTGCCTTGGCGGACTTTGCGGAAAGGGATTGCCGCCAAACAGTGCGAGGACATCTTTGTCCCCAGACAGCAGTCGCACCTCGGTATTGAGCACGATGGGATATTCTCTCCACGCCCCTAACGACGCAAACCACAGGTTCCAATCAAAGCGCGGCTGATAAGGCGCATAAATACGGGGTGGTTGGCTAATGTCCTGTGGTTTGAATGCGAACGGATACGCCACCCAGTTCTGGCCGTCGTTCGATCCCTGGAACTCGATTTCATATCTGCCGCGAGTCATGACCGCAAACAATCCGTAGCGATTGGCAATACGAAACGGTTCGAGCGCGACGATGGGCTCAGTGGGTAAAGGAATGGATTGTGAGAACATCAGAAGCATCAGCGCGGTGGTGGCGTAGAAGATACAGAGCAGGATTGCGGAAGCGAACGAAAGCTTGATCACCCTGTAAGTTGAGCGAAATGGAGATTCATTTACTGCCGGCGTGTTCTCAACCGATGCAGGCACGGCTGCGTCCGGTTCGGAATGCCGAATTCCGAGAATGCGCAAGAGATGCTGACAAAACCGATCATCCAGCAGTAGCACTCCCAGCACCAGCACGAGATAATTCAGGAACGTATAGTTGGCGGTCAAGATGACCATGATCTGCCACGGCGTCACGATGAAAAAGCAAACGATGCGCCAGCGCCGTGGCAGAAGAAACATCCACACCAGACCTAACTCGAGGCCAAGCGTCGCATAAACGCTGGTGGCGTGGACCCAGTGCGGCAAGTGCTGCACATACCATCCGATCCAGGTCGGCAGCGGGCCATTCTGGTAGTACTCGTCCATCGCCGTGAAGTTGCGCCATTGCGGATCGCCGCTCAGCAACTTCACCGCACCCGACTCAAAGTAGATGCGAAACCACTCCCATTGCAGTAAAAACATGCTGGCACGCGACGACGGATGAGTAGCGCCGAGGCCGGGCCGAAGTCCCGGCGGAGCAAAGAAAAGAGAAATGAATCCTGCTTCGAGCAGCATGCCGTCCGATTGATAGCCGGAGAAATCCTGCGCAGCGCTCACGAACGAAAGAAAACATACGAAACAAATTGCCAGCATGGCGCGTGGCCAGAGATTGAACACCAACAGCAGCGATGCCGCCATGCCGATCCAACACAGCACCAACAGCGTTTGCGAGCTACTCGATAACCACAGCAGAGTCGGCGCATACCAGACGCGGGAAATGTGGCCGAGCGATTGCGCCACTGCTTGCAGGTAATCGCGCGTAGGCAAGATTCCATTCGGGCCAATCAATCCGCGGATTTGATAGACCAGCGGGAAGAATGCAGAAAAGTAAATCAGTCCAAGCGCCCGCAGGAACAGCCAGCGTGGGATCAGGCGATTCGAAGCGCCACGCTTCGAATCAAACAGCCAGCGGAAGGAAGCTGCCCAATCCATGACCGCCGGAATTATACAGAGATGAGAAGGTGGACCGTTAGCTGGAAGCGGCTACACGACCGCCGTATCCTGATCAGCTTCTTCGCCAACCACAGCCTCGGGACGCTTGCGCGCGATGCGGTTGGGTGGCAAGCCGGCATCGCGAATCTTGTACAGTAACGCGCGATAGCTGATATTCAGCGCGCGCGCCGACTGCTTGCGGTTCCAGTGATGGGCTTGCAGAACTTTCAGAATGATCTTGCGTTCCAGTTCCCGCGTGGCGGCACGAGTCACTTTCTTCAGTGAGATCGGGCCATCCAGGTTGATTTCGGAATTGTAGAACTCTTTTTCGTTGCGGGCGATCAGGTCGTTGCTGATCACATCCTCAGTACCCAGAATCACGTAACGCTTCATCAGATTCTCGAGTTCGCGCACGTTCCCCGGCCAATGATACTTCTGTAGGATCGCAATCAGGTCGGAAGACAAGGGCCGCGCCCGGCAGTTATATTTCTGGTTGTAAAAGTCCAGGAAGTAACGGACCAGATCTTCGATATCGCCACGCCGCTCGCGCAACGGTGGCAACTGTAGATTCACCACGTTGATGCGGTAGTACAGATCCTGACGGAAGGCCCCGGTTTCGATTTCATCTTCCAGTTTCCGATTGGTGGCGCAGACCACGCGAACTTCGACTTTCTTGTCTTCCTGGGCGCCAATACGGCAGAACTGTCCGTCTTGCAGCAACTGTAAGAGCTTCGATTGCAGAGACAGGTCGAGCTCAGAGATCTCATCCAGAAAAAGCGTGCCGCGGTGGGCCATCTCTACGCGGCCGGGTTTCGAGCCGTAGGCTCCGGTGAAGGCTCCCTTTTCGTAGCCGAAGAGTTCGCTCTCCAAAAGCGTTCCGGGGATAGCCGGGCAGTTTACTTTGACCCAAGGGCCGCTCTTCCACGGAGACAGCGCATGAATCATACGGGCAATAATGTCTTTGCCTGTGCCGCTCTCGCCCTGGATCAGGACTGGAACATTGGCGCTGGCCACTTTGTTCATGCGCGCACGCAGCGCTTGCATGGCTTCGGACTTCCCGAAAACTACAGAATCCGGTGGAAACTCCCCGAGGGACTGGACTAGCGAACTAAACGAATTTGCGTTTTGCATTGCCATAAGCCGCCTGCACCGATGGCAGGCACGAAGGAAAGTGCACCCAGAGCGCCAAAGTTTTGCGCATTCCTGTCACCCGTGCATAACTAAGCTAAACAATTATGATTCAATGAGTTACATGGAGATTAGTGGCTGGTAGCAAGCACAATACGACTGTGGTCTTATGTCTCATAGCCAGATTTCGAGATAGGAAAAACTTTTCACACTGAAGAAACAACTTTCCTTCGACTGGATGCCCGGGGAGAATTATGGTTGAGCAATGGGTGGGAAAACCTCAGACCGACCAGCTGATAGGTTGCGGCATGGGTAATCCACATGGTCTTGGCGCGCAAGTTGCGGCAGGACTTGGGCAAAACCGCAGTGGTGGCCAGGGGAACGCTGGGAATCTCCAGCAGAACCTGCGCGGAGAGCGGCAAGGAGCGGCGTACGGCGACCAGCGCACCGGTGGCGGAGATATTTAGCGCGGTGGCGAATTCCAGCAGGTCTTTGCCGCCGTCGTCGCGGCTGCGCACGAAAACCGGGATCGCCAGCGGCAAGCGGGGCCACTCGCGACGCTCGTTCTGCGATTGATTTCGATTCAAGATGGCTCCCAAAAAGGCCTAATAACCCGGTTTTTACCGCATCTGGGGGGCCAAATAGGCCTTCGAACCTTGGTCGGGCAGCGGTGAAACCCGCTGCATCCGGCTCGTTTGCCGGGAAATCAGCCTGGAAACACTGAGTTTCGCGGATTGCCAGTTTGCCTTTCATTCGCCCTCCGCAGGATTCATAGAAACCGCCGTAAGTACTTTCGACTGCATACTTTTGCCCATGAGTGGCAATTTGCTTGCGCGTTTTCCGTTGACAGGTCAAAACCCCTGCCTTACCATCGATTCATTCCTCCCCGTCTTTCAACCAATTGAGTGCGACCATGGCGGTAGTGCCGGAAAATACGTGTCTCCCTCAGGCTGCGGCTGCGGGGACGGCTGATCCCGCTATACGCCCACACCGGCCTGCGTCCCCCGAGCTCACCCGCGAGGTTGTTACGGGTCCTGATCTGCAGCAGTTGTATTCTCAGCTGCAAGAGCGCTTTTCGCGCACCACCCACGCTTTGGCTTCGGCCGCTCACGACCTGAAAACCCCTCTGGCCATCCTCAACGGATACGTGGAGCTTCTGCAGAGTGAAAAATTAGGCGGCCTCAACGATCGCCAGCGCGAAGTCTTGCGCGACATGAATTCCAGCGGCCAGCGGCTGCAGCACTTCATTCAGGATTTTCTCAGCTACACCGTGCTCGAAACCGGTGAAGTGAAAATGCGTTTCGAAATGGGCGACATCAATGCCTGCCTATCGGAGGTTTGCCGGCTCTGGTCGCATCCTTTCCAGGAAAAGGGACTGGCGCTTTATTTCCTGGGGAACGACAAGCTGACAGAATTTGCGTTTGATTCGGCCAAAGTGCAGCGGGTAGTTTCCAACCTGCTGGAGAACGCCTCGAAATTCACTCCTGCGAGTGGCACGGTGTGGCTGCATGCCGAACCGTACATGTGGGAACGTCGCAGCGCCGACCGTTCCGGCCTTCCTTCCGAACGGCGGCGGCAGCCCAGCTCGCAGCCGAACTCGGTGAAGATCAGCGTGGCCGATACTGGCCCGGGAATCCCTCCGGAGTATCAGATGGAGGTGTTTGACGATTTCTTCCGGCTGCCGCAGCATGAGTCTCTGGCCGGTATGGGACTGGGGCTGGCCATCGCGCGCCGCCTGGTCACAAGTATGGACGGAAAAATCTGGGTCGAAAGCGAGCCCGGCGCCGGTTGCAAATTCTCTTTCATCATTCCCCTGCACCCTCCCACCAATCAAGGGAAACACGCATGAGTGACAAAGCCCACATTCTGCTAGTCGACGATGAACCGGGAATGTTGCGGTACATCCGCACCTTGCTCGAAGTGGAAGACTACAAAGTGGAGACCGCGAGCACGGGTGAAGAGGCCGTGGAGCGCGTGCAAAAAGGATCGCGTCCGGACCTGGTGTTGTGCGATCTGCTGATGCCCGGCATTGATGGCTTGCAGACGCTCGAACAGATTCGCCATCTTCAGCCCGGAGCAAAAGTGGTGATGCTCTCCTGCGTGGGCGATACTCGCAAGGTAGTGCAGGCCATGCGTCTCGGCGCTTTCGACTACATCACCAAGCCGTTTCAGAAGGCAGAATTGGATGCGGTGCTCGATCAGTGCCTGGGCACCAACCAGCAAAACTATCCCGGCGAAGTAGAGGAATTGGCGGAAGATCAGTTCTTCGTCGCCGCCAGCCCGGTGATGCGCAAGCTGCGTTCTGAGGCCGCGTTGGTGGCTAACGTTGACATTCCGGTACTCATGCTGGGTGAGAGCGGTACCGGCAAGGAAGTGATGGCGCGCCTGATTCACAAACTTTCCCCGCGCGCCCACCGCACCTTCCTCAAAGTCAATTGCGCTGCCGTTCCCGCTGACCTGCTGGAGAGCGAACTGTTCGGCTACGAGGCCGGCGCTTTCACCGGCGCCAACCATCCCAAGCCAGGCAAGTTCGAACTGTGCAACAAGGGCACCATCCTGCTGGACGAGATCGGCGAAATGCCCACCACGCTGCAAGCCAAGCTGTTGCACATTTTGCAGGACGGA